>KI260564.1:3714-119826 GCA_000468055.1 Treponema lecithinolyticum ATCC 700332 | reverse complement strand
GGGGGGGGGTAAAATCTTCCGAAAAACAGCTGCTTGAATTTGCTTTAAAAGCTGCGGACAATACAGTTTTGGCAAAGGATGTAACCGGTATAATCGATGAACTTTCAAAAACGGTATGTGTGATAGTACCTAACGGTACAGATGTAAAAAAATTAAAACCCAGTTTTGTTTTAAGCAACAAAGCCCGTGCTTTTGTAAAAGATGCTGCACAAGAAAGCGGAAAAACGGAAAATGATTTTACCCGCCTTGTACGCTACGGTATAACAGCCGAAGACGGTTCCAAGCAGATTTATATAGTGCAAGTTGAAGCCGAACCTGCTTCAGGTAAATTCAGCGGAAAAAAAATACTTACATTCGACTTCAAAAAAGACGTAAATCCTCTTTTGCCGGAAGATGTTAGCGGGTTGGTAGGCTTCTCAGGGGGCAGAGGACTTATCTTTATTAAATTCCCTGCAGGTACAACCGAGGCAACCATAAAATCACTTAAACCCACGTTTACTGCAAGTGCAAAAGCAAAGCTATCCATCGGCGGAGTAAAACTGGAAAACTCCAAAACAGCTGCGGATTTTTATAATTTAACCGATGGTACTAATGTTACAGTAACTGCAGAAAACGGCGACTCTAACGTATACAATGTGCCTATCGAAATCGATTTACCTAAAGCTCCCCAAAACGAAGTAAAAAAATATTTCGGATCGTATTACGGTACGGTACCGGCTTTGGGAGAGGTAATCATTGTTCTTGAATGGAATAAGGTTATTTTGTATTCAAAAACGATGAGCATGGATTACGTAAACATGGAATGGGAAAAAAGAGATAACGGTACTTACACGTGCACAACCTACAAAATGAATAAGCCGCAGATTAAAAATTTATTCGGTAAAGGCGGTTACGATTTTACCGAAAGTAACGAAAACGGCAAAACTAAAATTACGGTACACACCAATATTATGGCAACCGATACAACAGCGGTAAAAGGAGAGGATTTTGTGTGGACTGCAGAAAGCGGATATAAACCGGTAACTATACATATTTAGAATTAATTAGGAGGAATTAAAATGAAAAAAATTACAGTATTTACGAGCCTATGCTTTTTTACGCTTTTAGCCGTACTCACCGGCTGTAACAACGGTTCGCCCGATGTAAAACCGCCTTCCGGCGGAAATATTGAACAGCCCAAATCTTCGGAAAAGCAGATACTTGAATTTATGCTTGAAGAAGCAAAAATTATCGGATTGCGCGCTGACCTATACGGAAGAATCGATGAAACAAACAAAACCGTATCGGTAAAAGTACCGGCTGCTGCGACAGGTGTGAATAGAAAAAAACTTAAAGTGTCTTTTAAAGTCAGCAGTAAAGCAAAGCTTTTTGTCGATGCAGTCGAACAGGAAAGCGGAGTAACTGAAAACGATTTTTCCGGTGCTGCGGGCGTAACGTACACCGTTAAAGCGGAAGATGGATCACAGCAAAACTATACGGTAAAAGTGGAAGAAGCTGCAGAGCAATTGTTTTCCGATTTACCGGCTGATCAGCAAGCCGAAATTAAAACTTTATACGGCTACTATTGGGCGGACGACGGTAATAAAGCCGAGTGCCCTGCAATTAACAATGAAAGGCTCGCCGTGTACACAAACAATGCGTTTATGAGCATGGGATTTACAAACTTGCGCTGGAGCAGAATTTCGTCTTCTATGTGGGTGTGCTTTTCATACGCTGAAAATGATGATGAAGAAAAAAGAATTGTCTTTACTTTTATAAAAGATAACAAGGGTACGTTAAAGGTTTGGGATCAGATTTTGCGGATGGGAACCGATGCGTATGGACCGTATATAAAAGGAAAAGAGCCCGACAAGTTTGAAGAGGGCGGTAAAACCTATTACACTTATGACAAAGCTGCATACGACAAAGATCCTAAAAAATCTCCCAAGCTGTTTGAACCGAGAATGATATAACATGCTGCTGAATTTACGGAGAAATTAAAATGAAAAAAATTATATTAAATGCCTGTATATCGCTTGTTTTTTTTACCGTGCTCGCCGGTTGCAACAACGGTTTTTCCGCCGGTAGAAAAACGCCTGCCGGCGGAACGGGGGACAATAGCGGAAAGTTTATACCGGACGATATTGTCGAAAAGAAATTATCCGAATTGACTGCTGCTCAGCAAGCTGAAATTAAAAGCTTATATGGCTGTTATTGGCCGGGCGGAATAAAACAACAATGTGTTGAAATCGGCGACGATAAACTTATTGTATATTCGGTTGCTATGAGTTCCGGTTATGAAAACATCCGCTGGGCTAAAGTTTCATCTATGTGGATATGCTGTTCATACCTCAAAACCGATACCGATTACGCTCCGAAAGACAGAAGGGTTGCTTTGAAATTTCTAAAAGACGGCAGCGGCAATTTAAAAGTTTTGCAATATGTTGTTCCGATGGGTATGAAATCGGGACCGTTTAACAAAGGTAAAGCTGTTGAAAAAATTGACGAGGGCGGCAAAACCTATTACGTATACGATAAAAACAATTCCGCTTCTCCTAAAATGCTTAAGCCGATACCCAGATAAAAGGAGTGTGTTATGAAAAAAAATAGTAAGCGTACAGCTGTATGTACAGTTGTTTTTATGGGAATACTGCTTGCCGCATTGACTTCATGTCAAAATAATGCCGGTCCGCTTGACAATACCGGTACGCCGGACAACGGTTCCGGTTTACCGAATGCTTCCGGACCGTTGCTGTCGTTCGGGTTTGAAAAAAGATTCAACGATTTTTTGAGCGCCGACATAATTGGTACGGTCGATCAAAGCACAAAAACGATTACCGTAACAGTACCGGAAGCGGCATATAAAAAGAGTGACGGTCAAAAAGGAAACAGAAAGTTTAAAGCAAGCTTTAAACTCAGCTCAAATGCAAAACTGTTCAACGGTACAAAAGAACAAAAAAGCGGCGAACTGGAAGATTGGTTCATTAAAGACAGAGAATACAGAGTTAAAACCGAAAACGGCTCATCAACTATGTATAAGCTGTGTATTAAGATAGCGTACGCGACGCCGTCTATAGATCCTGCCGATGCCGAAACGCTAAAACAATTTTACGGCTCGTATTTTGGGAAACTGGATTTCGATCATAATCTTTATGATATCTGTGTTGTTTATGATAAAGATAAATTGATCAGCTATTCTCAAGCGATGAGTGCACGGTATACAAACATGCAGTGGGAAAAAAAGTCAAAAACTGAATGGGTTTGCACTGCGTATTCTAAAAAGGATTTTAAACGGAAAGAGGTAAAAAGTACGGTACATTTTAAAATCGGTTCCGACAATAAAATTACCTGTAAACTGATTGTAAATGCGATGGGTAATGCCCCTTCTAACGATATGCCGAAAGGTGCCGATTACGTTTGGGCTGCTGACGATGGAAAAGGTTTTAAAGAGCCAAACGAATCTTAATTAATGCTTTTTGAGCTATCGTCTGCCGGTGACAACGTGCGGCAGACGGTAGCACTGTACCGTGAAATAACAGATACCGTTGAATAAAGCTTTGTTTTTTGTTATGCTCGTTTTATGAGCTGGAAAATCAGTAACGGAAAGCAGCTGCGCATTGCCATATCCGGAAAAAGCGGGTGCGGTAATACAACGGTGTGCAAACTGCTTGCCGACAAACTTAATATAGGTGTAGTTAATTTTACTTTTAGAAACCTTTCCGAAGAAACAGGTTTAACGCTTGAACAAATTATAGAAAAAGCAAAAAACGACGATTGGTTCGACACTCAAATCGACAAGAGGCAAGTAGAATTGGCACTGCAAAAATCCTGCGTTTTAGGCTCGCGCCTTGCAGTATGGATGCTTAAACAAGCCGATTTTAAAGTATACCTTACGGCAGCCGAGCACGTAAGAGCAAAGCGCATACACAAAAGAGAAGGCGGCAGTGTGGAAAAAATAGCCGCTTTTACAAAAATGCGGGATGCAGAAGATTCTGAACGCTATAAAAAACTGTATAATATAGATAATGAAGATTACGCCCATGTCGATTTGGTTATAGATACGGAACGTTATACTCCCGAGCAAATAGTGTCTCTTATTTTAAAAGGTTTAGCACAAAAAAAATTAATAGAGCATTCAAGCGGTACCGATGACTGATAGTCTTTCTCCTTTACAAATCGCTCAATTCCAGCACGATATATTGGATTTTTACGAACGTCAGGGACGCGACTTTCCGTGGCGTCATACGGATGATCCGTATAAAATACTGGTGTCCGAAATTATGCTTCAGCAAACGCAAACCGAACGGGTGCTGCCCAAGTATACAGCGTGGCTTGAGCGCTTTCCCGATGTGCACACTTTATCACAAGCATCTTTAGCCGATGTGCTTTCGCTGTGGAGCGGTTTGGGCTACAATCGCCGTGCGCGGTTTTTGCAGCAAGCGTGTGCCTCATTAAGCATTTTGCTTAAACAGGGAAAAAGCTTTCCCGATACCCCCGATGCATTGGACGCGCTTCCGGGAATAGGAGCGTACACCGCGCGCGCCGTGTGTACGTTTTCTTTTAACAAACCCGAAGTTTTTATAGAAACGAATATCCGCTCGGTATACCTTTTCTTTTTTTATAAAGAAGTGCCGAAAGAAGGTATTGCCGACAAAGAATTGCTCGAACTTATAGAACAAACGCTGTACCGCAAAAATCCTAAAAAATGGTATTACGCTTTAATGGACTACGGCGCCGTTCTTAAAAAAAAGGTTGAAAACCCGTCGCGTAAAAGCCGGCACTATACCAAACAATCGCCTTTTAAAGGTTCGCTGCGCCAAGCGCGCGGTGCAATTATACGTGCTCTTGTGCAAAATACCGATAATGCCGACCGTGCCGGAACGGGTATTTCTTTGTATGATATACAAAAAAAAGAAAAAATAGACGCCGAACTTTTGCAAAAAGCCGCGTACGACCTTGTCGCAGAAAAGATAATAAGCTGTGATAAAAATCTTTACCGCATTGTCTGAACCGGTTGCGCCGTGTAATTTCCGCGCATTCATCAGCGCTGCCGGCTGTAGCGGCAGCTTAAAAACTTAAAATTCCAACCATTCGTTTTCGTTCGTTATGTACCATGATTTTAAAGGCTGTTTGGTAACACCGTCATACCAAGACACGCTTCCGTCTTTATTCAATACGGCAAGCATGTGTTCGGTTCCCGTTATTTTAAGCGGCAGTGCGGATGAGCGCTGCAGCAAAGTGTCCGTTCTTTCTGCAATATCGTAAGCGTGAATGTGCATTTTGCCTACGTTGGTAAACAATGTGCCGTTGTGTATCCACGTAAACGCATTTGCATCTTCATCAGCCCATCTGAAAATAGGGCTGTATTTTTTTGTTTCAGGATAGTAGGCGAATATTTCGGTTTGCCCTTTTGCCGATGCTTGCCCCCCGTTTGTACCGTTTGCATTTGCAGCCGAAAACTTTGCAGCGGAAAGTGCAACACCGTAAAACGGACCGTTTTCTGTTTTGTTTTGCGACAAAGAAAAAGCTACATCGGCTTCGGTATTTATTGAAACCGTCTCTTTTGTTTTTGTATCCACTTGTACAATTGCGCCTTTCGGGTTGCTTGCTGCACTTTTTACCACGTATAAAAGTTCGGGAGTATACAGCAGGGCATCTTGAATACCGGTACCCGTATACGGCTGCGATACTTTGCCGCTTTGTAAATCAAATATTTTTACCTTTGTACTTCCTTCAACGTATACCAATTTATCGTGCTGTACGTGCAGGATTTGTATATTTTGCTGAGGGGTAAACAGGGTTTGTGAACCTTGTTCGTTTACCGATAAAACCGGTTTTTTTGTGTTTTTTGCCCACAGTATCAAAGTGCTTTCTTGCGGAATTATATCGGTGTAGCCGTTGTGCGAAAAAAAACTGTATACGGTATTGTCTTCATACGAGGATTTAAATACCGTTTTTGAAGTAAGAAAATAAAATAAACCGTCGTATTCGGCAATATCGTAGATTTTATCGTATATTCTGTTCGATACGGTGCTTACAGCGTAAGTTTGCGTTTCGGCTTGTGTATCTAATGTATATACCTCGCCAGAGCCGGTGCCTATGTATACGCTGTCATTTATTTTTATAAACGAAGTCGGCTTTTCTTTTTTTTCAAAAAATGCGGTTTTAACGATTAAGCCTTGCGGTTTTATACGACCATTTTCTATTTCCGTCATTTTTAACACGATGTTTTTACCATCAGTTTCTACATAATACAGATTTTTATCGGAAGGAGAAGTACACAAAAGCGGTTTTTTTGCTTGTACGCTTAGTTCAAGTTCTCCCGTATCGGCGCGGAAAATATAAATAGTATCGTTTTTTACACCGGCAAATAGGATGTTATCCGAAAACAAACAAGTTTGAGTTAAATCAGGCTCTATAATGCATTCGGTTTTAAGCTTTCCGTTTTTTAAATTGAGGTATGAAAGCTGTCCTGCAGGCGAGTATACAATACATGAATTTTCGCTTGCACTGGTCATAACAAATGAAGCCATATCTGCATATTCATTTGATTTTCCCGTAAGAATGCGGCCGTTTGAAGAATCCATAAACACAATGCCGTTTGTGTCGGACATACCGATAAGCAAAAAGCTGCCCTTAGCCGAATAGGCAAAAGAAGAAACCGTACTGTTTAAACGTTTAACCCATTTTCTAGTTTGATTTTTCCAATCCCATACGGAAATGCGGTATAAAGAAAAACCATCGGTTTCGACTACAGCGATATCGTTTCCATTCGGGTGAACGGAAAGCGCTGTTATGCGGTAATCGGATATTTGAAAATGCTCTCCGTTTTCCGGCGCCGTCCACTTTATAATAAAGCCGTCGTCCGAAGCGCTGTACACGGGAAAATCAAACGGTGTTGTGCGCGCCGATGCCATACAGCTTACCGAGCCGAAGTGGCTTTGCGGCGAAACAGTGATTTGTGCATTGACTGCGGCAATACAGCCGAAACATAAAAATAAAGCCGCACATAGCTTAATACGGATGTTGTACATTGTTTTAGCCTCTCTTTATGTTTTGAATAATACGGCTTATATCGCCGAACATACCGAATGCAAAAATAAGTGCAATAAAAGCCAAGCCTACAAACTGCGCTCTATACAAAGTAGCAGGTTTTACGTTTTTGCCTCGGACGGCTTCCAACAAAGCAAAAAAAACGGTGCTGCCGTCGAGTACGGGTATGGGTAAAAGGTTCATTAAAAAAAGCGATACATTGATTAAAGCTAAAAAGTTAAAAAGGGTTACCAAACCTGAGGCAAAACCTGCGGAAAATCCTTCTTTAGCGCTTTGTCCGAGCATTACGGTACCCCCTATGGGACCGGATACTGCTTGTTTTACATCGACTCCTCTAAACAATAAGCTTATGCTTTTAACTGTCAGTATAAAAAGCCTGCACGTTTCTTTAATCCCCTGTACGATTGCAGGAAAAAAAGCATAGGTTTTTGAATACACTTTTTTGGCTTTCCAATTTATTCCGCTTAAAATACCGGCGGCGCCGTCAAGCGGTGCACCGGATATTTTTTTTGCCGATTTTTCCGCCGTGTCTACAGTTAAAACCGTATCGTATACCGATCCTGACCGTTCATAACATATGCGGGCACTTGTTAATCCTTTGAGTATTTTGTACAGCTGTGCGGTATTGTTTATAGCCGTTCCTTCCGCTTCAATAATACGGTCGCCCGTTTGCAGTCCTGCTTTTTGAGCAGTGCTGTCTTCGTCAATTTGACTAATAACCGGATCTGTCCAACTTATTATGCCTATTTTACCGGCGCCGCTTGTTTTATCAAGTTCCGGTTCAATATCAAAGTTGAGCGGTTGTCCGTTTCTTTCGACGCTGATGTGCAGCGTTTGTAAAGGCGACACCGCTACCGTTTCGGCTATGTCCGAAAAATAGGTTGTTTTTTTACCGTTTATTGCGGTTATACGGTCGCCCGTTTGTAGTCCGGCTTCAAAAGCTCGCGAACGGCTTTCAGGATATATTTCGTTTGCCGTAATGATTTTGTTTTCAGAGGTATAATAGTCGTAACCTACTGCGGCTATAAAGGATAAGCACATAACGGCAAATATAAAATTTGCAAGTGGACCTGCAAAAGCTATAAAGGCTCGTTTCAAAGGGTGCACGCTGTAAAATCCGTGTTCTTCGTAGGGAATGTGCTCAAGTTTTTGTTCCATTGCTTGCTGAAATGATTTTTCACCTTTCATGCCGCAATAACCGCCGAAAGGGATTAGCGACAGGCGGTAATCGGTTGTGCCGCATTTTTTATGCAGCAGTACCGGTCCCATTCCTACGGAAAAACTTTCTACCGTAACACCGCATATACGCGCGGCTATAAAGTGTCCTAATTCGTGAATAAATACTATAAAACTTAAACCAATAAGTCCGTATATTACAGTCATGCGTGTACTCCTGATAACAGGCGGGCTTTTTTGCGCGCTTCGCCGTCAAAATAAAAAACTTCGTCAAAATTATGCGCTTCGGCTGTCCAGTCGTGTTCAAGAACGGAGCATACTAAAGTGCTTATATCGGTAAAACCGATTTTCCGTTGTAAAAAAAGTTCTACAGCTATTTCGTTTGCCGCATTGTACGCGATAGTGTACGAACCGCCTTTTTTTTGCGCTTCGTATGCTGCAGTTAAAAGCGGAAAATCGTTAAAACGCGGCGGGTAGAATTCCATAGTTATACCGGCAAGCGCATCGGTGCTTTTTCCGCCTGTTGCCGTGCCCGCACCGTGTGCGCCGCCTGTCGCAGGTAAACCGATCCCGCACATCAAAGCGTCCAGTTTTTCCAGTGTGCTTTCAATCATGTTAGGCCAGCTGAGCGCCGACAAAATGGGGCGTTTCATATCGGGTTTGGAAACTTGCGCGTATAAATCGCCGTCTGTGGTACGTATAAATGAATGCACTAAACTTTGCGGGTGTATCGTAACTTGCACTTGCTCCGGTTTTATGTTAAAAAGCCGGCACGCTTCTATAACTTCAAGACCTTTGTTTGCAAGCGTTGCGCTGTCTATGCTTATTTTTTTTCCCATCTTCCACGTAGGGTGGGCGAGTGCTTGTTCAAGCGTTACGCTTTTTAACTGTACCGTGCTCAAATTGCGAAACGGTCCGCCCGATGCGGTTAAAATAACGGAAGCAAGGTTTTGCTTGCCGAATTTTTGTATAAGCGTAAACACTGCAGAGTGTTCCGAGTCTACCGGAATAATTTTTTTACCGGCTTTACTTGCACTTTGTGCAATCAAATCGTATGCCATAACAACGGTTTCTTTGTTTGCAAGCGCCAAATCCATACTGTTTTGCAAACACCATACGGACGGCAGAAGACCTGCAGAACCTGCAATACCGTTTACCGCAATGTCGGCGCCGCAGTTTTCGATTACACCGCGTATATCGTACCTACTGCCGTTTTCGGCACCTGACGCTGCAATACAATTGCATGAAAACTCGTGTGCCAATTTATTCAAAGATGCCGTATCGGTATGGGCAGTTAAACCGCATACACTAAAAAGGTTGGGAAACGATCTTATAATATCGAGCGTGCTTTTTCCGATAGATCCGGTGCAGCCTAAAACCAAAACCTTTTTTTGCATATCGAACTGCCTTGTTGCTTCATTTAGTTAAAAAGATTGATAACGATAAAATATACCGGAGCCGCAAATAAAATTGAATCTATGGAATCCAAAAAACCGCCTCGTCCGGGAACAACCGCTCCCGAATCTTTGCATTCGCCCGAACGTTTTATAACCGATTCGGCTAAATCGCCTGCTATGGAGGCTGCGGCAACGCACAAAGCGGTTATCGCAGCTTTTGCCGTATTGTAATTAAATGCGGAAAAAGCATAGGGGAAAAAATGATACACAGCTATGCCTACGGCAAGCGATCCTGCAATGCCTCCTGCAAAACCTGCAATACTTTTGTTCGGGCTGACGGCTATAAAGCCTCGGTTTTTTTTGCCGAACAGCATACCGAAAAGCCATGCAAACGAATCGCAGGAAAATACTAATAAAAAAAACAACGATATAACGATGTTTGCATAGGGCAAAACGGTTAAACGTGAAATATATGTTAATAAAAAACCGGTGTATACAATTGTAAAAGCTGAAGAACTTAATCGTGCAATGGCATTTTCAAACGATTTTACATTGTCCGGCGAAAATATTTCGTAAGTAAAACTTGCCAAAAGCGAAAGAATAAAGGCAAGCGATATCCATGTTTGCGATCTTCCGCCGATACACACAATCGCTGCCATAAGCGGACTAAAAACCGATGCTGCCATAACGATGCCTTTGGGCTGGCTGGGCATTTTGTGTTTAAGTATGCCGTGCACTTCCCACGAAGCGATAAGGGCTCCGGCTATAATTGCGCAGTGCAGCACAAGGTGTCCTGCAAAAGAAAACAGCGCTAAAGAAACGATTAACGGAACTCCGATAAAAAATGTCAGCAATCTTTGCAGTATTTTATTCATATTCCTCCCGTTAATCGGCAGCTCCGAAGCGGCGTTTTCTTTTTTGAAAATCAAGTACCGCTTTATAAAAGTCTTCCGGTGTATAATCGGGCCATAAAACATCGGAAAAATCCAATTCCGCGTAAGAAGCGTGCCACAGTAAAAAATTACTTAAACGTTTTTCGCCCCCTGTGCGAATAATAAGGTCGGCATCCGGCAATTCGGGAATGTCAAAAAAACGCGTAAACCCGCTTTCGCCGTTAATCGGCTCATTCGTTTGCTGCGCATGCATCATTTTTTGCGCCGCCCGGTATATTTCATTTTTTGCGCCGTAATTTATAGCTAAAATAAGGGTCATTCCGTTAAAATTCTTACTTTCATTTTCAACCGATTCCAATTCTGCGCACACGTCTTCGGGAAGCCCCGCTTTATCGCCCAAATGGCGTACCCGCACTTGTTCTTTTTTATAGAACTCGAATTCTTTTCGCAAGTGTATTTTCAAAAGGTTCATTAAAAAAGACGTTTCTTCTTCGGTGCGCTTCCAGTTTTCCGTAGAAAAGGTATACAGCGTTAAATACCGTATACCCATCCGGGCGGCTGCTTTTATTATTTCGCGTGCGCAACGTACGCCTTCTTTGTGACCGCTGCTGCGCGGCAGAGCGCGCTTTTGTGCCCAGCGCCCGTTCCCGTCCATGATAATACCTACATGAACGGGCAGGGCGCTTTTATCGATTGCATCAAAAGATGACATCAGCCTTCCATAATTTCTTTTTCTTTATCTTCGAGTATTTTATTTATATCGGCGATAAATTTATCGGTCGATTTTTGCAACGCTTCTTCTGCGGTTTTTAATCCGTCTTCGGTAAGGCTTCCGTCTTTTTGCATCTTTTTCAGTTCATCATTGCCGTCGCGGCGGATATTCCGTATGGCGACTTTACTGGTTTCGGCAATCGCTTTTGCTTGTTTTACCAGCTCTTTGCGGCGCTCCGAAGTCAGCGGCGGAATCGCAATGCGGATAATTTTACCGTCATTTGACGGATTCAATCCCAATTCCGACTTTTGCACGGCTTTTTCGATTTCGCTTACCAAGGATTTATCAAACGGCTGAATAACGACCGTCCGCGCTTCGGGAATGGAAATCGTTGCAACTTGATTTAAGGGTGTGCTTTGACCGTAATAGTCTACCCGTACTTTATCGAACAGGGCAGCCGAAGCACGCCCCGTTCTGATTGCATTGAATTCATCCTTTAACGCCGCAATGCTTTTATTCATCCTTTGAATACTTGCTTCGTTTGTGTCTGCCATAGGTTTCTCCGAATTATGCGCCTAACTGAAAATTCACTACCGTCAACAAGCCCAGCTTAACGCTGTTTTCTTTGCCGACTTGTTCCATTTTTTTGGCAACGGATACTTTATCGTCTTTTACGAACATTTGGTCCATAAAGCAAATATCCGCCAAGTGCTTGTTCAGTTTTCCTTGAACGATACCGGCTTTTACATTGTCCGGTTTGTCCAATTCTGCCGTTTGTGCGGTAAAAATTTCTTTTTGTTCGGCGATATATGCGGCATCCACATCTTCGCGTTTTAAATAGCGCGGTGCAAAAGCTGCAATGTGCAAACAGCAGTCAAAGGCAAATTGTTTTACCGTTTCGTTTTGTGCTCCGGAAGCAGGATCGCAGGATAAGATCACCACAACGCCTGTTTTTCCGTCGCTGTGTATGTACGAAGCATATACGGCACTTGAGGGAATGTCGGTCAGCGACACGCGGCGCACGGTCATGTTTTCGCGGATTTTGGTAGCTAAATCGAGCAGCATATCCGACAATTCCGCATTTACTTCGGTATAGCCTTTATCCAAAACTTTTTGAGCAATGGCTTCGCCTACCGCTAAAAAATCAGTATTTTTTGCAACAAAGTCCGTTTCGCAGGTAAGCTCTACTACGGCAACTTTTGAACCGTTCGATTTTATAAAAATGCGCCCTTCGCTGGTCGATCTTCCTGAACGTTTTTCCACTGCTGCAAGCCCTTTTTCTTTTAAAAGTTTTGCAGCTTCGGCGGCGTCTCCGTTGCATTCTACAAGGGCGTTTTTGCATTCCATCATGCCTGCGCCCGTTGCATCGCGCAACGCTTTTACTTCAGCGGCTTTAATTTCCATGTATATCTCCCGTTATTCGTATAATTTGTCTTCGTCTACCAAAGAATCGTCGCTTTCGTCGTCTTTATCTTCTTCTTTAGGTTCGGTAGGCGTGTAATTGCTGTAATCGATAATTTCTTCATCGTCGGTACGAACGGATGCGGTATCGGTAATATCTTCTTCGTCGTCTTGAAGGTTTTCAATAATTTTAAGACCGGTTTCGTTGTCCGCTTCGATAACGGCATTGGCGATAACTTGGGTAAACAGTGTTATTGCACGGATAGCGTCGTCGTTTCCGGGAATAGGGTAGTTGATCCCTTCAGGATTGCAGTTTGTGTCTACAACCGCTACGATGGGAATACCCATACGGCACGCTTCTGCAACGGCAATTTGTTCTTTATGCGTATCGATAATAAACAAAATACCGGGCAGTTCTTTCATTTCTTTAATGCCGCCCAAGTTTTTTTCGAGTTTTGCCTTTTCTTTTTGGATTGACGCGATTTCTTTTTTGGTAAGATTTTCAAACGTACCGTCAACTTCCATCTTTTCAAGCTTTTTAAGGCGCAAAAGCGATTTTTTGATGGTACTGAAGTTTGTCAGCATACCGCCCAGCCACCGGTTGTTTACGTAAAACATACCGCAACGTTCGGCTTCTTTAGCTATGGCTTGCTGTGCTTGTTTTTTTGTTCCTACGAACAGGACCGATTTTCCTGCCGAAGTTACTTTACGGACTGCTTCATACGCTTCTTTAATTGAAGCCATGGTTTTTTGCAAGTCAATAATGTGGATACCGTTTCTTTCCGCGAAAATGTATTTTTTCATACGCGGATCCCAGCGCTTGACTTGGTGACCGAAGTGTACACCGGATTCAAGCAAACTTTTCATGGTTACTACTGCCACGAAATGCTCCTTCATCGGAAAAGAATTTTTCTTTTCCCCAAACTCTGTTTCTCGTCAGTACAAGCCGTTCGGTAAAACAAACAGCCGGCTGCGGAAGATTTTTCAAGATTTTAACGATTCAACCGAAACGTTTAAAATCAGGACAAAAGCTGTGCTCAAAGACATAGCCTTGTTGTTTTATTATTTCATAAAATTCAAAAATAGGCAAGCCTATAATCGAACTGAACGAACCGCTGATGTGCGAAATAAAGCATTGGGCAAAACCTTGAATTTTATACGCACCGGCAGCCCCTTGCCATTCGCCTAAACTCAAGTAATGTTCTATATCGGTACCGCTTAAGACGGCAAAGCTTACAGTACTGACACACGAGCGCGACAGCGTTTTTCCGCTTTCCCGATTGTGTACGGCAATGCCGCTGATTACTTTGTGCGTTTTTCCCGAAAATGAGCGTAAAAATGAGGCAGCTTCGTTTTTATCTTTTGGCTTACCGTAAGCTTTGCCGTCAAATACGATGAGCGTGTCCGCTCCGACGATTAAGCGTGCATCGGTATACTTTTTGTGTGTATTTTCACTCACATTTACAGAGCCCGTGTTTGTGAGTGCCCTTGTATTTGTAAGTGCGGCAGCCGTACATTCAGCCTTTTGCACCGCAAAGTATTTGCTTACATCGTCGAGCTTTATGTTCGGCGGTATAATCTCTTCAAACGGCGGCGTATATTCGTAAAACGGAATGTGCAGCGAATGCAGTATGTTTTTTCGCTGTGCGGAAGTTGAAGCAAGGATCAGTTTTTCCATAATTTATTTTTTTTATCCTGCATGCGCTCTTGTATCAATTTTTTTATGTGCTGCAGCGAAAAACTGCGGTTTGTATTTTGCATTGAAGGAAACTTGTTAAAAAAGCGCTCGACTGCCGCGTGGCGCTGCGAAAACAATTCGATTTTTGCCAATATGCGATCCGATATTTCACCCTTGGCTAAACGGGAACGCAGTTTTACCGCTTCGAACATATCGCTTACGGACTGTGATTTAAACCATGCTTCGTTTTCGTAGCGCTCTTTTAAGTTTTCGGCAAAATCCTGCAAGCGGGTAATGTACTCGGTAAAGTCAACCACTTTGCGCAGCGTTAGCGCAAAATCGGCAGTAAAGACAAAACCAAAAGCGCATGCAATGTAAAAGCGAAGGGTAGAGGGCATACGCTCTACAAAAGCGGCAACTGTCGGATGTACAAATAAAACGGCGCTACCGCTTGCAAAAGTAAACAACAGCGAATTAAAAAGGCACACGCGTCCTTTTATATTAAATTTTTTATCCGAATAATCCCACCATTTGGTATGAAACAGCATTTCTAAAAGCCAGCCGGTAAGGTATTCTACCGCGCCTGTTATAAAAAACGACGCTGCATACAGTAAAAACACATTGTGTGCAAAAGGCTGCAGTAAACCAATTACCGACAGTGCTCCAATACCGTATACCGGACACCACGGACCGTGTAAAAAACCTCTGTTTACAAAACGGTGTGTTATCAGTGCGCAATAGCACACTTCACACATCCACCCCAGAGAACTGTAAAAAACAAATAAAATAAAAAGATCGGACAGCATACGTTTAATAATACGAGTGATACAGGATTCGAACCTGCCACCTTCGCCTCCGGAGGGCGACGCTCTATCCAAATGAGCTAATCACTCTGGCGTGAAAAAAACTTGACCGAAACGCTTTAGTTAAACGTTTCGGTCATTACTGTAAAATCAGTTGTTTTTTAACGAAAATAAAAGTTCTTTTGCTTTTTGGCGTACGGGAATAACGTAGCTGTAATTTGTTGCGATGGAAGCAACCGTTTCTACAAACGAACTTGAATTTTTTACCGTCGGCGCCAACTTTCCAAACGCATCCAATACCGAATAAGCAAGGCTGTCGGTAGGATTTAAAATTGAAAACCGTTTGTGAATCATTGCTATTTGGTCTACTACATCGTCATTGTTGTTAATGCCGATATTGCCCAGCGCATAAATTGCAGCCGAAAGCACCATCGGTTCTCCTTCGTCACGCAACAAGCGCATAATCGTATCTTTGCGCGCTTTAAGCTGTTCGTCGGAAAGACCGCTTGTTTGACCGAGCATAATGCACGCTTGGCGGCGTACTTCGGTGTAGTTATTCGTTTGCCGGCGTCCGGTGCGCGATTCGTTAAATACGCCTTCGCCTGCCATGTTTTGTAACGAAGCTTCAATCGCCGGAGAAGAGCGGCCCGCATCGAGGGCTGTTTTTATGTATTGCAGCGTGAGCAGTTTTGTTTCGTAATCGTCAACTTGGCTCATTTCGCTGATAATCATATCTTCATTTGAACCGAAATATTCTTCTTCAACGGTAACTTCAGAGCGCTTTTCTTCTTGGGCTGCAAGACTTGATAAAATCATACATGCCGCGGC
The DNA here is from genome assembly GCA_000468055.1 of Treponema lecithinolyticum ATCC 700332. GTDB lineage: Bacteria > Spirochaetota > Spirochaetia > Treponematales > Treponemataceae > Treponema_C > Treponema_C lecithinolyticum. The sequence goes on along the minus strand of KI260564.1, from coordinate 103,906 downwards.
AAAACACAGCGCCGTTTTGGATAATTTCATACATCCTCCTAATAGTTCATCAGTATACAAAGATTCATAAAAATAATCAATCTTATTTTTGTTCCATTACATTGTCGGCAATTTTACCAGCCACTTTTCACCGACTTTTTCAAATTCATAGTAAATTATATCTTTTTCACCCTGAACTTCTACCGCTTTTACTTCCGTAGGCGAAATATAGCGGATTTCGGTTACTTTGCGGTCTATGCGCGACGGAATAAACACATTTAAAAAGTAATCGCTTAAGTTTTTAAGCGATACGCCTTTTTTAGGCAGTTTGGTTGCAATGATTTGCAAATTCAATTTGTTGCTCCAGTACGAAATCGAAGCTGGAGTAAGATAGGTGCGCCACAAACTGTAATTGAGGGTTTTCATGCTTTTATCCAAGTCCGCAATAACGGTAAGGATATCGGCTTTGTCGCGCTGAAAGTCGTCAAAACTGACTTTTTCGCTGCCCAAATTGCCGACCGAACGCGCATATTCGTCGTCTTTTTCTTTTTGTTCGGCTTCCATGGCAATCTGTTCCGGCGTTTTCATTGTGTTTGCGCTTTTTGCCGGCTGCATACCGCTTTCTTTTTGAGCAGCCGCTTCGTTTGTTGTTTTGCACGCTTGAAGCGTTACAAGAGCAGCTGCGGCGGTTATAACGCATAAAAGCATACGGATACTATGCAAGTGTTTCATAAGCTAATAATACTCTTATTGTTCCGAATTGTCAAATATGTTATACTTGTGTTTATGATAAAAGCAATATTTCCCGGTTCGTTCGACCCGCCTACGTACGGACACTTGAACATCATAGAGCGTGCAAAAACGGTATTCGATTTTGTAGACGTAGTTATTGCGGTTAATAAAAGCAAACGGTATTTGTTTTCGGAACAAGAGCGCTTTGAATTGATGAAAGAATTAACGTGCAAATGGGACAATGTGTCGGTGAATGTTTGTACAAAACTTATCGTCGAATACGCGCGGGATACCGGAGCGCAAGTGATTGTCCGCGGCATACGCAACTCGGCTGATTTTTCGTATGAATTCGATTTGTCGTTTATGAATAAAGCTTTAAATGCGCAAGTGGAAACCGTATTTTTTCCCACCGACGAAAAGTTTTTTATTTTAAAATCGAGCGCTATAAAAGAATTGGCTTCTTTCGGCGGCAATGTTTCTGAAATGGTTCCCGAAAATGTAGAAAAAGCGCTTAAATTAAAATTCGGCAAATAAATTTTGTATAAGAGCATAAAGGTAGTTGACAAAAAATCATAAAATGTTATACTGTTTTTTCGTTATGGACTTGCCATAAGATATTATTTCGGATATAATCGCATATATTTTTAGAGAGGTTAATAATGGCAGTACCACGAGCAAAAACATCGAAGGCGCGTACCAGAAGACGCCGGGGAATAAACATGAGATTAAATGCCCCCCATCTTGTAGAGTGCGCCAATTGCGGAAATTTAGTAATGCTGCACCGCGTATGTCCCAAATGCGGATTTTACCGCGGCAGACAAATAATTACGCCGGAAAGCAACGGCTGACAGGGAGTTTAGAGAATGGATGAATTATTCAGCAAAATGCAAAAACTGATTGCCGACAAACTGGAAATTGAAGAATCCAAAGTAACTATGGACGCTTCGTTCCGCCAAGACCTCGGCGCAGACAGCCTCGATACTTATGAATTGGTATATGCCATTGAAGAAGAATTGGGTGTAAGCGTTCCCGACGAAAAAGCAAACGAATTTGAAACCGTCCGCGATGCTTACGAATTCATAAAATCACAGCAGGCTTAATACTGCGTTTTTAAAGTCCCGAAAAAAACTGCGGCATTCGCGCCTGAAGTTTTTTTTCGGGATATTTTTTTCTACGGTGTTCCGTTTCTTTAAAACCGATATGTCCCTTTCTTCCCGGCGCAAAGTTTTGCTTAATAATTTTCAAAAACGGCTGGGTATAAAGTTTAAAAATCAAAACCTTTTAGATACCGCTTTTCACCACCGTTCATTTTCCAACGAAACCGATTGCACTTCGTGCAATAATGAACGCCTTGAATTTTTAGGCGATTCCGTACTTGGCATGGTAACTGCCTCTTATTTATACACTACGTTTTCAGATTTTCCCGAAGGCGAATTGACCAGAATCAAATCTTTTGCCGTGTCGGAGCTGTCCCTTTCAGAAATTGCATTGGAAATAGGTGCGGAAAACTGTTTACGTTTGGGAAAGGGAGAAGAACATTCCGGCGGCAGAACTAAAAAAGCGATTTTAGCTGACGCTATGGAAGCGGTATTCGGCGCCTATTACCTTGATTCGGGGATTAAAGCTGCAGAAAAGTTGATTTTAAAACTGCTTGTTCCGCAAATCGAAAAAGTACGCGAAAACCGTCATCAAAAAGATTATAAAACCCTTTTGCAGGAATTTTACCAAAAACAAAGTAAAAAATGTCCCCGCTACGAATTGGTAAAAAAAACGGGACCGGATCATGACCAAGTATTTTGGGTAAACGTGCATTTAGGCGAAGCGGTGTACGGACCGGCTCAGGGTAAAAGCAAAAAAGAAGCCGAACAAGCTGCGGCTCATAAAGCGTGGGAAACAATAGGGGCTGAAAACAGTAAGCAAAGCGATAGATAAAGCAAATAAAATCAAACAAATTAATATATTTTTGTATAATTTTGTACATTACGCTTGACAATTGTTCGGTATTGGGATAAGATACGGCTATGAAAAAGTTACGTTTTAAAGGTGTTATCACCGTTTTTGCAGGTCTTTTGACCTTGTCTTCGCTCGTTGCTTTTGAAAACGGGCCGTTGTTGTATTTGCGTGCCGATTTCGGCGGCGCTCTTACCACACCCTTTATTTCCGATGAAAGCTTAAAAAAGCTTAACCCCAAAGCCGAAAAAATGACCGGTATAATGAGCGGTTTGCTTATGAGCGGTGAAGTTGAAGGCGGTTATGTATTTTCAAGCAACCGATTTTTCGGTTTGCCTAAAAATCATCCGTTTAGCGGCGTAGGAGCTTTTGCCTGCTTGGGTGTAGGGCAGGGCAATACCGCGCAAAAAATTACAGCGGATACCGGAACTGGCAAAGTGGATACTTTTATAAGCATTAATTTTATGCCTGTCGTTAATTTCGGTGTAACGGGTAAAGCGTATTTTTTTAGTAACCGCCTTGCGCTCGGCTTGGGCATCGGCGGTCGTATGATAGCCGATACAAGACCGTCGTATTTATATTATTTTTCCGATCCCAGTTTGGACACTAAAGTCGGGGAAATAATTATAACCGAAGAAATGATGAAAAAAATGAACCCTCTTATGGCTTCGGTTAAAGGTTTAATTGAATACAATATTCCGATTGTAAATACAACCGATATTATATTGGGTTGGTATACGCGTTATAATATATATCGCCCGAAATATTTAACCGCACCCGGCGACCTTGCAAAACAAGCTAATTTAAACGATCCGGTTCCCGACTATTGGCTTAATTCGCTGGACTTCGGTCTTAGCGTCGGGTTTGCATTTAAACTGTAAAGGAACAAAGCGATGAAGCGTATATCAATAAAAAAAAGTACGCTGTTGTTGCTGTTATGCTTTGTGTGCGCCGCATGTTCGGCGCCCTTTAACCCATATTACATACAACAGCAAAACCGTTCGGCATTTCAAAATAAACCCGAAGATTGGGGAAATGCCGATATTCCTGTACCCGTATTGCCGGAAGGCTCTTTTAATATGTTTTCGGTTATACGGCAGGGCGGTGTTATAATAGAACCGAAAGAAAAAAACAATGCCGCAGGCGATAAAGCACACCGTTTTGTAAGCGAGAAACTTGCCGCTCTTGATATGGGAATTACCGAATTCCCCGCATTTTCAGACACTTTGTTTACGGATTGGAAACTCGAAAGTACATTCGAATACAATGTTTCTTTTATGAAGTACAGCGGAACGGTTGAGTGGCAGGGAAAAATCGGATCGGAACAATATTATCTGGGAGCGGATTCATCGGCGCTTACCGAAGAAAACGGTAAAAACCCGATAACCGAAATGAAATATTTCCGTTACTACGGTATAAATCCCTACAGTTTGTATCAAAACGAAATGTACAAAATATATACCGAAGACGGCGAATTATCCGAACAAAGCGAACCGCTTATGAAACGCTTTGTATTTTACCGTTTTACCGGTAAAGGCGGCGGACTTGTAGCGCTCGATAATTGTTTGGTAGCCGTCGATACGTATTCAAAGCTGATATTCACTTTCGGAAAACCTATCCGCTTTAAAACGGTACAAAAAGAACAAGTTCCCACTCAATGGGCGCCGGTAGACACTGTGTGCGAAGGTCCTAAAGATGCGATAACCGGAAGAGTACGTTACCGTTTTTACGAATATGATCCTGTCGGATATGTCAAAGAAGACGGCTCTTTTGTATTAACCGAAACGTATAAAACCAATTCCAAAAACAAACACTACGATCCCGTTTTTACCGGAAAATCTCCCTATGCTTATTGTGCGGGAACTATCGTACAAACTCCTGCGCTTACAGGTACTTTAACCGTAACGGCAATATACTTTAAAAACGTTTCGGCAATAGACAACTACGATAAAGATGCCGACGGAAACCCCAGAATTCAAAGCTTTACTTGGGATATACGTTCGCGTGCATACAGCGGAAATTTCAGCAGCCCCGACTTGGATTCCCTTGCGCAACAAAACGAAGAAAAAGGTAAAGAATTGGATGTCGGAGCGCAAAAAGATTTTAGTCAAGACAGCAGCCGTGCGTACCGATTTAAAGGCGTAAAAGGACCGCATGTAATCGAATTGGACAGTGAAATTATACGAAAGCCGAGAATGGTTATACCCGGTTTTATAGGTTTTCCGCTCGAACATGCAGTGACGCGGTACGGCAAGCCTTTAATCCGTTTTACTTATAATCATACCGATCGGTGCTGGAAACTTTTTGACAAAAATGATATAACTGTACCTGACGGAAGAGCGGTTGTGCTGGATAATGATTTTACACTTGCTTCCGGAGAAAAAAAATTGTTTAAAATTATTGTGCCGGTTACTTTTCCCGTAGCGAAAAATAACCATAACGGGCAGATGGAGTTGTGTTATGAAATCGGTTGGCAAGAATAACTACGGATTTTACGCTCTTGCACTAATATGTTTTGTATGCGCTGCTTGTACAGCTCCTTTTTTATCACCGTACTATGTGCAGCAGCAAAACAGAGCAGCAAACGAAGGCGGCGGTTCGCAGCCACCCGATTGGGGAGGAGGAGATCCTATTCCTCCCGAGCAACCCCTTGATCCGGGAAAAATCAGTATGTTTTCAGTTCTATTGCCGGACGGCTTTATAGCCGAACCTAAAGGCGACACCACCGTGCATACACAGCTTGCCGCTAAACTGAACGCTTCGGACGGCTTTCCCTTTGCAACCTTTTCTACTGAAAAATTCAGTACATGGAAATTCCGCAGCAATTTTTCGGCAAGCAACGTACCCGAACCCAAATACGACGGCGAAATTGAATGGAAAGCCGCTCCCGAAAGCGGAAATCCGGAACGTCAGCAATACGGCGACGGCAACGAAAGCGCTTCCGCCGGAGGCAATAGCATAAGTTCTATGACTTATTACCGTTATTGCGGTAAAAATCCGTTTAATTTGTATACAAACGAAGAATACGAAGTGTACGGCAAAGACGGAAAACCTACCGGTACAAAAGAAGCGCGAATGAAGCGTTTTATATTTTATCGCTTTACCGGTAAAGGCGGCGGGATTGTATGGCTGGATAATTACATCGTTGCCGTCGACACTTATGCAAAATTGGTATTCGCTTTTGCAAAACCCATTCAATTTAAATCCGTTGCCGGCAATCAAGTGCCGACTAAATGGGCGCCTGTGGATGCGGTATCTACAGGACCCGGCGGAAAAAAATACCGTTTTTACGAATACGATCCTGCAGGGTACATAGCCGAAGACGGTTCTTTTTATATGAGCGATACCTATAAAGGTAATTTGGCAAACGGCAATTACGATCCGGCTTTTACCGGAAAATCGCCGTACTTGGGATATGTAGGAGATGCTCAAAAACCGGCTATACAAATATCAAATATTGCACTTAAAAATATTTCCATAAAAGATGTCGGCGGTGATTATCCTCTAGGAGGCAGTTCCAACCAAGCAGAATTTAAATACGAACTTAAAGCGCGCTATAACAATGAGGAATGGTATACCTTTGCAACAAACAACGGAAAAAAACTGTCTATAAATGTCGGTACTCAAAAAGAGTTGGCAGGTAATTATTTACAGGAAATAGAAAAACCTGCAGAAGGCAGTCATTCCATTACTATAAGCGCCGATATTTGGGAAGTTGATCCTCTGGCAGGCAATTCGGACGATGTAATCATAAAACACGAAAAACCGCTGTTTACCGTTTCTTACGATAACGTAACTGAAGCGTGGAATATAACGGGAAATTCGGTACAGCATTATTCCGACGGGGACGGCGAATGGAAAGTAACATCCGTAGCGATGAACGAAGTTCAAAACGGAAAAAAATCTACAATGAAAATCGGTATTTCAGCCTATATTTGGGACTGGGTCGGTGTTTTCAAAAAAGCCGGCTGGGGTGATATGGAACTTTCCTTTGACGTTGAATGGAAAAATAAAAAGTAAAAATCTTGTTTAAAAGCCCGCATAACTTGCGGGCTTTTTTATGCGTTATTATGTTCACTTGCGTGCTTAAGTTTTGCGCAAGTGTTCTTTCGGTAAAGCGCTTGCAACCGTTTGCCGTATGCGTTCGGGAAGCTCTGCTTGTTCTTCACGTCCGAGACCGGCAGTCGACACGGCAGGGTGAATGGTCAACGTAACGGGTGCACCTTTAATTTGTCCTTTTTCTTCCAGTAAATGCCACGTGCCGTCAATGGTAAAGGGAACAATCAAAGCACTGGAACGGTAGGCGAGCTTAAAACTTCCCGGTTTGAACTCGGCAACGGGACCGCCGCGGCTTCTGGTGCCTTCGGGAAAAATAACGAGCGGATAGCCGCGTTCTACGGTTTTTACCGCTTGAGCCATAGCTTCGACCGATTGGCGTCTGTCTTTACGGTCGATAAATACGCACTGCATGTATTTCATCCAATCGGATAAAATCGGCACTTTTAAAATTTCGATTTTTGAGATAAAAGCAATACTTTTGGGAACATAACCTAAAAGAAGCGGAATGTCCATATTGCCTTGGTGATTACCTATCATAACGAAGGTGCCGTTTTGCGGAATGTTTTCAATTCCCCTTACTTCAACCGTGCTGCCGGTTAAACCTATAACCAGCTTTGTCCATTCGGCAACTTTTTCTTTAATCAAAGCATCGCGCTCGGCAATTTTTCCTTCACAATCGAGTTGTTTTACGAGTTTTAAGTGTTTTTTTGATCCGATAAGATAGGCGATAAAGCGTATAAAAGCTATGATTGTGTGTAACATAATACAAAGTATATACGCTTTTCGCGGAAAAGTATAGCGTCAGACGAGGTTATTGTCTTGCAATACCGTTTTGTAGGATTTTAAGTCGATGTACAAATCCTGCGTAATCGGGTTGCGCTTTGTTTTGGCAATGTGCGCGATTTCGTATGCAAAAACTGCAAGGTTTGAGCCGATCGACAGCAAACTGATAACGAGCAGTGCTGCCGGCTTGTAACTCGACGTTATGGAAAACAGCGGCGATTTTGCATAGCTTGAAAAAGTAATGGAAAACATTGCCCACAAAGCCAGCGTTTGAGCGCGATGCTGAAGCCACGCGCCTTTTTTTAGAACAAATTCGCTGATCGTGCACGATAAAAGCAGGATAAAGCCGGCATACATCGAGCGCGTCGAAATGCAGTTGTAGCAATAAGACAAGTTCCATAAATCGTATGCGATAATCCAAAACCACAATTGGTCGGGCCAAATCATATCTTTTGACTTTGTCTTTGCAACCTTTATGCCGAATACGCCGGTCAGCGTTATAATCAGCACAATGCCGGCAATCGCATTCAAAACGTTCCAAATGCCGCCTTGCATAAATAAACCGTCTACACTGTTCATAACGGCTTGACCGCGGTAGGCAAAGTACACTTCAAAGTCGCGGTACACGGCTTCGGCAATATTAACCGATAAAATCAAACAGGGAAACAACAACAGCCATTTTTTTGTATCCGCGCCTTTTATGTAGCGGATTGCCATAAAGCCGATAACGCCTGCGAGCGCCGAGTACGTTTTAACGACGGGAAACCAATCGCCGTTGCCGCGTACCGCCGTTTTAGGCCATACGGTAAAGGTTAGGACGAGCGGCAGCACAATGTATACGGCTAGGGAAAGCCATTTACTGCGTCGCGTAAGGTCGTTTACCAGTATAAGCCCTGCAAGAACCGCCAAACCGATTAAAACATTTTGCCACGTATAATTTGCAAAAAAGAACATAATTATCTCCTATCCTAATAAAAAATTAAAAAGACAGCCGTACATCCGATATCGGATAGGCTTTGCACGAATGAATATAGCCGAACTTTTCGTCCGCATAGCGCAGCAAAGCGCCGCGCGGCATAAAAACCTTTCCGTTTTCCAGCTTAACGCGGCACAAACTGCATTCTCCGCTTCGGCAGCACACGTTTACCCGTACGCCGGCTCTTTCGAGGCTCGTAAGCAGCGATTCGCTCGACTTTCCTTCGAATGTTTTGCCGCCGACTGAAATTTTAAAGTTTTCTTTACCGCTTAAATTTTCCGGCCAAAACGGTTCGTTTTGAATGTCTTGGCGGCTTCCGAACATTTCGCGCCGGATGTTTTTGGGCTTAACGTGCAGTTCTTCAAGCGCCTTGGTACAAAAGTCGGTCATAATATGCGGGCCGCACAAGTAAAATGTCGCATCGTCCGTTTGCTTAACAAAACTTTTTATGCATTTTGCATCGATAAACCCTTTTTTACCCTTGTATGCCTTATCGTCGGAAATAACAAGCTGGTAGTGAAAGTTCGGGTACGTTTTGGCGAAAGCGCTCAATTCTTCGTGGTACGAAGATGATTTTTCCGTGCGGTTGCCGTAAATCAAAAAGATTTCTCTGTCTTCGCCGCTTTCGAGCACTTCGCGCGTCATACTCATAAACGGAGTAATACCGCTTCCACCGGCTAAAAACACGGACTTTTTTGAATGAAACACCGGGTTGTAGTGGAAACGTCCGGACGGGGAAGTAACGGTAAAGCTGTCGCCCTTTTTTACTTTTTTTAAAAAGTAGGCGGATACAAAGCCCTTGGGGACAGCTGCAACGGTAATTTCGTAATACGAGCGCTGTTTGGGCGAGGACGAAATGCTGTAAGGTCTTGACGTGCATACGCCGTCTATTTCGACGAACACGTTGATGAATTGTCCTGCTTCGAAGGGCGGAAGATAACCGTTTTTGGATACAAAGCGGAACACTTTGGCGTCCTGCGCTGCAGGATAGATATCCGAAACTTCCAGCTCCAGTTTGCCCGGATGCAGTTTGGCAAGGCAGTTTTTTACCGCTTCTTTTTGCACTAAAATATCTTTGCCGCTTTTGCGCGCAAATTCGATTTCGTTCAAAACCTCTGTGCCGTTTTCCATTGTGCCGATAAGAATTTCTTTAATACTGCGCATTTCAGTCCCACTCCTTTAAAATCTTTTTAGCTACACTATTGCCGTACAGGTAGTTCGGGCCGAAACCGCATGTGTTTACCCAACCGCTTGCAAAATCGAGGTTCGGTATAAAAGTGTCGCGCGGATAAAAAAATACGGACGACTTTAAATCCTGCTCGTAACCGTAAATGGCGCCTCCCGGATGGTTTAAATAGCGCATGTGGGTAAGAGGCGTTGCAACTTCCAATTCTTCGATATGGCTTCTAAAACCCGGATAGCGTTTTTCGAGCCGGTCGATAATCGTATTCGCCGCATCGTACTTTGCTTTATAGTACTGCTCCGGCGAAAGTTTTTCCCACGCTTCGCCGTATTTAAGTGTACCTGCCGTAACGATGCTCGTACCTTCCGGAGAAACTTTCGGATCGTCAACCGTATAGCAGGTGGAAACGATCGGGTCTATCGCCGTATTCAATTCGTACGAATTCATAAAATCACGGTTTGCGTCCAAGCTGTCGTAGGTTAAATTGAACGAATCGGTAAAGCCGACTTCTTCGGGCGGGCAGTCCAAACCGATAAAGCAAGTGAGCGCAGAAATGCCGACGGTATATGCTTTAAGGTATTCGCGTGCCGCTTTGGGAGTGTCTTTTTCGTCGAGTAAGTTTGCATAGGTTGCAGTCGGCGAAATATTGGAAATAACTTTTTTACAGCGGTATCTTTCACCGTTTTCGTCGATAACGCCTGATGCTTTACCGTTTTCCAGCAGGATTTTTTGTATGCCGGTATTAAAAAATACCGATCCGCCGGCTTTTTTTATCGCTTCGGTTAAAGCTTGCGAGATAACTTGCGAGCCGCCGCGAAGATAAAAGGGCTTGTCTTCGGTGTAAATATACGTACAGCGGGCAAGAATCGTAAACGGAAAGCGTTCCGGCGGCATTCCCATAAAGCACCAGTACGCCGAAAGGCACAGCTGCAATTCTTTGCTTTTAAAGAATTCGTTCAGCACATCGTCGGTGCTTTTGACGGCATATTTTGCAAGCGTCGGATACAGTTTGGGAAAAAGCGCTTTCATAATCAGTTTTTTCAGCGCGGACGGCTCGCCGGATTTTTTACCTTTGCGCGAACTTTCGCCGCTTTTTTTTGTAAACGCAATAATTTCCCTGTTAAATTCCCATACCGTTTCGTAATATTTGTGTATGGCTTCTTTTTCTGCGGGGAAGGCTTTTATAAGGGTTTGTTCGGCTTTTTCTCTATCTGCCGGAAGCGCAACTCCTTTTCCGCCGGGCAAATTGATTTTGTACAGCGATTCTATTTGTATCCAATCGATTTTATCCAGTATGCCGTATTCTTCGAAAAGCTTACGTAAATCTCCGGGATTTTCCGGCGTTCCCATGGAACTTAATTGGTGCAGGGCAACTTCAAATTCGAACCGTCCGCGGCAAAAGCTTGTTCCGCAGCCGCCGGGAATATTGTGTTTTTCAAACACGGCAACTTTTTTTCCCGCTTGTGCCAAGGTAAGAGCCGCCGAAAGGCCGCCGTTTCCGGCACCTATGATGATTGCGTCGTATTGGGGCATGGTGTTCCTCTAGTTTAATTTACTCATAATCGCAAAAGCGCAGGGAACTGCCAGCAGCGCAAGGTTAATAATCATCAAAACCGCCTGTACGCCGGTTTTTTGGCTTGCTTTGACAAAGGCCGTCATTTTTTCGGTTTTTAATTTTTCTTCAAAAAATTGTTTACACGAAATTTGCAAAATACCACCGCAGGTAAGCGAGTTGGCGCGGAACACAAGCCACAATCCGGGGTTGCGCGTAATAATGCAGCCTAAAAGCGGCATACCCAGAATGGCAAAATGCAGGTAAGCGATAGAAGGGCTGAATTCGTCGGTTACAAAAATCCAATTCCAAATCGTGTATGCGATAATCCAGCATACGGTACCCCAAAATGCGTACTGCGCCGTCGGTGCGCTGTTGTTCGCTTCGTAAATATATGAAAAGGCAAAACTTTTGCCCGAAAGATTTATCCACGAGGGAGCCAAAGCCAAAACGGAAGCGGCAAGAACAAGGCCGGTTACAAAGTTAAAGTATTTTTTGTATTTTAAATCAGTAAAGGTAGCTTCAAGGATATTGATGATTAAAAATGCCAGCACAACGTACACAAACCATAAGCCGCCGATGTTTGCAAAATAATCGATAAATACTGCAGCAACTATTGCGGTACGCAGTATAATAAGCGTGGACAGTTTTAATTTTTCGAAAAACACCGTTTTCAAATAAATCAAAACCAAAAAAGGAAGAATAACATTAACGGGGATGTTTGCCCAAATGGGAAAATACGACGTTAAAAACGATACAACCGTAATAACGATTGCTGCACACAGCCACACGGCAAAATGCGGCATTTTTACCGCTGTCATGCGATCCTGAAAACTGTTCATACCAACACCTCTTTGCTTCAGTATTTATAAAAAAATATATAATAATACATGTATTATATAACTGAACTGCAAAATGTGCAAGATAAAAATTATCTGCAAATAAAAAAATATGGGACTTTAGTTATACCGCTTTGAATATTTTAATTTCCCGTTCATCTACGGCTTTTTGAATAAAGCTTTCGCAGTCAAGGTTTGCATACAATTCCTGTGCTTGTATAACGTTTCCGTGCAGCACCGGATGTTTTGGGGCGAATAATACGCAACAATCTTCGTATGGTAAAATCGATATATCATATGTACCGATTTCAAGTGCCGTTTGAATTATTTCTTCTTTGTCCATACCGATAAGCGGGCGCAAAAGGGGTAGGCTTCCTGCGCTTTCGGTAATGCTTAGGTTTTCAACCGTTTGGCTTGCAACTTGCCCGAGACTTTCACCGCTTATAAGACAAGCGGCTCCCGTTTTTTTTGCAAGTATACTGGCGGCTTTCATCATACACATACGCAAAAGCATAGTTGACCAATCTTGCGGACCGCTTTGCTTTATGCGCATTTGAATTTCGGTAAACGAAATTATGTGCATGCGGATTGTAATCCCGTACTGTGCCAATACCGCCGCCAAATCTTCGGCTTTTTTTTTCGCTTCTTCTGACGTATACGGGTATGCGTGAAAGTACACGCAGTCTATATTCATTCCGCGCCGTATCATCCGGTAGCCGGCGACAGGCGAATCTATACCGCCAGAAAGCAAAAGTAAAGCTTTGCCGCCCGTTCCGGCAGGAAGCCCCCGTCTTCCTTTGTGCGAAAAGCCGTATACAAAACAGCGGTCGCGTACTTCCACATAAATTGTAGTATCCGGGCGGTGTACATCAACCGTCAGTATATTTTTTTCTACCACAGAAGATGCGGCTTGAACGCATATTTCATACGATGTTAGTGTAAACGCTTTATCGCTTCTTCTGGCTTCCAGTTTAAATGTTTTTGAACCGTTGTTTTGCGCTTGCAATGCTTGAGCGTAAACCGCTTCGCTTATAGCATTTATATTTTTTTCGCATACAACGGCTTTTGCCCAGCCTGCAATGCCGATTAGTTTGTCGAGCATAAATTCGACTTGAGTGCATGCGGTTTCAGGACAATCTACATACATTCTGCCGCCGTATAAACGGATTTTTACTTTCGGGTGATGTATATATTGATAGGCATTATGTATCAGTTTTTTTTCAAAAAATCGGATATTCGAGCCTTTAAGTGTTAATTCACCTAATTTTACCAAGTAAGTACATTCAGTAATGCATTCGTCCATGACTGTATTTTAACGTTTTTTATTTTCTGCGTCTATAAAGAATTACCTCTCTTTTTAGCTTTCATTTATGCCGATTATTAACGTATGAGCTCTGTGTATCATAAAGTCTATAGTTTTTTTTACTTTGTTTTTTTTGCCGCCGTATGTTGTGTTTTATCTGGTTTATACGCACAACAAAACGGGCAAGTGCAGGGCAGTGAAAGTTTTGTAGGAACGTGGGAAAATAACGAGCGCATTGTTTCTTTTACGCTGCAGGATGACGGCACGCTGCACGCCGATATTGTACTTAAACCGTTTTACCGTTATTATTACGACGGTATATATCCGCCGGCAGCCGAAGAAAGCACGGATGTGCTTGCGGTTATGGATAACGGTTTGTACACGCAGTTTTGGACACCGGGACAATCATCTTCAGGTGTGCTGTGGCTTCCGCGCAGCAACCGCACCGAATTTTCCATAGACGGACAGCCTATACAAAAAGAATTAAAAGGTTATTTTGTGTTAAATAACAACGCTTCTGAAATTACCGGTGCTACAAGTACTGAAAACAGAGCCGATACGGAGTACAATACTGCCGAAAATCAAAGTGCTGCCGATGCTGAAAATGATAATACCGACAGTACAGCGAACGGCGCTTTTACCGGCACTTTTGATAACTCTGCCGTATACGAAATACGTTATTGGCTTACCAAAGCCGAATATACGGATGAAAAAGCGGAATTGCATATCGGAAGCGGTTCGGTAATATTATTGGAAAAATACATTAAAATCGGCAGCGCCGTATATACTTGTGCAGTCGGGCGCAGAAAAAAAATCCGCAATTTAAAACGCATCGGAACTTTGCCTTTACAGCCGCGCGTAAGTGTACTCGGCAATTTACTGGTGCTTACCGAACCGTATTTAGTACGATCCGACATCGACGATTTACAAGCTGAAATTACAAAACACAACGGATTGCGCTATCCGCCCCACGACGGAAGAGCCCGCTTTGTAGAACCTTCGATTTATAAAAAACTTGAAAATATGAATATTGAGGATTTTTAACAGCGGATGATGGGAGTCGAACCCACGTCATCAGCTTGGAAGGCTGAGATAATAGCCGTTATATGACATCCGCGTTATAAAATTATACTAACAAAAAAACTTTTTAGTGTCAAGCGGATAGCACTCTTAGATAATACACTTTATCCGCCTATGTGCTTTAACTTGCATAGAAAAAAATATAGCAAGCATCAGTTTTTAAAAAAATCGTGCAGCAGCGAATTAAAAGCTTTGTAATCGTTTTCCATAGGAATCGAATTATCCGGTAAATTTAAAACTTTTTCTAATCTATCCGGCATTGCAGGCTCTCTGCCGATTGCCCGTTTTACCGTTTCGCCGAATTTTGCAGGATGTGCGGTTTCAAGCAAAATACCTACTGCAGTGTTATCGAGCACTGTTTGCGCCCAATAGGGGGCGTTCGGCGTTAATCCGGGCAAAGCGGGCTTGTTCGGAAATCCGGATACCAATTTTAGCATAGCGCCCTTACGCATATCATTCCATGCTTTCCAGCCTACCGCTCCGTGCGGATCTATAATGTAGCCGGTACGTTCATGACACTGCGCAATACCGTCCATAGTACCTTCGTCGTCCGTCCAGTACGAAGCTAAAATCCGTTTTATTTCGTCAAACGTGTGTAATGCGGTTATACGCTCGTGGTTGCTCGGAGCGCCTACATCCATAGCATTTGAAAGCGTTTGTATCGACGAGCGCGGTTCGTAGCGACCGCTTGCAATCCAATCGGGAACCGTTTTATTGGCATTGGTTGCGGCAACAAAGCCGGCAATGGGCGCTCCCATTTTTTTAGCAATTAAACCCGACGTTAAATTACCGAAATTCCCCGACGGCACAACTGCAATAATCGACGGATGTTCAATATTATTATCGTGTAAGCATCTGCATTTTACCGATAAAGAAGCGTAAATATAATAAAAACTTTGCGGTAAAAGCCGTGCTATATTTATTGAATTTGCCGAAGACAAACGGAATTCTTTGCGCAATTCGGTATCCGTAAAAGCCGTTTTTACCAACCGCTGACAATCGTCAAAAGTGCCGTTTACCGCAATTGAGCGTACATTGCCCGTAAAAGTGGAAAGCTGTTTTTCCTGAAGCGCGCTTATTTTTCCTTTCGGATATAAAATCGTTACATCAATGCCTTCAACGTTGTAAAAAGCGCTTCCGACAGCGCTTCCGGTATCGCCTGAAGTTGCAACTAAAATATGCAGCAAACCGTTTTTATCACGGTTAAAATAGCTCATTAGGCGCGCCATAAAACGTGCACCGAAATCTTTAAATGCGCATGTGGGACCGTGAAAAAGTTCTAAAACATAAGTAACCGGATCTATCGGCACAACAGGTGCGTTAAACGGATAACAATCTGCAATAATGGCTTGTAAATCGTCATCAGGGATTTCGCCGCTGCAATACAGCTTTGCAGTTTCAAAAGCGATATCTCGAAACGAAGGACTTGAACATCTGGTTAAAAGCGCTTCATCCAGTTTAGGAATAAAAACCGGAATGTACAATCCGCCCGTATCCGGGCTCATACCGTTTAATACGGCGCTTTTTAAATCAGTGCGTATCGAATTGTCCCTGGTATCGGTATACTGCATTGCGCTATCCTTTTACAAAGTTATAACCCGTAATATAAACTGTCCGCCATTTCTGTGGCAAATATTTTATTGCGTATAAGGTCCAAAACGTTCCATTCGCTTTTGTCTTCAGCGCTCAAGGGCATAACTTTGTGCAGTACGATTTTGCCGCTTCCCATTTCCATAACGGAAATATCAGCTTGCATTAGCGCTTTATACAATCCGGCTTCCGTTTTTTCAATCGGCTGCACATATTTTACCGTACCGAATATTAAATACTTTATGGTGCCCCTGAATAGGGCTGAAGCACTTTTGTACAGTTTTTCGATATTGCCGTCGTTTATTTCGCTTACAAAATCGGAATTGCCGGCACTGCGGAATCCTTTGCGGTATACGGCTTTTAAAAGGGCGGAAGAAGAAAGACTGTTGTTGGTAATCGGTTTTCCCGAAGCACTGTAATCGAGTATGGCTATGGATAAGGGAGAAGTTCTTTTATTGGTACGGACTTTAAAAGGAAATTGCAGCGCATGTTGTTCGGCATATTCGAGCACTTCTTTTTCCATTGTTGAAGGGGTAGGATAAAACAATAGTTGTGCATTGCACGAAAATTCGGGAACAGGTGCGTTAAAGCTAACCATACCGTTTTCATCGCTTTGCAATTCTTCCAGTGCATATACAGGTTCTCCATCGTTAATTCCCGACGGATACTTTACACTAATATTTTTGTTTACCAAAGCTTTGCCGTTTGTATCGGTTATTAAAGCCGTAAACGCCGATGAAAACGCCTTACCGTTTTGCGTTTCGTCGGGAATATTTTGAGCTTTAAATATTATATTTTGCAGCGTTTGCATATATTCGTTTAAATGGTCGGCACGGTGCTCTTGCGACATATCGGAACCCTTATGCACTAAAAGCAGTTTTTTACCGTTTTTATTTACCGTTTTTTGTTCCGAATCCGAAACGTTTGTATGTACTGAGGATTTTCCCGGCACACCGGCGCAGGAAAACAAAGACAATGACATACAAAGCAGCGCAACAGACGTATACTTTTCAAATGTTTTTACCATAAAAATACTCCGAACTTATAAAAATTACTTTTCAATATTTTAACTCCGAAATAAACTAATTTCAATATCAAAGGTATGATTTAACGCAAAAAG
The DNA here is from genome assembly GCA_000468055.1 of Treponema lecithinolyticum ATCC 700332. GTDB lineage: Bacteria > Spirochaetota > Spirochaetia > Treponematales > Treponemataceae > Treponema_C > Treponema_C lecithinolyticum. The sequence continues at coordinate 86,760 of KI260564.1, read as the reverse complement.
TCGTACAAGACTTTTAAAACAACCAATAAAAGCAAAACAACCGCAATATAAATCCATGCAGGAAGCGGATCTTCGGCATTATAAGCGTTTTTTTTAGTCCGATATGCGTTTTCAGTACGTTTTTTACCGAACAAGCCTGTTTTACCGCTGTGTTTTGTGCGCGCTTTTGTTTTATTGCCGTTTTGCCCTGTTTGTCCTAATAAATCGACTAAGTTTGACCCGCTGCCCGCATAGCCGCAGTCGGGACAACCGTTTGCAAACAGGGTATGGTCTCCTATTTTTCCACAGCGGGGACAGCACACCGATGCAAAAAAACGTCCGCATTTTGGACAAAAGCGCGCATTCACTGGAACTTCAGTATCGCAAAATTCGCAAAAAAATTTCGGACGGCGGTCGTTTTTCATTTTAGCTTCCGTTTACTTTCCATTTGCCGGCTTGACACAGCCGGCGTTCTTTGCTATTTTAAACACACCTTTTGCCCGGATGGTGGAATTGGTAGACACGCTAGTTTCAGGTACTAGAGCCCTCACGGGTGTGCAAGTTCAAGTCTTGTTCCGGGCATAATCAAACAGTTAATTTATTTTAGTACGCACAATTCCACAGTGCCGTTTTCAAAGCCTTGAATTTGTACGGTTATGTCTGTCAATCGGTCGTTTTCCTTAAGCGAAGCGGGAGCTTTTTGCCCCATGCGCAATCGCTTTAAAACGCTTTTATCTTCAGGTTTAAAAAATATAAGCGGCAAATGTAAAGAACTTACCGTTCCCGCTATAACGGCTTTTGTTTTCGGGTGAAACAAAGTAAAACCGCAGTCGGGAAGTTCAGCTGCACCGATTGCATCCTCGCTTTCGGTTAAAGCGACGGCGGGAAAATCGGAAGCAGGAGAGATGGCATCGTTTGCGCTTTGCGCTCCAAGCACATCCGCCGCCTGTTCGGCGGCATCTGTCATAACCGTTTCGGTTTCCGCCATTGCACTTTCCGTTGCATACTCTGATGCTGCAGCAGATGCCGCCTTTTGTGCTTCACGCACAAGAGCACTGAACGCTTCATCCGTATAATCGGCTATGGGCGGATTGAGCAAAGTGCTTATTTCATTTTTTGTTTCGCTGCTTTCAATTGAATTGCGTATGCAGTGTACTTCCAAATATTCGGCTTTTTTTAAATCATCGTTTGAAATATCCTGAGCGGCAAGCAAAACAACGGGAAAAGATTTGCACAGTCCCGAACGGATATACTGTACTAAAATTTTCCAATGGCGCGGATAATCTACCGCATTCATAAATATTACTTGCGGCATTATTTCATCCACGTTATCCAAAGCTTTAAGCAGCCACCGATAACACACCGTATCGTAACCGAGCGATTCAAAAAAACTGCGGTATAGATTTAAAGTATCTTCGGATTCGGCAACCAACAATGCTTTCATTCTGTCCCCAGATTGTCTACACTGTAGTCATATATTTGCCATATTCCGTCGCGCTGACGTATATAGTATGTGTAGCGCTTTTTTTCTTTAAACGTCGGATACTTAAACCATTCAAGAACAGTAACGGTTCCTTCCGTTTTTGTGTAAGCCGTTTTTTCTATAGTAAATAATTCGGGAATGGCAGCAATGTCGGAATCAAGCGTTTCGCTTGAAAGCATTTTTTTAAAGTTTGAAAGCATTGTCCGCCGTTCTTGTTCTGATGCCGCATTGTATGCACGTTTGTTTGCATCGTTTTTAATATACACGGATTCAACATCCATATACAAAAAAAACTGATCCCACAAGCTGCGCTGGCGCGCCACTATAGTTTGCTCGATTACTTTATCCGGAGCTATAGCTTCCGGTTTTAAGATAACCGTGTTTTCGTAATCAACCGGCACCGACATTCCGGCAGCTATTCCCGGATTCGGGTTTATTTCAATACTTAACCTGTTCGAAACCACCGAAACGCTTTTTGATTTATACAGTTCCGGATAAAAACTGAGTTCAAAATAATAAATTGCCGGATCTTTTATCGTAAGAAAATCTTTTAAATCTACAATAAAAGCATATTCTTCTTCAGGCTCCAAAGCCAATTCTCTAAAATACACGGTTTGGCTGGTTGTCCGCTTGCGTATTAAAGAATCGGTTTGCGCCAGCTTTACATTACGCACATTAAAGGCATTAAAGTCCAAACTGAACACGCGGTCGTCCGCCAGCTTAAAGCGCAGCGTATTTTGCCCCTTGTTTGCAACTGTTACGTGCACGTATACCGGATTGTTCGGCACGTCGGCAGGGTAGTACATGGTTTTATCGTGCAGTTTTATCGATACTTGTACGCTGCCGATATTTTGCGCCACAAGGCTCTGGGCAAAAAAAACTAAAACGGCTATAATAACGATCGGAATACGTTTCACAACTTGTTCTCCATAAAAGACACTTTATTTTACTATCGGACACTTAATATGAATTCGTTAAATCATATCATACATTCACAAAAAAAGATACAGTCTTTTATGGAAAATTTTACAAAAAAAAATGCATCTTTTCCGCGCGAAATAAGCGGTATGCAAAGCGGTTTTTATGCGTTTTTTTTGCGTGAATACCTGTACCGCGACGACGCAAATATTTTACTGGTAGTCCCCGGAGAAAAAGAAGCAAAAGATATACTGGAAGATTTACGCACCGTATGCGGTACAGGCGGTACGGAAGAAAGCGCGGCAGCTCAAATCCATTACCTTCCGTGGTGGTCCTCCATTCCGTACCGTCCGGTGTCGCGCGGTTCCCGCGTATTCGGCGAGCGCTCTTCGGTTTTGGCAAAACTGCTGTATGCAACAAATTACGGCGGAATCCAAGCGGCTCAAGCGTTTCAAGACTCTCAAAGCGCTCCAGCGCGGCAAACAAAAAAAACACCCACAATTTTTATAACAACCCAGCGCTCGTTTTTAACTCCCGTTGCGCCGCCGGAATACACGGCTTCTTTGCTTTTTCCGCTTTATGCCGGTCAAAACTTTGACCCTGTTGCTTTAGCCGAACGCTTAAGCGCGCAAGGTTATGTAAGAGTACCGCGCGTAACCGTGTGCGGTGAATTTACTTTGCGTGGCGAAGTGCTCGATTTGTATATGCCCGGAGAACAGTACGCACACCGCATCGTTTTTGATTTTGACAAAATAGACACTATACGTGCTTTTGATCAGGAAACACAAACGTCAATAAAAAAACTGGACAGCGTACTCGTATACCCGATGAAAGAAACGCTGTGGACCGAAGATACCGTTCAAAATTTGGAACACAATTTGGGCGCCAGTGCACCACAGTGCGCCGCACTTTTGGACGATTTATTAACAAAAAAAGAAAGCGAAGGCGAAGAACTATTTTATCCTTTAGCCCACGCAGCCGCAGCCCATACCGGCGAAAAGCAAGGGCAGGGCAGCGCTACGCGACTTTTTTCCGTACTCGATTACATATCAAGCGAAACAACTGTAATGTTTTTGGATTACGACAGACTGGCAAATTCCCAAGAAAATCTGGATAAAGAATATGCCGGTTTATATAAAAAAGCTTTAAGCGAACGTTACGTTCCTTCTCCCGATATGCTGCTTTTTAATTTTGAAAATACCGTGCAAAAACACAAAAAGCACATACTGTTTCGCAGTATAAAAGGCGAAAACCTCAGCAGCGTTCCGCGTTTGGAATTCGAATGCGATGCTCCGCACAGTTTTTTCGGCAATATCCGCTATTTAAAAGAAACTTTGGAAACCCTTCAAAACGAAAACTGGAGTATTTTTATTTATGCCGAAAGCGAAAACCAAGCTTTAAGGATAAGCGAACTGTTAAAAGAATTTGTGCATCCGCTTGAGGCAAAAGCGGATAAAGCGCTGCTGCACATTCTTCCGCTTCACATATCGTCAGGCTTCGGCTTACCTCAAGCAAAAATTGCGGTAATTCAAGAAAACGAAATATTCGGCAGAAGAAAACACGTTCCCAAATCGGTTACTCATGCAAAAAGTTCGGTTTTGGATACCTTTATTGAACTTAATCCGGGCGATTATGTTGTTCACGTTAATTACGGCATCGGGCTTTTTAAAGGCATCGAGCGGGTTAAAACCAGCGCAAACGAGCGCGATTATATAAAGCTTGAATACGCCGATGAAGAAACCGTTTTTATTCCCATTGAACAAGTAAACCTTGTGCAGCGCTATATCGGCAATGAAGGAGAAGCCCCCCGCCTTGACAGGATAGGCTCTAAAAGCTGGGAAAACCGTAAAGACCGCGTAAAAAAATCGGTTGAAGACATTGCACAAAAGCTGATTGACTTGTATTCCCGCCGCAAAGCTGCACGGGGTTTTGCTTTTCCCAAAGATGGGGAGTTTATGACGGCATTTGAAGCCGCTTTTCCTTATGCCGAAACCGATGATCAATTAACCGCGTGCGCCGAAATTAAAGCCGATATGGAAAAAAGCGTACCTATGGACCGTCTTATTTGCGGCGATGTCGGCTACGGAAAAACCGAATTGGCATTCCGTGCAGCTTTTAAAGCGGTTATGGGCGGTAAACAAGTTGCATTTTTAGCGCCGACGACTATACTTGCAGAACAGCACTACGAAACCTGTATTGAGCGTTTTGAAAATTTTCCCGTGCGCATAGCGCATTTATCGCGCTTTGTTTCAAAAGCCGAACAAAATAAAATCCTTGCCGCGCTCAAAAACGGTGAAATCGATATTTTAATAGGAACGCACCGCATTATACAAAAAGATGTGCGCTTTAAAGACTTGGGACTTATGATTATCGATGAAGAACAGCGTTTCGGCGTTAAAGATAAAGAACGCTTAAAAGTTTTACGTACCAATGTGGACGCATTGGCGATGAGCGCAACCCCCATACCGCGCACACTGCACATGAGCTTGCTTAAAATCCGTGATATGAGTTTGTTGACGACTCCTCCGCAAAACAGACAAGCAATAGAAACCGTAATAGATGCGTACAACGATGAGCGAGTTACAAAAGCAATCCGCAATGAAACCGCACGCGGCGGACAAGTTTTTTATTTACACAACCGGATTGAAAGCCTCGAAGATGTATACGTAAAACTACAGCAACTGCTTCCCGAAATGATGATAGAAACGGCACACGGCAGAATGTCGTCCGGAGAATTGGATGACATTTTCCGCCGCTTTAAAATGGGCGGCTTCCATGTATTGATTGCGACAACCATTATCGAAAACGGTATTGATATTCCGAACGTCAATACCATCATTATAGACCGCGCCGATATGTACGGCATATCGCAGTTGTATCAGTTGCGCGGACGGGTAGGGCGCAGCGACCGTAAAGCCTATGCATATCTTTTATATCCTGAAAACCGCGTATTAAACGAAGTTGCAATGAAGCGTTTGCAAGTTATAAGCAATTTTACCGAATTGGGGAGCGGTTTTAAAATAGCTATGAAGGATATGGAAATACGCGGCGCAGGCAACCTGTTGGGGCGCGACCAATCCGGCGACGTATACTCGGTCGGATTCGATTTATATTTGCGCCTTTTGGAAGACGCCGTTCAGCGCCTTAGCGGAGAAAACTTTTGTGAAAAACAAGAAGTGCTGTTGGAATTGGAGTACACCGGTTTTATACCGGATACGTATATTTCCAATGCGCAAACCAAAATGGAAATATATAAAAAAATTGCCGCAGTACGCAGCGAAGATGAAGCTGAACGCGTATATGCCGAACTTGAAGACAGATTCGGACCGATTCCCGCCGAAGTATCGAGCTTGCTCGCATTGGCAGAAATACGCATTATATGCGCAAAATTAAGTATTTCATCTCTTAAAGAAAAAAACGGAACGGCTTATATTGAATTTGAACGAGTGTCGAATATCTCCGTTGAAAAAGTACTGCGTTTAATTAAAGAAAGCGGCGGCAGGGTAAAATTGGATGCAAAAAAACCGAACGTGCTTATATTGCTGACCGGAAAAATCGGCTTAAATGAAAAAAGTCAATTTATTCGGGAAAAATTGGAAACTTTGTTGGCATCGTAATTTTATAAAGACAAAGGATTTTATTTAGAAATTATATAACAATGTCTACTTATATAGACTTTTACTTAAAGAATAAGGAGTTTTTATGATACGATCTCTTGTTTTGGATTACGGGAATGTTATTTCAAAGGCAAACACCGGGGATTGTGCCGTGCAAATGGAGCGAATGACTGGAGTACCTGCTGAAGTTTTTGGAAGGGTATACGAGCAGTTTCGTTTTGAATTTGATAGAGGAATTATAGACGGTGCTGAAATGTACCGCAGGCTGCTTGTCGGAGAAGGTTATACTGATGTTGCATGCGACAATGAACTTATGAAAAAAATAGCACGTTTAGATTTGGAAAGTTGGCGGCCGATTAAAGAAGATGTGTGTAATTGGGCTTTGAATGTACAAAAATTGGGGTATAAACTCGGTATATTATCGAATATGCCGTACGAGTTTTTGGATTTATATGAAAAAGAAATACCGCCGTTTGTAGCAGCAGATTACGCTTGTTTTTCATGTCGGGTTAAAATTATAAAACCTGAAAGAGAAATTTATGAACTGTGTCTTAAAGAACTGGGAGTACTTCCCGAACAAACAGTGTTTTTTGATGATGTTAAAGAAAACGTCGACGCTGCCTTAATGCTGGGAATTCACGCTTTTGTATGGACAGGACTTGAAAAAGCTCAAAAAGACTGGCAAATGTGTGTCGATAAAAACGGGTAAACGTAAAGTACATGTTGTTACCGTTAAAACATTCCGCCAAGTAGTGATGGTGTAAAGTAAAACATCTATTCTGGTAGACAGAATATACATTATGGGAAGTAGAATACGGGGTGGTTATTTTTACGTTTTTTTACCCCTTAAATATCAAAGTCCAAACGGCGGTAATGAATGCTCATCAGCAAACCTGTTGCCCACATAGCTGTCCACAGAGAGGACCCGCCGTAAGACAAAAACAACAATGGGATACCGGTAATCGGCATAATTCCCATTACCATTCCGACGTTTACGACAAAATGAAAGAAAAACATTATCAAAATACCCGACGCTATGTAATAACCGAATACGTTTTTGGTATTGCGTATGATAAATACAATGCGTAGTAAAATTATCAAAAACAATACAAATACAAACAAGCTGCCTAAAAGACCGGATTCTTCCGATAAAATGCTGAATATAAAATCGGTACTTTGCTGAGGCAAAAACCGGTAATGACTTTGTGTTCCTTTTAAAAAACCTTGTCCGAAAATACCGCCGGAACCGATAGCGATTTTTGATTGAATAATATTCCATCCGGATCCCAAAGGGTCCGTATACGGATTTAAAAACACAATTAAACGCTTGATTTGATAATCTTTTAAAACCTTTGCACCTGCTACCGAAAAAGCAAAGGCTAAGGTTAAACCGCCGAACAGCCATGCAAGCCAATAATAATATTTATTTTTATAAAATAAATATCCTACGGAGCTTATAACGGCTATAATAGTCAGCGTGGTTATAACTATAAGACGTAGTTTTGTGTCCGTTAAAACGGACAGCGCAAGAATTTGTTTTTGTAAAATTGCTTCTTGCCATACGGGTAAAATGGTCAGTATTATAGTCGATATACCGGTAAATAAAATAAACAAAATATATTTCAAAGGAAAACCTGCGGCAAACAGCATTGCTAAAAAAATGGGTATATATACGCTTGCAGTTCCCATATCGGGCTGCAGTAAAATCAGTGCGCTGGGCAATGCAAGTATACCGCAACTTATAAAAAAGCGTTTAAGCGCAGCAGTGTTTTCCGATTGTTCCAAATAATAAGCAAAAAACAATATGTATATGATTTTTCCGAATTCCGACGGTTGTATACCGAAGTTGCCGATACCTATCCAGCTGCGCGCACCGTTTACATATTTTCCGAAAATAATCGTATACAAAAGCACGGCAATTAAACCTGCAAAAGACATAGGGAGCAAACGCTTTAATTTTCGGTAATCGACTAATGCCGCAAAAAACATAATAACCAAACCCGTACAGGCAAACACAAGCTGTTTTATATATTCATTTGATACGGATATTTGATTTGAATTGACACCGGAAGAATAAATAAACGATATTCCCATAACAACAAGCAAAGTTACGCAAATAAGCAAAAGATAATCGAATATTTCAAAAAAACGCAGTTTCATATTTTTATTCCTGCCTGCCTGTCGGTTTGGTTAAATATCTAAAGTGCAGTTCATCAATGGCTTCGTCGTAAGTCTGGTTTGCAAATATACCTTGAAAAATAATGGTTGAAGCATACGGAGCCCACCATTCCCACGGGTTTACTGCTTCTACCAATACGCATACAACAACGGCATCTTTCGGTTCCGCATCGTAGGGGCCGAACCCCACAAACCAAGAGTGCCAGCTTTTATCGTAATCGGTAACTTCGGCAGTTCCGGTTTTGCCGGCTATTTGCACCGCTTTTTGGCGCATCAATACGCTTTGCGCTGAACCGTTGGTAACCATATAACGAAGGTATTCTTTCATTGTAGTCCATACATTCGGCGCAACAGTTGATTTATGCAGTACTTTTGGCGCAATAGTTTCAATAACTTCTCCGTCCGGATTGCGTACTTCTTTAAGCAAATGCGGTGCATAAATCGTACCTTCATTTACAAACATAGCCATCATGTTTGCTATATGAAGCGGCGTAACTAAAGTGTAGCCCTGCCCTATCGACATACTCATTGTATCCCCGCCGTGCCATTTTTCGTGGTAGCGCCGCTCTTTCCATTGCGCCGTAGGAATAAAACCTTTTTCAGAAACGGGCAAATCTATCTGCAAGCTTTGACCGAGCCCGAATTCGGAAGCATAAGCAGCAATGCGGTCAACTCCCAAATAGTCACGTCCGGCAGTCCAAAAGTATATATTGCACGACTGCGCCAGTGCATTTTTTAAGTTCATATAGCCGTGACCGGGCACTCCGATATGGCAGTGAAAGGTACGGTTTCCGTAATCCAAAACACCCTTGCATTCGATTTTTTTATCGGGCGAAAGCGTTCCTTCAGATAAAATTGCCGTTGTCATAACGGTTTTAAAAGTTGAAGCCGGCGGGTATACCGCTCCTACCGTACGGTTTATCAACGGTTTGTGTATGTCTTTTGCCAATTCATTGTAAGCGCTGCTTGCATTGTCTTTATTAAAAATATTCGGATTAAAATACGGATAAGATACCATCGCTAAGATTTCTCCTGTAGCAGGTTTTAAAACAACGACAGCCCCTACCCGTTCTCCGAGCGCTTTTTCGGCAAGCGTTTGTATTTTTGTATCTACGGTTAAAATAAGGTTTTTACCGCTTACCGGTGCATGTATAACCGGTTTTTCGGACATCAAGCGTCCTTTTGCATCTACCGTATGCAATTCCGTTCCGGGTTTTCCCTGCAAAAGTTCATCGTATTGTTTTTCTATACCGGTTTTTCCTATAATGCTTGTATTTCCGTATCCTTTGTTATACAACGCTTTTAATTCGTCTTTGGTAATATCGCCCACATAGCCTACGATATGCGACATTGAGCCGGTTTCAAGATAATTTCGTATCGGTTTTGATCTCCAACCGACACCCGGTAAATCGCTTGCATTTTCCGCTATATTCGATATAACCGAAAACGGTACATTTGTTTTTATTTCAACTGCAGTGTACGAATTCCTGCCGTATGCGGCTACTTTTTCGTCTATATCGGTTTTTTGTATACCTAAAAAAAATGCAAGCCGTGCTAAAACGCTGTCTAAGCGGCCTACAGGGATTTCACCGAGCGTAATGTCTACGGCAAACGAATCGTTATTGATAACCATCGGGAGTTTTGCACTGCGGTCGAAAATCTCTCCGCGCTGTGCGGGAATAACGCGTACTCGCTGTGAGATAGTGCGCGATTGCTTAAGGTAGCGGCTGCCTTCAACTATTTGCATCGAAAACAAGCGTAAAATATAAACGGCAAAGGTGGCAACAATTAAAATTAAAAATACCGCCGCTACGCGGTTTTTAGTTTCGACACTGCCGGGTCGGTTTTTAAAATCGGATGAAAAAATGGTAAAACGCATTATTCCAGTTTCTCCGATACATAGTCTTCGGCAAGTATTTTAAAAAATGATAAAAACCAAAACAGTACCGGAGCGCACACGGCGTTAAAAAGGCACTCATACCACAAAAGCGGAGAAAAAAGTGAATACGTTACGATACTGTCCGGATAAAAAAACGAAAGAAAACGTATAAGCACTGCCTTTACAAGGGTTGCCGAAGCTCCCATAACGGCAGGAAGTATAATTCCGCGCGTATCGAGTGTGCGGTAAAACAAACCGCAAGTAAAACCTATAACAGTTCTTACAAGCGCGTGTAATCCTAAAGGACCGGTAAAGGTAAAATCCAACAGTAAACCGGAAAAAAAGCCGTATGTTTCGCCGATTGTACTGCCGTTATGCAAGGCTGTGTATAAGAGTGTAAGCAAAAGCAAATCGGGCATAACCGGTAAAACATACCAATTTGAAAGTATTGCAGCTTCTATAAGTAAAACCGGTAAAATCACGGCGGCAAAGGCAAAAACACGCTTCACTGAAATGTCTCCGAAGTTTGTATTGTTTTCATTGTTTGTACATATTCAAGTTCGGAAGTATCTGCTTGCTTTTGTTCGGTAGTACCGCTTATACTGTCTATAACGATAACTTCTTCAAGCCGCGAAAAATCTACAATGGGCACTACCGATATAATAAGAGAGGTATCGTAATCGACCACCGAAACGGCAGATATGGTTCCAATCGGGATTTCTTTAATATAGTTTCCGTTTTCTCCTGAAGTAACGACTATATCACCGTACTGCAATTCATCCAAAACTCTTTTTTTTATATAACTCATTTTTAAATGATTTTCTGAAGATCCGGTTCCGCTTACCAAACCCAAATCGCGCGTATGCTGAATACGTGCCGATACGTTGCATTGAAAATCATACAAGGACATAATCATACTGGTGTACGGACCTACGCTGATGATTTTTCCTACAAGGCCGATACTGCCGTTTTGAACCGCAATTACGGGCATATTTTTCCGTATTCCGTGTTTGCTTCCCTTGTCTATGGTAATACCTGCGTACAAATTATCCGTATCACGTCCGACAATGCGTGCGGTATAGTTTTTGTAGTCGTATTTTTGCGAAAAATTGAGCAATTTGTTTAAGCGGTCGTTTTCTTTACGTATTTCGGCGTTTGTACGCTGCAAGTATTCATAATTTTCAAGTTTTTGAACCAGTTTTTCGTATTCTTCGCGCAAATTGGTTAATTCTTTGATGGCATGCACGGTGTTTTGTATACCCGAAGCTGCCGAATGTACGCCGCTTTGTGCAGTCGATACAATCGAAAATCCGATTTGCTTAAAATTCAAAATAAAATTACCGGTTGAAAAAAACAATAAAACGCCCGATACGATAACCAAAACCGTCAATACAATAAGCGAATGTTTAAACGTATAGGCATTTTTGCGGTTATACATCAGATGCTGTCCGTAGTAGTGTATTTAAGAATTAAGGCTGTCGTAAATGCTGCGGTCAGACGACATATCCCTAAACAGTTCAAAAGAGCGCCCTGCCCCAACCGCAACGCATTCGAGCGGATGTTCCACTAAAATAACGGGAACGCCGGTTTCCTTTGAAATAAGTTTGGACAGTCCTTTTAAAAGCGAGCCTCCGCCGGTCATAACAATACCGCGCTCAACTATATCCGCGGCAAGTTCCGGCGGGGTTTTACCCAAAGTTTGTTTAATTTCTTCAACAATTTGATTGGTAGGTTCTTTTAACGCTTCGCGCACTTCGATTGAATCTATTTCCAAGCGGCGCGGCAATCCGGTAATTGCATCGGTACCTTTTATTTCCATTTTTTCTATATTTTTTTCGGGAGAAGCGTTACCGATTTCTATTTTAAGTCGTTCCGCCGTTTGCTGACCGATAACCAAACTGTGCACACTGCGCACGTGACGGATAATAGCTTCATCGAATTCATCACCGCCTATTCTAATCGCATTGGACACAACCATACCGTTAAGCGAAATTACGGATACTTCGGTAGTGCCGCCGCCGATATCGCATACCATGTGCCCCGCCGGTTCGTGAATGGGGATACCGGCTCCTATGGCTGCAGCTCGCGATTCTTCAATGACCGATACTTCTTTTGCACCGGCTTTCATAGCGGCTTCCACAACGGCACGGCTTTCTACTTCCGTAATACACGTAGGAATACCGATTTTCATGCGGATAGATTTTATAATTCTATGTTTGGGAATAATTCTTGATACAAAATACCGTATCATTTTTTCGGTACTGTCCATATCGGCAATAACGCCGTCGGCAAGCGGCCGTATGGCGGTAATGTCTCCGGGAGTTTTCCACAGCATGCGTTTTGCTTCAGCTCCTACGGCGACAATACGCTTGGTGCCGCGTTCAACGGCAACAACCGAAGGTTCGTTTATTACGATTCCCTTGCCCGGCACGTAAATCAATGTATTACAAGTACCTAAGTCCATACCGATATCTGTTGTAAATCTGTCAAAGAAACCCATTATTCCTCCATATTTATTTTTTTGCTTCTATTTTTTTTAAAGCGCCGGCATGGTTTACTTGCGCTTTAAGCGCTTTACGCCACTGTGCACGTGCTTTAATCATATCGCCTTCTTGTTCGTATATAAGTCCCAAACCGTAGTATGCATCTGCAGCGTTGGGGTCTTTTTCCAAAATAGTTTCGAATTCGTGTTTGGCTTCTTCGTAATTACCTTCGCTGATGTAAATGTCGCCTAAAAGCTGCGAACAAGTAAGCACAAACAATTCATCCGTACTGGTGTTTTTTATGCGAAACAAATACGGTTTTGCAGCTTCGTTTTGTCCGTTTTTATAATATTGGCGGGCGATTGCCAAAAGCAGCGTGTCCGAATCGTTGAGAGCAAGAGCTTCGGTAAATGCGGCTATACTTTCGTTTGTCATATTTAAATCGGCATAGCTGAGACCTAAGTATTCGTATATATCGCGTGCACTATATCCGGAAGCTAAAGCTTCGGTTAAATAACGTACGGTTAAGTCGGCATAATAATGGTATGCAGATAAAAGATTTTTATAAAAGTAAGTTTTTCCGAGCATGTATTGTATTTGCGGTTTTGTCTTTTTTTTTGCATTAAAGAGCGCAAGGCGCAGCGAATTAACGGCTTTGTCTATATACAGCTGCGCTTGCAGGGGGTCGGTTTGAGACAGCGCAAGATAAAAAGCGGCATACCCGCGGTATGTCAGCGCAAGGTTGTGGAAAGGGTTATCGGCTAAAATATTTTCGGCAAGGGTGTATACTTGCGGATAGTCTTTTGCATTCCACTGTTGTTCTAATTTAACTAAAACGGGCGAGCGGGTAAATGTTTTTGCAAGCGAGCGCGAAGCCCAAAAAAGACAAACTGCGCAAGCAATGCATACGGCAGGTATAACGATTACACGAAATATATCGACGGTACGTTTGGCACTTAAAGATTCCGTATTGTATTTGTAACTTTTTTTCATACTTCCCGTACCCTTAAAAAATGGAAGAGAATAAGCCGGATTCTGTAAACAATCCTTAAAAACGGATTGCCGTAACCATCTATCTTGAACACGAATTGCTCCGTGTCTCCAGCGGTCTACCCGTAACTATCGATTCGGAATAATCAGTTACTGCTTGACCTTGCTCCGAATGAGGCTTGCACTGCGGTATCCGTTACCGAATACCCGGTGGGCTTTTACCCCGCCTTTTCACCCTTGCCTGCACAGCAGGCGGTTTGTTTTCTGTTGCGCTGTCTGTACAGCTTATTCAGCTGCCCCGGCCGTTAGCCGGCATCCTTTCCGAAGGAGCCCGGACTTTCCTCAGTCACAACCGAAAAGCGGCTGTAACGGCGGTTACATCTCTTCCAAAAATTATTCTTCGTAACCCAAATCTTTTAATTCTTCGCGGTCCGCACTTGCTTGTACGGTATCCGCGTCCTCATCATCCTCTGCGTTTTCATCATCAAAATCGTCTTCAAAGTCGGCAAGGCTTCCGGTATCATCCAGCTGGAAGTATTCGTTTTCGCCGTCCTCGGCTTCTTGATAGTATAAAATGCGGCTGCAGTACGGGCAAAAAGTAATGCTTTCGCCGTTGTGTACATCGTTGGCAAACTGAGCCGGCAAAATCATGTGGCAGCCGTCGCATACGTTGCCTTTAACGGCAACAATTCCCGTGTTTTTGCTTTTTATAATACGTTCGAATTTAAAAATAATTTCTGCATCTATGCCGGGAACAACTTTTGCCTCTTGTTTGCTTAACTTTTCCAATTGTTTTTTCATGCCGGCTATTTCTTTATTCAGCGAAGCTTTACCCGAATTCAATTCCTCTTCTTGCCCGGCAATCAGCTGTTCATCTTGTTTTAAGTTTTCGTTCATTTCGGCAAGGATTTTTTCTTGTTTTTGCAGTTCTTTGCGTGTATTTTGTTCGGCTTCGGTAGCGTCGCGGATTTCTTTATCAAGCGCTTCGTACTCGCGGTGTGTGGTAATGGCATCCATGCCTTTTTCGCCGCGCTCGCGGGCAGCTTCGGCTTCCGCCAATTCCGATTTTAACTGTACTATTTTTGTGCGCACACTTTCATATTCGGTATTTTTTTCGATAAATTCTTTTTTTAAGCGCGCTAAAAGTTCGTCTTGCGCCGAAAGTTTTTTCGGCGATTCTTCGATTTCACGCTCGATAGCATATTTTTCGGCTAAAATATCTTGTAATTTTTTTAGTTTGTCGAAAATCTCTGTCATCTGTCTTTTGTACCTCTTATATTTTATATACCATTATCGCTTAAATGTCTATATAATCGCGCAAACCGCTTGAACGGCGCGGATGGCGAAGCCGGCGCAAGGCTTTTGCTTCTATTTGGCGGATACGCTCGCGCGTTACGTTAAAGTACAAACCGACTTCTTCCAATGTGAGCGAATATCCGTCGTCCAAACCGAAACGCATTTTTAAAACTTCTTGTTCGCGCGGCGGCAGCGTAGACAAAACTCCTTGCACTTGCTCTTGGAGCAGCGTGTACGCCGTTTTAGTTGCAGGATTTTCCACTTCTTTGTCTTCAATAAAATCACCCAAAAGCGAATCTTCTTCTTCGCCGATAGGTGTTTCAAGCGAAATAGGCTCGCGGGCAACGTTTTTTACCTGTTTAACCCGGGTGACTTGCCAACCGAGTTGATTGGCTATTTCATCGTCGCTCGGCTCGCGTCCCAAACGCTGCATAAGCTGGCGCGATTCGCGCACTACTTTGTTGATTTGTTCTATCATGTGAACAGGCACACGGATGGTTCGCGCTTGGTCGGATATGCTTCGGGTAATCGCTTGGCGTATCCACCACGTAGCGTATGTTGAAAATTTATAGCCTTTGCGGTATTCAAATTTTTCTACAGCTTTAATAAGCCCGATGTTGCCTTCTTGTATTAAATCGAACAGTTGTAAACCGCGGTTGGTATATTTTTTGGCAATGGAAACAACTAAGCGCAAATTGGCATTAATAAGGCGGTTTTTAGCCTCTTCCATCATTTTGCGCCCCGCGTCTATTTCCTGCGCCATAGTCATAATATCTTGTACATTGTCTTCAAACTCATATTCGAGACGGCGCAATTTACGGTCGATTTTTTGAATTTGGGTATAAATATCGCGGATTTCATCGGCGCTCATTCCCAATTCCTGTTCCAGTTTTATGCGCTCCGATTTTATAGCTACTTTTTTTCCCAAACTGCGTAATTGACCGTATTCGCTTATGCGCAAATCTTTTGCTTTGCGCTCTTGCCGGTGGCGGTATTCGCGGATTCTAAACGTTGCGTCTATAAAGCGGTCGGAAAAACGCTCTATTTCTTCGGATTGAATATCAGCTTTTTGCAGCTGCGGTACGATTTTTTTGCGCAACTGTAAAAGTTCTTCGTCTTCAAAAATATTTTTTGTTTGATCGGCTTCGTACAACTGCTTTTTGAGCGAAATATACTGCCGCATATCCGGCAATATCGGTTTTAAATATTCGCCGTACGCGGCGCGCAAGCGGCGTTTTTCCGCCATTTCTTCGTTTATTTCTTTGCGCGGTCTGCCGCTTTCGGACAAATCGATACGCGTATAGGCTTTTTGTGCAATAAGATAAAATTCGGGTATCATCATTCCCGAATGTTTTATAACGTTTTTTATAATATTTTCACCGTCTTCCATTTTTTTTGAAAGCTGAACTTCCTGCTCCGCCGTCAGCAAGTGCTCTTTACCTATTTCGCGTAAGTATAAACGGATAGGATCGTCGGTTCCGGAATCTTTTTCGTTATTTACCAAGTGTTTGCGGTCGCTGTCGTCTATTTTTATTTCTTCGGTTCCGGCTTCTTCTTCGATTATTTCTTCCGCATCTTCTTCAGCTTCCTCAGGCGTATCTTCAATCAATTGAATGTTGTTTTTTGCCAATAAAACAAGAATTTCTTCCATCTTGTCGGAAATAATCAACTCTTGAGGAAGAAAATCGCTTACATCATTCCAAGAGATTATTTGCTTTATTTTTCCGTGTTCAATAAGTTTTAGTACTGCAGGATCCAGTTCCTTATCTTGCTCAGCCATCAATGCGTGTCCTTTAACCGCTGTAATTCGGAATCTATGTTCATTTTTTCGTTTAACAATGTGTTCAGTTCGTTTTGCGTTGCAGCGTCTTCTTGACGCGCATTTTGTAAACAGCGGATACGGTTTACAACCGAATCGCGTTTGCGGCGCAAAGCATTTGTACGCACCAAACGTATGCCGTCGTCTACCGTTTTGCGCGAATTCAATTCGAATTCGCCGGAAGTAACGGCTTTTGCCACCATAGCGCGCACTTGTTCGCTGCACCGTTTGAGTATGCTGTCTGAACTGACCGCATCTTCTCTAAAGCATTCTTCAAGCGTGATAAACATATCGCGCGCAAGTGCATCGTCAAAATCATCGGCAGTAAGAGAGGATCGCATAAGGGTAAAATAATCCGGATTTGCAACAACGGCAAGCACTGAGCGCACTTCGGCATTCGGCTTAAATCCTTTGTTCAAACGCTGTCGATTATCCGCCGATCTTTCCTCCAGCCGTTCCCGCGCGGCTTCACGGTTTTCGTAATCCGCTCGCACCGCTTCCGGTTTTAGCTGCAATGCCTGACATAACTGCTCGAAGCAGGATTCTCTGTGTACGTCCGACTGCAGCGCATCCAAATACGGAAAAAAAGCCAAACATATATTTGTTTTGCCTTCCGGTGTATGTGCCGGATAACGATGCATAAGCACGGATAACAAAAAATCACTATCTAATATAGCATTTTCGACGTGCTTAGTCAATGTTTCAGCTCCGGAATTCAAAAGAATTTCTGCAGGGTCTTTGCCTTCGTCCAGTGAAATAACTTTTACCGATACATTGTTTTTGCGGCACAAAAGTATGGCTTTATACGTCGCTTTTTGCCCCGCTTCATCCGAATCAAACGATAAATAAAAAGTATCTGCAAATGAGCGCAGTACACGTACTTGCTCTTGGGTAAGAGCAGTTCCCAGCGGGGCTACCGCCGTTTGTATGCCGGCTTGATGGTAAGCAATAACGTCCATATACCCTTCGCACAAAATAACCGATTTTGCCGTGCGTATGTGCTGTTTTGCAAGGTTAAAGGCATAAAGGGTTTCGCCTTTTTTGTATTGAACCGATTCGCCGGAATTAAGGTATTTGGGACCGTCTCCTTGCAAAATACGTCCGCCGAATGCGATTACCCTGCTGCGCCGGTCGCAAATGGGGAATATCAAACGGTTTGAAAAAAAAGATACGTCCGGATATTTTTTTGAAAACAAACCGGAAGATTCAAGAAAAGCGTCGCTGTAATTTTTTTCGCGCAAAAACTTTTTAAGCCAATAGCGGTCTTGCGGAGCATAACCGAGTTGAAATTCCGTTATGCTTTTGCGCGAAACCCCCCGCTTTTCAAGATAGTCCAAAACGCTTTTTCCCATGTCGGTTTCGGTTAAAAAAAAGTGATATGTACCGGCGACTCTTCCGTATAAGTCGATGTACTGCTCTTTTTGACTGTCGCGCTCGCTTTGAACCGGCTCGCTTCCCGTTTCGTAGCGTATTTCAACTCCGCTTTTGCGTGCCAAAGCGATAAGCGCTTCGGCAAAGCTGACTTTTTCCATTTCCATGTAAAAGTTGATAAGGCCGCCGCCTGCGCCGCATCCGAAGCAGTGATACATTTTGCGCTCGGCACTGACGCTAAACGAAGGAGTTTTTTCGTTGTGAAAGGGACAGCAGCCCCACCATCCGTTTGCTCTACGCTCCAAACGGACGTATTCGTTTACCAGCGCAACAATGTCGGTGCGGCTGTTGATTTCGTCTATGGTTTCAGCAGTAATTTTAGACATACGTTGCTGTCCCTATTTTTGAACATCTTGAACCGAACCGGCAGCTTTTTTGGTACGGATAGTGCCGGAAGCACCAAGTATATCCGTACCGGCTTTTTTATGATTGCCGAAATCGGCACTAAACGAATGGGTGCCTTTTTGGGCATCGGTAAGCCTAAAATAATAATAACCGGTTTGAGGCGGCGCGGCGGCGGCTTTTAAAGCGGTCAGTCCCGGATTGGAAATAGGTCCGGGCGGTAAGCCCGCCCATTTATAGGTATTGTAGGGGTTGTCTATTTTAGTGTCTTCGATTTTTATAAGCTCTGGGTGCGCTTTGCCTTGCAATTCGGTTAAAATGTATTCTACGGTAGCGCATGAGTACAAACCGATGTTGTCTTTAAGGCGGTTGGTAAATACGCTTGCAATAAGCGCAGCTTCTTCTTTTACGCGGTATTCACGCTCCACAATGGAAGCTAAAATAACGACTTTATGCAATTCTTCCGGTGTTTTGCCTTTTAATTCGCTAATGTCCGCAATTTTTGAAAAAAACGTATGTACCAAAATATCTATAACTTTTTCCGGCTTCATAAGCGGGTCGAAATTATACGTATCGGGAAACAAGTAACCTTCAAAAGAAGCTGCGCTTATGTTAAATTTTTTTAAAAGTGAAGGGTCCTGCGCCGCCTTTTTAAACTCTTGTGCGTTTGTTACGCCTTTTGCTTCAAGAAGCGCGGCTGTTTTATTTAACGTTAAACCTTCTGCAATCGCAACGCTTATGTATTCTTGTTTTCCTGAATTCAATAAAGCGCAAATTTCGCTTATCGACATTGCAGAATTTACTTTATATATGCCTGCCTTTAAATTGGTACGGTGCAGCCGCGCATACAAATAAAAAAAACGTGATGAGCGGATAATGCCGTTTTTTTTCAGTTCTTTTCCAACGGCGTACATCGTTGTACCGCTTGCCGCTTGTATGCGGTACTCCGGCGCAGCGGATGCATTTGCAAACGGCATTTTTGGAATAAAAAAACACAATATGCACACGGCTGCGGCAGATAGTAAAACCGGCGCCGATACTAGCGCGACAATGTGCAGCGCAGACAGTTTATTTTTCATAAAAAAATCTTTCAGCCTCTTCTATAGTCATAGCATTGTATACAAAAGATTCAAGCGTTGAAAAAAAATTTTGTAATTGGTTCGGCAATACATCTTCGTGTTCCCGCATAAACGACAGCAGAATTCTGATTTCTTGCAGCGAAAAGCGGTATTCGCAAAAGTCACAACTGTCAGCGCTCATAAATCCAGTTCCGCACCTTCGGTTGCCAAGTGTACCGCTACTTTCCCCGCATACATATAATCGGCATACCAACGCGCCGATTGCAATATACCGTATATTTTTTTGTCGTCATATTCCGGTTCGTGATGAAACAAATACAAATGCTTTATATTCCAAAACACAGCAAAGTCTACAGCGTAACAAAAAACCGAATGTCCCCACCCTTCTTTGTGAACGCTTTCTTCTACCGTGTACTGAGCATCGCACACCATAACATCGGCGTTTTTAAAAAAAGCGGTATTTTCTTCGGTGCATTCAAAATCGCTTTGGCGCAATTCCACATCGGTTGCATAAATAAAACGTTTACCGTTTTCAAAAACTGCGTATGCATGCGAGTCTCCCGGATGAAACATTTTTTTTGATACGATGCTGGCACTTCCGATAGCAAACGGTTTGCCGTCGCAAATATGATGCCATTCGATGTGCGCTTTTAAATCGTCAAAGCGGACGGGAAAATACGGATTTGTCATTTGTGCGCTGAGGTAGTTTTTCATATCCGGATATGCCGAATACAAGTGCAGCGTGCTGTTTTTACAGTATACGGGATCAAAAAAAGGCAAACCTTGGATATGGTCCCAGTGAAAATGCGAAAATAAAATATGGTAATTTGCCTTTAAGTTGTTTTTATATTGTTTTCCGCACAAACGTATACCTGTTCCCGCATCAAAAATAATGCGATCGTGTTCGGCATTTTCAATTTCTATGCACGCAGTATTTGAGCCGACCGTACCGTACAAATGTTCGGGAAGTTTTGCTAAAAAACTTTGGCGTGTGTCTTCGCTGCGAAGATCGTCTATTGAAATTTGCGCAACGGCGGCTGATATTTTAGATTGTATTTGTGCTGCCGAAAGAGGAGCCGGAACAGAACCGCGCACACCCCAAAAACGTATTTTCATACTTAAAAAAGTAAACCATTTGTACGGCTTTGTCAAACGGCTCAAAAGACTTCGTAGTGTTTATAGTTTGGGGAGAGAAGGATTCGAACCTTCGAAGGCGGAGCCAACAGATTTACAGTCTGCCCCCTTTGACCGCTCGGGAACCTCCCCATTGCCGTATGCGCCTTGCGTGCCGTATCTCATTGGGTACGCTTGCTGACAAAAGCCGGCAAGCCAACTCAGGGATTCGAACCCTGGACCCCGAGATTACAAATCACGTGCTCTGGCCAGCTGAGCTAAGTTGGCGTAACGAACGAGTGCTACTATAGCCGAATATACAAAAAGCGTCAAGTAGCCTGTACTTTCCGTGCGTTTTAATTCCGTACACTTTAATTTTGCGTGCTTTAGTTTAGCGCGCAAAATCAGGGCGTAAACTTTCGGCGCCGCCGGTATATACATGTACCGGTTTGTTTTCCAAATACGCGCTCACCAAAACGCGGATAATGCCCGTGCGCCCTCCTTTTATGTGCGGTTCTTGCGCGCAAAACAAAGGTGCCGATGTACACATTCCGGCTTGACGGACAGCTTGCGCAGGATTTAAACAGTCCAAGTCTTGGGTAAGGGTAAACTGTACGGATACGATATCGTCTTCGTTGAGCGAATTTTCGGTAAACAAGCGCGTCATTAAATCGGTAACCGCTTTTTGCAGCGCATCGGCTTTGTTTAGCGTATGTACGGCACCCCGAATGCCGTATAAGCGTTTTTTATTCATACTAAAAAGTGTAGTAACTCATATTCGGTATGTCAATCCGCCTCTTGTTATGTTTAGCATTACCGGTAAGGTAACATACGGTGCCATACGGTAGCGTACGCATATGCTATTTAGCAAAAAAGCCGACGGCAAAGGCAAACGCAAACAGTACAAAAGCAAAAATAAAAAGCGGTACATAGAGCGCAATAAAACGCAGCATAAAACGTTTTGTATGCGTTGCATACCATAGGATTTGCACACTGCCGGCTGTTAAAAAACAAAGTAAAAGAATTGATGTGATTTTTACTGCGTTTAACAAAAGCTTTTGATTTTTATCTAAAAAAAACTGAATATTGCCTGCCGCATAAAAACAAAACAGTACCAGCGAAAACGAAAATAAAAACAACACAATACGGTTGGTCATTTTAAAAAGAAGCGGTTTACGCTGCGAAGAAAATACCGTTTGTCCTTTGCTCACCTTGCACATACCCTTGTAAATTTATATACTCCCATAGTAATACCCTGCGCTGTTTTAAGCAAGCGCTTTTGTAAGGCGGCACACGATGAAAAAACATGTTATTTCGCTGATATTGATAATTGTATGCGCACTTGCCGTATTTTTTATAGGCTGGGTTGAATTCAGAGTGCCCGCCGGAAAATGCGGCGTTATGGTATCGAAAACAGGCGGCGTATACAGGCGGGCTATCCGCTCAGGGCATTTTGATTGGAGATGGGAATGCCTTTTACCTACCAACGTGCGCATCCGCACATTTAAAATAGAACCGCTTGCGTTTACCAAAACCGTTTCAGGCGCTTTGCCGTCGGCGGAATTATATGCCAATTTACTTGAAGGTAAACCGGATTTTTCATACCGGTTTTCGCTTTCGCTTACCATGAACATCAGCGCAGAATCCCTGCCCGCTTTTGTAAAACGAAGCGGCGCTGCCGAACAAAACGAATTAGAACAATATGTTTCCGGCGAAGCGGAAAACCTTGCTCATGCCGTTGCTCATTTTGTGCTTGATACGGCATTAAAAAATCCTTCATCCGTTATAGCCGCCTCTTTTTCGGATACGGAATTGCTTGAGCATGTGCGTTCGGATCAGCGATTTTCGGAATTTGAAATAGCTTCGGTACACATAAATGAACTGCACGTCCCCGATACGGGGTTGTATAACATTGCCAAAAGCACTTATGAAACTTATCAGGAAAAACTAAAAGCAACGCTCGAAAAAACCGGCGGCAAACAAGCAGCACAAGCGGCAGCCGACTATTTGGAATTGGAGCGGTTTTCACGCTTGGGACGTATTTTATCTGAATACCCGCTTTTAATTCAGTTTTTATCCGTATCGAGCGGCAAAAACGTTACGCTTGAGCTCCCGGCAAATCCGCAAATAAACGGAAACGCTCAAAACGCGCAAAGTCAAACCGGCAGTACTAACGAATAAACGGTACGCACATACGTTCAAAACTCGCAGCGCTTATGCGTAAACTATAGGATAATCTTCGGTCAGCAGGAATTACGGTGTATTCCGCTGCGGAATTTACATCTTGTGCCGTCGGTATCGGATACAAAAAAACGGCAGCTGTGTGCGAAGCGTTAAAAAATAGAGTAATTTTAATAGCGGAACGGTTTTCAAAAACTGCAGCGCTTTGTTGGGTAATGTTCGATGCATCATCCGCAGCGGTTTCGTTTAAGCCGATTTTTAAACTTTGTGCGCTTAACAGTTCGTGAACGGTTTGGTCAAAGCCGCTGTCTCCCGAAGCAAGTATTTTTTGTACACGTACTTTCGCTCCTTGAAACTGTGTATACTGTATTTTTTGTACATCCGCTTCAGTTTTTCCGTTTAAAATAAAATCGCAAAACAATTTAGGATCCAACCATGAAGCAGGATGCAAGCTTAAAAAACCGCACAGCTCATCGTCTGTCCGGTATACCGATGTACCCTGTGCCGAATGCACAATACAGGGGCTATGTGCCGACGCAAAATACAGCTCGGAAAAGTTTTTTTGCGTATGCAAAGCGCTTGTTTTGCCTGAAAATGTAAGCGAAAGCGTTTTATCCGGAAAAAAATAGCGCCGAAGATTGTCTGAAATAATATACATACTCCGAACTTTTCCATATTCAGCCAATAGATTTTGTATTTTTAATGTATCTGCGGGAAATATCAAATCTGCGCCGGGTGCCGGAGTACCGGGTTCAGCCGAGACAGCGAGTACTGTCGGGGTACTGTCGGGTATTGCCGGAGTGCCGGTTACTGTAGACGCAGTTGATTCGGCTGCTACAGAAGCGCTTTGTAATACCCGTAATGTCCCCGTCCAAAATCCCTCATCGCTGCGTTTTAGGGTGAGCCGGAGATTATCGCTTTCCTGCTGCAACTGTATTTGCGTTACTGCAGCGGTATATTTGGGATTTAAAAGTGCGCTTTGCACTTCCGCAGTATTTTTTCCCTTTGCTTGGCGTATACTGCCGGCAATAGCCGTGCACAGCAGTATTGCAAAAATAATAAATTGTATTGCCCTAAGCGGTATGTCAGTTTTTTTTATCATTTTAACAGTTTTTCCGCTTCTTTTTGCAATTTTATGCGTTTGAATTTTACCGCTATACATAATGCTGCATAGGCTGCAGCAAAGCACACAAGTATAGCTGCCAATACAGTGTATTTGTTTTGCACAAAAGCGTTTTTGCGCGTATTTGCCTGCACTTGATAAAAAGCCGTTCCTTGTAAACTGCGGTTTTTTAAAGCTAAAAGATCGTCATTACCGGATAACCATAAAAGACCGGTTAGCAAAAAATCCAAATTGCGCGCATTTTGCGTATATTCAATCATCCGTGAAAATGCATATTGGTCGGATATAACCAGTAATTTTCCGGTATTTTCGGCGTAAGTGCCGCTCGTTCGGCTCAATATGTTTTTTTCTGCCGCACATACGGCAATCGGGTATGCACTGCGTAAAACTCCGCTTGCTTGCGCAAGGGTTTTATCAAAAGGATCGATATTGTACGGAGGATACTGCAGATGGGATGAGTCCGATGTAGAAGCGAGTATGTGCAAATCCCTTTCGTTTTCTTTTTTTTCATTCGGCAAAATCAGTTCGATTGGAGATGCCCAAAACAAATCCAAACCGGGCAACGCGGCAATTGCCGGATGTGTACCGGAACAATTTTCCTTAAGAACCGAAATAAAAAAGGGATAATCGACGGATTCGTATGTGTGATCGTTTTCGTTTGCCATAACAATAGTGTTGGTATGCCTATCGACAGCAAGCGCTGTTTGTATGTATATGCCGCAGCGGCGCAAAAAACGGATGAGCGCAGTGTTTGAAGCGGGCACGGTTTGCCAATTCGTATGTATATCCGTTTCGTTTGCGCCGATACTGCAAAACAAATGCCCGCCGGAACGGTAAAAGTTTTCGATATCCGAACTTTGTTTTTCGCTTATGCGCTCACTGCCGATAATCAACAAAGACGCGTTTTGAGACGCTTGCGGTATTTTAAATGCGTTTTTATCGTCTAAATCGAGTGTTTGCACGGAAAAACCTGCACTTTCCAGCCACGGTTTTACATACGGATAATCTTCATCAAAGTTTAAAGTACCGCCGTATGCAATATATACCGTATGTGTTTTTACAGGTGAAACGCTTAAACGTTGTATACGCTCAGTCATATCGAATTCGAGCGTGCCGCTTTCCAGCAAAAACGGAATTGTTTCGCTTTTACCCTGATATTCAAGTGCAATTCCCGAATACACTGTTTTAAAAGAGCCGGAGGAATCGGTTTGTACTGTACGCGCTGTAATATGTGCGGCTTCGGCTTTGCGTTTATTTTCGTCTTTAGCGGTATTCATAAAGCGTACGCTTACCAAAGATGAAGCTGTTGCATACGAAAACAAAAACTCTTTTACCTCCCGTACTTGCGGATACAATTTATCCGCATCCGGCGAAAAATAGTAAAAAACGGTTAATGTGTCGGTTAAAGAACCGAGTAAGCGCGTACTTATATCGGAAAGCGTATATGTTTTATTTTTTGTTATATCGGTGCGAATGTAAAACACTTGAGCGTTCCACAGTACCAGTGCACACAAAAGCAATTTTGCTCCGTACGAGCGGTACAGCTTTTTTTTACTTGCGCACGTGCACGCACGCGAATATTTTCT
The DNA here is from genome assembly GCA_000468055.1 of Treponema lecithinolyticum ATCC 700332. Classification (GTDB taxonomy): domain Bacteria; phylum Spirochaetota; class Spirochaetia; order Treponematales; family Treponemataceae; genus Treponema_C; species Treponema_C lecithinolyticum. Next base: position 61,263 of record KI260564.1, on the reverse strand, counting down.
TTTTTCCAAAACAAAAGCGGAAAAATATACAAAGCATAAAGCGGCGCATACGTAAAACACAATATCGCGGCTGTCTAAAATACCTTTACCTGCACTGTCAAAATGACGTGCAAACGACAAAAAACGGCTTATACCGCCGAGCGCATACACTGCAGCGCTCAAAATACCGCCATTTTTTTCAGATGTAATACCGCTATAAAAAACCGCACGGTTACCGTATGCAAAAAACGCTAAACAAAGCGCCGAAACAAAAAAAGACAGCGGTTGGCGCCTAAACAGTACGGAAGCACATAAGCCCAAGGCTGTTGCCGCCATAGTAAACAAAAGTATACCGATTGTCCCCGTACACACTGAGGATACATCGATAACAGTAAAAAAAGACGCGCCTAAGGGTATGAGCAAGGAGACAAGCACAAAAAACAAAAAAATGATTACAGCTGCAAACCACTTTGCACTTACGCGCATAAAAGAAGATAGCGGCAACAGCGAAAGATCATCTTCTTTTTTCCATAAGTTCATGGTAAGTGCGGGAATGCATAAAACGGAAACGACGGGCATAACGGAAAAAAATCGGCGCATATCGGCAGAACCTATACCCGGCACAAAAAAGCGGTTAAAAAAGAAAAAATAATAAAAACATACAACTTCAAATACAATCCCGGCTGCATATACGGCAGGATTTAAAACAAGCGAAAATAATTCATACGCAGCAAGCGGTATAAAAACCGGCTTCTTTTTTATATGTATGCCGTTCATAGCGCTTGTTCCTGTGTTTTAGAAGTTATGTTTAAAAAGCTTTTTTCCAAAGTTTTTTCACCGGTTAACGTGCACAGCTCGTTTTGACTGCCTTGGAAAATAACGCTTCCTTGATGCAATACTACGATTTTTGAACACAGTGTTTCCATTTCGCGGATAAGGTGTGTGGAAAAAAAAACGGTTTTGTGTTCGCTTAATTTTTCGATTAAAGAGCGCATATCGGCACTTTGGCGCGGGTCCAGCCCGGAAGCAGGTTCATCCAATACCAATACTTGAGGGTCGCTTAAAAGGCAGCGGCTAAAAGCCAAACGCCTTTGCCAGCCGTGAGAAAGTGTCCCTATTTTTTGCGAAAATACTTTGTGTATGCCGCACAAGCGACTTGCTTGTGCAATACGCTCTTTTTGTTCCGTTTTATCCGAACCGGCAAAAAGCACTGCAGCTTCACGGCATAAAAATTCATACACTGTATATTCGGGGAAAAATGCGGAACGCTCGCTCATAAAAGCCGTTTGTTTTTTATTTGCAATACTGTTTTCGGCAGCATCTATGCCGTTTACCAAAACGACTCCGCTGTCGGCATAGTGCATACTGCACACAGCTTTAAGTATGGTGGTTTTTCCGGCACCGTTTAACCCGATGAGCGCGGTAACGGAGTTTGATGGTGCGCTAAAGCTGATATTGTGTACGGCACATCTGTTACCGTAGTTTTTTGTAACTGAGTGCAGTTCAATCATAAAATTTGCAAGCCCTAGTCTTTATACGGAATTTCAAATACCATCCTATCCTTTGTAAGAACGGTATTTTTAAAAACACTTTGAGCTTCGTAAAGTAACTGTTTTAATTCGCTGTCCGTATAGCGCGGGCTGTAGTGAATTAAACCCAATTTATCCGCACCGGCGTCTTTTGCGATTGTTGCCGCTTGACGGGCGGTCATGTGTTTTTTTTCAACAGCTTGGTCGATAAATTCCTGTGCAAACATACCTTCACATATTAAAAGGTCGGAACCGCGCACTTCTTGAGCGATGGACGGTAAATACAAAGTATCGGTTACATAGCTGAATTTGCGCCCGGCGCGCGCTTTTCCCACTACTTGTTCCGGAAGCACCGTAACGCCCAAAGCGTTTTGTACCGATTCGCCGTGCTGCAATTTTGACCACAAAGGACCGACAGGAACGCCCAGCTCTTTTGCTTTTTCGGGATTGAATTCTCCGGGTCGATCCAATTCTTCCAAAGTATAGCCGACGCACGTTTTTGTGTGCTTAAGCGGAAACGCCCTAACGTAAAAACCGTCACCCTCGTAACAAACGCACGGAGCGGTAATTTCATTTACGACAATCGGATAATTTATATACATATCCAAAACGCTGCGGCTTGTTTCTATATATTCGGCTATTTTAGGCGGACCGTAAATATACAGCGGTTCACTGCGCTCCACTTGGGCGGAAAGCATAAGAATTCCCGGAAGTCCGGTAACGTGGTCGGCGTGCGTATGGCTTACAAAAATAGCGTTTATTTTTTTCCACTTTAAGTTAAGACGCCTAAGGGAAACCTGTGTACCCTCCCCGCCATCGAATAAAAAAAGCTGTCCTTCTCGGCGCAGTAAAACCGATGTTAAATGCCGGTACGGCAGCGGCATCATACCGCCGCAGCCTAAAACAAATGCTTCAAGGTTCATTGCGTAAAAGTATATTGAAGAAAACGCTTTTTTTCAAGCGTTCGGCTTTTTAAAAGCGGCGTATTCGCATGCTATGCGGGCAGCAAGTTCAGCATTGTTATACACTAAATGAATGTTCGCTTCAAGGCTTTTGCCACCGGTAATTTCTTTTATTTCGTTTAAAAGAAACGGAGTGGTTTCTTTACCGCGGATTCCCGCTTTTTGAGCTTTTTTTAGCGCATATTCGATTGCGTTTTCAATATACTTTCCGTCCATATCGTATTGTTCGGGAATGGGGTTTACTACAAGCATACCCATGCGGTAGTCCAATCCGTTTTGAATAAAAAAACTTTGAGCTATTTCTTTGGGGCTGTTTAAACTGCTGTTTAACTTAAAGCCGCTTGTGCGCGTATAAAAAGCCGGCAGTTCTTCGGTACGGTAACCGACTACGGCAACTCCTTTTGTTTCCAAATATTCGAGGGTTAAACCGAGGTCTAAAATCGACTTTGCTCCGGCGCATACGACCATAACGGGAGTGCGCGCAAGTTCTTCAAGGTCTGCAGAAATATCCATTGTGGTTTCGCCGCCGCGGTGCACCCCACCGACTCCTCCGGTAGCAAAAACGGAAATTCCTGCAAGGTTTGCAATAATCATTGTTGCGGCAACCGTTGCAGCTCCATCACGTTTTTGCGCTGCAAGGATGGGAATGTCTCTGCGGCTTGCTTTGGCAACGGCAAGTCCTTTTTTACCCAAATAGTCTATTTCTTTTTCGCTGATGCCGGCTTTAAGCCTGCCGCCTATAATAGCAATTGTCGCCGGTACCGCTCCGTTATCGCGTATGATTTTTTCAACGGCAAGCGCCGTTTGCGCATTTTGCGGATACGGCATACCGTGCGAAATAATAGTTGATTCCAAAGCAACTACCGGTTTACCTTCCGTCAAAGCTTTTTGTACTTCAGCGGAAACATCAAGATATGGACACATAGCATTCATACATACACTCCTTCAATATTTTCCGTACAGGATTTTATGCGGATATTTGCAATTGAGCGCGTGTGCAAAGCAAAGCAGCGCTCATTTGTTCACTTACCGTTTTTTCACTTTCGATACAAATACTTGCAGCGGCGCTTGCAGCTTTTGCGGATTCTTCTAAAGACAAACCGTGCATAAAAGACCACGCCAGTGCTGCAGCCATACTGTCGCCGGCACCGCTTGTGTGCACGGCACGCACCGGATTACTCGGAATAAAAAAACCGTTTTTGCCGTCTGCACAAAATAAACCTTTTTGTCCAAGCGAAACAAACACGCGCTTAACGCCCTTTTTTAACAGCGTTTCGGCTGCACACTGCACATCTTTTTTGTTTTTGATTTTTATGCCGCTTAAAAATTCGGCTTCGTGTTTATTCGGTTTAAGCGTGTGGATGTATAAAAGCAAGTTTTGTATTTTAGCCGCTTTTGCAACCGACACCGGGTCTACAAAAACCGGTACCGTGCAGTTTTTAAATAGGAATTCAAGCGATTGTTGCGGAATATTCGTATCGGTTATACATACGGAAGCGGCATTTATGACGGGCAATTTTTTTTGTAAAAACTCAGGCGTCAATTTGTCGTATATGCTCATATCCGCAATTGCCGATTTCATTTCGCCGTAATTATCTGCAATGCTTACATATACCGAAGCGCAAGAACCTGCTACCGTTTGTGATTGCGAAATATCGATTCCGTTTTGTGTACACGATTCTTTTATTTGATCGCCGTATAAATCGTCCGAAAAAATGTTGATAAATTGTACCGGAATATTTAGGCGCGCCAAGTTTTCGGCTATATTTCTGCCTACTCCCCCGAACGAAAAACTTACCTTTCCCGGATTTGAATCGGCACTAATAAAATTGTTATAAGCTTTAGCTGAAATGTCTATGTTTGCAGCTCCCACAACGGCTGCATAAAAATTATTTTTTACTTGCATATTGATTTTAAAAGGCATCTCCTACTTAATTTTATACTGCAAAAGCAAAATCCGTAAAGACTCTTTGTTTGTTACTCCAAAAAGACGGCAGACCGCTGCCATGTCTTTTTTTACGACGGAAGTACTTACATGGTATTCGGCGGCAAGCTCTTCGTAGGTTTTTCTTCCGTTGACCATACCTTTAATAAAAAAATTTTGACGCTCAGAAACGCCGTAGTCCAACAAGCGTAAGGCTGATCCCTTAGGGGGAAGCTCAATTTTAGGAAAAAAGATTTCGGTTGCGGGCAAAAGAAAGGACAGCTTCGATTCCAGCTTTTTATAAAGACAAGCCAAAAGCCCAAAATGAAAAAGAGTAAGCGCAATTTCGAATATCATCATTTTTATATTAAACGCAAAATACAAAAGCACCGTAATAAGTGCCCAATATAAAATAAGCGCTGCGATTTTTTCTTTATAACGTCTTTTAAAGTCTCCGTTTACAAAAACAAAAACACATCCTGCAGTAAAAAGGAGCGTTCCGATACCGACAAAGCCCATGTGAACGGTAACCCCGCCTTCGATAAAAAACAACAGATACGAAATTATTTTGCAACCCGGTTTTATAAACAAAAAAATGCACAAAGCGGCGGCAACCGCATTAACGGCGACATCAATCCACCGTACAACCGGCAGAAACCCCACAAAAGGAATTTGAGTGGTAATATTCAGCACTATTGCGATGCACAACACAAAGAAAGCGGATGCATACATAATACGGTTGACGGTAAAAAAACTTTTCATAGCAAAAACAGTATAAAAAAAGACGGTATAAAATACAAGTAGACACGAAATACCGAACCGTCACGGATAGCCGCGGTTCTAGACTCGCAATATTTTGCCGCAAGACAAGCTTACCGGTAATCGGCAGCCGCCGCACAAGATGTGTGGTAGCTGTACTTCAAAAGTAGTTTTCTTTCATCCACAAAAAATTATCGGCGATTTTTTGCCAGCGCGAATTGCGCTTATGCGGAACGCAGTCTTCCTGCCAGTACCACCAAAAATAACCGCCGACATAGCGGTCGTTATAAGGCTTCATGCGGTAATACGCATCGGCTTGAGCGTTAAAAACCTTTCCCGCCCGGTGCGGAGCGGCAAAGCCGACCTCACCGAAGCCCAGCTGCGAAGAGGGGAACATCTCGTATAAGTTTTTAAACATATCGTTCCAATCCTCATGCATGCCTTCGTTGTCTTCGTCGTAATAACTGACCAACACGTAATCGAGCGCGTTTTTCATATCGGAAGGAATGAACTTTGCAAGCCATTCTTCCATCGTCATGCTTTGATCGCCGATCTTAAACATATAAGTTGTAAGCGCCGATGCAAAACCGCGGTCGTGCACATATTTCCACGTCGCATAGGCTTTTTGAGCAATCAGTTCGTCCGTACCGCCCAGCCAGAGCTCGCCGTTAATTTCGTTGCCGACTTCCCAAATATCCGTATAGGGAGCAAGATGAGCTGCGCAGTCGGCAAAGCGCGCCGTATACGATTCGACCGTTTTATACAGTTTCATGTCGGAAGAATCGCAGGGGCAAAGCAAAATATAGGAAACCTCATGTAATCGCTCCAAAAGCGGAACAAAATCCGCCGGTTTTTTATCGGCATCGATAATGACGCGGGCGGTCGGCTTAACGGGAAGCGCTTTTATCGCATCGATGATTTTGTTAATCGAAGATTTTGAAACCGCGTCGAGCGTTATGCCGTACAAGGGAGATGGAATCTTTTGCCGCATGTGCATACTTTGCTGCGCATGCAGCTGCGCGCACAGCAAAAACAGACAAATAAACAGCATTCTAAACAATGTCTTTCGCAGCATGGCAACAATCATAGCACGGAAAAAGCGCAAGTGCAATAAGATCTCCAAGCCCTACTCCACCGTAAAAAAGACGGTTTGCTCTTCGTTTGCGCACACGGCGCGCACGCGGTGTTTTCCTTTACCCGCGTTAAGGTTTATAAAAAACGGGCGTTCCAACACCGCATATTCGGCGCCGTCCAAAAACACGCGCACCGTATCGCCGTGCCCGCCGTTTATTTCGAGCGGAATGACGGCAATGTTTTTATACGCGCTGTCGTAGAGAAAACGGCTTCCCGACACGGGGCGGACTATCGTAAGAGGTGCACCGCCGGCGTTGACGGCACCGTAACGTTCGGCCGATAAAAACCAGTTTCGGTACTCTTCGGGATACACGGTTTTTAACCTTCCGTTTTCTTTTGTGTGCCAAGTGCAGCGAAGCTTTTTTTTATCTTCGGAGATAAGAGAATCGGGAAGGTACTCGCTTATCGTGTTCGGACAATCGGGAGAAGCGATCATACCCGAAAGCGCGCACACGCGTCCCTTGTGCCAATGTTCCGGTTCGGCAAAGTTACGCGCCGGAAGAATCTTGCCGCTTCCGTCCGCAGAGGTTTGCAATCGGGTAAGCACTTCTTTTGCGATGTAAGCGGGTATCGAACTGCCCGTTTTACCGATAACGGTTTCGCCGGAAAAGTTTCCGAGCCACACGCCCACGGTATAGGCGGAACTCGCACACAGAGCGATAAGGCTTTGATATTGATTTGCCGTTCCCGTTTTAAACATGGACGGAAAGTCCGTTTTGAACACGGACGAAAAACCGAATCCTTTTACGCGCGCTTCGCTATCGGACAAAATCGAACAGATAATGCGCGCGCTGTCCGGAGAATATACGCGCGAAGGCGAAAAATCGTCGTTTACCGAATCGGGCGGCGAATCAGCCGAGCGAAGTACTTCGCCACTGCTGCCGGAATTTTCGAGCAAGCGGAGCGGAATAACCGTTCCGTCACGCGGGAAAACGCTGAATGCCCGTACCAATTCATACAAGGATACCTGAGCGCTTCCGAGCGCGAGCGCAAGCCCCGCATCGAGTCCCTTTGTGCGTATCGAATCGAAATGCAGTTTATCGAGCGTGTCGGCATAAAAAGCTTCGCCGATCGAATCCAAAAGGCTTACGGCCGGCACGTTCAAACTGGATGCAAGGGCGGTACGGAAGCGCACGGGGCCGTTATAGCGGTTGTTGAAGTTGCGCGGAATGTACACTTCGTCCGAGCCGAAGCGAAGCGGAATGTCGGGAAGCACGTCGGAGGGCTTATAGCCTTTGTCCAGCGCGAGCGCGTACAAAAAAGGTTTTGAACTCGAACCGCTTTGGTTCATCGCGGTAACGCCGTCAATTTGTCCCTGGTGGTCGCGGTCGAAATAAGAATTGGAACCGACCCACACGATGATGTTCCCCGTTTCGTTTTCGATTGCAAACACCGCTCCATTGTACACGCGCGCGTATGAATTGTTCGAAAGTTCGCCCGCCAAAAGATTTTCGGCGTGAAAAGAAAAAAGCGCATCCGCAGTCAATCGTATTTCCGGGGGAAGGGAGCGGCCCTCGCGCGCAAACCGCTTTTTCAAAAAATCAACGCAGTGCGGCAAATAAAACGGATATTCGGCACGCCGCGCATTTTCGGCAATGCGCACAAAGTGTTCAAGCGGCGCGGCTCCGATTGATGCGCCGTGACCGGAATCGGCGGCGGAATTGCCGAGCGAACGGTACAGTTCACAGGCGCGCTCGGCGCATACTTCCGGGTGTTCGAGCGGATTGTTACCCGAAGGGCGGCGCGGTATAACCGCAAGGCAGCACAACTGCTCGATGCTCAGCTCTTCAAGCGGTGCGGCAAAAAAAGTTTTTGCGGCGGATGTAATGCCTTCGGTTTGGAAACCGAAGGGCAGCGTATTCAAATACAGCTCGAGTATTTCGTTTTTGCTTAAGCGCCGCTCTATGCGAAGCGCGTTCCATGCTTCGTTGAGTTTTGCCGCAAGCGTGCGCTTTTTTGCCGGAACCACAAGGCGGGCAAGCTGCATCGTAACGGTCGAAGCGCCGCTCACCCTTTGAGCATTCCGTATATTTTGCAGCACCGCGCGCACTACGGCCGAAAAGTCGATTCCGCAGTGCGAAAAAAAACGTTTGTCTTCGGCCGCTAAAAAAATATCAATAGCTTGCTGCGGCATAGCCGAAAGCGGAGTAAACTCGCGGCGCACACCGCCTTCGAGCGCAAGTACTTGCACCAATGTGCCGCGCCTGTCGTAAATGCGCGTACTCCAATCCCGCTTCCGAAATGCGTTGAGCTTCGGAAACGGCAGCACAAAGAGGTCAAGCGCGGCAAACAAGAGCAGAGCGCCGGCGGCACACAGGCCGGCCGCACAAAGACCGGCGGCGCAAACGTTTTTTTGTATCTTCGAAACGGCCTTCATTATTTTATCACAAACAGGTATCCGTCGGTGCGGCCGAACACTTCGTTTTCATACATACATTCGGCGGTAAGCGGCGGACAGGGATACACTCCTTTTCTGACGGCGCGGAATTTAAATCGCACCGTATCGCTTCCCTTTGCCCAATCGTTCCAAAAATACTGCACTTCGTTGTCGTAAATGCGCTGACTGCTCATCGGCCTTCCGTAAAACCAGCCATACCAATCGTCTTCATCGTCGGCATCCTCGTCTTCGGCGCGGTTGCTTCCGGTGAGGGAGGCGGTCGTAACAAAGGCCGCGTCGATAATTTCCGCCCCCGACGGCACCGGTGCGCGAAGCGCCACAAAAGACCGGTCGCGTCCCGACGACAATTTTATTTCCATTTCGTAGGTTTTGCCGCTTTCAAGCTCGATAAGGGAAGAAGAAGCCGAAGACGGTTTTACGATTTTATCGGTTTCGGCATCGCGGAGAATATACGAAACACCCAAGCCTTCATCGCGAGAGGTTTGCATTTCCTGCGGAATAGCGTACTTGAGCGATGTCGTATAATACAGCGGATTCGAACCCTTTTTCTTAATCGTAAGCGGAAGCAGCGTATCGCGCTTTACGGTACTCAAGGGCTCGGTGTCGAAATCGGCGGTAAACGTAAGAGCTTGCGCTCCCGCGCCTTTAAAGCCTCCGGAAACCAAATCCTTTCCGTCCACAGATGCCGAAACGCTCATATTCAAGTTGTCGAGTTTAGCCGTTTTTATAACCGTATATACCGAATCGAGCACAAAGGCGGTAACGGCCGTGCTTTTCCAATAGCCGGCTTTTTGACGCTGCAAAAGCGTATACAAAAGCTTTGTAATCATAGCGTCGTCGGCATTAAGCTGCGTAAACAGTTTAACCGTCAGCGCATAATCCATGGATTTGTCGTTCGCATACCAATAATAGTACCGCGATTCGTCGGGAGAAGTTATGTCCACGCCGCGCGTATCGGGCCGCAAGTAGCGGCGTATGGTGTCCGCATACTGCTGAGCCTTTTCCTTATCGCCGGAAGAGCCGCGCTCGAGGCAAGCCAAGCCGGCCAAGGCCGCAGTCGAAATATCGGTATCTTTAGCGGATACGGACGGCAGCAAAGAAGAAGGAAAACTCTTTCCGTTGAGCGCGAGCACATAACACGCATACGCGCGAAGGTAATCGCTCAGGTACTTTTTGTTGAGTTTTGACGAAACATATGAAGCAAGCCTTTCCGTATTGAGCGCAATATCCTTAGCACTGTAGCCGCGCTCTTTTGCGAGCGCGCACAAATGAGCGATGCGTACGCTCACGTAAAAACTCGACTCCGTACCCTCGGGCCAATACGGAAAACCGCCGTCGTCCTGTTGAATTTGTTTCCACGAGGCAAAGGTTTCCCTTACGGTTTTCTTTACGTCGGGCACTTCGGTTTGCAAACCGAAGGTAGCGATGTAGTCGCCGAAAACAACCAAGGGCAATAAGCGCGCGCTTTGCTGTTCCATACAGCCGTACGGATAATTGAACACGTAATCGACCGCCGACGAAAGCGTCGCCAAGCGGGTTGCATCCAGCGTAACCGACAAAGAACCGGCGTTCAAATCGGCAAAAGACGGGAGCGCCACCATTTCGGAAACCGAAGAAGCGGAACGCTCGACGGTTCCCGTCGCCGTAAAGGTTTCGAACACAAAGGGGTGCTCGATAACAAGCGGCTGCACCAAGCGCTCTTTTAAAATATCCGACGATACCGAAAACACGGCTTCGACTTTTCCCGCTTTTTGAGCGGCAAGATCGAAATACACCGTCGACTGTGCGCCGCTTTCGACCTTAACCGTTTTTTGCGCGCTGCCGTCGAAAAAGGCTTTACCGGCGGCTTTGCCCGCGGCGCTCTTGGCGGATTTTCCGCCGTTTGCCGAATCGGTTCCCTGCGGAGAGCGTACTTCGGCTTTTACCGTTATGCTGTGTGCGCGCGAATCGAGGTTTGAAATCAGCACGCCGCATTCGGCCGTGTCGCGCTCGCGTAAGCGCCGCGGTTTTACGGCAAGCACGTTTACGGGATTTTGCACGAGCATTTCATCTTCCTGCAAAGCAAGCAAATCCTCGTGAACGCCGAAAGCTGTAATGCGGTAGGTTGTAAGCGTATCGGGCAAAGTAAATTCGGCGCGAGCCTGACCGTTTTTATCGGTTTTTAAAACCGGTATAAAGACGGCTGTCGGGTCGAATTTTTTGCGCTCCTGTTCTTTTTCTTCATCCGAAGCGTCTCCGCCTTTTAGGTTCTTTATTTCGTAAGTTACCGGATCCATAAGCAGCGAGCGCGAATCGCCGCCCTTTACGCAAAGCGGAAAGTTGTATTCATTGTAAAAAAAGTCTACGGGATTCGGAACGTGATAATTGATTAAATCCAAAACGCCGCGGTCTACCGCCATAAGGGTCAGCTCCGCGTCGGCAAGCGGCTTTCCGCCCTTTGTCGCATTCAGCACGATAACCGCTTTTTCGCCCGGACGGTACGAGGGTTTGTCGGCGGCAACGTCGATCGAAAAAGCTTTTACGCGCGGATTTACAAACACGGCGGTCGAACCGAAAAAGCCCTTGGGCTTGTCCATGTCGGCTTCGCCGTACTGATGAGTCGGCTTTCCCGAACGCACGGAATACGAACACACGCTCACGTACACAACCGGCACGTAATTGAGCGCAATCGGGATTTCCAGCACGGCGGTACTTTCTTCAAAACGGCGCACTTGTTCGGTAAAAATTCCTTCACGCTCAACGGTAATAAGATAATTGCCGGCAGGCAGCGGGCTTTCGAGCAAAATGCGCGCCGTATCGCCGGGATTGTACTGCGATTGGTCGGGAGTGAGGCGCAGCGAAGATTCAAAGTCGCGGTTCCAAAAAACGGCGCCCGAACCGGTTACAAAAAAGGAATATTCGGTTTTTGCAATTTTACCGTTTCTATCGGTTCCGCTTAACACGAGCGTATAATAGCCGGCGTTTTTAGGCGTAACTTTTACCGATCCTTTGAGCGAAGGTTTTATCGAAGAGGTATATTCGCTTACGCTTTGTTTTTCGTAGCTCGCGTATACGCTGCCGGCCGAACCGTACTGCTGCACCAAATGCCAATCGTCGCGTATAAGTTCGGCAGACAAATTGCCTTTAACAAAATCCAAAGAAGCAAGCGCTTTTCCGTCGGCGGAAGCGAGCATAAGCGGAAAATTCAATTCCTGCCCTTTTTTTGCAAAGCCGGTAACGCCGTCGGGTTTTGCAACTCCGATGTAAAACGACGCGGGATGAACCGTTACCGCATTGCGCGCGGCAATAAGCTGATTGCTTATATCGGTTACCGACGCTTCGGCAAAGTAGCGGTACGGAGAACCGACAATGCCTTCTTCGGCGGTCGTATACGAAATGCGCGCACTGCCGTCGGCGGAAAGCTTTCCTTCAAACGAAGAAAGCTGTTCCATTGACCGCTCGATTTCGCGCGGGCCGAAGGTATAATTTTTAAGTGCGCTGTCGTCGCTTGTAAAATCGCAGCCTTGGCGCACCCAGCCGCCCGTGTACGTCGCTTCGGCCAGAGAGCCGCCGGACAAATACGAAGCTTTAACCGAGCCGCTTATCGTATCGCCTGCAACGAGGGTCGCATCGCTCAAGGCAACTTCCGCTTGGAATTTTAAGCGTTCAAAATACGCGACGGTAATATTGATTTTGCGGCTCCGCCACTCTCTTCCGGGGCGCTCGTATACAAGCACGTATTGACCGGGCTTTACGTTTTCGGGAAGTTTAATCGACCCCCAAAAACCGCCCGATTCCGAACAAGTGCCGTTTAAGCGCGCAATCTCTTCGGCATCGCCCCACACGTTTTCTTTTAATGTTATCGTATAATCATCGGTATACGGAGTAAACGAGCCGAGCCTTTGCGTGCGGTCGATGCCGCGGAACGTAATCGTTTCGCCGGGCTGGTACAAACCGCGGTCGGAAAACATAAATGTACGCTGAAAATTCTGCACGCCGGTATCAATATCGCCGACCGAAGAAACGGAACGCCATTCGCGGTGCGTATCCGGATAAAACACCGCGCGGTCTCCGTCTTTTTCCACATAAACGGCTTCCCGGTATGAGTCAAAAAATGCCGCACTCCAACGGTCAAACTGCAAAACGGCAAGTCCGTTTTTATCCGTCGTACCTGAACCGAGCGCGGTTGTTGCCGCAGTGCTTACGGGGTGCTCACCGCTGTACATGTACACATTCGCCCCTTCGACAGGATTGCCGCTTGCAAGACTTGTTACCAGTACGACCGCCTTATTTACTCCGTACCGAACCGTAATGCCCAAATCGGTTACCTGAATACTCGTACAGTTTTCCTGTGTGTAAAATTTACCCTTATCCCAATAAGACGGAACGGTCATCTCCGCATCGAAGCGCACAAAGCCCTTGCCCTCATCCAAAAGCGGATCCAAATCGATAACTTCAAACTGCCTTTGATTGCGTATTTTTATATTCGGCTGTATCGCATCCTTTTCGGAAATAGACGTTTGCCACGACTTTATGTTGAGCGGAGCGTCGGTTTTTACAATGCTGTAACGCGAGGGTTCGTACAAGTTTTGGTATTCGAACAAAAACTTGTGCGGATAGGCGGCTTCGAGCATTTTTGTGCCGCTGTCCAAAAACCTCACGTAGCTTGCCGCTTCGGGAACCCGAACCGAAACGGACTTTCCGGTTTTCAATTTTCTGCCGTACACATCCTTTATGCCGTCTTTAATCGTCAGCGTATATTTTGAATTAAAGTTGACGGGAAGTCCGTAGACGATGACCGTGCTTCCGTTTACTTCGATGTTTTCTTTCTTTATGGGCATCGCGGGTTCGGTCGAAAGATTCGCCAAAACCGAGGCAGCATCAACATTGTGCGAAAAGCGCAGGTACACGGGATTTAAAAAACGCCCTGCCGAACGCTCGACGTCGGTATCCTTCAATCGGAACGGCAAAAGCGTGTGGTAACGGATGCACAGCTTATCGACATAAATATACACGTCGGTGTCGAAAGGAATGTTTCCCTTTACCGTGACAAGCAGCGATTTGTCGTCTTTTTGGCTCACGATACAGGGCAAAACGCTGCCGTCAATTTCGGCACGGATACGGTTTGAAAAATCCTGCGCCTTAACCGGATAGTTGAATGTAAGCAGCACTTCGTTCGCCGCTTCGGGTACAACGTCGTCCTCATCGATCCACATGCCGGATTTTTTTGCAAACGAATAGCCGACCGTAGAACCGGTAATGCGCAGATCTTCGCTTTTGATTTTAAAAACGCGTTCGCCGGTAATCGGCTTTCCGCTCAGCGACTTTACCGTATCGGGAACGGTAATCGTGTATTCCAACAAGGGGTTGATGTTTTCGCTCGCTTCAAACGCCAAATGGCGCGAACCGTACCAGCGGAACACGCCTTCAACGGCAGGCTCAACTTTCATATAATCAGACTTTGAAGACGGTTCTTCGAGCGCGCTTATCGCCTTTACGGGAAGCGAAAACACGACGTAAAAAGACGGCTGGCGGATTGCCGCAGGCAGCTCTTTTTGCGGTCCCCAATCGATGACGGTTAAATCGCCCTTTTCAGGGGCGGCCGGAACGACTTCTCCCGAAACGCCTGCGGGCATGACAAATGCATTTTTTGCAGAGCGCGTTGTCGTATACGAGGTTTTATATTCTTTTAAGGGGCGCACGGCCGAAGATGTTGCGCCTGACTTTGCCGCGCCTGACGCGCTTTTTTTGGCGGAAGCCGAAGAAGATCCGCTTAAATTCCGTCTTTTTGCCGGCAAATCCGGTTCCGGTACCGCCTTTTCATATACGGGAACAAACGCTTGTTCAAAGTCGGGAATATCGGCAAAGTCGGAGCCATCTTCGTTTGACCACGCTTGCGCGCTCCGCGCTGTAACAGTATTTTTTTGCGAACAGTCTGCAGCACAAAACAAAACAGCCGCTGTGATTAAAAGCGCCGATGAAAATAACAACACCGTATTTTTTTTCATGGGAACACCCCTTTTCAAAAATATAATACGACGAATTCGAGTCAAACGCAAGTCAAGTGTAACGCGTCCGCTTGACTTTATTATTAAACAGTGTTAATTTATCATTGTTCAATAATAAAACGCAAAAGAGACGATTATGAGAAAGGCAAACACACAAATCGTATCGACAATAAAAACAAAAACGCTTGAATTACTCATGGAAAAAAATCCGGATTCGATTTCCATGCGCGATATTGCCGCAAACTGCAGCATTACGGCAGCAAACATTTACCACTATTATAAGGACAAAGACAGCCTTTTTCAGGAAATAAGCCTTGACTGCTTACACGAATTGAACGAAAGAATACTTAACCGTGTACAAAATCTGAGCGCGGACAAAAAAAAATTGCAAACCGCCGCACATACGTTCCGCGATTGGTGTTTTGAAAATCCGCGCCGTGCATTGCTCGTTATACAGGGAATTAAAACTTCTGCCGCTGCCGGCAATGAATTTAGAGAGTCATATTTTGTGTGCAATAAGGCGGCAACCGAAGTTTTAAAGGCATGCGTACAAAGCGGAAGTGCCCGCTCGGCAAATCCGCAGCTTGATGTGGACATTCTCGTGTCGGGGCTGTGGGGCTGCGTTGAAGCGGTTTTTCTTAAAAAGTGCAATAAAAAATATTGGGATAACGGTTCGGCATATATGAACCGTTTTATTGACTTATGGATAAATGCAATTTTTGGAGGTACAAAATGAAAAGAGCATTTGCAGTATTTGTAATTTTATCGGCAGCGTCGGCACTTTTTGCAAAAGAAGTTAGCGTCGTTATTGAAGCGGGAAAAAATTGGAAGGCAAAAATGAACCCGCAGTGTGCCGTATGGCTTGAAGATGCCGACGGCACTTATGTGCGCACCCTGTACGTAACACAGCGCTCAAGCAAGCGAAATTGGATTTTCGGTCCCAAAGAAGGAAGACCCGAAGCGCTTCCGGTGTGGTATCATGCGGCAAATTACGGCAGCGTAAAAAATGCGCCGAACAGCACAGAGGTGGACGCGGTAACATCGGCGACGCCGAAAGGCGGCATCGTATTCACCGCACAAATCGGCGATACAGAATGCGTTATCAAAGCCGAATTCAATACGAGTTTCGATTACAACGATTTTTACACAAAGAAAAATTCCGGCGTAAACGGCCAGCCGTCCGTCGTATACGAAGCAAAAATTCCGGCGGACGGAGATTCGGACGGACCGGACAAGGAAATAACGCTTTTGCTTGCCGGAACGGGTTCAGAAAACGGTGACGACGGAAAGATTCACGGCGACGTTTCAAAGTTGACGACGGCAAAAAACATTGTAGAAAAAATCAGCGTAACAAAAAAATAATCAGCGGCGGACAAACAGTTTTTTTAAACGCTTGTGGTAAAACATACGCAGCCGTTCGGCAAGCGCAAACGGAACATACAGCGGCGAAAGCGGTACGTCTATGCTTCCCGGACGGTGTATGATTTTTCCGCCGAAACCGGTTTTAAATCGGTATAAACCGTGCATAGGATGTTTTTCGTCGTCGGTAGGCGGCATACCGTAAAAGTCGTACGTGAGGCAGCCTGCGCGTTTTGCCTGCAAAACGGCTGTCCACTGCAAAAGGTATGCCGGCATAAGGTTGCGTTTAACATTAGACGAAGCACCGTATAAATACACGGCTTCGTTTTTTGCAAACAGCACGATAACTGCGGCAAGCGCATCGTTTTCGTGTTCGGCTATGTACAAGCGCACGAGACAGCCGTCGGTTCCCGAGCGGGAAAGTAAATCTTTGTAATAAGATTTTCCGTGAACGGCAATACCGTCACGCTTTGCCGTTTGGCAATACAAACCGTAAAATACATCGATATCGCCTATGCCGCCCTCACGGACAACGACATCTTTTTTTTCGGCAAGGCGTATATTGTACCGCCATTTTGGTTTCATATTACCAAGCAGTGTTTGCTCATCAAGCGTTAAATCCAAAACCGTAGTATCCGGCGGCTGTATGTCCGCAAGCGATTTTATAAGCGGCTTTTTAATAGAGCTCACAAAATCATAACGTTCGCCAAGCGAATAAAAATCGAGGGGCGGATCAAAGCGCAAACACAAACTGTTTTTAGGCAAAAAAGGCTTTACCGCTTCAACCGTCCGAATCCAAAAAGAGGCCGGTTCATCCCGGCAAAGCGCCAAAGAAGATAAATCGGGCCCCATCGGAATATAGGCAATCGAAAAAAAACGCTTAAAGCTGCGGATCAAAACCGAAAGCTCAACGGACAATTTTTTTTGCCCCCGCCTCTCATCGGGTACATCCAGCTCATCGGAGATATCCGAACACACGGTAAGCTCAAAGCGAAGCGGCTTCCATCCGTGCAGCGCTTTAAAGCTTGCCCAAAACGCCGACTGCAAAAAAGATATGCGACGCTCCGTGCCGTCCGCTTTTGCATACTGTGAATCTGCGGCAATTTCATCGCGCTCCAAAAGGCGGGCTTGTACGGAAAACAAAGCAACCTCAGTGTACTTCGCCGTTTGCAGTATAAACGGTTATAAGTTTTTTGCCGCCGGCAACAAGGGGCTTTCCGCCGACGGTTACGCAATTATCTGTTACGTTAATCGGGCAAGCAAAAAAAACATCGGCTTCGATTTGTGCAGGCTTTTCCGATTCGGGATCGCTTCCTTCAAGAACGACGGGAGTACCGGGAGCTGCTCCCGGACAGCCTAAAATTTCAACGCATTCTTTTCCGAAAGAATCGGTATAGTCGGCTGCCAAAAGCATGCCGCGGCTTTCTATGCCGCGCATTTTTCTCGGTTTTAAATTGTCGGCAATGATAATGTCTTTTCCCGTTAACTCTTCGGCAGTAAAATACGGCACCAAGCCGGAAAGAATAACGCGCTCCTCACCGCTTCCGTCATCAATCGTTTCTATATAAAGCTTATCCGCTTCGGGGTGTTTTTCTGCTTTAAGGATCTTTGCCGTTTTAAGCGCGATAAAGCGGTTAAAATGCGCCTCAGGATTTTCAGCCGTTTTGGGCATCTCGTGGGCAGGAGCCCCCTTCGGTGCAGCATGTACCGCAGTGCCGGAAGCGGGTTTTCCGCTGTTGCCGGCACTCATCGCAGCCTTTCCGCCGTTTCCGTTTCCGGCTCGATCCGCTTGTTTTCCCGAATAGCGTTCGCGGTACGCATCGATTTTTACATTATCTAAAGGAGTAAAAATAATGCGCGTTTCAACAACTTCGCTTAAACCGTCGGTATTGCCCAAATCTTTCCACGTTAAAGCATCTTTTGCAGCGCTTTCGTCGCCGATTGTTCCCAATCGTCCGGTTTTACCGAAAAAGCCGAGCACTTGTTCCGCATATTGCGGCATAACCGGATAACACATAATCATCAAATCTTTTATAATATAGCACAAATCACGGATAAGCGAACAAGCTTTTTCCGGATCGGTTTCGCGGGTTTTCCACGGCTCTCCGTCTTGAAAAGCTTTGTTTGCAATCGAAGAAAGCGCAAACAATTCGTGAAATGCGTCTTTTAAATCAGCCCATTCGTACAGTTCAGTAATGCGTTTTTCAGCTTTAACCACGAGATTCCACAATTCTTCGTCTTTTTTACCTTCGGGAATTTTTCCATCATAGTAGCGCTTTACAAAGGTGGTCGTGCGGTTTACCAAATTAGCTAAATTTCCCACCAATTCGCTGTTTACCTTATCCTGAAAATCTTTCCACGTAAACTGCGTATCCGATTTTTCCGGTCTGTTGTAAAATATGTAAAAACGCCACATATCTGCAGGAATTCCGGATTCTTTGGCATCGCTTCCGAAAACGCCGATTCCCTTGGATTTACTGAATTTACCGCTTTCGTAATTCAAATATTCGGTACTGCTCATGTGGTACAGTTTTGTCCAGTTTTTTCCGCTTCCGATAAGGGTTGAAGGAAAAATCACGGTGTGAAACGGTATATTGTCTTTACCTATAAACTGAAATAAATCGACCGGCTCTTTGGCATCGCTTGCACCGGACTCTTCGGGAAGCCACCACGACTTCCAATCGGGAACTTTATCAGCAGGAATTTTACCGTCGCGCGCTTCTTGTGCAAGTTTATCGCACAAAGCTTTGGTTATGGAAATATAGCCTATGGGCGCGTCAAACCATACGTAAAATACTTTGTTTTCAAAGCCGTCTTTGGGAACGGGAATGCCCCATTTTAAATCACGGGTGATGGCGCGCTCGTGCAAACCGTCGCGGATCCAAGCTTGCGTCATTTGTACGGCGTTTTTAGACCACTTGCCTTTTTCGCTCACTTCTTTCATCCACGGCGCATATTCTTTTTGAATAGCCGGCAAATCGATGTATAAATGCTTTGTCGACTTTACTTCGGGCGTATGTGAACAAGTTGAACAGCGCGGTTCGTTTAGTTCTACCGGCTCAAGCAATTTGCCGCAGTGCTCGCACTGATCGCCTCGTGCGTCTTCGTAGCCGCAGTGCGGGCAAGTTCCGCGCACATAGCGGTCGGCTAAAAAACGTTCGCATTGGGGACAAAACAACTGTTCAACCGTATGCTCTTTTATATAACCGCGCTCATCAAGTGCGCTAAACAAAGACTGAACTATTTCGGTTTGCTGTACTTCCGATGTGCGCCCAAAATGGTCGAAGTCAATGGCGAACCATTTGTAAATATCTTTATGTATTGCATGATAATAATCGCATAATTGTCTGGGTGTTTTTTTTTCTTCCAGCGCTTTTGTTTCGGTTGCCGTACCGTATTCGTCGGTACCGCACACATACAGCGTTTTATAACCGCGGCTGCGGCAAAAGCGGGCAAAAACGTCGGCGGACAACACTTGTATTAAATTTCCCAAATGGGGAACGTTGTTTACGTAAGGTAAAGCAGAAGTAATCAATCGTCTATTCATAGACGGCAGTTTAGCGCTTTTTTGCCTTTTTTGCAACCGCGCATTTTTCCGCAGTAACTAAAGTTAAGTTAAGGATTTTTTCCGTTTCCATACCCGGCGGAATACACACGTCCCAAAAAAATGCACACGTGTGCGCTTCATAATTTTTTATTTTTTTTATTTCGTATGCATGCGAACTTTGGGTAAAAAACGGTTGAAGATAAAAACCGCACTGCTCGTTCGGTTCAAACATAAAGTGAATATCCGAAGCGCTGTCCGTAAGCCGTATCATCGATACGCCAGTTTTTTTTACATAAGCTTGTTCGGCAACAGCGCTTTCTTTTACATCGCCTGCAATAACTTCGGCATTTAAAACGCCTGCACTGTCGCCAGGAATGGCAAGGTTGTGTTCAACGGCAAATTTTGCCTGTAAGTCTTGAGTCCCTTTATTCTTTAAAATATATTGGCAAATAATACCGTTTGAAGATACGCTGTAATTTTTTTTAAGCGATATCGGTATTTCTTTTTTTCCCCATACAATATCGGCAGACAGTTTAATTTCGCTTTTAATGCGGTCAAAGCTTACTTCCGTATAACGCACTGAGGGAAACAAAGCCCCCGGACAGCCGTTGCCCGAAATAAAACCGGCAAAGTCTTCTTTATCCCACAAATGGTCCGTAAACATTTTTTTTTCGTATGTGTCTGCAATGCCGTCGATTTTTTTTGAACGCTGTGTGGTTGAACAATAATTCGAAGTGTTTTGCAGTACATCGAATTCAAATAAAGCACCGCCCTGTAAACCGAAAAAAGCGTTAAACGGAGCAAAACAGCATAAAAAGTCTCTTCCGCCGGACATGCTAAAGTCGAATGCGCTCGAATTTTCTTTAAATCCCGATACCGAGCGGGCAAGTTTTTCCGCTTGCAGTAAGTGTCGGTACGTTTTACCGCGCAAAACTTTATCGCTGATACCGCCTTTTCCCGTGTAAATATACGCTGCAAAATTTTGTGCTGCCCACAATTCTTCTTTTGCCGCTTTTTTACGCGCTTTATCTCCCCTGCACTGGTTTATAAGCATACTCACATACATCATACGGCTGTATAAACGGTTTGATTCGGGATACACGGTTAAAAAATCTTTTACCGTAGGCCGTATAGCTTCGGTAAAAACGCGCGTGTGCGGTACAAAGGGTTCAAGCGTCCACAGCGCCGCATCGGACATACAGCCTGCCGGTATATAGGTTCTGGAGCGGGCTTTGTATTGTTTTAAATAGCGCTGAGGAACGGAAAGAGAAGCAATTTGATCATTTTTTAAAAGAGTAAGAAAATTTTCAAACCATTTGGATTCCATTAATTCCAAAAAGTTTGCCGGAGTAAACAAACAAGCTAAAACCGACGAATCTCCCGATTGGGCAACGGTATGCGTAAAGTGTAAATATTCTACCGGCGACTGTCCCTTTTGCGGCATACTGCTTTGATGAAGCGGTATAACTGTTGTTGTTTTACCCATGTCTTCCATAACGATCGGTAAAAAACTGGAAATGGGTTTAAATTGACTTTGCGGTATAAGGCGGCTGTCTAAAAGCGTATATTCTATGCTGCACGTATTAAAACTGTATACAAGGGACGGGTCCCATACGCTTTCGGTTAAAAACGCGCCGCGCGGACGTTTGCCGGTAGCTTTACGGATTGCTGTAGTAAGCGCTTCAATTTGCGCAACTCTATCTACCGGAAGCAGCAAGGGAAACAGCGGCTCGTAATAACCGCCGCCGAGTATTTCAATTTGTCTGCGGTTTATCATTTCCAAACATACCGAAGTTATTTCCGGATGTTTTTTTTCAATCCATTCAAGTACAATACCGGGCACAAACAATGTAATACACATATCTTGGTGAGCGTACAAAAAGCTGAGAATCTTTTTATATTTTTTTTGATACAGCTCTTCAATAGTGTCCGGCAATTCGCTTCCGGCAACACTAAAGCTGAGCACAAAGCATATATGTATCGTACCCATATTCGCTACTCTATGATATACCAATACGGTATTTTTTTAAAGCTGTAATTGCCACAATTGTGCCATTTTTACTACTTTTTGCATATTTTTTTTAATGTACATAAAGCCATGAAAAATTAAATGCATAAAATGCACATAAAATCAACGCTGCCGTAACAAACAGCATAGCGTAGTCATTGTAATTTTCCGAATAGGAACTCATAAAAAGCCGCGTTCTGATTGCCCTTATTACCGGTATCAGTAAGTAAAACGACAGTGTTGCGGCAAAACCTATAATCAGTGCATATTGCAAACTAAAACCTTCCGCCAAAGCTAAAATACCTGTTAAAAAGCTGACATCAAAAGCACCCACGTGTATATTAAAAAAACGCCGTATAATCCGGTTAGCGGCAATGGAAAAGCCTGCCGTTAGCGCAAGAGCTATAAACGGAAACAAAAAAGCAAGCGAATAAGGTGCAAGCAATGCGTCTGTTATAAACCACATCACCGTAATGGAGCACAGCGCGCTAACAAAAGATTTTGCCGCCGACAAACATACGGTTTTAACATTGGGCGGAGATTTTACTAAATTCTTTAAGCCGATGCCGTATACAAGAGGAGCGGAACACAATAAAACATACATAGACACTGTAAGAAAAATCATTGTTCGCTTTCCTCCTTGCTATTTGCTTCAAGTTTACGGTATACAAAGGCTAAAACCGTTACAAAAAGAGCAAGCAATATAAGCGAACCGGGAATACCCGCCCATAAAAAAACGGGAAAGGGTATAAAATCGGGTAAAAGAGAAAACACGTTTATACCTTCAGAATCGGGGAAAGACAAAGAACCGTAAGCAAACAATTCTCTTACGGCAAAAAACAATAAACCTGCCGCGCTTAAAAAAGTACAATCCTGTAAGCCGCCGATTAACGTATCTTCGTCGTTCTTTTTTTCTTCCGCTACAGCGTGCATAACAAATGCTGAAAGCGGAATAAGATACACGGTAAAACCGAGCGTAAAAAGTGTAACGGGCGACCACAAACTTAAAAGTTCAAACACAAATACGCTCATACCGGCGGCAGCAAGGGCGCACAAAAAATTTTTATAAAGATCGAGTTTAAGGCGCTGCAAAAGCAATTTTACCGCTATAACCGTCATAAGTATTATATCTGCAAAAATAATCAATACAATGCCGTATGCAAAGCGCGCAGGAGCCGGAACAAATAACGAAAGACATGCGCCAATGTAAATAAAAATATGTTTTTTTGTCATTTAAGCATATCCTCCATAACAAATCGGATGCGCGAACTCCAATACGCAATTTGAATATCGCTTATACCGCAGTTTTCTTTTGTGTATATTGTGTCTTTAAATCCTGCAATACCGACATAGCGCACATCCGCGTATTCATACACAAATACAACCGGCACCGGACCGCATATACCGGTAATGCGCATAAGACAAGCGTATGACGGAGCGCTTGCCTTTGTTCCTGTCAACTTAAATACGCTCAAAGAAACTTGTCCGGGATTTTTTAAAAGCAATTGCTCTTGTACGCGGTAGTCTACCAAGCCGTTTTGATCCAAAACGTTTTGTATGTTTTGTGCAAATGCTTTTGCCGTACTTTTTTTAACCGGAATATGTATTGCACACAATACGCCGAAAAAAGCTAAAAAAGCCGCCGCCGTTGCACCAATTTTTAAACTGTCTTTTTTAACCATTACCGGTTTCTCCTTTATCACTTCCGCCTTTTATGCCGGCAGCGCAAAGCAGCGCACGCAAACGCAAGCGGTACAGCACATCTTCACAGTAGCGTATAACCGGCGACAGTATGTTTAAAAATAAAAGGACAAAAACGGAAGAAATGGCAGGAGAGCCCATACCGCAAATTAAAAACATAATGATTCCGCCCGAAACGGCATATACGCATTTTCCGCCGATAGATAAAGGCGCAGTGCCGAAGCGCCCCAAAATAAAAAATGCGGAAAACAATGTTCCTCCGGTAAAAAACGCTAAAAGAATATCGCCGCTTCCGACAGTGCCGCCGTACGGATATAAAGCAAACAAACGCACGGCAACGGCATATACCAAGATAAAAAGATAGGATACTAAAGAATCTGCTGCACGGTACGCCGTAAGAACCAAAGAAGCGATTAAAGTTAACATATTAAAACGAAATGCGGGAATGAGCGATTGCGAATCCCAAAAAAGCGTTACATAGCCTTCGGGTACCGAAACGCCCAAACCGGAAAATATACTGCCGTTTAAAAACTCTGTTACATATTTATCGAATGAGCGCAAAGTAACAATGTTTTCCGAAAACAAGCGTCCGCTTGCGCCTATGTCGGCAAAGTATTCTTGGGCAAGCAGTATGGGCGGAAAAGCCGACGGATATAAAAAATACATAATGATAACGGCAACAACCGTGATGTTTGCCCACGGCTGAGCGTTCGTACCGAATATCAGCTTTTGAAAAAACAATATGCATAGGATTGCCGCAAATGCAATAAAATACGGATAGCCTGCAGGCAAAAACATTCCGATCAGTATACCCTGTATAACCGCTTCTCCTATTGCAAGGGAAAGTTTTTTTTAAGCACTGCAAAAAGAGCTTGGGCGGCGCATGAAGCAAAAACACTGCACGCAAGTAAAATAACAGAAGAAACGCTTTTTGTTGCAAACAGCATAAGTATTTGCGGGCATAAAACAATCAAAATTGTTTTTGCAATATCGTTTACCGAAGGGTTTGAACAACAAAAAGGATTTAATGTTATAGTATTATACTTTTGGCGCATACGGATGTTCCTTGTAATTTGATACGGTTTGGTGTAAGGGTAAGCGCGCAGGACATGCCGCATTGCACAAAGCGCAGTTGTCGCACAAATGTGCGGATAAAAGTATTTCGTCCGGCAATACCGTATTATTTATCCGGTGGTCAAATATGCGGTCGGGCTGTATTCCCATCGGACATACCGAGCGGCAAAAACCGCAATTTATGCACTGTGTTGTGCGCAAATCGGGTATACTGTCTGAAGACAATAAAGTAAGCGTTTTTAAATACTTGGTAACCGGCATATCCAAGTCCGCAACGGCGGTTCCCTGTATAAGACCGTTTACAATTATTTTGGAAGGAACGCTTTCGCAGCCGCCGCATTCTTCTACCAGCCGGCGAAGCGGCGTGCCTATTTTAACTTTGAACATTTTACTTTCGTGCAGCGCCGAACCGTTTACTTCAACTATCGTATCCAAAAGCGGCAGCGAAAAACGCAAGCACCGGTATGCGGCGGCTGCGGTGTTACTGTCTATAAAAAGGGAAATGTGCGCTTGCGTGTTTTTAAAAAAATCGGCGGCATGTTTTGCAGTCAGTTTTTGCAAAACCTGTTCCGAGCCGGCAGGATAGCGCTCTTTGTTTGTTTTTATAAAAAAATAAGGCAAACCGAAAAAAAGGCGGTCGGTTTGTACAGCATCGGGTATTCTAAAGCTTTTAGGGTCATAAAAAAAAACGACAGCGTTTGCTTTAAGCGAGCGAGCGCACAATAAAGCGCCTTCAAAAACTTCTTTTGTAAAAAACTCCGTTACAAAACTGTCCACAGAACAGCTCGGATCGGCGTCAAATAAGCGCACCCCCAAAACCGGTGATTTTTGCGTATCCCGTCCAAGCGTTGCAGCCAATGACGTATTGTCAAACGTATTGATAATACCGGCTTCTTTAATTTGCGAAACAATACTGTAAGGCGAACGTTTTTGTAAAAAAGCAATATCCGTTTCTCCGGCAGCGGTTTTTCCTTCAAAAGCAAAAGAACCTTCCAAGCGTATGACGGTAGACTCGGCAAGTGTTCCGTCGTACAGTGTACAACTTTTAACAGCGCAAACGGTTCCCGGTATGGGCGAATGAACCGGCACCGTATCTGAAAAGCCTGAAGCGATAAGCTGCCCTTCCGTTACCCTATCTCCTTCTTTTACCAACAAATGAGATTGACTTCCATTTTGTTCTGCAAAAATCGTTATTAAAGACGGTATAAAAGCGGAATGAAGATATCGGTAATCGTAACGCTGAAATTCAAAATTTTCTTTTTTGTCGCTCATGCTATATGCGCCTCTTTATTGCAAAACCGATAATAATCGATAGTATATATGCAAATGCTGCAAAGGTAAAGACAAGGGAAAGTTTACCGCCTTTTGCACTGTCGGCGCGTATGTAAAGCGTGCGCATAAAACCTCTTTGAGCGGCTAAAAGCCTTTGTATACCGAAAGCCTTATCCGCTGCAGCGCCGTTTGTACTGTTTGCAGTATTCGCACTATCCGCAGCATTTGCATTCCGTGCGGCGTCAACCGTTTTTTGTATAAACTCTTCGTCAAACACTTGTGCGCTGAGCATTTTTTTTTCAAGTTTTTCGCCGCTTTTTATATAGTCGCTAAAGTTTACCCGTTCGCCGAATTCGGGGAGTTTAAAACCTGCATCAGCTTTTTCCAACCGGCGGAACGGATAGGTTTGCGTATACCACGAAGCGTGTATAAAATCGGTTAAATCGGGCAGCCGGTTTTTTACTTCGTATTTTAAAACCGCTTTGTACGAAGCTGCAGAAAAATCTTTTTGTACCGTATGAACTGCCGGAGCGGGAAGATATAAACCTGCCTTTGTATTTTTTGCCGATGCATGGGCGGGAGTATGTATGCCGCTTGCCGCACAGAGGCAAAACACTGCCGCGCATATTGCAGGAAGCAGCGCAAAGCGCAAATTAAAAACATCCGAAGTTTGTACCGTCCGTGCGGAAAAAATCGGAACGGGGTTAAAACTTTTTTTGTTCCGCTGCAACTTTTCGGTTTTTAATAAAATGTATATCAAGGCGGAGCATGCAGTGCAAGAAGTACACAAAAGCAAAAACGAACGCAAGCCCAATAAAACGGCGGACACGGGTAAAAACACAAAGGGAATAAGTAAAACAAAGCGGTACTTTATTGCTTCAAAAAAATATCTTCGCTGCCATAATTTTTGTATACCGAACAAAGAGTACAAGCACATACACACAAAAGATGCCGTTTGGTACAGCGGTACGGCAGCCGCATAGCATACAAGAGGAAAAACCGCGCATAAAAAAAACAAACGATTTTTTGCAAAAAAAATAAAGTATGCGCATACAACACATAAAGCTATAGGAATTATCCACGGCATTGAATACGGCGCATCGATTCCCCACAGTACGTGTATGCGCTGCAATGCGGCTGCCGCTTTTGTTTTATACCGCTGCGGTATGTAGTACAAATTAAACAAATCGTTTTTATCCGAAAAAAAGAGCGTTTGCAAATCGTTGTAAGAAAAATTGTCGTATAGTGCCGTATGCTGTACCGGTGCCATAACCGGAAGCGGCGGAAAGGGATTGTGCAGGGGCGAAACTATGCCGGTAATGCCTGCTTGACTAAGCGTGCGGTTTACTTCGTCAGCGCTTAGCGTTTTATCAACGTATATGACATTATAACCGTCCCATATTTTGAATGAAGGGCTTAGGCGGAAAAAAAACAAAATGCATATACACACAAAAAAAAGTATTGCTGAAGTAAAAACAAGCGTCTTTGATTTCATCGGACTATCGCTGTTACAATACCGAAAAAGCGGCTCCGATAAATAAACCGAGCAAGCAGCCTACAAAAACTTCCAGTGGTTTATGACCGTGCACCTCTTTTACCGCTTGAAATTCTATAATATTTTTTTTATGCAGCTCTTTTCCCACTTCATTAAGCGTGCGCGCTTGTAAACCGCTTGCGCGGCGTACTCCCAGCGCATCGCGTATGACTACTAAAGTAAAACAACACGCTAAAACAAAAATGTCGGAATTAACTCCGGAACGGAAACCTATAGAAGCCGACATAGCACACACTAAAGCCGAATGGCTTGAAGGCATACCGCCGGTACGCCAAAAAAGGAGTGCAATGAGTTCTTTAAAATCAGAGACTTTTCCGGTTAAAAGCTGAATAACCGTTTTTATAAACTGTGCGGAAAGCCAACTGAACAGTGCTGAAAGAAAAACGGGGTTAGTCAGTAAAAAATACAGTTGTTTCCGAACGGTAAAAAACATACCGATTATTTTACCCGTATACCGACTTTTGTCTAGTAGGCAAAAAAAACAATGAACGCTATACTTTTTGTATGCAGTTTATGCGTTTTTTTGCGGAAAAAGATGATCAAAACCGCAGGCTCGACCGTGTGCTCCGCAAATTCCTTTTGCAGCATCCGCTGCCCCTTTTATACAAAAGCATAAGAAACGGTTTTATCCGCGTAAACGATAAAAAAACAAGTGCCGATTACCGCGTGCAAAGCGGCGATTGCATTGCAATTGAACAATATCTTTACCAAAACGGAGCCGAAAGCAAAAAATTACAAACGCCGACTGACGGCGTATACAACGCGCTTTGCGCTCCGGTATTACAGGACGTTTTTAAAAACGAACACATCCGCATTATAAATAAACCCTACGGTATTCCCGTACACGGCGCACACGGCTGTCAAGCTTTGGACAGTATCGTACAAAACGACTATAGGCTGGAGTGCCGCACAAAAGAAAAAGCACAAGCTCTTTCTTTTACCCCCGGTCCCCTGCACCGCCTCGACCGCAGAACAACCGGTTTGCTTGCATTTTCACAAAGTTTAAAAGGGGCGCAATGGTTTTCGCAAGCTCTTAAAGATAAAAAAATAAAAAAAGAATACCTTGCTCTTTTGTGCGGCACGCTGCACACGAGCGCCGTGTGGGAACATAGGCTTGATGTGCGCAAAAAAAACGCTTTACACAATAACAATTTAGCAAGCGAGTTTTCCGCAAACACTTTAAGCTCTTCTTCAGCGCGAACATCAAAAGCATTTAAAACCGTTAACGTTATGCCGCTTGAGCATGCAAACGCCGGCGCGTATGCACGCACCGAGGTGTACCCCATCGCATCCGCTGCAGTATCTTCAAACGTAGCGCCGCCAAACACAGTGCAGCAAAAACCGCGCTCATCCGAATCCGCTCATGCATTTTCCGTTACCTTTGCTAAAATACGCATAAGTACCGGACGCACCCACCAAATACGAGCTCAAGCGGCATTTTGCGGCTTTCCCCTTTTAGGCGATACCGCTTACGGTGCGCCGGCATTTACTTTTCCGTTCGGCGCCGAACAAAACGCTCAATCGCTTTTTTTACATGCGCACAAGCTGTGCTTTCCTGCCGGCAACCCCTTGGGACTGCCAAGCTCACTCAGCGCGCCGCTTCCCGTTTTTTTTGCGCAATGCGTACAAACTCTCTTGAGTGATGTTAAGCTTTTGCCGTATACTGACGCTAATGAAACTGTTCGATGAAGTTTTAGCTTTATTTAAAGGTATAACGGTTTTTGCACTTGTCGGCGCAAGCGGCACGGGAAAAAGTTTTCGCGCAAAACTTTTGGCGCAAAAATACGATATAAATGCAATCATAGACGACGGTTTACTTATACAAGACGATAAAATTCTTGCAGGACATTCGGCTAAGCGCGAAAAAACGTTTTTAGCGGCGGTGCGCGCAGCAGTGTTCGATGACAAAGAACACCGTGATCAAATAGCGCGTGCGCTGAAAAAGCAAAGCATAAAACGTTTGCTTATTTTGGGAACATCTGAAAAAATGGTGCAAAAAATCGCCATGCGTTTACAGCTTCCGCCGCCTTCAAAAATTATAAAAATCGAAGATATTGCGACACAAGACGAAATCGATTTTGCAATCCGCTCGCGTCACATAGAAGGCAAACATGTTATACCGGTACCGGCATTGGAAATAAAACGAAGCTATCCACAAATATTTTACGACGCCATACGGGTAAAACTTGCGCGAAAAGAAAAAATATCGGGCAATAATACAAAAGTATACGAAAAATCGGTAGTCCGTCCGGAATTTTCCAAAAAAGGCAGAGTTACCATTTCCGAAGCCGCTCTTACGCAAATGGTTATGCACTGCGTAAGCGAATTCGATTCGGAAATTAAAATAAAAAAATTAACGATAAAAACCGATGCTCACGGATACAAATTGATTATCACTACCGACGTACCTTTCGGAACGCAGCTTGCCGGTAAAATTCACAATTTGCAAAAATACGTTATAGAAAATTTGGAACGCTACACGGGAATTTTAATTGAAAGCGTAAACATTATCGTAGATAAAATATCGCGCACGTAAACGCTAAGCGCTCGAGCCTTAACACGCACACTCTTTTATTTTGTGTTTTTATTTTTTTTAGCTTTAGGAGCACGCACCGGTACGCCGCGCTCTTTTAAACAAAAGCGGACGGCATAATCAAGTTCGGAGCGTTGCGGATTCATAGGCAGCACAAAAGAGCGGCATTGCTGCCATGTTAAAGCGTACAGCTCTCCGGCTTCGGTTTTTTCTTCAATTTCTTTTTTCCAATCGGTTAAACTACCCATGAAGTCGCGTATAAGGTATACCAATTTTTTCCCTAACCGCGCTTCCGGTTCGGTGCGCTGCAAGGCGTCCAATTCGGCAAGGCTTGCAAAATAAGAAGCCGCAAAGTCTTTTTTTTCATATATCAGCGCCGCCGCATTCGGCTGTAAATAAATATACAAACCGGTGTCCAAAGCTTGTTTTACAATAACTTGCGAACAGCCGGAACTAATGATTTTTATAAGTTCTTCGGTTAAGCGCGAAGGAGATACGGGCGACAAAAGCGAAACCGAAGATTGTATTTTATGCTTTAAAGTGCGCGGCATAGTAAATCCGGTTGACGCCGCATATTTTACCGCGCGGATCATTCGCACCGGATCTTCGGTAAAAATATGGGTAAGCGGAATAACCGGTACTAATTTGTGCATGCGTATGTCTTTAACGCCGCCGACATAATCTATAATATAATTTTTTAACGGATCGTAGTACAGCGCATTTAAGGTAAAATCGCGGCGGTGCACGTCTTCATCAATCGTTCCGAATGCATTACCCGTAGTACCTCCGGCAATGGAGCGGAATGTGGTTACTTCAAAAATTTTAGGTCCGAAAAACACGTGTACTATACGAAAGCGTTTTCCTATGATATAAGAACTGCGGAAAATTTTTTTTATGTGCGACGGTGTTGCATCGGTAACCAAATCAAAATCTTTCGGTTTTTTTTGCAGTAAAAGATCACGTACGGCTCCTCCGACAATATAAGCTTCGTAGCCGTAACTTTTGAGCCGTAGAATTGTTTGCAAAGCATCGGGATCTATATCTTTTTTTTTGATACAGTGTTCCGTTTCCGTATAAATAACGGCAGCTTTAACCGGTTTACCGTTTTTATCGGAGGTATATCGAAATAGCACCGTTAGATAATAGAGCAAACAAGCGCTCGTGGTCAAGTAGAGCGCTTGCGTTCGGCGGCTTAACGATGCTGTGTTATCCAGTTTAAAACGGCGTTTTGAACTTCTTCGTAATTCGTTTCGTTGAGCATTTCGTGCCGCCCTTCAGGATAATAAATTTCGCTTACATCTCCCATACCGTTTGCACGGTATTGCGCGGCAAGACGTTTGATTGTAGCAGTATAACTTCCGACAGGGTCTGCAGTACCTGCAATAAACAGCAGCGGCAGTTTTTTTGAAATACCTGCAATATTTTTTTTATTGTGAATGCGGTACAAGCCGCCGGTTAAATCGCAAAAAAAACTTGCCGTGCACACAAAGCCGCACAAAGGGTCGTCGATATATGCTTGCACTTGTGCTGTATCCCGCGACAGCCAATCGGATTCGGTTTTTGCGTTTTTTATTTTTTTAAGATACGAACCGAAGCTCAGGTTATGTAATAAGCTTGACCGATAACGCGCGCCCTTACACTTTTTTACCAAAACTGCAATTGCATGACCCGATGCGGCAAGCAATCGGCGCGGTCCTGCAGTTCCCGATAAAACACAGCCGGCAATATCGCCGGAAAATCTTTCTATAAATCCTTGAGACACAAAAGAGCCGAACGAGTGACCGAATAAAAATACCCGTGCTGTAGGATAATCGCCGCGGGCAACAGCAATTACTCTGCGAAGATCAAGGACAACATGGTCAAATCCGTTTTTTTCGGCTAAAAAGCCGATGTCGTTTTGCGTTTGCGCCGTTTGTCCGTGCCCACGTTGGTCATATGCGTAAAAAGCTATACCGTGTTCGCATAAAAAACGGGCAAAGCGTTCGTAGCGGCGCGCGTGTTCTGCCATACCGTGGCACAATACAACAACAGCATTTATTTGCCCTTCTTTCGGCGCGTATGTGTGTAAGGCAAGCCGTACACCGTCTTCGGTTTGAATAAAGCTTGTGTTTGTCATCATTTCAGCCATTGTTCTTCCCCTTGCAGCTTATCTTAAGCCGCGTTATACTTTAATGTGTGTATACCATTATATCACAAAAAATGGTTTTCGGCGGTAATTGCATTTCAAAAATAGACGGAAAAACCGTATTTTATGAGGGCGCGCTTCCCGGTGAAACCGTAAACATAGAGATTGTCAATTCAAAAAAAGACTACGATACGGCACGAGTGCTGCAAGTGCTTACGCCGAGCGCACACAGACAAAAGCCTTTTTGTCCTGTGTACGGTATATGCGGCGGCTGTAATTTCCAATATGCCGATTACGAATTGCAAGTACAATTAAAAAAACAAATTGTTGAAGATCTGATAACTCGCACGCTCGGCGAACACGCACGATCGGTACCGCAAATACAGTGCGTATCAGCGCAGCCGACCGAGTACCGAAGCCGCTTTCAGTTTTATAAAGGCGGTTTAAAGCGGCGGAACTCACACGATGCCGTTACGCTTGACGACTGCCCTTGTGCGGTACCGGCTATCCGAAACTTACTGCAAAGCAAGCGTGTACAGTTAAGCACAACGCAGCGCCTTTGCGTTTTTGCCGACGAGCGCTTGCTTGCTGATAACACGCGTCAAGCCGGAAAGCTTGTTGCGTGCAGTACGGATACAAATTCGCGCTGCGTTGTGCAGCTGGCAGGTAAAACTCTATGTTTTGACGTAAACGGATTTTTTCAGTCGAACTTGCCCATGCTCGAAAAAACGCTTGCACTTATCGGCGAAGGTTTGCACGGAAAGCATTTATTGGATATGTACGGCGGAACAGGGGTACTGTCGCTTTTTGCCGCCGAACGGTTTGACAAAGTGAGTATCGTGGAGTTAAGCGCAATTTCATCTTCTTATGCAAAAGAAAATTATAAACTAAACGGCATTACGGCGGCACCTGAAGTGTACATGCTTTCCGGCAAAAACTGGGTGCGCAGTACAAAAGCAAAAAACGCATGCTTTGATGCGCTTATAATAGATCCGCCCAGAACGGGCATAGAAAAAGAAGTGCTCGAATTTATATGCGCTAAAAAGCCGCCCCTTATCCGCTCTCTTTCGTGCGACCCTGCAACACATGCACGGGATGCAAAGCGTTTACTGCAAGCCGGCTATATTATGGAAAAACTGTATATGCTGGATTTTTATCCGCAAACGTCGCATATAGAAACACTGGCATTTTTTAAATTAAAAAAGGAAAACTAAAGTATGAAAAGTATTATTAAAACGGTATTTTTGCTTTTGTGCACATGCGCTTGTGCCGCTTTTGTTTATGCTGCCGAGCCTGCTGCCGGTTCACAAAATGAAACAGGTCAAAATACGTGGCAAGCGGTTTTAGGCGGAGAAGCGGTAAGCGCCCCAAAACGTACAAGCTACGGTTTTGTCGCCGTAAGCGAAGGTCGTATTTTAACCGCATGTACGGGAAGCGGCACGGTTATTTGGAGACGTCGGCTGCAGGACATGCCTTCAAAATGGTTTTCCGTTACCGACCAAAACTTTGTATATACGGTATCTTCTGCAGGAAAAAAACTGTCGCTGTACAGCCCCGACGGCATTTTGCTTTGGCAAACCGTTCCCAAAGAAAGCATTGTAAGCGATCCTTTGCAAGGCCGCGACGGCAGAGTTTTTGTTGCCGGCAAAAATTCGGTAAGCTGTTACGGTTCGAACGGAAAACGCAAATGGATCACCGAACTGCCTGCAGGAAGCGGTTTACCGCTTACTCAGATGAACGACGGCAGCATACTGTACATTCCCTCTTTTACCAAAAACGGAGCGAGCACGGGCATACGCATATCGCCTTACGGAGAACCGATTGAAGAAATCGTATTTACCGGAAAAATCTCGGCAATAGCTTCGCACAGCGAAGGCGTTATATTGGGTTTTGACACGGGAACGGTCGGCTGCGCCGCCGTAGTTAACAATACTACCGAAACATTGTGGTCGCTTAAAACAAAAGATACAAGCGGCACGGCGCAGCGCATTATACCGGGTAAAAGCGGTTTTTGCGTTTTGTATTCGGATTCTAACCTTGCCGAATATTCGTTTAACGACCGCAGCGTACTGTGGACAAAACACGACGGGCAAGTCAAACCGTCGGGTGATTTTTTTGCAGCTTACGATACCGGACGCTATGTATTCGCTTTATCATCGGTAAACGGAACGTATACCGCTTCATACGCATCGCAGGAAAACGAGCGGCAAAAAGGCGGAACGCTTTTGTGGCAAAAAACGGTAAAAAGCGCCGGGCGTTTTCCGCTGGTAACTTCGTCGCTGTACCTTGTGCTGTGCGACAAAAATTGGGTAATATCGGCATATTCACTTGAAAACGACACCGAAGAAAAAAGCGCCGATTTTTTACCCAAGCCGCTTATGCTGCGCTACGGTTCATACGCAAACACAAAAACTGCGCAAGCCGAAAAAAAAGCGCAAGAGGATAAAAAAATAAAAAAAGCTTCGCTTGCGGATATTGCACAAACGCTAAGCGCAGGCGATTACGGCACAAAAGAAAACGTGTACAAAAAACGCATTGTGTCAATATTAAACGATTATAAAGAACAATACGGAAGCAGCGAGCGGTATTTTTCAAACATAGCAGAAAAAACCGCCGTTTTAACGCTTGTAGGATTGCTCGAAAGCACCGAATTCAATTACGTTGTACCGCTGATATTACAAAACGAAAAAGACCCTGCCCTCGCCGCCGCAGCCTTTCGCTGCGCCGCGGCACTGGGAAACGATCCTGACGGACAAATGCTTGAAGCGGTTGAGCGTTTGTACCACCGAAAAAAAACAACGCTTTCTCCGGCTGTCTTAGGCGAATTGGGAGAAGCGGTGTATTACATTTGCCGCTATATGGGACGCCCCGCTTTTACCAAACGCGGTAAAGCCATCCTTGCCGATATGCTGCTTCCCGGAAACGACAGCACGGTTCAAACGCGTGCGCGGGAAATTATGCTGCGCTTTATAGAATTGGAAACTCCGGTTTCGTAAAAGACGATGTATTATAAGCCGTCACGCCGTTACACGCCGTCACACTTACTAGCTTTTTTTACCCTTTTGCGTTATACTATAGCACGCTCGGCTTTTAGTTAGGAGGAAAATATGAAAAGATATACGTCGGTTTTGTGTACACTGTTATTGGCAGTGCAGTTTTTTGCCCCCGCTTTGGAAGTCGATAAAGCGGAACTTGAATCGGCAGGCTCTGCCAATTCAATTGTGTTTATAAACTATTCGGGACCTCATCAAATAATCAATACCATAGACGAAATCCGTAAAATCGGAATCGGTTTGGGAAAAGTAATTGCAAA
The DNA here is from genome assembly GCA_000468055.1 of Treponema lecithinolyticum ATCC 700332. Classification (GTDB taxonomy): domain Bacteria; phylum Spirochaetota; class Spirochaetia; order Treponematales; family Treponemataceae; genus Treponema_C; species Treponema_C lecithinolyticum. Next base: position 26,104 of record KI260564.1, on the reverse strand, counting down.
AAACCTTGAAAAAGAAACAAATGCCGGGCAAACGGCACGCTATTACGTTATTCATGCCGTAGACCCTACAGTTACCGAAAAACTTGATGCCGATATTTTAATTTTGGGCGAAAGAGCCGGTGTAGACCATGTGGACAATTTGCGCCGCATTATCGGTGCGTATTTGGAAACGGCATACGGGTATCCTGCACAAACGGCGCAAACGCTTGCAGTTTTTGTTACCGTGTACAATGCCGTGTACCGCAGCAATATCGATACATTTTATAAAAAATATAAAAACGTGGTTACCAAACATTTGAGCGCCGATAAAGTCGGTTTGTCGGTAAACTATGCCGATTGGCCAGGAAAAACACAAATCGTTATTCCTTTGTCCGACATACGCGGCGGAACAGCAGCGACCGTCGATACCAGCGTTATTTCCGATACAAAAGTTATTGAATCCATGCAAAAAGAACCGGATAAGGGAATAAAAGAGCGTAAAAATATGGTAAGCGTAAAAGAAGCGGAAGCCGACAAAGCGCAAGCAAAAGCCGAAAAAGCGCAAAACCAAGCAACCGAAGCAAAAAAAGAAGCGGCAGTTGAAAAAGAAAAATTAAACGAAGCAAAAAAAGAAGCGGCACTTGCCAAAAAAGAAGCTGAAGCAAAACCTGCAGATAAGCAAGCTCAAAAAAAAGCAGAAGAAGCTGAAAAAAAAGTAATTATACAAGAAGAAAAAACGGCACAAGCGGAGCAAAAAGCCGATGATTTGGAAAAAACTGCTGAAAAAGAGCAAGCGGTTGCGGATAAAAAACAAAACGAAGCACAAAAAGAACGCATAGAAATTGCCAAAGACCAGCAGCAATTAATCCGTGAAAATGCTGCCCTCGACGATGTAATTACCGCAGCTTACGGTCTTAAAATTACCGATGACAGAGAATTGCTTTCCGGTATGGTACTTGTAGATACTAAAACCGGACGGACGGTAAAAGAGTCGCCGGTTACCGTTATACGCAACCGGGTAATATACCCCGAAGGCAAAGATTTTATTGCGGTTGCCGGTAAAACGGGCGGAAACGCTGCCGTTAAATTGGTAAAACTCGACGGCAAAACAATGGAAATAATCGGCGAAACCGCCGAAATACTTGCCGTCAATTCGGTGTTGGTAAAAGAAGGCGCTTTTTACTACGTTATTATCCAAGATGGAAAAAATTATGTTGCCGCAAAATACGGTGCGGACTTAAAACAAGTAGTAAAATCAAACGTACCGGTAAATCCGGCAACTCCTATTACGATAAGCGAATTAGGCATTACGGTTACCGATACATACGGCTTTGCCAAACTTTTAAAAGCCGACAATTTGCAAGGTGTAGAATAAAAAAACTTTGGGTTCGGCGCGCGTATGGATTTAAAAAATCCGGCAGATTTAAAAAAGCCGGCATGGCTTACGGTAAAGTACCGCAGCGGTTCGCTTGAACAAGTTGCAGGTTTAGTGCGGAATTTGTCACTTAATACCGTTTGTACGGAAGCCGCGTGCCCGAACTTAGCCGAGTGTTATAAAAAACGCACTGCCGTATTTATGATACTCGGCAAAAACTGCACCCGAAACTGCAGTTTTTGCAATGTGCAAAGCGGCTGTCCTTCCGCCGTAGACAAAAGCGAACCGCTGCGCGTTGCCCAAGCCGTTCAAAAGCTCAATCTAAAATACGCCGTTATTACCAGTGTAACGCGCGACGACTTACCCGATGAGGGCGCCGCACATTTTGCCGATACGATACGCGCGGTAAAAAATATATGCTGCGGCACAAAACTTGAAGTGCTCATCCCCGATATGCACGCAAAAAAAAATAATTTAGATACTGTGCTTAACGCGGCGCCCGACGTATTAAACCACAATGTAGAAACCGTTCCGCGCTTGTACACCGCCGTCCGTCCGCAAGCCGTATATGAGCGTTCGCTTGAAGTGCTGCGTTACACAAAAAGCTATGCGGCGGCAAATGGAATACCCTTGGTTACTAAAACCGGCATTATGGTTGGCTTGGGCGAAACCGAAGATGAAGTGTATAAAGTTATGGACGATGTACGATCTGCCGGCTGCGATATTATAACCATAGGTCAATATCTTCGTCCCAGCAAACAGCACATCGGCGTTGCAGAATACATAAAACCCGAACAATTTGAAACATACAAAAAAATCGGTATGCAAAAAGGCTTTCGTTACGTTGCAAGCGGACCATTTGTCAGAAGCTCGTACAATGCAGCGGAAGCGCTTATCGGTACGGGGCTTTTGCAATGACATATATAAACTGCAACAGTACCGACCCGTTTTTTAATTTTGCCCTTGAAGAGTATTTTTTAACGCAAAAAGATACACTCGACAATTGTTTGTTTTGGTTTTGGCGCACAACGCCGACCGTTATGGTAGGACGTTTTCAAAACACAAGCGAAGAAATCAATGCAGTCTACGTGCGGGAACACGGCATAAACGTCGTCCGAAGAAATTCGGGTGGCGGCGCCATTTACACCGATGAAGGCGCATGGCAGTTTTCGTTTATCATTAAAAATTACAATGAAAATAACAGCTCTTTTAAATATTTTACACAGCCGGTTATAAAAGTACTTCAGGATATGGGAGTACCTGCCGCTTTCGGAAGCAGAAACGATATAACGGTTAACGGAAAAAAAATTTCGGGAAACGCTCAATATAAAAAACAAACGGCTATGGTGCACCACGGCTCCATTTTGTACAAAACCGATTTAGAAGCTTTAACCGACAGCCTTAAAGTATCGCAAGATAAAATCTTTTCCAAAAGCATAAAGTCGGTGCGAGAGCGTGTTGCAAACATAAGCGAGTTTATGGAAAATCCGCTTACGGTACAAGAGTTTAAAGAACGCATGGTACGCGGTATACTGGGAACAAGCGGAACCGAATACGAATTAACATCGGATGATGCAGCACATATCGAACAGGGCGCCGCTGCCAAATTCCGTACATGGGAATGGAACTACGGCTGCTCGCCCGCTTTCGATATTGAACGGAAAAAAAGATATGCTGCAGGCGGTTTTCAAATACGGCTGCAAATTGCAAACGGCATTATCGTCTCGTGCAGTATATGCGGCGATTTTTTTGAAACGGGAAATATTCCGGTAAGCACCGTAGAAAAAAGCTTGTGCGGCATTCCGTACCGAAAAGCCGACATAGAGCGCACGGTTCACAATAAAAAACTGCACACCGCTTTTTATTTACTCGATGAACGGGATTTAGTCGAAAGCATTATCGATTAAAGCACATCAAAGCACTGCAAATAAAAATACCGCATGTCCTCTACACGCTGTGTTAGCGTCCGAACAATCCCTTTAGCGTTGCCGCCGTATCCTGAATATCGCCTGAGGTTTCAGCTGCCGCACTTTTGAGTACATTTAGCGCGCCTCGTTCTATGCGCTTTTTTATTTCGTTTTTACGCTCTTCAAGTTCGTTTTGCAAACCGGTTAATTCCGTCTGGCGCTTTAATATATTTTTTTCAATAACATTAAAATCGCTTAGCTTTTCGTTAACGCTGCCGGTATATTTTTCAAGCTCTGCTTGAGCCGTTTTAATCGCAGTGCGCTTTATTTGCGTAAGTTCTTCATTTATGCCGTTTTTTAAAGCGTTTTGAAAAACGCTATCCGCATCCGAAACAACATCCACATCGAATTCCAAATCAGCCGATACGGCGGCATTTATTCCCAATTCCATTTTACGTATTGAAGCAAGCGAACGATTATATATGCGCCACACAAACTCAGGTTCGAATGCGCCGGATGATACATCCATATCGGTTATCCGCAACGCGGTTTTTGCGGCAAATCCCCCGGCTTTAAACGCTTCAAAGTCTGAGTGCAACGCTGCCGTACCGTTAAGAGAGGGAATGCCGGGAAGCTGTTCGGTATTTTTCCAAAAAAGTTTATAGCCCGTTCCCTCATATGTCAAATGTATTAAAGGATAGTCCGTTTTTTCTCCCGTATTGACAATTGCGTTAACCGTATGCAGTCTTTCCGTTCCGTTTACGGCTTTTTCATCAAGCTTTGCGCTCAGCGCTGCGGGTTTTCCCCACATATCAGGATCATTTGAAATATCGTTTAATTGAGCTTCAAATCCCGTTCCGCTTGCATATACCCGTTCAATAAGGAACGAAGGATAACGTGAGCCAAACTCGATTGTTCTGCCTTGCAGCCGGTGTAAGGGTGTAGACGAGCGTTTTGTTTTTTTTGTCCTGTCTTTATTTTTACCGTGCGCACTGTTTCGGCTTATTGTTACAAGCGTGTCGACGGCAGTTTGTGCGTAAGGGTAATACTTTCCCAAAATACTGCAAATAACCGAAGTTATACTTTGCGAAATAAGATTTTTGCCGTCGTCCGTTTTAAACGAACGCACTTTATTAATACGTTCGGCAATTACGGACGTATCATATTTAAGCGCATCGGCTGTTTCTTTTGCAAACCGGCGCACGGCTTGTCCGTCTTTTTTTATATCAGAAACAGCGCTTTGAACTTGCTGCGATACGGTTTTTCCGTCTTGCGCGGCACGGTTTAATTCTTCAAAAGCTATTTGCAGTTCGCCGATATTTGTAATTTTTTTATAATCGCGTTCAATCAGCTTTTGCACGCTCTGTGAAAAATCGCTTACCGACTTTTCGAGCTGTTCGGGACGGTTTTCCCAAGTGCTTAAAACGCTTTCTATTTGTTCGCGTGCTTTTTGTGCCACTTGAGGCGAACGCAAATCTTTTTGCGCATCGTCTATAAGCATTTTAGGATCGAATTTTTCAAACACACGGGTTATAGTTTGTTTTGTCGCATCCAGCGCCGTGTCTTTTTTTTGTTCTATAAGCGCGGCAACACTGCCGCTTTTTTTACTGCCGGCTTTTGCCGTGCGCTTACTTTGTTTTTTTTGTTCACGTTTGGAAAGTGCTCCGGAAGTTTGCCGTTCCGTAGCGAAAGCCATGCCGGATACTTCAAGATTTTCACACACAAACCGGCGCTTCAAAAGCTGGGTTAAATTAAAATCGGCTTCTATTTTTTGAGCTTCAAAAATATTTTTCATCGGATTATTTTTGTCGGCAACACGCAGATTTTTCACTGTTAATACCGAATCCAAAATTCCTACGTGTACAAAACCTATTTCGGTTTTTGCTCCTGCCGCATTTTGCAGTACGTGTATTAAAGCGCTTTTTACCAAACTGTCTTTAAAAAGCAACACTACCGCGCACAACGATACTATAAAAATTAAAACAGCGGCTAAAGGAATGAATTTAACGCGTAACCCTTGTTTTTTTATTTGTTTGGCAAGTAATTTTAAGCGTATAAAGTCGGCTTTGTTTAATTCTGTATTTTGCCGAATGCTTTTTTTATTCGGCTGTTTTGAATCGGAGACAAAATATGATGACATAAATTCACGGTCGCCGGCTATGTACAGCTTTTTAAGCAATTTGTTTTCAAGCTGTTTTTCACTGTACGCTTTTTTTAAAAGTGATGGAAGCTTTTTTGCCGTAATTTTTTTATCTGTCGTACTCATATTATGCTCCTTATTTTGTTACCAATGCGCCGTTGCGTTGACATCGGCACGCTGACTAACGTGACTACATCGCTGCAATCAGCGGAAAAACAGTTTTTTTAATTTAACTGCAAGCGGAAGTTTATACAAAATTTTAAAAGCTTTGCTTTGTGCACATGCTTTTGCACCGTATTTCCGCCATAACAATATTAAAAATCTTATAATGATGTATACAGGAATATACAATATCAAGCTTACAACGAGCGATCCTGCAACTACCGTGTTGTTTAACCGGGTAAATGAAACAAACGGAATATCGAACAAGCTTTTATAAAAATTTTGCATAAAAGACATATTCAATAAAGCATAACCTACGGTATCAAACAAAGGGTCGGCAAAAGGAATAATCAGCGAAACTGCAGCTCCCGTCAGCAAAAAAGCCGCTTTATTAATCCGGATAAACAAAAAGCACACAAACAGTATGTACCACAACACATTGTTTTTAGGCATAAAGCCCAGCACCATTCCTATGGCGACCGCATGGGCAATTTCGCCCGGATGTGAATTTGTATTTAAAGATTTAAAAAGTTTAACGATCGGTGCAAACATCTTCCCTCCGTTTTAATGCCTTTGCATACACGTCTGCATACTTTTGTGCCGATTTATCCCAGCCCAGCTGCTGTTTCATTTTCATTGCGCGGTTTCGCATTGCATATATATGCTCTTTTTTGTTATACCACGTGTGAATAGCCCAGCCTACCGTATTATAAACGCTTTGCGGCGTTAAATCGTCAAACATAAATCCGGTACCCGCTCCGGTTTGCTCGTTGTAGTTTTCAACCGTATCCGCAAGACCGCCGGTGCGCCGCACTATGGGAAGCGTACCGTACAAAAGTGAATACATTTGATTTAAACCGCAGGGTTCGTACCTGCTGGGCATAAGAAAAAAATCCGCTCCGGCTTCCATAAGATGACTTAAACTATCGTCGTATCCGATGCGGCAGCGGAAATTCGGTAACTTCGCCTGAAGAACGCGCAGTTCGTCTTCGCACCATTTTTCACCAGAACCGAGGACGGCAAACTGCAGTTTTATATTCGAACACATATCATATACACAGCCGAAACCGGGGGCAAAAAGTTCGGCTATCCCCTTTTGATCGGCAAAACGGCTGATCATAGCTATCAGGGGAATGTCCGGGTTAACTTCAAAGCCGAACAGTTTTTGCAATGCCGCTTTGTTTTTTGCTTTTCCGCCGCGCTCGCCGCTGCCGGCATTGCATCCGCCGGATCCGGCGTCATCCGTACTGCAGTCGCTGTCAATATATTGAAACGGAATTTTCGTATCCGAAGCCGGATTCCACACATCGGTATCCACACCGTTTAAGATACCGGTTAAATCATCAGCTCTGGCGCGCAAAAGACCGTCCATTCTAAAACCGTACGCTGCATTTTGAATTTCCGCCGCATACGTCGGCGACACGGTCGTCAACATATCGGCACTGGTAATACCGGCTTTTAGAAAATTCATTCGGTCGTAGTCTTCAAAACCAGCCGCATAAAAATGCTCCCATGCAAGTCCCAAACACGGATAATTATGTTTTCCATATATTCCCTGATAACCTAAATTATGAATCGTCAATACGCTTGCCGAACGGAAAAAAGGACTTTGCACCTCGGTGTGTTCGTTAAACTTGAGTAAAACAGCTGCAAAGGCTGCCGACCAATCGTGAACGTGAAAGATATCCGGATACCAGTGCAATTTTTTACACAGCTTAAACGCCGCTTGACACAAAATAGCAAAACGAAACGGATTGTCCGCAAAGTCGGTTTCCTGTGCCGTGCCGTATACGCCGTCTCTACCGAATGCTTGTTCGTGGTCTATAAAATAAAGCGGAAGCGGACATTCTTTAACATGCGATTTCAAAGGCATATCAGCCGTATAAACCGCCGTCCATTCTTCGCGGTAACCGCAGGGAACGCCCATCGGACCTTCAAGTTTTTTTAGATTTTTTTTATCGATATTGTAATAGCGCGGCAGTACAATACGGACGTCGTGACCTTGTTTGTGCAATGCAATTGATAAAGCAGACACTGCATCCGCCAAACCGCCCGTTTTTGCAAAGGGAACGGCTTCGGCACTTACCATCAAAATCTTCATCCTGTACCCCGCTTGAGCGTAATCTTAAACGTAATATAGCATAAAACGTACATTAACGGAAGATACAATGTATGATTTGTGTGAAAAATAATATTAAGTGCTTGCACTAAGTTAAAGACTATGCTATATTGTTCACAAGTTGAACAACTGGCTTACCGACCTTTAGCCTGTTTCGGCGGCAAAGATTTTCGGCAAGTCATTCACCTTTTCCATTTTTTTTGCGTTTTGCAATAAAATGCAATAAAAAAGAAAATTTACTTTCAACTTTCACCCTACACTTTTAACCGGTTAACCGAAAACGCCGATACCTAAAACAAATCAATGGAACAAGATTCCGAACTTAGATTACTCTCAAATGTACACAGCGCTCTTAAAAGCAACAGCGAACTGAATCAGCGGGAACTTGCACAAAACACCAATTTATCGCTGGGAATGACAAACGCTCTTTTGCGCCGCTTTGCCGACAAAGGCTGGCTGTACATGAAAAAGATTTCAAAACGGAATATCCGTTACGTGTTAACTTCCGAAGGCATAAAAGAGCTTGCTTCGCGCAGCAAACGTTATTTTAAAAATACGGCGCGCCTTATGAGTGAATACAAAAATTGTATCAGCCATTTTGCAGCGGAAGCTGTGAATGCCGGATGCAATCAAATCGTTTTAATAGGAGAAAGCGATTTGGAATTTTTGTTTGACTATGCGTGCGGATTATACAAATTATCGTTTTATAAAAAAGCAGCGTTTAATTCATCTACAGCTTTGCAAGATGTATGCACAGCAAATACCGTCGTCGTTTTTTCAGACGAAGAACAGTATGAACATACCCAAAAAACACTTACTCTTAGTTTTGACAACAATGTCCGCTTTACCAGCATTATGCATATTTTACGGGAAAAAGAAATAGTATGAAAAATAACATTTACCGCTTTGCAATCTTGTGCGTATTTGCAGCCGCATACATAACCGGCTTTTCTCTTTACGCTCAAAATTCCGTTGACGTATTTAGCGCATTCAATTCGCGCTTAAATTCTGAAGAAAAAGAAAAACTTGCTTCAGGCGAAATTCTAATCCGCAATATCGGAAAAGCTAAAAACATGACTCTTAACCCCGTAACGGAATACGCGCGTACCCTTATCGATACCGTAAACGATTTACGCCCTGCATATTTGGCTGAAGTAATTCAAATACGAAAACTATCAGGCGGAAGCGAAAAGCCCGGCAACAACAGTACCGGCGAAAACCTTATCGAACGTATCCGGCCTCTTTTGCTTGATATAGAAAGCTATGTCGGCATTCCCTATTGGTCTGAACGCAATCAACGCTTTTACGATTTGTATTCAAGTGCCGAAATTTTAGAATCCCAAAAAACGGATACGGGAATGACTATGAACGCCGATTTGTTTATGAACCCGTTCGGCAATATAAACGTTAACATTGAATTGCTTTCCGACGAAAACGAACTTTTGTATACAATGCAAAACAACAGTATAGTCAAATACGAAAATATGACCATAATAAAAAAATACAATATGAAATCATTGGTCTATGTATTTGAATACGGCGATTTTGTTATTTTGTACGGCATCGGAGGCGTTCATGCTCCGAGCGTATTTTTTTTGCGCGACCGAATAGAAACGTCATTTATAAACCGCATAAAAACTTTTTGTAAATTCATTTTTGAAAAAATATAAGGACAATAAAAATAAATGCAAGCTCTTATGTTAGCCGCAGGAATGGGAAAAAGGCTCGGAAGGTATACGCAAAACGCTACCAAGTGCATGGTACCGGTAAACGGAAAAACACTTATCGAATATTGCATTGAAGCGCTTTTAAAAGCCGGCATCCGCACGATGATTATCGTTATCGGCTACAAAGGAGATGCATTAAAAAAATTCCTTGACGGAAAATATCCCGAAATGCGCATAACGTGGATAGAAAACCCGGTGTACGATAAAACAAACAATATCTATTCGCTGTTTTTAGCATCGAACGAGCTTGAAAAAGACGACACGATTTTGCTCGAAAGCGATTTGATTTTTGATCCTGCACTAATCGGCGAATTGATTGAAAACCCCGAACCCAATTTGGCGGTGGTTTCTCATTTTGAACCGTGGATGGATGGAACGGTAACGCTCATCGATTCACAAAACAATATAACCGGCATGCTCGGCAAAAAACAGTTTTTATGGGAAAACATTGGCGACTATTATAAAACGGTAAACATTTATAAACTGTCGAAAGAATTTTCGAGCAAGTACTACGTACCTTTTTTAGCGGCATACCAAAAAGCATACGGTCAAAACGAATACTATGAACAGGTTTTAAAAGTTATTTCATTTTTGGACTGCACCAATTTGCGCGCATACCCGATAAGCGGCGAACGCTGGTACGAAATAGACGATATGCAGGATTTGGCGATTGCTTCAAACCGTTTTGCATGCAAAGAAAAAAAACTTGAATTAATGCAAAAGCGATACGGCGGTTATTGGCGCTTTCCGTCCATGCTCGATTACTGCTATTTGGTTAATCCATATTTTCCGCCGGAAAAATTGGTAAATGAATTAAAGGCAAATTTTCAAACGCTTTTAACTGAGTACCCGAGCGGAAGCGCAGAGCAAGCACTTTTGGCAGGCAAAATCTTCGGCATAGCTCCTGAAAAAACGGTTGTGGGAAACGGTGCTGCAGAATTGATTTCGGCACTCACGCCGTATTTAAAAGCGCCCTTTTTAACCGTTCATCCGACATTCAACGAATATCCCGAACGATTTAAAAAACATTTCGGCGAAGACAGCATTGTTCCCCTGTATGCGGACGGAAAAACTTTTTCATACGGCACACAAGAACTTATCAGCGCGCTCGACAAAGCCGAAAAAGACGGTAAAAAAATCGGTACTGTTCTTTTAATAAACCCTGACAATCCAAGCGGCAATTTTATCGCTAAACGGGATGCAGAAAAACTGTTGGAATACTGTACACAAAAAAATATTATCTGCGTATTTGACGAATCGTTTATAGACTTTGCCCAAAGCGATATACGTTACACTTTTTTTAACGATGACATATTGGAAAAATATTCCTGTCTTATCGTAATCAAAAGCATAAGCAAAAGCTACGGCGTTCCCGGCTTGCGCTTAGGTGTTGCAGCCTCTTCGCGTACAGAACTCGTACAAAAACTGCGCAAAGAAATTTCCATTTGGAATATCAATTCTTTTGCAGAATATTTTTTGCAGATTTTCGACAAATACAAAGCCGATTACAAAACAGGCTGCGATAAAATTGCCGCCGAACGTACACGCTTTTTTGAATTATTGCGCGGCATACCGGGTCTTTACCCCTATGCAAGTCAAGCAAATTATATTTTGTGCAAACTGACCGAAAAACTTACTTCGTCAAAATTAACCATGCAATTACTTGAAAAATACAATATTTTTATAAAGGATTTGTCTTCAAAAACCGGCTTTGAGCACGGACAGTTTATTAGGCTTGCCGTCAGATCAAAGCAAGACAACGACAAACTGATAAAAGCATTGCAAGAATTATTATAAAGGTGTATTAAAAAATGCAAAACAGCGCAGCACCCCATGACCACTGGGATATGATTCTTGAGCCGAAGAACCGGCTTTTGGATTTAAAGATCCGCGAATTGATACGCTACCGCGATTTGGTATTTATGTTTATCAAGCGCGATTTTGTAACCGCATATAAACAAACGATTTTGGGACCGTTGTGGTACATCGTGCAGCCTTTGGTAACGACGGTTATGTACACATTTGTATTCGGTAACCTTGCGCAAATAGGTACCGACGGTGTTCCGTACCTGCTTTTTTATTTTGCAGGCACTATGTTGTGGACATATTTTACCGCATGCCTTAACAGCGCAGCAGCTTGTTTTTCAAACAATTCGGGTATTTTCGGCAAAGTCTATTTTCCGCGCTTGACCGTTCCTATTTCCACTACCGTCGGCCATATGATAAAACTGGGCATTCAATTTGCCACACTCATGATTTTTTACGTGTACTATCTTGTTATAAAAGCGCCCGTGCAGCCCTCATGGTGGATCGCGGCGCTGCCCCTGCTCGTTATTTGGGTGGGCGCTATGGGAACCGGCTTCGGCATGATTATATCGGCGCTGACGACAAAGTACCGCGATTTAAACCAGCTTTTGGGATTCGGGCTTTCGCTTGCAATGTATGCAACCCCGATTGTCTATCCGCTGTCCGAAGCGCCGCAAAAGTTTTGGTGGGTGTTTTACGTAAACCCGATGAGCGCGCCCATAGAACTGTTCCGCATTTGGTTTTACGGTGCAGGAAACATTCCCGTCTCTATGATTATCATCAGCATTGCCGAAACTCTTGCATTTATGTTTTTCGGTTTGGTGCTGTTTAACCGCAACGAGCGCACCTTTGTGGATGTGATTTAATGCAGTATTTATTGTCCGTACCTGAAAACCTTGCCTCGTGCTGGAGCAAAATTGTTCCCGATACCGAAGATCGGCAGTATATTGCCGCTTCGGATCCTAAGGGAGTAAAAATAGGTTCGGGAGGAGCGACCGCATGGCTTTTGTCTAAAAGCCGTATGCAAGCGGGCAGCACAAAAACAGCCGGTAAAAATAAAAACATCAGCATAAAGGCGCCGGGACCTGAAAAACGCATTATCATTCACGCAGGCGGACAAAGCAGACGCCTGCCCTCTTATGCGGTGTGGGGAAAATTACTGACGCCGATTCCCGTTTTTCGCTGGGCAATCGGACAAAGTGTTACGCAAACACTTTTAGACATTCAAAGCCGGTTGTATGAAAAATTTATGGCTTTGACATCGGAAAATCAAAATACGCTTATCGCATCGGGCGATATTTTGGTGCGCACCGATGAGCTTCCCGAAACTTTACCCGATGCCGACGTCGTATGCTTTGGTATGTGGACAGAAGCTGAAACAGCCTCTCATCACGGTGTATTTATCGTAAAAAAAGAAAGCCCGAACATTTTGGATTGCATGCTGCAAAAACCATCCCCTGCCATACTTGAAAAAATCGGACAAAACAGCTTTTTTATGATGGATGTGGGTATATGGATTTTAAGCGACAAAGCACTCGGCGTGCTTGAAAAAAAATGCATACCCAAAACCGGCGGAACCGGTACCGGTGCATCTTGCGGCTCCGGCGTGAATCCGCCTCCCCGTTTTTATGATTTATATTCCGATTTTGGACCCGCAATGGGAACTCATCCGACACTGCATGACAAAGAAATCGCTTCATTAAGTGTTGCCGTCGTATGCCTCAACAAAGGAGAGTTTTATCACTACGGAACGAGCGCAGAACTTATTTCGTCAACCGAAAAGATCCAAAACCTTGTAACAGATCAGCGCTCAATTTGGCATAAAAAAATAAAAACCCACCCAAGTATTTTTACACAAAATGCCGATATCGATGTTCAATGGAACACGGCACACCGCAATATTTGGATAGAAAACAGCACCGTAGGAAAAAAATGGACGCTGCGGGAAAATACAATTATTACCGGCGCACCTGTAAACAATTGGACGGTTGATATTCCTGCAGGTATCTGTGTCGATTTTGTTCCCGTGCGCAGCGCTCAAAATGGCAGAAATATCGCATGGTGTATTCGCCCCTACGGCATAAACGATTCGTTCCGCGGGGATTGCAGCAGCGAAAAAACGCAGTGGTGTTCCGCAGCGATTACAAAGTGGTTTACCCGGCGCAGCATAGACGCAGGCAAAGCAGGTATCGAGCTTGAAACAGACATTCAAAGTGCGCCGCTTTTTCCGGTCGTAAAAAAAGAAGAAGTTCCGCTTTTACTCAACTGGATGATTGCGTCAAAGCCGGATGAAAAACTAAGCGCACAAGAATGCCGACAAGCTGCAAACAACTGGCTTTCCGCCAAGCGTTTGTCTGCCGACAAAATCTGCACGCACTGCGACATTCCCTTTTTGTACAATCAACGGCTCGGTTATTGCACGGAAAACCTTAGCGTTTTGGCAAAACACTACGAAAAAAGCGTGTTTTACCAAAGCGATTTGGCGGTTGGCGCGCAATTATACGCAAAGCACGGTTTAAAACTTCCGGCGCATCTTTCTTCCGATGCTGAATATATAAACCGCATGCGCGACGCTATGTTCAAAAGCCGCGTTGCCGAATTGTGCGGCAAAGACGAACGCTTGGTCAAAAAAGAAAGCGATAAAGCCTTTGCCATATTGCGCGAAGCCATTGTGCAAACGGCACTTCCCGTTATGCCGCGCTACGATTTATATTCGGATCAAATCGTGTGGGGAAGAAGTCCCGTACGTATAGATATAGCAGGCGGCTGGAGCGACACTCCGCCCTTTTGCAATATCAACGGCGGCTCTGTTTTAAACGCTGCCGTCGATTTAAACGGACAGCAGCCCGTTCAAGTATATGTGCGCTCTATTCCGGAAAAAGTTATACGGCTTCGCTCAATCGATAACGGAAAAAGTGAAGAAGTACGCTCTTACAAAAGCCTTGCCGCCTTTAATCAAGTAGGATCGGTATTTGCTATTCCCAAAGCCGCCTTGTGTTTGTGCGGCTTTTATCCCGATTTTTGCACGCAGCATTTTGCAACACTTGAGCAGCAGCTTGATGCCATGGGCGGAGGTTTGGAATTAAGTCTTTTAGCCGCCATTCCCAAAGGCTCCGGACTCGGAACCAGTTCGGTGCTTGCAGCCGCCGTTTTGGGAACGCTTTCGAACGCATGCTCACTTAATTGGAGTAAACACGAAACGGCAAACCGCGTTCTCATACTCGAGCAGCTTTTAACAACCGGCGGCGGCTGGCAAGACCAATACGGAGCGGTATTCGGCGGTCTTAAATTGCTTGAAAGTTCGAGCGGTATTCAAAACAATATCGGCGTCGGTTGGCTGAACGAACGCTTGTTTACGGACGCGCAAACGGCGCCTTGCTGGCTTTTGTATTACACGGGAATTACCCGAACGGCAAAAAGCATTTTAGCCGAAATCGTAAAGTCGATGTTTTTAAATGAACAAAAAACGCTCGACATTTTGCACGATATAAAACAGCATGCATATAACAGCGCCCTCGCCTTTCAAACGGGAAACTATGAAAGCGCCGCCCGCGCTGTTTTACGCTCGTGGCAGCTGAACAAAAAACTCGACAGCGGTACAAGCAACGAAGAAATAGAGCGCATTATACGCATGATAGACGATTATGCTGCAGGCTATAAACTGCCCGGAGCAGGCGGCGGCGGCTACATGCTCATATGCGCAAAAGATACAGATGCCGTGTCAAGGATAGTCCGCATTTTGGAAGAACATCCTATAAACGAGCGCGCCCGTTTTGTCGGCATAAGTTTGAACACCAAAGGCTTGGAAATCAGCCGGTCGTAGGAGAAAGTTCGCCTCATGCAGCTAAGTACACAGGACAAAAACGACATACTTACGGGTCTTGCGTGGGATTATAAAGTATCAGAAGATGAATTACTTGATGTAATCAACGGGAAAAAAGAAAAAGCCGGTCCCTTTACTTCGGAAAAATTACTTGTACGCTGTCTCGAACGGGTAAGCTGGCACAGAATTGTTGCCCTGTGGGGCATAGAAAATATACTCAAGTCGTATACACCGAAACTGCTAATGCAAATTCATTCCAAAGTGTTGAGGAAAAGATATGATACCGTATTCCGATTATTACGAAAAGAGCCTTTACCCGCTTCAAGCTGGGGTTCTGAATATCATAAAAACTTGCAACACACATTTTTATCTGACCGGCGGATATTATCTGTGAAGCTCGACAAAAAGAGGCAGGCATTGAAATACCGGTCATTGTAGAAATATTAAAAGATATGCCGGAAGCCGAACTTAAATATATTAAGTGGATAAAAGATCCTGAATGGAAAAAATTTAAAAGTGATATTGAAACCATTATTTCGGATATGTTAATTAATGCGGATAACAGTTTGGCAGGATAAAATATGAAAGTCAAAAAACTTATTTCTCTTATAGTGCCCGTATACAATGAAAAAGCTAATATTTTACCCATGTATGAGGCATGTAAAAACGCGATGAACGAGGTTCCTTCATATAATTGGGAGTTGATTTTTATAAATGACGGCAGCAAAGATAATTCATTTGCCGTCTTAAACAAACTAGCTTCAAAAGATAAACGTGTAAAAGTTTTGGACTTTAGCCGCAATTTTGGAAAAGAAATTGCTCTTACAGCCGGCATACAAAATTGTTCAGGTGATACAAACGCTGCAATTTTTATGGATGCCGACTTACAACACCCCCCTGCTCTGATACCCCAATTTATTGAAAAATGGGAACATGGTGCTGATATAGTTGCCAGTATCCGTAAGGCAACAAAGAAAAAAGCTTTTATTAAACATATAGGCTCTAAAATTTTTTATTCGATCATGAACAAAAATGCAGACAGTCCTTTAACGCAAAATGCAACCGATTTTAAATTAATTGATAAAAAAGTTATTACTGTACTACAAAAGTTTACCGAACATAACAGAATGTTTCGCGGGCTTATCGATTGGCTGGGGTTTAAAACCGAATATATTGAATTTGTAGCTCCTGAGCGAATACACGGAGAAGCAACCTATTCTTTTATAAAACTTACCCGTTTGGCTGTAAACAGTATGACAAGCTTTTCGCTTTTTCCACTTCGCATAACAGGCTATTTCGGAGTTTTTATTTTTAGTGTCAGTTTTATACTACTATGTGTAATGTGTTTGTTTAGGTTTATACTAAAAAGCCCTATGTTTAGTTCCATTTCTTTTGTAATTGTACTGAATACGCTCGTGTTGGGAATTGTTCTTATGGCGCTTGGTTTAATTGCTTTGTATATCGGACAGATACGCGATGAAGTAGTAAACCGCCCGCTGTATGTGATACGGGAAAGAGTGAATTAAGTTTCAGAGGGAGAAAAATGAAAGATTTTGATAAAAACCTCACCATATTGGTAACATCCTGCGATAAATATTCCGATTTATGGATACCCTTTATAAAACTTTTTAGAAAATTTTGGTCAGATTGTCCTTACAAACTTGTTTTAATTTCCGAGAGCATAATATGTAAAGAGTTTGATGAAACTATCTTATGCGACAAAGGAAGGAAGGAAGGAAGGAAGAGCTCCGCGGAAACTATTTGTATAGCTTTAAGTCAACTGACAACACCTTACGTGTTACTACTTTGTGACGATTATTTTTTGATTGATTACGTTAACACAAATAAAATTGAAAAAATAATTCATGATATTAAATATTATAAAAGCGGCTGTATTAAAATGTTGGGCGATAACACAGTTTTACAGTCAAAAATACTGCAAACACAGCCTGCAAATGTAGCACCGGAGGAATATATAGAATATCCGAAAGGCTCCCCATACCGGTTATCTTTTCAAAGTTCAGTTTGGAACAGGAACTTTCTACTCACACTTATGAAAAAAGCAGACAATATTTGGGATTTTGAAAGAAAAATTTCGTATGACAAAGAAAGCTATACAATGCCGATTTATGGAACACGTAAAAGAATATTTCCATACATTGAAGTTGTACATAAAGGTAAATGGGAACATCTTGCATTACAGATATGTAATTACAATGATATTTCTATTGATCTAACAAAACGCGGCGTTTTATCTTCTTGGGATCAATTAAAAAGATGTATCCGGACTTTGATATTGGAAACAAATCCCAACATGATAGTAAAATTTCAAAATATACTTTCTCGTGAAAAGCGAAAGTAACATTTTTTTATTTGTGAGTTGATGTATTTGAATAATCAAAGGACACGTTATTAATGGAACCGAGAGAGAGCGAAAAAGCACGTCTGATATATCCTGATGTATTGAGGATTATAGCTGCCTTTGGAGTTATAATGGTACACACAATAGGTATTTACTACTATGATACGCCGATTCATTCTTTAAACTGGCAAATTATGAATATCTATAATAAAACTACTTTATGGTGTGTACCCGTATTCGTTATGATAAGCGGGATATTTTTTCTTGATGAACGACAAGAAAGAACAGTAAAGGCAGTATATATAAAACAGATTCCTAAAATAGGAATAAGGCTGTTATTGTGGTCGGCAATCTATTGCATAGTACTACAAGGTACAATTTCCGTATCAGGTGTATTGCATACGGCATCATCATCTCATTTATGGTTTTTATGTATAATACTTGTGTTATATACCATAACACCTGTTTTGCGTTTAATTCTGCAAAGATTAAACCGGTATAGCACAGCGATCTTTACAGTAGCCGTATTTCTTACATCTTTTATCCTATATATATATATATATATAGGTCGAGAGGATAATAAGTATTATTTTATTGAAGTTCTTTGCACTGAAATTCTTCGGTATATCGCTTACTACCTTGCAGGGTACTATTTTTCAAAATATGAGCTAAAACGTGTAACTCGAATAATAGTCTATTGTTGTGCCATTTTGGTAATTTTGTATACGATGGTTTTTATCGGAATAACTGCAAAAGAACAAAATACTGTAATACAAATAACTCCGACAGGCGATTTCGGGTATTTTAATTTTTTTAGTACAGTAATAACGGTAGCGGTATTTATCTTGTGTAAAAATATTTGCGATAGAATAACTTTTACGGCTTCTCGTAAAAAAAAGCTACGGTCTATAGCAAACCTTACTTTTGGTATATATTTGATACATGAGTTGCTTATACATTTTTTAGAAAAATATATAAAACACTATTTACAGCCGGGATTTTTATATATACCGGTAATAAGTATTGCTTTTTTTGTCCTTTCTGCAATAGTTGTATTTTTAATACGAAAAATACCTATTTTTAAAAAATATCTCGTATAAACCACACACATTAGTTAGAGCACATAACTATGATGATTAGTAATAAATATAATATATCTTTTATTAAGACAAGTACTTTCCTACTTATTGCAACAACTGTGGCTAATATTTGTGCCTATCTTTTCCAAATTGTAACAGCACGATATTTGTCAGTTGAATCTTACGGTATATTAAATACAGCTCTTTCTTTCAATTTTCTTTTTGCAATAACGGCTCTTCCTTTACAAAATTTTGTTGCGAACGAAATATCAAAACTAAAAGCTCGTAATGAGCTTTGTAGCGGCTTTTTCAGATTCACCGTTCATTCTTTACTACCTAATATTTTACTTCTTACATTTGTGCCTGCAACTTTCGCGGTAATTTTAGGGCGAAGGGTTCACATATCATATATTAATATCTTTATAACAATTGTTTACTTTTCTTTAACGAATATACAAATGTGGATAGTCGGTATGTTTCAAGGATTGCAGCGTTTTAAAATATTGGCTATCGTCATTATGTTGTTTCCGATGTCTGTATTATTTTTCGGAGCAGGTGCTGCAATGTTGGGTCATAGTGAAACCGGAGTATTATTTGGAAGATTGCTCGCCGGGATCCTTACAATTTCTTTTTTTTATGTACTTCTTTATAGAATATTTATGCATGATAAAACAGTTTACGTTGCCGACAAGATTGGTATTTTTAAATACTTTGTGCTAACCGGTTCAGCCTATATATTTTATAATACTCTTATGCAAGCGGATATACTGCTCGTGAGATTGTTTTTTTCGTCGTATGAAACAGGAATTTATTCTTCCGCTGCAATATTCGGAAAAGCTATTATATATTTTCCTGCAGCGATAGCGTTGGTTATTTTTCCCTTAGTTGCCGAAAACACCGCCGCCGGTGACACCTCGGAAAAACTCTTATTAAAAGCAATACTCTTAAACGTTGTTTTGTCCATCTTAGGCGCATTTTTTTTACTATTGTTTTCAAAATTTATCGTTTTAATTTCTTTGGGAAATGCATATGTAAATGCAACTCAGTTAGTTCGCTTTTACGGTTTTGCTTTTGTTCCTCTAAGCATAATTAATATTTTTTTTACATATTTTTTGGCAAAAGAAAAATATATTTGTATTTTACCGCTCGGGATAGCAGTTTTAATAGAGATTATAGGGACGTGTTTATTTCATGCTTCATTTATCCAAGTTATGGTAAATATTTTTTTTGCAAGTTTTATCGGTAATATCATTTTTATTGTATTGCTATATGATGAATACAGAAAATGTAAAATAAAACAAATAGGAGCTATGAATTGAATCTGTGTGTTTCAATTATTATTCCGGTAAAAGCTCTAAATGACTACATTCACGAAGCCTTACCCCACTTACTATCTTTGGATTATTCCAATTTTGAAATCCTCATATTCCCCGATGAATTACCGGACTATAAGCTGCCTAAGATATTTTCGGATACGCGGATTCGTATAATCGCAAGCGGAAAAACAGGGCCTGCAGAAAAACGTGATATGGCTTTGAAGTATGCACAGGGCGATATTTTTGCTTTTATAGATGACGATGCATATCCTCGTTTTGATTGGCTAAAAAATGCCGTAAAATACTTTGATGATAAAACTGTTGGGGCGGTAGGCGGACCTGCTGTAACACCTGACAGCGACTCCTTGCTACAAAAAGCTTCAGGTAGAGTTTTTGAATCTTATTTGTGTAGTGGAGCGTATATACGAAGATATAAACCGCAAAAACAAACGCTGGATGATGATTTACCGTCCGTCAATTTGCTCGTGCGCCGTGATGTATTCGAAAAAATCGGAGGCTTTGATTCTTCGTTTTATCCCGGCGAAGATACAAAACTGTGTTTAGATATAACAAAAAAACTGGGCAAAAAAATAATTTACTGCCCTGAAGTATTTGTTTATCACCATAGAAGAAAATTATTCAGAGGACATTTAAAACAGATTGCCAATTATGCAAAGCACCGTGGGTATTTTATGAAAAGACTTTCAGCAACATCGTTACGTATCCCGTATTTATTACCTTTGTGCTTTATGCTCGGCGTTTTTTTAGGTCCAATAGCGTGTATGCTTTTTCCTGTATTGTGGCCGGTATATTTTTCCGTTTTAGGACTATATTTTTTTGCAGACATTATTTCAGTATTTAAACTGAAAACGCCTTTGATAAGTTTACTTGCATTCTTTGGTGTATTTGCAACACATATAACGTATGGTTTTTTTACATTGGTCGGTTTATTCAGTAAAGATTTACCGCGATAGTTTATTTTTATGGGAGTTTAAATGAAAATAGCGATTTCCTATCCGCCACTTACAAGTACAAAGGGAACACCCCTTTTGGGACAAAACAGACAGTTTCAATGGTTTAATAGTCCTACGTATATTTACCCCATGGTACCAGCTTATGCAGCAACTTATTTAAAAACAAAAGGGCATGAAGTTGTATGGAATGATGCAATTGCACAGGAGTGGACATACGAACAATTTATAGATTTCTTTAAGAAAGAAGATTTTGACCTTATCATGCTTGAATCAAAAGCTCCTGTTTTGAAAATGCACTGGAAAATTGTTGACGAGCTAAAAAAAATAAATCCTCGAACCTTTATTGTTATGGTAGGTGATCATGTCACCGCGTTTCCTGATGAAACAATGAACAATTGTTCTGTTGATTTTGTATTGACCGGCGGAAATTATGATTTTTTACTTGCAAATCTTTGTGAAAATATTTCTCAGGGTGAATGCAAAATTCAAAATCTGGAACCGGGAATCTATTACCGAGAAAATCACAGTGTAAAAAATACAGGACAGTTCCAATTAAATCAAGATCTAAATAAATTACCTATGATCGACAGAGATTTAACTGACTGGAAATTATACAGTAAAAAAAATGGTAATTACAAACGTCTCCCCGGAACCTATACGTATGCATCAAGGGATTGTTGGTATCATAGGTGTACTTTTTGCAGCTGGACAACCCTATACCCCTCATATAGAACGCGAACTCCGGAACAACTTTTGGATGAAGTAGGCATACTGATCGAAAAATATGGTGTAAAGGAAATTATGGATGATTCGGGAGCTTTTCCCGTCGGAGAATGGCTGAGAACTTTTTGCAAAGGAATGATAGAACGGGGCTATAATAAAAAAATTATTATGGACTGTAATATGCGCTTTTGTGCCTTAAGTTTTGAAGATTATAAACTGATGCAAAAAGCAGGCTTCCGTTTCGTTCTGTTCGGTCTTGAAAGCGCAAACCAATCAACTTTGGACCGAATAAAGAAGGGGGAAAAAATTGAAGCTATGATAGAAAGCTGTCGATTGGCAAAAAAAGCCGGCCTTTCTCCTCATGTAACAATTATGTTTGGATATCCATGGGAAGGTGAAAAAGAAATTCAAAACACAGTAAAACTT
The DNA here is from genome assembly GCA_000468055.1 of Treponema lecithinolyticum ATCC 700332. Classification (GTDB taxonomy): domain Bacteria; phylum Spirochaetota; class Spirochaetia; order Treponematales; family Treponemataceae; genus Treponema_C; species Treponema_C lecithinolyticum. The sequence continues at coordinate 4,186 of KI260564.1, read as the reverse complement.
GGACGTAAACTTTTACAAAAAGGCTATGCTCATACACTACAAGCAACAGTTGTTATCCCCTACCCCGGCACTCCCTTATATAAGGAATGTAAAGAAAACGGCTGGTTGCAAACGGAAGACTATGAAGAATTTGATATGCGCCGTCCGGTAATGAAAACGCCGGTGGGTGATGAAAAATTAAAAGAGGCTGTACAATCCGTATATAAGGTTGCCTTTAATCCCGAATTTTTACTTAGAAGATTATTCAGTATTCGAAGTGTTGATGACATAAAGTTTTTTGTTCGTGCAGCCGGAAAAGTACTTGGTCACTTAACAGACTTCAGAGGGAAATAGTTTATGGAAAAGACTAATAATGAAATAATGTATCAGGGCGGAGATACGGAAATATTCCGTCCTATGTTCAATAAAATATTACCCTATCTCATTTCTATACAAAATGAATCTATATCACAAAATATCGGGGGGGGGGGGG
>KI260564.1:2882-3614 GCA_000468055.1 Treponema lecithinolyticum ATCC 700332 | reverse complement strand
GGGGGGGGGGGGGGTATTAAATATTGGATCAGGTATAAAATTCACATTAGAAAAAGCTATATTCAATGCAGTCGGTAATATAAAAATAGTTTCTATAGATAGGCTCCCACGTCCCGAAGCAGTACCTTCTTTTATAGAATATAAGCAATTAGATATAGAAGAAGAATTATTTTTGGAACAGCAATTTGATTTTATTATAGCGTCTGAAATTATTGAACACATTGATAATACGGATGTTCTTCTAAAAAATACTTGGAAGTACTTGAAACCTGGTGGATATTTTTTTATATCCGTACCGAACCTAAGCTCACTATTTTCCCGTAGTGAACTGCTTATGGGATTGCAGCCACATATTTTAGAAGTTTCAAATGAATTTCCGACAGCTGGTACCGGATTACCGGGAAAATTAAATAATCCAACCGGAGAGGTTTTACATCATATTAGAGGTATTACTTATAAGGCAATGAAAGAATTACTTAATTTCCATAATTTTGAAGTTATAAAGACTTATGGAAATAATATTTTTCCTTTTTGTGCCATAAATTGTATACCCTCTTTATCATCATTAGTGATGTACATCTGTAGAAAAAAAAATGAATCCTAAATATAAAAACTATATAGCAGATATATTATTTTCTTTAACAAAAAAACTTCCTATAAGTTTGCAATCGCTTATTTCTTATATTCTATTCAAACCTTCGTTTGAAAAACGGGGGGGGGGGGGGGGGAAAA
>KI260564.1:0-2782 GCA_000468055.1 Treponema lecithinolyticum ATCC 700332 | reverse complement strand
GGGGGGGGGGGGGGGGGGTAAAATTATATGGCTACACACTGTGGGGACCTCAAGTAAAAATTGGTATAGGGACATATATACATACCGGCTCCTATATTGCTCACGTTTCAATTGGACGCTATTGCAGAATTGCAAGAAATTTTAATTATATACCGTTACATGAGAATGAATACACGCGTTTTTCAAATTATGCGGCAAGACAATTCACAACGATTTCGTTTTATCAAAAAAGTTTTTTTGGGTTCGACTCAAAAAGTGAAAATCAAACAATTACAACATGTACAATCGGCAACGATGTTTGGATAGGAGAACATGTTACTATATTGGGAAATGTCACCGTCGGTAACGGAGCGGTTATAGGGGCTGGAAGCATCGTAACTAAAAACGTTGCACCATTCTCTGTTGTCGCCGGCGTTCCTGCAAAATTCATTAAATATAGATATGATAATGATAAGATTAGATTAATGCAAAAATTACAATGGTGGGATTGGCCACTGAAAAAAATCTATGCTAACTATGACCGTTTATGCAAATTTGATAAAACCTTATTAAAGGATGAATGATTGATAAATCAAGGTAAGTAATATGACTGTATCAATAGTAACACCAACACTAAATTCAATGCGAACATTGGACGCATATTTTAATGCAATAATGTCGCAAAATTATCCGCATGCTAAAATTGAAATTATTATTGCCGATGGCGGTTCAACCGATGGAACACGTGAGAAAATAGTTGAATTTCAAAGGACTTGTGATATATCTATAAAACTGTATGAGAACCCATTAAAAACCGCTGAAGCGGGAAAAGCCGTTGGTGTTCGTAATGCAAATAATGATATCGTGTGTCTTTTGGATTCGGATAATATTTTGCCTGACGCAACATGGCTTGAACGTATGCTAGAGCCGTTTAGCGAACAAAACATTATTGCAACGGAACCGATAGCATATACATGGCGCAAAGAAGATCATGCCATAAACCGTTATTGCGCGCTCATAGGTATGAATGATCCAATCTGTCTATTTACCGGCAATTACGATCGATATTGTTCTATAACAAATAAATGGACGGAAGTAAAACACGAAGAAAAAGATAGAGGAAATTATCTTTCAGTTAAATTTTTTCCTGACATGATTCCTACTATAGGAGCGAACGGATTTTGTATACGGAAAGAAACATTGCTGGCGAATTTTACCGGCGATTATTTGTTTGACATAGATATTCTCTGGCAATTATTACAGAAAAATCCTGAATGTAGAATAGCAAAAGTAAAAATCGGTATCGTACATTTATATTGCGCTGATATTACTACTTTTTATAGAAAGCAAAACAGACGTATATGTGATTTTTTATTTTTTCGTAATGCAAAGGAGAGAACCTATCCTTGGACACGCGTAAATAAAATAAAAATAGTGTGGTATATTTTTTGCTGTATTACCGTTTTACCGCTTATGATACAAGCGGCGATTGGTTTTATACGGAAACAAGACGGCATAGCTTGGCTTTTTCATATTCCTATTTGTTTAATTACATTGTGGGTCTATGGAATTAGGACGCTGCAAAGTTTAATAGCCCCCCCCCCACCACCCAACCGTAAAGGCTGGCATAATTGAAAAAGAACCGTTATGTACACCGACCCTTTCTGTTGTTATTCCCTGTTACAATGGGATAGGTAGGCACGAAAATTTGAGGTAGTACTTTGCTTTTTCATTCAATAAAATTTTTTATTTTTTTCCCTATAGTAACAATACTTTATCTTTTTTTTGTTCGTGTTATAAAAAAGAATTGGCTAAATCAACTGCTCCTATTAGCAGCCAGTTTGTATTTTTATGCATGCTGGAATCCAAAGTATCTACTGCTTATACTGTCATCTGTTTTTATCACATGGGCAAGCGGTATTTTAATGACAGATAAACCGCAAAGGTATAAAAAAATTGTTTTATTTATGTCTTTACTAAGTAATCTCGGTATTTTATTTTTTTTCAAATATTATAATTTTTTTGCAAATACTATAAATATTTTATATACAAAACTACACATACATACACAAATACCAGCATTCAATGTACTTCTCCCAGTGGGTATATCATTTTATACTTTCCAAGCTCTTGGATACTCAATAGATGTATACCGAGGTGCTGTAAAACCTGAAAAAAATATTATTACCTATGCATTATTTGTAACTTTTTTTCCGCAGCTTGTTGCCGGTCCCATAGAACGAACTGGACACCTACTGCCTCAATTTAAAAGTAATCATGATTTTGATTATACACGAGTAACAGACGGACTCAAACTGGCTTTATGGGGAATGTTCAAAAAAATCGTTATTGCGGACCAGCTGGCAGTATATGTTGATAAAGTGTACTCCTCTCCGACAGAGTACCAAAGTATAGCCTTAATTCTAGCAACAGTCTTTTTTGCATTTCAAATTTTATGTGATTTTTCAGGATATTCGGACATTGCGATCGGCTGTGCAAAAATCTTGGGGTTTTCATTAAACAAGAACTTCGACAGTCCTTATCTTGCACGTAATATAGCAGATTTTTGGAAACGATGGCATATTTCATTATCGACTTGGTTTAGGGATTATCTATATATTCCTTTGGGAGGTAATAGATGTTTTTGCATACGCCATTATTTTAATCTACTGATTACTTTTATACTAAGCGGATTGTGGCACGGAGCAAGTATAACTTTTATTTTTTGGGGTTTAATACACGGCTTATTCCTAGTAATCGGTAATATTAAAAATAGAGTATGCAAAGCTCCCCCCCCCCCCCC
>KI260563.1 GCA_000468055.1 Treponema lecithinolyticum ATCC 700332 | reverse complement strand
GCAGAGGATCTTGACATAAGATAGGGAAGGGAAACGAAGGAAAAGAAGAAGCGGAAGCGATAATATGGTCAAGCGAAGAAAAAGGTTTATGGTGGATGCCTGGGAGCTGTAAGGCGAAGAAGGCCGTGGTAAGCTGCGAAAAGCCGGGGGGAGAAGCACACATTCTGAGATTCCCGGATAGCCGAATGGGGTAACCCGGCAACAGAGATGTTGTCATTACGTATCTGAATAAAATAGGATAGTAAAGCGAAACTAAGTGAAGTGAACCATCTAAGTAACTTAAGGAAAAGAAATCAAGAAGAGGAGCGATCCTCCAGAGATTCCGAAAGTAGCGGCGAGCGAAATCGGAAGAGCCCAAACCCGATTATACGGGGGTTGTAGGGCCGCATGGGGATGACCCGAAGAGTTGAGAAAAAACATATATATAGCGGAAAGGTTTGGGAAGGCCTGACACAGAGGGTGAAATCCCCGTACGCGACATGTATATGTCTCTTTGATGCGGTACCTGAGTACGGCGGGGCACGAGGAACCTTGCCGGAAGCAGGGTCGACCACGATCCAAGGCTAAATACTAGACAGCTACCGATAGGAAAGCAGTACCGTGAGGGAAAGGCGAAAAGAACCCCGGTAAGGGGAGTGAAATAGAACCTGAAACCATAAACTAACAAGATGTTACGGCACGAAAGTGTTGTAGCGTGCCTTTTGTAGAATGAGCCTGCGAGTTACCTTATGCAGCGAGGTTAAGGGATGGAAGTTCCGGAGCCGAAGGGAAACCGAGTCTTAATAGGGCGAAATTAAGTTGCATGGGGTAGACCCGAAGCCAAGGTGATCTAGTCATGAGCAGGTTGAAGCAAGGGTAAAACCTTGTGGAGGACCGAACTATAATCTGTTAAAAAAGGTATGGATGACTTGTGACTCGGAGTGAAAGGCTAAACAAACCTGGAAATAGCTGGCTCTCCCCGAAATGCCTTTAGGGACAGCCTCATACAAATGTAGCGGAGGTAAAGCACTGGATGGACTAGGGGGCGTCACTGCCTACCAAACCCAATCAAACTCTGAATGCCGCTAGACAACGTATGGGAGTGAGACTGCGTGCGACAAGGTTCGTAGTCGAAAGGGAAACAGCCCGGACCAACAACTAAGGTCCCGAAATACCGCTCAGTGTAAAATGAAGTTTGAATGCACAGACAGCCAGGAGGTTGGCTTAGAAGCAGCCATTCCTTAAAAGAGTGCGTAATAGCTCACTGGTCGAGCATACAAGCGCAGATAATGTAACGGGGCTAAGCGGTATACCGAAGTTTTGGATCTAACACGTTTCGTGTTAGGTGGTAGGGGAGCATTCCACAGGCTGAAGAAGCAATACCTGCGAGGGGTTGTGGAGGTACTGGAAGAGAGAATGCAGGCATAAGTAACGCAAAGACGGGTGAGATTCCCGTCCGCCGAAAACCTAAGGATTCCCGGGTAAAGGCAATCTGCCCGGGGTAAGTCGGCCCCTAAGGCCAGGACGAAAGTCGTAGTCGATGGGAAATCGGTTCAAAATCCGATACCTTTATCAGTTTCGAGGGCAGGACGCATGAGGTGAAACCCGGCCGGACAATGGTAGTTCCGGTCGAAGCAACAAGCTTTTGATAGCGATAGGCAAATCCGTCGCTTGAGGTAAGTTGTGACAGCCAGCGGAGAGAAAGTTGAAGCGAAGCGGGTGTAATCACGGTGCCGGGAAATACTGTCTAAGGCTAGGCTGATAAAGACCGTACCGCAAACCGACACAGGTAGGAAGGATGAGAAATCTAAGGCGCACGAGAGAACTCGCGTTAAGGAACTCGGCAAAATGCACACGTAACTTCGGAAGAAGTGTGGCCCGATTCGGTAAGAAGAAGAGGGTGGCACAGAGCAGGCCCAGGCGACTGTTTATCAAAAACACAGCCATCTGCTAATCAGTAATGAAACGTATAGGTGGTGACACCTGCCCGGTGCCGGAAGGTTAAGAGGAGATGTTAAGTAAGAGCTGAAGCATTGAATTGAAGCCCCGGTAAACGGCGGCCGTAACTATAACGGTCCTAAGGTAGCGAAATTCCTTGTCGGGTAAGTTCCGACCCGCACGAATGGTGTAACGATTCTGGGCACTGTCTCAACGCGAGACTCGGTGAAATTTATATACCGGTAAAGAAGCCGGTTACCCACAGTTAGACGGAAAGACCCCGTGAACCTTCACCGTAACTTATTATTGGGATTTTATTTATCATGTGTAGAATAGGCGGGAGGCTAAGAAACGTGTCCGTTAGGATGCGCGGAGCCGCAAAGTGAAATACCGCCCTTGATGAATGAAATTTCTAACCTGTGCCGTGAAGCCGGTATAGGGACAATGGTAGGCAGGCGGTTTGACTGGGGCGGTCGCCTCCTAAAGAGTAACGGAGGTGCGCGAAGGTCTCCTCACTCTGGTTGGAAATCAGAGCGCGAGTGTAAAGGCACAAGGAGGCTTGACTGCGAGAGTGACAGCTCGAGCAGGTACGAAAGTAGGTCTTAGTGATCTGGCGGTAGCGAGTGGAAGCGCCGTCACTTAACGGACAAAAGGTACTCCGGGGATAACAGGCTGATCTTCCCCAAGAGTTCACATCGACGGGAAGGTTTGGCACCTCGATGTCGGCTCATCGCATCCTGGGGCTGGAGCAGGTCCCAAGGGTTTGGCTGTTCGCCAATTAAAGCGGTACGTGAGCTGGGTTCAGAACGTCGCGAGACAGTTCGGTCCCTATCTGCTGTGGGCGTTGGATGATTGAGAGGAGCTGCATTTAGTACGAGAGGACCGATGTGGACGAACCTCTGGTGTATCTGTTATTCTGCCAAGGGTAAGTGCAGAGTAGCTACGTTCGGAAGGGATAACCGCTGAAAGCATCTAAGCGGGAAGCCCACCTCAAGATAAATCATCCCTGAGGGTTTAACCCTCCTAAAGACTCCGGAGACACTATCCGGTCGATAGGTTGCAGGTATAAGTACAGCAATGTATTCAGCCGAGCAATACTAATCAGTCGTGAGGCTTGACCATATTATCGTTTCTGTTTTACAAAAAACAATTCGTTTCTCTTTTTTTTATAACTAAGGTATTTATTGCCTGGTGGCCATAGTGGAGAGGTTATACCCGTTCCCATCTCGAACACGGAAGTCAAGCTCTCTTACGCCGATGATACTGCTTAAGCGGGAAAGTAGGTTGCTGCCAGGCTTTTTTT
>KI260562.1 GCA_000468055.1 Treponema lecithinolyticum ATCC 700332 | reverse complement strand
TTATGTGTACACAACACTAATTACTGTATGATAAGCACACAGTATAACAAAACCTTTCTGAGAGAAAGGAGGTGATCCAGCCGCACCTTCCGGTACGGCTACCTTGTTACGACTTCACCCTCCTTACAAAGCATACCTTCGGCAGCGTCCTCCTTGCGGTTAGACTACCGACTTCGGGTACCCTCTACTCGGATGGTGTGACGGGCGGTGTGTACAAGGCCCGGGAACGTATTCACCGCATCGTGCTGATATGCGATTACTAGCGATTCCAACTTCATGGAGTCGAGTTTCAGACTCCAATCCGAACTACGATAGCTTTTCTGCGTTTTGCTCCACCTCGCGGCTTCGCTTCACTCTGTCGCTACCATTGTAGCACGTGTGTAGCCCTGGACATAAGGGCCATGATGACTTGACGTCATCCCCACCTTCCTCCGGTTTGTCACCGGCAGTTCCGCCAGAGTCCTCAAGCATTACCTGTTAGTAACTGGCAGTAGGGGTTGCGCTCGTTGCGGGACTTAACCCAACACCTCACGGCACGAGCTGACGACAGCCATGCAGCACCTGTTGTACTTCGTATTGCTACGCATCCGTATCTCTACGAACTTAAGTACTATGTCAAACCCAGGTAAGGTTCCTCGCGTACCATCGAATTAAACCACATGCTCCACCGCTTGTGCGGGCCCCCGTCAATTCCTTTGAGTTTCACCCTTGCGGGCATACTCCCCAGGCGGTACACTTACCACGTTTGCTTTGGCACCCAGCTTTGTTGCCAGACACCTAGTGTACATCGTTTACTGTGCGGACTACCAGGGTATCTAATCCTGTTCGCTCCCCGCACTTTCGCACCTCAGCGTCAATTATCTGCCGGTAACTTGCCTTCGCCATTGGTATTCTTCCACATATCTACAGATTTCACCCCTACACGTGGAATTCTAGTTACCCTTCAGTAATTCAAGATGTGCAGTTCTCAATGCTGTCCCACAGTTAAGCTGTAGCATTTCACACCAAGCTTGCTCATCCGCCTACATGCCCTTTACGCCCAATAATTCCGAACAACGCTCGCACCTTACGTGTTACCGCGGCTGCTGGCACGTAATTTGCCGGTGCTTATTCAAGCCCTACAGTCACCACACAATCATTCCCTACTGTGCTTATTCCTCAGGCTTAAAAGGATTTTACAACCTTTCGGCATTCTTCATCCACGCGGCGTCGCTCCGTCAGACTTTCGTCCATTGCGGAATATTCTTAACTGCTGCCTCCCGTAGAAGTCTGGGCCGTATCTCAGTCCCAATGTGTCCGTCCACCCTCTCAGGCCGGATACCCATCATCGCCTTGGTGGGCCGTTACCTCACCAACGAGCATAATGGGCCGCGGGCCATTCTTTTAGCGAAGCCTTAGCTCCTTTCCTCGTATCCCTCTAACAGATACGGTCACATTCGGTATTACCTACTATTTCTAATAGCTATCCCCATCTAAAAGGTATGTCACCCACGTGTTACTCACCAGTCCGCCACTCTCAGAAAGGAGCAAGCTCCTTCCTTACCGTTCGACTTGCATGTTTAAGACGCGCCGCCAGCGTTCGTTCTGAGCCAGGATCAAACTCTCCATGATTGTTTTCATAGGTCTTTCGACCTCTGACTTCTTCTTTATCCCTATCTCTAGGGGCCGCCTTCCTTATTACTCCATCTTAAAAAAAAAGACAAAATAAAAAAAA
>KI260561.1:403711-411934 GCA_000468055.1 Treponema lecithinolyticum ATCC 700332 | reverse complement strand
CCGAAGCCCGCTCCCCGGCAGAGCACTCGCCTGCCCTGTCCGCCGCCGACAAAGAAAAGCTGCGTATGGCACGCATAAACGCCAACTACGAGCATGATAAAAAACTGTTGGCAAAAGAAGACCCTGCTTTTGTGCGAAGCCCTTTCCACAACATAGGACACGCGCAGGGGAATGAAGATGATATAGATAGTACCCTGCAAACACAGCGAAAAGCCGACATTACGACACAAAAGCTGCTGGATACACTGAAACATGACGTTGACATGGGGAATATACTATGAGCGCCAAAAACTATGAAGTACTGGCAGCAGATAAACACTGCAAGGATTTTTTTGATTGGTTTGAAATGCTTTTAGGATATTCTCTCAAAGATTTAAAACCGATGACAGTTGCTCCGAAAGCAGACAATAACGACGGTTTTACCGAGCAAGCAAATACACAAACATTTTTTGAGTACCTGTACACACAAGACAGAGAATTCCCGCTTGATACGGTACAAATAAAAGAGTTTGAAAGAAAATATGATACTGAATTGCAAACACCGCACATTCACTACGGAGCACAAGCAGATGAAATTACTCGAGCAATGCATGTAATTGCCCTTGCAATCGGAACAGATATATACTTTAGAAATGGAGCATACAAGCCGGAAAGCGAAGAAGGACGAGCATTGTTGGCGCATGAGATGACCCATGTGGCACAGTATTCTGAAAAAAGGATACAAAAACATACGGATACAAAAGAGTTGGAAAATGAAGCCGTGTATGCGGAAAAGAGCGAATATTACGAAAGCGATCCTGTGATAACAAAAGTAATACAAGGAGTTCCATTTAGAATCCGCAAATCAAAAGAAGCGTGGTTACACAATATGATAAAAGAAAAACTGGAGACCCTTATAGAACAGTACTGTGCTATGCAACGTGATGATAAAAAAAAGCTAAAACTGCTTACCACGTATATGGATTTACAAAAAAACGGAGGTTTTGAAGCTTGGCTCAAATAACACGACTACAGGCACACATGCATATCCGCGATGTATTAACCGAGTTTATAAACATGGCACAGGGCGTAAAGGATTCGGGTATAACGGTTAATACAAACGGCAAGAGGATACTCGACGGCTTGGAAATAGCAAAAAAAGCTTTGATAAAGCTGGAAGAAAATTATTTTGCACAATTGAGCGATGAAGGTATTCAAACATTCCTTGACAAATGTAAAATTCTTGCGCGCCAATTTGAGTTGGAACAAAGTAAAAAAATACAATCCCTTAATGTATATAAAGACGGAACATGTATAACCATAAGAGCACGGCATAAAGACTACGACGCTGAAAACCGAAAGCTGGTTTTATATAAGAATAATGAAGATATAATATTTGAATGCTCCGAATTACCCGGATTTTTTGACGGTTCAAAAGAGCGTGATGTTGTATGGGGTGTAGAAAAAATGGTCAACGGTGTTTTTCAACGGGTGACCAATTTAAATCCACCATATGCAATTGGATATTTGTTTAAAGATAGATATACACTGCGCTTCCCGGAAGATGGCATATATAAAGTTACGGCTGATTTTATAGAATACACAAAGGAAGAATGGGATATACGAAAACAAACTGCAAAAGTACTTGATCATAAAGAAATAATTGTAGAAGTAATTATAAATAATACAACACATGCCACCGTCTCTCCTACTTTATTTACCCAACATATGTTTACACCGGAAGCCGGGTTTGAAAAAGGATTTGAAGACACTGCGTGCAATGCTACGGCTATTTTGAATATTTTTTCCATGCAATACACAAAAGAGACCGGAAAAATCCTTACGTTTGAAGAAGGCTGCGATCTATTAAAAAATGGAGTAAAAAATCCAAAAGGTAATCCCAAATATTGGATTGATCAGAAAGATGCAGATGTTAAGGATTTAGCACCTGCTTTAAACGCTATGATAAACCACTCTGAAAAAAAATCAGGTAAAAAATTGTTTAGGGGAAAATTTGGCTACTCTGCCGCATGGTTGGGATATAAAGCAGCAGATTTAACGGATTCTTATTTTGTCGATAGTTTTAAAGGAAATACGGTACCGATGCATTTTGTAAACCATAGAATTAAGAATAAAGACGGCTATGAAGTTTATGATACATATGATGGGAAAATAAAGACAAAACCTACAGCTGATTTTATAAAACAAAACAGAGCTGATTATTATGTAGAAAAAAAGGAGAATAACTGATATGAGAAAATTAACTCTACTGATTTTTATACTGTGCTTTGGCAATACATTGTCATGTACCGGAAAAATTGGTACAACGAAAACGGAAATTCGTTCACCTGATGCTTTTATAAATGACGCTGGAGATATGCTCTACGTTCCGGTAAGGCAAGTGACTTTTGAAGTTCCGATATTCGATAAATTCGGGAGTGACAGTGCAAAAATAGAAGTCGGCGGTCTTGCATGGAAAGAATCGGAGTTCCGCTATAATAATCCCGATGCGTTCGGCACGTTGTTTATTGATCAGGTATACAGAGATAATTATAAAATATACCGTAAAAATATTGAGCCTCTTTTTGAACGATACCCATCGAAGTATATTATTTTATCGGATCGAGGGAGTATAATGCCACACTATCTTTTTCCGTCCTACAATCGGTTTGTATATACCGAACATGTGATCGGTGAAGGAATAATGTCGCTTACTCCATATAGGAAAGATCCTGACGATGATTTTTCTTCTCTCGACTTTAGTTATAGCTTGGATTTTGTTATTAACGGCTATCTTATTTCGCTCGGTATTCATTATTATGACAAGTATGACGTATCTGTGATGCAAGCCTATCCTCAGTTGTTTGTTAAAAAAAGAGAAGGAAAGTACCGTTGGGCTTCCGAAGATGCTCGATTTAAATTATATGAAATATTGTTGCACGATCCTGCTGAAACGCTTCCGATGAGCATGTGTTGGTTTAGAACGACATATGAAACAATGCTCAAAACGTTGAAAATCACTGATGATGATGAGCGGTTGATTGTTGATAATGTTTTTACCGTCAAAGAAAATTTACGTTTACGTGACGGAAGCTTACCGAATGCTACTGTTATTACAACAATGGGAAAAGGTACGAAAGTACGGATTTTTGAACGAGGCGATAAAACGATAATAGACGGTATTACATCGCATTGGGTAAGAGTGGAAGTGCTGGAAGACGCAAAAGATAAAGACGGCAAACCGATAAAATCAAGAATAAAAGGCTGGTGTTTCGGCGGGTATTTGGAAGAATAATGTCATCGCCGGGAACGCTTTTTACACGAGTTGGTAGATAAAAAATACATAGCGCAAGCGAATGTGACAACTATTGATAATCCCGTTCCGTGGAGAGGTCATGATACTGATAATTGGGGAAGCGAAGGATGTTTTGTTGGTCAAAGAAATAATGCAAATGGAAATTGGAATAAATGTATTCCCCTATTATTTGAATGGGGCTTGGATTATGGGAATATAATCCAGAGAACACTAGTAGAAATTGATTAAGAATGGCAGAATTTATGAAAAAATATTTTTTTATATTTTTCTTTCTTTTCTCCTTGTTAAGTCTTCAGGCTGAAAAATACGCATTCGAAAATAAAACCTATATTTACAGCGGGTACTTTATCGATTTGAAAAACCCCGGATTTTATTTTTTGTTTAAGGACGGCACGTTTGAAATTACCGAACCGGTTTTCAGCGGCGATGAAGAAAACCGGGCGCAACCGATACTCTACACCGCTCCGTATACATTTACCGAAAAAGACGGCTTTTTATATTTACATACGGGCGTGCGGCAATATTTGGTATTGTGTTCCGGAGAGGTTTGCATATTGAAAGATTGCAATTCAACGCTCTGTTTATGGGGTTTTGAAAAAGGATCAAAATATATTATCAGCGATATCGTGCGCGGCTATACGGCGCCGTTTTTGTTTCTGCCGCAGCATCAATCATTCAGTTCGGTTTTGAGCGAAACAATCGACGGCGTAAAGGTCTCCTATAATCGGGAAAACAAACGGTATTATTTGGAAATAAATCCTTGGGTCGAAGACGCAAAAGGTGGCGGCATCGGCGAAATGCAAACTATTAACGTATCTTTCGGTTCCGATACGTTTTTATTTTTAAACGGGTTTATAGATTCCGCGCGCCCCGATTTATATTTGAAGAATTCACGCATAAAAGAATTGATTGTCCGAAACGGAACGTTTACGGAAACGATAACGCTCAAAGACAGCCCAGAGCCGCAGATACTACAACTTGCGCGTATGTTGGAAGGTACCGTTTCGTTTGAAATAAAAAGCGTTTACAAGGGAACCAAATACGACGACACCGCAATGAGCGGAATAGTATATATGCGCGTTCCGCCGGTAAGATGAATATGCTGAATCCAAGAAAATTACTGACAGTACTTTTTTCGATTTCAGCTCTTTTTATAATGACCGCCTATGCGGGAGAAAACCGGTCGGCGAACGATAATTCATTTGCCGGATTCGATGTATATACGTTTTCCGCAGGCGATAAGGATGCAACGTATTATCTCAATGAAAATACGCTGCATATACAAGAGCGCTCGCTCGGAAGCCGTTATAACAGCTATGATCAGACAATCACATTTTCAACCATCGAAAAGAACGGTGTACCGTATATACGATATACGGAATCCGACCGACAGTATGTTTCACTTGACGGTAAAAAATTCGAAGTAAAAAAAAGCGACGGCACGAAGCGGGAAGCCGTATTTTTTAAGAATGAATATTTTTTCGTTTTGCTTAATAAAGACGGTACGTGTTTGTACGGCGCAAAAAATGCATACGATACGTGGGAATATCATGTACACGATACCGAAGCAAAACAAAGTTCATTTTTAAAAAAAAAACAAAAAGCTATTCGATAAACGATATGGGCTGTAATTTTCCCGAAAAACGTACGGTATGGGGCGCTCCATGGTGCGAGGGCGTACAAGAACAGGGTATCGGAGAACGGCTTGAGTTTTCATTGAAAAAAAACAATTCATATGCCGAAGTATTCAGCAAACAAAAAATATTTATTTCAATCGGCTATGTCGATTATTCCCGCCCCGATTTATACAATGCCAACTCACGGCCGAAAATACTTTCCGTCTATATAAATAATACCTTTTACAAAGATGTCCGCCTCGAAGATACGAGCGAATATCAGGACTTGCTAAAAGACAGGACACTTGCAGCAAGCGATACGATCAAACTCATCATAAAAGACGTATATCCGGGAGAAAAATATCAAGACACTTGTATTAACGATATTTTTATACTACCGTTAAGATAGGAGAAACAAACGGAGATACAATAAAGGTGGTAATACAATGAAAAAATACGTTTACATACTTTTATATCTTATCATTGGGCAGTTGTATATATTTGCTACTCCTGAAATCGGAATTTTATATATGACTCAGGATTTTGCAGGTTTTAGATTTATCTCTGAAAATGAATTGCTCATTCGTAATGAAATTGGACAGCTCAGAATATTTGAAGACGGCACATATCATTATGAATTGAGCTATGAAGAGGGATTGCCGTATATTTCCATCAGCGGTAACGGTGTGAAGCGATATTTTTTACTGCTTTCGAATGAACAAGCCTGCTATTTTTACGATGCAAAGACGGGAGAACTGGTAATTTCGGCGGAGCATACAAAAGCTGCAATAGAGCCGTTTGTTATTTATAAAAGAGATAAAATACGCGCAAGTTCGGAGCTGCGCGAAGGAAAGACCGTGTATTCGGTTGAAAACCTTTCGACCGAAATCCTGTTGCCGTGGGTACCTGCAGGCGGGAAAAACGGCATCGGCGCAACTTTGACCATACACGATATGTACGGCGAGTTTTTGATACTCGGTTCGGGTTATGTTTCGGTAAAAAACAGAGCGCTGTGGACAAAAAATGCACGGCCGAAAAAACTTAAAATTCAGTATAAAAAAACCGGTATTGTAAAATATGTCGATTTAAAAGATACGCCTGATTTACAAACGATAGTCATGTATACGGACGAAGATTATAAAAATCAAACACGAGGTGGAGATATTGTCATAACGATCATGGACGTATATGAGGGCACTACGTATAGCGATGTATGTATCAATATTTTGGTAGAAAAGACATAAACAGAGTACACGACGCACCGAAGCCCGCTCCCCGGCAGAGCACTCGCCTACCCTGTCTGCCGCCGACAAAGAAAAGCTGCGAAATGGGAGATAGTACAAAATGGCAAGAGAGCCTGCAATAAAGGCAATACACGAAACAATGTTCGGCTTACAGGGAAAATTGATTTTTCTGCAAGAACAATACAGCGTGTACCACGACAATTATTCTGCTGAAGCAATGGAGTTACTGGGCGTAGCAGAAGCATACAACAAAGCGGTAAGTGCCGCATATGAAACCAAAGAGTTTGACAATTTAAGCGACAGCGAACTTGATGAAATGGTTGACTTAAGCCGGCAAGTATCGCAGTTATACGAGTTGGGAGTGGACTTTAGTGCAGCGGATACTGTTATACAAAAGGAAACTATGTATAACAATGAATTAACAGTACAAGGTCAAAATAAAACATATACAGAAAAAACGGAAAATTTACCTGAAAAACAAATTAAAAGTTTTTTTATAAACAGATGGGAGTTCATTTTTTTTGAAAATATTGGTGCTAACGGAGGAACAAATTATAATATTTCAACGGTAATAACGAATAATAAATTAAATATTTTTGCTTCGGGAAAATTTATTGCAGATAATCTAGTAAATGATTACGATGTATTTGGTTCTGTTACTTTGATTGTTGATAGTAAAAACATTACTTCACAAAATTTTACTTATCCCAAAACGTCATTTATTTGGTCCGGTAATGGTAAGGTTTTAGGAAATATCACATTTGAATATGATTTTTCGAAAGTGAAAAGTATAGAATTGGAATTTGAGTTTGGAGTAATACTCCATCAAGATTCTCAGCATTATTTTGTTCGGTATAAGAGAAAAAAAGAAAAAATAAAATGAAATATCTTAAAATACTGGTAATACTATTGCCCTACTTCTTATATTCTTGTGCGAATGTAGCACAAAATCAAATACAAAGCGGCTGGAATTTTGAAAAGACAATTGATTATGATTTAAATTATCCCGATATAAAAGATGATATAGATAAAGTCCTGAACTTCTTTGATAATGCCATAAAAATCTGTCCGCATAAATGGAATTGCGGATACATACAAGAAATACAATTCTATGTAATTTTGTATTTTAGAGAAAAAATCGATAAAAAATATTTTCTTAGTCAGTTAAGTGTTGTATATGAAAAGTATCTAATGAAAAATCAGCTGACAAACGATATGATTTTATCCTATGCGATTTTTAACTTTATTAATTCAAATAAAACTGAATGTATGAATCTTTTGAATTTAAGATTTGAGGAAAACTATAAATATGACTTTAACAATTATAAAGAAAAAGATATAAAAAATTTTGTTATAGGAATTTTATTAAATAAAATCGATTCGGAAAAATTCAAAAATACTTTATATGTAGATTTCTTGGATTTTACAGAGGAAGATTTAATTGAAATGTTCATAGAAACGGAAAATTAAGATGGTTTATACCTTAAAACCAAAGGTTTTATTACACTGGAGGTCAGATAACATGAAAAACAAAAGGAGTATTTTTTTATTAGTGTTAATGATGTCGCTCAGATTTATTTCGGCACAAGAATTTATCAAAGGGGAATATAGATCATACCAAAAAGAATATGGTCCATATAAAATAAGAACAAATGCTTGGCGTTGGGTTGAAGAATGGGAACAATATACTGATGAATATGGGGAAGTAAACTGGAGAAAAAGGAAAGATAAAGAAGGAAATATAATTAAATCAAAAGATGCAGGATTACTTATTCATGGAGGTGGATATTCAAAATCGAATTTGGATAATAAAAAAGGGGCAAACAAATATGTAGATAATACTTTAGGTTGTATCCGCATAAGCAATTTAGATGTTTTATTAATTGTTGAGATTCTTAATACTTATATGTCAATAAAAAAGTCTATAGCTTTGGAGGTAATATGAAAGTTAATAAAAGAGTATTAACCCCTGTTTTGTTTTTTTATTTTGCAAACATCTTTTTTGCTCAGAATTATATAAAAGCAGAAGTAAAGTCTTTTCAATATGAGAAAGAACCGATAAGTATTT
>KI260561.1:275555-403611 GCA_000468055.1 Treponema lecithinolyticum ATCC 700332 | reverse complement strand
ATATGAGAAAGAACCGATAAGTATTTCAAATATTTATTTTAAGTTTAATGAAAACAATTATTTAACTGATTATAGTGAAATTATTAAATCAAATAATAATAGCGACATCCTTTTTGATTATAGAATCAAAGAACAAAATGAGAATTATATAATTAATATAACATCTAAGAATAATTATATAAATTCAGAACCAAATATGAATAGGACTTATTATTTAATTAAACAAGCTGATCGTTGGGTTCTACAATATCAAAATGAAGATCTTGGTGAAATAATCTATTCTATCCAAGAAAATAAGTGTTATTTTTTTAAGTATAAAACAAAAGAAAAAGAAGAATTCTATTCTTATGTAAATAATATTTTTACAATTAACTTAGGTATTTCGCATAAATATAAGTTAATGAATAATACTTTCTATGAATTGAATTCTGATAATGAATACAAAATCTTATATAATTATGAAACTGAAACATATGATATTTTTGAATCGGATGAAGGGTTAAAATCAGAGTGCCATTTTTCCAGAAACTATTATTGTACAGATTTTAACCAAATATGCTTAATGTGGATAATGCGCTATGATTTTGAAGGTTTTTTGCTTCCATATCTCTTCTGTAAATTAGATCGAGCATACCACTCAACAAGTTATCTAACCGAAGGCAGTACAACTTACGAACCGGAACACCTACAGCAGAAGGACGGACTTCCATGGGCAAGCGGTAATGGTTTTGGAATAGGAGATGTAATCTCAATAAAAGAGTTTGAGCATAAAAATCCGACAACCCTAAAAATAATGAACGGTTATCAGAATCCAAACCATCCCGATTATTATGAAAAAAATAGTCGTGTAAAGAAAATAAAAGTAACAAATACTGATACTAAAAAATCAAAAAAACTGACGGTACAAGATATAAAAACCGAACAAACCTTTGATATCAGTGCTTTGGGAAACGGACGTACATTTGAAGTCGAAATACTTGACGTATATGGCGGCAGTAAATATAAGGATTTATGCATACAGTACCTGGTATTTGAGTAATATCTGTGTAAAACAGGAGCGTATATCAATGGCAAAACCACACAATACATACCCAAGCGGCAAGCAGCATAGCAACATCATACGTACCGTATTTATTCTTGCTATCGATCAAATACGGCAAAACCCGCATGTATTGAATGTCATCCATACGAGGCAAAGCATACATCATAAAGCAGAGCCTAATTCAAATGTGGAATATACCGTTCCCACTGCGATGTATGCAAGGCTTTTTTCAAATGATAGGACATTCCCGCTCGAAACGGTACAAATAAAAACGCAAGAGCTTAAACGAGAAGAAGATATAGGAGAAGCTATCATCCATGTAGGACCGTATGCCGACGAATATGCCCGCTCGGTGTATACGCTTGCATTTACAATTGCCAATCACATATACTTTAGAAACGGAGCATACAAACCGGAAACCGAAGAAGGACGTGCTTTGTTGGCACACGAGCTGACCCATGTAGCACAATACAAAAACAAACCTTTAGCCGATAACAGAACAAAAGACGAACTTGAAACAGACGCGGAACTGGCCGAGCAAACGGAAATCTATGACAGCGATCCTTTGGTAACAATACGGACAACACGGAACACATATCACATACGCAAGAGTAAACAAAAAAAGTTACGTGAGATTGCAGATAGAGAACTTGAAGAATGGATACAAATGCAAAAGTATATACTGACTGAACAAAAATATTTGGAATTATTGTGTAACTATGATAAGTATCTAAAAGAACGTGAATGGCAGCAAATGATGTAATCGCCGCCTATAAAGAATACCGCGTAGAATTTTGGTGTGGACGGTACGTCTATGGAAATGCATACGGAGAAGAGATAAGCATTTACTACCGACCTCTGTCGGATGCACTGGAAAAGCCGCACCGTGTACGCCGCGCTACTTGAATTTACCGGCACGGCAGAGTACACTATAAAAATGAAAAAAGCGCTTTTTGTATGCTGTATATGGATTTACCTCTTCCTTTCGTGCTCAAACAAAAACGGCAAAGATATGTTCGGAGAATACACACGCATCCGCAATGCCGTTAACAATGAACATTCCGCCACACACCGCTGGTTTTATTTTACCGAAGAAGGCTTTAAAGAAAGCACTGTGCCGCGCACGGCTCCTAAAGTCCAAAAAAAACCGTGGACACAAGCACGACGTATAACATCTGCAGCCCTTATCGACGGTACCGGATATTTTACGGTAAACAAATTGGGAATACTGGTATGCCCCAGTGCAAGCGGCAGTCAAAGCGAGGGCATAGCTTCTCAAACAAAATTAATAAAAAACATACCGCTTTTTTCGCAAGCGGCAGCAGGCTCTCTTTTTTGCATAGAACAAACGCCCGTACTTAATTTATATACAAACGATTTTTTTAACACATACAACGCTAAAACTCACGCGGCAAACGGCAAAGAAAACGGTCAAACGCCGTTTTTAATACAGTATGTGCCCGAAAACCGCAATTTTATACCACTGCTTTCAGCAAACGATTTTGATTGGCAAAAAAAAGCCGAACTGCGCGAACTTTTTTTTAACGGTACGTATTGGTATGCGCTTTTAAAAGAAACGCAAGACAAACGGACGGATTTTTATGCGTACCGCTTCAGTACGGTAGAACCGGTAACGGCGTTCGCTTCTGTGCGTATTAGCGCCGAAACGGGAACGTCCGGCTTTAAGCCGCACATTATCAGCGAAAGCATCGACGTAGATACTTTGCGCACGGCGGCAAAACCGCGCAGTGTAAACGAAATGAGCGATAGTTTGCAAGAACTTTTGTCGCCCATTTCTGAAAATGTTCCGTGGTACCTTGATTATATTTGCGAAAACGCACAAACGGTACGGCATTTTGTACGGCGTGAAAACGAAGCAAAAGCGCGCCAAGCATACGCAAACTCATCGGCAAACTGTACTGTTGTTGTTTTTGAAGACGGAACCGTATGTTTTGCCGGCACGCTTCCGATGAAACATGTTGTTAATGAAGGTAAACCCGTTGTATTTAAACTGCCCCGTCTTCCTAAAAGCTATAGTTACGGAGCCTCTTTTATTGCAGGCTCGAATTTATTTACCGCATGGGAAGAAACCGCTTTTTTTGAAACCGGAAAAAGCGGTTTTTTAGCGGTTGATTTGGAACAAGTGCTGTACCGGCGCAATACGGAATTTAACGCACGGGGACGGTTTTAACGGTTTTAATGATTTTACCGCTTTTCAAAGGTAGTATAAGATCGACTATGAAAATAAAAAATAAAAAGCTTTTTGCATGTATTTTTTGTATGGGTGCCGCATTGTTTTGCGTGTATGCACAAAACCCGGTCGTAAGCGCACCTGATGCAGCCGATTCCGATACGCAAAAAACCGCCCGTATACCGGAACCGGGTAAATTGGTATTTACTTTAGGGGCAATCGGCATATTGAACAACCAACAGTCGGGCGCGCCTTCTCCCGTTCTGTTTTCAATAGGCGCGGGCGCCCAATTTCCCGTTAGGCACAATTTATCCGTTTCGCCGCACGGTCACTACTTCGGCACGTATTATCTGTGGGACAGTGCAAAAAACCAAGCATTACCCGCTGAAGTGGAACAGCGAACGGCGTACGTTCCGGCAATACTATTCGACCTTCCGCTTACCTTTGATTATACCGTACGCCGCTCGACACTGCATGCAGGCGGCGGACTGTCTTTTTTAATACGCTTTGCCGCCCGCGCCGCGTCCGTTCCGTCCGGTGAAGACTCCGACACTTTAGCTATAAACCGCTGGTTTTGGGAAAAGGCGCGCTTTTTATATCCGTCTTTGCAGTTTTCATGGGATTACGCATTTGCAAACGGTTTGTCGCTCGGCTTAGGTTTAAAAGCATATTTTTCCGCAGGCGCTCTTATAGACAAAGCCGGCATTGACCGCAGTATGCTCGTTTTAAGCATGCGTATCATTCCCCCGCATTTTAAGTAAGTGTAAGTAAATGCAGGCTTAAACTCACAGAGTGTGCCGCCGTACGCCGTGTTAGGCTATGCCGTGCCGAAGCGATTGAGCTTTTTTAAGCGCACATTCCATGCCGAATGCGACAGCTTGTACCAGATTTTTTCCGTTTAAAATTGAATACACCAAACCGGCAGTTAAAGTATCGCCGCAGCCGATTGTGTTTACAACCGGAACGTCAACATTGGGAACTGTGTGTAAAACGCCGGTATCAAACACCCACGAATCAAAGCGCCCCCTGCTGATTACCAGTTTACTGCCGTGTTCGGCATATATTTTTTTTGCCAATTTTTCTACTTCGGGAAAAAGAGATTCCGAATCTTCGTTTTCCAACACGGTTTTTTCCGGCATATAAGTTGCAGTCAATTCTGAAAGGTTCGGCTTAACGATATCGGGTGAAAAAGCAAGCGAGTTTAAAAGATCTTTTCCTTTTACGTCCATAACGACTATTTTACCCGCTTTTTTTGCTGCTTGCACCATCTTCGGATACAAATCTTCGTCATAGCCTTTAGGCTTGGTACCTGAAAAAACAACCGCATCAAAAAGCGGCATGTGCCGTTCAAAAAGTTCAAATGCTTTTTTATTAGCTTCTTTTTCTACAGCAAGCGGTTCTTGCACCAACTCGGTACTGGTTGATTTTTTTTTGTTAATAATTGTTGTGCATGTTCTAATCGGACTTGCCGTACTTTCAAAAAAAACAAGCGGCAGATTTTCTTTTGAACACAACGCTAAAAATTCCTGAGAACGCTGCACGCCCAAATGAGTAAAAACCGAAGAAGCCATACCCAATTGATTGAGCACACGTACAACGTTAACCCCTTTTCCCGACGGCATTACAAAATAGTCGGCAGTTCTGTTCACTTCGTTTTCGATTACATTGTCAAAAACAATTGTTTCCTGAAACGTCGGATTTAAACAAACAACCAATACTTTTTTTTCCATAATGCCGCTTCCTTTTTAGCATGTTAACTTTGCAATCAAAGTTTTTATTCCGTTATCCGTACCGACAATCAAAGGTTTTGCAAATTTCCGGCGTTCCAAAAGCAATTCGTCGTTATACACAAAATCCGTTCCGTCAATATAGCGGCAATTTAAACCGGCTTTTTTTACCAAATTATAAGAAGCGGCAACATCCCACACATAACACGTAGGATTAAGACATGCATCCACACCGGAAAAAACAAGGGGTGCAATCATATGCAAAAGCGAACTGCCGAACGCTTTGAATTTAAGCGAAAAAGAGGACAGATCCGTGCGCGCAACAAGCGCTTTTGTATCGATTTGTTTGATAATATCTGAACCGCTAGTAATTTGTGTAACCGTATCTTTGTTTTTTAAAACTTCGGTATCAAGTACCAGTTTTTCGCCGTTTACATACACGCAATCGTCTTCGGGCGATGAGTATACAAAAAGCTCTTGGGAACAGCGAGTAAAACTCGGCGCATACAAAATACCTCCGGCATTTTGCCGCTCCCGGTCGATAATGCCTATGCCGATACACCACAACGGCATTCCCTGACTGAAAGAATCCGTTCCGTCGATCGGATCAAAAATAAACGTATAAGGAGCGTCCGGATTAAAAGGTAAATCTTTTATTTCTTCGTTTACAATATTACAGCCGGAAAAAGCTTCGCCGATTGTCCGTATAAGGCGCTTTGCTATTTCAATATCGATATCGGTAACGATTGAACCGTCGCTTTTAAATTGACAGTTTCTGTATGCTTGCTTTTCTTTGGCAAAAGCGCCGCATTCTTTTACCGCATTTTTTAAAGACTCAAAAGATGTTTTGTTCATTGTACTATATTCCTGCAAAGCGCGTCGATTCTTTTTCGTTCACGTAACCGATAAACTCATCGACTTTCATCACTTGCTGGGCGCGCGCGTCGCGGAAACGCACGGCAACGGAACCGCTGCTTTCTTCTTTTTCGCCGACGACCAGCATATACGGAATTTTTTTAAGCTGTGCGGTTTTTATTTTGCCGTTTATACGGTCTGTGCTTACATCGAGCGAACAGCGGATTCCGGCGGTTTTAAGTTTTTCATACACGCTACGCGCATAGTTTTCCGCTTGCAAAGAAACGGGAAGCACAACGGCTTGCCGGTAATGAAGCCATGCGGGTAAAGCTCCGGCATAGTTTTCAATAAGAATTCCCAAAAAGCGTTCAAGAGAGCCTAAAACGGCGCGGTGTAGCATTACCGGATGATGCTTTGCATTGTCTTCACCGACGTATTCTGCATTTAAGCGCTCAGTTGAGGGTAATTGGTAGTCCACTTGTATGGTTCCGCACTGCCATTCGCGCCCCAAAGCATCTACCAGAGTAAACTCAAGCTTTGGTCCGTAAAAAGCACCTTCTCCGGGCTGCAGTTCGTACGACAAACCTGCAGCAACGGTCGCTTCTTTTAAGGCGTTTTCAGCTCTATCCCACGTAGCGTCATCACCTATACGGCGCTCCGGACGCGTAGAAAATTTAACTAAGATTTTATCTTCGGTAAAACCGAAGTCGCGGTACATGTTTTTAAGCAGCCGGCAAAAACGGGCAACTTCATCGGCAATTTGTGCTTCGGTACAAAAGATGTGTGCGTCATCCTGCACAAAGCCTCTAACACGCATAATGCCGTGCAGGGCACCGGAAGCTTCGTTTCTTGTACAGGAGCCGAATTCCGCCATGCGCAAAGGTAAATCTTTATACGAGCGGATACGCTGTTTAAAAATTTCCACATGCCCGGGACAATTCATCGGCTTAAGAGCAAATAAGCGTTTTTCGCTTTCGGTAATAAACATGTTTTCCTGATACTTTGCCCAGTGTCCGGAACGTTCCCACAAAGAGCGCGGCATTACAAAAGGAGTTTTTACTTCCACATAGCCGTCTTCTTTAATTTTTTCGCGCACGTAATCTTCGATTATGCGGTACATAGTCCAGCCGTTCGGATGCCAAAAAATTTGACCGGGGTTATCTTCATCTATATGAAATAAATCGAGCTGTTTGCCTATTTTGCGGTGGTCGCGCTTTTCGGCTTCTTCAAGCATCGTTAAATATTCTTTTAGATCATTCGGTTTTTCAAAGGCTGCCGCATAAATGCGGGTAAGCATAGGGCGTTTTACATCGCCTCTCCAATAAGCTCCGGCCGTTTTAGTTAATTTAAAAGCTTGCGCGTTTATTTCTTTTGTATTTGCAACGTGCGGACCGCGGCACAAATCGGTAAAGTCGCCGTTTGTGTAAATCGAAATCTCTTCGTTTTCCGGCAAATCGTTAATCAATTCGATTTTGTAATCCTGACCGGCAAACAAATCGAGCGCTTCTTTTTTGCTCAGTGTTTTTTTTACAAAATCGTTGTTTACCGATAAAATCCGGCGCATTTCTTTTTCTATTTCTGCCAAATCGCCGTCTTTTATAGGTCGGCTCAATTCAAAATCGTAATAAAAGCCCGTATCGATTGCAGGCCCTATGGCAAGCTTTGAACCGGGGAATAAATGCAGCACGGCAGAAGCCATAACATGAGCCGTGCTGTGTCTGATAGTTGCCAGTTTATCGTTTTCTTTTTGCATATCCAGCCCTTTTACACTTTGAATTTTTCCACTTCATTTGCAAGATTTTCGATGCTTTGTTTGTTTTGTCTGGTTATTTCGTTTATTTTTTGCATAGCGCCGTTTATCTGTACGGCGGCTAAAGCCATTTCGTTCATACTGTCGCTTATTTTGGAAGTGAGCGCATCCAATTCATTCATTTCCTGCGCAACACCGTCGCCGCCTTTAAGCATTTCAGCCGATCCGTCGCGCACGGTAACCGTTATTTCGTTTATATTTCTAATTGCCGTAAGCACTTCGCGGCTGCCGTGTTCCTGCTCTTGCATAGCCGCAACGATTAAATCTTCCTGCTGTAAAATGTTGTTCATAAGATCGTATACTTCGCCGAACGTTTTTTCCGCCCCGTCTCCGGCAACCGTCAGTTCTTCTATAATTTGCAGCGATTCTTTTATAACGTTTCCGATTTGTTGTCCTTGCATATTTGACTCTTCGGCAAGTTTGCGGATTTCATCGGCAACAACGGCAAATCCTTTGCCCGCCTCTCCTGCGTGAGCAGCTTCTATGGCGGCATTCATAGCAAGCAAATTTGTTTGGCTTGCTATGTTTTGAATAACTTGACTTGCTTCAAAAAGAGAATCGGAACGCTCGGCTATTTGCCGTACCACTTCGTTTGCCGTGTGAGCGCCCTCTTTTCCCATAACCGTTCTTTCGTGCACGGTTTGAATTAAGGTATTGTTTTTTTCCAGTGTTTTGGTAATCGATGCTATATTGGCAATCATTTGCTCTACCGCCGCAGAAGATTCGGCAACGCTTGCCGCTTGCGTTTCGATACTTGCGTCCAATTGCTTAAGCTTTAAAATAATTTGTTCGATAGTTGCGGCGGTTTCGGTTACACCGGCAGCTTGCGTTAACATTTGCTGTTTAACGTTTTCGATGTTTCCGCTTATTTGGTTTATCGTAGCTGCCGTTTCGTCAACATTGTGGGCAAGGCTGTCGCCGACTTGTTCCATCGCCAGTGCGTTTTCGTCAACCGAACTAAGCGAAGAAGAAATCTTTGCAATGGTTTGATTAAAATAGCGCGCAATATCGCTGATTTCGTCTTTTCCTTTAACGGGCAGCGACACGCGTAAATCACCGTCGCCTTCGGCAATGTTTTGCAAAGCGTGTGCGGTTTTTTCCAAAGGTTTACTGATATGGCTTATCAATATAACGGCAGTTCCGAGCAGCATAACAAGACACATGCTGAAAACCAATAAAGAAATTACCGTTATAAAGCGGGTTTGTTTTTGAAATTGAACGTACAGCGTTTTAATATCGTCGTTTATACTGTCGATATAACAGCCCGTACCTATCCACATATCGGTTCCCGGAATGCGCATGGCGGTTCCCAATTTGGGAAACACCGTTCCTTGCGGCTGGTCGGGTTTTGACCAATAAAATTCCAAAAACATCGTATTTTTTTCAGCTACTGCATCCAATTCGCGGATAATGTATTGCGTTTTTTGCGGATTTTGCAAATCCCACAAACTCGTGTTTTCAAGACTTTTATTTGCCCCGTGTATGCGGCACAACCCTGTTCCGTTTTGGTATGCGTAATAATAGCCGTCGGTTCCGAAACGCATTTGACGCACTTGTGCGGCTGCTGTACTCAGTTTTTCCTGTGCGCTAAGATCATCTCGTGCGTAGATATTTTGCACAACGGATACTGCAAGTTCGGTAGCTGTTTGCATTTCCAGTTTGAATTTATCGTACAGCAGTTTTGTTTCGGTTTTTTCAAAAAAACCGTTGTAATAATTCTCTAATATTTTTAAAATTACCGCGATGGCAAAAAACATAACGACGGCAACACAAAACAGCGGTACAAAAATTTTAAAAGCAATTCGGTTAAAAATGGGTTTTCCGTTTTTAGCTTGTTTTACAGCGGTATTTTTCATCTTCAAAGACCTCTTACACAAAGCTGTTATGCGGATTATATACCGAAATTCAAAAAAATGACAAGTATATATATTGACATTATCGGTATTTTTGAAATATTCGGAGCTAACCATATCCGCGAGTGCACAACCGCTTTTATTCGCTCTCGCCTTTTTGCACAAGCGAAAAATACAAAGGTCCCGCCCCGCTTTGTGTGTCGGGTAATACGTGAAACCCGCACTCAGTTTTTTCGCAGCCGCAAAGCTTTAATCCCTCAAAACAACATTCGTCCGGATTAAGCGGAACAAGACGGGCTTCGGTGTTTTTTTTCAAAAGTTTTTTTACCGTACCGTCGTTTTCCTGTTCCGACAGTGCGCACGTAGCGTATAAAATAAAGCCCTTAGGTTTTAAAAGACGGAAAGCCGATGAAAGCAGTGCCCACTGTTTGTGTGTAAGATTTTTTATCCGCGCGGGAGACCATTTTTTAAGATAGGTATCGTCTTGCAGTACGTGGCGCTCGGAAGAACAGGGGGCGTCGAGCAAAATACGTTCGAATTTTTCCGTTTCGTACCGGCACCAGCGCGCGCCGTCGTATGAAGTTACTTTAATGACCGAGCGCAATGCGCTGTCGGCATAGGTGTCCAGCACGGAAACAAGGCGGTTGCGCCGTGAAGCGGACGGTTCGTTGCACACAAAAAGCGGAAGCTTTGCGTCCTTTGGGCTTTGCCGAACATATTCGGCTATACGGCGCAAAAGCACAAGGCTTTTTCCGCCGGGGGCGGCGCACATATCCAAAACGCTTTCGGCGTTTTCCAAAGGAAGCATACAGGCAGCAAGCACGCTGCCGCAATCCAAAAAATACGGCTGATCCGAAGTGCTTGAAGCAGCGGACAGTGCAATATAACGCGGCGTCTGTAAAAGAGAAGAGCGCAAAGATTGCCAGCGTTCTTTATACAGGTTTTCGTAATAAAAATCAAAGCCTGCTTGACCTTGAACGGTGCAAAGCAGCTTTTCTTTTTTTTGTGCGTGTGCTTTACCCGTTTTTGCTTTACTCATCAAAATACTTCCCGCACACATCCCAAAGCGCATCCGTTTGCAAAAGCGGCGCATGTGCACATACACGATCACCGGTCAACGGATGAGGAAATTCCAAAGACGCTGCATGCAATCGAATACCGCCGAGCGTATCGTTTCTGCGAGCACCGTATTTTACGTCTCCTTTGATATGCACACCGATGTGTGCAAGCTGGGCTCTTATTTGATGCGTTCTTCCGGTAAGCAAACGGATTTCGGCAAAACTGTAGCGTTCGCCGCTGCCGCGGATACGCCACAAAAGGCTTGCTTTTTTTGTTTTGCGTCGGACTTCGTCGTATATAAAAGCCTTTTGCTTGGACGAATCAAACCGTATGTAGTGCTCCAAAAGACTAAAATCTTTTGTACTCTCAAGCACTCCTTCTACAATCGCCCAGTATGTTTTTGTAACGCAAGCTTTACCCGGCTCCTTATGTGCATGCATAAAACTGTTTTGCAGCACGCACATAAGGTTTCGGTTAAAAACTAAAAGGACGGCACCGGAAACGGGGCGGTCAAGGCGGTTAAAACAATGAATGTATGAGGGGGGTTTAACGGATAAAGCAAAAGAACTGTTTTTAAAACAGTGTTTAAAAGCGTATACGATGCTGTCTTTTTCCTGTACCGTATCTTCGCAAATTTCGCCGGCACTTTTATTAAATACCGCAAGACTTTCATCCATATATAATATGCGCGCCCCTTCTCCGTTCGTCACCATACTCACCATACTTTTAAAATCCCGCTTTGCGCGCTTCGGTTTTGGCATCTAAAAAACGTTCCAATTGCTTTTGAGGATTATACAATTTTTCCAGCGGAGCGCTTATCAGCTGTGCCGTGCCGTCGTCCGAAACGGCAAGTTCCATTAACCCCATACACAATTTTGCCTTCAGCACCGTTTTAAGCGCGCGCTCTACCGTTTCGGCAAAAGCAAAGTCGTCTTCCATACATGCGGCAAGTTTGGGTATAAAGGTCCAATACACCGGGCGCGACAGCATAAGTAAATGGACTCCTGCACGCAAAGCCGCTTGCGATGCAGCGACGGGAGAAAAACCGGCTTTATCCAAAGCGCCCATATACAAATCATCGGAAAGTACTAAACCGCCGAAATGCAATTCGTTTTGCAAAATGCCGCTTACCGTTTTGTACGAAAGGCACGACGGGTTTTCCGTATCGAACGCCGGAACAACCGTATGGCTCATAAGAACGCCCGCGCGCGAAAAAGCAAAATCGGAAAGTTCTACAATGTTCAGCATACGCTCAAAAGGCTGCACGTACAATTCGTTCACTTGCTCTTGTGTGCCGGATAAAATCGGAAGACCTGAATGCGGATCGTCGTTTGTGTTTCCCGGAAAATGTTTTAAAACACAAAATACGCCGTGCGCTGCACAAGAGCGGATAAAAGCGCCGCCGTACAGCAACACTTTTTCCGTATCGCCGAACGAACGGCTTGCCAAAAAACCGCCGTTATGACTCCCTGACGTTTCAACAACGGGAGCAAGATTTACGTGAATACCCAAAGAAGCAATTTGTTCTGCGGCATACGCATACAGTTTTTCCGCTGCGTCGGGTGAAAACTTGCGGGCAACAAAAGCCGGCGAAGGTAAAGCGCTTGCAATACCGCTTAAACGGTTGACCACACCGCCTTCTTGGTCAACGGCAAACAGCGGCGGTACACAGCCTTGCGCATTTTGCTCACTCTGCCGTGCATAAAATGACTGCACGTTTCCGGTTAACGCAATAATTTGTTCCGGCTGTCCGGTAAAATTGCGGCTGAATAAAATATACCCGCAAGGAGGAATTTTTTTTGCCGTTGCCGACAAATGCGCTTCGGTTCCGTCTACCGAAACTAAAAAAAGCTGACTTATTTTTTGCTCCGCGCTCATACCGTTTATAAAATTTTCAAGCGCGTTTTCAACTTGATTTTTTTTCAGCTCACCCGGTGTAAGCGGGGCAACATACGTTTTTGTATCGTTTTTACAACCGGCACAAAGCACAAGATTGGCGCACAACGCGCACACGAGCACTAAAAAAGCGCACGGAGCTACAGCAAAGCGACGGTAAACCATGGAATATACGTTATCAGCATAAGAGCTATAAACTGCACCAGCAAAAAGGGTAAAATCCCTTTTATAACTTTAATAACCGGTGTATCGAACGCGTAAGAAGCTATAAATAAATCCATGCCGACCGGCGGAGTTAAAAAGCCTAATTGCATATTCATTAAAAAAATAACACCGGTGTGCACCGGATGAATGCCGAAAGATTCTGCAATGGGTATAATAAGCGGCGAAACGATTAAAATCGCCGAATACAAATCCATAAGGCAGCCGACAATGAGCAGTACACAGTTTAAAAGCAATAAAAAAAGATATTTTGAATGAACAAAGGTAAGCACAAAATCGGAAAGCACTGCCGGAACATTGGCATCCAAAAGGTAATACGAAAGACCGCGCGCCGCGCCGAAAATCGCCAATACACCGCCGGTAACGGGCAATGCTTCTACAATAATATCCAGCGCTTGTTTAAAAGAATAGTCTTTGCGTACCCACACCCCGATTATAAACGTATACAAAACGGCAAAAGAAGCCGCTTGAAACAACGAAAAAAATCCGCCGAAATAACCGGCTATAATAAAAACGGGCAAAAGAAGTTCAAAAGCGCTGTGTTTAACGGCGGACAAAGCGCTGCGCAGCGAAAAGGGAATTCTTTTAGTATTTTTATCAAAAAAAATACCGAGTGCTATCATAGATACGGCTAAAATAATGCCGGGAATAACCGCTCCTTTGAACAGTTCAAAAACATCTATCGAAAAATAATTGGTTGTGCCGTACATAATAACTGCCAAACTCGGCGGAAACAAAAGCCCTAAAGCCCCCGAAGAAGTAATCAGCGATTCGGCACGGGAACGCTGATAACCGGCTCCGGTTAATACAATCGTTAACAAAGAACCCAAGGCAAGAACGGTTACTCCCGACACTCCCGTAAACGTTGTAAAAAACGTAGTTACAACAACGGCAGCAACTACAGCTCCTCCGCGGAACCAGCCGAACAGTGCTTTAAACACTTCAACCAAACGGCTGCCGGCGCTTCCCTTGGATAAAATATAGCCTGCCATTGTAAAAAGCGGAATGGCTGCAATGCTTTTATCGGTTAAAATACCGTACGCTTCAAGCGAAAGCATTTCCACATAGCCGCCGCCTTGTGAAAAAGCAATGTAGGAAACTGCGCTTATAACGATAAAAAGCGGCACGCCCAAAAAAGCAAACAGTATAACTAAAATAATTAAAAACGGAAAAGCAGCGCCGGAAAAAGCCATCCAGCGTTCGGAAAGAGCGTACAAAAAGCCCAAGTTTTCCGAATGAATAATATAGTACAAAACGCCGCTCAAAGGACCTGCAGATATACACAGCCCCAACACTATTCCCAATACGGAAAACAGCCGGTTTTCTTTTTTTAAAAGCGCATGGACGAGCATTGCGATATAAGAAAAAGGCAGTACTATAAATACAAAGTACAGCGGTATTCCCCATACCCTATCTCCGGTAACAAAGCCCGAAAAAAATTCGGATAGCGAAGAAAAAAACAAAGCGGTAAGAACGGCGGGAATAAAGCATGCTTTTAAGATATGTACGACTTTTTTTACCGCAAGCGGAGCAAATTCATCGACTGCCGCAATGCAAATGTGTTTATCTTTACGCCACGTTATTATACCGGTAAAACAGGCAAACAAAAACACCGCATGCACCATAACGATGTCTATATTTTGCAAAGGAATATGCAGCAAGTTTTCCGATATCAATTGTGCAAACGGCAGTGTACACAAAATCAACACTAAAAATACGGAAACGGCATTTTCGGCTTTTGCACAAAAAGTTTCCGTTTTATCTGCCATGTTTTTTCCTGTAGTCTTGCAAAAGGGAGCTTATTTTTCGGTAAAAAGGTCCGTCTATAACAGAGCCGGAAATGTTTGCCATTTTTTCCGCGTCAACCGTAAAAGACTGTTCCCACTGCATTCTTTCCGCATCGGTCAATTTTACCAAAGTAGAACCTTCAGCTTCCATTTTTGAAAGATAATCGCGATCGGCTTCCTGCTGTACAGAAATAAATTTTGCTTCGGCTTTGCGCACCGCTTCTTTAAGCGCAGGGCGGTATTGTGAAGGAATGGTTTGCCACGTAGAACTGGAAATAAGAAAAGCCGACATAATCGGGTTAAGCGATACATCGATTGCATAAGGCAAGCCGGTGTGATACGCCGTTGCATAAGCATACATGGGAATGCAGTAAGCAACTTTTATACCGTTTGCGCTTTTTATACTTTGCAGCATTTTTTCGCCGGGAACGTCTTCCATAGTAAAACCGGCAGATTTAAAAGCTGCCATCATCCCCGGAGAAGATATGCCGGAAAAACCCATTTTATTTTTTTTCAGTTCAGATGGAGTGCGCACCTCAGTTTTGGTAAAAAAATTTGCCCAACCTACATTAAACCAGCCTAAAAGTTCAAAGCCCGCATCGTTAATCGCTTTTTCTATTTCCGGATTAAGCGCGTCAAGCACATAAGACAATTCTTCTTGATCTCTAAAAAGAAATGGAACGGTTAGCGTAAGCGCTTGAGATGTGGGAGCCAATTCATAGATACCTATATTGGTAAAGATAGCGCCGTCTATAGGGCTTTTTTGACCGGGGCGGATTGCTTTCATTTTTTTTATAACGCCGCCTTCTCCGCCTAAAGAACCGACGTTGTAAAATTTTAACTCAACGCTTCCGTTTGTAATGCGCGCCCACTCTTCGGCAAGCACTTTTTGCTCCATATCCCACGGAGAACGAACGGGCGCAACTGAAGCTATTTTTACCGTAATCGGCTGAGCTTGTTGTGCATTTAAAAACAACGGAAAAAGAAACAACAGCACAAGAAGTAAAAGCGGCATGCGCAGCAAAGCGGTACTGAAAGATTTTGATTTCATACATTACTCCCACTCAATAAAATAATCATCGCCGTGTGCAAGCAGCCATGCGGCTTTTTTTTGTGCAATTACTACGCCCAATCTGTTTGCAGGATCCGCATCGGGGTCGATTGCCAGCGCTTTTTGTAAATTTTCTTTAAAGCCTAAAGCATCTTGGTCGGCAACGCAAAAAGATGTTGCATAAGTAATGTAAGGCCCCGGAGTTTTCCCCTGCGATACAAGAAAAGACTGTTCGCTGGCAAAACGGGCACGCTCCAAATCACCGCCGAATTCGGGCGGAACTTGCGCATAAAACGAAGTAAGTGCATCCCACACGGCACCGTTGTTGTACGAGCCGTCCAATTCCGCTGCTTTTTCAAGCAGTGCAACCGCACAGGGCAGCGTTTTTAATTGCTCCACATCAAGCGGGTCTGCAGAAAAAGCGCCGAGCCAACCCGCACCCGCCCAATAAGCGGCTGCAGCGTCGTCTTTTTTTAAACGGGTAAAAAATGGAGCACATAACTCAGTGTTGCCGCTCAAGAGAGCGTTTTCAATTCCTGCACAGCGCAATTCCAAAGAGCGAAGCGCATAATTTCTTCCGCGAAGGTAGTGCAGTTTTGCCCTTTGCTGTTCTTCGGCTTGGTGCGAATACTGCGACGAAGGCAGCATTTCTGCCGGAGCTTGCACAAAAGCGTTTGCATACATAACGTACAGGGAGCCGGTAGTAACGGCAAGACCGCGGTGTTTCGGATTTTGTGCAAGTATTATTTCGTACAGCTTAAGCGCCGTAGGAAAAAAATCACCCATTAAAACAGGATCTTTTTCTCCCGTAAGCACAGCGCTCAAAGCATCATTTTCGTTTGTCTTTGCCGCCGGCGATGACGCTTTAGTTTGCGCATGCCGTTTTTGTGCAGCATGCACTTTACCGTTTTTGTCCGATCCTGCAAGAGAATCGGACACGGCATTTAACGCAAGGCTTTTGGTAAGCGCACAAGAAAAACTAAAGGTTGCGAGCACAAGCACACACAACAGCGCATGCAGCGGCAAAAAAGTTTTTTTCATTTAGTTCCGTACGTTGCAATAAATACGCCGGCGGCAATCGCCGTACCGATAACTCCGGAAACGTTCGGTCCCATCGCATGCATAAGCAAAAAGTTCGACGGATCGTATTCCATACCGACTTTGTTCGATACGCGTGCAGCCATCGGAACGGCGGAAACACCGGCAGAACCGATAAGCGGATTTATTTTTTCTTTTAAGAATAAGTTCATAAACTTTGCCATCAATAAACCGCCGGTAGTCGCGATAATAAAGGCGACCAAACCCAAAATAATAATACCGACCGAATTGGGGTTCATTATCTTTTCAGGGGTCATTTGCGAACCTACGCCCAAAGACAGCATTATGGAAACAATGTTCATCAATTCATTTTCAGCCGTTTTGGAAAGCCGTTCGACAACACCGCATTGTTTTAAAAAGTTACCGAACGCCAGCATACCGATAAGCGGAGCTGCCGAAGGCAAAAGCAATATGGCAAGAATAAGCAGCACTACAGGGAACAACACTTTTTCCGTTTTGGAAACGGTACGAAGCTGTTTCATCTTTATGCGCCGCTCATGTTCGGTTGTAAGCAATTTCATAATCGGCGGCTGAATCATCGGTACCAGCGCCATATACGAATACGCGGCAACGGCAATAACCGCCATCATGTGAGGGGCAAGTTTTCCGGACACGTAAATGGAAGTCGGACCGTCCGCACCGCCGATAATCGCAATTGCGCACGCTTCAAGCATATTGTAGTCCACACCGTGAATTAAGTTCATCAGCGCAACTCCGAACAAAGTTGCAAAAACACCCAATTGCGCAGCCCCTCCGAGCAAGGCGGTTTTCGGATTTGCAATAAGCGGGCCGAAATCGGTCATCGCGCCGATACCCATAAAAATGAGCATGGGGAAAAACTCGTTTCCGACACCTGCATCGTAAATAATTTTAAGCATACCCGAATGTTCGGCGTACATGCCGCCGCCGGGAATGTTTACAAAAACGGTACCGAAACCGATGGGTATAAGCAAAAGCGGTTCAAACCCCTTTGCCGCTCCCAAATAAATAATTAAAAACCCGATAGCCATCATTACCAAACGCTGCCAGCCCATCACCCAAACGGTTTTGGAAGCGTCCGATAAATCGGTCATTTCTTCCGAACCGTTTACAATCGAATTGATGCCGGTATTTTCGAGCGTATTGTGTAAAAATTTGGAAACGGAAATATCCGGTACATTTTCCGAGCCTTTAATTTTTGCCGTGCTCATTGTGCGGAAAGAAGCAACGTCTTCGCCGTTATCCGCAAAAACGGTTCCGGCAATCGAAAGCACTGCCGCAATCGCCATAATAAGAAGGGTTAAACCTAAAATCTTTGTTTGAAACTTATTTTGACCAAGCATGATTTACTCCGTTTACTTTATTTCCGCAAGCGGTTGACCCGCAGTAATTGCCGCACCCGGAGAAACCAAAAAGTGAACGGTTCCGTTAGAAGCCGCTTTTACTTCAAGTTCCATTTTCATCGACTCTATCATAACAATCGTTTGTCCTGCAGTTACCGCAGAACCTTCGGCAACAGTGTTTTTCAAATACGTACCGGCAACCGGAGCGTTGACAACGGCTCCGCCGGAAGGTGCTTGTGCAGCAGCGGGAGCTTGAACCGCAGCGGCAGGAGCTTGAACGGGAGATACGCTTGCATTGCCGATAACGGCAAGCACTTGACCTGCCGTAATGGCGCTTCCTGCTGCAGTTTTAAAGTGAATGGGACCGGAAGCAGTCGCTTTTACTTCAAGTTCCATTTTCATGGATTCTACCATAATAACGGTTTGACCTTCGCTTACATTCGTACCGTCGGCAACCGTTTGTTTTAAAAGCGTTCCTGCAACGGGAGCTTTTAATTCAACCGCACTGGCAGAACTTGAAGAAGCACCTTGTGCGGACGCCGAAGCACAAGCAAACGCCACATTGTACGCCGTTCCGTTTACGGTAATGTTCATCGTATCACCTGCAGGACCGGAAACAACGTTGTAAGCGGCGCCGTTTACGCTAACCGTATAGTTTCCGCCGGAAGCCGAACCGGAAGATGCTTTGGGCAAGGCAAAAGAATCGGAACTGACAGGCCCGTTTGCACGTTCTTTGAAAAACTTAGGAGCGACTTTCGGAAACATCGCATAGGTTAACGTATCTTCGATGGAACCGTCGCCGCCGTTTTCTTTAGCTTCGGCTGCCATTTTATCCAGTTCATTGGGAATAAGGTCGGCAGGACGGCAAGTTACCGGTTCTTCCATATTATTTTGCTTTAATGCTTCTTTTACCAACTCGGGGTTCGGTTTTGCCGGCGTTGCACCGTATTTTCCGGTTAAAAGGTCGCGCGTTTCTTGCGTAAGCTTTGCGTAGCGGCCGAAAAGCACGTTAAATACCGATTGGGTACCCACAATTTGGCTGGTCGGCGTTACTAAAGGAATATAACCGCAGTCTTTTTGTACGATTTGAATTTCTTTTAAAACTTCATCGATTTTATCGGCAGCTCCCTGCTCTTTTAATTGGTTTTCCATATTGGAAAGCATACCGCCGGGAACTTGGGAAGCTAAAATGCGGGTATCCGCACCCAAAAAGCTCGATTCGAATTTTGCATATTTTTTGCGGATTTCGCGGAAATAAGCGGCAATTTCCAAAAGCGGTTTGATTTCCAAACCGGTATCCATAGCCGTTCCTTTAAAAATTTCAACCATAGTTTCAGTCGGGCTGTGAGACGTTCCCATAGACATGGACGAAATGGTTGTATCCAATATTTCAGCACCGGCTTCGGCAGCTTTGGTAAGAGAAGCGACCGACATACCCGTTGTTGCATGCGAGTGAATTTCAATCGGAATATCGACTTTTGCTTTTATAGCTTTTACCAAATCGTAAGCTTCGTAGGGTTTAAGCAAGCCGGACATATCTTTAATACAAATGGAATCGGCACCGAAATCCGCATAGGATTTTGCCAAATCCGCGTATACTTCTTTTGTATGATAGGGCGTTGTAGCATAAGAAATAGCCATTTGAACATGTTTGCCCGTTTTTTTAGCGGCATCCGCTGCGCGTTTTAAATTGCGAGGGTCGTTGCACGCATCAAAAATGCGGAAAATACCGACACCGTTTTTAGCAGCTGCAGCGACAAACGCGTCTACCACATCGTCGGCATAATGGCGGTAACCCAACAAGTTTTGACCGCGTAAAAGCATCATAATGGGGGTATTGGGTAACTTTGCATGCAATTTGCGCAAGCGTTCCCACGGGTCTTCGTTCAAAAAACGGATACACGAATCAAAAGTAGCACCGCCCCATGCTTCCAAAGAAAAGTATCCGATTTTATCCAATTTATCGCATACGGGGAGCATATCCGCCGTTGTCATACGCGTTGCATGTAAAGACTGGTGTGCATCGCGCAGCACCAAATCCGTAAGTTTAACCTTTTGAGCCATAATTTTCTCCTGAAATTAATTGTTTTGTTTTTCGCGCACGGCAGCGGCAATAGCCGCAACAACTGCCGTTTGTGTACCGCCGGCAGCCGAAGCCGGTGCGGCAGCAGATGCGTCATCACGATCCAATTTTAAAGCTTTGATTATTTTCGACGCCACAGTAATGACGACGACCATAATAATTAAAAACGAAAACACAACACCCATACCGAGTAAAGTTAAAATCAAACTTTGCCCCAGCATTTCCGTTATTGTCATACAGCCTCCATTATAAAAACGTATAAAAAACATACGAAATCGTTTACCACCGATTGTAGCGGAAATATAAATCTTGTTCAAGAAGTACAAATACATTATACTGTCCGCATGAACGCTCGGTTTTTTTTAATTTTATGTATACCCTTTTTTGCCGTTTCGATTTTTCATTTGGCAAGCTGCGTTTTAGGTAAGCGCCGCGCAGCCGATATTTCCAAAATAGTGCTTATGCCGCTTTTACTTTTAGCGTTTATCGTATTTTATTTTTTTGCGGCATCTTCGGCAGCAAAAACAGCCGGTGCAACCGGTTTGGCAAACTTGGCAAACAATATCGCCGATACGGCAAGCGGCGCAAACAGCGCATGGCGCCTTTTTTACATCGGTCTTTTAGCAAGCTTAGCACTGTGTGCGGGAAACGCAGGCGATGTTTTTTTACTGGGAGAACAAGTAAAAACGGATAAATTGGCAAAGGGCTTACTGTCTTTTTTAGCAGGACACATTTTATATATTATCGCACTTGTATCGTTTATACCGTTTTACCCGGTGAACTTACCCCTTGCGCTTGCGGCAGCCGTTTTATACACGGCGGGAATTGTAAGCGCATGGCTTTTATCGCATAAACCCAAAGGCGTTATAGGCATAGGGGTAATCGTATACGCTTCGGTTTTGGGTGCTTTCAGTTATACGGCTTTTTTTAAAGCTGCCGGTATGCTCAATTCCGGTCACAAGAGCATGCAAACGGCTGCCGCGCTAAAAATAGCTGCAGGTACACTGTTT
The DNA here is from genome assembly GCA_000468055.1 of Treponema lecithinolyticum ATCC 700332. Taxonomy (GTDB): domain Bacteria; phylum Spirochaetota; class Spirochaetia; order Treponematales; family Treponemataceae; genus Treponema_C; species Treponema_C lecithinolyticum. Next base: position 382,605 of record KI260561.1, on the reverse strand, counting down.
TTTCTTGTATCGGACGGTATTTTATCGCGGACCGTGTTTGTTAAACCCTTTAAACAATCGCGCTTTGTCGTTATGTTAACCTATATTGCCGCACAATTTTTTATTGCGTGGGGATTTTGCACTTTTTAATTCGGTCATTTTTAGGAGGTCATTTTGGATACACAAGAAATTATTGCACGGGCACAAGCTTACATAGCCGAAGAAACGGATGAGTCTTTCCGCTCGGAAGTTGAACAGCTGCTTAAAAGCGGCGATATAAAAGAACTGAACGAACGTTTTTATCAAACACTCGAATTCGGAACCGGCGGTTTGCGCGGAATTATCGGCGGCGGCACTAACCGCATGAACACCCTTATGGTACGCAAAGCAACCCAAGGGCTTGCCGATTATTGCATAAAAGCGTTACCGCAAAAAGCCGCCGACGGTACATTAAAAGCCGTTATCGCTTACGATTCTCGCTCGTATTCAAACATATTTGCAGAACAAGCCGCGTGTATATTCGCTGCAAACGGATTTACCGCTTATTTATTCAGCACCCTGCGCCCTACCCCCGAACTTTCGTTTGCCGTACGTGAACTGGGCTGTACCACCGGTATTGTCGTTACCGCTTCGCATAACCCCCCACAGTACAACGGCTATAAAGCTTATTGGTCCGACGGCGCTCAAGTTACCCCGCCGCACGATACCGGTATAATAGAAAAAGTCAACGCGGTATCCGAAGTAAAAATCATTTCAAAAGAAGAAGCGGTAAAACAAGGCAAATTGATACTCATAGACAGCGACATGGACACAAAATACTGGACTATGTGTAAAGAACAATTGTTCCGCCCCGAATTGATAAAGCAAAAAGCAAAAGAAGTACGCGTAGTATACACGCCGCTTCACGGAACCGGTGCAATGCACGTAGAAAAAGTATTAGGCGATTTGGGACTGACCGTTATAACCGTTCCCGAACAACGGGAACCCGACGGACGCTTTCCCACAGTCGAAAAACCGAATCCCGAAGAAGCCCCCGCGCTTAAAATGGCGCTCGCTTTGGCAAAAAAAGAAAAAGCGGACGTGCTTATGGCAACAGACCCCGATGCAGACCGCTTCGGAAGCGCCGTTCCCGACAGCAACGGAGAATGGGTACTTATCAGCGGCAACCAAATGGGCGTTTTATTTACCGACTACATTATTCTTTCGCGCAAAGAATTACACAAAATGCCTGCCAATCCGGGAATGATTAGATCCATTGTAACATCACCCATGGTAGACGCAATCGCCAAAGCAAACGGCGTGTACTTAGCCGAATGCCTTACCGGCTTTAAGTGGATTGCCACGGTTATGGACGAATTCGAAAAAAGCAAAGAACACACCTATATTTTCGGTTTTGAAGAAAGTTACGGTTACAATGTAGAAACAGCCATACGCGACAAAGACGGCGTTTCGGCATCCGCGCTGTGTGCGGAAATGACCTTGTATTGGCGATCGCAAGGCAAAAGCCTTTTGCAGCGCTTAAATGAATTGTACGAAACATACGGCTATTACGAAGACCGCACTATTTCAAAAAACTTTCCGGGTGCCGAAGGCGTGCAAACAATGAAAAACATTATGGTAAAACTGCGCGAGCAGGGGCTAAAAAGCCTTGCAGGAAAACAAGTAGTCAGTATCCGCGACGTTTTGCAAAGCGTACGCTACAACCCGAATGCAAGCGACAAAAAAGAAACGATTACGCTTCCAAAAAGCAATGTATTGCAGTTTTTCCTTTCGGACGGCACGGTAGTCAGCGCGCGCCCGAGCGGCACGGAGCCTAAAATCAAATTCTATATAAATGCGGTTACTCCGATCAAAACAAATCTTGCCGACGCGAAAAAAGAAAGTACGCTTTTGTGCGATACTCTAGAAAAAGAAATTTTAGCGGTACTCGATGAAGTGTAACGCTGATTTGCGCGAATGGGCGCGCATGTACGAAAAAGGTGCCGTTTTTACCGCTTTCGATACGGAAACAACCGGATTGTACTGCGCGTCCGACCGCATAGTGGAAATCGGTGCGGTAAAATTCGATAAAAACGGTATAGTAAATACTTACGAAGCGCTCATTCACCCGCAAATCGAAATCCCCAAACAAGCGGTCGACGTGCACGGAATCAGCAACGAAATGGTTTTAAGCTGCCCCGCGTTTAAGGAAGTCGCCCTTGATTTTTTGCGTTTTACCGCAGGCACGCATTTGGTAGCGCATAACGCTTCTTTTGATATAGGCTTTGTAAATGCCGAATTAAAACGTGCCGGCTACCCTACTTTAAAAGCGCCCCAGCTTCCGGCAGCGGATACACTGCAGCTTGCTCAAAACGCGTTTCCGTCTTTAAGTAAATACAACTTGCAGTTTTTAGCAAATACGTTCGGCATCGCACTCGACAGGGCTCACCGCGCATCCGATGATGCCCTCGCATGCAAAGACGTATTTGTGCGCTGTATTACACAGTATACGCAAGCACATCCTGAAGCTATCCGCGGGGAGCTTTCGCAGGGTCAAGCGGACTTCCTTTTTTAAATACCATAAGATTGATTAAGTTTTTTCCGGATATGGGATCGCTTCCGATAATACCGAGCTGCTGCCCATATTTTACCTGTTGTCCGCGTTTTACCGAAAGACTGTCTAAGCCCGTATATACGTACATGTGACCGCTTGAAGCTTGTACAAACACCACTTGCCCGAAACCGCGGTATACGCCGCTGAACATAACCGTACCCGAACGTATAGCGGTAACTTGTTCGTTTTTACTGCCGGTCAGCGCAACGCCTGAAATCTTTCCGGCAACATATACCACTTCGGTTGCTTTTACCGGCCATATTAAACTAGTATCGCCGGCTTTTTTAGCATAGGAGCGGGGATCTTTATCGGAGCCGATAAGAGGCAAAACGGTTTTATCGCCGCCGCTTGTACCGCCTTTTGTACCGGAACTTTGAGAAGAGCTTGCTTGAGCGCCGCTTGAGTTTCCCGAAGCGATTTGACTTGAAGTAAAACCGGAAACCGACGGGACTTTTAATCTTTGTCCTGTTTTTAAAACCGAAGAAGTGTCCAAATCGTTTAAAAAGCGCAGTTTGTCTACGGTAATACCGCTGCGTTTTGCAATGCTGTACAGCGTATCGCCTGCTTTTACAGTATAACTTTCGTAAGTTACCGTACCGGATGCTTTTGCCGGTATGCTTAATTTTTGTCCGACATACAAATCATTTGCCGAGCCCATGCCGTTTGCACTGCGTATATCGTCCATTGTTACACCGTATTTTTTTGCCAAAGAATACAGCGTATCGCCTTTTTCAACGGTATGATATATATTTTCGCCTATAACTGCGCTTTGTACACATAAAACAAAGGATAAGACAAAACAAAAACGGACACAAAATCTCATATCTTTATGTTCGGCAATTTTTAACGGATTTTTTACAAAAAAGACTTAAAAAAAGACGCCGGTTCAAAACCGTTGATTATTTTTCCTTCGGGGTACAGTTCCAATAAATTTTTTCTGCCGCTTTCCAATTGGCTTGAGGTTATGCCGTAGCGGATAGAACTGTCGGCTTCAACAAAAGCCGCTATGTGGTCGGCAACGCGCACCAAGCGCCCGTCGACCGGCGAAAACTCATCGGAATTGTATTGCTCGTTCAGCTGTTCAAAACTGACGGCTTTTTCCGTTTTGACTTTGTTTTTTCCGCCGTTACCGCTGCCCACGCTGTTTTTGCCCCCGTCGCACGCAATCAATATTCTGTTTTCAAATTCGTCGCCGGTAAAATACATAAGTTCATCCGCATACAAATCTTCCATAAGAGGGCGTAAATCGCTTTCTACCGTTTCCGCTTCTATTTGCTTTACTATAGAAGGCAAACTGTCGGTAGCTTGCTTTACCGGAGAAATAATATCGCGCGTAACCGCTTCGGGTAAATCGTGAAAAAGCGCCGAAAAAAAGTTGTTAAACCGACGTTTTGCACAAAATTTAAAAGAAGCGTTTTCTTTTTGTTTGAGTGTTTCGTAACGGCGCGAAAGCAAAAGCGTTACAATCGCTACAAAAAAAGAATGACCGAGCACGGTGGTTTTGGGTACGCGCGGCGTTTGGTTCCAGCGTATTTGAAAACGCAGCTGTTCCAACACCATTAAAAACTCATAGGGACGCTGTTTGGTCATCAAAAGCTGTAAGCCTTTCAAATCCAAAAAAGGCTGTAAATCGCCGTTTAATTCGCGCTCTATGTTTTTTAAGCGGTACGCTTCGTTTACCTTGGCAATCATTTCGAATTCGCGCAAAGCCGAAAATTTGTGAGCGGCACTGAACACGCGTTCGGTTAAGCTTACAGGGCGCTCGTTTTCAGCGGTTTTTTTCATATAGGCACAAAAAAGCTCATAGAGGTTTTCGTCTTCTATAATATTTTTATACTGAGCGCATACCCATTCGTTTAATCGCCGGTATTCGTCCGGATACTCCAAGCGTATGCGCCGCTGCAAGGGCGATTTTATATCGCACAATGCTATTTTTCTAAAAAGCTCGAACAGCGAAGCGTAAATCATCCAATCCCAATCGATTGTATTGCCCTTGCTTTCTTCGAATTTACCGATAATATAAGCGAGCACCATTTTTTCGGCGCTTTTATCCATTTCGATTAAATCGAAGGGGCGCACCAAGTCGGTCCAGCGCTCTATAGAAAAACCTTCAAATAATTTTAAAACAAGTGCCTTGGTAACCATCGCTTAACTTGCTCCCTGTTCGTAGGGTTTGCCGTTTGCCGCAGGGGCATAATTTTTACCGCTGAACACTACCAAAGCCGAAAGCGTAATCGCATAGGGTAGCAAACTGAAAAATTCGGAAGGGAACAAATTGCGCAGCGCAGGAATGTTTACCACATAAATGGCAAAGGCAACCGCAGTCCCGAACAAAAGCGAAGATCCGGTAATACCTGCCGGGCGCCACCTTCCGAAAGACACTGCAGCAAGCGCAATAAAACCGGCGCCGTTTATGGTTGTAGACGTATATTGAATTGTTTGCGTTAACACAAGGCAGCCGCCTGCCAAACCGGCTAAAAAGCCGGAAATCAGCACCGCAATATAGCGCATGCGTTTTACATTAATTCCGACTGAAGCAGCCGCATGGGGGTGTTCGCCGCACGCACGCAAATGCAAACCGAACGGCAGTTTGTACAAAACAAACCACACTATTACAATAACAGCAAGTGCAATAAGAGCAGTCGGATAAATGCCGTGCCAACCGGGAAGCATTCCCATTTTGTATGCTGTTGTGCGGTCGGCATTAAACAAAATCTGAGAAAAAAAGACAGTAAGACCGGAAGAAAGCAAATTTATTCCCGTACCCGAGATGGTTTGATCGGCATTTAAAGATACGGCAGCATAAGCGTGTATAAGCGACATCAGCATGCCGGCAAAAGCGCCCACAGTTAACGCAAAATATATGGAGCCGGGAAAAGAAGATTCCAAAAGAACGTGCAAAGCCGCAGCCGTAAAAGCGCCTATCCCCATAAGACCTTCAAGGGCAATGTTTACCACTCCGGAACGCTCGCATACCATGCCTCCGGCAGCCGTAATTAAAATGGGAGAAACAACCATTAATGTAGAAGGAACAAGTCCGCGTATAATGTCCATTATTTTCCCTCCTGTGTAAGCACCGTGCGCTCAAGGTCTTTTTTTAAACGCCACTGCAAATATATTTTAAGACCGGCGCGCAAAGCTATAAATACAACGATTAAACCTTGTATAATAAAAGTGATTTCTTTGGGAATGCCGTTATCCTGCATAATTCCCTGAGCTCGTGCAAGCATACCGAACAGCAATCCTGCCAACAGTGTTCCGCCAGCAGTGTTATTTCCAACCAAGGCTACCGCAATCCCGGTAAAACCGTAGCCTTCCAAAGCAACCGGAACGCGCCCGTAATTAAAAGACCCTAAAGCGACAATTCCGCCTGCAAGCCCGGCAAAGGCTCCTGAAATCGCCATGGAAAGCACAATACTCTTTATAACCGGAATACCTGCATAGCGCGCAGCATCTTTATTAAAACCGGTAGCGCGTAAACCGAAGCCTAAGTTCGTTTTTTCCATTAAAAACCAATAGAGCACGGCTGAAAACAAAGCGAAGAAAAATCCCAAATTAAGATGAGAGCCGTTTGTAATCGCATCTAAAAAACCGGCACGGATTAATGCTGTTTGGGGAAAGGTTACCGTCCGATACGTATTTGTGCCGGGAATAGCCAAAATAATAATACGCGATGCATACAAAGCGATGTAGTTAAGCATTATCGTTGCAACAACTTCCGATACTTCAAACCTTGCTTTTAAAAAACCGACGATTCCGCCCCACAGCGCGCCTAAAATAATTGCGGCAATTATTGCAATAAGCCAGTGAACGACCGGAATATGCGGAAGATTTAAAGCGAGCACGGTTGCAATAGTTAAACCGCTTAAATACTGACCTTCGCCGCCGATATTAAACAACCCCGCCCGCGCGGCAAAGCCCATGGTAAAACCGCACAAGATATACGGAACGGATAAGTTAAGCCATTCACCTATATAGCGGATTTCCCATTTCATTACGCCTTTGTTAGTCCAAAAAATACCGGTGAGCACTTGAAAAAAGGATTTAAACATACCCAAGGGGGTGCGCCCTACCGAACGTACCAGTAAAGCGCCGCATAAAAATCCTAAAATAACTACGAGTACGGACACCGCTGCGTTCGAATTAAGCAAAAAGCGCATTACATCATTTTTTTGCAGCGGTTTTAAACTGTTTTTTTTCATGCGTGCTCCTCTTGGTTTTGCGTCTTTTTGGAACCTGCCATCATAACGCCTATTTCGCGCTCGGTAACTTCGCCTGCGTTAAACACGCCGGCAATGGAGCCCTTGGATATGGCGGCAATACGGTCGCACAAATTCATAATTTCATCCAGTTCAAACGAAACGAGCAAAATAGCCCTGCCCTTATCGCGCTCTTCAATAATTCTTTTACGGATATATTCTATTGCCCCCACGTCCAAACCGCGCGTCGGCTGAGCTATAACGAGTATCTCAGGCGATAATTCTATTTCGCGGGCTATAATAAGCTTTTGTTTGTTGCCGCCGGACATACTGCCGGCAAGGGTAGCCGCCCCTTCCCCGGCACGGATATCAAAATCGTCTATCAATTGCTCGGCGTTTTCGCGTATAACCGCATAATTAAGTAAACCGCTTTTACTGCTGTACGGCGTTTTATAATAATTTTTAAGCACGGCGTTTTCAGCTACGGTAAACTCGGATACAAAACCGTGTTTTTGCCGATCTTCGGGAATATGCCCCACTCCGGCTTCTATACGCTCGCGTATGCCGCATTTGGTAATATCGGTACCGTTAAGCATAATTGTACCGCTTTCTACCGGCAGCATACCTGTTATCGCATAAATCAATTCGCTTTGTCCGTTGCCGTCAACACCGGCAATACCGACGATTTCGCCTGCCCGTACATCAAGCGATAAATCTTTTACGGCAAGGCGGCCGCGGCTGCTTTTAACGCACACGTGTTTAAGCGCAAGCACGGTACGAGAAGGATTTGCAGTTTTTTTGTCTATTTCAAACTTTACCGCACGCCCGACCATCATTTCGGCAAGGTCGTGTTCGCTTACATCGGCAACTTGTACCGTTCCTATAAGTTTGCCGCGGCGCAAAACGGTACAGCGCTCGCCGACAGCTTTTATTTCTTCAAGCTTATGCGTAATAATGATAATAGTTTTTCCTTCCGCTTTAAGGCGGCGGATAATATTCATCAATTCGTCTATTTCTTGAGGGGTTAAAACCGCAGTCGGTTCGTCAAAAATAATAATGTCGGCATTGCGGTACAGCGTTTTTAGAATTTCAACGCGCTGCTGCATACCGACGGTAATATCTTCTATTTTGTCATGCGGGTTTACCATAAGACCGTATTGATTCGATATTTCGGCTACCCGTTTTTCAGCTGTTTTTAAATCGAGTATGCCGAACCGGTTTACCGGCTCCATACCCAATACGATATTTTCCGCTACCGTATAATTATTTACCAGTTTAAAGTGTTGGTGCACCATACCGATGCCGAGGGCGGTTGCCGCATTCGGATCTTTTATTTTAATCTCTTTTCCCCGTATGCGGATTATTCCTTTGTCGGCTTCATATGCGCCGAACAAAATCGACATAAGAGTCGATTTTCCCGCACCGTTTTCACCGAGCAAAGCCAAAACTTCATTTTCTTTTACCGTAATCGTTACATCGTCATTCGCAACCACACCCGGAAACGTTTTGGTTATGCCGATCATCTCTATTGCATTGGCTTCCATGTACTGCCCTCGTACCTATAAACGACATGCGGCTGTTTAAAAGCGGTACGCTTTAAAAACAGCCGCACAATTTATACCGTAAAACAAACGGAAAAATTAATCGTCTTTTGCACCCAATCCAGCGGGAACAAGATTTGCGGCAAGCGCTTCTTTGTATGTTCCGAAAACTTTGATTTTTCCGGAAACGATATCGTTTTTCATCGCGTCGACTTTTTTAACGACATCCGCGCTTAACTCTTTATTTGTAGTTGAATACCCTACACCGTCACCGGCTAAATCCAATTTGAACACACCGCCTTTAAAAGTTCCCTCGGCAACGGAGCGTAAAGACAGCACAGCAGAAGTTTCCACTTTTTTTATCATGGATGTAAGAACGGCTGATTTCTCATCTGCATACAAGCCGTCAGCGTATTGATCCGAATCTACACCGATAGCCCAGACTTTTTTACCCTGCGAACGATACTCTTTTGCTTGTGCAATCGTACCGTTACCCGTTCCGCCCGCAGCGGAAAAAATGGTTGCTACACCAGAATCGTACCAGTTTTTAGCTTGGGCTTTTGCTTTATCCGGTGCCCCCCAATCGTTTGCATAGTAGTCGACCACTTCGGCATCAGGCAAAACGGAGCGTATACCTTGAATGTATCCCATTTCGAATTTGGTAATAACTGCACCGGGAATACCGCCGATAAAACCGAATTTGGGGTTTTGTATACCGTCGGCTTGTGCTTGCAGCGCCGCTACAGCTCCTACAAGAAAAGAACCTTGTTCTTCGGAATACACATATTCTGCCAAGTTCGGTTTGTTTACCCAGTTTACGTCGACAATCATAAAATGTTGGTCAGGATACAAATCAGCAACTTCTCCGACCGCATCGGCAAAGGTAAAACCGGTGGTAATAATTAAATCATACCCTTTATCCGCAGCTTGTTTTAAGTTCGGAACATACATATCCTGCGTTTGGCAAGTTATAACATCATACAAAGTTCCGCGTCCCTTTTGTTTTTCCCACGTATCGCCGTAGAATTCCAAAATTCCGCGCCATGCGGCAGCGTTAAAAGATTTGTCGTCGACACCGGTTGCATCCGTAATAAGGCGTACCGTCGGCTTTGAACTTGAAGCAGTGTCTTTATTTTTCCCGCAGGACAAAATAACTCCCATTAACAGCAAAGCCGTTAAACCGAACACAATTTTTTTCACTATCGTTACCTCCAACGAATAAAAGGATGTACTTGCGGAACTTGTGCTCCGTATTCCTTTGTAAAATATTATACAATATTTTAGGAAAAACACAAGATAAATCCGCCGCTTTGTAAAGATTTTGTAAAAATTTTATAGAGGTTTTAAGGAAGTTTTGGATAAGGCTTTTGCTTTAATTGCTTATACCCTTTTTGCGGTCATCTTCCATTTTGGTTTTCCACACCAGTGCTTTCTTTTTAACTTCTTCGGCTTCGGCGCTTTCTTCCAGCATAATATGAAAACGGCGCAGCGCCGCCAAATAGTTTATGCCGAGCCTAATATCGTCAAAACGGCGGGTGGAAAGTTCGTAGCGGTCGCGGTAGCCGTCCGCAGATTCTCCGAGCATTTTTTTTATCAATCTAAAATAAAACACTACCGTATCGTAGTTTGCGCTGCGCGGGTCAAAGTATATTTTAAGCGCCGCTTTCATCGGTATCATATTTTTTGCTACCGTTGTAAAGCGCCCTTGCAATTCCACAAACGCCCAGCGCCATTTGGTATTGTCCCCAAAAGCGTCGACAACTAAACGCAAAGCAAGCCCGAGTTTACGTACAAGCTCGTAGCGTTTAACCAGCGGAACGTCTGCAATTTGTTCGACTTTATCTTCGTATTCCGCATAGGGCGCATCGATTAAATTCGAAACGGTTTCTTCCAAATAAATAATCGCTTTATACAGCGATTTTCGTCCCTCATTTAAAGCGTCGGTATTTTTAGTAGTTAAAATTTCAACGGATAAATTGTTTATCAGCACATACAGCGTTGTAATGTAAATCATATCTTCGGCAAGTTCCACACGCTTGTACGCGTTTGCCTGTTCGTTTTGCGCCATTGCCGCAATAAACGTTTTTTCTTTTTCCAGCACGGTATCTATAGTGTCTTTATAAGGCTGCATTTTTGATGCAAACAATTCTCTGTTTTCAGCCGTAATTTTTGCCATATTAGCCTCCGTAGGTATTGAGCATGGTTCGGGCATGTTCGAGCGAAACGGAACTCAAGCGGTCTCCCGAAAGCATGCGGGCAATTTCTTCAACGCGTTTTTCTCCGCTTATCGGATACACATGTGTGGAAGTTGCCCCTTCAGCCACAGATTTTTCTATCTTAATTTGAGTATCGGCATAAACGGCGATATTAGCAAGGTGGGTAATACACAAAATTTGCCTGCCTGCGGCAAGGTGTTTTAAATGAGCGCCGACCGCTACAGCGACTTCACCGCCTATACCGGTATCTATTTCATCGAATATAAGCGTGTCGATAAAGTCCGAATTGCCTAAAACCGTTTTAAGTGCAAGCATAACGCGCGAAAGTTCCCCTCCGGAAGCTATTTTAGCCAGCGGTTTGGCAGGGCTTCCCGGATTCGGAGAAATAAGAAATTCTATATCGTCTATACCGTACGGACCGCATTTTTGATCGTCTGCGGCAGCTTGCTTTTGTTCAATATGCACGCAAAACTTCGTGCCTTTCATACCCAAATCGGCAAGCACCGTTTCCACAGCTTTTTCCATATTTTCCGCGCTGGCGCGCCGTTTTGCCGAAAGTTCTACAGCTGCCCCGTACACGCTGCGTTCAAGTTCTTCCACTTGTTTTTTTAGTTGCACGCGCTGCGTTTCTCCGAGCGAAAGCCGTTCAAGCTGCACTTTTGCTTCTTGGGCATACAACACAACTTCGCTCAGCGGCGCTTGTACCGACGAAGCGTACTTTTTTTTCAGTTTAAAAAACAGCGCTTGGCGCTCTTGCACTTCTTCCAAACGTGCGGGGTCAAACACAAGCGATTGCGCATACGAGCGCACTTCTTCTGCAATGTCGCTTAATTCGTAAAAAACGTTTTCCGCGCGTTTGGAAAGCGCTTCCAGCGAACCGTCCATAGCGGAGGCTTTTTCGAGGTTTGTACACGCTTTTTTTAAAACGCTTAAAACGCTTTCGCCTTGCGCTCCGGTAAGCGCAGAAAAAGCTTCTATTTCTTGATACAATTTTTCGTATTGCGCCAAACGGTTTTCTTCTTGCGCAAGTTCGTTGTCTTCATTGTCTTTTAAGCGGGCAGCTTCTATTTCACCGGCGGCAAAGGTTAAAAACTCTATTTTTTCGGCGCGCTGGCGCTCGTCCATATCCGCGCTTTCCAGCTCTTGCCTTTTTTCCACAAGGCGCGCATACAAAGCGGTAAACTGCGCAACTTCGTTTTCTATGCCGGCATACGAATCCAAAAAGCGGCGGTGTTCTGCAATGCGCAAAAGCGATTGGTGTTCGTGCTGCCCATGTATATCTATGCACCATGCAGTCATTTGGGCAAGCTCTTGGCGGGTAACGCTCACGTTTTGAATCCATGCCGAAGTTTTGCCATTAACGCGCACCGAACGGCGCAGCAAGAGTCTGCCGTCTTCCGGCTGAATACCGTGTTCATCGAGCCAAGCGGCAAAACCTGTTATGCTTAAATTAGGCTTTAAAGTGCCGCTTACTTGAGCTTCTTGCGCTCCCGTTCTAATCAATTCCGGTCCGCCTTTGCCGCCGAGCAAAAATGAAATAGCCCCTATTAAAATGGATTTTCCGGCACCCGTTTCTCCGCTGAGCACGGTAAAACCGTCTCCGAACTCAAGAGACGCTTCGTCTATAAGGGCAAAATCTTTTATGCGGATATCTTCAATCATGCGGGCCTCCGGACCAATGCAGTTTTGAGCGCAGCGCGCTGTAAAACACTGCAGAGTCGCAGCCGGCGAGCAGCACGGGGTGCTGCGCCTTTGTTATGTCGATACGGTCGTGCGCTTGGACTGCCGTGCACACTTGCCCGTCCAAAGTTAAAACAAATTCGTTTATGCGCGCCGGAAGCACCGACACACTCAACCGTGTGTCCGCCGGCAACACAAGCGGACGAGTGGAAAGCGAAAACGCGCACACCGTGTTCAATATAATCACATCGAGTGCAGGCTCTACAATAGGGCCGCCGGCTGCAGCCGAATATGCAGTCGATCCGGTAGACGTTGCGGCAATAAGGGCGTCGGCTTTAAATATACCGAATGCTGAAGTGCCGGCGCTTACCGAAACTTTAAGCGTTTTTGCCGCTTGCTTTCCGCTCAACACAATATCGTTTAACGCCGTACCGGAAAAAATATTTTTTCCGCCGCGCACAACCTGTGCGCACACTAAAGAACGCTCGCTCATTTTCATTTTGCCGGCAAAAAACGCTTTAAGCGCAGTTTTCCATTTTTTAGGGTCAATTCCTGCAATAAAGCCGAATTCTCCCAAATTAACCGGCACAACCGGCACCCCCGACGGCGCGCACTGACGGGCTGCATACAGCACGGTACCGTCGCCGCCTAAAGTAATTGCACAATCGTAAGAGCCGCAGGGAAAAGGAGTGTCCGCACCGGAAAAATCCACACGGACAGTTTTGTGAGACAACTCTTTTAAAAATGAGGTGATATCCCCTGCTAAAAGCTTAGCTGCTTTATTATACGTATTTACTACAAGTATGCACGTCATGCGTTCTCCTTAGGAACGGCATCCCGCCCTACCGGTATTGCGCCGGTATTCGGTACGTTACGGCAGCGTTGCCAAAACTTTTGCTATCTTTTGCGACTTCGACACACCCAAACGCGGATACAAAGGAAATAAAGCGCACCTGAGCGAAAGCGAAGATGCTTGCGGACAATGCGCACACTGCTCGCGGAATACCGATACTACCGAATCTTCGTAAGCAGGCACAACTTCTATATCTTTTTTTGCTGCATATTGCTTTACATCTTTAAAAGAGCCGGAAAGCACTACGGGAAAAGAATACACGGCAGGAACCGCATAATCACCAAGCGCCGAAAAAGTTTTGTGCCTGCCTTGCATAAGAGAACGTATATACATTTCGTACATTTCTTTTCGTATTTGCTCATTGCGGTTTAATTCGCGCAATTGAATATATGCTAAAGCGGCATTTATATCGGGCAGTAAATCGGTAGACGGAGAGGTTTCCAAAACTTTCCGCAGCACCGACCAATTTCGGTTTTGAGACGCCATAAGAACGGCACCGCCGCCGGCAGTTAAAATATCTTTTTCTTCAAGTCCGAGAATGGTAAACACACCGAAGGTTCCGGCAGGCTTATCTTCTATCGCCGCACCCGCATTTTGCGAAATATCTTCTATTATAGAAACACCTAAATCCGCTAAAGCCGAAAAATTGGGAAGCTGACCGAGCGATTCGTGCAAAAGCAAAACGCGAGCGCCCTCTTTTACGGCGCTTTCAGCCGTTTCCGGTATTACCAAACCGCTTTCTGCAGACACATCCAAAACAATACAGCGGTAGCCGAACTCGTTTACAGCGGTATATTGCCATGAGGGCGCGAGGGCTGAAATCATAACGGCGCTGTCATTCGGCAAGTCCAGCGCTTTTAACGCGTATTTTAACGCAATGGACGGACTGCGCAATGCACATGCACCGCTTACGCCGAATGTTTCTTTTACTTGCTGAATAAGCCGTGCATTCAATTCGCCCGGCCCCAGTTTTTCTTCGACCATACAAGTAAGCACCGCATCCATTTCTTTTCTGCGGATTGTAGGACTGAATGTTCGTATTGCCATCAGCGTTGATTACCGATTAACTTTTGCAGCTCTTTGGGGTCAAAGAGTTTGCGTATATCAAGTACAATCAAATAGCCGTTTTCTTTTTGCGTAACACCGTGAATGTATTCGGAACCGATACCGGTGAGCATTTGAGGAGGAGGCTTTACTTCCGAAGAATCTATCATTACCACGCGCGAAATTCTATCGATAATAATGCTGATTTTTATTCCGTCGATATTGAGGATAATAAACCCGCCCGTATCTTCGCCGTATTCATCCGCTGCCATTTTTCCCAAGCGGAAACGTTTATGCAAATTAATTACCGGTATAATTTCACCGCGCAAATTAAAAATTCCTTCTACGTAATACGGCGCATGCGGAATGGGACGCACGTTTTGTGTTTTTACAATCTCTTTTACATCCATTATATTTACACCGTACAACTCTTCGCCCAGTTGAAACGTAACGAGCTGTAATTGCGCATCATCGACTGCCATATAACCCTCCGCTTATAAGGATACTACAGAACACAAAAAAGTACAAGTATGAATACCGAAACGGAACTGGCAGCGCCGACGGCGTGATAAACCGGCAAAACTTAAAAAAACGCTTGACAAAAAAAGAAAATTCATTTATATTAAATATTGTAATGATTACAAATTTTAATCATTGAAAACTTTTTTTAAGGAGATTGTTATGGAAAACGGAATGCCTTTACTCGGTGACAAAGTACCGTCGTTGACGGTTAAAACAACGCATGGAATGAAAAACATCCCCGGCGATTACAAAGGAAAATGGCTGGTGCTTTTTTCGCACCCTGCCGATTTTACACCCGTATGTACCACCGAATTTGTGTCTTTTCAAAAACACTATGCGGACTTTAAAGCGGTTAACTGTGAACTGCTCGGTCTTTCGATAGACCAAGTACAGTCTCATATCAAATGGACTGAATTTATCGGTGAAAAACTGGGAACCAAAATCGAATTCCCCATCATCGCCGACGACATGGGAAAAGTTGCCGAACAATTGGGTATGATTCACCCCGGCAAAGGTACCAATACGGTGCGTGCGGTATTTATTATCGATCCGGACGGAGTGCTGCGCTTGGTTATTTATTACCCGCAGGAAATCGGCCGCAATATGGACGAAATCATCCGTTCCGTAAAAGCGCTGCAAACAAGCGACAAACACGGCGTTGCATGTCCTGCAAACTGGCCCAACAATGAACTTATCGGCGACAAAGTTATTATTCCTCCGGCTTCGGACGAAAAAACGGCTGCCGAACGGCGCGGTATGCAAGAGTCATTCGATTGGTGGTTTGCATACAAAAAAATCTAAAGCATACCGAAGCGCATAAAAGCGCTTAAGGTTTAACACAAAAAAGCTGCCGGAGATTTTCCTGCAGCTTTTTTTATGCGCACACACCGGCATTAACTGCCGGCATTGCGCAGCATTAATAATCTGAAAAAATGCTCATTTATATACAGCCTATATCTTTTCTAAACCGCATTCCTTCAAAATGGATTGTTTCGATACGTTCGTATATTTTTTTTCTGATTTTTTCAAAACTTTCTCCTAAACCGGTAACCGAAAGCACTCTGCCTCCGTCGGATAGGATTTTGCCGTCTTTATATTTTGTATTGTTATGATAAATATACACATTCCTATCGTCACATGCAGTTTTTAAACCGGAAATTTCTTTTCCTTTTTTATATGTTCCCGGATAACCTTCGGAAGTAAGAACGACGGTAAGGCATTTTTCCTTTTTCCATTTAAGATCTTTTTCTTCAAGTGTTTTATTAAAAACTTTTTCTATCAGTTCCAGTAAATCGCTTTTCAGTCTGGGCAACACAACTTCCGTTTCAGGATCTCCGAAGCGCACATTGAATTCCAATATTTTTATATCCGAACCGTCAATCATAAATCCGATAAATAAAATTCCGAAATATTCTAAACCTTCATTTTTAAGACCGACTGAAATTTTTTCCAAAACCGTATGAACGCGCGTTTTTAACGTATCATCAAATAATTCGCTTGGAGAATAGCAGCCTACCCCGCCTGTGTTTTCACCCAAATCATTATCGAATATTTTTTTATAATCACGTGCACTTTCCATAGGAATTATTTTATTCCCCGAAACAAAGCATAAAAGAGAGGCTTCTTTTCCGGTTAAAAATTCTTCTATGACGGCGGTTTTTCCTTCCTCTCCGAAAATTTCATCGTCAAATAATTCAGCTATATATTTTTCAGCTTCGGTTTTACTATTACAAATCCGAACGCCCTTTCCGGCACAAAGACCGTCAGCTTTAATAACCAAAGGATAAGAAAATTCTTTTAAAACATATTTGCTTTCTTCTTTTGAAAAAACGGTTTTGTACCGCGCTGTCGGTATACCGTATTCTTGCATAAACCGCTTTGCAAAATCTTTACTGCCTTCAAGCTGCGCACTCTTTTTATCGGCTCCGAAAACCCGTATATTGTTTGCTGAAAATAAATCGGTAATGCCCTCGCACAGGGGATTTTCCGGACCGATAACGACTAAATCGATTTTTTCTTTTAAAGAAAAATCCAAAATATCAGAAGTGCTTTGCAAATCAAGATTTTCGGCATAACGCAAGGTTCCCGCATTTCCCTTTACGCAGTAAAGCTTTGTCAGTTTACCGCTTTCGGATATCTTTTTACAAAGTGCATCTTCTCGTCCGCCGTTACCCACTACCAATACTTTCATTGTTTTCTCCTAGTGCCTAAAATGCCTTACGGATGCAAATACCATCGCTATACCGTACGTATCGCATAAGCGTATTACGTTTTCATCTTTTACGGAGCCGCCCGGCTGAATAACCGCTGTAATATTATTTTGATGTAAAAGCTCTACCGTGTCTTCAAAAAAGAAACCGTCCGAAGCCATCACTGCGCCCGTACAGTTTTTACCGGCTCTTGCAATCGCTTGTTCGGCAGCCCATGAACGTCTGACTTCTCCCTGTCCGATGCCGACCGTTCCTCCGTTTTTTGTCAATACTATTCCGTTTGAACTTACGCATTTACATGCTTTAAACGCAAAGATTAAATTCTTTAACTGCTCATCGTCCGGCTTTTTTTGAGTTACAAATTTTAAATCGTCTAAAAACAATGCTGCATCATAATCTTGATATAAAAGTCCGTTTAAAACTTCTTTTGAAACTCTAGCCGGCAAAGAAAGTTTTTGCAAATTTTTTATTTCTATTATTCTGATATTTTTTTTCGAACGGAGTATTGACAGAGCGTCTGTGTCAAATGCTTTTGCAATAATAACTTCCAAAAAAAAGCCGTTTATTTTTTCTGCAATATATTTTGTCGCAATTCCGTTTAAAATAATAATACCGCCGAAAATCGATACGGGATCGCAGTTATACGCCTTATCAAAAGCTTCATCTATAGTATTTCCCGTTCCGATGCCGCTCGGATTTCCGTGTTTTATTCCTATTGCGGCAGGCTCTTCAAATTCTTTAATCATTTTGACAGCAGAATAAATGTCGCCTAAATTATTGTAAGATAATTCTTTGCCGTGCAATTGCGTAAACACGGCTTTTTCGTTTTCTTTTACATATACCCTTTCATAAAAAGCGGCTTTTTGATGCGGATTTTCTCCGTACCGAAGATCCTGCTTTTTTCTATACGATAGCGTCAGCGTATCGGGAAAAGGTATATTTGCCAGATCATTAAAATAATCCGCAATTAACGCATCATAATAAGCGGTATAATTGAAAGCTTTGCGGGCAAGAGAAAGCCGGAAGTTTTTATCCAATGTGTCCGTTTTTAATCTGTTTATTATTTCGTCATAATCATCAGGATCGGTCACAATGCACACATCATTATAATTTTTTGCCGCAGCTCGTATCATCGAAGGACCGCCTATATCGATGTTTTCAATCAAAATATCATGGGTATTTTTTTTATCATTTAACACGGTTTCAAACGGATATAAATTATTTACAACCATATCGATCGAAAAAAGATTTAATTTTTTTATGCTTTCCGCATGCTGTGTATTATCCCGCTTATATAATATTCCTGCATGAATGTGCGGATGCAGCGTTTTTACACGTCCGTCTAAAATCTCGGCAAAACCGGTAACCTCGCTTACTTCAAGCACTTGAATGCCCTCTGCTTTTAATCGGCTGTAAGTACCGCCGGTCGATATGATTTGCCAATCAAGCCTTTCCAGTTCTTGTGCAAACGGTACAATACGTTCTTTGTTATAAACGCTTATCAACGCCCTTTTTTTCATTTAGTGCCTCCCGCCTCTTTCATTTTCTTCCACTATTACAGCTTTATTATTTTTTACAATAATTCTCCGTTCACAAAAAGCTTTTACGGTTTTAACCAGTATGCAGTGCTCTATTTTTAAAACTTTTTTTGCAATACTTTCCGCGTCGTCCGTATGCAAAACGCGAACTATATCCTGCATTATGATAACGCCCGTATCTATGTTTTCATCTACAAAATGCGTTGTCGCACCCGTAAACTTTACGCCTTTGTTTATTACGGCTTTGTGCACATGTATGCCGTAATACCCGCTTCCGCAAAATGCAGGTATCAATGACGGATGAATATTGATAATTTTACCGCCGTATTCTGCAATAAATTTTTTTGTTAAAATATTTAAATATCCGGCCAAAACAACCAAGTCAATATTTCTCTTTTTCAATTCTGTAATTATCCGAGCATCGTACTGCTCGCTATCGGGAAAATCTTTTTTTGAAAAACAAAGTGCATCTATGTTTTCATTTTTTGCACGTATTAAACCGTAAGCGTCTTTTCTATTTGAAATAACCGCATCGATTTTTGCGTTGATTTTTTTTTGTTTTATCGCATCGATTAGCGCCTGCAAGTTTGTTCCGCCGCCCGATATCAATACCGCTATCTTTAACATAATGTTCCCTGTTTAAAATAATTAACCCCGTTTTTAAAAATGTCTTGTTTGCCTTTTACGGTATTCGTTTTATATAAGTTTTCTGCGTACCGTTCGCTATGCCCCATCTTACCCAAAATAAGACCGTCCTCACTGATTAAACCTTCTATCGCATAGCAAGAGCCGTTCGGATTATATTTCCCGTTAAGCGATGCGTTACCGTCAAAATCGCAATATTGAAAAGCAGTCAAGTTTTTATATTTTTCCACATCGTTTCCGGCAAGTTTTCCTTCCCCATGGCTAAAGACAACTTCGTGCACGGTGTTTACATCAAAATCTTGCGTCCACGGAGAATTGGTATTTGCAACGCGCGTTAATGCCGTTGTAGATACATGTGTATAACTGTCGTTATGATAAAGCGTTAAATCGTTTTCGGTTAAATCCGTGATTTTACCGTGCGGCAATAATCCCGATTTTATCAGCGCTTGAAAACCGTTGCAAATCCCTAAAATCAATTTTTTATTTTTTAAATGATTATGAACGGCATCTTTAATTTTTTTATTTTTTAAAACATTCACTATAAATTTTGCGCTGCCGTCAGGCTCGTCTCCATTTGAAAAACCGCCGGGCAGCATAATGATGTGAGACTTTTTTATTGCATCGGCAAACGCATCTATTGAATTTTGTATATCGCTTTCTTTTTTGTTTTTTATTATAACCGTTATGATACGGGCACCCGCTTCCATAAAAGCTTTTGCGCTGTCGTATTCGCAATTTGTTCCGGGAAACACCGGAATAACCACCGTAACATCTTTAACGTATTGCGGATAATATATTTTTTTCTTGCACGGTACGCTTATATTTTCACAAGCGCCCTTATCGGTATTATGATATAGCGGATATATTCCATTTAAGGTTTTGGTATACGCATTATATATTTGAGCGTATTCAAATTGAACCGAATTGATAACAATCGTATCGGAAACTTCACCGATCATTTCAAAAGGCAAGTCGTATTTTGATTCCACTACGATAGAAGCCGGAGCAAAATGCAAAATATCTTTTTTATTTACGGTAAATCCGAGTCCGTTTCCAATTGCCATTTTTACCAGAGAAGAAGCGAGGCTTCCTTCTTCCTGTACATAGGCGGATACTATTTTCTTTTCTTTAATAAATGTATGCATCAGCTCATATTGTTTGACGGTTGTTTTTATGTCGGGAAAACCTTTAGCGTTTTTTATCACGGGAATATAATACAATTTATTGCCGGTTTCCTTTAATTCAGGGGTAATGATTTGTTCAACATCCGAAGGAGCACAGGCAAAAGAAATGAGCGTTTCTACAACATGTAAATCGTTAAAGGTGCCCGACATACTGTCCTTGCCGCCGATACTCGGTCTGCCGATCTCCTTTTGCGCATAAATGCTTCCGAGTAAACTTTGACTTACCTTTCCCCATTTTATGGGATCGGCTCCCAATTTTTCAAAATATTCTTGGAAAGAAAAATAAAGCGAATCTTTAGTTCCGCCTACCGCATAGACCTTTGCAACCGATTCCAGTACTGCATATATTGCAGATAAAAACGGAGAATAGTGCGATATTTTAGGAATAAATCCGTACGCTAAAATCGTTGCAGTACCGCTTACCGAATACGGAACGGGAACGGATTGTACGCTTGCCTGAACGGGCGTGAGGCGGTGTTTTCCGGCAAAGGGCATAAGCACGGTCGTAACGCCTACAGAAGAATCGAATTTTGATGCCAGTCCCTTTTGGCAGGTAACATTTAAACTGCTTAATTCTTCTAAAAGCGCTTGTTTTGAAAAGATTTTATCTGCAAAAGGATTTTGCAAACAGTTATCCGTCAGGACCGCTTCGGCATGCTGTTTTACTCCGTTTGTCGCTAAAAAATCGGCACTTATATCGACGACCCTTTGTTCGTTGTAATACATCTGTAATCTTTTTTTATCGGTAATTTCCGCCATGCGCGAATATTCTATGTTTTCGTTTTCACATTCTTTAATGAATAAATCGTAATCGCGTTTATCTATTACTACAGCCATTCTTTCTTGCGATTCGCTTATGGCAATTTCCGTAGGGTTTAAGCCTTCATATTTCAGCAAAGCTTTGTCTAAATGTATTTCGATCGATTCGGATAATTCGCCTATCGCTACGCACACTCCGCCTGCCCCGAAATCGTTGCATTTTTTTATAAGCGAAGTTACTTTCGGGTTTCTAAATAAGCGCTGCAATTTTCTTTCTTCAACGGCATTTCCTTTTTGCACTTGGCTTGAAGAGGTTTGTAATGAATCTTGCGTATGCATTACGCTTGAACCGCTTGCACCTTGTATTCCATCCTTGCCGGTTCTGCCGCCTATAACGACGACAATATCTCCTTTTACAGGTTTTTCTCTTTTATAATTGCCGACCTTTACCGCGCCGACCACTGCTCCTACTTCCATGTGCTTTGCGATATATGAATCGTCATATAATTCTTTTACATACGTAGTTGCCAAACCTATTTGATTACCGTAAGAAGAATAGCCGTCCGAAGCTTTTTTTGAAATATAAGCTTGAGGCAATTTGTCCGGATGCGTTTGCTCACGGCTTTGCAAAATATTTCCGCTGCCGCTTATACGCATCGCCTGATACACATAACTTCTACCCGATAAGGGATCCCGTATCGCTCCGCCTATACACGTACTTGCTCCGCCGAACGGTTCTATTTCCGTCGGGTGATTGTGCGTTTCGTTTTTAAATTGAATAAGCCACTTTTCTTTTTTGCCGTTATTCGTAATATCCGTAAAAAACGAACACGCATTATTTTCTTCACTTACTTCCATATTTACATCGCATAAAATATCTTTATGGTATGTACCGGTAATGCGCGCCATATCCATAAGCGTTACGGGCTTATTGCTGTGCAAACTTTTTTTCATATCCAAATACATATCGAATGCGCTTTGCATTTCTTTTTGAAATAATTCCGATTTGATTGTTATGGTATCCAGTATTGTTTCAAAGGTTGTGTGCCTGCAATGATCGCTCCAATAACAATCCAAAACATAAATTTCCGTTTCGGTAGGATCTCTGTTTTCTTTTTTAAAATAATCTTGAATAAAAATGAGGTCTTGTATATGTAATGCCAAATTCATTTCGTTTTTCAACGATTCAAGTTTTTGCTTTGAAAATCCGTTAAACCCCGTTAAATCTTTTAATTCCTTCGGTTTTGAATTGAACGCAAATTGCAATATGCTCAAATCTTTTTTTCGTGACTCGATAGGATTTACTAAATACTGTTCTATTTGTTTTAATTGGTCTTTAGTTAATTTCTTTTTAAACACGACCAATGTACCTGTTTTTACAACGGTTTTTGCATTCGGATTTAATAGTTTAATACACTGTTCGGCACTGTCAGAGCGCTGGTCATACTGAGCCGGAAGCGTTTCGTACGCAAAATATTCATTCTCATGTAATGCTATATGTTCAAAAATTTGATCAACGGTAATTTCACAAAATACGGAATGCTTTGCAAGTTCGTATGTTTTTTCGTCTATATTGTAGATGTCATAAATTATATACAGTTCCAAGTCGGTTAATTGTAAATGATATTCCGTGTTTAACGCTTCTTGCAATTGAAGCGCTTCTTGATTATATTTTTTTCTTTTTTTAACAAAAATTCTTTTATCCATACATTAACCCTCCTGTAAAATTACCCGTGCGTTCCCTTCTATCACTTCTCCGACCTCATACACTTGTTCATTTAAATTTTTTAAAATACTTTTTATCGGTTCCGCATCTTCTTTTTCCACAAACAGCAGCATACCGATGCCCATATTAAAGGTACCGAACATTTCTTCTTTGGAAATATCTGCCCATTGCCGCAGCAGCTCAAATATTTTCTTTTGCGGCAGTTTGGATTCGTACAATTTTGCATCAAGGTTTTCGCTTAAAACTCTCGGAACGTTTTCGTATATGCCGCCTCCGGTGATATGACACAGCCCGTTTATTTTGTGTTTTTCCAAAACCGCTAACACCGCTTTTGCATAAATTTTTGTCGGCGTTAAAAGTTCTTCCTGCAAGGTTTTTTGAAGCTCTTCTATATAAGTGTTAAGCGGAATGTTTTTATGGTCAAAAATAATTTTTCTTATTAAAGAAAAACCGTTACTGTGCACGCCGGAAGAAGGCAGCGCTAAAATAATGTTTCCTTTTTTTATATTTTTTTTACCGTCTATTATTTTTGTTTTATCGGCAATTCCGACGCAAAAGCCTGCCAAATCGTAATCGTTTTCTTTATAGATACCGGGCATTTCCGCTGTTTCTCCGCCGATCAAAGCCGCTCCCGCCTGCATACAGCCGTTTGCAACGCCTTCGACGATAGACGCCATTTTTTGTGCAATCAATTTACCCGTTGCAATATAGTCCAAAAAGAATAAGGGCTTTGCTCCTTGACAAAGAATATCGTTTACACACATCGCGACGCAATCGATTCCGATTGTATTATGAATATCGGCAATTTGCGCAATTTTTACCTTTGTTCCCACGCCGTCGGTTCCCGAAACCAAAACAGGCTGTTCGTAATCGTTTTTATTTAATTCAAAAAGCCCTGAAAATCCGCCGAGTTCGGATATAACACCTTTTGTATATGTTTTTGTTATAAACTTTTTTATTAAATTTACTTCGTTATAACCTTCGTTTTTGTCTACTCCGGCAGACTTATAAGTTAACGCCATCATCTCCTCCTTGTATGGGATTTTTACCGGTAAAGTATGTATCGTAATACCCTTTGTTTCCGCAGCAAGATTTTATACCGTCAAGACTTAAATAATAAAGCGAATCGCATCCCAATTCCTGCCGTATTTGTTCTACGGTTTTATTGTATGCAATTAAATGTTCTTTTTCGGGTATGTCAATGGTGTATTTTTCAGTCCCGACGACAGGAGGGGATGCAATTCTAATGTGAATTTTTTTTGCACCTGCATCTTTTAGAATTTTTATTATTCTTTTTATGGTTGTACCTCTTACGATAGAATCGTCTACGAGAATCAACTCTTTGTCCTTAATATTGGCACGCAAGGCAGTCAGTTTTATACCGACACATTCTTGCCGCTCTTTTTGCCGAGGTTTTATAAATGTCCTTTGGATATATCTGTTGCGCAGGATGCCGTCAACGAATTCTATGTTTGCAGCCTTTGCATATCCTTTAGCGGCGATCAGCCCCGAATCGGGAGAACCGATAACGATATCCGCCTTTGTTTTGCATTCTTCATACAATTTTTTCCCCATAGCATATCGCGCTTGATACACATTTATTCCGTCGATACAGCTGTCGGGACGCGCTATGTATATCATTTCAAATAAACAAAGATGAGGTGCGCCCTGCTCGGAAAAAAGCGATTTTTCCGTATCTTTCGATTTTATATATATTTCTCCGCGCTCTATATCTTTTATAAAGACAGCGCCCATCGCATCGAGCGCGCATGTTTCCGAACAGGCAACAAAAGTGTCATTGAGACGGCCGATGCAAAGCGGTTTTATTCCGTGTTTATCCCGTATGACAATCATTTTATTTTTGCTGATATAGACAATACAAAAGATTCCTTCTAAAGACGAAATATAGTCTTTTAGTTCCGATTCTTCCGAATTGATTTTTTCGACCAAACGGCTTATGCAAAAGTCTTTGTTTACAATATTGCCGTCGATGGCAAGAACGGTGTTTCCGTCATCGGTATTGTAAATATACGGCATAACGGGCTCGTATTTCATGTGATCGCCGAAAGCGTATTTTACCATTCCTATACCCGCAAAACCTTTTATGTCGTTTATAATATCCTGCGTTAATATTTCGGATAATAAACCTTTTCTTCTTTTGAGTTCGTAGGTTCTTTGTTTATCTATCGTAACTATTCCGCAGCCTTCCTGGCCTCGATGCTGCAAGGCATATAAGCCGTATTGAATTAAATCAACGACATCGTTGTTATGATTTGTAGAAAAAACACCGCATATCCCGCTCAAAATACGCTCCCTACACCGTTAGTTTTTAAAAATACCATTCTATAAATTTATATTTTTATCCATTTCCGCGACGGTTTGTTTTAATTTTTCTTTATACGCTTTTAATTTTATTTTTAAAGTTTTATCTTGAATTGCAAGCATTTGAATTGCCAACAACGCCGCATTTTCTGCGCCGTCTATTGCGACCGTTGCTACGGGTACTCCTTTCGGCATTTGCACAGTTGAAAGCAAAGCATCCATTCCGTCAAGTGCTGAAGACTTTATGGGAACGCCTATTACCGCCGTTACGGACATCCCTGCTAAAACGCCCGCCAAATGAGCAGCCTTGCCCGCAAAGGCTATTATAACTGCTATGTCTTTTTTTTCCATTGCATTTACAAATTCGATAGCGGCATCCAATGACCGGTGCGCGGAAATAACCCGCACTTCATATTCCACGCCGAATTCTTTTAAGACGTCTACGGCTTTGTTTACGATTTCCTTATCGGAAATGCTGCCCATTACCAATCCTACTTTCATAAAACCTCCTATAAATGATAAAGGCCGGACAAAGCCGGCCGTTCATTTATGCACACAAAAAAGAATATAGTTCGGTAGGGGCAACTGTTCGGGTGCCCTTATAAACCCGCATGTTCCCTCCCGATATTTCATCGATTAAGACGACTTCATCTTTAACCCTGCCGAATTCCAGTTTTATATCGTAAAGGGTAAGTCCTTTTTCATGCAGCACATCTTTTATAATCGTACAGATTTTTTTTGTCAGCGCCACTATTTGTTCATACTCGGTTTCGCTTAAAATACCGAGCATAATCAACGCGTCTTTTGTTATAAGCGGATCCCCTCTACCGTCATCTTTTAATGTAAATTCGACATAGGTATCTAAATCTTCGCCGCCGCTCACATAAGCACCGTATCTTCTTACAAAACTGCCGACAGCTTTGAATCGGCAAATAACCTCCAAGCCTTTTCCGAAAACTTTCGCAGGCAAAACGGTCATAGTATTTTCGTCTATATTCGAATCTATATAATGTGTTTTTATTCCTTTTGATTTAAGGATTTCAAAAAAATAACGGGTTATCTTTAATCCTTCTTTTCCTACCCCCTCGATGGAAAGTCCCACCGTATTGGCACCCGGATCGAAAACCCCGTTTTCTCCGGTAACATCGTCTTTAAATTTTAAAACATAATTTCCGTTTTCTTGTCGGTAAATATCTTTTGTTTTCCCCGTATATATTTTTTCCATAAAGAACATCCCTGTACAGATAGTACTAAATGTAAGCATAAATGTAAATATGTCACTTACAGGCTGCCAGCATAAAAAAATTGGTATTAAAATTCGACAAGTTCCTTAACGGTTAAAACAAAAAAAGCTGCCGGAAAATCTCCGGCAGCTTTTTTATACCATACACCCATACCGATTAACCGGCGGTAATGGCAATAGAGCGGCTTTGCGCTTCGGGTTTACGCGGTATAAGTACCGACAAAAGCCCGTTTTTAAATTCCGCTTTAACTTTTTCGCCGTTGATATCTTCAGGCAGCGTAAAGCTCCGGGCAAAGCGGCTGGTGCGCCGCTCTTTTATAAGAAATTCGCCTTCGGTTTTTTCTTCTTTTTTTTCTTCCTTTACCGACGATATGGAAAGAATTCTATCTTTTAAATTAATTTGTACGTCTTTGTCCGTACAGCCGGGTAAATCCATATCCAGTAAATAAGCGTCTTTTGTTTCGCGTACGTCTACTTTCGGCAGCATACATTTTTCCGAAACTTCACCTGTAGGAAAGTTGCGGTCGATTACGTCAAACAAATCGGACGTAAAGCGGGGATTAAAAAAGGACAATGCGTTCATAATTATACCTCCTGATAAGAACAATTTTTATCCGGTATGTTTGCGTACATACTGTACGGCTTTTACATACCGTTTACACTATTGCAGATAGCGTGCCAACTTTTTACCGCCGGTAAAAAACACTGTGTATTTTATTGTAATATAAAGAAATAAAAAAAACAAAGTATAAAAAAACTTATAACGCAAGATCAAAATATAAATAGTGTCAAAAAATCTCATCAAAAAAGAGTCAAAATGACACTATGTAAAATCGCAAGGGCGTTTTTTTGAGTATTTTTATCCTTAAAATAATACACGTTTTATTTTTTTTGTGGTATAATATACTGAAGAAGATGTTTGAAACGAATTTTCCGGAAGAAGCTGTAGAAGTTTTTTTGCGGACACACACTTCTATTTTTACTCCAAAACTGCTGCAACAGTATTTATGGCGTCAAGGCTATCGTACGTCCGCGCGGGAGCTTCCCGATTATTTGGATGAGCATCCGCTCGTATTCCCCTACGGTACCGACGCATACATAAGCCGTGCCGGAATTTTTACAAATCGGTATTTTAGCATAAAACCCGAAAAATTTGAAATTACTTCGGGCATTCTCGTTATCGCAGAGCGTTGTATGCCCTTTTGCGACCCGGAAATGCTTCCGCACGAACTGCAGTTTTTTTACGAACAAAAACCCATTGCAAAAAAATGCACTACCGTATTAGCCGATGACGTGTTGGATTTGTATCAATTATTCGGCGAAGAATATATTCCCCAATACATTGCCCTTGATCCGGCAAACGAAAAGCGCAATTTTGCCGAAAACGACTACGAAATTCCGAACCGCATAGACTTACTTGTATGCGATATGGACGCTTTGTATAAGAAATGGGAATTCGCTTACACAGACCGTTTGCTTGCCCGCATTACTGATTGGAACAAAGGTTATGTGGAAATAATTCCGCTTAAACAACAGCGCCGGCATATCTTTGAGCGTACGGAAGAAGATGAAAAACGCAGCGCATGGTACGGCGCTTTTGAAAAAGCATTGCTTACGGTAATAGAAAAATACGGTCCGTGTGCAAGCATAGAAGAACAGCTTGCCTGTGCTTATTTTGAAAACGCGCCTCATTTGTTTAAACGCAGCTGCGGTTCGGCAAAAGAATATTTTGAACAATCGCAAACAATCGGCTTTGAAACTTACGGCGTCGAAACACGCTTGTGGAAAAAAGGCGAAGATGTTCCGGCGCAAGGTTTATGGAACGATACGGTAACGGATGATCAAAATGCGCTGAACGCTTCGTACGCGGAAACGGGGCTTCCTATGCCCGAATTTATTGTCGACGCCTATATCTACGATGCGCTGTACCAAAATGACGGCGACACATCAGCTCTATACAAACGAATTGTGCCGGAAACCTGTCTTTTGGAAAAATGGCAGTCAAAAACCTTTTTATTGCACATTGAAGCAAGGTATGCTATACTTGCTAAAACATACAACCGCTTTTCGGATTTTCAAAAAGCTGGCGTGCGCAGCGATGCGCTGCGTTTGTATTCGGCTTTACTGCACCTTATGTGTGCACTGGATTCGTGCGGACTGCCCGTTCACGCATTTCCGCAACAGGATTTGGTTATTTTGTCGCAATTATTTGCGCATGCCGGAAGACTGATAGAAGTTATATTGTATCAAGAAGATATGAGCGATAAAGAACTTGACGCCGCAGCCGCTTCCCTAGACGGTATGTACGGCAGCTTTGAAGACATTGAAGAAAACTTAACCGTAATTATGCGCAGCAAACGAAAAGACGCTTTTTCCGTTATAAAATAAAAAGTTCGAAACAAAAGGAGTTTATATGAACATTCAAGCGCTTAAAGCTACCGCGCTTTCGGTGCGCAGCCTTTCAATGGATGCCATCCAAAAAGCAAATTCGGGACACCCCGGACTTCCCTTAGGCTGTGCCGAACTTGCAGCCGTTTTATACGGCGAAATTATGAAGCACAATCCTGCCGATTCGCATTGGGCAAACAGAGACCGTTTTGTACTGTCCGCAGGGCACGGTTCCATGCTGCTGTATTCAATTTTGCATTTGGCAGGCTATAAAGTTTCCTTAAAAGACATTAAGTCTTTCCGCCAAATCGATTCGCGCTGCGCAGGTCATCCCGAATACGGGGTAACCGACGGAGTAGAAACGACAACCGGTCCGCTCGGTCAAGGGATTGCCACGGCGGTGGGAATGGCGCTTGCCGAAACGGTACTTGCCGCAAGGTTCAATACAAAAAAACATACAATCGTAGACCATTACACATACACGCTGGTCGGTGAAGGCTGCCTTATGGAAGGCGTTGCTTCCGAAGCTTCAAGCTTTGCAGGCGCGATGAAATTGGGCAAACTGATTGCTTTTTACGACAAAAACAAAATTACCATAGACGGTGCAACCGATATGGTTTTTGCCGAAGATGTGGCAAAACGCTATGAGTCCTACGGATGGCAAGTGTTAAACGGTTCCATGTACGATATGGAAAAAATAGCTTTACTCGTTGAAAAAGCAAAGGCAGACGAGCGCCCCTCGCTGATTATACTCGAATCGATTATCGGTAAAGGTGCTCCCACCGTCGCCGGAACGGCAAAAGCACATGGAGCCCCGCTCGGAGCAGACGGCATTGCTGCGGCAAAAAAAGAGTTGGGACTTCCCTTAGATAAAGAATTTTATGTAGTGCCGGAAGCTTACGAATATTTTGAAAAATTGCGAGCCGAAGCTGCCAAACGCGAAGCCAATTGGAAAGTAATATTTGCCGCATGGGCTGAAGAAAATCCGGCTTTGGCTAAAGAATGGAAGCATTTTTACAGCGGAAAACCGTCCAAAAAGCCGGTTATGACATCGTATAAAACAGGCGATTCTCTTGCAACGCGTAACGCTTCGGGTAATGCGTTATTCGACTTAAGCAAAGTATACAAAAATCTTATCGGCGGCTCGGCAGATTTACAAGGTCCGAACGTTACAAAACTTGCCGATACTGCAGATTACAGCCCCGCATGCCGTTCGGGACGGTATATTCACTTCGGCATACGAGAGTTTGCCATGGCAGCCGTTTGTAACGGACTGTCGCTTCACGGCGGCTTTAAGCCGTTTTGCGCAACCTTTTTGGTATTCGCCGACTATTTGCGTCCGGCACTGCGCCTTGCCGCCCTTATGAAACAGCCGGTTATTTATGTTTTAACGCACGATTCCATTTTTGTCGGAGAAGACGGACCGACGCACCAGCCGGTAGAAACGCTGTCTTCTTTGCGCATTATTCCGAATGTCCGCGTGCTTCGCCCCGGAGATGCCGAAGAAACGGCTGCCGCGTGGGAAAGCGCACTTTTATCCAAAGAAACTCCGGTGTGTATAGCGCTCAGCCGACAAGCATTAACCGTATACCCGAAAGACGATGCCGATTGGCGCACAAGCATTTCGCACGGGGCATACATAGTGCAAAAAGGCGGCGCAAAACCCGATGTAACGGTACTCGCTTCCGGATCGGAAGTGTCTTTAGCGCTTGAAGCTGCAAAACAAGTTAAAGGGAAAAAAGTGCGCATTGTGTCGGTTATGGACAGAGAATTGTTCCGCTCGCAGCCGGATACGGTTAAACAAGCCGTTATGGGAAAAGGCGTACGGACAGTCGTTGCCGAAGCGGCAAGTCCTATGGGTTGGGAAAGTTTTGTTGGAAACGAAAAAGATTTGTTTTGCTTAACCGATTTCGGAGCTTCAGCTCCGGCTAAAAAAGTTGCCGAACACTTCGGTTTTACATCGAGCGCGCTTGCTAAACTAATCGGGTCAAAATAAAGCTTTTAGCCGTTCGCAAGCCAACAACCTAAAAGAAGGCGGCTTATCTTATCATTTGCGGCAAGTTACGGCAGGCGGCGGTTTTTGTAAAGTAAAGTATCCGGCGTTGCAATTATGCGACGCCGGTATTTTTTTTGCGCAGTGCCAAAACCGCTATGGTAACTGCTCCTGAAATTATCATTATCAAACACAAAATCTGTCCGGTAGATAAATTCAGCAGCGATTGGTTAAAATATGTAGGACTGTCCGATTTTGCCGCAATACGGTAGCCCATGTCGGCATCCGGTTCGCGGAAATATTCTATAAAAAAGCGGACGGCGCCGTAGCCTATGGTATACATTGCCGCCAAAAAACCGTCAAAGGGTTTGCGTTTACGCAAAAACCATAGCAAAAAAAATAAAACAATGCCTTCAAAAAACGCTTCATACAGCTGGCTCGGATGGCGCGGCAAATTAACCAACACCGTTTGACTGTCAAGCGTCATACCTGCTTGTTGTGCGGTATTGCGCACCCATTCAATGGAAGAAGAAAAGCGCTGCGCACCGGGAAACACCATACCCCAAGGCATAGTTGTAATACGTCCGTACAGTTCGGCATTAAAAAAATTGCCCAAGCGCCCGAACGTGTATCCGAGCGGGATGGCGACGCACATAGCGTCCACCCATTTGAGGACAGGGCGTTTATTTTTTACACACCACAAAATCATACCGATTAAGCCGCCTATAAAACCTCCGTGGTATGACATTCCCGCTAAACCCGTAAAAGAGCCGGTTTCGCTAAAGGGCCAAAATATAAGCCAAGGTTTGCGCACATACAAACCCGTTTGATCGTATACTAATGTGGAAAAAATCCGTGCGCCCAACAGCAAACATACAATGCCGAACGTAAAAAAACCGAACACATCGTCTTGCGTAGCGGGACGGTCGGGCGAATCGAGCATCCCTTGAGCGCGCAATTTGCCGAATATGCGGATTGCCGTTGCAAATGCGCATATATACATAAGACCGTACCAGCGCAGCAATCCTAAAACCGGAACGCCGGGAAAAATTTCGGGGTGTATCCATGACGGATAGTGCAGTAGTAAAAACATAATCAATCCTTAAAAAGCGCTATACTTGAAAACCTTGCGAGTGGGCTTTTACTATTTTCGATTTTAAAAGCAAATTTTCTTTTCGCAATTGTGTCAATTCATATTGCTGCGCTTTTATCGTATCTGCCAATTCCGCAGCCGTTAACGCGCCGCTTCCGATTAAGTCTTCAACATAAGACATCTTAGCTTCGTAATCTTCAACCGCTTCCGATTCCACCAAATCGAAGCTGTCAATGGGCAATCCTTCGTCGTCAAAATTCAAATCTTCGGACTGCATAATTTTATCCGCGATGCGGTAAATGGACTGCGATAATATGGACTGCGGCTTATACACTGTTATGGGTAAACGCGAAGAAAGCGCGATGTCTTGCATAGGGTCCCGGTACACTACTCCTAAATAATCGAGGTTTAGTCCTAAATATTCGCTGCAAGAACGTCTGATTTTTGCAGCGCGCTCGGCGTCTTTTGGATCTTCTATCATATTCATTACAAGGCGCGGGCGGAATTTTTGAATGCGTTTTACAAAAACTTTTGCGCTTTCAGGATCTTCTCGTATAATAGCTTCGGTTAATTTAGGAATATACAAACGCTGCAGCGAAGCGGCGTCGGATTTTAACTGTTCCAAATATTTATACGCTTTTGAATTCTTTTTAAATGAATTGTACATTAAGCGGAACAATACATTTTTTAAAAACAAATAACCGTTCAGCGTTGCCGTAACCGTCGGCGCGGTAACTAAAATTCCTTGCGGCGAAAGCAAAAACATATCCAAAATGGTTAAATGCGTGCCCGCACCCAAATCGATAATAAGGTAATCGGTTTGCATACGCTGAAATTTTTTAATAAGCATATTTTTTTGCGACAACGGCAATGCCGTTAAACCGGGAATTTCCGAATCGCCTGCAATAAAGCGCACGTTTTTATAACCGGAAGGCATAATAATATCTTCAAATTGCGATGCACCCGACAAAAAGGTACCCAATCCCGTTTTCGGCGCTTGTTGACCGAGCGCCAAATGCAAATTCGATGCGCCCAAGTCTAAATCGGCAAGTATTACATCTTTACCGGCTTTACCCAGCGTTACAGCCAAATTGGCAGCCAAAAGACTTTTGCCTACCCCGCCTTTTCCGCTCGCTATAGGAATTATTTGCATAATTCACCTTCCGTTTTGTCGTTTTTCCGGCAGCTTATACACACAGCCATTACCGCACACAGTATAACATCAATTATAAAAAAAATCACCAGTAAACCGAGCTGTTTTACCGAATATGTTTTTAAAAGCGCGACTTTAACTGCCGCACCGGAAAAGGTTTTAATCCCAAATGCAATATAACCGGCAAAGCTTGCCGATTTAAGCACCGTATACAAAAACAGTGCAAAAGGACCGTTAGCAGTATTTTGTTTTATGTACGGTAAAAGAAAAAAAGGCAGTATAAAAAGCGGAAGCGCCATATACCACGAAAGCGGCAATTGCTGCACCCCATTATGTACTTGAAAGATTAGTATAAAAAAAAGCCGGAAAACTTCATATACTGTCAGCGGGAAAAAAAACAAATCCTTTTTGCTCATCTGTACTCTCTTTTGTGATTATATCCGAATAGCGCACAACAGGCAACAGGAAGTTTTTAGCTTATTTTAGCCGCTCTTGCCCGAAAAGCCGCGTCTCGCTATAATACCGGATATGGCAAACTATCCTTTTAAAACAATTGAAAACAAATGGCAGCAGTATTGGGAAAAAAACAAAACTTTCCGCTGCGAAGAAAACGAATCATTTACGCGCGATAAACGTGCGTACGTATTGGATATGTTTCCTTACCCGTCCGCTCAAGGCTTGCACGTCGGGCACCCCGAAGGCTATACGGCAACCGATATTTATTGCCGTTATTTGCGCATGAAAGGTTTTAACGTACTGCATCCGATGGGTTTTGACGCATTCGGTTTGCCTGCGGAAAACTACGCTATAAAAACGGGTATCCACCCGAGCATTGCGACAAATACGAATATCGAACATTTTACAAAACAAATAAAAGCGCTCGGCTTTTCTTACGATTGGGAGCGCTGCGTTACTACTTGCAAACCCGATTACTATAAATGGACGCAATGGATTTTTTTACAGCTTTTTAAAAAAGGTTTGGCATACGAAGCTGAAGCTCCAATCAATTGGTGCCCGAGCTGTTTAACCGGTCTTGCCAACGAAGAAGTAAAAGAAGGCAAATGCGAACGCTGCGGTACAGCGGTTACCAGAAAAACAATCCGCCAGTGGATATTAAAAATAACCGCGTACGCCGAGCGCTTGTTAGACGATTTGGACGGTCTTGACTGGAGCGAATCGATTAAACTTATGCAAAAAAACTGGATTGGAAAAAGTACTGGAGCCGAAGTAAATTTTCCGATTGCCAAATCGCTTTCAAACGACGTATTAACCGTATATACAACCAGAGCCGATACTTTATTCGGCGCAACATATATGGTTATAGCTCCAGAACACAAACTGCTTCCCCTGCTGACCACAGCCGAACAAAAAAAAGATGTGCAAGCTTATGTTGAACAAGCGGCAAAAAAAAGCGATTTGGAACGCACCGATTTGGCAAAAACAAAAACGGGCGTATTTACCGGCTCCTATGCAATCAATCCGGTAACCGGAAAGCAAATCCCTATATGGGTTTCCGATTACGTATTGATATCCTACGGTACGGGTGCAGTTATGGCAGTACCGGCACACGATGAGCGCGATTGGGATTTTGCCCAAGCATTTCATTTGCCGGTTATAAAAACGGTTGCTTCAAAAGAAGAAACAACTCTTATAGGAGACGGCGACGAAAAAAAAGGAGCCGCTCTTTTGCGCGAAGCGGCAAACACCGCTGTAAACGGTGCCGGTACGGATACAAGCGAGCTTACGCAAACCGAAACGCCGCTGTATCAAACGCTTAAAAACCGCTTTCCGCAGATTTTTAACAATGCCGACAAATGCACTGCCGCAGACGGGTACAGTATAAACAGCGGTTTTTTAACCGGCTTAAGCACACGCGAAAGCATACCGGCTATGATTGCATACCTTGAACAAAGGGGTATCGGCAAAGCTTCAGTTAATTATAAACTGCGCGATTGGATATTCAGCCGCCAACGCTATTGGGGCGAGCCTATACCGCTGGTTCACTGTAAAGACTGCGGTTGCGTTCCGCTTGACGAAAAAGACTTACCGCTTATGCCGCCTGAAGTACAGTCATATTTACCCACCGGCACCGGAGAAAGTCCGCTCGCCCACGCAAGCGAATGGGTAAACTGCACTTGTCCCAAATGCGGAAAACCTGCCCGGCGCGAAACGAATACAATGCCCCAGTGGGCAGGTTCGTGCTGGTATTACCTTCGCTACCTTGATCCGCACAACAGCGAATGCTTTGCTTCAAAGGACAAAATAGAATATTGGATGCCGGTAAACTTATATGTCGGCGGGGCCGAGCACGCCGTTTTACATTTGCTGTACGCGCGTTTTTGGCATAAAGTGTTATACGATTTGGGTTTGGTAAACACAACCGAACCGTTTCAGCGTTTAATCAATCAGGGAATGATTACGTCGTACGCTTTTCAGCGCAAAAACAAAACCCTCGTCCCCGCCGATGAAGTGCGCGAAGTTCCCGGTAAAACCGGTATTTTTGAAGAAACGGCAACCGGCGAAGTTTTGGAACGCGTCGTTGCAAAGATGTCGAAGTCACTCAAAAATGTCGTAAATCCGGACGAAGTTATTGCTGAATACGGCGCAGATTCAGTACGTATGTATGAAATGTTTATGGGGCCGCTTGAAGTTTCCAAACCGTGGAACACGCAGGGGCTTATCGGCATACACCGCTTTTTGGAAAAAATATGGACGCTCAGCGAAAAGCCGATGTGCGCCAGTTTGGATAACCTAAACGAAGATACGAACAGCACACAAAAAACGGCTTTGCAAAAACTGCTGCACAAAACGATAAAAAAAGTAAGCGAAGACACGGCAAGCCTTAACTTTAACACCGCTATAAGTCAAATGATGATATTTGTCAACGAATTGTCAAAAGCCGATACGCTGCCGATCGATATATGGCAACCCTTTGTATTAATGCTGAGCGCCTATGCTCCGCACATGGGTGAAGAATTATGGGAAAAACTCGGCGGCAAAACAAGCTGTGCATACGAAAAATGGCCCGAATGGGACGAAAAACTGTGCACGGACGACAGCTGTACGATCGTTGTGCAGGTAAACGGAAAAATTCGCGATAAATTTGAAGCTGCGCTTAACACGGATAAAGCCGCATTGGAAAAAACGGCTCTTAAAACCGAAGGCGCCAAACGCTTTACCGAAGGCAAAACACCGGTAAAGGTAATTGTCGTTCCGAACAAGCTGGTAAATATCGTTGTAAAATAACCGGTATGCCCTGCCCCGTGTAGTTTACCGGTTTTTCCACTCATATATGAATTCAATCATATATTGCTGAATATCGTTAAACCACTTTTTTTGAAAGCGCGCGGCAGGAATTCCTACATAGCGGTAGTGCCAGCATTCCCAACGGTAGCCGGTAATGTATTCGTAGCCGTCGGGAAAAGACAGAGACCACCCGTATGTTCCCGCGTTCGCCGCAAGCCATTTTCCCGCATCGGTTTTTGCGTATTCGTCGGTAATGGAACCGAAATCGATAACCGTACCCAATTGGTGCTGGCTTGCACCCGGTGCAGCGGATTCGCGGTCGGCAGCTTGTTTTCCCATTTGAGCAACATTGCGCTCATACACTTTTTTTTGATACGCATACGAGCGGTAACTTGAACTGACTAAAATAGTTATACCCTGCGCACGCGCGTCTTTTGCCATAACAGCGAGCGCTTTTTCGGCAACGGAGCGCAGCGAAAGGTCATTTCTGTTAATAATGTACGAGCCGGCTTGTGCCGTTTGCGCGGTCAAAGGCTTTAAATCGGCGGGTATAAAATCTTCGCTTAAAAGCACTTTTTTATCGACGCGGGTTAAAAGATCGTCGGTGTCGGCTTGAAGTACGGCGCTCAAATCGGCTAAAAAAGCTTGTTTGTTTGCTTTTATAAAGTCGGCAATGTGCAACTGTTCTTGTGCTTTATCCGAAGCGGTATTTTGCAAAGCGCCGTACAAAGACTGCAATACGCGCTCCAGTTTTTGTACTTCGCTTTGGTTTTTTGCCGCAAAACCTGACATCGCCGGCGCAGAATCTGCCGATGAAGATGCCGGCGGAACAGACTTGCCCGATGCGGATGCCGGAGCAGAATTAACCGGCGCGGACATTGGCGATGCAGACACAGCCGGCACACCGGCATCGGCGGCACTTAAAGAAGCTCCAGTATTTGTACTATCCAAAGACAAAGAAGAATCGCCTTGTACGGTTGTTTTGCGCGGCGCACAGGAAACAAAAACAACGATAAAAAGCAAAAACGCTACTGCCGGCACAGCCGAAAAAGCGCACCGAACAGCATTCCGCGCATACGAATACATAGAACTATACAATCTCCGTTACCGAATAAATTCTTCGAAAACTGTCGGCAAAGCCGGTTGAAGCTAAAGCATCCATCACTGCATCCGAAGGTTTAAGCAAAAAAAGCGTAAAACCTTTTTTTGCTCCGTCGTTAAAACAGCCCATCAGCACGCTTAACGCCGAAGAATCCATCGCCGTTACTTGCGACATATCCAACACAAGGTGCGATTTTTGAATAAAATCGTATGCCATTTTTTCGAATTCGGCAAAATTATAAGAGGTAACCGGACCGGTCAATTCCAACAAAGCATAGTTGGGTCCTTTTTTTTCCTGTATTACCAGCTGTTCCATAGTAAATCCTTATAAAACAAAGTTTTACAAAATCTTTAACACAACGGCGCTTACGTCGTCTTCAAGTTCGTTTACCGTAAAGGCTTTTACCGCCTCCCCTAAAAAGCTGCAAATCTTTTCTGCCGAATACTGCATGTTTTCCAATACAACTTGCTGAATACGGTTTTTACCGAATTGTTCGCCACGTACGGATTTTGCACCGATTACACCGTCGCTTACCGCAACGAGCATATCGCCTGCAGCTAATTGAACCTTTTTTACCTTTATAAGATTTGTTATATCATCGACAAAGCCGAGTACTTTTCCCTGTCCTTGTATTTCGACCATGCTGTTGTACGTTTTATTGTACATAAACAAAGCGGGAAGCGCACAGTTTGCATAATACAAAGTACGCATGCTCGTATCGAGTAAGCAAAACATTCCGCTAAAATACGTGCCTTTGGGTAAATTTTGTTTAATAAAAATATTTACCTTTTGAACCAATTCTTTAAAATCGCGCGTTTCGGCAAGCAGGGTACGGATAATGGATTTAAGAATTGCCATAGACATACTCGCCGCCAAGCCTTTACCGCTTAAGTCTCCGATTACAATCATATAGCGCCGGTTATCCAATTTTATAAAATCGGTAAATTCGCCGCCGAGTGAACGTGCGCTTAAAGAAAAGGAGTCGGCATCGTAACCGTCTTGCACAAAAGCGTCGGTATTTTTACGCAACGATTGAATTACCTCTTCGGAAAAACGGATTTCTCGGCCGACCGTACCTACAAGCGCTTCGTTTGCGATGTTTTTTAAGTAATAACCGATTAAAAAAAAGTGCGAATACAGCGAATTCAGCATTTCAAAATCAAAGTCGGTATACGAACGTTCCATGTTTTTTTTGCCAAGTAAAATAAGTGCAAACAAGTGAGAACCTTCGTTTAACAAAATCATCACTTCAGTATTGGTTTGGTCAAACAGTGCGGTAAGTTTTGATGCAACAGGAGAAAGCGCATAAACGGTTTCACAGTGCGTTTTAAATATAACGCGGAATTTCATGTTGATTACTGAAGAAAACAATGTATCGTCGATATCGAATTCGCTCTGAGTTGAATCCAAAGAATACCGGGTTATCAATTTATTTTCATTATTTTCCGTTAAAATAATAACGTTTGCTATATCCAAATTTTGTTTTAAGATTTGAGCAAATCGCTGTTCTATTTGAATGTCGGCATCGGTAAAATTTAAAGAAGCCAGTTCTTTTTCCAAACGCTCGGCATAGTCGGATTCGCTTTGGTTTTCAAACCGGGACATAACACGGCGCAGTATGTAAAAAAGAAACACTAAAATAACTGCAGATACCGCAGTTAAAAGAAAAAACAACACTTTGTTTTTAGAAGCGAGAGGCAAAAGCAAAGCGAATATAACAGCTCCGGGCAAAGCCGGTACTATGTAAAACAAATAAAAAGATCCTGCCGTACGTAAAAAAGAAAGAAAACTGAACAGCGTGTTTATAAACTGTATTTTATACAGCAAATACAGTACAAACGCTTGCACAAAGGGGACTAAAAAGATAAAACCGTAGTAAAGCGACACGGTCGTTGCAAGGCGGATACCTGCATAAAGCAGTTCTCCTATACACAGCGCTCCGATAAAAAACAGCATACGCTGCCGTAAAAACCGGCTTGTAGACAACTCATATTTAAAAAATAAAATACATACGGTAATCAAAGGCAATATAAAAGTATAAAGCAGTCTATACAAACCATACCAGTCGATATTCGTATATAAAATGGGAAGAGAAAAAATAATTAAACTTTTCGAGGTTAAGTTGACACGGGTTACCAAAAAAAAGACAATATAAAACGAACAAAGCAAAAGCGGAACTTCAAGTAAAAAATCGAGCGGATTGTTTTTTTCGCGGGTAAAACGTAAACTCCACATAAAAATCAATACCGCTTGTACAGACGGCAGCCATAAAAAGATTTTTATAGATGTGGTTAAAAGTCCGTGCATATCGAACCGAAAAAACAATATACACAGTACGGAAATAACAGCTGAGGCGATCTGTACCAGCAGCATGTTTATAAAATATTTGCTTCGGTTTTTCAAAAAAGTAAAGTCAACCGTTAAAGAAAACCAAAGCAAAGCAACGGTTAAACATATATTCAAAAACAAAAAAATCATACGGACGCCCCTATCTTTACCGCTACGATACTGACGTCGTCGCGTAAATGCTTAATACCGCTGTGAACAAACACCAAATCGACTACGTCGTTTACAAAATTACGTGCGGTTTTTACAAAGCTTTTTTTAAGCACCCGTTCAAACTGTTCCGTAGTACCCAACTCAACACCTTCTTCATTCATCGCTTCGGAAACACCGTCGGAAGCAATAAAAAGAACATCTCCGGTATACAGCTTTTGTACAACCGGCGTAATCGGTTCCATGTCTATAATACCGACAAGACTTGCGTTCGATTTTAAAAAGCGAAGCCTTCCACCGTCGGGCGCGCGCGATATAATAACCGGATCCGCCATAGAAGCGTTTACGTATGTAATATTCATTTGTTCGGTGTCGATAAGAGCTAGGAACATAACAGTGTATTTATCCTGCAAGTGCATTCCTTTAATGGCTTTATCAACTGAGAAAATAATTTCGTTCAAATCTTCTTTATTTTTCAAAATACGAACCGTGTTCATAATAACGCCCATAAGAAGTGCTGCGGCAAGTCCCTTACCCGACACGTCTCCGAGCATAACAAGCGTTTTATGATCACTGATGGGAAATACTTGATAGTAGTCTCCCGATATATTAACCAAAGGACGGTAATAAGCCGCCATATCAAGTTTATTGATTTTCGGTAATTCAATTTGCAAAAAAGAGCGCTGCGTATCCGCTAAAGATGCCCATTCTTTTGACAAAGAACTGATTTCGCTCATACCCGTAAAGGTTTTTTCGCTTAATTGAAAATGTTTTATTTCGGCGAACAAACGGGGAAATATAACTTCATCAAACAAATGCACATAGCGGCAAAAAAAGTATAAGTGACGTTTATCGGATGCAATAAAAAAACCGCGCGCTTGCCTACTTTTGCTGACAAGTCCGAGTTCCCCGTCAAAAAAATAGTATCCGTCTGCCCATTCTGCCGGAAAATTCAAATCCAATTTTTGTTTTGTTTGTTCGGCGCAAGCGATATACGAAGAACTGTTGTATAACACTTGATTTTCGGCTTTATCCACGTATAAAACAGAAATCCCGCCTTCGTTTTCGCAAATATCGGAAACGGCGCGTATAAAATCGTCAAGCGTATAACAAAAGCGAATGCGTTCTATAAAGCGGCTCAGTAACCCGGTTTCACTTTCATACAAAACTTTGTATTCAATCTTTGATAACAAAGATCGGTTAAGTGCAGAGCCGGTAATGGTTAATATGCATAAAACAATAGCAGCCGTTATAAAAGAAAAAAGAAAACTTTGACCGCTCGTTAAAAAAAAAGTTATAACGGTAAACAACACGCAAACGGCAGCAAACGAAGCGACCGTTATCCAATTTTGTTTTGCCCTAAGCATACTTGCTCCCAGTTTAA
Source organism: Treponema lecithinolyticum ATCC 700332 (assembly GCA_000468055.1). GTDB lineage: Bacteria > Spirochaetota > Spirochaetia > Treponematales > Treponemataceae > Treponema_C > Treponema_C lecithinolyticum. The sequence goes on along the minus strand of KI260561.1, from coordinate 341,496 downwards.
AATCACGGCTAATTATATCATATATAACTGAGAAATAACAATATGTTAAAACAAGCTGCTGCTATCTCTATTTCCACGGAAATATAAAACTTTTTAAATCGCGCGGACCGAGCGTTTCTCTGTCTTCACCAAGCAGTTCGTCCCACGGAATGCTGCGCCGCGCTTCTTTTGGCGGTATATCCCGATGCGTTTCCAGCCAATCATACTTATATACGCGCAACCGAAGAGCATTGTTGTAACCTAAAATTACACCCGCAGCACCGGGCGCCATAAAAGCAACCAAACCGGAAAGCACAAATAGCACAAGCGAATATATAAACATAAACACGGAAAAAAGCGCGTTATCAAAAAATACGGCAAAACATTTTTTTATATTTTTACGAAAGCCGCCGCCGAAACGGGAACGCAGCGGCATAAACCATTGAAAAGACAGCACACACACAACTAAAATCCAAAAAATCAGGGAGCCCAGCACCAAGCCGAGTATGTTTTTCATGCCGAAATAAAACGGCAGCGCAACTGCACCCATAAACACAAGCAATTGTACCAATAAGCCGAATAAAACCGCGTCTTTCCACACCGCAGAAAAAGCTGCAAAAGTTTCTTTTACGCTAACGGATTTAAAATCCGCCAAGCGTGCACACGAATCGCTTAAAGCAAACAGCGGAATCATTAAAATGCACACAGATACGGCACTTACAAGCAAAGCAAGCGGCACGGACACGCTTATCAGCAAAGAAAGTGCAAAATACAAACCGGCAAACAAGGCCAACAATATTAAATTAAACAGCACTAAATACAAAAGGTTGTCCCAGCCGTCGCAAAAATTCTTTTTAAGAAAAAACAAAATCATAGGTATAATGTACGGAATAAACGAGGGCTCGTCAATGCACGTTCGCTAGCCGGTGCAAAAGCGCTAGTCAATGCAGAGGTGCGCCGTTATACTGAACGCATGGAAAAAGATTTAAACAACATATCGTCACTTTTATCGAAGATTTCAAGCGATATCGGCTCATACTTAAACCGCCGTTTGGAAGAACGGGGATTCTCCGGCATTGTTTCTTCGCACGGCTTTATTTTATATTTACTTGCAAAAAACGGTAAAATGACTATGGGCGAAATTAAGCGTAGCATTCACAAAGACAAATCGACGGCAACCGCCCTTATAAAAAAACTGGAACAAATAGGCTGCGTACAAAAAAGCCGTGCGCAAGGGGACGCCCGTGTCGTTTTTATTTCGCTTACGCCTAAAGGCTGCGCATATACGGATGCTACGGAGCAAATTTCCCGCTCTTTAATTGACACATGCTACAAAGGTTTTTCCGCTGAAGAAAAAAACCGTCTGTACGATTTTTTATGCCGTATGGAACAAAACTTTGAGCACATATAAAAATGCGGCAAACAAAATACAGCGAACGTACCGCAAGCAGCGCCGACAGCGCCGGGCAACAACAGCAAAAAAATAAAAAAGATCAAAGACTTGACAATAGTTTGACATAAAACTATATTAACCTATCGATTTTTTTTATAAGGATTTTATATGAATGTACAAAAACGCAGTGTGCTAACGGCAGCCGTATGTGCGGCTTGTATTGTTTTTATTTTTCTTTCTTGTACGGCGCAAAACGCAAAAGTACGAAAGATAGCGGTTTTTGTTCCCGGCATAACTTCGGGAAACCCGGTATACGAAATGCTTGCCGCAGGCGTAAGCCAAGCGGTTGACGAATACAACGAGCACAAGGGGTTGCAAAAAGAAGTGCTGTTAACCATCGTAGAAGCCGGAACCAATCAAGCCGAATGGGCATCTCAGCTGACCGCGTTAACCGCAAGTTCAGAATATGAGTTGATTGTTTCTTCCAACCCTTCAATTCCCGAATTGGCAGAACCGCTGACTAAACAGTTTCCCAATCAAAAATTCATTATTTTGGATGCACAGTTTAAAGGCGGAAATCAAATCGCAGCAGTCCGCTACAACCAAAGAGAACAAGCATATCTTACCGGTTTTGCAGCTGCGGCGGTAAGCGCATCAAATTCAATGAAGTACGCAAACAAACAAAAGAAAATTGCTTTAATAGCGGGGCAAGAATATCCGGTTATGAACACGATTATTTTGCCGGCGTTTATCGAAGGCGCCCAAGCCGCAGTTGCCGACACAAAAGTAGAGTTTCGCATTGTCGGTAATTGGTACGACGCATCAAAAGGCGCCGATATAGCCCGCAATTTATACGATGAAGGTGTTGACGTTATATTACCCATAGCCGGCGGAGCGTCGCAAGGCGTTATAGCAGCGGCAAAAGAATTGGGCTTTTATATAACGTGGTTCGACGACAACGGTTTTTCAAAAGCTCCCGGATATGTCGTTTCAAGCTCGGTTATGGAACAAAAAAGAGCGGCATACGAGCAAACGATGGAATACTTACACGGTAAAACCGTGTTCGGACAAACAAAAACGCTGGGTATACGCGACGGTTATATCGATTTTATACTGGACGACCCGCTTTTTGAGAAAACCGTTTCCGAAGATATCCGAACGCGCCTTGCATCGGTGTATAAAGACATTCAAAGCGGAACGCTCGTTTTAGCAACGCAAAATTGAACGCTGCTCACCTTGCGCATACAAAACAAAAGCGCTTGCGTTTGGTACACATCAGCAAGCGCTACCCGAATAAAACCGTACCCGACGGTTTAAGCTGCGATATCGAAGAAGGCAGCTTATATGCTCTTTTAGGCGAAAACGGCGCGGGCAAGTCCACCCTTGCGGCGATTATGTGCGGCGAAAAAAAAGCCGACGAGGGAAAGATTTTATATGAAGGTTTACGCACTGTTGCAGCCGTGCACCAAAGACCGCTTTTAGCCGATGAATTATGCGTGCGCGATAATATTATATTGGGAAATGAACCGAAACACGGTGCATTTATAGATTTTAACCGAGCGGAACTGAGCATAAAACAACTGACAAGCAAATGGCATTTTCCTATTGATTTGCATGCAAAAGCCGCTTCTTTAAGCGACGCCGAACGCTTATACACGGCTTTAACGGCAGCTTTATACAAAAATACCGATGTGCTTATTTTGGATGAACCGGGCGCCGTTTTAAACGAAGACGAAAAAAAAAGACTGTACCCTGCACTCAAATCTTATGCGCGCACGGGAAAAGCTGTTATTTTAATTACGCATAATATAAGCGACGCGCTCGCATACACCGATTGTTTAATACCGATTGTAAACGGAAAAGTACCGGCTTTAATCAAATGCTCAGACACAAATTTTTGCAAAAATCAAGTGCGCACGCTATTGTTCGGCGGCGTAAACAACAGATGCCCTGCGCAACCGGAACAGCTTATACGCCGGCAAAACGCTTACAGCAGAAAAAATGCGCTTTTAACGGCAAACAATCTTTGCTTTAAATCAGCAAACGGTATATTTTTACAAAATATAGACTTTTGCGTTTACCCGCAATCGATTACTTGCATTTACGGCAAACGCGAAAACGGTCTTGAAATACTTGAAAACCTTACAACAGGTGTAAAAAGTTCGGGTTATGTACACGGCGGCAGTATAACTTTGGCAAGTACGGATAAAAGCATGAGCACAGCTCATAAACAAAACGCAGTACCGACGGTAAAACAATTACGCGATTTCGGAACCGGTATAGTGCCGTTTAACCGGGCGTTGCGCGCTTCGTTTCCCAATTTAACCGTAGAGCAAATGCTTTGCGTTTATTTAAAACATCCTGAAAAAAAAGAAGCCGAACAATATGCACAAAAACTTATACATCAAGCGGGAATATCCATAGGCATAAAAGAAAAAGTTTCAGCGCTTTCAGGCGGTATGCTTCAGCGTTTAATTATAGAGCGTGAAACCGACACATTTAAAATGCTTTTAATTTTATCCGAACCGGCGCAAGGTTTGGACACGCCGGCTGTGTGCGCTTTAGAGCGCCAGCTTCGTTTTTATGCCGGCAAAGGAACGGGTATTTTACTTTTTATGAGTGCAGACAGTCCCGAAATTTTTAACCCCGACGTATGTTATTTTCTTAACGAAGGACATCTTTATGAAGCATAACAACCTATCCTACATAGCGCCGGCGGCAGCGCTTGTAACCGCTATGCTTATTATTGCGCTTACCGCGCAAAACCCGGTACAAACGGCATTCGGCTTTTTTACCGCCGTGTTTACATCGCCGTATTATTTCGGCGTATGGTTTAATACTGCCGCACTTTTAATTACCGCAGGAACGGGCGCTGTTTTGGCTTTACAGTCGGGCAATATCAATTTGGGAGGAGAAAGCCAAATTTACATCGGCGGGTTTTGCGCTGCCGTAATAATGAACGCATTGCTTCCCGCCGGCGCACAAATAAGCGGATTTTTTTCCTTTTTTGTGCTGCTTGCGGCAGCTTGTACTGCAGCAGCTGCGGCATCACTAACGGCAAGCGCTGCCGCCGTTTTAAAAATCAAACGGCACATCAGCGAATTAATTTCTTCCTTTTTGTTAGGCGCTGCACTCATCCCGATTATCGATTATACCGTATCCGGACCGCTCAGAGACAAAACCAAAAACCTTTTGGCTCTGCCGCTCATCAACGAAAAACTGTACATACCCGATATACCGGCCCTTTCTCCTTTAAACGGCTTTGTTTTTTTTGCAATACCGATTGCCCTATGCGCCGCATATTTTTTATACAAAACCGCAGCCGGCTATAAATTCCGCATAAGCGGCAGCGCCGAAGAATTTGCGCTTTACTGTGCTTATCCGGTGCGCACGATTTCCATCGGAGCTATGTCGCTCTCCGGAGCTTTTCACGGTTTAACCGGATTTTTTGCGGTTGCAGGAATCTATCACACATGCCACAGCGGTTTTTATGCCGGGATGGGATGGAACGCTTTATCGGCAGCTCTCATTGCACGAGCACACCCTGCAGCCCTTATTCCGGCTTCCTTTTTTTTATCTTATATTTTTACCGGCATCAGCCGCTCGTCGTTGAGCGGCCGTTTGTCTTTTGATTCGGGATATTTAATTCAGGGAGCAATTATTTTGCTTATTTCAGCTTCTTTTACCGGAAAAAAGAAAATATTATGATCAATTTTTTAAGCTATGCGCTGATTTCTTTTTCGCCTTTGTTTTTGATTACGCTCGGCACTCTGATAAGCGAATACGCAGGCGTTACGGCGGTTTTTGCCGACGGTATTATCAATTTAACCGCTTTTTTATTTTTTGCTTTTTCACTGTTTAGCGGAAATCTTGCCGCAGGAGCTGCCGCAGCGCTGAGCATAAGCGTTGTGCTTATGTACGCTTTTGCCGTATTTGCACAGCGTACACAAGCAAATCCGTTTTTAGTCGGTTTGTCGGTTAACTTATTTGCAAGCGGTTTGTCTTCCCTTTTGTCTTCGCTGTGGTTTGGAACAAGGTCTGTTGCAGCCGAATATCTTACCGGCACAAACATTTTTAATGCGTCATCGGTGCGCTTTTCGCGCTATCCCGCATCCGTTTTGTGTTTGGCAGCTTCGGCTCTTATAATCGTATTTTTATACCGCAGCGCGTGGGGGCTGCGCACAAGAGTTGTTGCAAGCAACGGCGATTTGTTACAAGCCCGTAAAATACCGCTAGATCGGTACCGCAGCATAGCGTGGTGTTTGAGCGCTTTGTGCGCGGGGATAGGAGGAATTATATACGTACTTAAATTATCCGCTTTTGTACCGAACATCAGCGCCGGTAAAGGATGGATTGCGCTAGCCGCAGTTTTTTTAGGAAACAAAAACATAGCAAAAACCGCCGCCGCGCTTAGCGTATTTACCGCTGCCGAATACGCAGCGGCAAAACTGCAATTGTTTCCGAACGGCTTTCCGCCGTCTCTTTTAACATCGCTTCCCTACGCGGCAGCTTTAATATTATTTGTCCTTTTGCCTCAAGAAAAAAAAACGAAAGTCCTAAAACACAAATGACAAAGTTGTAAAAAGGCGGCTTATCCGCATTAGCCGCCTTGCTTTTAATTTTTAGTATGATATTACGCGGCGTTCAAAATAGCCTTGCGGATGAGCACATACGGGGCATTTTTCCGGAGCTTTTTCGCCGAAGTGAATATGACCGCAGTTAGTGCAAATCCAAAACACTTTTTCGCCGTCTTTGTACAACGATCCGTCTTTTAAGCGCTCAAGCAGTTTTCGGTAACGCTCTTCGTGCTCTTTTTCGATTTTTCCGACCATTTCAAATAAAGCGGCAATACGTGTAAAGCCTTCTTCTTTTGCGGTTTTTGCAAATTCGGCGTACATATCCGTCCATTCATAATGCTCACCGGCAGCCGCATCCAACAGGTTTTCCGTTGTTTCGGGAATTGAGCCTCCATGCAGTTCTTTAAACCAAATTTCCGCGTGTTCTTTTTCGTTTCCCGCCGTTTCTTCAAAAAAACGAGCTATTTGATTATAGCCTTCTTTTTTTGCTTTTGACGCATAAAACGTGTATTTATTGCGCGCTTGGCTTTCGCCTGCAAAAGCGGTCAATAAATTCTTTTCTGTTTGCGTACCTTTCAGTTCGTCCATACTCGTCCTCCATAATTAAAGATATGTGTTTTCATACCTTTAATAGTAGTAAGAAACGAAAATTTGGTCAAGAAAAATACGGCTTTAAAAGCGCTTCCAAACGCTGTTTTCCGATTAGTTTTATAAAGCCTGCAAGGCGCGGTCCTTGCGTTTTGCCGATAAGAATACGGTATACGGCTTCAAACAATGCTTTAGGTTCAAGAGCAGCCTTGCCCGCCGCATCGTACAGCGCTGTAGACAGCTCTTTTTCTTCAAGCCCGTCAAGTTTCGGAAGAATATCGGTGTACAACATACGTATGCACACAGTTTCGCTTTCGCTCAGCGCAACTTTTTCTGCACAAGCAGGGTCTTTAAGCGAAAAGCGGAACTCTTCGGGCGCGCATTCATTTATCCAATACCATGCGCACGTGCAGCGTTTGCGGAAGCGTTCAAGCTGTCCGCTTTTTATATCGGGTAAAGAAGCAATAACGGCGTCTATATCGCCCGAAGCCGTTTGCAGCATATTGCACAAATGGCGGAAAGGAACTTGATAAGCCATACATTCAGGCATTCCGTCTTTTATTTGCGAAAGCTCGTATATGCGTTTTTCTTTTTCGAATACTTCGTCGTTTTTAGCTTTATCGGCGCCCCATGCAATGCGTTCGGTTTTGTCGTAGTCTTCGTAAGTTTTGATAACATCCAAATCAAAACTGATGGCAAACTCGGTGTTCGGCCGAGTACCTGCAAACAAATAGCGCGCGATTTCCGGCTGATACACGTTCAAAACGTCCGGCAAGCTGATAACCTTTCCTTTCGACGACGACATTTTTCCGGGCAAACCTTTTATGCCGATAAAATCGTAGCGAAAACTGACCGGCGCTTGCCAATGATAAATTTCATCAGCTACAAGACGCGCCGTATCGAAAGAACCGCCTTGGCTGTGGTGGTCTTTTCCCGCAGGTTCAAAAACCGTTTTTTCATACTGCCATCTCATAGGCCAATCGACCCGCCAGCCGAGTTTTAATTCTTTTGAAGTGCGTAAATCCGCCTTTTCGTGATGGGCGCAGCTTGTGCAGCGGTATTCCAAACCGTATTCGCCGTCGTAAGAAATGATTTCGGTAGTATCTTTATTGCAATTACAACAAAAAGCCGCCACAGGCCAGTATTCTTCTTCGGCAGGAATTTTATGTTTTTCGTCGCGGTAGCGGTTCAAGCAGTCTTTTATTTTGTCGCGGTTTTGTAGCGCCGTTTTCATGCCTTCAGCGTACATTCCCGAACGGTAGCGTTCGGCTTGATATAAAAATTCGGGATGAATTCCGACGACAGGCAGCACTTGTTCCACGTCAACTTCGTGGTGGCGCGCATAAGAGGTTTCGTTCCCGCTCGTATCGGGCACCATCGTTATCGGAAAACGCAAGTATTTTTCCAATTCTTCTTTTTTTTCCATATTTTCGGGGACTTTGCGGAATACATCGTAGTCGTCCCACGAATAAATAAAGCGCACGTTTTTACCGAAGCGGCGCAGCGCACGCACTACCAAATCGACCGATATGATTTCGCGGAAGTTTCCGATGTGAACGGTTCCCGACGGGGTTATGCCCGAAGCGCAAGTATATACGTCCAAATCTCCGCGCTCGCGTATAATTTTTTGCGCATATTGATCTGCCCAGTGAAAGGCTTGCGTTTGCTTAGCGTCTTTTTGCATTTGAGTTGTATTTGTCGTTTCAGTATTCATGCGCATAAGTATATCGAAAAACAGCAGCGTACACAACACATACTAACGCTGCACACGTGCTCTGAAGTGCCTGCTATTAACTGTAGGGAAAGTAAAAATGCAATAAAATCGATGACAATCCAATAGCAGTGCAGCTCCTATAATAATCAATTCATTTAAAACTTGACAGAATCTAATTTACATACTAGCATATTACTATACCAATTGTTGCCGGTATATTTTTTAAGGAGGCTTTTGTGAACAAAAGAACTATTTTTACGTGCTGCATACTTGCCCTTGTTATAGCAGCCACACCTGTTTTTGCCCGCGGCGGACAAGACGCGTCGGCTTCGTACACGATTAAAGTCGGAGACAACTGGGGCTCTACCCACCCGATGGGCAAAGCCGTAGCAAATATATTTAAAACACAAGTTGAAGAAAAAACAAACAAAATGATTTCCGTTGAAATTTATTCGGACGGCACACTCGGCAACGAGGGTGATTTATGGAACGGAGTGCGTAACGGAACAATCGAAATGGCAATCGTCGGAACACCGTTTAACAAAGAATGGCCGGTAAGCATGATTTCCGATTGGCCGTTTTTGTACCGGGATGTAGAACATGCACAAAAAGTATGGACAGGAGATATCGCGGAAGAATTAAACGCTCAATTCCACGAAAAGTTTCCGAGCGTCTACATGCTCGCATGGGGACCGAACAGCGCCCGTACCTTTACCAGTAATAAAAAACTGACCGGTATAGCAGATTTTAAAGGTCAAAAATTCCGCATGCCGCCAAACCCTATCCACGTAGGTATTACTAAAAATCTGGGAGCCAGCGCTCAAGTTATTCCGCTTAACGAACTGTTTTCCGCATTGGAAACCGGCGTTGTAGACGGACAAGATAACGGCATGGTAACCGTATTGAGTCAAAGCTTTGATCAAGTGCAAAAATACGTGTACGAAACAAACCACATCATAGCTACGCTTGAAATTATTGTAAGCGCACCGTTTTTTGACAAACTGCCTGCAGAATATCGGGAAATCGTTAAAAAAGCGGCAAAAGACACTGCCGAAAATGCATGGAACACCTATATCAAAAGCATCGATTCGGACAGACAAACTTTACGCAGCAAAGGACTTACGGTAACCCCCTGTACGGCGCAAGACAAACAGCTTATTATAGAAAAAATCAAACCTCTTACGGATAGTTTGTATGCCGAACAAAAATGGGCAAAAGAATTAACCGACAAAATAAAAGCGTATTAATCAAAAATCCGGATCCGGGACTGTCTTAAAGGTTATGGAAATACAACATTAACGACAGCCCCGGAACTTTTCCACCGTACATAAAACTCCGGGAGAGCGCATGAAAAAACTTACGGATAAATTGTTTAAAACCATTGAAATTCTCATTGCCGTTTTTTTAGCTTGTATGATTTTACTGTTATTTATGAACGTCGTACTCCGCTACGTTTTTAACACGGGTTTTGTATGGTCCGAAGAAATCGCTCGGTTGTGTTTTATTTATTTGGTGTATTTGGGTGCAATCGGAGCCGCTCGGGATAACCGGCATTTATTGATAGACTCTTTACTTTTAAAATTGCCGAAAGTTTTTCAAAAAATTATCTATACACTGGTACAAATCTGTACGGTATGGCTTATGGTTATCCTTGTACGGGGAAGTTGGGGTTTGGTTATCCAAAACTTACACGATAAATGGGTTGCAACACACTTTCCCACATACTTAGTGTATGCAGCGGGATTGATTACCGGATGTGCAATTATCGTTATTTCACTGATTAATATGTTCAGACTTTTTATTTTAAAAATTCCGGTTGCCGAATTGGTTTCGGTAAGCGAAGAAGAGCGGAATGAAGAAATCGCGGCAAGCGCCGAATAAGGAAAAACTATGATTACATTATATACAATCGTTTTTTTAGCTTCGCTTATTATAGGAATTATGTTCGGTCTTCCCATCGCCTATTCGCTGCTTTTAAGCGGCGCTGCAACCGCATTAGCGATGGGCGGAACCGCAACAAATGCCCAAATCGTTGCAGCTCAGCTTATGCGCGGTACCGACTCGGTTACGATGATGGCGCTGCCTTTTTTTATTTTAGTCGGAGAACTGATGAACCGCGGCGGTTTAACAAAGAGAATTATTGCTTTTTGCAATATTTTTGTGGGCAGAGTGCGCGGCGGGCTCGGCTATGTTACAATACTGGCGTGTTTAATGTTTGCAAGCCTTGTCGGTTCAGCTGTCGCAAGCACCGCAGCATTGGGCGCCATCCTTGTTCCGATGATGGTAAAATCCGGGTATGACCGTGCAAAAGCATCGGGTCTTGTAGCAAGTGCCAATTTAGTTGCGCCCATAATGCCGCCGTCGGTTCCGATGATTGTATACGGCGTTACCGCAGGCGTTTCTATAAAAGCTTTGTTTTTAGGCGGTATCGCGCCGGCAGCTTATTTAACCGTTATTATGTGTATCGTATGGTTTTTTGTTTCAAAAAAAGACAACATAATAAGCGATATGCCCAAACCTACAATAAAAGAAGTTATTCGATGTATAAGTGAAGGATTGTGGGCACTACTGTTGCCGCTTATTATTATTGCAGGCTTGCGCGGCGGAGTTTTTACCGCAACTGAAGCGGGCGTTATAGCCGTAGTGTATGCTTTAATAATCGGCATTTTTATATACCGGGAATTGACAGCGCGCGATATTTTTCAGTCTTTTATAGCAGCGGCAAAAATGTCTGCCGTCGTTATGTTTCTTGCCGCTGCCGCTCAAGTTGCCGCATATATGCTGACCATTTCACGCATTCCGCAATTGATTACCCAATCGCTTGAACCGCTTACGGCTCACCCCATGCTGCTCAATGCGGTTTTACAAATTATTATCATTTTAATGGGAACTTGTGTAGACGTTGTGCCGACTATTCTTATAATGACGCCTATTATGCTCCCGCTTTTAAAAGCGGCTCATATCGATCCAGTTTATTTCGGTATTGTATTTACGCTTGCAAACGTACTTGGTCTTACTTCTCCGCCGGTCGGTCCGGTTTTAAATGTTGCTTGTGCAACCGGTAAGATTAAAATGGATAAATTAATTCCTGCGGTTGTGCCGTATTATATCTTTCAAATAATACTGGTATTTTTATTGATTTTTATTCCGCAATTAATTACCGTACCGCTTAAATGGATTAACGGTTAAAAATCAAAAGTCAATACAATTTTTTTGATTGCAGGATCGTGCGTATCTATAAAATCGAACGCTTGCTGTGCTTGCGTCAATTTAAAAGTATGCGAAACGCTGCCGGTTAAATTCAATGCACCTGCATTAAGTAAATCAATCGCTTTTGCAAACATATTGTTTTGCAGCCGTGAGCCGCGCACATCAAGTTCTTTGGATGTAATAACAAATTGATTTATTTGCGTAGCTGCGGTTGAAAAGCCCATAGTAATTACACGCCCTGCGTTTCCGGTTGCTTGCAAAAGATTTATCAGCGAATCGCTGTTGCACACCGCATCGATAGACACCGTAGCACCGTGTCCGCCCGTATACTCTTTTACTTTTTCAATAAGGTTTTCTTTTGCCGTATTGATAATATAGGTGGCTCCGTTTTTTTTAGCCGTTTCCAGTTTTTCATCAATAACATCGGCAACAATGATGGTATCGCAAGTAAGACGGGCAATTTTTAAAATCGAACTGCCTAAAGCGCCCGAACCGTACAGCAATAAAAAATCGTCTTTAACCAAACCGGCGCGTGAGCAAGATTGAATCGCTATGGTTGTCGGTTCTATCATAACCGCATCGGTATCGGAAACAGAATCGGGCAATATGTAGCAGTCTTTTTCGGGAACTGCAATAAATTCACGGTAACCGCCGTCGATATGAACACCGCGTACTTTAAGGTTATCGCATACGTTACCCCGCCCCATCCGGCACGGATAGCACGAAGTGCAATTGGTAACTTGATTGACTATAACTCTATCTCCGATTTTTAATTTGGTAACACCGCTTCCGATTTGTTCAACCCTGCCTACCATTTCATGCCCAATAATGCGCGGATAAGTTGCGGCGGCATTGGTTCCGTGATAAATTCCCACATCTGAACCGCATATTCCTGCTGCAGTCATTTTTATTAACACATTGTTTAGCGAATCTATGACGGGTTTTTCAACGTCAATTACTTTAAGCTCAAGCGGTTTTACGATTTGAACGGCTTTCATTTGTTCCCCCTTTAATAAAAACACAAACGTAAGCGCAGCCTGCAATCGCACCGGCTTACCGGCGTTTTGCAAAGTCTTATATACAAGTATACTACCACTATAGCAATGGGCTGTCAACAATATCTATTTAAACAAAACGATTTATGCGCTATAGTAGTGTTTATGCATTATTCACATATACATAAATACAGTTTTGTCCGCAGCGCCGCACGTGCGCTTTTTGCAGCCGCTCTTTTCGGCAGCCCTTTTTTTGTTTCCTGCCGCACGAACGTTATAGAAAAACAAACTCGACCTGTTTTGGGCACAGTGTGTACCATCCAGCTGTTTGAATACGGAACACCAAAGCGCTACAACCGGATATTTGAACGCCTTGAACAAATAGAAGAACACATGAGTGCAAATCTCGAAAATTCAGATATAGCGCGCGTAAACCAAGCGGCAGGAATTTCAGCGGTAAGCGTACACGAAGACACTTTGGAAGTAATAACGGCAGCGCTCGCTGTTGCCGAAAAGAGCGGCGGCGCTTTTAATCCTGCTTCGGGCCCCTTGGTAAAACTGTGGAATATAGGAAGCGACAGTCCGCACTTGCCGTCGGAACAGGAAATAAATGCAGTGCTTCCCTTATGCGATTGGAAAAAGGTACGTGTCGACAAAAATGAAGTTTTTCTTTTGCAAAAAGGAATGGCGCTCGATTTGGGCGGTATTGCAAAAGGCTATGCTGCCGACGAAATCGTCCGCATTATACGGGAAGAACACATACCGCGCGCAATCATCGATTTGGGCGGTAATATTTATGCGGTCGGTGAAAAAAAAGATAAAAGCATGTGGCACATCGGCATAAAAGACCCTTTCGCCCCGGCAGATCAGCCGGCTGCCGTAGTCGATGTAAAAAACGTTTCGGTCGTTACCTCCGGCATATACGAACGCTTTTTTGAACGCGGCGGCAAGCGCTACCATCATCTTTTGGACTGCGCTTCGGGCCGTCCTGCAGACAACGGTTTAATGTCGGTAACCATAGTGCATTCATCTTCAATGCAAGCAGATGCGCTCGCTACGGCGGTGTTTGTTATGGGAAAAGAAAAAGGGGCGGCTTTTTTAGAACAGTACGGTATTACAGGTTTATACATCGACGATAAAAAAAATATAGGTGTAGGAGAACAGCTTAAAGCACATTTTACCGTATTGAACGAAACGTTCAAAACAAAATAAAACACGCTGCGCTCAAAGCTGCAAACGGCACCGCGTTTAGAAGTCGCACAGCCCCGGCGGTTACGGCAGCCGGCAAAAGCGCCGTGCTTTACACTCGCACAAGAGAGTTATCAGTGTTGGAATACGGAGCGGGAACATAGGCATCGGCTGCCCAATCGTTTTCCCATGTTTTACCGTCGATTAAATAGCGGAATTGGTATTCATGAGGGCTTTCGAGTTTGACTTTTACGGAAAAAGAACCGTCTTTTTGTTTTTTCATCGGAGTTTCCGAAGCGCTCCAATTGTTAAAATCACCGACAAGCCATACGTTTTGCGCACCGCTTGCTCCCTGTTCGGGAAGAGAAAAAGTAACCGTACAGATTTTTCCGGTTTTATCGTATGTTTTTTTTAATGCCATAATCGCCTCCTTCCGATATCTTCTCTAAAGAGTTCAAATGTATTATACTGGCAAAACAACTTTTTGTGTAGTTTTTTTATGGGAGATACTATGGCGGAAAAATATCTTTTTACATCGGAATCGGTCGGAGAAGGACATCCGGACAAATTGTGCGATCAAATTTCGGATGCGGTACTGGATGCATGCTTAAAAGATGATCCTGAAAGCCGTGTTGCATGCGAAACCTTTGCTTCAACTGCGCTCATTTTAGTGGGAGGCGAAATTACCACACGTACCTTTGTAGACGTTCCGGCTTTGGCACGGAAAATTGCAGGCGATATCGGCTATACGGACGCTTCATTCGGTTTGGATTGCAATTCCATGGCAGTGTTAAACATCATTCATTCTCAATCGCCCGACATCAATCAGGGAGTAAGCGGAGAAGGTCTTAAAGAGTTCAAAGGACAGCAGGGCGCAGGAGATCAGGGTATGATGTTCGGCTTTGCATGTTCGGAAACGCCGGAGCTTATGCCCGCTTCTCTTATGTACGCACATAAACTGCTGCGCAAAGCTTCAAAAATACGCAAAAACGGAACGCTCGGCTGGCTGCGTCCGGACGCAAAAAGTCAAGTTACCGTAGAATACGAAGGGCACAAACCCGTGCGCATAGACACAGTGGTTATATCGCATCAGCACAACCCGGAGGTAAAATACAAAACGCTGTCCGAGGGTATTATAGAAGAAATCGTTAAGCCCGTTTTGGAGCCTACCGGTTTATTGGATAAAAAAACAAAGTTTTTTATTAACCCGACCGGACGTTTTGTTATCGGCGGTCCTGCAGGAGATACGGGGCTTACCGGACGCAAACTGATTGTCGACACATACGGCGGCATGGGACGCCATGGCGGAGGTGCATTCAGCGGCAAAGATGCGTCTAAGGTAGACCGCTCCGGAGCATATATGGCGCGTTATATTGCAAAAAATATTGTTGCCGCCCGTCTTGCCGAGCGCTGCGAAGTTCAGCTTGCTTATGCAATCGGCGTTCCCTTCCCCGTTTCAATTATGATAGAAACGTTCGGTACCGGAAAAGTTGCGCACGACGTGCTCGTTCAAGCCGTACGCGATACGTTCGACTGTTCCCCTGCCGGCATTATACGTACGCTCGACCTTAAAAAACCGGTGTACCAGGCAACATCGGTATACGGTCATTTCGGACGCAAAGAATTCAGCTGGGAACGCACGAATAAGGCGGAAGCTTTGAAAAATGCCGTCAGATAAGGATTTTCAATTTCTCGGCAAAAAAGAAATCTCTGAAATATTCCGGCGCTTTCAAAAACAAAATCCCGAACCGGCGACGGAATTGCGCGCACAAAACCCGTTTACACTTTTGGTGTCGGTAGTGCTTTCCGCGCAGGCAACGGACAAAAGTGTAAACAAAGCGACCGAACCTCTGTACAAAATTGCCGACACGCCCGAAAAAATACTGGCGCTCGGCGAAGCAAAGCTGATTTCGTATATTAAAACGATCGGCTTGTACCGTTCCAAAGCAAAGCATGTTATGGGTTTGTGCCGTATGCTAATCGATGAATACGGCGGAAAGCTGCCGCAAAAACGCGAAGATTTAGAAAAGCTGCCGGGCGTAGGAAGAAAAACGGCAAATGTTGTGCTTAACGTTGTGTATTCGCAGCCGACTATGCCGGTGGACACTCATCTTTTGCGTATATCGCCGCGCATGGGATTGTCCGACGGAACAACGCCGCTGCAAGTGGAACAGGATTTACTTAAATGTATTCCCAAAGAGTTTATGCTACACGCGCACCACTGGCTTATTTTGCACGGACGTTATACGTGTACAGCAAAAAACCCCAAATGCACGCAGTGCCTTATTGAGGATGTATGCAAAAAAAACCGGCTTTAGTACACTTTAGTAACTTTCTCACCGTCGCTGTGTGCTAAAAAAATATATATTACTTGGTATAATAAATTATAAGGAGCATGTTATGGCAGTTATTACTCTTACCAAAGATAATTTTCAAAAAGAAGTTATGGAATCGGACAAACCCGTATTGGTTGATTTTTGGGCAAGCTGGTGCGGTCCGTGCCGCATGGTATCTCCGATAGTTGATGAAATTGCCGAAGAAATCGATTACGCAAAAGTCGGCAAAGTAAATGTAGACGAACAAAGCGAACTTGCCGCCCAATATGGAGTTATGAGCATTCCTACCCTTATGGTATTCAAAAACGGAAAGCTTACACGCCAAGAAGTGGGCGCACGCGATAAAGGCGGCATTTTGGATATGCTTAAATAAAACCGGCTGCCCGCCGATTCAGTGCGGCGGCGGTTTGTTTACTGCGGTGTTTTAAACAGGCGTTTAGTGCGGCGGATTTTCCGCTTTTACTTCCAGTTTTTGCATATCGGTTATTTCAATGCCGCCGCGCCGCAAACGCACGCAGCCGTCTTCTTGAAAATACTTTAAAAGACGCGTAATAACTTCGCGTGCGCTCCCCAAGTGGCGGGCGATTTGTTCATGCGTAATGCACAACTTTTGAGTATTTTCAAGGCGGCTTTCGTCAAGCAAAAAAGATGCAAGTCTCTCGTCCATGCTTTTAAAAATTATTTGTTCTATAAGCCACATAACGTCGGTAAAACGGGAAGTTATTAAATCGTTGGTGTAATTGGCAAGCACGGCGGATTGGCGCATAACGCTGCGGTAAATGTCCGCCGGTATAAGCCAAAATGAAGTGTTTTTTTCCGCTTCAATGGTTATTTCAAACTGTATGCTTGAAAACATACACGAAGCTGACAATACGCACATATCGTGCGCAAGCAATCGAAAAAGCGTCGCTTCTTTTCCGTTTTCCGACATAATATAAGCTCTAAGACGACCTTCAAAAATAAGCATAACGCCGATACAGTCTGCTTTACCGTTGTGTAGTATCGTTCCTTCGGGTACTTTGGTAAATACGGCTGCTTCTTTTAAAATCTTACGGTGTTTAACCGTCAATGCAGTCCATAAAGGAAAATATTCGCCGAATTCAACGCTCATACGTTATTATAATGTTATTAAAGCCTTTTCGCAAGGATGACGATGGCGCCAAAAGACAGCAAAATTTGCTTCACAGTGTAAAAAACGTAAAAAAAATTGACTTCACTATGGTAAAGCGGTATAATAACGCTTACGGAAAAGGATGCAATGAATACGCCCAACGGAAAAATCAAATTAAAGTGGATTGATTATATTGTAGGTTTTTTGTTTTTAGCAGCCGCTATGTTTTCGATAACACGACTTTTCGGCAACACGGTTGAAGAAAAACCCCATTTAATCGTTTCAAACGAAAAGCGGGAATGGATTTATCCGCTGGATACGGACAAAGAAATAGAAGTGCCGGGAGCTTTGGGTATAAGCCGTATTGTTATAGAAAACGCAACAGTGCGTTTTGCCGATTCGCCGTGCAGCAACCGTATTTGCGTTCAAAGTCCGCCGCTGTGGCGGCCGGGCGATTGGTCGGCATGTTTACCCAACCAAGTTTTTATACGGATAGAAGGCAAAGATACTTCACCGAAAGAATTCGATGCGGTCGGTTTAGCCCGCTAAAAACGGTTAAGGACGGAATGATGTATACGCGGAGCATAAGCGAACCGCCGGACAGCATAGTAAAATCCGGGCAGCCGGTTTTCGGAGATTTTACTCCGGCGCCGAAAACGCTCGACATACGAAAACTGGAACAGCCGTTTAGTATTATGCCGCTTCCGGCTTTTATTACCAATTGGCGCATACGGGCGAATTTATGTTTTACGTTTTTAACACCCGAATTTTTCGGCACTATGGAAATTATAGATGCTCACTTTTTCGATTTTGCCGAAATAAATATATGGGAACGTTCAAGCGGAAAAAAATTATCGTTCCGCTCTTTTATTTTATTGCGCCGGCGCATTATTCCACTTACCATTATATCGGGTATATGCACATCGCTGAAAAAAAAGCGGGTTTTTATTATCCGCTGGGATTATACTAAAGGTACGTTTTCGTTTTTGTGCCGGCTAAAAGGCGATACGCACAGAGCCGACGTATCCTTTTCTTTTTCCGGCGATTTGCAAAACGAATACAGCCTATGCAACACTTCGGTAATTCCCGCACCGGTTATGAGACGCTGCGCCGCCGTTCACCATTTATCGCTGCCGCTCAAAGGTTCTTTTTCTTTGCAATACCGCTCAGCGCTTCAAAACGTACCGCTTACACGAAAAGCGCAACCGGGTGCAGCACAAAGCGAACCGGATGCGGCAAAAGTCGAAAACTGGGGATTTTTTACCGTACGCCGTTCGTATTACCGCTTGCGCTCGCACTGCCAATCGCTGACGGTTCTCGGCACTGCAGACGGCGTGCCTATCCGCTTTAATTTATACACTTCAAACCAAGACCCGTTTGACCCCGATTTATACAACGAAAACGTATTGTTTGCCGCAGGAGAAACGACGCCGTTACCGCCGGTAACAATTACACATCCTTACGGTTTGAACGGTCAATGGATTATTCAAGATACGGAAAGCATGATAGATCTTTCGTTTTTTCCCGTATCGGATACGGTGCGAAAAAAAAGCATATTGATTTTACGTACGGAGTATCATACAATCTACGGTAAGTGCGAAGGAACCGTACGAGATAAACACGGAACCAAATTCACCTTAAAAGATTTTTGTGCCGTTGCAAAAAAACAATATTTACGTTTATAACGGGGAAATATGAGTACTAAAAAACCGCCTGCACGATATGAAGCGGGGCAGCTTGAAAAAACACGAAAAAACATCGGCGTTCTTGAAAAAGAAGAAGCTGCGCGCATGATGAAAGTACTGGGCGGAGAAATCGGTGTTGAAAAATCCGAAGAAATAGACGATGCCGTTTTGCAAAAAATGCGCTCGGTACGGAAAACTTCGCCGCAAACTCCCGTTTCCCGCAAAGTATCTTCGTTCAAACAGCGCGACGACGATGAAGCATCTTTAAATGCACGCATTTCGGCTTTGGCAGCACAGCAGCAAATGCAAAGCCCCAAGCGCTATACATTACCCGCTCTTTCACCAAAACAGCGTCAACAGTTCAATAAATTGATGATTTCGGAAGAATATCATATCCGCCCCGTACCCGGATTTTTTGCAAGATTGTTTTCTTTCGGCAGAAGTACTTCGGAGCGTATCGATACCGCTTTTATTGAAAACGATTTAAGCGCGCATGTAAAACACGTCGAATCTTTTATTTCCAATATCCAAAGCTTGGTATTGGAAACTCCGAGCACGTACAAAACCAAAATCAACGAAAGCGATGAGCCGATTTTCCGCACGCTGCGTATGCTTAATAATTGGGATACGATACCGTTAAAAACCGAACTTTCCAAGTTAAAGAAAAAAGAACCTTCGGTTAACACCGAACATGCCGTACCCTTTGTAAAAACTCTGTTCCGTCCGCTTATACAGTTATATTTTTTAGGCGAACTGCAAATGACGCGTTTTATAAAACAATTATATGCGTTTACGGCAGAACTCAATTCGCCTGCACATCAAAAAACAAAAAACTTAAACAGCGCGCGGCAAGCGGCATCGGAATGGCTGTACATTTTCGGGCAAATCGTAAAGGGCTTGTATCCGCTTCTTATGCGCATGTGCATAAGCGAATGCGAAAGTTTCCCCGATTTTTATACCAAACATATTTCCGACATTATGCGCTTCCTCTGTTTAACAAAATACGATTTAGTGCTGCCCAAAAAAAACGACGACAACGTTCAAGATACGGACGGCGCGCAAAGCGGCGAAGAGGATGAAGAAAGCGCAAGCGAAAACGATGAAGACGGAAACGAAGAAGAACAAACAACTCCGCAGCAACGTTTGCTTTTTCAAAGCCTTGCCGTACTTGAACGCTTATTCCCCGAATCGGGCTGGCTTAATTTAGCATGTGCGCCGGATATGTACCCGTATTTTCAGCCTTTGTATTCTTTTGCAGACGGGTTTAATTTAATAGCGCCCTCAAACCCGCTGCATATTACGATAATTTTGCTGCGCATTATAGAAGACTTTTTTCAAGGCTGCAGAAATATTTCGTTTAACCGCGATATCGGCGAGGAAGAAGAAGACGATCAAAATCCCGACAGTTTGCAAAAAGTTTTTGCCGAGTGGTCGCAATACCGCGAAGTACTTTTTGATAAAATCATGCTTCCCGATTTAAAAGAATACGTTAACCATGTATACACACAAAGCGATTTCAGCAAATCCAAATACGGCAAACAACAGCTTTCAAATTGGCTGTGGCAAATGAAATATTATTTTCATCCGCACTTGGTATTTGAAGTATGCTTTATTGAACGCCCGAGCCAAGATACTTCTTTTATTTCGCTGTCGGACCGCGTACGTGTTTTGGTAAGACTTTTTTCCGATATGATACGGCTGGCGGAAATTTCGGAAACTTCTTCAGACGATGAATTGAATACGCCGTTCGGTTTTGATGTGGAAACTCCCGTTTCGTACCGTTTGAATCTACTTCTGGGCGGAGCAAAGTCAAAAGAGTTTACCAAGCTTAATTTGATGAAATATACGCTGTGCGCGCTTCGGGTATTGGATTGGTGGATAAACGATAAGGGAAGCATCGCGTATAAAATGAAAATGATCATTCCCTACCGCACAATCGAAAACACTGGAGAACCTCAATTTGCAGTCGCTTTGCGCTCCGACCAGCAGGATTTGTTTGTGCGCCACATGCGTAATATGATACACACTGCCAAAAAAAACGCTTCCCAAATGCAAAACGAAGCGCAAAACAACGCCGGAAGCGAATCTTTAGATGACGATGAGCGCGATGCGGATAACGCTGAGAGCGGAAGTACAAACGGCGAATAAAAGAGGTGCGGCTACAGCTGTTTACCGGTAGCGATTTTTTCGTTAAAACGTTCCAATTTTTTACCGCTTAGTTCACATTCTTGACCGTTTAAGCGGCGGCGCAACGCTTCCATTTCTTCTCCGGAAAACGAAACACCTTTTTGTATGTGGTTTTCGAATGAAGAAACTGCAAGAGGGGCAACTTTCCGGGTAATTTCCAAAAGAACCGCTGCATAATCGCGGATTTCTTTTTGTGCGTGGGCTTCCAAACGCAAACGCAAAAAGTGAAACAAATTGTGTAAATCGATTTGCCAATACATTTCAGTGTATAAAGAAAGCGGCAAATTCACCCGCGCCAATTCTCTTGCCGTTTGGCTTTCCACCAATTGCATATAATCACCGTAAGCGGCTTTTTGCCCGTTTTTTAGCGATAGAATTACCGATTGCACAAAAGAAGCGTCCGGTTTTTCTTCGGAACGCCCCTGTTTATTGTCCGTGCTTTGTTTTGCAACATCTTCTTCGGCAGGAACGTAAAATTCGTCTTTCATAATGGAATAACGCCCCGAAATTTCGTTTACGCGAGCGGTGCGGTGCCGTATCCATTGGCGGGCAACAAATATGGGCATTTTTATATGAAAAGTTAATATAACTTGCTCAAAGGGAGAAGTATGTTCGTGGCGCAAAAGGTAATCGATAAGCGCTCCGTCTTCTCTGACCGTTTTTGTACCTTCTCCGTAAGACACCCGCGCCGATTGCACAATCCGCGAATCGTTTCCCATGTAGTCAACAAGACGTACAAATCCCGAATTCAAAACTTTAAATTCTTTATCCAAAACGGCTTCAGCTTCCGCTGTCGTACAATGCGCCATTTAAGCCTCCCTAAACATTGAACTTTATTATGCCGTAAAACAAATGCTTTGACAATACGTATTGTTTTTCCTCTTGCCCCTGTAAAGCGGCTGTGTTATAGTTGTTTGGAAAAAAAACATAGGTATTTACGGACCAACAATCATTTATGAAAACAAATATCGATTTTACCGTTATTTATGAAGACGATTTTATAGCTGTACTGAACAAGCGTTCAGGCTTATCCGTAGCATCAGACCGTTTCGACCCGGAAGCGCCGAGGCTCGATGTGCTTGCGAGTAAAAGCTTGGGAGAACTGTACGCCGTGCACCGCATAGACAAAGATACTTCCGGAGCGGTACTGTATGCGCGCACGGCGCAAGCCCACAAAGCGCTGTGTGAAGCGTTTGAAAAGCGGTGCGTACGCAAATGTTATCACGCTCTTGTGTACGGACGGCCGTTATGGGAAACGCTGCACGTAGACTTACCTCTTTTAGCCGACGCCGATGCAAGGCACAGAACGCTTGTACATCACAAAAAAGGAAAAGCTTGTATAACGGATTTTAAATGCTTGGGACATTGCGGACCCTTTTCGTGGCTTGAAGCGCAGCCGCTTACCGGACGCACCCACCAAATACGCGTGCACGCGGCAAAAAACGGTTTGCCTATCGTATGCGACCCGCTGTACAGCGGCAACCAAAAACCTATACTGCTTTCCGAATTAAAACGATCATGGCGGGGCGACCCCTTTGAAGAAAAGCCGCTTTTATCGCGCCTTGCTTTGCACGCATTCAGTTTGGAATTCGACCATCCGGTTTTAAACAAATGCTTGCAGTTTACTGCGCCGTATCCGAAAGATTTGGAAAGCGTACGCAAACAATTTTTAAAACTGTACAAAACAAACCCTTTAGCAGCTTATGAAAACTAAACAAAAAACTGTTTTTTTTGTATTTACGTGTTTGTGTGTATTTTTATACGGCGCAGCAATTGCCGGCGCACAAAGCAGCGCAAATGAGCCCCCCGATACAAAAACGGATACAGCTGCAGATGCATCTCAAACTCAAAAAAATCAAACCGGCGCAAGCTCAAACGAAAGCTCAAGTACAAATGCAAACTCAAGCGCCAATGAAGCAAAAAAAGGAAAGCGCTTTTTAAACCCGTGGTTCGACGAAGCTTCTTTTTCTTTTGACAGCGGCTTTATATACGGTGATATGAGCGAACTGGTATACGCACAAAAATCAGACGGAACATATACGCGCTTAAGCAAACTCGATTGGGATTTACATTTTTTATGGACAATCGCCGTAAACGCAAGCTTCGATATAAAGCGCATGCGTATTGCCTGTAAGGCACAAACCGTTTTACCGGTTTCCGGCAGCGGTTTTATGCAAGACAGAGATTGGAAAAACTTTGACGACACCCTTACCGATTTTTCCGAACATCCGGTACGCACGGAAGGTATTTTTAACGGCGATATTTTGTTTGCATACAAGATTTTAGATGTATCAAAACTGAGCACGGGATCCGGCGCGGGCTTTCAATTTATGACAACGGCGCTGTGTGCACACGACGGCTACAAAGAAAATCCGGGACAAGCACGCTCTTCGTTTACAGGAGATGTTATTTTATACCGGCAGGATCTATACCTTCCCTACCTTGCTTCGTTTGTACAGTGGAAAGCTCATCCAAACTTCGACTTAACTGCCAATTTGTGCTTTATTCCGGTATCAGTTGGCGCGGCACAAGATACGCACTACAATACCGCAATATCTGCGCCGCAGCCGGTCGTCGCGTACAAATTCTTTGACCGTATGTACGGATGGGCTTCGGTAAAAGGAGAATTGAATTTACGTTTTAGCTTGCCCAGTGCAAACGAAGCTTTTATACGGCATGCTTTAGAGCTCCGCATAAACGGTATTTTTATAAACGAAATGACTGGAAGTTCCTACAAAAAAACGGGGAATGTATTGTATAATACGGCAGGAAAACCGGGAGCGACTTACCGCTCTTTCGGCATTTCCTTGGCATACTGCATGCGGATACGCTGAATACGCCTGTTCCTTTGTTCTTCTACCGTAAACACTATGTTTTTCCAAACGATATGTTCTCCGCTTTCGGGAAGATAACCGAAGCACTCCAAAAGCCATCCTGCAAAAGTTTCGTATTCTTCGGATACAAGTTCAAGAGCGAACATATTGTTTATTTCGCTTAAAAGTATATCACCGGGTATAACGAATTCGTACGGATTTACAACGGTAATACGCTGTTCGGCGTTTTGGGTATGCGTATTATATTCGTCCGTTATGCGGCCGAACACTGCTTTTAAAATATCGTCCATGGTAACAATGCCGCAATTACTGCCGTGTTCGTCCACTACAATTGCAAAATGCCGGCTTTCAGTTTTAAATACGTGCAGCAAAGAAAGCGCCGTTTTAGTTTCCGGCACAAACAATACCGTATGCATAATTTTTTTAGGCGAAAAATCCGCTTTGGATCCGGCATAAAATAAAAGGTCTTTAAAATGAATAAGACCGATTACGTTATCAAAGCCGGAAGCGCATACGGGTAAGCGTGAAAAGCCCGAACGGGCAACAGCTTGTACCGTTTGTTCATACGTCGCTTCGGCATCGATTGTGTATACCATCGTACGCGGGCACACAATATCGCGCACGCGTAAATCGCCGAATTCGAATATGCGGTGCAGCATATCTTTTTCGCTTCGTTCCAAAGTACCTTCTTGACTGCCGACGTCGAACAAGGTTTTTAATTCATCTTCACTGATATGCTTTGCTTCGGCTTTACCGAAAATATCGGACAAAGCATTTACGGCGACGGCAAAGCGCGAAAAAAGCCATACCGGAACGAATAGAATTTTTTCCAATGCGTATAAAAAAGAAGCAAAACGGACGGCAGTTTGTTCGCTTTGTAAAGAAGCTATTGTTTTGGGAAGCACTTCGCCGAAAACGATAATTAAAGCCGTCATACACGCGGCGGCGGCAGGAACTGCGGCATAGGCGCCGTTTTTTCCTGCCAAAGCAAGGGCTACTGCTGCAGCTAAAGCGGATGCGAGCGAATTGACAAAATTATTGCCTACAAGAATTGTCGTAAGTAAAAAAGGCATATCGTTTTTTAATTTTTCGATAAGTTTTGCTTTCGGAATTTTTTGTTTGAGCATCTGGCGCATACGCACATACGAAAGTGATAAAAAAGCGGTTTCGCACGAGGAAAAAACGGCGGATACGGCAACAAGACATATCAAAGCGGTAAGCATAAAAGCAACGCTCATGTGTGTTCTGCCGCCTTTATGCCGATAGAACGCACACGCAATCCTGCGACGGTACATACGGAAAAACACCAGCCTTCATACACAAAAGAATCTCCGGCTGCGGGAACTTTATCCAGTTTTTCCATAACAAAGCCGGCAACCGTTTCGTTAAAATCGGAGTGCAATTGTGTGCCCAAGGTTTCGGACAAATCGATTAAGCGGGTTTTGCCGTCGACTATCATTTCGCCTTGCGCACCCGGTTGTACGTTTTTTTGTATACCGTCCGCAGCGTTTGCCTGCACATCGTATACTTCGGGCAAACGGTATTCGTCGCCTATATTCCCGAAAATCTGTGATGTTATGTTTTCCTTTGTAAGTAAGCCGGCAGTTCCCGAATATTCGTCCAAAACAATCGCTATGCTTTGGCGCTTTTCGTACAATAGTTGGCGAACCGTACTCATACTTTTTGTTTTAAGGATGAACAGCGGCTCGCGCATTATTTTTTTTATTTCAAATAATTGCGTATCGCCTGAATACAGTAAAACGTCTTTCATATATAAAATACCGCGTATATCATCTATGCCGGTTCCCAAAACGGGAAAGCGCGACAAACGCGATTTTTGCGACAATTCCAAAACGCTTGTATACGAATCGGTTTGCTTTACCGCAACTATTTCCGTGCGCGGCACCATAATGTCTTGAGCTTCAAGGTCGGTAAAAGTAAATACGCGGCGCATCATTTTTTTACCGCCGGAATGGATAAGTCCTTCTTCTTCGCCGACTTCTATAAATGTTTTTATTTCTTCTTCGCTAAACGATACGGTGTTTTTTTCGGTTTGTATGCCGAACAGCTTAATGATATGCTTGCATACGGCGGTAAAAAAAACTACCGGCGGATGGAGCAAAACGGCGCACACGCTTATAAAGGGCGCCAATTTAAACGCCGTACTTTCCGGGCGGCGGCTTGCAAGGGTTTTGGGAACGATTTCGCCGAAAATCAATAAAAGTACGGTAGACACTGCCGAAGCGGCAAAAATACTTTTTGAGCCGTTTTGCTCCCCGAACAGTGCAACCGCCGAAGCGGTTAACAAAACCGAAAGCAATACGTTTACCGTATTATTTCCGGCAAGTACGGTATTTAAAAGCTTTTCTTTGTCGTCCAGCAATTTTCCGGCTTTTACGGCTGCTTTATGTTTTTTATCGCGTAAAAAGCGTATGCGCAGTTTATTAACCGACAAAAAAGCGCTTTCGGCGGCTGAAAACAGCATAGATAAAACAATAAGAACGATAAGCGCCGGCACAAGTAAAATGCCGGCAAAAGGGGCTTCCGTTACATTCATTTTTCCGAATTTTCGACGGCAGCCGAACCGTTTTTTTGCTCCGCCGCGTTATTTTGAGTTCCTGTTGTTCCGGTTAAAGATTCTATAAGAGAAGCTAACTGCGCCGCTTCTTGTGTATCGGGAGCGGCATTGTATGCTTGCTGCATATAAGCGATTACTTCATCCTTAGGAACTTTTCCGCTTTGAGCGGAAAAATAACCGAGCATGTAATACGCGTCTTGCTTTTGCCGGGCATTGAGCATATTCGGTTCGTCTATTAAAATCAATAAATCGTTTAATGCCGCTTCAAAACCGCTGGCTTGCGCAAATGCCGTTCCGACAGCTTCTATCGCTTTTTGCAATTTGAATTTTCCCAACAATCCGGTTTTATTTTCCGGGTCCAACTCAAGCACTTCAGACGCCAAATCGGTAAGCGTCGGGCGGAACTGGATGGGAATAGCTTCTACATATGCATCTATCAATTTTACCCGATCAAAACCTTGCGCTTTTTGCATCTTTTTGTATAAAACGTTTACTCGTCTTTCGCCCCTGCCGCTTTCTTTTATCAGTTTAAGCATATCTGCAGGCAGTTTTACTTCGGTACTGATGGGTACAAAAGCAAACGGTTGACCGCTTTTTGTTAAAAGCAAAACCGTGGGAGCGGCTTGTACCCCCATATTTGACGCAAGAATAAAGTTGTTTTTTGCCGTTTCTTTATCCGCTGCAATATCGATATTTTCAATATCTATGTGAAGTAAAATATAGCTCTTTCCCGCATTTTTTATAAATTCTTCGCTGTCAAATATATCGGCTTTTAATTTTGTACTGACCGTATCCCAACCAAGTCCGGTAAAAAGTAAAAGAATGCCTTTGTTTTCGGCTTGAGCCGCAGATAAAGCCGTATCGTAATCGGACTGCCATTGCGAAGTTTTTACCGAACACGAAGCAAAGGCGGACAATATACATACAAGCGTAAAAAAAACGCCGGCTGTGCGCATAATCCGTAATTTTTGTTGTTTTTTTACCATATATTTCATAAAATCTCCTACACTGCAAATACGCGGTTGCTAAAATCAAACTGTACCGGTATTTTTAGTTTATTTATAGTGAAGTGCTGAACGCGTATCCACAATGCGGCGCATATCCGCAATATTGTTTACCGTAATATACGAATCGAATATTTCTATCCTGTGTTTTTCGACAAATTTGTTTATTTCTTCGCGCGCTGTTTCTACGGGAAGCCCCGCCCAATGTGAAATATCCTGAACGGTTAAATTAAACCGGCGCGTTTTATCGTTCGGATTAGGCGGCGGATTCATTTCGTCAAACATAACAAAAACATCGGCAAGACGTGCTTGAATATCTTCAATAACCAAAATTTTAAGCCGCCGTTTTTGGTCATAAATGCGTTTGCAAAACAGTTTAAGCAAAATAAGAGCTATGTACGGATTGCCGGTAATAAGAATTTCAAAGTTTTCTTTGTTAAATTCCAATACTTCAACTTTTTCCAAGGCAAGCGCTGTAGCCGAACGCGGCGAATTTTCCAATATTGCCATTTCACCGAAGAATTCGGCAGGCCGTAAAATATCTAAGTTTTTCTTTTCTCCGTTTACGCACTTAACAAGCTGTACTAAACCCGACAAAATCAAATAAAAATTGTCGCCGCGTTCGTATTCGGCAATAATAACCGAACCTGCTTCAAAAGTTCTTGCAAAACGCGAAAAAGCCGGAAGAGAAAACTGTTTTAAAAGAGAAGCATGGGATGGAGAATGCATTGCAAAAGCGGCGTATGTATTTTTTTCATCGGTTCCGCGACGGCTGTCGTCCCGTTGTTTTTGTACACTTAAGCGGCGCTTGGCATCGGTAAATAATTTTGCAGCTTCGTTTTTATTCGGCGCATCGGGAAAACCGGTAAGCAGCTTTAAACACACATCACAGCATGCTTGGTATTGTGCATCGGTAAAAAAACTTTGCGCTACCGACATCAAACCGCACATTTGATTTATATCGATACTGCTATCCAAAATGGATTCGGTTTTGCGGTGAATCGCACGCAATTGATTTGAAAACACTTTTAGCATTTTCATAATAACCGCTTTATTGGAACTAAAGTTTTTTTCAAATTCCGCTACGCTGAACGCTACGGCAATGCTGCCTGCGGCGACGGTTGCCGTTTCTTCACGGGGAAAATGCCCTAAAGCCGACTTTACGCCGAAAAATTCCCCTTGTTTGATATATTCGGTTTTGGGCATTCCGGTTTCAATATCAGTACTTTTTAAAATAATAAGTCCCTGTTGCAAAATAAATATACGTTCATCGCGATCACCCGCAAAATAAATAATCGAACCTTTCGTATACTGAATTGCTTTAGGCATACCGATTCCTCTTTTCAGCGTCCATTTTTTTTCATTATACCCTAAAAATAAAAAAAAATCCATCTATCAATAAAAAAAACAAAAAAAGTTAAAAAAAAGTACACATTTTTTTACTAAAAACGACAATAAGTATTAGTATGAGAATATACAGTTTTTCGCCATTCGGTTATGAAGGCGCACTTGTTGCGGTTGAAGTGGATTTACGGCGGGGCATTCCGGCTGTAGATTTGGTAGGCCTTGCGGACAACGCTGTTCGGGAATCGAGGGAACGTATGAGAGCCGCCATACGGAACTCCGGTTTTGAATTTCCTGCCGAACGGGTATTGATAAGTTTGTCGCCTGCAGACGTAAAAAAAGAAGGCGCAGGTTTTGATTTAGCAATCGCGCTTGCAGTGTTGTATAAAAAACAATATCCGGAAACTAAAGTTGAAACTACGGAAGCGGATGACGTATTGGTTATGGGGGAACTTGAACTTTCCGGGCGCGTGCGGCCGGTACGCGGTGTGTATGCGGCGCTTTCAACCGCACACGAATACGGCATACGCTATTGTGTTATCCCTGCAGAAAACAAAGCCGAAGCGGCGTCTTTTTCCGATATGACAGTCTGTGCCGCACAAAACCTTGCACAAGCTTTTAAAAGCTTTGTACAGTGTGCAAAAAAAGGTCAAAACGAATCCGGCAAACTTTTTTCCGCTCAAACAGCCGCAAAAGCGAACAAAGCCGTAAATGCGGGCGCCGGTACCCATGCGGATTCAAGTGCTACCGCCGCAGCCGGTACGGGCAGCGGTAGCGGTACGGACATACGCACGGACACATGCGGAACACAAGATTACATGCAACAAAAACAAAGCGTATCGTTTGCCCCCTTTGCACAAGAACTCGACTTTAAAAACGTTGCAGGACAACCTTTTTTAATACGCGCACTGCAAACGGCTGCGGCGGGCAGGCACAATCTTATGGTATACGGACCGCCGGGTTGCGGAAAAACGCTTGCGCTTAAACGTTTTTACACGCTGCTTCCCCTGCTTACCGAAAAAGAAGCGTTCACCGTAACCCGTATTCACAGCCTTGCGGGCAATTTGATTTCGGGTAAAAAAATGATATACGAACCGCCGTTCCGCATGCCGCACCAAAGCTCAACGCTCGAAGGTATTATCGGCGGCGGAACGCACTGCCGCCCCGGAGAAATTTCTTTAGCGCACAACGGCGTTTTATTTTTAGACGAAGCTTCCGAATTCCGCATTTCCGTTTTGCAAGCGCTGCGCGTTCCGCTGGAAGAAGGAAAAGTCAGCTTAAGCCGCGCGGGTAGAACAACTGAATACCCCGCCCGCTTCCAGCTTTTACTTGCGGCAAATCCCTGCCCTTGCGGCAATTTCGGCTGTCCCGATAAAATCTGTTTGTGCGCACCGCGTGCAATAGAACAGTATTGGCGTCGTTTTTCCGCCCCGCTTTTGGACAGAATCGATATACGCGTAGCTTTGTCGGCGCCGGAAGACGGCGTATGCGGTAAAGCAAAAAACGGCAGTGTTGCGGATAAAAATTTTTCTACCGAAGAATTACGCAAAAGCATTGCAAAAGCCGTCGCCGTTCAAAGGCGCCGTCAACAAAAACCGAATTCATACCTTGAAGCTTCCGAAATAAACACACTGTGCCCGATGGATAACGAAAGCGCGGACTTTTTAAACGTACAGTCAAATAAATTCGGTTTTTCCGCACGGGGAATACACAGCTGTATAAAAATTGCGCGCACTATTGCAGACATGGAAGAGTGCGAGTTTATACAAA
The DNA here is from genome assembly GCA_000468055.1 of Treponema lecithinolyticum ATCC 700332. GTDB lineage: Bacteria > Spirochaetota > Spirochaetia > Treponematales > Treponemataceae > Treponema_C > Treponema_C lecithinolyticum. Next base: position 311,003 of record KI260561.1, on the reverse strand, counting down.
AAAAACATGTGGAAGAAGCCGTACTTATGCACCGAAACGAAGGAAGTATGCAAATGCTGTTTTAAATTTAGTTTTCCGTATACTGCAAGTTCGAAATAATCCAGCATAATTGCTTACCCGTTTCGTTAAGCGTACCGAAACTTTGCGTAAGCGCGGCATAGTCTTCGTTTTTTGCTTTAAAACCGGGAAAAAAGAGCGCGTATTGCCCCGGTACGTACAGCGCACCGGCATCAAAATCGGATGGACGGGCTCTTTCATCCCCTTTATACGAGCGGGAAGTAAACACTTTTGATGTTTTATGTCCTTCTTGCCGGAAAACGTTTAACTCTTTTTTTGTTCCGCTGCGCACATCATATAGTACAAAATCGTTTTGAAAAAATACCGTTACTTTTTGGCTGCTTTCGTTTATTGTTCCGGTATACGTAACACCGTCTACGGTTTTGGAAACACTGCTCGAAGACAAATTTATCGGTCCGTTTACTTCCCATACGGTTCCGAAAGAATCCGAAGGCGCAAAGACGAGATCCGCTCCGTCTTTTTCGGCAAAAAACAAACGACCGCTTTCGTTTTCGTGCATAAAATAAACGTCCACCGTATCCGGTCCCATAAGCGTGTTTTGTACCGTTTCCTGCACGGCTTTTTTTATTCCCGCTTCGTCCGGATACTTTGAATTCATACCGCCGTAGACAATGTACAAACGCACAGTTAATTTTTTGTTTACATCGGAAAGTTCTGCCGAAACGGCATCCGGTGCAATGTGCCGAGCTTGTAAGTACAACTGCTTTGCTTGTCTGAACGCAGGATAATTTTTTAAATTCATTTTAGCGTTTGCATCCTGCACATATAATTGTACTGCTCTTTGCTTAAGTAAATCGGCTTTTTTTACCGCATTTTTATAGCCGCTTAGCCAAGAATCTGCTTGCATATAGTAGTCGGCGGCGCGCACAAGTATTTTAGGATTGTTTGATTGCGAATCCGCTTCGGCTGCTGCAAAACACAATTGTGCGCCAAAGGGACAAAGCCGCTCATCCTCTTTGTATGAATAATTCCGTGCCCTCTTAAGCACAGACAGTATACGCGGCAGTTTTTCCAAATTGCCGGAAGAAGCTTGGTGCAAGCGTTCAGCTTCGCGGAATAAAGCCGTGCACGCTTTTTGTGCGGCTTTTTCTTTAAGCGCACGGTAATCGGCGGTTTTAAAAAAAACGGTTTCGCTTTTTCCGGTTAAACCGTCCGGATAGCGTTTGGACAGCGCGCCGACTTTTTCATAAAAAGAAAGCCATTCGTCAACATTGTCGGCGATATCGGCATACAGCGATTCGTCGGCTTCGGCTTTTTTAAGCATATCGGCAATGTACTGCTCGGCTTTTTCGGTTTCCGTTTTATATGCTTTTATGTACGTATCGCCGGTACTGCCGTCCAAAAGTAATTGTGCTGCAGAGTCGGCGCGCTGAACGGGATTGCTGCCTTCAACCAATAAAGTTGCACAAGCGGTACATAAAACCCATACGAAAACCGATAACAGGTAAAAAAACGAGCGTATTCGTATACTTTTTTCCATAATGCAATTATAACAAAAAAAAGCGCCCGAGGTTACTTAAGCGCTTAAACTGCACAGAAAACAAGCAAAAAAAACGACCGCACGCAGCCTAAGCGCACGGTCAACACGTTTATGCGGAAACGTTTACGTTATCGATGCCCGATAAATTCCCTCAATAGAAGCATCAAGCGTTTTTTCGAATTCCTCTTGCGATTGCTTTGCGTTTAAACCTTCGGCAAGAGCGCGCGAAAAACTGGCAATCATACCATGATTTTTTGCAAGCAAAAGATTTGCTTCGTCGCGGCTGTATCCGCCGGAAAGTGCTACCACACGCAGCACTTTCGGATGACCGATAAAATCTTTGTACAAATCAGCTTGAGATGGAATGCTCAATTTAAGCATAATGTATGTATCTTCGGGCAGTTTTTCGATATGCGTTTGCAGTTCTTTTTTTAGCATGTTTTCGCATTCCGCTTTTGAACAACTGTGAATATCGACTTCAGGCTCGATAATCGGCACAAGAGCGTATTTTGCAATCCGCAAGCCCAATTCAAATTGCTGATCGACTACCGCTTTAATACCGGCAGCGTTCGCCTCTTTTATAACCGACCTCATTTTTGTACCGAACATATTGTTTTTAACCGCACGTTCAAGCAGCGCATCCAAATCGTCTATCGGCTTCATAAGCTGAACGCCATCGGCTGCATCTGACAGCCCTTTATCTATCTTTAAAAAGGGCACTATTCCTTTTTTGTTCCACAAATAATCGCCGGTAGGCATACCTTCGATTTCCCTGTCCATAGTTTGTTCAAATAAGATAGCAGCCAAAATCCTGTCGGCATTAAACGCCCGTGCACTGACAATACGAGTGCGCATCGCATGAACGAGGTCGAACATTTCTTTTTCATTTGCGTATTCGTTTTTTTCCACCCCGTACAAAGCCAAAGCTTTGGGTGTACTGCCGCCGCTTTGGTCGAGCGCAGCAATAAAACCTTTGCCCGTGCGCATCCGTTCCATTTTATTTTTATCCATAACAATACCTCCTTACCGGTAAAATATAGACTAAGCTAACAAAAATTTCCAGAGGTGTTTACGCTTAAAATACGGTTAAAAATTATTGACGAGCAAGCTCATATTCGGTAACATAATTAGTGATGTATAACATTGCAGAGGCAAAAGCGGCGCATGAAAAAAAGATTATAGAAGAAATGATACGGCTGTACTGCAAAAAAAAGCACGGTACGCAAAAATTTCTTTGTTCCGAATGCAGCGAACTGTTGTCTTATGCTTTGAATAAAATCAACAAGTGTCCGTTTATAAAGGAAAAAACGTTTTGCTCAGCATGCAAAGTGCATTGTTACGGGCAGGAAATGAGAAAAAAAATTAAAACGGTTATGCGCTTTTCAGGGCCGAGAATCTTTTTGTACCATCCGCTGCTTGTTATAAAACATATATTGGTCAGCGCACAAACCAAGGGAAAGATATGATTAAAATCCGTCTTATAAAACTTTTATCGCATGCAAAAAAATTCGTATTTTTACAAGTGCTGTGCCAATGGGTTTCGCTTTTATGCCAAATAGCCGTTATTTTTTTTATAACCGATATTGTACAAAAAGCGTTTAACCGCGGACAGCTCGGCACGGTGTTGATACCCTATGCCGCTGCAGCCGCCGCTTGCTTTATGCTCCGTTTTATCTCGGATAAATTATATGCAGCCTTTTCGCACAAAGCAAGTGCCGATGTTAAGATAACGCTCCGCACCCACATGTACGAAAAACTGCTGCGTATGGGAGCCTCTTACCGCAATGCTGCACCCACAGCCGAAATCGTTCAACTTGCACAAGACGGCGTAGAGCAGCTTGAAATTTATTTTGGAAAATACCTTTCACAATTCGGCTACAGTTTGCTCGCTCCTTTAACTTTGTTTGCCTTTTTATCGTTTGTAAGCGCAAAGGCAAGCGCCGTTTTGCTTTTATGCGTACCGCTGATACCGTTTTCGATCGCTTTGATTATGAAAATCGCCAAATTTTTACTGCGCAAGTATTGGTCAATTTATGCACAACTGGGTGACAGCTTTTTGGAAAACCTGCAAGGTTTAACCACTTTAAAAATCTACCGGGCGGACGAACAAAAAGCTTGCGAAATGGATAAAGAAGCCGAAAACTTTAGACGCATTACTATGAAAGTTCTTTCCATGCAGTTAAACAGCACGAGCGTTATGGACATTATGGCATACGGCGGTGCGGCGGTTGGAATGATTATCGCTTTGAACGAATTTGCGCGCGGTGCCGTTACACTTGGCGGCTGCCTTATGATTGTGTTGCTTGCAGCCGAGTTTTTTATTCCGCTTAGATTGCTCGGATCTTTTTTCCACGTAGCAATGAACGGCATGGCAGCATCGGACAAAATATTCGCCCTGCTCGATTTACCGGAAATACAAAACAACCGGCTCGGCAGCGGCGAAGCACTGCAAAAAAACGAACAAACAATAACCTTTTCAAATGTTTCGTTTGCCTATACAAAAGAGCGCGGCATTTTGCACGACATTTGCTTGCAGTGCAAACCCAAAGCGCTTACGGCTATTGTCGGAAAATCAGGCTGCGGTAAAAGTACTATTGCCAATTTAATTATGACGCGCAACAAAGGTTATTCCGGAAACATTCAATTTAACGACACCGAGCTTTCTTCCATAGATGAGCACAACGTTATGAATACAGCAACCATCGTTACTCATGAAAGTTATATTTTTAAGGGTACGGTTGCATATAATTTACGCATGGGCAAAAAAGACGCATCCGAAGCCGATATGCAGCATGCGCTGCAAAAAGTCAATTTGTGGGACGATTTAAGCATAAGACAAGGACTTAAAACGGAACTTGACGAAAAAGGAAGCAATTTATCGGGCGGTCAGTGTCAACGCCTTGCCCTTGCCCGAGCCCTTTTGCACGACAGCAGTATTTATGTATTTGACGAAGCTACGTCGAATATAGATGCCGAAAGCGAAAAGATGATTATGAACGTTATTACGGAATTGGCAAAACAAAAAACGGTTGTGTGTATTTCGCATAAACTGACAAATATTATCGGCGCAGCACACATATACTTACTCGAACAGGGCCGCATAGCCGAAGAAGGTACGCACGAACAGCTTTTAAAACTGAACGGCGCTTATGGGCGGCTGTACGGCGAACAGCATACGCTTGAAACTTATGCAGCGGAGGTACACCAATGAGCGGCAATTCGCAGCAAACACTACAGACAAAAAAAAGAAACGGCTTTGCCGTTATGGCGCGCCTTATTGTTCTTATACGGACCCTTATTCCGGTTATGCTGCTGGCAATCACATTCGGCAGCATAGGGCATTTATGTGCAATATTTTTAACGGTTGCTTCAAGCTCCGCCATAACCGGTATTGCACTGCAAAAAACGGCGGCGCTGCCGCTTCGCTTATTGGCATACGCACTTATCGGCGCTGCCGTGCTGCGCGGGGTATTTCACTATGCCGAACAATACTGCAATCACTTTATAGCCTTTAAACTGCTTGCCGTTATCAGACACCGCATTTTTGCAAAACTGCGCGAATTGTGCCCTGCAAAACTTGACGGAAAAGACAAAGGCAATCTTATTACCATAATAACGACCGATATAGAATTGCTTGAAGTGTTTTACGCTCATACAATTTCTCCGGTAGCAATTGCCGTTATTGTATGTGCGTGCATGACCGTTTTTATTTGGCACGGCAGCGCCGCAGCCGGTATAACCGCTTTATGCGCTTATATAAGCGTCGGTATTGTTATTCCGCTTATTAATGCCAAATTGGGCAAATCCAAAGGTTTGCAATTCCGCAATGCACTGGGCTCTTTAAGCGCTTTTGTACTCGATTCGCTTCGAGGACTTGATGAAACCATTCAATACGATTGCGGAACACAGCGCATAAGCGAATTAAAAACACAATCGACCGAACTGACGTATATGCAAAAAAAACTTTCGGTTTTTGAAGGGTATCAGCGCGCAATCACAAACATCGTTATCCTAGGATTTGACATTGCAGTATTGAGCATTATGCTGTTTGCTTTTATCGGCGGTAAAACGGGATTTGAAAATGTTATCGTTACAACCGTCGCCCTTATGAGTTCGTTCGGACCTGCCGTTGCGCTGTCGAACCTTTCAAACAATTTAATGCAAACGCTTGCAAGCGGAGAGCGTGTATTATCGCTGCTTGAAGAAGAGCCGATTGTTGAAGAAATAACAAACGGAGAAAACGTTTCGGTAAAAGATGTTGAAGTTTCGCATATAGATTTTTCTTATGCAAAAGAGGCTATACTGAAAGATTTTTCGCTGAAAATCAACGATCAACAAATTTTAGGTATACACGGTCCGTCCGGGTGCGGCAAATCGACGCTTTTAAAACTGCTTATGCGCTTTTGGGACGTTCAAAAAGGAAACATCAGTATTTCAGGCAAAAACATCCGCACAATAAACACAGCCGCACTGCGCTCAATTCAATCATACGTAACGCAGGAAACAGTGCTGTTCCGCGACACAATTGCAAACAATATCGCAATCGGTAAACCCGGCGCCACACGCGAGCAAATAATCGAAGCGGCAAAAAAAGCTTCGCTTCACGATTTTATCATCACACTTCCGAAGCAGTACGACACACCGGTAGGAGAATCGGGAAGCACGCTGTCCGGCGGAGAGCGTCAGCGCATAGGACTTGCCCGCGCGTTTTTGCACGATGCACCGCTTATGCTTTTGGACGAGCCGACAAGCAACCTTGATGTGCTGAACGAAGGTATTATTTTAAAATCGCTTAAAGAAAAATCAAAAAATAAAACAGTAGTTATCGTGTCACACAGAATGTCGACACTGAATATTGCACATACCGTTTTTAATATGGTAAAGGAATGACTATGAAAAATCCTATTCGTTTTGTATGGCTTTTTTTCGGTTTTCTCAGTTTGGGCTTGGGAACCGTAGGCATTGTACTGCCGTTTCTTCCGACCGTACCGTTTTATTTGGCAACGGTGTTTTGCTTTGCCAAAAGTTCAAAAAAACTGCACGATTGGTTTATCGGTACATCGCTGTATAAAAATCACTTGGAAAGTTTTGTGCAGCACAAAGCAATGACGGTTACAACAAAGGTTTCCGTTTTAATTTCGGTAACCGCCGTAATGCTTTTCGGCTTTATTATGATGAAACGTGTACCGATTGGAAGAATTTGCCTTGCCGTTGTATGGATATGCCATGTCGTTTACTTTTTATTCGGCGTTAAAACAGTAAAAAAGCAAACCGATTCAAATCCCGTACAAAAACCGGAGCTTTCTTTAAAACGGGAAACCGTACAAGAATAAAACCGATTAGTTTTGTGCGGCTTTTTCAATCAATTCGGGGCGGTATTCAAAATGCATATTGTCCCAAATCGGCCATTTGCCGCCCCAAATAAAACCTTCGCTTTCAAATGCTTCGATAACTTTAAGCGGAGGCATCCAGCGCTTATCCAAGGGGAGCGTCATCCATCCGTCAGGGTCGATGTCGCGCCGCCACGCCCAATAAATATTTTTTTGCCCCCACCCGCGCGGAAGCACATCCACGGCAATACCGTAACTGTGAAACGAACGCGATGCACGGTCTCCTATTTCGCGCCAATTATAACTGTCGACGCGCGCTAAAGTATCTACAAAACCCCGCACTTCGGAATCGATTTTTGCAAGTTCGCGGATTTTGTTTTCAACGCGCGCAAGCGGCGCAAAGATCCATTCGTGCGCATTGGTGTATTTACCGAGAAAAGACACGCGCTTTATATGAGATTCCGTCGATTGGCGCGTTGCACTGTCGTATACTGCGTTAAAAAAGTCGAGCGACACGCCCGCTTGACGCAAACGGTTTTCCGCCGAAGAAAAATTGCGCAAACGCTGAATGTCTGTTCGGAAAAATGTGCAGGATCGGGAATATCTTTTGCATACGTATACATAAGCTTCCAGTACGATTCCTTCTTGCCGAGTTTTTCGAGCGGAAGCATTCTACCGTCTGCCCAATAAAACACCGCTGTCTGCGGCGTACTTGCGATATGCCGTGCGCTTGCGGGAGCAGCTGTTTGGGATGTTTTAGCTGTTTTGCGCGCAAGTTCAATTTTAAAATCTTTTTGCTCATTATCGTACACGCAGCTGAACGCGATATCGGGATACGCGCGGCGCAAAAGAGCAAGTTCGGCAGGTTCGCCGCTCAAACGGGAGCCGGAAGGGATAGCGGTAAGGGAGGCTGCCAAAAGCAAAAACACAAACGATGCAATCGGTGCACAAAAAATAAAACGGCGAAAAAGCGCGTTCATTTCGGTAAACATTTTATTTATTATATGATATACTGCGCGCGAGGTTCAACTATGGCATCACTGCCGGGATTTTTCAGCACGCTTTTTGCGATTGCGATTCCGATTATTTTACAGAATTTTCTTCAAACATTTGTCAACATGCTCGATACGATAATGGTCGGCAGGCTCGGAGCAACCGAAATCGCCGCAGCGGGACTGGGTAATCAAATCTTTTTTATTTTGAACATGATCCTGTTCGGCATTTCAAGCGGCGGTGCAATTTTTGTCGCGCAGTTTTGGGGTAAAAAAGACATAGCCGGCATACGGCGTACGCTCGGAATTACGCTTACGCTTTCCGTCGTACTTTCCCTTATTTTTATGAGCGCCGCGCTGTTTTTCCCGCGCGAACTTATCAAAGTGTATTCTTCGGACGAGCGCGTTATAGAACTGGGCGCTCAATACCTGCGCTTTGTCGCACCCAGTTACCCGATGCTTGCCGTGAGCTTTGCGTTCCAGCTTGCTTTCCGCGCAACCGAACACGTCAAACTTCCGACGGTAAGCACGGCGGTATCGATTTGCATAAACGCCCTTTTTAATTATTTGTTTATTTTCGGTGCTCACTTTCCGCTTTTCGGCGCCGATTTTTCGATTCCCGCGATGGGTGTAACGGGAGCTGCAATCGCAACGGTTTTTTCCCGTTTTACGGAATTGGTGATCACAGTCGGCTGGGCATACCGAAAACGCTACGAAGCGTGCGGAACCTTTGCCCAACTTTTTTCGTTTACCAGCGGCTTTCTTGCACGTTTTGTTAAAATCGCTTTTCCCGTTATCGTAAACGAAGTACTGTGGAGCATCGGCATTACAACCCAAAATGCAATCTTTTCTCACTCAGGCACGGACGCCATCGCCGCATTCAATATAACGGGAACCATCTCTCAGCTTACGTGGGTGTTTTTTATAGGCGTGGGAAACGGGGCGGGAATAATTATCGGCAAAAAAATCGGCGAAGGCGCCGAGCTTGAAGCGCGCCGGTACGCGAACCGCTGCGCGTGGTTTATGCCTCTTTTGGCGGTTTTTATAGGCTCACTATTGTTCCCGCTTTCGCTTGCGCTTCCGGCGTTGTTTAATGTCGAAGCGCACATTATAAGTCAGGCACAAATTATGCTGCGCATCCTTATGTGCATGTATCCGATACAAGCGTTCAATATGTTTTTTATTGTAGGCTTGTGCCGCTCCGGCGGCGATACCGTGTATGCCGCATTTAACGACAGCGTTTGGATGTGGTTTGTCGCGATTCCCTTGGCTGCCGCCGCAGCCTTTGCGCTGCATGCGCCGCCTTACCTCATATATATTTGCCTGCAAACCGAACAAGCTTTAAAAGTTGCAGCAGGACTTTTGCGCATACGCAACGGCAAATGGCTGCACAATGTAACCAGATAAGCTCGGCACGATTCGGCGTAAGCGGCATAAAGTTCTGTGCACAAAGCTGCAAATTCGGCATAAACCGAAGACGGCAGTTTGTCTTCTATATCTTCAATGCCGAACAGCTTTACCAATGCGGGGTCGTAAGATCGCGTGTGCAAACTTCCGGCTCGGACGGCACGCACTCGCAGCGCGGCAAAAAATCTTATAAAGAAAAAACAAACAGCAAGGGAACGTGATCGGAATAGCCTTCGCCGCTTTGTATATCGTAGCGGTAGGGAACGCCGTTTTGTATATGAGAACCGCTCATAAGCGGTTGGAATTCAAGAGCGTTTACTTTTGTATTGTAAAAAAAGTGGTCGATTTTTTCCCATTTTCCTTTAAAATAATACGAACCGGATGATTCTGAAAATTCATCGTCAAAAAAAAGCCATGCGGAAACAAGCGCAATGTTTTGTCTGCCGCGCAGCGCAATACAAGATGCACTTCCGTCAGAGGCGGCGCAAGTACTTGTAATATCGGAAGTTAACGGCGCGGCAAAATCTTCCAAAGCCCGGTTAAAATCGCCGCAGACTATAACAGCGGCGTTTTGATTTTTTTGATAAACGTCGGCTATACGGTTTGCCAAAACGAGCTCTTGTGCACTTTGCCAATACCGGCTTTGCGCTTTTGTACCGAGCTTCGATTTCCAATGGCACACAAAAAGCGTAACTGGAACGTCTTGCGTTTCGACGGTCGTTTCCAAAATAGGCCGAAGCTGTGCCGGCGTTAAACGGCTCACGCCCTTTTCGTTTTTTCCGTTTTGTGCGGCGCGTAAGTCAAGTTGATGCACACACGTGTTTGTAAGCGGCAAGCGTGAAAGCACGGCAAGTCCCAAAGCGCTTCCTTTTTGCAAAGCAAAACTGCCGTAGCTCCAAAAGCGCGCAGAAAAAATGCCGCCTGCCAAACGGTTGGCTACATCCTGCAAAATGCTTTCGTTTTCAAATTCTTGAAACACATAGATATCCGCATTGGTATCCGTTATAAAATCACACAAACGCTCAAGACGCTGCACGTATTTTTCTTCAGTCCACGCGCTTTTTGAACCGCGAAACTGAACGTATTCGCTGCCGTTTTCAACACCGTCAAAAAAATTCTGCAAATTCCAGCTTATAATGCTGACGGTTTTTCCGCCGCTTTTGTCGTTTGCACTGCTTGTGCCGGCACCTGCAGACTTTTTAAAATCGGCAAGACCTGCTCCACACGAAACTGCGGTAAAAATACACAAAAAACACAGCACGTGCAGTATGTTTTTAAAACCGCACATACACTTATGCTTTATACCGTTTTTTAAGTTTACAGCACATAATTTTCCGGACACCGTTTGCCTCCGTTTTGCTATATGCTTTATGCCGCCGCTATGCTTTTTATTTTGTTACATTAAATTTAAAAAACATAACGTCTCCGTCTTGCACTACATAGTCGCGCCCTTCTACCCGGTATTTACCCGCCGCTTTAATAGCAGCTTCCGAGCCGTATGTTTTAAAATCGTCAAAAGAATAGGTTTCCGCTTTTATAAAACCTTTTTCGAAATCGGTATGAATAACTCCGGCAGCTTTCGGCGCAGTGTCTCCGGCATGAACTGTCCATGCGCGGCACTCGTCCTCTCCTGCGGTAAAAAAAGTACGCAATCCCAAAAGACGGTACGCGGCACGCGCCAAAACGCTTAAGCCCGATTCCTTTAATCCTAATTCATTTAAAAACTGAGCTCTTTCTTCTTCGTTGTCGATGTCGGCAAGGTCTGCTTCGAATTTTCCGCAAATAACGACAATTTCGCTTGCTGTTTTAGCGCCGGATGCTGCAACGTCTTCGGGCAGCGCGTTTTGAGAAGCGGCGATTTTTTTTACGGTTTCGATATACGGGCTTCCGTTTTGCATGCCGTCTTCATCCGTGTTGCACACATACAGCTGCGGTTTTACGGTTATCAAATGCAAATCATAAATCGCCGCTTTTTCTTCCGCCGTTAACGGGGCATAGCGCGCACCGGTACCGTTTTGTAAAAGCGGCTTTATTTTATCCAGCGCCGACAAAACAATTGCGGATTTTTTTTGTTCTTCTTTTCCCATAACGCGTGCCGCGCGGTTTGCTTTTTCAATACGTTTTTCAACGGTATCCAAATCGGCAAACGCTAATTCCATGTTGATAGTTTCAATATCGTCGGCAGGGTCTACTTTATTGTTTACGTGCACGATATCGGCATCGTCAAAACAGCGTACCACATGGGCGATTACCCCTACTTCGCGGATATGCGCTAAAAACTGATTTCCCAAACCTTCACCTTTTGACGCTCCCTTTACCAAACCGGCAATATCTACAAATTCAACGCCGGCAGGCACACGCCGTTTGGAAGCGAATTTTTCGTATAAAAAATCGAGACGGCTGTCCGGCACGTCTACAATCCCCACATTGGGATTTATCGTACAAAACGGATAATTTGCCGCTTCGGCGGGCGCGCGGGTTAATGCCGAAAAAATAGTGGATTTTCCGACATTCGGCAAACCCACAATTCCGCAGTTAATAGCCATACACCATCCTTATAATTCGGAGAATAGTTGATTTTACAAATTTTAGCCGAAATACGCAAGGTTGCGGTAACACAGTGTTTATGATATGCTTATTCTATGAAGCGGATTATATTTTTTTTAATACTGTTGTGTAGCGGAATATATTTTACCGGCTGCGGCAAAATGGGATATGGCGTTATGCTGTGGTCGCTGCCCGAAAAAAATATTTACGACGGCGATATCGTTCCGGTATACATACGGTCGAATATAAATAAAGTATACGTTATCGGAACCCCTCAGTCAAAAGAAAAAATCGAAGTGCCGCTGTGGTTTGTAAGTGCTCCCGAATCAAAATCAAAAGCGCGCAAAACGGCAAAACTCTATGCCGAATACCGCCACCGCTATGCTTCGGTTGCGCTCGACGGTCTTCCTGTCCGATCGGAAGCAGCAAATACGGCAAAACAAGTGTACCGGCTCCGGCGCGACGAAGTAATAAAAATTCTGTATAAAGGCACCGGTCAAAATGTTATGGGCGGCAAAGAGCAGCTGCAAGGCGAATGGCTGATGGTGCTTACCGAAGACGGTACAAAGGGTTGGTGTTTTTCGCATAATTTACGTATTTTTGACGAATCGGTCGGAATTGCCGAACAAAGCACCGACAGCGAAAATCAAGACGGGTTAATCGCTCAAATACTTGAATCGCGCTGGTTTCCAGAATACTACGGCGTTATGATAAACAGCAGAAAAATCGATCCGAACACTTTAAAAGCCGAATACGGATTTGATACCGGCTTTTATTCAGGCACAACGGGAATACGCTTAAGCGAATTGAACGTATCGTACCCGTACAAAGGCACCGAAAAAATATCCGAAAAAGTGTATAAATTCAGCCAAACCCCGTTTACTCTCACCGTCCGCTCATCCGGTTTTATAGCGGTACAGTATATCGGACAAGACGGCTTACCCGTTTCCTATAATTTTGTAACGATTACGCCGCCTCAAAACGAAGAAGAAAGCTCGGACACACTCGGCACCGACTCCGGTACAGGCAATGCAAGCGCCGTCTTTGAAAGCGCCGACGGCACCGGTAATGCTCAAGCCGAAAATGCACGTGCCGAAGAATACATCCGTAAGCTTGCCGAAAGCGAAACCGAACGCAGAAATGCCGAATACCGTACAGTTGCCGAGCGCGGACCGGTATTTTCAAGTTCTAACTACGGTAAACTGACGCTGAACGGCGACCGCAGTTTTTCGTGGAGCGGTTGCCAGCTTTTAATTTCTTCCGGTCTTTTGCCGCAAACGGCAGTACGCGCCGGTACGGTACGGGGAACAGTCGAAACCGTGTACTTTATGTCGGCGTCGGTCGAGCAACAGTTTGACGGTATTTTTACCTTTATGTTTAACGATAGCGAAGAAGTTAACTTTTTATACAAACAGGAAGAAACGGGGCTGCGTTTGGAAAGCGTCGACAAACGGAGCATACAAAACGGTACCGTCAACGCGCGCAGCAAAAGTCCGCTCGTATTGTTTTTTTCGGTACGCTAAACCGGATCGCAATGGCTTTTGTTCAGCTTTCAAAAATATCGCTTGCATTCGGCGACCGGGACATTTTAAAAAACGTCAACCTTGTTTTAGCGAACGGTACTAAAGCGGCTTTAACCGGAGCAAACGGTTGCGGAAAATCCACATTGATGAAAATCGCTGCGGGTTTGATTCAGCCGGACACGGGAGAAATTTCGCACGAAAAAGATACCGTGCTTGCTTACCTTCCTCAATCGGGAATCGTTCACCGCGGTAAAACGCTTAAAAGCGAAGCGGAGACAGCTTTTGCCGGCGCTTTGGAAGTTTTACAAAAAATGGATGCTGTAGCTTCGCAGATGGCGGAAACAAAAGATACGGCAAAACAAAACACGCTTGCCCAAACATACCACGATTTGCAAACCAAACTCGACGCTTCGCGCTGGCATGAACGAAGCCGCCTAATTGAAGAAACTTTATGCGGCTTGGGATTCAGCACTGCGGACTTTGAGCGTCCTACACAAGCGTTTTCCGGCGGGTGGCAAATGCGCATAGCTCTTGCAAAAGTGCTTTTACAAAATGCCGACATCGTTATTTTGGACGAACCTACCAACTATTTGGATATAGAAGCTCGCACGTGGTTGGAAGAACGGCTTAAAAGATTCGGCGGCGGTTTTTTACTGGTAAGCCACGACCGCTATTTTTTAGATCAATGTGTAAAAGAAACGTATGAACTGTTTAACGGCGAATTAAAAAAATACAAAGGATCATATACCGCATACGAAAAAGTGCGTCAAACCGAAATGGAAAGTCTCGTTAAAGCGTACACGCTCCAAAAGGAAGAAATCGCCAAAACGGAAGACTTTATCAGAAAATTCAGATACAACGCGAGCAAAGCTGCTTTAGTGCAAGATAGAATTCGCAAGCTCGAAAAACTTGAGCGCATAGAAATTCCGGAACATTTAAAAAAAATACACTTCCGTTTTCCGAACGCCCCGCATTCGGGAAATATCGTACTGCGCGCACAAGGGATAAGTAAATCATACGGAACACGGGCGGTTATAGACAACTTTGATTTAACGGTAGAAAAAAAAGAGCGTCTTGTTTTAGCAGGACGAAACGGAGCGGGTAAATCCACTTTGCTGCGCATCCTTGCAGGACAAGATACGGCGTTTTCGGGCAGTGTGCAAAAAGGCGCGGGCGTGCAAATGGGTTATTTTTCTCAAGAAGAAGGGGAAACTCTGAGCGGCTCGGAAACGGTTATACAATTAATAGAAAATACCGCTCCTTTGGATTTAATTCCGAAAGTACGCGATATGCTTGCAGCATTTTTATTCCGCGGCGACGATATTTACAAATCGGTTTCGGTGCTTTCCGGCGGCGAAAAAAGCCGGCTTGCTCTTTTGAGGCTTTTACTCAAACCTTTAAACCTTTTAATTTTAGACGAACCGACAAACCACTTGGATTTACATTCCAAAGACGTGCTCGCCGACGCGCTGCAGCACTTCGACGGAACGCTTATTTTTGTGTCGCACGATAAAGACTTTATTCAACATCTTGCCACACGGGTTTTGGAATTGCAAGCTCCCGCCAAAACTCAGGGCGCTTCGCGTATACGAAATTATCCGGGAAGTTATGATTACTATCTTTCTCAAATAGCAAAAGAAAACGGAACTGCTTCGTCTTTTGACGGCAATTGCGGCAAAACTGCAAGCAGTGCCGGATGCGGCAAAGCAGACAGTTTCGGCAAAGTCGGCAGCGTCCCCTTTTCCGGCAGTGCGGACGCCGACAAGATTCTTGACGGTCAAAAAGATAAAAGCGCTTCTCCGATTTCCGGCAATGCTCAAAGCGAAAAAAAAGAAAAAGCGCTGTCTTACGAAGAGCAAAAGCAGCGTAACGCACAAAAGCGGAAATTGGAAAAAGAAGAACAGCGGCTTTTAAGCGAAACCGGAAAAATCGAAGCCGAAATAGCCGAAAACGAAGCGCTTTTAGCACAGCCGCACGTATACACCGACGGAACAAAAAGTAAAGCCGTACAGCAAAAAATTGCCGAACTAAAAAAATACTACGAAGAACTTTCCGAACAATGGGCTGATGTTGCGGAAAAATTGAACGCTTATTAACCGCTTTACAGCACTTCACACCAACACAAAAAAAAACAATGCTTACCGACCGCCGTTGGCACCTCTTAGCAAAAACTATGTTTTTTTAACTTATCTTTACTTTTATTTATTTTTTACTTGCGTTTTATCCAAATCCGTAATATAATCGAAAGTGAAACATAAAGAGGCGTATGTGATTCAAGATTTATCGGAACGCGAACATCTTATACTCAACCGGCTTATGGCGCAGGGCACTGTGTCCGTTGCCGATTTAAGCGAAGAACTTGCCGTATCGGAAGTAACGGTACGCTCCGATTTAACTAATCTTGAAGAACTCGGTCTTTTAAGCCGCACACACGGCGGCGCTCTGCCGTCGATACATCCACATATTTTTCAGCGGCAAAATATGCACACCGAAGAAAAACACCGCATTGCAAAAACCGCAGCCGATTTAATTCAAAACGGAGACGCGGTTTTTATAGAAGCGGGAACTACAACATCTTTTGTTCCTCGCTATTTAAGCGGAAAACGCGACATTTTAATTATCACCAATTCGATTCAAGCTTTCGAATCCGCAAAAACAAATCCCGCTTTAAAAATAACCCTTATCGGCGGCGAATTCCGCGACAGCACGGATTCGTTTGTAGGATCCATAGCCATTGAAGCTATCCGCCGCTTTAACGTGCGCTATGCATTTGTAGGCACGGACGGTTTTAGTTTGCATTCAGGCATAACCACCCACTTAATCGAAGGCGGCGATATTATTTCCGTTATGCGCGAGCGCGCGCAAAAACTGGTGCTTTTAGCCGATTCATCCAAATACGGAAAAAGCGGCGTGGTAACGATTTTGCCTATGT
Source organism: Treponema lecithinolyticum ATCC 700332 (assembly GCA_000468055.1). Taxonomy (GTDB): domain Bacteria; phylum Spirochaetota; class Spirochaetia; order Treponematales; family Treponemataceae; genus Treponema_C; species Treponema_C lecithinolyticum. Next base: position 294,714 of record KI260561.1, on the reverse strand, counting down.
CGGACATCGATATTTTAATAACCGATAACGGCATAAAACCGGAACAAACGGAAGAATTAAAACAAAATCCCATAGAGATTATTACCTGTTGAGGAGTTATACATGGCGCATGTTTTGATTATGCCCAGACAGGGCAATACAGTGGAATCCTGTATTATCGTAGAATGGAAAAAAAAAGAAGGCGATACGGTCGATTCGGAAACGGTCGTGTGCGAAGTTGAAACCGACAAAGCTACCTTTGAAGTTCCTGCAGGCGCATCCGGTACCGTTTTAAAAGTTTTACACACTGAAGGCGACGATGTTCCCGTTTTACAGCCGATTATGGTTGTCGGAAAGCCCGGCGAAAAATGGGAAGATTCGGTAAAAGCGCCGCCTCAAACGGAAGCGCCGAAAGAAGCGCAAACGGCTTCGGAACCCGCATCGGCGGCAGGAGAACCTGTAACCGATGCACCGGCGGCAAGTTCGGCTGCAGAAAAAACGCAAGCGGCAAAGACCGCATCCGCCGCGCCCGCCGTCCCCTCGGCGGCGCCCGGCGCACATTTGGCGATTTCACCGCGGGCAAGAGCCGCCGCATTTAAAGAAGCCGTCGACGTGCGCACCTTAAGCGGAAGCGGTGCCGAAGGGCGTATTATAGAAGCGGATGTGCTGCGCGCGGCAGCTGAAAGGCCGCCGCTTACGGCTGCCGCAAAAGAAGCGCTGCGTTTGGGCGGTTTGCTCCCGGCAGCCGGAAGCGGCATCGGCGGGCGCGTTACGCTTGCCGACATTCAAGCGGTTGCCGACGGAAGTGCGGCAGCCTTTGCGCCAGCTTCGGGTTCGAGCGCAGGAGCGGACAGGGCGCTTGCAGCTTACTCCGCAGCCGACGAATATACGGATACGCCGATTAAAGGCATACGGAAAGTTATTGCCGAGCGCATGATGAACTCTTTGGCAACGGCCGCTCAGTTCACCTTAAATGCAAGCGCCGAAGCGGTCCGTATGCAATCGCTTCGCGAACGTTTTAAGGCAAGCGATCCGGCGATGGGTTTATCGAAGGTAACCGTAAACGATTTGGTGTTGTTCCTCGTTTCCCGCCTGCTCAAAGAATTCCCCTTCTTAAACGGCGTAAAAACAAACGGCACAATCCGTCTGTATAAAAACGTTCACTTGGGTATGGCCGTGGACACTCCGCGCGGTCTTATGGTTCCGGTCATCCGCAACGCCGATCGAATGTCGCTCGCACAAATATCGGCTCAGGCAAAACTCCTTGCAGGCGAATGTCAAGCCGGTTCGATAAGCCCCGACCTGTTAAGCGGCTCGACCTTCACCGTAACCAATTTGGGTAATACGGGAATCGAAAGCTTTACGCCCGTCATCAATGCGCCGGAAATCGCTATTTTAGGCGTGTGCGGCATTCAGCCCAAACCCGCCGCCGACGGACAGGGCGGCTACGCGATACTGCCCCATCTTTCGTTCAGTTTAACCATAGACCACGCGGTTGTGGACGGCGCTCCTGCGGCAAAATTCGTAAAAGCTTTGTGCGCAGCCTTAAAAGACATTGATATTTGGATTGCCAAATAAGAGGTACGGTATGTATGATGTAATTATAATCGGAGGCGGACCGGGCGGTTATCTTGCCGCCGAAAGGCTCGCGCAGCGGAAAAAACAGGTTTTGCTCATCGAAAAACAGTATCTGGGCGGAACCTGTTTGAACGTCGGCTGCATTCCCACAAAAACGCTTTTGAATTCGGCAAAGCATTACCTGCACGCGCAGGAAGCGCCTCAATTCGGCGTTCATGCCGATAACATCCGGTTCGACATGGGCGAAATGGCCGCATGGAAAAAGAAAACGGTCGAAACGCTGTGTTCCGGCGTCGCTTCGCTTATGAAGCGATTGAAAGTCGATGTTGTTATGGGAACGGGAGAACTTGTCGCGGCGGGAAAGGTAAAGATCGCCGAAACGGGCGAAGTGCACGAAGCGAAAGCCGTGATCATTGCCGCAGGTTCGATTCCCGCAATGCCGCCGATTCCCGGCACAAAGGACAATAAAAAACTGCTGGATTCGACCGCGCTTTTGGAACTGACACAGGTTCCCGAAAACCTGTGCGTTATCGGCGGCGGCGTTATCGGTATTGAATTTGCAAGCTTGTTCGGAACGCTCGGCAGCAAGGTAACGGTTATCGAAATGATGGACGAAATAATTCCGCCGATGGACAAAGAGCTTGCCCCGCTTTTGCGCAAATATCTTAAAAACACCGAATTCCGTTTGGGCTGCCGCGTCGAAAAACTCGACGGCGGAACCGTCTTTTATAAAACAAAAGAAGGCAAAGACGAATCCGTAAAAGCGGACATCGTCCTTATGGCCGTCGGGCGCAAATGCCAAACCGAAAGCTGGAACGGCAAAGCTGCCGGAATCGACATAAGGCCCAAGGGCGTCGCGGTAGACGAGCGCATGCGCACGAATGTGAGCGGCGTATGGGCAATCGGGGACGTAAACGGCAAAAGCATGCTTGCGCACTCGGCGTACCGCATGGCCGAAGTCGCCGTCAACGACATTTGTTCCGTTTTGGACGGAACGCCGAACCGCGACCGCATGAGATACGACGCCGTTCCGTGGGTTGTCTATTCCATACCCGAAGCGTCCGGCTGCGGCATAACCGAACAGGAAGCGCGTGCCAAAAACATCGGTGTAAAAACGGCGACCGTGCCGATGATCGTTTCGGGACGCTTTGTCGCCGAAAACGGCGTAAAAGCCGCCGGAACGGTAAAAGTGATTGCGGATGAAAAAAACGGCCGCATCCTCGGCGTTCATATTTTGGGCTCCTATGCTTCCGAAATGATTTGGGGAGCTTCGGCCCTTATCGAAAACGAAATGCGCGTAGAAGACGTCAAGCAATTAATCTTCCCGCATCCGACCGTATGCGAAGCGATCCGCGAAGCGGTGTGGGCTTTATAAAAGCCGTATGCAAAAGTCATATTATTGAAAAGGAGTATATAGTATGCCGAAATCATTATTCGTAGACCCTAAAAAGGTAAGAAAAGCGGAAAAGTTGAAAATCAAAGACATTCCGGTAAATCAGTATCAAAGCGATTTTGAAAAAGAATTAAAAACCTACGGAGCCGAAAAACTTAAACGGATTTTGTACGATATGCAGACAATCCGTGCGTTCGAAACCATGCTCAACACGTTTAAAACGCAGGGCGCATGGGAAAACATCGAATACAACCACAAAGGCCCTGCCCACCTTTCGATGGGACAGGAAGCGGCCGCCGTCGGTCAGTGCGTCAATTTGGGAATCGACGACTTTATTTTCGGTTCGCACCGCAGCCACGGCGAAATTTTGGCAAAGTGCTATTCGGCGGTTGAAAAATTAAGCGAAAAAGAACTCGAAAAAATCATGAAAGAATTTTTAGGCGGCGATACGCTTAAGATGGCCGAAAAAATTTCGTACAAAAACGTAAAAGATTTGGCCGAAAACTTCGTTTTGTACGGAACCCTTGCCGAAATTTTTGCACGCAACGCGGGCTTTAACCGCGGCTTGGGCGGCTCCATGCACGCCTATTTTTTGCCCTTCGGTTCAATGCCGAATAACGCAATCGTAGGCGGTTCGGCCGACATAGCGACGGGAGCCGCGCTTTTCAAACGCATCAATAAAAAAAACGGCATTGTCGTTTCCAATGTGGGAGACGCGGCCTTGGGCTGCGGTCCGGTATGGGAAGCGATGATGATGGCGGCAATGGACCAATACAAAACGCTGTGGCCCGAATCGGCCGGGGGCGCGCCGCCTATTTTGTTTAACTTTTTCAACAACTTTTACGGTATGGGCGGACAAACCTGCGGCGAAACGATGGGCTACGGTTATGTTGCGCGGGTCGGCGCGGGCGTCAATCCGCAAAACATGCACGCCGAGCGCGTAGACGGCTACAATCCGCTCGCCGTTGCGGACGCAATCGCGCGCAAAAAAGCGATTTTGCTTAAAGGCGACGGCCCCGTACTCTTGGACACAATCACCTACCGCGTGTCGGGACACTCGCCTTCGGACGCTTCAAGCTACCGCACAAAAGAAGAAATCGACGCTTGGCAAAAAGCGGACGCGATTGAAGAATACAAAGCCTACCTTATAAAGAACAAACTTATCACAAAGGCCGACGCCGAAAAGCAGGAAAATTCAATCCGCGAAAAGCTGATTCAGGTTGTAAAATTGGCAACGGACGACAAAGAAAGTCCGCGCGCGAGCGCCTCTTTTATAGAATCGGTTATGTTTTCGAACACAAAGGCCGACAAATTAGCCGACGCAAAGCCCGAAGTGCTCGACGTCAATCCCGAAACGAACGTACGCTTAAAAGCGATTTCAGGAAAAATCAGAAGCGCATTCGACGCGGACGGCAAACCGCTTTCGAAAAACAAAATGTTCCAGTACCGCGACGGTTTGTTCGAAGCGATGTTCCACCGCTTTGTAACCGATCCGACGATGGCCGCATGGGGCGAAGAAAACCGCGATTGGGGCGGAGCTTTCGCCGTGTACCGCGGCTTAACCGAAGCGCTGCCGTACAACCGCCTGTTCAACAGCCCCATTTCCGAAGCGGCGATTGTCGGCGCGGGAGTCGGCTACGCGATGAGCGGCGGACGCGCGGTTGTGGAATTGATGTACTGCGATTTTATGGGACGCGCGGGAGATGAAATATTCAACCAAGCTTCAAAATGGCAGTCGATGTCCGCAGGACTTTTGAAAATGCCGCTTACCGTACGCGTTTCGGTCGGCAACAAATACGGCGCCCAGCACAGTCAGGACTGGAGCGCTCTGGTCGCTGCAATTCCCGGCCTTAAAGCGGTATTCCCCGCAACGCCCTACGACGCAAAGGGTATGCTGAACTACGCGCTGCGCGGCACGGATCCGGTTATTTTCTTCGAAAGCCAAAAGCTCTATGATAAAGGCGAAGAATTCGAAAAAGAAGTTCCGGCCGGTTACTACGAAATTCCGGAAGGAGAACCGGCAATCCGCAAAACCGGCACAGACATCACGATCGCAACACTGGGTGCCACGCTGTACACCGCAATGAACGCCGCGAAAACGCTTAAAGAACAATACGGCATGGATGCCGAAATTATCGACATCCGCTGGATTAATCCGCTAAACTACGAAAAAATTGTCGAATCGGTAAAGAAAACCGGTAAGCTTTTGCTCGTAAGCGATGCGGCCGAACGCGGCTCTTTTATGCACACGGTTGCTTCGAATATGAGTGCGCTCGCCTTCGATTATTTGGACGCTCCGGTTGCCGTGCTGGGAAGCCGCAACTGGATAACGCCCGCTCCCGAATGCGAACACTATTATTTCCCGAGCGTCGATTGGATTTTGGATACGATTCACGAGCGCATTATTCCGTTAAAAGGATATACGCCCAAATCGGTTCAAACGACAATGGATATTTTGCGCAAAAATCGTCAAGGAGTCTAAACCCCGCGTGTAAAACACTTACGCGTTTAAAAAATCGATAAAACGGCTGCTGGAAACGCAGATTTTCGGCGGCCGCCTTTGCGCAATTATTGCGCATTTATAATGTAAGGGAAACTATGAACGATTACGGAAAAATAAACGATTCCAAACTGTCCGGCGAAAAACGACTTGCCGCACTCAAAGCATGGGTCGAAAAAAACGGCAGGGAGCTTGTGCCCTTAAACGTCCAGACAAACAATCACATTCATACCGTATACAGCTTCAGTCCCTACACGCCGGCAATGGCCGCTTTAAAAGCGCGCGAAGCGGGCCTTGCGGTTGCAGGTTCCGTCGACCATGATTCCGTATCGGCAGCCGAAGAAATGACCGAAGCTTGCGGCCTTTTGGGCTTGGGAGTCGTTACGGGCTTTGAAGTGCGCGTAAGTTTTAAACATACGCGTTTTGCCGACGTAAAACTGAACAATCCCGATTCCAAGGGCATTGCATACATGACGGTGCAGGGCATTCCCTCATCGAAAAGAAAACTCGCCGCTTTATTTTTGCAGCCGATTTGCAAAGCGCGCAAAAAGCGCAATATCGCGATGACCGCTTCTTTAAACGAAATTATCACGGAAGCCGGTCTTAAGCCGCTGTCGTACGAAAAAGACATAGAGCCCTTGTCAAAATCCGACGAGGCGGGAAGCGTTACCGAACGGCATATTTTATACGCGCTCGCGCACCGCTTTATCGACACTTACGGAACGGGCGAAGAACTTTTAAAGAATTTAAAAGCGCGCTTTAATTTGTACATCGGCGGGAAAACCGCGGAGCGCCTCGCCGACGCTTCAAATCCGCATTATGCGTACGATTTACTCGGTGCGCTAAAAAGCGAATTTTTGCCGCGCATCTTCATTCAGCCCGACAGCAGCGAATGCATTCCGGCCGAAACCGTTACCGCGTTTGCCCAAGCGATAGGAGCCGTTCCCGCATACGCATATTTGGGCGACATAACCGAATCGCCCACGGGCGACAAAAAAGCCGAAAAATTTGAAGACGATTTTTTGGACGATTTATTCCCCGTGCTCAAAGAACTGGGCTACCTTGCCGTAACGTACATGCCGCCGCGCAACACAAAGCAGCAGCTTTTGCGCTTGCGCAAATTGTGCGAAAAATACGGTTTTATGGAAATATCCGGCGTCGACATAAACAGTTCGCGTCAGGATTTTTCGTGTCCCGAATTGCTCGAAAAAGAATTCGAAAATCTTATCGACGCGACATGGGCTTTGGCGGCGCATGAAAAACTTGCCTCATACAAAAACGAATACGGTTTGTTTTCCGCCGAAAATCCTTTGGCGCACGAAACACTTGCCAAGCGACTTGCCGTATATGCCGGCTTGGGCAAAAAACTTAAACCGGCGGGAACGCTGAGCGCCGAACAGGCGGCTTTATCATTAACACAGGAGCGATAAAAGAAATATGACACACGCAGCATTTTTTGCGCCGATTATCCGCGGCGCGATTATAAACCTTGTGCAAAAACCGTGGATCGTACAAAGTGTCGGTTCGGCGCAATCCGCACAAAAAGAACGGAAAGCTTCATTGCGCATCGCTTTTGAAGACGCGCCGAACGACGAAACGCAGGCGGCCGCAGCCGTAAAAAAGGCTTTCGCTTCGATTCACAACGGCGCCGTTCCCGCATGCATTGAACTTTCGGTTGAAGGAAAAACCGAGCGCTTTTTAACGGCACCCGACACGCTCTCTCTTGCGCAAGCCGAAAGCGGTGCGGTAAACGAATGGAACTGCGCTTGTTCCGGCGGCGAAAAAGAAGAGACGGCAAAAGCCTGCGCCTCTTGCGCTTCACGTGCCGACGTCGTAAAAAACAAAACAGCCCTCGTAACCGGCGGCGCACAGGGCTTCGGCGAAGAGCTGGTGCGCGGTTTGGTAAAGCAGGGCGCCGTCGTCTTTATTGCCGATTTAAACCTTGAAGGCGCCGAAAAACTTGCCGCCGCTTTAAACGCCGAAGAAAAAAAACAAACAGCCTTTGCCGTTAAAGTAAACGTCGCCGATGAAGAATCCGTGGAAAATATGTTCGAAACGGCCGCTCTTACCTGCGGCGGCTTGGATTTGTGCATAAGCAATGCGGGCGTCCTTCGCGCTTCAAGCATTTTGGAGCAGGACATGGCCTCGTTCCGTTTTGTTACCGATATAAACTACACAGCCTTTGCCGTCGTAACGAAGCACTGCGCACGCCTTATGAAGCGCCAATACGCGGTCGCCCCTTCATGGCCGACCGACATCATTCAAATCAATTCAAAGTCGGGCTTGGAAGGCTCGAATAAAAACGGCTCTTATGCCGGAGGCAAATTCGGCGGCATAGGATTGGTTGAAAGTTTTGCGCTGGAATTGGTCGCCTACGGTATTAAAGTGAACGCAATATGCCCCGGAAACTTTTTCGACGGACCGCTGTGGTCGGATCCGGAAAAAGGCTTGTTCGTGCAGTACTTAAAAGCCGGCAAAGTTCCCGGCGCACAAACGGTTGCCGACGTAAAAGCCTTTTACGAAGCAAAGGTTCCGATGAATAGAGGCTGTTCCGGCCCGGACGTTTTAAAAGCCGTACTCTACCTTGTCGAACAGACATACGAAACGGGTCAAGCACTTCCGGTAACCGGCGGACAGGTTATGCTGCATTAAATAAGGAGAGCGATAAAAAGCGCCGTCTAAAATGGCGCCGTCATAAACAGATGTACTTCCGTGTACATCTGTTTATAGCGAATTTTGGTGAAACCAAAATATCGCTTCTGTATGATTTAACCGCCGTCCTTGGCGGCGATATTTACTGCGCTTTCTCAACTGACGTTTGCGAAAGCGCGAAAAAACTTTTTCGGAAGCCCAAGCTTCCTGCAAAAGTTTTTTTAGGAGAAGTTATGAGCTATGCTGTTGCCGTTATAGACATCGGCATGACGAACAAAAAAGTTGCCGTATACGATGAAAACCTGCATCAGCTCGATGCGGTGTACAAAACGTTCGAACCGCTGAAAGTCCGCGAGCCGGACACCGGCGCTCAAGTCGAAGCGCACGATTTGGCGGGAATGGAAGATTGGTTTTTCGAGCAATTGCGCACCTTCGCGCAAAAGTATCCGATTAAAGCGCTGTCGGTAACGACGCACGGGGCAACCTTTGTCTGCATCGATAAGGACGGAAAAGTGTGCGTTCCGTCGATTCTTTACACGCACGAGCCGGGCGAACAATTCCAGAACGAATTTTATAAAAAATGCGGAAGCAAAGCCGACTTGCAGCGCAGCACGTATACGCCGCCGTTCGGGTCGCTCATAAATCCCGCAAAGGGCATTATGTATTTGCAAAAACATTTTGCCGCGGAATTCGCCAAAACACGCACTATTTTGAATTTTCCCCAGTATTGGGGCTACGTGTTTACCGGCATTGCGGGAACCGAACCGACGTATTGCGGCTGTCACAGCTATTTGTGGGACCACAAAAAAAGCGATTGGTCGCCCGTAACCGATACGTTGGGAATCCGGCATCTTCTTCCGACGAAGTATAAAAATACGTGCGAAGCGCTCGGCACACTGACCGAGGAAGCGGCAAAATGCTCCGGCCTCGACCGGTCGACCCTCGTAACCATGGGAATCCACGATTCAAACGCATCGCTTTTACCCTACCTTGCAAAAGACGACACGGGCGACTTTGTGCTCAATTCGACGGGCACTTGGTGCGTATGCATGCACCCGCAGGACGAATTGGCTTTTAACGAAGACGACATCGGAAAAATCGTCTTTTTCAACCAATCGGCGTTCCGCCGTCCCATAAAAACCGCCATCTTTGTGGGCGGCATGGAATTCGACACGTATATAAGTTTGTACAAAAAAGTACACAATACGGAACAATTTCCCTCGTTCGATTTCGGCAAAACGCAGGAAGTATTAAATGAAAAAGACACCTTCCTTATGCCCGAAATCGTTGCGGGTTCCGGACAGTTCACTGGTTCAAAGCCGGGCATCCGCGAACGCGGCACCTTTTATTCCCTTGAAGGCATGCAAAAGGGTGTAAAATTACCCCACATTATACGGGATGAACAGCGCTTTTTTGCCCTGCTCGATTTATCGCTGGTTATACAAACCGAAACCGCGCTTCGGCGTTCGGGACTAAAAAAAGGCACGAAGGTCTTTACGGAAGGAGGTTTCCGCAAAAACAAATTATACAACGCCCTGCTTGCTTCGGCGCTTCCGGAAAACGAAATATTTTTAACCGGCATTGCCGAAGCGACCGCATGCGGTGCGGCGATAGCGGCCGTTATGGCTTTAAGCGGCAAACCGATACGCGAACTGGGCAAAAACGCCGACATAGCCTACACGGCGGTCGAAAAAGCGCCCGTAACCGGCTACGAAGCGTATAAAAAAGCATGGATGAATGAAACAAAGGTTTAACTTCGACCGCTGCATTTTATAGAACGATAAAAAGTGCTCGGTTACTTACGACTTGAGAACCGGGGGGGGGCAATTCTCAGTGCAGGTTTGAAAATCGGACTTCCCTGTCCGATTTTTAACGTGAGTTTGTCTTCGCAAAACTCGGAACCGTATTGCTTTTACTGCCATCCGTGGCAGTTTTGTGGATAGGTTGGGATTCTTAAGGGCGGGAGCCCTTAAGCGTCATTTGGAAGATAGAAGGGGTTTTAGGGGAAGGAAGAAACTTTTAGTCGCAAAAGTGTCTTCCTTCCCCTAAATAAAAGTTTTTATAGGAGTATGTATGAAAACAAAAGCTGTACGTTTATACGGTGTAAACGATTTGAGGCTGGAAGAATTCGAACTTCCGCCCATTAAAGACGACGAAATCCTTGCGGAAGTCGTTTCCGACTCGGTATGTATGTCGAGCCACAAACTTGCCATGCAGGGCGACGCGCATAAACGTGTGCGCGCAAAGCTGTCCGAAAATCCGGTTATTATCGGGCATGAATTTTGCGGAACGCTGGTTGAAGTCGGCAAAAAATGGCAGCACCAATTTAAGGCGGGACAAAAGTTCGCCATACAGCCCGCACTGAACAAAGACGGCACGCTGTGGGCGCCCGGCTATTCATACGCCCATATCGGAGGCGATGCAACCTATATCATTATTCCTGCCGAAGTTATGGAGCTGGGCTGCCTTTTGGAATACAAGGCCGACAACTTTTTTATGGGCTCGCTTTCGGAGCCGGTATCCTGTGTTGTCGGAGCCTTCCACGCACAGTACCACACCACAGCGGGAAGCTACGAACACCGTATGGGAATCGTCGAAGGCGGCTCGCTTGCTTTGCTTGCCGGCGTCGGTCCTATGGGCCTGACTGCAATCGATTATGCTGTTCACAATCCGCGCAAACCCGGTTTTTTGGTTGTAACCGACATCGACGATGCGCGCTTAAAGCGGGCGGAAAGCTTACTGCCCCCCTCGGAAGCGGCAAAGTACGGAGTAAAACTCGTGTATGTGAACACGCGCGATATAGCAAATCCCGTTGAAAAATTAAAAGAACTTAACGGCGGCAAACTCTACGACGATGTATTCGTATTTGCGCCCGTAAAGCCCGTTGTGGAACTGGGCGACAGCTTGTGCGGCAAAGACGGCTGTTTGAACTTTTTTGCAGGCCCCACCGACCCGTCGTTCAGCGCGATGTACAACTTTTACAACGTGCACTACGAAGCCCACCACGTAGTCGGCACTTCGGGCGGCAATACCGACGACATAAAAGAATCTTTGCACATGATGGCCAAAGGCGAACTCAACCCGGTTACGATGATTACGCACGTAGGCGGACTCGACCAAGTCGCCGACACGGTTATCAATTTGGATAAGATTCCCGGCGGCAAAAAGCTGATTTATACGCATAAAAAGCTGCCGCTGACCGCTTTAACCGATTTTGAAGAAAAAGGCAAAACCGATCCCCTGTTCGCCGCGCTGGCAAAAATCGTGCAAAAAAGCGATATGCTGTGGTCAAAAGAAGCCGAGGATTACCTTTTGGAGCACGCGCCGGATTTATAATCGGTTAATGTTCGCACCGGTAATACCGCTATTACCGGTATTTGCCGTTTTTTTTCTTTTAACGATATCAATCCACACCATTGTCAAAGGAATAAGCGTGCGGAATGCCAGCGTTACAAAACGGTTTATACCCACAAAGTCTGCCGTATACATAAACGCGCTGTAAATAAAAGTGCAGGCAGCGACTGCAGCCCAGCTGCCCCGAGCGCCAAACAGCGACAGCGAAGCGGTAAAACATACGGCAAGCGTATGCAGTTCAAATTCGCCTGCCGATAAAGAGGCAATACTTCCCGCCCGTGCAGTAATCATCATGCCGCTTAAAGCAAAAAGGCTCGATACTGTGCCAAATAAAAACATGGTTTTTTTTAAGTCTTGCACAACGGAACGCCCGGGAGCGTCAGCTTCGGGTAAAAACCGCTTTATTCCCGCACGCAGGGCAAAAAAAACAAAAAGCGAAAAAATTACGGATATGGGAATCGAAAGCGTAGGGTTTACTCCGATATAACCTACACCGAACAAAGTATACTGACGGGTAAAACCTTCGAGTACGCGTAATTGCATATCTTTTGTACATAAGTATATATGCGTTAGCGCAGTCAATACGCTGCCGGTTGCAAAAGTGGCAAACCACGGCGGAAGCGACACGCGTTTTATTAAAAAACCGTTAAGCATACCCACCGCAAAAAACAAAACCGTTACAAAAGGAATGACTGCAAAAGCCGGAAACGGCGGCAAAAAAGCAAACATTCTGCCGGCACTTTCCGGCGCTTGCATAAAAGAGCTTGCAATAGCCGCCGCAAAACAAGCCGAAGCTCCGGCGGAAAAGTCTATGTAGCCGGAAAACAAACACAGCGCCATAGCCGACGCAGAAACTAAAAGGGGTGCCGCATCGGACAGTATATTGCGTATATTGCGCACCGAAATTAAACTGGTGTCAATAACGGCAAAAACAACAACACATAAACATAAAAAGCATGCGGCGGCGTATTGCAAAACAAACCGCCTTAAGCGCACAAAAAAAGGGTCGGGTATAAAATCCATAAAATTCCTGCCGCCGTCCGTTTAGGCTTTTACCGCAAGGTCGGCTTCCGCCTTTATAATATCGTTAAACTCGCTTTGTTCTATAATTTCTTTTTCCAACAAGCGGTTTGCAATGTATTCCATTACGCGCTGTTTTTCTTTTAACAGTTTAGTTACCCGCGCAAAACGTTCCGCCATAATGCGTGCTAACTCTTCGTCTATGTACTGTTGAGTTTTTTCCGAGTACTCGCGTATAAGGCGCGGCTCTTCGCTCCCGTATGCACCGCCGCGTTTTGACAGCACAACGTTTTCAAAGCGGTCGCTCATACCGTAATCGGTAAGCATACTGCGCGCAATATCGGTTGCCCGCTGCAAGTCGTTTCCCGCGCCCGTAGACACTTCGCCGAAAGTAACTAATTCAGCCGCACGTCCGCCGAGCAATACGTCGATTTCGCCGTATAGTTCTTTTTGGCTTTTAAGGTAGCGGTCGTCTTCGGGCATTTGCAGCGTATACCCCAAAGCGGCAACACCTCGCGGTATAATGGATATTTTATGCACAGGATCGGCACCTTCGGTAAAAGCTGCCGTAAGCGCGTGTCCCGTTTCATGAAAAGCAACTATACGCCGCTCATTTTCTTTTATAACACGGCTCTTTTTTTGTAAACCGGCAATGGCTTTTTCTACGGCTTCATCAAAATCTTCCATGCTTACTAATTTGCGCCCGCCGCGCACCGCCAAAAGAGCAGCTTCATTTACCACATTGGCAAGGTCTGCACCGGCAAAACCCGATGTGGTACGGGCAATGGCAGCCAAATCCACATCCTGTCCGAGTTTTACGTTTTTTGCATGGATTTTTAAAATAGCTTCTCTACCCTTTACGTCGGGGCGGTCTACTACAACTTGGCGGTCGAAGCGGCCGGGGCGCAAAAGAGCCGGGTCGAGTACATCGGGGCGGTTTGTCGCCGCCAAAAGAATAAGACCGGTTGAGTTATCGAAGCCGTCCATTTCAACCAATAATTGGTTCAGCGTTTGTTCACGCTCGTCGTTACCGCCGCTTACCGAGTTAATGCGGCTTTTGCCGATAGCGTCCAATTCGTCAATAAAAACAATACACGGGGCTTTGTCGCGCGCTTGCTTAAAAAGATCGCGCACGCGGCTTGCACCCACGCCCACAAACATTTCAACAAAATCGGACCCGGAAATACGGAAAAAAGGAACGCCGGCTTCGCCTGCTACGGCGCGCGCCAAAAGCGTTTTACCCGTTCCCGGAGGACCTACCAAAAGCACGCCTTTGGGAATCTTTCCGCCGATTTCGGTATATTTTTGCGGCGATTTTAAAAAGTCCACCACTTCAACCAATTCTTCTTTTGCTTCGTCAACGCCGGCAACATCGGCAAAACGGGTGGTAACCTTTCCTTCTTCAACGGCTGCTGCTCGGCTTTGTCCGGCAGAAAAAATACTTCCGCCCAAACCGCCCATACGTTTAAAAACAAAGTGATAAATTAAAAATAAAAGTCCTACCGGCACTACCAAATTAAACAGCACTTGCAAAAGCACGCTTCGCTGATTTTTAACGGCTTTGTATGCAACGTTTTTTTCGTCGAGTAAAGTTAAAAAATCTTCGGTTAAAATACCGACGGTTTTATACGTTTTAGCCTGTGCGGAAGCGGATGAAAACAAAAAGGGAGAAATACCGTCCGCCGTTCCCCGCTGTGCCGAATTGTGCGTTGCGGAATCCGCACCGTAACCGATAAAATACGTATCACCCAGTTCAACCCGCACAATGTATCCGTCCGATATCAATTTTTTAAACTCTGAAAAATCGATTGCGGTATCGTTTTTTGTCATAAAAAACCAATTAAAAGCGGTTATAACGGCAAAAACACCTAAAAGAATAAGCCATAAAGGAAAACGGGGGCGTTTATAATTGCCGTCGTCCGGCGCAGGGTCGGTAGACAGCTTAAAAAAATCAAAAGGATTGTCGGGATTGTTTTTTTTATCTTTATTATCTTTGTTGTTTTTGTCGTTCATGCAAACCTCGCTTTTATAAATATACGCAATTACGCTTGTTTAGTCGAGTGATTTTATCTTTAATTTTAAAAGAAAAACATAAAGTCAGAAAAATAAAATGCCGATAAAGGAAAAAGGAATGTATCAGCACATTGTGGAGGGGATGTAATGGCATACACACAAGCATACGCCGCATACAGAGAAACGGGAGTTAAAACCGCAAGTCAGGGCAAACTGATTGTTATGCTGTATGAAGAAGCGCTTCGGCGTCTCGATAGCGCGTTGTCTTTGTACGGGAAAGAAGATAAAATAGAAGCTGCTTCGATAGAAAAATTCCACAACAATTTGGTTAAAACACAAGAAATACTGACCGAACTGATGGTGTCTTTGGACATGGAGCGCGGCGGAGAAATAGCTCAAAACCTTATGGCTTTGTACAGCTTTTTTAACCGTGAATTGATGGATATAAGCATGAGCCACGACCGCAAAAAACTTTTGTCGATTACTACCTTTATGCAGGAATTGTATACATCGTGGAACGCGGCGCTTTCCAACACTATGGCTGCGGAAAACACACCCCGTGCCGCTGCCGTAGACATAAATGGATAGATTCTGTAATGGCGGAACCACACTTAAGCGAGCAGGAATTAAACGAACGCGTGCGCATACTGCACAAACTGCGCGGATTACTCGAAGAACAGCGTACAAAATTCCGTGAATACCTGAACGTACTTGAAAAACAAGAACAAAGCATTGCTGATGAAGACACGGAAAAATTGCTCGCTCACACCGAACTGGAACAGCGTATTATCGGCGGTATCGGCAATTTGCAAAAAGTTATAAAACCCATGGAAGCATTGTACAAAAGTTCGCACGGCAGCTATTCGCAAACGGACATTCCCATACTGCAAGCAGACCTTGCACAACTGCAATCAAAAATACTTCAACAAAACGAAAAAAACCGCAATGCGTTGCGCACCCGTATCGACAGCGTCCGCTTAAAATTGGACAATGTGCGCAATCCCTACAAAAACACCCGTTCGGTTTACGCATCCGACGACCAAAACGCATCCTTAATAAATATTGAAACTTAAAACAATCCCCTCAAATAAACCCGTTAGCTGTTCCTGTTATACAAAGCGTCGGCACATTGGGCGACTTGTCTTTCAGTTTTTTCCCAAAAGGACTTGCATCGGAAGACGAACCTTTTAGGTCGGCAAGCAGTATAGTGCCGATTGTGTCTGCAAGAACGAGGAGTAAAAGTTTTTTGCATAGTTGAGGGGCTTGCATAAAGGGAAAAGGTATCCAAGAATGTACGTCCTGTACATTCTTGGGCTTCGAGTATTTGTGCTTCGCAAAAAACTCGGCGGACATTTGCCTGTACGGGCGTCCTGCCCGCAAGCTTCCGCACAAATCCTGTGCGGTGTTTCAGTTTAGATGCCCTTATCTACCAATTGCAGATAGCCGTATCTACTACTTATAGATGCTTGTATGCGGTACGTGTAGATACGGCGCCATGCGATGTTTTAGGCGGAAAGCCTAAAACTCATACCTGCACACTATGCGAAAGCCGGTAGTATCCTTGTTCTTGTCGGGTTCTTCACAGCCGCGAGACGCACAACAACACGCAGAGGCGAAGAAAGAGTAACCGCCGCCGCAGGTGGTGCGATTAGTGCCCGAAAGCGGCCCGACAGGATCGGTACCGCCCTCAGGCGTAGTCTGGATCCACCAATCCCAGCACCATTCGCTTACGTTGCCCGACATGTCAAAAAGACCGAACGGGTTTGCCTTTTTACGTCCCGCTTGGTGCGTTCTGCCGTATTCGTTCGCATCGTACCACGCGTAGTATGAAAGTTCGTCGCGGTCGCCAGTGCCCGCCCATTTCTGCCATGCAGTGCCGCTTTGGGCAGCCCACTCCCATTCGGCTTGGGTCGGCAAGCGGAAGCCTTTTTTGCTCATATCCATGACGGGCACATTGTGTGCCTGTGCATCTTCTACCGTGTAGGTATGCCCGTTATAGGTATACACGCATTGCGCTTCTCCCAAAGAGTAACAACAGCGCGTAAGCTCGTTGCAAAAAGCTATCGCATCAAACCAGCTTACCTGTTCTACCGGGCGCTTTTCTTGGCTCTCGCCTGATGCAGTCGGATGTGAGCTGCCCTGAAAGTAACTCGGATTGTGTGCCATTACCAACTCGTACAACTCTTGCGTAACTTCCGTTGTGCCTATATTATAGGCGGTTAAACTGACCTTATGCGGATCGTTGTAGACGTAGTAGTAGGCATCGCCTCCGACATAGCCGTCCGTTACCGCTTCTATCTTTTTCATATTGTAATCTTCATACGAACCGCCAGAGCCTATCGGTGCAAGATACCTCAGTCCGCCGTAATACGTAATTATTCGAGGTCTGACAAACGCATACACCGTGTCCGACGGCACGTTGCCGGCGTCGAACTCATAGGTATCGTTTATAAGCGCTCCGGTTTTATCATGCCAATGCCATTCCACCTCCGTATTTTTGAGAAGAGGATACTTATACTTAAGCCGGTCTTGTACGCCGTACCACAACCCGCGGTGCTTTGCGGTTACGGTGCCGAGCGTTACCGTTGCCCCCGTAATCCTGCCGTATGTAACGGTAAGCGCTATGGGCGGCGATATTCTGGCATACACCGTACGTGCATTCCCGTCGCTCGCTTTAAACGTATAGAAAAAGTCTATAAACTCCCCGCCTGCATTATCCAAATACCAGTGTATGGAGTGGTCTTCGGGAACGGTTACCAGTTTTTCAACCTGCTTTTGTACGTTGTGCCACTCATCGCCGTCGTATATGGTGATAGTGCCGGCGGTCTCCGGTGTACCCGAGCCTGAACCGTACGTAACGGTAAGCGTAATGCGCCGGTCGCCCGTTTTGGCAAAGACAGTGCGGTTTTGCCCGTCGGCTTTTTTAAACTCGTACTCGTCGGTCAACACAGGAGCACTTTCGCTTTCTCCCCGGTGCCACGCGGTTACGGCAATGTTTGAAGGATCGCTGACCTGTACCCTGTTTGCGGCCTGCTCTTTTATGTCCTGCCACTTTCTTCCGCTCAGCACAACAAGCGGCGTGCTATCCGGTACGCTCACGTTGCCGTCGCCCTTTACGGTGATGTTAATGCGCATGTCTTCCATATCGGCAAAGATGGTTGTGTCGTCGTCGAAGGTGTAGGTATCGTTCACCGGGTTGCCGTTCTTTTTCCATCCGTTACACTTAAAGCCGTAGTGCTCTTTGAGCGCAGCTTTGGCATAGGCTTTAAGAACCGAATTCCAAAGGGTTCCCTTGTTGACGCTGATCGACTTCGGCCCCAGTATGGCGCCTCCTTCTTCAGGCGTTACCTCGAAAGTGATTTTAACCTGCTCGCCCGAGCCCTGTATACTTGAAAGGTCGGGTAAGTCCGGCCGCGATTTGACAAACACGGTGGTGTCTTTAACAAACATGTCCGTGTCTTTAAGCTCCGGTGCGCTTTCGTCCTCGCCCAAGTGCCACGAGTCAATCAAAAAGTTCGGCTTGGCGCTGACCTTGCTTTTAACCGTTGACTGCGCTTCCGACCACTTGGCCCCCACCCGTACCGCAATCGGCTTCGACGGCAGGTTTATGTGCTCATCGCCTCTTACGGTGATGCTGACGGTAGAGCCGCCCCCGCCTCCGCCGCCCGCGCTGTTGGGGCATGCGGTAAAGACCAGTGCTGCGGTAAGTACGATGAATGCGGCTGTGATGAGCGCAGATGCCTTTGTCTTTGAATTACGTGTTTTCATAAATAACTCCTGTTTTCCAACCTATTACGGTTTCTTTGCCGCTTTAATTTCGGCTACGGTGGGCAAGCTTACCCGCTCAAGCATTGTTACAATGGTCTTACTGCCTTCGATTATGGTTATTGTTGCCGTGTTTCCGGTTAAGACAAACGGCAGAGATTCTCCGACTAACTTAAGCATATTGTTTTCAAAGGTATATTCTTCTTCCCACGGATCGCCTTTAAAAAGACCGTTTCCTCCGGGATTTGAATTTCCCTCTATTTTGAATGCGAGATATGCTTTACCTTCCGAAAAACAGTAATACAGCTGTCCAGTACCGCCGCCCGGATTAGGATTGGATATCGGATACGGTACCGGTGTTCCGCCGTTTACTGTTGAGGAAAGAGCTTTCCATACGCCGTCGATGTTGCCGCCTCCCGAACTGCTTCCGCCCGCGTTGTTCGGACAGCCGGTCATGCCGAATAGCGCAATGAGCGCTAAACCGATAAACAAGATTGTTTTTAGTTTGTATTTCATAAAAACCTCCTTAAAAAATGCTTTATTCAGGGAAGGGAAGACACTTTTTCGACTAAAAGTTTCTTCCCTTCCCTAAAACCCAACCCATCTTCCAAATAACGCTTAGGGCTTAGCCAGCCCTAAGAACCCGGCCTTATCTGCTAATGTTCCGACACGAGGTCGGGAACGCTGTACGTAACCGATGTTTCGGCAGGCGTAAGCCTGACGAAACTCGCGTTGAAAAGTGCACACGGAGGTGCACTTTTCATACCCGCACTGCCAAAGGCCTCGCAGTATTGCTACGCCGGCTCGCAATACCTTTGGAATCCGGCCTTATTTGCAATACGGCCACGGATGGCAGCAAAAGCCATCCGTTTCCGAGTTTGCGGAGCAAACTCGAGTTGTGAATT
>KI260561.1:0-275455 GCA_000468055.1 Treponema lecithinolyticum ATCC 700332 | reverse complement strand
TTGCGGAGCAAACTCGAGTTGTGAATTGCACTCAGGATATGCAATCCTCATACCGGCATGGATGCCGTTGTTTGTTCTTTCACGTAAAGCGGGACAGGTTTCCACATTCGCCCCTATTTGTTGGTTGTTTACGGATTTTGAGTTTTGTGCATAAGTTACGCGAACGAACGAACGAACGAACGAACGAACGAACGAACGATTATGCACCGTTCGAACGCTTTGTCAAGCATCCGGGCAGACTTTTGTGTAATTTGTGTTACATGTTGATGCGCAAAGGAGGCAAGGTCGTGGAGCGGAATACTGTTTGCGCTACGGTATTGTTCCATGGGTATTATTATAACCTGCTTTCCGGCAGGTTTCAACCTTTTTTTTTGATAAAAAAACGAAAGCGCACAATGCGTACCTGCAAACTCCTTGTTTTTACTTCCAATCCGTGTTACTTTATAGCAGGAGAATGCAATGACCGACAACACGGTATATATTTTGGATTCCTACGCGCTTATTTACCGTTCGTATTACGCTTTTATAAACCACCCGCTGACAAATGAAAAAAACGAAAACGTTTCAGCCGTATTCGGCTTTTTCCGCAATTTGTTAAACCTTTTGCAAAGTCAACGCCCTTCTTTTGCGGCGGCAGCCTTTGATTCGCGTACGCCTACGTTCCGTCATCAAATGTACGACCAATACAAAGCAAACCGCGATAAAACACCCGAAGATTTGCACGCACAAGTACCTGTTATAGAAAACATTTTGCAAACGTTGGGTATACCCGTGCTGCGCCAAGACGGTTTTGAAGCCGATGACATTATCGCGACGGTCGCCCGTATGTGCCGCGAACAAAACAAACAGTGCCGCATTTTATCCGGTGACAAAGACCTTATGCAGCTTATCGACGATAAAATCATGATGATGAAAAACGGAAAAACCGGCGGCTGGGAGCTTATCGGATCCGAACAAGTTGAACAAGAGTGGGGAGTACCCCCCTCTCTTATGTTGGATATGCTGTCTTTAACCGGCGATACGGCGGACAATATAACCGGAGTTCCGGGTATAGGACAAAAAACCGCACAAAAACTGCTGGCACAATACGGAAGTTTTGAAGGTATTTACGAACACGCAGGAGAAATTACCGGAGCGCTCGGCAACAAAATACGTGAAGGTAAAACAAGCGGAGAATTTTCGCGAACGCTTATCCGGCTTAAAACGGATGTTCCGCTCGGCACAACGATTGAAGATCTTTCGCTCGCTCATATCGATTACGCTGCAGCTTCGCATCTTTTACAAAACTGCGGCGTCTTTGCCGTGGCAAAACAATACGCACAAGCCGCAGAATCCGCACAGGGGCAAAAAAAAGAGGTTTCATCGGCAAAGCCATCGGACAGTTCCGCTACACCATCTGCTGCAATTCATGCTGCAAAAACGCCGCATACGGATATTCCGGAAGAAAAAACCGCCGACGAAGTTAGGCAAAACACGGGAGATTACCGCCCGGTATACGATTTAACGCAACTGACAGCCCTTATAGACACCGTACTCGAGCTTAAAACAGCTGCATTCGACTGCGAAACGGATAGCCTTAATGCGCACCAAGCGCGCCTTGCCGGGTTTTCTTTGTGCACGCAAGCGGGAACGGCATACTATGTTCCGATTGAAACAACCGATATGCTGCTTGCCGGAAACCTGATAGCAAAAAAAGACGCGTTACATCAACTTGAACGCATTTTTTACAATAAAGACATGCACTTGATAATGCACAATGGCAAATACGACTTGGAAGTGCTGTTGGCAAACGGTTTGGGTTCAGGAAAATTCCCCGAATGCACTGTGTACGATACGATGATTGCCGCATGGCTTTTACAGCCGGAGCGCGACTCTTTTAAACTGGGCTCCCTTGCCGAAAGCAAACTGGGTTTAAAAGGCATAGAATTTGCGGATATCGTTCCCAAAGGTGCAACTTTTATGGACGTTCCGCCGGAACAAGCCGTACCGTATGCCGCTGAAGACGCCGATTTTACGCTGCAGTTGTGGCACGTGCTTAAAAAGCAATTGGAAAGCACAGGCTTAAGCGCTTTGTTTTACGAACTGGAAACCCCCGTACTGCCCGTACTGGCACAAATGGAAATCGCAGGTATCGGTATTGAAAAACAAAAACTTACCGAATATTCGGCGGAATTGACGGCACAAATCAAAACTGCCGAACAAACTATTTACGATACGGTAGGACACGAGTTTAACATTGCAAGCACTAAACAATTGCAGCAGGTATTGTTTGAAGAACTTAAATTAACGCCTTCAAAAAAAACAAAAACAGGTTTTTCTACCGATACGGGAGTACTTGAAGAATTAGCACTGTGGCACAGCGTTCCCAAACAAATACTCGAATACCGTGCGCTTGCCAAACTAAAATCCACCTATGTGGACGCGTTGCCCGCTTTGGCTGACAAAAACGGGCGCATACACACCAGTTTTATTCAAACGGGAACGGCAACCGGAAGACTTTCCAGCCGCGATCCCAATTTGCAAAACATCCCCGTGCGCGAAGAAGCCGGAAGACGCATACGAGCCGCCTTTAGCGCTCCCAAAGGACGCGTTTTGGTTTCCGCCGATTATGCGCAAATAGAATTGGTTATTTTGGCACATTTATCGCAAGATAAAAACCTGTGCGCCGCATTTAACGAAGGAACCGACGTACACCGCTCAACGGCAGCACTTATATTCGGCGTGCCGCCCGAACAAATCACCGCAGAGCAGCGCAGAACGGCAAAAACCATCAATTTCGGCGTTATGTACGGCATGAGCGCTTTCCGATTGTCCAATGAATTGGGTATTCCCATGGGGACGGCAAAACAGTTTATAGATTCATATTTTGCAACGTATTCGGGCGTAAAAGAATTTATTTATAAAACGATAGCGGATGCCGAACAAAACGGATATGTACAAACCATTATGGGAAGACGGCGCATTATTACATCCATAAACAGCGCAAACAAAAAAGAAAAAGCGGCAGCCGAACGCATAGCGGTAAACACACCCATCCAAGGTTCTGCGGCAGACATCGTAAAAAAAGCGATGATTGCAGTTGACCGCGCACTGAAAAAAGACATAGCCGGCGCACGCTTACTGCTGCAAGTGCACGACGAATTGATAGCCGAATGCAGCGAAGAACAAGCAAAAGACACTGCTTCTCTTTTAAAAACCGAAATGGAAAAAGCGGTTGAACTTTCCGTCCCGCTTCGCGTCAGCGTAGAATACGGCGCCAACTGGGGTGAATTCCATTGAAAAACCGGTACATCATCGGCATTACCGGACCTATGGCAGCCGGAAAAAACGCCGCAGCCGATATATTGCGCGAAAAAAACTTTACAGTTTTGGATGCCGACGTAATTGCGCACAGCGTGCTGTGCGAACATACGGCACAAATAGCCGAAATGTTTAAAGAAAAAGCGCGCAAACGGCACATACAACTGCTGAACGCCGACGGTTCCCTGAACAGACGGGCGCTCGGTTCAATCGTTTTTTCCGGCAAAAAGGATTTGCAAGCCCTTGAGCACATAATTCACCCCGAAGTAAACCGTATTATGGAAGAACAAATCGAAAAACAGCCCCTCGCTTCTTTTGTAGTGAATGCGGCGCTTTTACACAAAGTTCCGATTATAAAGCGCTGCGATTGCATACTGTACATACACGCTCCGCTGTGCCTTCGCATTAAACGGGTGCGCCGCAGAGACGGATTAAGTTTTTTTCAAATCGCCGCACGGTTTTTCTTTCAGCAAAAAAACTTTGCTAAATGTAAAAAACAAAATGCCGATATATATATTGTAGAAAATTCAAAAACACAGGAGCGGCTGAAAACGCAAATTCTGCGCGCTTTGAATATGTGTATAAACAAAGGATAGTACTTTTATGGATGACAAACGAATATTATGGGTAACCGCGGCAGTCGGTATTTTTTTGCTGGTTGTTATCGGAGCTGCACTTATTCTCTATTCTCCGCACAAAAGCACAGAGCCGCTTATAAGTTCCGCACAAACGGATAACAGCACATGGCTTCTCAGTTCGTCTTCCGGTTCTATGCAAAACAGCCAAGACCAAACAGGACAACTTTTACCTTCGGATATACAGTCATCCGGTTTACAATCAACCGATAACGGTTTACAAAACCAAACCGACATGCAAAACACAAACGGCGTTTTGCCGCCTGAAACGGTACAAAGCCGCGATGTTACGGTAATCAGCGAAAACACTACCGTTATCGATTTGGGCGCTTCGCAAACAACTGCGCAAAACGCTTCCGGCGACAATCAAACGGACCAAACCGGTGCGGCAGAACAAAGAGTAATAAGCGCTCCTTCCGGCACGCAGCCGATGAGCGATGTAAAAACGGTTGTTCCCGTTACCGTGCAAGCGGAAGCTACAACTTCTGCCAAAACCAATAATACGGCAGTTTCATCATCCGCCGGGGAAGCTAAAAAGACAAGTACTACGGCAAGCGCTAAAAAAAGCAATGCCGGAGCGCAAGCAAAAACACAAACAAAGAAAGCAAAGCCTGCCGTCAAAAATGCGGGCTCGGCAAAAACAGCTTCGGCTTCCGCAAAAAGCGCAAAAACCGGCTCTCAAAAAATAGCCGACCGTTTTTGGGTACAAGCCGCCTCTTATACCAACAAAGCAAACGCCGAATATGCGCGCAGCGTGCTCGCCGGCGAAAAAATTCCTGCCGAAGTGTTTACGTATCAGGATAAAGCCGGCACCGTATACTACCGGCTGAGAGTCGGACCCTATACAACCGAAAGCGAAGCCGAATACTGGAACAGCCGCATAAAACTGATAGATAATTTCAGTTCCACAAAAAGCTATGTTACCAATTCTTCAAAGCCTGCACGATAAGGGTTAGCGGCAAGGTAAGGATAAGCGATACTGTAACGCAAGTGTTTTTTTTATAAAAATAAAAAAAACACGGAATTTTACGGTTTAACGCGCAAAAAGTATAAAAAAATTACAAACGTGAGCGAATAAAGGTAGTATGAAACACATACTGCCTTTATTTTTATATACGCTGTGTGCAATCGCAGCGCAAAACGCCGCCGTTGCCGAGACGACCGTCCCCGGTACAACAGCTAGCCGAACCGAAACGGCAATCCCTACCCCAACCGCAGAAAAAGGGCGGATTACACAAAACGTAGAATTTCAAGCAATCGTATCGGGCGTGCGCCCTGCTCAAAGCAGCGTAAGTATAAAAATCAACCCGTCGCCGCTTTTTTCCCTATTTTTGGGAAACGTGCGCTTTGCCGGTATGTGGAACGGTTTTTCAAAACCCACTACGGGAACTGCAAGCGCTGCATCACAGCCGGCAAAACCGGTGCATCCGCTGTACATCGGCTTTCCTTCCGCCGCCGAAAAAACGCCTTTGTCGTGCGCACTGGAATTCAAAGCGTTTTCGTTTATACACACCCTTGTTTTTGTAAGCGGTGAAAAAGCGGCGGCAAACCAAGCTCCGTCTTTGTCTTTCGGCAAAATGTCGCCGGGCGCCGGCATATACGTACCGTTTGAAATCGAAGTGTACGGGCGTTTGCTTCCCGAAGGAATAAGCGCTTCAGCAGCGTTTGCATGGAAAAGCGTTCCGCTTACAGTTGAGCGTATACCTGCTTACGTAAGCCCTTCTGCAGCAAAAAAAGCCGGTACGGTATACACGGAAACACTATACTCGCATGCGTTTATGCAGCAATTCGATTTTAAAACCGCACACAGCCGTTTGAGCATGCGCTTCGCCCAAGGCAACAATCCGCAAACGTCCGCTTTTCAAGCGTTTACCCGCATATACCTTATCCGCTCTCTTTTACCCTATTCATACAGCTTGCAGTGGTTTATGTGCACGCCGCACTACGTAAATCAATCGGGAACAAGTGAAAAACACAGCGTTAAGTTTTCATTTAATCCGCAGCTTACATTCGTTTTTGCACATTCGCCGATACGGTCTGTTAAAATAGGTGCTGCAAGCGAAATTGCATACGAAACGCCAAAAAAAGAAGCCGCTTCGCAAACAGGTAAAAAACCGGGCTCCGGTAAAACAAAAAAAGAAAAAAAACAAAACCAAAGCCCGTGGACCGCCGCCTTAAAAACAGGCATTGTTGTACAAGCGCCGCCGGTAAAAACCGAAGTATCGTGCAGCGTTTCCGATATGCGCGTAATAAAAAAAGCCGACAGCGTATACCCCGCCGTACACGATAAAACTTCCGTTACAGTAAAATCACTCATAAGTTTTACCCCGCCGTATGCGAGCAAAAAAGTAAAACGCACATGGGATTGGAGCTGCCAATGGCTGTGCATACCGCAAGGCGCACGGATACTAAAAGAATATCGTTTAACCTCTTCGTTTTCGGCAAGCTTTATACCGCTTGAGCGCATACGCACCACAGTGGGTGCATCTGCACAGCTTATCTTTTTTGCTCCTCAAAAAACGCATACTTATGAGCGCTCATACCTTATAAAACTAAAAGCTGTTTCGTTTATTCCGCTGCAATATACGCGCAAAAACAGCGTAAGTTTGGATACCTCTTGCTCGTTTACCGGCGGCGAAAATAAAGCAAACGGTTTTAAAGGCGATATTACGGCAAAAATCCGTTTTTAAAATTATAAACCGCCACCCTTTAGCACAATAAAAAAAACAGTATTGAGCTTGCTATTATAAAAAAATTTCGATATAATGGTGCGAGTGTTTTTATACTGAAATCTTTGCAATGTCTGCAAAACTATAATTGAGAGGTACTATAATTATGAGCTTTGATATTTCAAAAATGAGAAATATCGGTATCAGTGCCCACATCGACTCCGGAAAAACAACCCTGTCGGAACGCATTCTTTTTTACTGCGATAAAATTCACGCGATCCATGAAGTGCGCGGGAAAGACGGTGTCGGCGCTGTAATGGACAACATGGAATTGGAACGCGAAAGAGGTATTACTATTCAATCTGCCTCTACGCAGGTAAAATGGAAAGATCACACTATCAACGTTATAGACACACCAGGTCACGTGGACTTTACCGTTGAAGTTGAACGTTCTTTGCGCGTTTTGGACGGGGCAATTTTAGTTTTGTGTTCCGTCGGCGGCGTACAGTCGCAGTCAATTACCGTAGACCGCCAATTAAAGCGCTACCACGTTCCGCGTATAGCCTTTGTTAACAAATGCGACCGCACCGGAGCAAACCCGTTTAAAGTACGCATGCAATTGCGCGAAAAACTCGGTCTTAACGCATACATGATGGAAATCCCCATCGGTTTGGAAGACAAACTCGAAGGTGTTGTAGATTTGGTAACGATGAAAGCCATCTATTTTGAAGGCGATAACGGAACCGAACTGCGTACAGCCGAAATTCCGGCACACTTGCAAGCCGAAGCCGCAAAATACCGCGAAGAACTTTTGGATGCCGCTTCTATGTTCGACGACGAACTTATGGAAGCTATGCTTGAAGGAAACGAAACTCAAGAAATGATTGAGCGTGCGATCCGTAAAGGAACGCTCAGCGAACAATTTGTCGGCGTATTTTTAGGTTCTGCATACAAAAACAAAGGCATTCAGCCGCTTTTAGACGGCGTTATCAAATACCTGCCCAACCCTACCGAAGTAAAAAACACCGCTTTGGATTTGAACAACAACGAAGCTCCGGTGGAATTAAAATCCGACGAAAAATTGCCGTGCGTATCTTTAGGCTTTAAATTGGAAGACGGACAATACGGACAGCTTACCTATGTGCGCGTATACCAAGGCTGCCTTAAAAAAGGCGATGAACTTTTAAACACGCGTGCACGCAAAAAATTTAAAGTCGGACGCTTGGTGCGTATGAACTCTTCGACGATGGAAGACATCAACGAGGGAGCTCCGGGCGACATCGTAGCCTTGTTCGGAATCGACTGTGCTTCCGGCGATACCTTTTGCCATCCCAGTTTAAACTATGCTATGACTTCGATGTTCGTTCCCGACCCGGTTATTTCTTTGGCAATTACGCCGAAAGACAAAAAATCGGCAGACCAAATGGCAAAAGCGCTTAACCGCTTTACCAAAGAAGACCCCACGTTCCAAACCTATGTGGATCCTGAATCGAACCAAACGATTATTAAAGGTATGGGTGAGCTTCACTTGGAAGTTTACATCGAACGCATGAGACGCGAATACAAATGCGAAGTGGAAACCGGTATGCCCCAAGTTGCGTACCGCGAAACCATTACCCAACACGCCGATTTTAACTATACGCATAAAAAGCAAACAGGCGGTTCCGGTCAATACGGACGCGTTGCAGGCTTTTTAGAACCCCTTGAAGGCAAAGACTATGAATTTGTGGATGCCATTAAAGGCGGTGCTATTCCCAACGAATTCATTCCTTCATGCGACAAAGGTTTCCGCGCTTCTATGACAAAAGGCTCTTTAATAGGGTTCCCGATCGTAGGCATAAAAGCGACCATCAACGACGGTCAATCGCACCCGGTAGACTCTTCCGATATCGCATTCCAACAAGCGGCTATCGGAGCGTTCAGGGAAGCGTACATGAAAGCAAAACCGATTATCTTGGAACCGATTATGAAGGTTTCCATAGAAGGTCCTACCGAATTCCAAGGAAACATTTTTGCCGTTATAAACCAGCGCCGCGGCGTTATTATTTCTTCTACCGAAGACGGAAATTTCAGCCGTGTCGATGCGGAAGTTCCGTTGAGTGAAATGTTCGGCTTTTCAACCGTGCTGCGTTCGTTAACGCAAGGTAAAGCGGAATTCTCTATGGAATTCGAAAAATACGGCAAAGTGCCTTCAAGCATTTCGGAAACGCTGACAAAAGAGTACGAAGAAAAACGCAAAAAAAGCCAATAGGTAAAACAAAATATTAACTAAGGAGTGAACATGGTCAAACAAGATCTTATCGACCGCAGTCCGGTTCGTTTTTTTGAGCAAGCGACCAACGGCGGATTACAAACCGGTGAAATGGGCATTTTGACTTCCAAAAAAGGATTGGGCAAAACGGCGGTACTTGTACAAATCGGTTTGGATATGCTGTTGCAAAACAAGCAAGTCGTACATGTTTCCTTTAATCAACATACAAATGCCATAATTACGTGGTATGAAGATATCTTTTGGGAAATGTCAAAAAAGAAAAACCTTGCCAATGCTGAAGAAGTAAAAAACGAATTGATCAGCAAGCGCATTATTTTGAATTTCAACCAGCACGCCGTTTCGGTTGCGCAAATTGTACAAACGCTTAAAGCGCTGCTTTCCGGCGGCATTCCTACCGCTTGTTTGATTATAGACGGGTTTAATTTTGCTGAAGTAAACGAAAACGACATAACCATATTAAAAAACTATGCTGCCGAAGCCGGCTTTGTTATTTGGGCAACATGTAATTGCGAAAGCGAAGACGTGTGTACGGTTATGAACAGCGCAACCGAACAAAAAATAAACACCGTCGTTCACTTAGAGCAAAAGAACGATTCCATTAACATGAAAGTGCTGAAAATGCACGGCAAAGCAACTGACGGAATTAACTTAAAGCTCGACCCCAAAACGCTGCTTATGGCGGAAAAATAAAAATTGCGGCACGGCGCCCGGTACACAAGTACACGTAAGCGCTGAAAAAAAGCTGCCTGCAATACCGGGCAGCTTTTTTTATGCCTCACCCAAACTTATATGCGCAATTTTTTTAACGGGCACAGCTGCACATGCATTCGGAGAAACCTATGTCGCTGAATTATAAGGAAATAGATGCCGTTTTAGCTGAACTGGACATTGAAAATGCTTTTATCCAGCAAATTGTACAGCCCGGTTACGACAGTTTGGCTTTGTATGTATACAAAACTTCGTACCAAAACGCAAAAGTTCTATACATGTGCCTTGCTGCCGGTGAGTGCCGCATACACGAAACAAAACGAAACATTCCGAAAACGGCAAAGCCGCTTCGTTTTATGGAATTCTTAAAAAGCCGCGTAAAAGGCTGTAAAATTGCAAGCTGCCGGCAAATAGGAAAAGAACGTATCGTCCGGCTGGAGCTTGAACGAAGCGGCGAAAAGTACCGTATGTTTATAAAACTGTGGAGCGGTGCGGCAAACGTTTTGCTTACCGACGAAAACTTGTGCATTTTAGACGCCTTTTATCGGAGACCCAAACGCAAAGAAGTAAGCGGCGGTATCTTTACTTTACCCAAAATCGATGGAGAGCATATCCGTGCGGCGCAAAAAACTTTTGAAATCAGAAATTTCGATGAATTGCTCGCTGCCGAAAAAATCGAGTCAAGCGGCTTGAGCTTAAACGAAAAAATCGACCTCTGGTACGGCGAACACGGAGAGCGTTGTTCACGCAGCGCTCTTTTACTTCAAGCCGAAAAAAAATACGGTCAAGCGGTAAACCGCATACAGGGTGCTTTGCAAAGGCTGGAAGAAAAAAGAAAAGATTTTGAAAATGCCGCACTGTGGAAACATCAAGGCGATTTAATACTGGCACATGCGCATTTGTTGAATGCGCAAAAAAACAGGGAAAGCGAAAAAACAGCCGAAAGCAGCGCGAATAACAGCGTTCCAAAAAACAGCGCAGCCGGAAAAAAAACGGTCGGCGATAAAAAAAAGACCGGCGAGGGCAAATACAGCGGAACTTCCAGCATTGAATGTACCGACTACGAAAACGGCGGCAGCATTGTGTGCTTAAAAATAGACCCTTTAAAAAGTGCAGCGCAAAATGCACAAATGTACTATACAAAGTACAAAAAAGCTGCAAGCGGCAGCGCCGATTTGGAACGCGACATTGAAGATTTAAAAGCCGAATTGCAAAAGGTACAAAGCGCATGGGACACCATCCGCCAAGAAGAAAACCCGGTACGGATGAAGCAGCTTTTGCAAAAAAACACAAGCATACGGGTACAGCAAAAGAAAAAACGGCCCGGAGTTGCGTTTTTTATCGACGGATGGGACATCTTTGCAGGACGCAGTGCAGCCGAAAACGATGAATTACTGCGTCATTACGTAAAAGGACAAGACATGTGGCTGCATACGCGGGATTGGAGCGGCGGTTACATTTTTATAAAAAGCCGCAGAGACAAAACTATCCCTCTGGAAATTTTATTGGATGCGGGCAATCTAGCGGTTTTTTATTCCAAAGCCCGTAAAGCAAAAACCGCCGATATATATTATACACAGGTAAAACACCTTAGGCGTGCAAAAAATGCGCCCAAAGGAACTGTTTTACCTTCTCACGAAAAAAATCTAACCGTTACGATCGATGAACAGCGGCTCAGAAAAATGGAGAAACTGAAAAAAGATGATTGACATGACAGAAGGAAAACCCATACGGCTTATCAGCCGTTTTGCATTTCCCATGCTTTTGGGAAACTTGTTGCAGCAAGCATACAATATCGTAGATAGCGTTGTCGTCGGAAACTTTGTCGGAAAAGAAGCTTTAGCTGCAGTCGGCAATTCGTTTATCGTAATGCTTCTTTTAGTATCGGTTTTTACCGGCATAGGTATAGGCGCTTCGATTTTAATCGCCCAATTTTTCGGTTCCGGACAAAAAGAAAAACTGCAATCAACCGTCGACACTTTGTACATAGCCATGGTTGTAGGAGCTACCGTGATTACCGTAAGCGGAATCGTTTGCGCCCGTCCGTTTTTAAACTTAATGAATACGCCCCAAGGCGACACAATGGAAATGTCCGCTTTGTATTTAAAAACCATGTTTGCCGGTACTTTTGTTTCGTTCGGCTATAACATCAATAATGCCATTTTACAGGGTGTCGGAGACAGTAAATCGTCTTTGCTTTTTTTAAGTATCGCAACCGTTATAAACATCGTATTGGATTTGATTTTTGTAACCGTTTTCGACATGGGTATATTCGGCGTTGCACTGGCAACCCTTATTGCGCAGTGTGCGGCATTTTTATTCGGTGTGTGGTACATAAACCGTACGATTACGCTATTCCGCATATCGCTGCGTCATATAAAATTCGATATGAGTATTTTATCGCGCTGTATCCGTATAGGATTGCCGGCAGGAGTTCAAAACGCGCTGTTTTCCATAGGGACGGTTGTATTGCAGCGTTTGGTAAACGGGCACGGAAGCGCTTTTATGGCAGGGTACAGCGCAACAAATAAAATCGACACCTTTGTTTTTATGCCCTTGCTCAGTTTTGCAAATGCAACTTCAACCTACGTAGGACAAAACATCGGCGCAAAAAAACTGGACAGGGTAAAACAAGGGGTACGCAGTACTCTTTTTATTTCCATTGCTTTATCCGTAAGTATAAGTATTTTGGTTATGGTTTTTGGGCGCTATTTACTTATGGCATTTACCCACGACGAAGAAGTACTGCATACCGGTCAAGAATTTATTATGCGCTTAATGCCGGGCTATTTTTTGCTTGCCGTTATTTTTATCTTGGGCGCTGCCGTACGCGGTGCGGGAAAATCGCTTATGCCGATGATTATTACATTCGTATCGTTAATTATAGTACGCGTACCGTCTGCATATCTATTTAATTACATAAGCGGTAAATACGACATTTTTTGGTGTTATGCGGCAGGTTGGCTTGCAGGGGCACTTATTATTACCCCTTACTATCTAAGCGGACGCTGGGAAAAAGACGCATTCCGCTTTGTAAGCGAAGATCACAGCAGCCAAAATGCAAAAACCGCCTTATAAATTGCCTCAAAACGCAATTTATGATATAGTTTTTCGTAGTAACCGAATAACGGAGGGATTATGAAAAAGACAATAGCAACACAAAACGCACCGCAAGCAATAGGTCCGTATGCACAAGCCGTTCAGGCAAACAATTTTGTTTTTACTTCGGGACAGCTTCCCGTCGATCCTGCAACCGGCTCTTTTGCAGGCACAACGATAAAAGAACAAACACAGCAATCGCTGAAAAACGTACAAGCGGTACTCGATGAAGCCGGCTGTTCAATGAGCGACATCGTAAAAACAACCGTTTTTTTAAGCGACATGAATAACTTTGCCGCAATGAACGAAGTGTATGCTCAATTTTTTACCGACGGCGCATTTCCTGCACGTTCTGCAGTCCAGGTGGCGCGTTTACCCAAAGACGCATTGGTTGAAATCGAAGCCGTAGCCGTAAAGCAATAGCAAATAAAAAAACGCCGGCAAAGCTATGCAGCTTCAGCGGCGTTTTTTTTAATCTTTATTTTATTTTTTATCGGATACTTTTGCTTTTAAGCCAACACCAACCGTAAAACAAAAACCGCACATAAAATCCACGTAATTACCGGGATGCTTTTTGCTTTTCCGGTAGCAGCTTTCATTACCACGTAAGTAATGATACCCCATACAATACCTTCGGCTACAGAATAGGCAAAAGGCATCATAACGATTGTAATAAATGCAGACAAGCCTTCGCTTACATCGTTAAAATCGATACCGGTTACAGCTTTAAGCATTAAAAATCCTACAACAATAAGCGCAGGAGCTGTTGCTGCAGCGGGTACCAGTAAAAAAATGGGGCTTAAAAATAAAGCGAGTAAAAACAGTATACCCGTAGTAAGCGAAGTAAAACCGGTGCGCCCGCCTGCTGCAACACCTGCCGTGCTTTCCACATAGCTGGTAACCGTCGATGTTCCCAAACATGCACCGGCTACCGTTCCTACGGCATCGGCAAGCAAGGCTTGTTTTACGCGCGGCACGTTTCCGTTAGCATCCATGAGGCGTCCTTCTGAAGCAACACCAACCAAAGTTCCCACCGTATCGAAAATATCTACAAACAAAAATGTAAAAAAGACTGCAAAAAATTCGAAAGAAAGTATATTGTTAAAATCAAACTGAAACAAAAGCGGAGAAGCGGGCATACTAACCGGCTGCCACCCCTGCGGCAACTGAGTTACCCCGAAAGGAATTCCGATAAGCGTGGTAAGCAAAATGCCGAGCAAAATGGAACCGGGAACTTTTAAAGCAAACAAAACGGCGGTGATTGCAAGACCTATCATAGCAACTGCAGCGGAACCGGACGTTAAGTTTCCCAAGCCTACTAAAGTTGCATCGTTGTTTACAATAATACCTGCATTTTGGAAGCCGATAAAACAAATAAACAAGCCTATACCTGCTGCAACGGCTTTTTTAAGATTTGACGGAATAGCTTTTATAATAGCTTCGCGAACGTTAAACAGCGATAAAATGATGAATAAAACACCTTCAAGAAAAACTGCAGTTAAAGCTTTTTGCCATGAAATTCCCATGCCCAGTACAACGGTAAAAGCAAAAAACGCATTTAAGCCCATACCCGGTGCCAAGGCTATGGGTAAATTTGCCGTAAACGCCATAGTCAGCGTAGCAATCGCAGCGGCAATTGCCGTACCGGTAAACACAGACGCGCTGCTCATACCGGCATTCGACATAATTGAAGGATTTACCGCTAAAATATACGCCATTGCTAAAAAAGTAGTAATTCCTGCAACCGTTTCACGGCGAATATTCGTGCCGTGAACATCCATTTTGAATAATTTTTCCATTGCTTCCTCCCGGGAAAAAAAATAGATTCCCACCCTAGCACAAATATAAAAAAAAAACAACAGCCGCCGCACGGTTTCCCGCACGGCGGCTGTTAACTTTACCGATTAAAAATCGGAGTATTCAAGTCTTACAGAGCGATTTTCGCCTTTAAGCCGAACACACCGTTTTTAAGCGTGTAATAATTTTGTTCGTCGTGTTTTACGCCAAATGTCCATTCTTTTGATGTACCTTTACCAAAAGCGGCCTCATCCCAAAAAACGGAAAGCGTTGTGTTTTGAATAACACCCTTAACGTCTACTTTAGCTTCTACTTTGAATTCATCGGCAGTCATGCGGGTATCAGCCTCACCTTTTAACATACCGTGCGTCCAAAGCATAGCGGCAGCAGGAACAATCGTTATATCGTTAAGTTTAACGTCATAGCTTGCGGCAAGACCGATCTGCAAACCTTTTGCACCGATCAAACGCTCGTAGTCCGCTTTGGTCATGCGTCCCGCATATACCGTACCGGGAACAACTCTGGAAATTTCTGAAGCGTCTTTAGCAACGTTTGCATGAACCAACGCAGCAACGTTTAAGCCCTTTACGAGTTCGCCGGAATAGAACGTCATCATCAGGGGCAGTTTTGTTTCGATATTTTTGTTAACTAAGTCAAACGCGCCGAAAAGTGAAACACCGGGAAGCAGTTTGTCATCGCCTTTGTCTTCTTTGTTCGTATCGTATACCAGTGTGTTTTTTCCGAAGAAATCATACAAAAGAGAGTTTGATTTTTTTTCTTCGCCCCAGCCGAACCGTACGCCGGTTTTTAACATGCTGGTTTTAAGGTCTTCCGGGTAATACAGTTTTTCGTCTGCACCGTTCCATTTTGCATCGGCATACAAGGTATAAGTAACCACAGGATTAACGACGAATTTTTCCAATAAAGAAAGTTTATAATCCGCGCCGGTAAAGAATGTAATATCGCCTCTGTTATCGGAATCGCCTACCGCTTTAAGAACATCTTTATCGCCGCTAAGTCTGCCGAATACATAAGCCGTACCGATAGCAACACGCAAATCTTTAATGGGTTTTACTTCACCGTACACACCCAAAGCGTATTTATCGGTCCAATAATTCGTATCGCCGTCTTTCATAACGCGTTTGAAAACAGCCTTAGTAGCTTTCAGTTTTTTCACATCGGTTTTTCCCGGAATAGGATCAACAAGAGCAGCGTCGTCAAAAACGTCATCGGTTTTGGCATTGTCATGTGCACCTTCAACAGATTTAAAATATTCTCCTTTTTTAATTTCGGTATCTTTCGGAAGAATAACGCCTTCAACTTTGTCTAATTTTTTTCCGGTATCCTTTTGAGAACGGAAAGCCGTTTCAACTTTGAACAAGTCTTTTTGTTCATAACCCAGCACAAGCCCCTGATCGTATTTAACTTTATCGGAAGGCGTGCGGTTATAATATTCATCGTCGCCGTCTTTGTAGTTAAGCGCATTCGGGTACCAAAAATTCGAACCGTAGTTAAGATCGCCTTTTTTAATACCTACATATGCAGGACCGATGTGGATTTTTGCGGTATCTATTTCCACCTTAACATCATCGTCGTCTATTTTGGTAAGCAAATTAACGTTTTTATCGGCTTTAGCTTGCAGGGTAAAAGCGTTTATTTTAAGCTTAAGTTCGCCCCATATGCCGTCGCCGGTGGTCGATTTATCGCCGCCGTTCAACAAGTTCAGTTTAATACTGCCGCCGACTTCGTTTTTAAAACCGGTGCGATTTGTGTCCAAATCAACTCCGAACGTAACTGCGGCATCACCTTTAAATTCCGCTATTTTTGCTTCGGCGGAAGGTTCATCTGCAAAAACAGCTCCGGCTAAAGCAAACACAAGAAAAAATGCAAGGATCTTTTTCATAATTTAAAATATCCCTCCTTAAAATGTGCAAAACTGTACTAAAGCAACGCTTTTTTTAAGGCACAGTCAGCTTTCTTTTCCTAAAAGTTTAGCACACCTTATGGGAATTGTCAAATATTTTTAACAGTTACAAGGGAATATGTCAAAATGAAAACGCTTCTTGCGAAAGTTCGTCTACTTTTTCCTGTAAAACATCCTGATTAACGGTATTTATCAGTTTTTCGAGCTGAGAAGGCGAAAAATACAAGTGTAAAACAGGAGATTGTGCGTCCTGATCTTCGCTGTCGTCGGCAGGTTCCGCCGTAAACACAAAATACGGCTTTCCTTTTTCAAGAAATTCATAATTGGTGCGGAATTCGGTTTTCCCGTTGCGTACAGTGCTCGCAGCGCCCCAACCTACCGTTAAACTGCCGCGGTTATACGCGTTTTTTGTCGAAGGGGCGCGCACGTTCATCGCATTTTTATCGCCTGCAGCGTAAACTTGGTAGTCGCGGGTATATAGCGTTATACCTTCGGAAAGCGCTTCGCGCTCTTTTTGTGTAAATAAAAGCGCATAAGCGTTCATACCGTCGCGTAAGTACGCTTCAACAACGTTTGTGCGCGGCAAAAAATACAAGCGTATGCGGGTCGGCTTTAATTTTCCGAATACAACGCGCAGCGCCATAACGTCTTCAAGCCGTATCGGGTCAAAATCGCCTAAAAAATCGGGATTTTCGGCATTTGTATTGCGCACCGCCGCTTGTTTGCGCTCCTGAGAATCACGGAGTGCAAAGCTGCTGCTTTTACAGGACATAAAAAAAAGCGACACCGGCACAACCGAAAACAGAGCGCACACAAGTGCAGCTGTAATATAGCGTTTCATGTTACTTATATAACTTCCCGTTCAACAAAAAGTTACACAATTACCTTTACACAATCGTGCTCCCTGAACCGGACATTGCCGACTGTATATCAGATAACAATATTAAATTTTTTTTGATAGAATTTGTGCGGCATATTCGGGAGATGCCGAAACAAGTTTAAGTAAAGCAACTGCTGCCCCTTGAGGATACCGGCGTCCTTGCTCCCAATTCCGTAAAGTGCCGACACTTACTCCTATCATATGTGCAAAATCAACTTGACTTTTACAGATACCTTTTCTAATAGCGGCAACATTTGCCGGAGTCGGCTTAAATGAACGCGAAGGAGGAATATTACCTTTGCTTATTTGAACGGCTTCTTGTACACTTGTCAACAATTCATTAAAATCTTGTTCTTTCATACCACTACAACTCCCTTACCGCTTTAGCCAATATTTCCAATTGTTTATCGGTTAAATCTTCCGCTTCATTTTTTTTTGTAAACATACAGTAAATAAATCAAAGATTTTACCGTTTTATAATAATAAATAATGCGGAGACTGCCCCGTTTTCCTTTACCGGCAATACTCCAACGCATTTTCCTCAGTCCGTTTCCACCTTTAATTGACACGGCGCTGTAATAAGAGCATTTTGAAACAATCTATAAGAGTCTTCACTGAGCAAAGCCGTAATTTTTTTCGTAAATACCGAAGTTTCAATAAGCTCCATATACAAACTATATATGCCATTGGCGTACATGTCAAGTTAATTTTTTTTACCTTTACACAATCGCCGCGCATAGTTATACTGGCGCTTTATTACAATAGTTTTTTAGGAGGACTTATGAAAAAAGGGGTATTTTTTTGTTTAAGTGTTTGCGTCGGTGCAGGACTTTTAATGAGTGCCTGTACTTCTTCAAAAAAAGACGGCATGTACGCGTATACGCAAACCGATGTCGAAATTCCTGCAAACGGTCACGTTATTCCGGCAACGCTGTGCATACCCGACGGCTCTTCCCGCTTTCCTGCCGTTGTCATGCTGCACGGAACCGCGTCCAACCGTAACGAAGCCGGCGACGGATACCGCAAAGCCGCTCCCGTACTGGCAGAAAAATACGGCATAGCCACCATCCGCATTGACTTTATGGGAAACGGCGATTCAAAAGCCGACTACACCGGCTATACATTTACAAGCGCCGTAGCAGATGCAGTAAAAGCGGCTCAATACATCGGTTCATTAAAAAACATCGATTCTTCGCGCATCGGGGTAATGGGCTGGAGCCAAGGCGGTACAATTGCCTTGCTTGCCTGTGCACGCCACGGTGATATTTTTAAAAGCGCAGTCACATGGGCGGGAGCTCCCAAATTAAATGACGGCGATTTTTTTACCGAAGCCGATTACAAAGAAGCACAAAAAAACGGTTTTTTTGTAATGGAATTCGATTGGAGAAGTCCGCTGAACGTCAGCTTGCAATGGTGCAAAGATGTTATGAGCACGGACGTTTTAGCCGAATTTGCACGTTTTACCGGACCGGTATTGGCGATTGCAGGCACGCAGGACACGGCGGTTAATCCCGAATGGAGCACAAAAATAAAAGAGGTTTCGCACAATCCCAAAAGCAAAACGGTATTTATTGAAGGCATGGAACATACGTTTAACGTGTTTTCGGAGCCGAACTTTGCCAGTTTGTACATAGCCGTCGATGAAACAGGCTCGTTTTTCGCCGACACGCTATAAGTGAAAAAAGTGCAGGAAAATTATACCCTTAATTTCCTGCACCCCTTACATTTTGAATTCTTCGCCCAAATAGATTTTGCGGGCGATGGGGGAATCCAAAATCTCTTGAGGGATTCCCTGCACAACAATTTGACCGCCGCTTATAATAATTGAACGGTCGGTAATTTCCAAAGTATCGCGGACGTTGTGGTCGGTAATCAACACGCCGATACCGCGCTTGGCAAGCAAGCGTACCATTGCCTTTATGTCGGCTACGGCAATAGGGTCTATGCCGGCAAAAGGTTCGTCCAAAAGCAAAAAACGCGGATCGCTTGCAAGCGCGCGTGCGATTTCGGTTCGGCGCCGCTCGCCGCCGGAAAGTGTATAAGCGCCTTGTTTGCGTATGTGCGTTATGGAGAACTCTTCCAAAAGCTCTTCCAAAAGTTCTTTTTTTTGTACGGAAGACAAATCGCGGCGCGTTTCGATAATCGCCCACACGTTTTCTTCAACACTGAGTTTTCTAAAAATAGAAGCTTCTTGCGGCAAATAAGAAATACCCATGCGCGCACGCTTATACATCGGAAGGCGGGTAATGCACTCCCCGTTCAAAAAAACTTCTCCGCCGGTAGGACGATAAAAGCCGACTATCATATAAAAAGTGGTAGTTTTGCCCGCTCCATTCGGTCCCAAAAGTCCCAGGACTTCTCCGGTATGCATGGAAAAATTAACGCCGCGCACCACTTCTTTTTTCCCGAAACTTTTATATAAACTGACTGCTTGCAGTTCGCCTTTTATATCAGCCATTGTTTTTTCCGCCGCTTTTTGTATTTGTTGTTGTATTTGTATTTTTTGTTGAACCTTTTTTTTGAACGTCTTTTTCGGTTTTTAATTCGCTTTCGGTTCCTGTTTCTGTTTCGGTTTTAGTTCCGTTTTCGCTTTTTACTCCGCTTTCCTTTGTATCCGATGTATCCGAAACACTGCCGCGCACTTTACCGTCCAAAGTAATTTCTCGCGAACGTAAATCAAAAACGATTTCTTGTGCTTGAAAGGTGTCGTCTTTTTGTTTTACTTTGGGCGCACCGCTTAATTCCAAAATCTGCATTTTTTTTCGGTACACGGCAAACGCCGAAGTGCACAGCGCATCGTCTTGGGTAATTTCCACATTTATTTGAATAAGCGCCGTTTCGGTGTCTTGACTGTATTCAATGTACTCGGCTTTTAACTGAACGTCGTTTTCCGTATCATTCATCGAAACCGCTCCTTCCAAAACGGTTACCTTTGTTTTGCGGTCGTAGCGCAAAGAATTGCACTTAAAGGTAAACCCGCTTTCAAGGTAAGTGCCTTGCACATTTTCTTCGGCACTGATAATGCGGTAATCGGTTCCGCTCAAAGTTATTGTTCCGGCTTTTAATTGCAGGGAAGTGGTTTCCACTTGTGCCGAACCGCTTAACCGCGTGTATTCGCTGTCTTGCGCGGTACTCCCGCTCATAGAATCGGCGGAAAACCGTATTGTTTCGGCACGGGCGGCAAACGGAAAAAGTACATACAGTGCGCATACAAAAGAATAAAGCAGCGCACGCGGCAAACAAAAATTTCTCCGATACCGGCTGTTTGTTTTAAGCGCTTTAAGCGGCTGTAGTAGCTGTAGCGTTTGTATCCTCTGCACGTTTTTCCCCTACAAGCTTTTATTCGGCACTTTGCGCTTGTTCAGCGTTCCCGGCAGCCTCGGCAGTTTCAATAGTACCGCTGACTT
Source organism: Treponema lecithinolyticum ATCC 700332 (assembly GCA_000468055.1). Lineage (GTDB taxonomy): Bacteria > Spirochaetota > Spirochaetia > Treponematales > Treponemataceae > Treponema_C > Treponema_C lecithinolyticum. The sequence goes on along the minus strand of KI260561.1, from coordinate 254,764 downwards.
TTCCTTCAAAAGCATACGTTACATCAATGCCGCGTGCGGAAAAACCCGTACCCTGCACTTGTATAACCGTACCGTTATCGTTTGACACGGAAATGGAAACAGCATCGTCTTTTCCGCCGTCAAGCGTTTCGCCCGTGCCGTCCCAGCGCAAATTTTCCGCTTGCACTTCGGCGTTTTTTTCATAATCTTTTATATCGATATGTGAAAAAAAATGATAACGTTTTTCGTTGCGTTCGGCGGAAAGCAAGGCGCACGAACCTTCCATGCGCACATTTTCACCGTCATACAGGGTAAAAACAGCGTCTTGAACGTACATAGCATCGGTTCCGCCGTACTGTTCCAGTTTTGCGGCTTTCATATACAGCTTGGGCATATTGTTTTCTATCCGCGTAAATTCGGCGCCGTAAAAAGCGAATTCGGGCACATTGGCGCTTGAAACGGCACGTTGTCCGTAATCGAGCGAACAAGAACATAAAACGCTTTGCAAACACAAAAAAAATGCGCCCGTACATAAAATACAAAAAAGCCCTTTATTTTTACAGGTATATTTGCATTTAAAGCCGCGCTCAACTAAAAAGCGGCGGCACAGAGTCAGAGTACGGCGCACGCGTTTCATTTGTGAAAAGCCGCCCCAATAAATGCTGCAAACAGCGGGTGCGGAGAAGCAGGCCGCGACAAAAATTCCGGATGGAACTGCACGCCTATTCCCCAAACATGATTTTTCCATTCAAAAGCTTGCACTTGCCCATCGTCTTGGGAAAAAGCACTTATCAATAAATTATGAGACGCCATATCGTCGGCATATTTACGGTCGAATACGTATTTACTGCGGTGCCGTTCGATAATGTCTTGTTTGCCGTAAATGCGTTCTATTTTTGAACCTTTAACCAGCGTTATGCCGCCGTTTCCCAATCTGACGACACCGCTTGCAGCAAGCCCTGCTTGCTCTTCGGGCAAACTGATTACCGGATGCTGCGAATTTTGCACAAATTCAGTAGAATCGGCGTCTTCCCAACCGAGTAAATCCCGCGCAGTTTCTATTGCCATAAGCTGCATACCCAAATTAATACCCAAAAACGGAATATTGTTTTCACGCGCATAGCGGACGGCTTGCAAAAGCCCTAAAAAGCCTCTTTGCCCGTAATTATCGGGAATGATGATACCGTCTATGTTTTGAAAAAACGGTTCTATATCGGAAGTGTTTTCAAGCGTTTCCGCATCTATTTTGCATATTTCAAGGGCAAGGCCGTGAGCACTAACTGCCGCATGAAATAAAGATTCGCGCACTGATTTATAGCAATCGTCAAGGTATGTTTTTTTACCGAGCATAGCGATACGCACTTTGCCTTTGGGGCGGTTTAATTTATCGATAAAATCAATCCACGAGCGGATATCCGCTTTACGCGAAGAGTAGCCGAGCTTTGATAAAATACGGCTATCAACACCCTGACGGTGAAATTCTATAGGAAGCTCGTATATGGTTTTATGCACATCTATAGAAGTAAAAACCGCTTCTTTTTCCACATTACAAAACAGCGCTATTTTTTTGCGCATATCTTCGTCAAGCGGAACTTCCGTGCGGCACAGCAAAATGTCGGGCTGAATACCCAATTGCTGCATATTTTTTACCGAATGCTGAGTCGGCTTTGTTTTAAGCTCTCCCCCGGTGATGGCGGGAATAAGTGTTAAATGAACAGACAGGGCGTTTTCTTTACCCTGTTCGCGTATCAGCTGACGTACAGCTTCCAAAAAGGGAATGGATTCTATATCGCCGACCGTTCCGCCTATTTCAACGATAACCACATCCGCTTGCGTTTTCATTCCCACAAGCATAATGCGCCGTTTTATTTCGTCGGTTATATGCGGAATTACTTGCACCGCACGCCCGTTATAGCGCCCGCTTCGCTCGTTTTTTATTACTTCTTCGTATATTTTACCGGTAGTAACGGAATTTGCACTGCTGAGCTTTACGCCGGTAAAGCGCGCATAATTGCCCAAGTTCAAATCCGTTTCCGCGCCGTCTTCGGTTACATACACTTCCCCGTGCTGAAACGGATTCATATTCCCCGCATCCACATTTATATACGGATCGCATTTCATCATAGCGATTGTTAAGCCGCTGCATTCCAAAAGAGTGCCGATAGACGCTGCTGCCACACCCTTGCCCAAACTGGAGCACACGCCGCCGGTTACCAAAATATATTTACTCATTGCGCAATTTTCACATCTCTGCCGCTTTTTGTCAACGGTTTACAATAAAACCGTTTACTTTTTTTTATAAATAGAGTATAATTTGTTAATTATGATGGATTTGTTAACCGACGCGCAATTTGATATGTTCCGTAAAACCATCTACGATGAAAGCGGTATCACTTTTTCCGCTTCCAACCGTTCCATTTTGGACAGCAGATTAAAAGAACGTTTGCGCGAAAAACAGCTTGAGAAAGTCGAAGACTACTACAGCCTTATTCTTTCAGACAAAGAAGAAATGAAGGCTTTTTTGGATTCGGTTACTACCAATTTAACCCGTTTTTTTAGAAATCAGCCTCACTTTGACGCTTTTACTCACTACGTTATTCCCAAAGTACTTGAACTAAAAAAACAACAGGGCGGACGCACGATAAAAGTATGGAGCGCAGGCTGTTCCACCGGTGAAGAACCCTACACCATCGCTATGATTTTAAAATCAATACTGCCTGCAGGAATAAATTTTGAAATTACCGCATCCGATATTTCTTTAAAATCGCTGATGGTCGGAAAACAAGGTTACTACCCTGAAGCCCGCATAGTCGGCATCCCGCCCGATTATTTAACGCGTTTTTTTACTAAAATAGACGGCGGTTACCAAGTTAAAGAAGAATTAAAGTCTACGATTAACTTTGACTATCACAACTTAAAAAACGATTCGGGACAGCGCAATTTGGACGTTGTTTTTTGCCGAAACGTGCTTATTTACTTTGACGAAGCTATGCAAACGGCTGCCGTAAACCGTTTTTGGGATTCAATGGCTCCCAAATCTTTCCTTTTTATAGGTCATTCCGAATCTTTGTTCGGCATGGATACTAAATTCGAATTTTTAAAAACAGACTGGGCATGCTTGTACCAGAAAAACACATAAGATACGGTAGGTTTTCGCTATGGATGACATTGCTGTTTTAGTTGTAGACGATTCCGCGCTTATGCGCAACCTTGTTTCGCGGATGATTGATGCCGTTCCGGGAATGACTGTTGTGGGAAAAGCCATGGACGGTCAAATGGCTTTGGAAAAGTTGGAACGCTGCAATCCCGATGTTATCATTTTAGACCTTGAAATGCCGGTTATGACGGGTGTTGAATTTATGCGCGAACGTAAAGCGCGGAAAATCGATATTCCCGTCGTTATACTTTCCAGCATTGCCCACCGCGGCGCCGCCGTTACTATGGAATGTTTGGAATTGGGTGCAAGCGACTTTTTGCTTAAACCATCGGACACCGGTTCTGAAGATATCGGAAAAGTAGCCGACCGGCTTGCGGAAATGGTAAAAAGCTACGGCGGCGCATACGCACGCCGTCACGGCAAAAACGTTCCGCTACCGGGCTTTACCGCTGCCGCGCCTGCTTCGCAAGAAGCGCAGCGCACCGGCGGTTTGTTTTCTGCTGCAAAAGCCGCTTCTGAAAACAAAAGCGCTCCGGTTTCTTCGTTTGCAAAAGAAACTCCGGCAGAAATAGTTCCCGTAAAGCCGATTCGGGAAAGCGGTCCCATAGATATTATAGCTTTCGGTATTTCTACCGGAGGCCCCAATGCGCTGCGCGAAGTATTTGCAGGTCTTTCGCCTGATTTGCGTCAGCCGATAGTTGTCGTACAGCACATGCCCGCAGGCTTTACCGCCGAGTTCGCGGCAAGCTTAAACAATATTTGTCCTTTGGAAGTTAAAGAAGCTGCCGAGGGCGATTTATTAAAAAAAGGCAGAATTCTTATCGCGCCCGGCGGACGCCATGTTGTTGTCGAAAAGAAAAATCTTGCTTCGGTTGTACACTTAAGCGACGAAGAACCGCGAAACGGTCACCGTCCGTCCGCCGACGTATTGTTTGAATCGGTTGCAAAAACCTATCAGGCAAATGCCCTCGGCATTATTATGACCGGTATGGGTAAAGACGGCGCCGCTCAACTAGCCGAAATGCGCAGACAAGGTGCGCGGACTTTAGGACAAGACCCTGAATCATGCATCGTATACGGCATGCCGCGCGTAGCATGGGAAATGGGCGGCGTTCAAAAGCAAGTATCTTTAAGCAATATGGCAAAAGAAATTAACGAACTTGCATTAAAGTACTAATACACGATTTCGCTTATTTCTCCGTGCACCGGCTTTTTAAATCGGCTTATCAAAGCGATAATAACGGAAGGTATAAAAATTCCCGCCAGCACGCCTAAAGCATGCACCCATTCGTGCACGCGCATTCCGGCAAACACGGCAAGTTTTGCCGACACAAACCAGCCGGCTGCGGCACACACAAGCGGTACGCACAGTGCGGTTAAAGCTTGCAGCGCTTGATAGCGTTTTTTTGCACTTATGCGCACAGTCATACCTGGTGCAAGCGGAAGTCCGTTCGGGTTTGCTGCGGTAAAAGGAGAGCCGCGCTTGCCGCAGCCGGAATTCGTACAGCTTATGCATGCATTCGTTATAAAAGGCATTACCAGTACGCTGCCGTTTTGATTTACTTCAAGCACTTGAGCCGTATCACGCATGCATAACACTCCCGCTTGAACGCATGTCGGACAGCAAGCGCGTACATTCGGCTTCTCCCGTTTTATTGCCGAGTTCGGCATAGGTGTCGCGCAAATTATACAGTGCATCGTAATAATGCGGATATATACTCAACGCTTGCTCAAACGCTTCTTCCGCTTTTTGATATTCGCTTCGTGAAAAATACAGTACCCCCAAATTATTCCACGATCGCGCATTTTCGCCGTTTAACTCAAGTGATTCGGAGCAGTATTCAAAGGCATCGTCGGTTTCATCGAGCGCAAAACAAACCAAAGTTAAACTTTCCAACAATTCTTGATCCGTATCATCCAAAGCATAGGCTGTTAACAACGCTTGCTTTGCCGCGTTCAAATTGCCCGAATCGCGGTACGTTATGCCTAAATTATACCATAAAAGATGGTTTGAATTTTCCATGTAAATTGCCCGCTTAAAGCAGGCGATCGCTTCGTCGTAGTCGCCCTTGGCAGCAAGGTCTATAGCTTGTGTATTTAATACATCCGGATTTTCCGTCATACTGGCTCCGGTTTTATTGTACGGTATAATATAAAAAGCTACAAGTAGTGCGTATTTTGGGTAAAACAGAAATCTGCCTATATTGCTCTTAATTGAAAAAATCTGTTAAAATACGTCACAAACCAAATGCAAAGAAAAGGAGAAAAACCATGAAAAGAAAAAACAACCTTTTAAAATTTTTTTTACTGCTGGGATTGTTTTCATTAAAAGCCAACGCCGAAACTCCCGCAAAAGTAAACGCTAAAACGGGCGCGACAACGAAAATCGATGCAGTATCGACTCCGACAGTAAGCCAAGTTGATAAATGGAAAACACTTATCAATTTGGATGACTATGTATGTAATAATAAAAAACAAGAAAAAATAAATTACACTCCGAATTATTATAAATATATCGATAAAAGCTCAAAGGAAATCGTCATAAACGGCAGAGTGTATGATTACGACGCATCGAGCGGAGCGTCCAGAACAGCCGCCGACATGGTAAATCACTCCCAAACATTAAAATACGACGGAAAAAAAGGAGCTGCCAAAGAATTGGAAGCGGACCCTAAGGTTAAAGAAGCTATGGAAATAGCAAAGAAAAAAAACAAAGAGGGGCAGGAAAAAATCAAGGCTATGTACTGGTCGGTTCAGCCTCCCAAGGGAATTATCGTAGGAGATTATTATTCCGGAAAAAAAGTTTTTGACGGCGGCTATGAAGCTTACGCGGAAGTCGTGGTTAATAATAACGAGATAGTGCATATAGAACTGAATGAAAGACCGCCTATTACGTACTATGCTTCCGAATGGGCAGGAGAGACAAAACGCCGTTCGGGCTACGGTTTTTTTCAAGCAAAAAATGCCAGAACGAATTACACTTTGGTTACGCTTATAAACGGCATGAGCTATTTGGAATGGCAAGTTTTAAAAAATCAAAAATTGGACCTTGACTATAAAACTTTGTTCGGTTCATCCAACAGTGCAAAAAACGGTTTTGTTCCTTTGCTCAAAGAGATGGCGAAAGAAGTTAAAGAAAAAGCGAGCGATAAAAGATATGTAGGAATAACGCAACCCTATGATTGCGGCATAAGCACACGTCTGGAAGTTATATACGAAAAAGGAAAAATAGTTGATTTAAAATATGATGAGATTTTTGCCGACGATAAAGAAAATATAAAAAATCCTGTTTTACGGGAATTTTATCGTCAAAGCAAACTTGAATCAATAGAATATAACCGCATTACAAATAAAAGTTTTAGAACTTTTGTAAATACGCTTCGCAGAGAAGTTTTGCGCTCACAATCTCTTACCGAATTTCCTAGCGACGCTTTAAAATTGGATATGCCGCACGTAAAAGAAGCATATAAAAATTATTTATTTTTAGCGGAAAAGATAAAAAATATAAAATAGCATGCAGCAAAGTGAAGCGCAGCGGCGCAGCTAAAAAGCCGCGCCGCGCTTTTTTAGGCTTCCGGCATAATCAAACAAAATGTTTTTTTTACCCTTGTTTTTGTTCTTTTTTCTTTAAGTCGGCGCCGCATTTCCAGCAAAAATTAAAATGCACAAAGTTTACTTCACCGCAGCTTTTACAGGGCGAAAAAAGTTCCAAACCGCAATGAGAGCAAAAACTCGGCAGCGTTGAAGCTTTGGTAACCGACGGCATATAGGAATGCTCGCACGACGGACACACTTGCATTGTATACGAGCGCAGTGCAGCAGCTTCCGCAATCTTTTTGCTGCGCTCTTCGGAAGACAAGCGCGCTTGCTCTTGTTTTTCGCGCACATAGTTTTGCGTATATTTTATAACATAATAGCCGACAACAACCGTCAGCAATATGCCGACGCCGTATTGCACATAGCCGCCGAAACTGGGCAAATACGGTATTAAACCGAAAAAGAATGCCCACAGTACAAACACCGTATAACCCCAAATAAAGGCGGCGAATTTGCGGGTGCGGTATTTAATAACCAAAAAAATTGCCAAAGCCAAAAGAGGGCAAACGAACAGCAAGCGCACGGCAAAGATTTTCAGTTTATACATCGAATAAGCTTTATCCCAATCTTTACGGGCACTGCTGCGCGCATCATCTTCGTTTTTGCGCAGCGATTCAATTTCACTCTTTTTTTCTTTAAGCTGCTGCGTATCTTTTTGAACGGCATTTGACCAACTGCGCATAGAATCTTTGTACGATTCCAAAAGGCGCGTTTTTTGAAGCACAACAGCGTTTTGCTCTTTGTCTTTTAAGACTGCGCGTGTTGCCAGCCAATTTTCGTAAACGCTTTTTTCTTCACGGTAGAGCTTTAGTGCATTTTCGTATCCAGCTTGATTGGTTTGCAAACTGTCTTCAATAAAATCGGCTTCTTTTTCCGCTTCTTCAACGGCAGCTTCCATGTCTGAAACACCTGCGCGCTCCAAAAAATCTTCCAATTCGGGTTTTGCTCCCCACGAACCCATGTCGCGCAAAAGAATCGTACCGAACATAATAAGAAAAAAGGCAAAAAGCAAACTGATAATCGTTAAAATAATCTTGATTATCCGCTCTACATGCCGCATAGATTTATCTGCCATGGTTCCTCCTTAATATGATGTATATACTATCACGGAACGTAAAAAACAGGCAAGGATGGATTTTAACATTAGTTACGCACGGCAAAATTATAAAAGAGAGCCGGCGCACACATCCTTTATTTTTTTTTCAAAGTCATTTTTTAAGGACGTTTGTACAAAGCCGCTTAACACAACTGTTTCGGCAAACGTTTCGCACAATCCGGTTATACAAAATTTTTCAAATAAAAAGCGGCAAGCTTCGTAATTTTGGTATGAAAGGTTTAATTCAAACGCGCTTCGCTCAACAAATTCTTCGGTTTGTGCATCTTCGAGCACTGCTTGCGCCGCTTGCGTGTATGCTTTAACCAAGCCGCCCGTTCCTAAAAGCGTGCCGCCGAAATAACGCGTTACGCTCAGCAAAATATCGCTGCAGCCGAAACCTTTAAGCACATTCAGCACGGGGCGCCCTGCAGTACCGGAAGGCTCCCCATCGTCGGACATTCCGCAGATTTGCGCACCATGACCGAGCACAAAGGCGTGCACAACGTGGGAAGAATCCGCATACTTTTGTTTTTGCGCTTTAAGCATAGCACGCACTTCGCTTTGGGTTTTTACCGGAAAAGCTTCGGCTATAAAGCGCGATTTTTTTACGGTTATTTCGGCTGCAGCGGGTGCAAGCAAAACTTTCACGTTTTTTCCGGTAAAGCGCCGGTATGATTTTCACGGCTGCCGCCCGTCCCGGTTCCGCTGTGTGCGCCGTCATCCGTGTCGCTCAGCCCGATGCCGGCAGAACTTAAGCTGCCCGAGCCGCTCGAGCCGACCGTATTTGTCGATTGTTCATCGTAAAAAGCGGCAAAAGCAATGCATACCCGGATAACAGCGATGTACAAACACAGCGTGCTTGCCATGCTAAAAAGCGGGTCAAACAGCTGCAGCGAGCGGAAAAAAGGATGCGAGGCGGCACCGGTAATACCGAACGAAAGCGCCGTTAGAAGAAGCGCACAAAGCGCATAACGCCAGCAGCTTTTTACGCACAGCACAAAAAAGCGCATACGCTGAGCTTTGGCAAAGACAGCGCTTTTGCGCAGCGCTTGACGCACCGAAAGCGAGGAGTTTTCGTATAAAAAAAACCACGTAAAACCGTAACGTAAATAAATTAAAGCAAAAACAACAAACGAAAGTACTAAAGCAATACCGATTGCAAGCAGCAGGGATGTTCGCTCGGAAGAAAAAGAGTTTTCCGCCGCGTTTTGAAGCAATTGCGAAAAATCCGTGTTAGAAAGCAATCGGGAGCCGGCAGCGCCGAGTGCAAATACCAGCGCAAAGGTAAAAACGGCATACAGTAGCATAAAAAACAAAGCAGCTGTAAGAGCTCTTTTAAAATCGCGAAATCCGGTAAACAAATGACCGAGCACGGCGCGCTTTCCGGTATACAATAAAAGCGTCAGTACAAAAAAACCGTATTGTAAAACGGTGTTTAAAACGGACACTGCAAACGCCGAAAAGCCCACCGCAGCCAAAAGGCGCATGGACGAAGCATTAGAAGCAACAACTGCAGCAAAGGGGGTTACCGCAAAAGCTAAAAAAAAGTAAGAAATAAGCGTCATTACCAGCATAGCCAAAGCCAGTTTGGGCAAATGGCGCGCGCTGCACACGCTTATGTTACGCAGTAATTTTTTTACCGACTTCATACTCTTTCCCCGCTTTACACATCCTGAATGTCTTTTGCTTGAGCTTTTTTTGTCACGACGATTTTTTCCGTTTCACGGGAGCTCAGCCGCACACCGATAGATTTTAAACCTTTTTCTTCGTAATCGGAAGCTTTAAACGTTTCTTGCAAAATCTTTACGCGCGGTTTTTTTGTATACATAAGCGTAAAAGAAAAATCGGCTTTAGTGCTTACATACAAAAGCTGCATTCCTTCCGGAACAATCAAATAATCGCGGTTTAATATAAACTGCCCGATACGGCATCTTTTTATAAAGCAAAACTTTGTTTTAGGGTCGCGGAAAATAAGCGTAAATAAAACTTTGGAAAGCTCTTCTTTTTCCGAAGAACCGCAATACCACATGCCCGTATCCACAAACAATTTATCCGGCACATCGCACACCGTGTACACGCCGCTTTTTCTTAACACTACAATACGGTCGTAGGGCGACACTTTAAACAATTCAGTTCCGGTTGAAACGGCAGTTCCCAAATACCCCGTTTTGGAATCGTAGCGCAGGGCGGTATCTTTTTTAACGACTTCGCGCACATCCACTTGGTTAAAATCGGTAATCTTTGTTTTGCGCACAGCTTTATCTTCGTCCAATTTTGCAAGAATTCCGTCAAGCCAGCTTACCGCATACGCGGTTAAATTTTTAAGCAATTTGGCAATTTCTTTAAGCCGCTCGTTTATTTCCTGCACTTCTTGGCGGTTTTTTTGTATATCGTATAACGATATGCGCCGGATAGGTATTTTCAAAAGCGTATCGACGTCTTCTTCCGTTACCGGACGGATAAGCTCTGCGGCAAACGGTTTAAATCCTGCAATAACAGCTTTTACAACCGTTTCCGCCGTTTTCATTTGTTCTATTTTTTTGTAAATGCGTTCTTCTATAAAAATGCGCTCAAGGGTGCGTAAATGCAACCGGTCGGTTAAATTCGCTTTTTCCAATTGCAATTCGTCTTTTAAAATGCCGACAAGCTGCTTTGCATGGTGTTTTATTACATCGGTTACCGTCATCACTTGCGGCATATTGTCTTTTATAACGAGTAAATTGCAGGAAATGGATTGTTCGCAATCGGTAAACGCAAACAGCGCATCTTCAACTTCTTTTGAGTACACTCCGCGCTGCAATTTTATTTCAATTTCAACTTTATCGGTGGTAAAATCGTTAATGGAAGCGATTTTAACTTTTCCGCTTTTTGCTGCAGTTTCTATGGATTGCATAAGGGTTTCGGTATTGCTTCCTGCAGGCAGTTCGGTAATAACAATACGTTTGGGATCCGAGGTATCCAATTTTGCACGTGTGATGATTTTTCCCAATCCGTCTTGATATTCGGAAACGTCGATTAAACCGCCGGTGGGAAAATCCGGATACAGCGCAAAATTTTTACCCGTTAAACAAGCTTTTTCGGCTTCTATTACTTCGCGGATATTGTGGCTTAAAATACGGGTAGACATACCGACTGCAATACCTTCGGCTCCCAAAACAAGCGCTAAGGGCAGCTTTGCTCTAAATACCGACGGCTCTTTACCGCGTCCGTCGTAAGACGGCACATAGTTTGAAATAGCCGGATTGTACAAAATATCTTTTCCCAAACGGGTACAGCGGCATTCTATATAACGCGCAGCCGAAGCTCCGTCTCCGGTGTACAAATTGCCGAAGTTCCCCTGCCGGTCTATAAACAAATCTTTATTGGCAAGCACAACCAATGCCCCGTAAATGGAAGCATCTCCGTGCGGGTGGTATTTCATACACTGGCCGACAACGTTTGCCACTTTGTGGAATTTACCGTCGTCCATTTCAAAAAGGGTATGCAAAACGCGCCGCTGAACCGGTTTTAACCCGTCTTCCAAATCGGGAATTGCGCGGTCGCGGATAACGTAGCTTGCATATTCCAAAAAGTTTTTGTCGAATATATTTTTTACGTAAGCCATAGTAATCCTTTAGTAAAGCTTAAGCGTCTATTTGCTCAAGCAAATTGTGAACAATAAAATCGCGGCGCTGCGGAGTATTTTTACCCATATAAAACTCCAATAAACGCGGAACGTTTTTAAGCGTTTGCACTTCTACCGGCACCAAGCGCATATCGTCTCCGATAAACTGTCCGAATTCCGTAGGGCTTATTTCTCCCAAACCTTTAAAACGGGTTACTTCCGCCGCATTTCCAAGTAAGCTGACGGCTTCGTCGCGCTCGGCTTCGCTGTAACAATAGCGCGTTTCTTTTTTATTGCGCACGCGGAACAGCGGTGTTTCCAAAATAAAAACGCGCTGTCCGGTTACCAATTCTTCAAAATAGCCTAAAAAGAAAGTGAGCAAAAGGTTTCGGATATGAAAACCGTCGTTATCGGCATCGGTTGCAATAACGATTTTACCGTAACGCAAACCTTCGGTGTCGTTTTCTATACCGAGCGCCATCATCAAATTGTACAGTTCCGCATTTTTATAAATGTCCGTTCTTTTTTTACCGTACATATTTTCGGGCTTGCCGCGCAAACTGAATATTGCCTGCGTCATTGCATCGCGGCTTCCGACTAAAGAGCCTGCAGCCGAATCGCCCTCGGTTAAAAATATCATCGTATTTTCGCCTTTGGCGCCGTCTTCAGTATGATACTTGCAGTCTTTAAGTTTGGGGATTTTAAGCGCAATTTTTTTTGCCGCTTCTTTTGCTTCTTTTTTTACGGTATTTAATTCCGTACGCAATTTTTCGTTTGCCGTAATTTTTAATTCCAGAGCTTTTGCCGTTTCCGGGTTGCGGTGCAGCCAATCGTCGACGGCGGCTTTTGTTTCGTTTACAATCCAGCCTTTTACGTCGGTGTTGCCGAGTTTGTTTTTTGTTTGGCTTTCGAATATCGGCTCTTGAATTTTTACCGCAACGGCGGCAGCCATTCCTTCGCGCACGTCTTCGCTTTTGTAGTTTTTACGGTAAAATTCGTTTACGCCTTTTACAAAACCTTCTTTAAATGCCGATAAATGCGTGCCGCCGTCCGAAGTAAATTGTCCGTTTACAAACGAAAAAGAATTTTCTCCGTACGCGTTTGAATGGGTAAACGAAAATTCAATTTGTTTACCTTTATAATAGCCTACCGGATATAAACTTTCGCCTTCAAGTTCGTTGGACAATAAATCCAAAAGACCTTTTTCGCTGACATATTTAATACCGTTGCATACTAAAGTAAGCCCTGCGTTTAAATACGCATAGTTCCACAGCCTGCGCTCAACAAATTCCATATTAAACGCATATTCGCCGAACACTTGCGTATCCGGCACAAATTCCACATACGTGCCCGGTTTTGTTTCCGGTTTTGCTTGAATCGTTTTATTGCTTTTCAGTTTTCCGCGCTCAAACACCGCTTCGGCAGCTTTGCCTTCGCGCACGGACACTACTCTAAAAAAAGAAGACAGCGCGTTCACCGCCTTTGTACCCACACCGTTTAAGCCGACCGAAAACTGAAACACTTCGCTGTTATACTTGGCTCCGGTGTTTATAACGGATACGCAGTCAACCAATTTTCCCAAAGGAATACCGCGCCCGTAATCGCGCACTTTTACGCGCCCTTCTTTTACTTCCACGTCGACGCGTTTACCGTTGCCCATAATGAATTCGTCTACCGCATTGTCTATAACTTCTTTAAGCAGTATGTAAATACCGTCGTTTTGATTTGAGCCGTCGCCCAGCCGCCCGATATACATACCGGTACGAAGCCGTATGTGCTCAAGCGAACTGAGCGTTTTTATTTTGGATTCGTCGTATACGGCGGTTTTTGCATCTTTTTTTTCTTGTTTCACACCCATAGCATAACTATAACATAAAGAAGAAGCTGTGGAAAGAGTAAGCAAAACAAGCGACGCTACTGTACGGAAGCGAACCCGCCGCGCACAGTTCGGGCGACGCTACGGCACGGCAGCATCACCCAGGAGCCGCCAATGGCGCTCACACGCACTTTACCAAACAGCGCGGAATTGTTACCATAACCATTCGTAAACATTTAGTATTTATATATTATTGAGGAGAATATTATGATTGAACTGGCGCATGTTTCCCGTTCTTTCGGTTCTTTTAAAGCGGTAGACGACATCGGTTTTTCGATTAAAACCGGCGAAATCGTCGGACTTTTAGGACCGAATGGAGCGGGGAAAACGACAACCATGCGGATGATTACCGGTTTCCTTGCGCAAGACGAAGGAAGCATTACCATCGACGGACAAGACATACGCAGCGACGAAAAAGCATCAAAGCGTAAAATAGGCTATATGCCCGAATCCGCCCCGCTGTACGGCGACATGATTGTGCAAGACTATTTGGAATATGTTGCCCGCATGCAAGGCGTAGATCCGGTAAAAAAAACCGAAGCTTTGTGCGCCTCTTGCGGCTTAGCCGAAGTAATGCACAAAAACATCAGCGAACTTTCGCGCGGATACCGTCAAAGAGTCGGACTTGCCCACGCGCTTATGAACGATCCTGAAATCCTTATTTTAGACGAACCGACCAGCGGTTTGGACCCCAATCAAATCGGTGAAGTGCGTTCCCTGATAAAAGAAATTGGTAAAACCAGAACGGTTATTATTTCTACGCATATTTTGGGCGAAGTGGAAATGCTGTGCGACAGGGTTATCATCATTTCGCACGGAAAAATTGCCGCCGACAGCCCCACCTCACAGCTGCGCAGCCGTTACGGAAGCGGCGCAAATCTGTGCATTGCGGCAGCCGGAACAACGCAAAAAGAATTGACAAACGCGTTTTCGCAACTTCAAGGAGTACTTGAAGTTAACGGAATCGACGTACACGACGACGAATTCTCTTTTCCGCAAAACGCCGGTGTATGCGCCGTACGAGTTGCGCTTAAACCGGACACGGAAATCCGTCCGCAAGCCGCCGAAATCGTTGCCAAAAACGGCTGGAAATTGTACGAATTGTCGTTAAAGCGCAACAGCCTTGAACAAGTGTTCCGCACGCTGACTACGGGAGGTGAAGCATGAATACCAAAACGGTTATTGCAAAACGCGAATTAGCCGCTTATTTTGCCGGAGCAACCGCATATATCGTAATCGGTTTATTTTTGCTGTTTTCCGGATTTTTATTTTTTGCAGTATTTTTTTTGGCAAACCGCGCGGAATTGCGTCAGTTTTTTACCAACCTGCCCATGCTTTTGTCGTTTTTTATTCCCGCCGTTACTATGAAACTGTTTGCCGAAGAGCGCAAAACCGGCAGTTTGGAAACTTTAATGACGCTTCCGGTTACCTCTTTCGACGTAGTCGCAGGTAAATTCGGCGCCGCCGTTTTGTTCGGCGCGATTATGCTTTTACCGACCGTCGTATACGCCGTTACCGCATCTTTTTTCGGTTCGCTTGATATAGGCCCGCTTGTGTGCGGTTATATCGGAGCGCTTTTTTTAACGGCAGCTTTTTGTGCAGTAGGACTTTTTGCTTCAGCCCTTACTAAAAATCAAATCGTTGCTTTTTTTGCAGGTTTTGCTTTATGTATTGCGCTTGCTTTAATCGACCAATTTTTGATTTTTTTACCGGCACCGGTTGTAGGTTTTTTGCAGTTTTTATCGGCGGGAAGCCACTTTACGTCGATTTCACGCGGTATTATCGACAGCCGCGACGTAGTGTACTTTATATCGCTGACTGCTTTATTTTTAACGCTGACGGTTAAAACCGTCGATTCACGGAGGGCGGCATAATGAAAAACTTTTTACGGTATCTTAAAAGCCCTAAAAGCGATTTTTTACTGTTTATTATCGCACTGGTACTTTTAAACTTGGTAAGTGCACGAAGCTTTTTTCGGCTCGATGCAACCGCGCCCAAATCTTATTCTTTGTCGCAAGCGAGCAAACAAGTCGTAAAAACACTGGAACAGCCGCTTTCGGTAAAAGTGTTTTTTTCGTCAAACCTGCCCTCCCCGTACAACGGAACGGCAACATACGTTACCGATTTATTAACCGAGTACTCCGGCGCGGGTAACAAATACTTTTCGTGGGAACGCTTCGATATGGACCAAAGCGAAAACCAATCTTTGGCAAGCGCGTACCGGCTGTCGCAAGCGCAAATACAGGAAGTAAAAGACAATGAAGTCGGTTTTAAAAGCGTATGGATGGGCATTGTTTTAACCTATGCCGACTGCATAGAAACCATCGACGGAGTAACTTCATCGGAAGGTTTGGAATATAAATTAACTTCCAAAATGGTACAAATGATAAATGCGGTGAATACGCTTTCCGGATTAAAAGGGCAAGTATCTCTTACCTTATATATAAGTCCGCGCCTCGCCGATTTTAACATTAAAGGATTTTCTTCCATTAAATCGTCGGTACAAAATGCATTTTCTTCGCTTAACGAAAAAAATGAAGGACGCATAACGTACAGCGAAAAAGAGCCGGCACAAAGCGAAATTCAAGCATTGAGCGAAAAATACGGTTTACAAACCGTCGGCTGGACAGAAAAAGACGGCTCTGAAGGAAAGGGCGTTATAGGATTGGTATTGGAATACGGCGAAGCATTCCGCCTTGTACCGCTGCAAATGAGCAATACACTGTTCGGAGGCTATGTTATTACAGGCTTGGACGATATGGAGCAAAGCCTCAGCGAAAGCTTAACAGCTTTAACGGCGCGTTCTGCAGACATCGGCTATGTAACCGGACACGGCGAACGCGGTTTGTACGATGCGCAAAACGGAGCGGCAAACTTTGTTGCGTATTCATCCGATTGGTACACGTTTAAAGAATTGAATTTGAGCGAAAAGGACATAAGCCCAAATATATCAACGCTCGTTATAAATGGTCCGGTAGAAAAATTCAGCGATGCCGAACTATATAAAATAGATCAGTTTTTGCTGCGCGGCGGAAACATCGCTTTGTTTTTAGACCCGTATATCGAAAAACAGGATCAAACGGCAATGTACTACGGTATGCCGCCGACGTACGAAAAAAACGAAACCGGTTTGGAAAAACTGCTCGGTGCATACGGTTTTGAATTGGGTGAAGGCTATGTCATGGACACGCAGTGTTATGTTTCAAACACGGCAAACGGTAAAACAAACTTTTACTACGCACCTTTGTTGTATCAAAGCGGTATGAACAAAAAACACCCGATTTCGGCAAATCTTTCATACGTACTGTTTTTGCAAAGCGGCGCGGTAAAGCTTCTTGACGGTTTTGAAAATCCTGAGCGCAGCATTACCGTTTTGGCAAAAACAAGTAAAGAAGCGTGGGTACAAAAAGACATCAGTGTATTAAATCCCTCATATATTTTTCCCCCGGCAAAAACCGATATGAAAGAAGAAAATCTTGCCCTTATAGCTGAAGGCTCTTTTAAAAGCGCATTCGATAAACCGGTTGAAACGGATACTGCTATGAGCGACGCCGGCACGCCGACAGGCGGTACAACGGCACAAAAAGTGCACCTTACACACAGCTTACAAAAAGGACGTTTCTTTTTTGCAGGCTCGTCAAAAATCACCACCGGTATGCTTATCAATGACGACAGCGGTTCTCAAGCTATCGCCATGTTCGACCGTAATGCAATCGATTATTTGAATGGAAACGAACAGCTGTGTGCCATGCGCACCAAAGGGCTTTCGCTTAACGCATTAAACAAAACAACTGCAGCAAAGGCGGCTTTGGCAAAAATTATAAATCAATACGGCTTGCCGCTTTTTACGGTTATTGCCGGCTTTTTAGTATGGCATGCAAAAAGCAGACGCAAAAGAAAAATACGCAATCATTATTTGAACGCGCACACGGAGGATCGCTAATATGAATACACGAAAAATAATTTTACTGGCGGTTATTGCAGTTTTAGCGCTTACCTATACGTTTCAATTGATACGCTCGGGAAAAAATGCGGTACGCGATCTTGTGCTCAAAGAACAAGCGGATCTTATAAGCGTAGTAAAAGCAGACGGCAGTTCGTATACGCTGTCTAAAAAAGACGGCGAATGGTTTTTAGCCGAAAATGTAAAAGCCGAAAGCTATGTATCGGAGCGCATTGCCGACAAT
Source organism: Treponema lecithinolyticum ATCC 700332 (assembly GCA_000468055.1). Classification (GTDB taxonomy): domain Bacteria; phylum Spirochaetota; class Spirochaetia; order Treponematales; family Treponemataceae; genus Treponema_C; species Treponema_C lecithinolyticum. The sequence goes on along the minus strand of KI260561.1, from coordinate 237,268 downwards.
GTGCAAAAAGTGCGCGTTTTGGGAACCGTTTCGGCGGAAAGCCGGCAAAAAACGGCTGCCGAACGTTTCGGCTTTGATGAAAAAAACCTTATAACGGTAACGGCAGCTAAAAACGGAAAAACACTTCGCACCTTGTACATCGGAAAAACTGCCGAAACATCGGCACAAACGTACATACGGATCGACAAAGACGAAGCAGTATTGCTTGCTTCAAGCGATTTACGCGCCGTCTTTGACCGCAGCGAAGAAGAGCTTACGGCAAAAGAAAACGAAAATGACAAAACCGCCGACGCCGATGAAAGTATGAGCGCAAACGAACCCGGTCAAAGCGCCGACAACGGAGTTTCTTCGATGAACGGCATTACCGATTTAACCGAAAGCGGAGTTTCCGCTGAAAAATAAACTTGACACAAAGACTAAAGGGAGTTAACTTTTAAGTATGGATAATTCAACTCAAACAATCAGCCTTAAACAGGCAAATGAAGATGTACGGCGCAAGTTTATAAGCGGCGTATACGGCTGGATGGTACTGGCGCTCGCTATAAGCGGCGCGGCAGCTTTTGTAACGGCTCATAGCACCTTTATGCTCCGCTTGATATTCGGTAATCCGATCGTATTTTTCGCTTTGATTATCGGAGAGTTTGCTTTGGTTTTTTGGCTTTCAGCCGGAATCCGCAAAATGAGCAGCACAACGGCATTTACCGCTTTTATCGCTTATTCGGTGTTTAACGGTATTACTCTTTCGGCAATCTTTTTGCAGTACACTCCGAACGCCGTTGCAAAAGTGTTTGTAGTAAGCGCTTTAATGTTCGGCGGTATGAGTTTATACGGAGTTAAAACAAAAAGCGATTTGCGTTCGGCAGGACGGTACTTGCTGATGGGGCTGATAGGAATTATCATCGCTTCGGTATTAAACCTTTTGCTGCGCTCTTCTTCGCTCGATTGGATTATTTCCATTCTTGCCGTTGTCGTATTTACCGGTTTAACCGCATACGATACTCAAAAACTGATGAATATTTCGGTATATGCCGACGGAAGCGATAATTTCAAAAAGATCGCAGTTATCGGTGCACTGGAATTGTACCTTGATTTTATAAATATCTTTTTGTCTTTGCTGCGCTTGTTCGGAAAACGCAGGTAAAGTTTAAAAACCGTGCATCCGCACCGGTCGGGTAAAACCGCGATACACGCACAGTTTTAAGTAAAATACACGCGTTCCCGGTCGGGGTGTTCGCCCGACCAGCCCGCCGGGGGCATGCTTTCCAAACGCTGCATATCCTGCACATCTATTTTAAAAGACCACAAATTAAGGTTTTCTTTTATGCGTTCAACGGACGACGCTTTTGGAACGGGAATAATACCCCTTTGCACGGCAAAGCGTAAACAAATTTGAGCGGGGCTTACCCGGTATTTTTGCGAAAGCGAAACAATTAAAGAATCGTTAAGCATACGGGTTCTGCCTATGGGGCTCCACGCCAAAACCCGTATGCCCATTCGCTTGCAATAGCGCACGGTGCTTTCTTGCGTATAGCCCGGGTGAAATTCTATTTGATTTACTGCAGGCATAATATTACAATTGCGTACAATGTTTTCAATATGATGCGGCAAAAAATTGCTTAAACCGATTGCCCGTATACGCCCCTGTGCAACAAGTTCTTCCATAACACTCCACGTTTCAACATCGAGTTTTTCCCAATCGGGGCAAGGAATGAACGGAAGCGGCCAATGGATAAGGTATAAGTCGAGGTAATCGGTGCGCAGTGCCGAAAGCGTTTTTTCAAACGCAGCCTTTGTTTTCTTGCGCCCCATGTCGGTTTTCCACAATTTTGAAATATAAAAAAAATCCTTTCGCTCAATTCCGCTTTTTTCTACCGCGTCGGCAAGGTGTTTTTCGGTTTTATAAAAAGATGCCGTATCGAAACAGCGATAACCGGCTTCAATCGCTTGAGCGATTATCTTTGACGTGCCGCCCTCTGCGGCTTTGTATGTGCCGAAACCGATTTTCGGTATGCGAACACCGCAAGACAGCGTATAGCAGCGCTTTCCGTTTTTTTTGTTATCCATAACTACAGTATAGCACGCTTTTGAGTTTTAGCAAGGGAAGCAAAGAGAAGAAGGCGCCTTGAAGAAAAGCGCAAAAGGTGATATGACTATGCTATGCAGCATACATTGATTAAAGATATTCTTGTTTCAAAACCTGACGGAAAAACCGTAGACATATACGGCTGGGTGCGCACCAAACGTGATTCGAAAAATCTGTGCTTTATCGAAGTAAACGACGGCTCGTGCTTCGCTTCGATTCAGCTAACCTTCGACCGCGAAAGCACAAGCGCAAACCAAAACGCGTCGATGCACGGCATAGAGCACGGCGCTTGCAAACTCATTGAAAACGAACTGAAAAAAATAACGACCGGAGCTTCGGTTCACGCTTCGGGAAAACTCATACCCTCGCCCGCTTCGGGGCAGGCTGTTGAAGTTGCGCTCGAGTGCATAGACGTGCTCGGAGAAGCGAGCGCGGAAACCTACCCCTTACAAAAAAAAGGCCACAGTTTTGAATTCCTGCGCGAAATCGCCCACTTAAGACCGCGCACCAACGCGTTCGGCGCGGTAGGGCGCATGAGAAACCAAATGGCGTTTGCCGTTCATACCTTTTTTCAAGAGCGCGGCTTTAACTACGTACACACGCCGATTATCACGGCAAGCGATGCCGAAGGCGCAGGCGAAATGTTTCAAGTAACCACACTCGATTTAAAAAAGATTGCAGAAGCAGGCATCATCGCCGGTGCAAAAGGAATGAAAGCCGAAAAAGCCGCAGAACTCGTGGATTACACCAAAGATTTTTTCGGCAAAAGTGCAAACTTAACGGTGTCCGGACAATTGGAAGCGGAAGCGTGGGCAACCGCCCTTTCGCGCGTCTACACTTTCGGTCCCACTTTCCGTGCGGAAAACTCGAACACGCCGCGTCATTTGGCTGAATTTTGGATGATAGAGCCGGAAATGGCTTTTTTTGACCTCGACGACGACATGGACTTGGCGGAAGACTTTATCAAATATCTGGTGAATTGGGCGCTTACAAAATGCAGCGAAGATATGGCGTTTTTTGACGCGCGCATTCAAAAGGGGCTCATCGATACGCTAAAAAAAGTCGCTTCATCGGATTTTAAGCGCATAAGCTATACCGACGCCGTCAAAGAGCTTGAAAAAAACAACGGCCGCTTTGAGTTCAAAGCGTTTTGGGGTTGCGATCTGCAAACCGAACATGAACGCTTTTTAACCGAACAGCTGTTTAACAAGCCTGTAATGGTGTACGACTATCCCAAAGACATCAAAGCCTTTTACATGAAATTGAATGACGACGGCAAAACCGTGCGCGCAGTTGACGTGCTGGTTCCCGGCATCGGAGAAATAATCGGCGGCTCGCAGCGCGAAGAAAACTACGACGTGCTTTTGTCGCGCATAAAGGAATTGGGCTTAAATCCCGAAGACTATCGGTGGTACTTGGACTTGCGCAAATACGGAAGCGTCGTTCATTCGGGCTTCGGCTTAGGCTTTGAACGTCTTTTGCGCTATGTAACCGGTATGGCAAATTTGCGCGACGTTATTCCCTTTCCCCGTACGCCAAAGTCTGCCGAATTTTAACGCAAAAATATTTTACGAATTTTGCATCGTTGTACCGTAAAAGCGGTATTTTTGTGCAAGGCATCTCGCTTTTTGCGCGGCAATGCCGCAATAGCGTTCGGGGTGTTCAAAAAAAGAAGAGACATCGGTTGTGCCGAGTTTTTCCAGTTGAGATTTTATACGTTGAAAAACGTCGGCGTGTTTTTGCAAAACTTCAAAAAAATCCGCGCCGGTTTTTTCCGCTTCCAGCGTAATTAAGCGAATAATTTCGTGCGCATTCAATTCGCCGCTTTCTGCAAGCAAAAGATAGGCAGGTTCTGCAAGAATACCGCCCTTAACTTTTCCGCCGGCAGTATTCAAATTGCGCAGCATTGTGTCTGTATCGGCGCGCAAAGCGGCAACAATCGTTTTCATACGCTCGGCTGCAAGCGCAAAACCTGCTACATAATCGGCAACAAAACGCTGACTTGCCGAATTGGTTAAATCGCGCTGGTGCTCGGAAATTTGATCCATAAAAAAAGTCATCACGCGCGGCGCAAAAGCTTTCCATAAAGATTTTACGTGTTCGCTATTCCACGGATTGCGTTTGTGCGGCATAGTGGAAGAACCGACTTGCGATCCGGCAAAATATTCAAACACTTCGCCTATTTCGCTTCGCTGCAAATTGCGCAAATCATCGGCAAGGTTTGCTATAATGCCGAACGCAACATTGCACTCCAAAAGCAAACGCAAAAGATATTCGGGTTCCACCAGCTGTGTGGAATACTCGGAGGGTTTAAGCCCTACGTATGCAAGATAACGCTTTTCAAGCTCTTCCGGATCTTTTACCAAAAGAGATGTGCCGTTATAAGCGCCGACCGGGCCTGAAAGCTTACCTCGTAAATCGCACGAAAGACGCTCTATTTCACCGATCGATTTACCCAAACGGCTTACATATTCGGCAACGGCAAAACCGAAGGTAATGGGAACCGCATGCTGTCCGTGGGTACGCCCTATTTGCGGCACATCGCTGTCGCGTTCAGCTATCGTACACAATTCATTTTCAAGAGAACGCAGCACGGGTAAAACCGCACCTTGCATACAGTCTCTCATGCGCATGGCAAGTGCCGTATCCAAAACATCGACACTGGTGGCTCCCAAATGCACAAACGAAGCTATGTTTTCCGGAAGCATTGTTTTAAGCACGTTTACTAAAGCGCGCATACTGTGCTTGGTCTTTTTTTCTTCTTCGTACACGCGCGAACAGTCGATGTTTTGTACCGCTTCGTCGAGCATGCGCTCCGTTTTTTTATCAAGAACGGAACGCACGGCAAGATGAGCTTTAACGAGTGCGATTTCTGCTCGGGCGCAGGACATAATTGCTGCCTGCTCGGACACATAAGAAGACAATGTATTAAAAAGCTGTTCTTCCGACAACGAATAGCGGTGATCCAGCGGCGAAATGTTAAAAAATATATTGCGCGTTTCCATAACAGCAAAAACTATAACACGAAAAGCTTGTAATGTCATCATCCGCTAGCAACACAATGCAACCCCGCAATTGACAGCAATTAAGCTATGCCATATAATTATATATGGCATATTTTTTCGAACAAACATCACACACTTTTTCCGAATATTTATTGATTCCCGGCTATACTCCGGCGCATTGCATTCCCGCACAAGTCAATTTGCGCACCCCTGTCGTAAAATTTAAAAAAGGCGAGCAATCCGATTTACACGTAAACATTCCGCTGGTGTCAGCCGTTATGCAATCGGTTTCCGACGACAAAATGGCAATCGCGCTGGCAAAAGAAGGCGGCATTTCCTTTATCTACGGATCGCAGCCCATAGAAAAACAAGCGCAAATGGTATCCAAAGTAAAAAAATACAAAGCGGGCTTTGTTCCCTCCGATTCCAATTTACGCCCCGACCAAACACTCAAAGAAGCGCTCGCATTAACCGCACAAACGGGACATTCAACGATTGCCATAACCGAAGACGGAAGCGCACAGGGCAAACTGGCAGGCATTTTAACCGGGCGGGATTTCCGCATAACGCACACGAGCGAAGATGCACTCATAAAAGATTATATGACCCCGCTTTCCTCTTTGGTAACGGGAAAAGACGGTATCAGCTTAAGCGAAGCAAACGACCTTATTTGGAAGCACAAACTCAACTGTTTACCCATTGTTGCACCAAACGGCTGCCTTACCGCTATGGTATTCCGCAAAGATTACGCTTCTCACGAAGAACATCCGCTTGAATTGCTCGACGCTCAGCGCCGCTATATTGTAGGTGCCGGCATAAATACCAGAGACCACATGGAACGCGTTCCCGCATTGCTTGAAGCGGGAGTAGACGTGCTGTGTTTGGATTCTTCCGAAGGTTTTAGCGAATGGCAAAGCCGCGCGCTCAAAGACATACATCGCACATTCGGCGAAAAAGTGCGCGTGGGCGCGGGAAACGTTGTAGATAAAGAAGGCTTTTTATTTTTAGCCGAAGCCGGGGCGGACTTTATAAAAATCGGCATAGGCGGCGGTTCTATTTGTATAACGCGCGAGCAAAAAGGCATAGGACGCGGACAAGCCACCGCCGTTATTGAAGTGGCACAAGCACGCGACGAATATTTTCAAAAAACCGGCGTATACATTCCCCTGTGCTCCGACGGCGGCATAGTGCACGACTATCATATAACGCTTGCTTTGGCAATGGGAGCAGACTTTGTTATGCTCGGACGTTATTTTGCCCGTTTTGACGAAAGTCCCACAAACAAATTGATAATAAACGGAAACTACGTTAAAGAATATTGGGGAGAAGGTTCCAACCGTGCACGCAACTGGCAGCGCTATGACATGGGCGGCGAATCAAAATTGTCGTTTGAAGAAGGTGTGGATTCTTACGTTCCTTATGCGGGGAGTTTACACGACAACGTAAACGTGAGCATGAGTAAAATACGCCACACTATGTGCAATTGCGGCGCTTTAAGTATAAGCGAATTGCAGCAAAAGGCAAAAATAACGCTGGTATCGCAAGCGTCGATTGCAGAAGGCTCTTCTCACGACGTTGTGGTAAAAAATACCACAATACGGGCAGAGTAAGCGAATTATGTGCGCGCCTTTTGCCGTAGGCGACAACGTACACGAAACCGCACAAAAAGTATTTAACATACCCTATTTATATCCGTGGCAGCGCATGGTAATCGCCCACATTATGGACGCTTACCAAAACGAAGAGCGCGGCGGACAAATCGTACTGCTTCCGACCGGAGCGGGTAAATCCTTGTGCTTTATGATTCCTGCAGTACTTTTGCCGGGCGCAACGCTTATTATCTATCCGCTTTTAGCTTTAATGAACGACCAGCTCGGGCGACTGAAAAAACTGGACTTGGACGCGGTTGTTTTGCGCGGCGGACAAAGCGCACAAGAGCGTGAAGAATGCTTTAAGCGTATAAAAACAGGAACCCGATTTATTTTAACCAACCCCGAAACGCTGCAAAACGGCGCTTTAGTCGAACGCCTTGCAGAATGCGGTATAGCTCACGTTGCGGTAGACGAAGCTCACTGTGTTTCGGAATGGGGCGACAGTTTTCGCCCGGCGTATACGACACTGGGTACGATTATACAAAAACTGCACTGTAAAACAACTACCGCTTTTACGGCAACGGCTTCCGATACGGTATTAAACAGAATAAACGAAATACTGTTTGCAGGAAGCGCATACATTATGCGAGGCGAAACCGACCGGCCGAACATCCGCTATTACGTTATGCACACGGCTTTTAAACAAAACACTTTGATTGAAGCCGCCGCTTCTGAAAAAAGACCCTTAATTGTATTTTGCGCAAGCCGTACCCGATGCTCACAGCTTGCGCACGTGCTGCGCGATTTTTTATACCGCCGCGACGAGCGCGATACGGTGAAGTTTTATCACGCAGGTTTAACGCGCGAAGAGCGCGAAAATACGGAACAGTGGTTTTACCCGAAAACGGACGGTGTTTTGGTAAGCACGTGCGCATTCGGCATGGGAGTCGATAAAAAAGATATCCGTACTGTTATACACTACGATGCGCCTGATACGGCGGAAGCTTATGTGCAAGAAGCCGGTCGCGCGGGACGGGACGGTTCGCCGGCAAAAGCCGTATTACTGTGGTCGCCGCAAGACGGTTTTAAGGCAAAAGATACGGATGCGTCAAGCAGAGCGCGTGTAATCGCCGACTTTGCACAATCCGGTATGTGCCGGCGCAACATACTTTTAAAAGCACTCGGCTGCGAAGAAACTGCTTGCGCAGGATGCGATGTATGCGAAAAAACCGCAGTTAACAGCGCGCGTGATGCAGACGATTTTATCCGTTTTATACACAAAAACCGCAAGCGCTACAGCAAGCAAGAAGCCGTTCAAGCTTTTTGCGAAAAACAAAACCGCTTAAGCGCCGAAAAACTGGGAATACGTATATGGGAAGCACCCGACGTATCGGAGCTGCTTAACTTTTTTATCAAAACGGGCACAATTAACCCTAAAAAAGATTTTTACCGCACTGCTTCATTTTTTTGTTCCCGCCAGTAAAAGTCTATCCACTGACAGCAATAATTTTTCATCTGCGCATTTACAAAAGCAAAAGCCGCAAGTTCTCTAAACAAAGAAAAAAAACGGAGTCCAAACATCTGCTGCAAATATACATCCGTCGGTTTTTCTTTATATTCTTCAATATGATGAAAGGCTTCATGAAACAAAAGCGCAGCTTGAATTCTTTTAGCACCGTCCAATACGCCGTTTCGAATATCGCTTTTTATTTTAAGCGGAAAATCATCGTTCCAGTGAATGGAAGCATTATCGATTTCGTAATAGGCTTTATCGGTTCGTAAGCACTTTTCGGTTTCCGTATAAGGGGTAATATTCGTTACTCCCAAATCAAATATTGAGCTAAAAACATTTTTTTCCGATAACGGATACTTGGATGCCAAACGCCGGGCGTACAAAACACTCTGTGTATAATATGTTTTTAACTTTTTCGGTTCACAGTGCAAAAATACGGGTTGCGACAACCATAGCTCAAAATCGAGTTTTTCCGCACTTTTACACAATGCCGTTTTCATCATTTTTAAGCCAGTGCTTACCCGGGACTGCGCCTTGCAATACCAGGTTTTTTTGAATTTCGGCAGGATCTACAGCCGAAAAAGCACAATCTTTTTGAATTGCCGAAACGGCGGCATTGCCGGCAGCTTGTCCCAAAGCCATAACGGTAGCCGTAATCCGGGCGGAAGCAAGCGCTTCATGCGTAGCTGAAATACAACGGCCGGTTACCAAAAGATTATCCGGTCTTTCAGGCACCATAACACCGTAAGGAATATCGTAACAACAACTTTTTTCTTTTCGTATCCAATTCAATTCATTACCGACAGGATCGTGTATATCGATAGGAAAAGCACACATCGCCACACTGTTTTTATTTTCGCTGCTGTGAATAACCGCTTCGGTTGTAAGCGTTTCCATTCCTACAATTCGCCGGCTTTCCCTAACACCGATTGCCGGTGCTATCTTTTGTATATGGCAGTTTTTAAATCCGGGTATGTATTTCTTAAAGAAAAAAACAAGCATTTGAATTTGCCGGTGTGCTTCAATTTGTGCAAATGTTATATCTTCGGCATTAATTCCCGAGCGCTCGGTAACCCGGCTCATGTTAACCAAAACTTCTCCCGGATACACCCCTTGAAAAAATAATACTCTGTCACGAGGTAAAGAAAAATCGCCGGCACAACGTGCTCTCGTTACCAAATCAAAAAAACCAGAAACCGCTACATATTTTTTTAAATCACAGTCGATATTCAAAATAAATTGTTCCGGATTTTTTTTCATATAATCGATAACAGGCAAAAAATCAACCCCGCCAAGCGTAAATATTTGAGTCATCGGCTGAGCCATACCGTCTTTATCTCTACCCAACTCAAATTCTGTATGGCACATTGAAGCGATATCGCCGTCTCCTGTTGCATCTATAAACACTTTTGCCGCATAGGTATTTTTTCCGCTTTTATTAACCATCATAATATTTTTTAAGCAACGTTCTGTACAAGTTACATCTTCAATCCATGTGCTCAGTAAAAGCGTAATATTTTTTTCTTCGCTGAGCAGTTCAAAATATACTATTTTTAACGCTTCGGTATCGATCGGCGTAATTGTTGAAGCCATACCGATAGGATCGGGAATATGACCGAGTGTTGCTCCTTTTTGTGCCAATCTGTCTATAATTTCTTGAGCAATACCCTTTATAATCTGACGCTTTCCTGCATGAAAGGTCATCAACGGGCAAATCATTGCGGCGGTATTCATACCGCCCGGATATCCGTTTTTATCGATTAAAAGAACCCGAAGGCCGCGCCGAGCTGCCGTAAGGGTTGCTGTAATTCCTGCAGCTCCTGCACCGGCTATAATTACATCATATTCTTTTTTCATCTTTTTTTACTCTCCGTATTTACTAAAATTTCGGCTTCAAAAGTTCTCGGCCAAGGGAAAGAGATTTTAAAATCGGGAATTTTTTTACCGAAAATGCTTTTTAACACCTCTTTTTCTTCCCGTACCGTTTGCTTTAGAAGTATGGCTGCTTCTTTTATATTTTTTAATGCCCACACATCCTGACCTGCACACTGCAATTTTTTCGATACTTTTTCCCTAACAATTGCTTGATAAAAAAGGTCATCCAACAGCCGCTCGGCTGTAAAACGGCGATTTAGTCTCCCGTTTACTCCGTCGGACAATATAATTTGCGTTAAAACAGTCCCCAAAGCATTTCCCGCCGTATTCCACGCCGCATAACCATACAAAGTGCTCCAGCGGCACTTTTGCATTAATATGCTCATAAAGGAAAAATCGCCGCCGTTGGCATAGGCTAAATCCAAAAGGAATACTTTCTTTTTTGCTCGTATGTGCTTACACACAATATCTGCCATAACTTCGTAGTCGTCACGGCGGTAACTACCACTGTCTTCTCTTACCGGACAATAATCGCCCTGCCGTGTTTTAGGCGGTAAAATACACAATATTTTTTCGCAGTTTTTTACTTCCCGTATGTTTAACAAACGTAAATGGTCTTTTAGATTTTCATAAAAAGGGATATCTTCATATTTTGCCGTAAAGTTTCGATTATCGAATAAAAAGCACAATTGCACATCCGTGGTTTTGATTTTATTCTCAGCTACGGCACAAGAGGTCAATTCCATACCCGCTTCATCGGCTCCGTTATGAAAAAAAACTTTGCTTTCCAAATGTTCATCGCAAACCATACGCATAAGAATTTGTTTTTCAGGAATGTGTAAACTTTCGGCACAACAGTCTTCCTGCACGATTATTAATTTATCAAACACTGTTTTGGTTAAAAAAATACAACGGCAGTTAACATTGTGATTGCGTTGTCTTACGCATAAAAATTCATTTAAAACGTCAAAAGGAATGCGTTTTTCCAAGTTTTTAACCGCTTCAATATCTTCTTTTCGCTGAAAAGTCAATTCGGCATATTTTTTTTTGGAATATTCAGCTACCGCTTCCCACCATATTTTATTTTCTTCGCGTAAAGTGCCGATTGTCGTGCGCATTAAAACCGAAAAAGCCAGTATTTTTATGCGGGGGTGTTTTGCTTTAAAATGTTCCAGCCACAAAAAGTCATCTTCGATTTGTTCTTGTGTTTTTCCCTGTCGGCGCGAAGCTAGTAAGCCGCCGTATAAAAACTGGTCTACGGATAAAATGATGCAATCGGCAAAAGCGCCATTTTTTTCCAGCCATGCTTTTAAATCTTCCGTTTTTGACGGTTCAGTAAAATAATCCATTATCTTTTTCGGCGGCACGCTTATATTTACACGAGCGGCTTCGGCAAGCTCACGGATAAAGACGTAATTGCACGGTCTGGAATCCAAAGGCAGCAAACAAATGTTCATTTTTTTACAACCTGTTTATTGCTTGCTTAAAGCTCGATACGGCATGAGAAATCGTTTCTTTTTCTTTTCCGGTTACCACGGCTCCTATCATCAAAGCGCGAATACCGCAGCGCTGTAAAGCATAAACATGATCGGGAAGTATATAGCGCTGTGTGGGAACGACAACGGGAAGATCCGTTTGAGCGCATAAATAAGCGTATTGCATAAGTTCTTTTGCCGAAAGCGGCTGCCCATACGTTTCCCCTTTCATTATAGAAGCTTCCAGTATATCGGCTCCAACCGTTTTTAAAACACTTGCTGTTTCCAAAGAATCATTGCAGCTTAACGCAAGCATTTTTAAAACTTTATTATCATATAGGATTTCCGGCGGAGCATGAGACACATACAAAGATATAAAGTCAAATCCCAGTGCCACCGCTTTGGGATAATCGCGCAGTGCCGCTTGTATGTTATCGCCGATAACGATTCCGCACGGTCCCTTTGAACGCTCCAAAATTTTTTCCAAGCCTGCTTTTTCTTCATCAAAATTGCCGAATACGGTTTTGCTTGCGCGATGACTTACATTAATATGAACTTTAATTACATCGGCTCCGTTTTCCCATGCGGCATCTGCCAATTCCGGTTTGTTTGCCGGCAAACTCATTATTAAAGTCATTTTATTTTTTTTAAGCATAGTTTCAAAATGATGGTTCATTTGTTTTCTCCTTTATTGTTTATGTGTTTTAATACATATTCTTAAGTGCTGTTTCAAAAGTCGGTTACTTTTTTGACAGCCCCTAAGTACGCCGGTGCAGTATACACAGTACCGGCTCTTTTTTATCCAAACCTTCAAGTTCAAGTTTTATTAAAATTTTTAACTGCGAAAAATCAAGTATTTTAGTGTAATCGGCAATACGGCTTTTATATAAAATAAATACTTCCGGCAAAAGCATACCTATATCGTTGTAAACCGCTTTTTCTTCTATATAAGCAGCAATATCTTGAACGGCTGTTTCGGCTTTTGTTTGATAATAAAAGCCGTCTTGTATGGAAAGCTTTATAATACCGAAGCAATCCGTCGCGCGGTAATCAAGCACCTTTGTTTTTATTAAACCGAATATCTGCCGTTTTATTCGAGTACGACAAAATACATACAAAGATGAGGTTTGTCCGACTTTTTCTATTTCTTGTTCATCGACTTTAAAAGCATACGCCGTCCGTTTTAGAATTTCATCTTCGTCCATAGTTTTTCTTTCAACAATGCTTTTATCCATGCGCAAAGAACCGACAGCTGTTGCCCGCAAAATATTTTTTGCGCTGTCCGTTTCTATTTGAACTTCAACAGTAGCGCTATCCGCTCCCATACGTTCTAAACGGTCAATCACTTCCGTGCGGATTGCGGCGATATCCCGTTCGGTCGGCTGAACAACTGTACGCTCCACGCTATCACGCAGCATTGCTAAAGCCGCGCCGATTGCCGAAATAACTTCCGCTTTTTCGGCAATAACATAATTCATTGCCATTTTTTCAGCGAGGTGCGGAACTACGGATGAGGCTCCTCCCCCTCCGCCGATTAAGGATACCGTATCTTTATCCATATCGTATTCGCTCAGCAAGTCTTCAACCGTTGTTCGAATTTTTGAAGAAGCTTTACTCAAAATATCTTCGGCAAGCTTTTCGGCTGTTGTTCCCATTTGTTCAGCCAATCGACAAAATACATTTTTAACCGTCTTTTCATTTGAATATGCATAATCACCCGATTTAATTTGTCCGGCAGCAATAGCTGCATCGGTTAACGTAAGTGCAAAACGTTTACCTTTTTCGTTTACTGCAACCACGTAATCTGCAGGATCAGAGCTCACGGGGCTTATTAATTCCGGATGGACCTGTTCAAGTTCCGCTTCATCGGAAAAAGCTATGTAACTCAAGCCGGCAATGTGTGCGCTGCGCGGTCCTACATCGGCAACTGTGCCGTGTGCCATGCGCACCATAGACCCGCCGCCGATACCGACCGTACGCGAATCCAGCGTTTTTAAGTACGTTAAATGCCCTCCGACAACGGCTGTTTTCATCATAGCTTTACCGTTTTTTATAGCGGAAATATCCGTACTCGTTCCGCCCGTTTCCAAAAAAATACCGTCGGATACTTTAACATACATTAAAGCGGCGGCAATGCCGGCGGCGGGTCCGGAAAGCATAGTAAGAATCGGACGTTTTTTCATTTGAGCCAAATCCATTACTCCGCCGTCGCTTCGCATAATCATCAAAGGGGCTGTAATGCCGCTTTGTACTAAACTTTCTGCAGTCAGCTGCGCTGTTACAGTCATCTTAGGTAAAATACTGGCATTTATTACCGCCGTACGTGTGCGTATTTTTAAACCGTATAGTTGAGAAATTTCGCAACCGGCAGTCGCCAGAAGCCCTTGCTCTACGGCTTGTTCGGCTACCGCCTTTTCTTTTTCCGGGTTTTCCGTACTGAACGCTTCGCTTACAGCTATAACCGCACAGTTTTCTTTTTTTAATTTTTCGACTGCAACGGCGGCTTCTTTTTGTAAATCGGAAGATACCGAATTTATATAGCATACTGCAGTTTCAATTTTTTTCCCTTGAGTAAGTTCAATGTCTTTTACATTGGTATCGGCTTTTGCTTTTAAGCCGCTTAAACCGCAGCCCATGCCTATAACACCGACTTTGGCAACGTCTCCTTCAAGCAATGCATTTGTTGCCTGTGTAGTACTGTGTGCAACAAAACAGATTTCTTCGGGTTCAGCACAGGCTTGTTTCATTACGTCCTTAAAAACCCGTACAATACCTTCGGAAACCGAATGGACGGCGCTGTGCGTAGTCGGTGTTACAGCACAAGCAATTATCCGATTGCTCGGTGTTTCCACCGCTACCGCATGAGTAAATGTGCCGCCGACATCAATACCAACCCGTAAATTCCGAAGCGCCATCCATTCAACCTCCGCTGCCATTTTTAAAAAAACATAAAACCTGCTATAATCAAACCGATTACTGAAGCTGCCCACACAAAAGGCAAGGTTTTGCGTAAAATATCGTTTACATCCGTACCGGTAGCGGCAGCCGTCCATACATTATGCGTATTTGTAGGATCGCAAATACCCTGTATTTGTCCGGTAGCCATAAGAGCCGCCATTAAAGCTGCGCTGCTCAGTTTACCGGTTGAAAGCATAACCGCTCCCAAGCCCAAACCGAGCCCCCAAATATTTAAAGGACCGCGGTACAAAGCAAGCGGTGCCAGAATACCGAAAAATAAAATAAAACTCAGCGCATGAGAAGGCAGTACTGAAGCAAGCGGCTGTCCGATATGGGCAGTAACACGCGGATCCATAACAACTTTTAACAGCATGCCTATACCTATTATCAAAAAGATTGCTCCGGCGGAATCCGCAATACCTTGAGTAACCGACTTCGACAAGTTTTTTAAGGAGTCTTTATTTATTGTTGTAATAAAGCAATATATTATAGCGACGGTAAAAGCACCGATAATATTTACTTTAAGCACAAAAACCATAACCAGCGGAACTATCGGTGTAAGTAAAGCTAAAGGATTTATTTTTTTACACTGCGTCGCGGGAGCAGGGTCCGGCCATGAAATCTGTTTTTTCTTAAAAAGGTGTCCGTTTAATTTTGTTTGAACGATTACAAATAAGATACCAAACACTAAAAAAATCGCTCCCAACGGCCATGCAAACAGTTTAATTTCATTTGCCGTCATACCAAAACCGTCGATATACAATCCCCAGTTTGCCAAGTTAAATATACCGCCAGTACTTAACGAGATTAATAAAATACATGCACAAGTGAGCGGACTTATTCCAACGGAAGCCATAATAGGCAAAACAATACTTCCTATCATAATCACCGAACCCAAACCGCCTAATGTCGTAAACAAAAGACTTAACACCAGTAAAAAAGAAATACCCAACACTAAAGGGCGATCTCCCGCCAATTCCGATACTTTTCGTACCGTTTCTTCTGCTATTCCTGTATTTTTTACAAACTGAGCTAAAATAGCACCGAAAATTAGAATCATCATTGCCGAAGCCAACCGAACCGGACCTTCGACAAACAAAAGCGTTAAAATTCCCGGAGTTTTATCCGCTGAATCCGTAAACGGAATTCCCGAAACCAGTGCAATAAAAAAAGCCATTAAAGGCAAAGCAAAAAATGCGGACAGCTTTTTAGTGTACATCAACGCACACATAATAATAAAAATAACTACAATACCTATTGTAGACGCCATACGTCCTCCTTTTTATATCCGCCGCTAAGCGTACAATACAGTTACGAATACGGCGGCAAAAACGCAACAACAATAAAACGCTATAGCATAAAATAAATGGAACGAAACCATTCTTTTTGCACAACCGCAGCCGCACCGAGTGCACACATATTTTTCTTTGCTTCAAAACAAACGACCGATTGCGGCAAATCATTTTTCCATTGGGCTTTATAAGCCTGCGTTTTATATGCAATAAAAATCCGTTCAACATCGAACAATTCACTCAACAAACGCACTTTCCCCGTTAATCCATAAGAGTCCTCCCATTTACCATTATAATTTGTATGTCCGCGGCAAATTCCGCCGTTCAACACAAGAGCCGCTTTATCTGGTGAGTTTTCATAAAAAAAAAGGTAATTTTTTATGTCCGCAGCATAACCCACCAAACCTTCCCGTATGGCAGCGGCATTTACACGGTGGTCTATGTACGTGAAAATCATAAAATGACGTTCTATGATTTCCTTTAAATGAACTTGACTCCAGCATACATCGGGACAATCGATAACGATTTGTTCGGAAAAATCAATGTGTGCCGCAAGCCCTATGCCGATTCCTAACACACCGGGAAATTGTTTTATAACTTTTTCCAAAACACCCAACAAAAAATGAATTTTCGGCACTCGATTATCATACAGCTCAAAAAATTGCGTTAAAACGGTGTTTTCGCAGTCTGTTACAACGACATAAAAGCCGTTTGCACACATATCTACCCCTATAAAGCGTCCGTACGCTTTATTTAAGCGGTAAATTTCCGAACGCCTGCCTCCGATGGATTCTCCGTAGCCGTCGCCGACCAGCAATTTAAGTTTCAGCAAACTGTTTACCGCCGAAGATACAGTGGAATTGCTTAAACCGGTTAGCCGAACCAGCTGAGCTTTCGTTAAACGTTTTTCAGAAAAAAGACACGTCAGTATATTCGTTAAATTCCCGATTTTAAGTTGATCCAACATAGTCCTTTCCGAATAAACTTCTTACAAGCTTCGTAAAAAGTTTGTATAAAATATCGTAACACTGCTTTTTCAAAAAGTCAACAAAAAAATGTCAGGTTTTTGCCGGTGACGGTTTGATTTTACACGATAAAATCGTCTGCGGCATCCGAGTTTTCTTCTGCAGAAGCAGCGCTTTGTGCTGCACCTGCGGCATCCGATGCGGCGTTTTGAGAATCTGATTGAATGTGAACAAGAGATTTTTTATGCGAAGCGCTCTTTTTTTTGCGGTAGCGTGCTACATAAAAAACAAAATTAACGTATACAAGAACCGCAGCGCATGCGCCGATAAGACGTATATCTGAAAGTACTTTTCGGGCAACAAACATAATACGCGATATATCCATAATGTGAATATCGGCACAAAAAGTTTTTTCAAATAGGTTTAGTTAAGTCTAAATTATGGAAGAAAACTTGACAAAACCGTATCTTTATGCATTATTTAAATATACACTTTTTAAGGACTTGTTTTGAAAGAGCGTTTGGAACGTTTGAACCTTATCCGAAAATTAATACACTCACAAAACATAGAATCGCAAACGGCGCTGCTTGAACACGTGCAAAAAGCCGGTTTTGATGCTACGCAAGCAACGCTTTCGCGGGACTTAAAACTTTTAAAAGCGGCACGACTTCCGGACAATGCCGGCGGCTACAAATATTCACTTCCGCCTGACACAAAACAAAACAGCGGCGAATTGTATGCAAAAGATTTTATGCGCGGCTGTATTTCTATCGATTGCTCCGGCAATATGGCAGTTATTAAAACGCATTCGGGGCATTCAAACACCGTAGCCGAAGCATTGGATTGCCTTGCTGTAGACAATGTGCTCGGCACAATTGCGGGCGACAACTGCATTTTTGTTTGCCTTCGTGAAGGTGTCGGCGGTGCCGAATTTCTTAGAAAGCTTAAAGAAAAAATTCCCGCATTGAACATATAGTTTACGCACAGCAGACACACCGTCTGTCCGGCGTTTAGACGTCAAACACTACACTGCGCTTAAACCGGAAACTTCCGTTTGCATTTTTTTACTTTGTCGTCATCGTTAAAACGCCGTCCCAGTTTTGCCCGACGCCTTTTTTTATAAACTCATCGCAGCGAGCAGCAAACACCGAAGAAGGTCCGTCATCCGGCATTAAAGCAAGCGCTTTTTGAAACAAGGCTTTTGCCTGTACAAAATCTTTTTGCTCATAGCATTCCAAAGCGTTGTGAAAAACGTTTACGCATTCTATGTATGCACCGTCCAATTCGGATTTTAAACCTACAAGGTTATACAAGCGCACCGGTTTTTCGATACCCACAACCCGTACTCTATCCAAACGGCGGGCAAGCAATTTACCTTCGTTTTTTCCGGCGTTTGCAGCATTCCATGTAGATTCGGATATCAATATCCACGATCCGTACACTTTGTTTACACCTTCAAGTCGCGCGGCAAGGTTTACGTCGTTACCCATAATCGTATAATTCATTTTCATATCCGTACCCATATTGCCGACAACCATAGTGCCGGTGTTTATGCCGATACGGGTATGCAGCAGCATGGGCAGTTTTCCCTGCTCAGAAAGCTGTTCATTCAGCGCTTGTTCGGCTTTTTTCATACGCACGGCAGTTAAGCAAGCTTGATATGCGTGGTCTTCCAAAT
This sequence comes from Treponema lecithinolyticum ATCC 700332, assembly GCA_000468055.1. Lineage (GTDB taxonomy): Bacteria > Spirochaetota > Spirochaetia > Treponematales > Treponemataceae > Treponema_C > Treponema_C lecithinolyticum. The sequence continues at coordinate 218,832 of KI260561.1, read as the reverse complement.
CGACAGGCGCGCCGAAAAACGAAACGATGGCATCTCCGATGTATTTGTCGATTGTGCCTTTATGCTCCAAAATTATATTGCTTAGTGCGGTTAAATAGTCGTTAAGAACTGCAACGAGCCGCTCCGCCGACAATTTTTCCGACAGCGTAGAAAAGCTTTTTATATCGGTAAACAATGCGGTAATGTTTTTTTCTTTTCCGCCGAGCGACAATTTAGACGGGTCGCTGACGATTTCCGCAACTACGTCTTCGGAAAGGTAAGTGGAAAAAGCGCGGCGCAAAAAAGCCTTATCTTTTTCGGCGGAAGCAAACCGGTATAAAGACGCGCCGACGTAACATAAAACAACCGTTAAAAACGGCGCAACAGGAGCGCTGTATATGTTAAAACGGATTAATATAAACGAAGCGAGCGGAACCGCTATAATGCCTGCGGCGCCGATAATGTTTAACGCGCTGACGGGAAGACGGCGAGCAAACAGCACTACAATAAAAATCAAAACAGCGGTTAAAATAAAGCCGAAATAAGACGGAACCGGTACGATAAAACTTTCGTTTATAATTGTGTTAAACACGTTTGCGTGCGTTCCGATATTCGGGTATTGTCTTTCAAACGGAGTGGTACCCAAGTCGGTAGAATTGCTTGCCGTGTGTCCTATAATACAAAAAGCATTGTCGTACACGGCGGAAAGTTCGTCAAACAAAGCATTGTATTCGCCAAGATATGAAGCGAATTTGGCAAATTTATCCGACACGGATAAAGATATGTCTTCAATTTCCGCAGCGTTTTCAGCTGTGCGGATTTCGTCAAGCGTTGCAAGTATTTCCCGCTCGTAAGAGGGATCGGTTAATTCCGCACATTCTTGAAAAAAAAGCGAGCGGCGTTCAAAGTAATTTGCATAGTTTTCGGCAGGTATTTCGGAGTCAACGTTTTCAACAAGGGCGGTTTTTGTGCTTTGTAAATCATCGTAAACAGCGCTTAAATACTGCGCCGCATCGTAGTAGCTTAACATACGACCGTTTTTTCCCAAGCGGAAATTGCCTATCGTATGTAAAATATCGATGAGCGTCCGCTCTTTTTTATCCAAGTCGCACAAAAACAGCACCGATTCGTTTTTAAAACTGTTTCTGAAAGCCGTCGGCACCCAATTAATAAGCATTCTTCCGTTACTGTCAAGCGGAACGCTAATATTACGGCGCACGTTTTCGCCGGGAAACAAGGCTTGTTTTACAATAAGCGCACGGGGGGTGCGGATAAGCGTATGTGTTTGAAGCACATCCAAAAGCGGCGCAAAAACAAGCTGCGGTATATACAATCCGTCCGTTTCGTGCAGCAGTTCTATACGCCGCCGTGTTCCGTCCGAATCGAGTATAATATTTGTAAAACCTGCGCCGCGCGCTTGCTGCATTAAAACCAAAAGCGCAGGAGTCATTTTATGCTGTGTATGCTGTTTTGAAAAAAACAAATCGTTTTCGCGAGCTATCAAACCGGCAGGCTCCGTTACATTTTTAAGCAAAAAGCGCTCTCTTACGTAGTTTTTAAGTTCTTCGGAAACATCGATACCCACATCGCCGGCGTTTATCGTAAGCCACGTATTGGCAAAAAAATGAATGGCTTGAGCAAAGTATTCGTCGTTGTCGCGCGACAGTTTATCTACAGCGGATAATTGCAGCGTGCGCAATTCCGGTTCAAGATAAGAACTTATTAAATCTTCCGCAGTATCGGGAGCATAGCGCGCAGGTAAATCGCCTTGTGCAAGGGCGGCGGCAAAATCGCGCATTAAACCGGAAAGTTCCGTTTCCGTTTTGCGGAATTGCGCGGGTAATGAATTTTCAACCGCAGGGTCTATGCCGCGATGCGACGGCGAAATGTATTCTATATCGAATACGGTACAAAAAGCGCCCAGCTCTTTTAAGCGGATAAGCACATCGGCAAGAATATCGCGCGTCCACGGGAATGTACCCATTTCGCCTATTGCCGCATCGTCGATTGCCGCAATAACGACGTCTTTGTGTTGCGGAATTTCCGGCTTTACCGACAAAAGCACGTCGTACATTCTCAGTTCAAGCTTTTCCAGCGCACCGGCAGCGCTCATTACGGCAAGAACGCACACAACGGTAGCGCAAATAAGCAATTCGGCTGCCGAAAAAAACAAAGAAGCTTTTTTCTTTCCTTGATTTTTCATATAATTTATTATACCATACTTTTAAATAAAAAGCAGAGGGGTCTATGAAAAAAAATGTATGTATAGCGCTGTTTTTATCCTTTTTATACTTCGGCGCTTTTTCTCAGTCGGCAGATAAACTGACGGAAATGTTGAATGCTCAAACGGTAACGATTGAACAGCTTTCGTACTTTGCAGCAAATTATTTAAACCTCGCCGGCGAAACGGCAACCGGAGAAGAAGCTTTAAGCGCTTTAAAAGAACATATCGATTTTTCACGCATAAAAAATACCGCAAGCGCTTTGTCGGCAAAAGACTGTGCATATTTATGCTGCCAAGTATGGGACATACGGGGCGGCATTATGCTTCGCACAACAAAGCTGCCACGCTACGCATTTAGAGAATTAAAAGCTCTTGAAATTATTCCCGCTTCGACAGATCCGTACACAAAAATAAGCGGACGTGACGCATTGTACATTATGACAAAATGCGCACAATATGCCGAAAACAACACCACGGGAGAAAAAGAACAATGAACGGTATAAAAATAAAATCGATTATCAGTTTGTTTGCTCTTTGTGCACTTGCATCGTCTTCGTTAGCGGCTTTTGAATGGGGCGGCTTGGTTACAAACGACAGCACATACAAAGGGCAAAGCGACGATATGCACATACGGCAATCGGATAAGTTAACTATGTGGATAAAAGTCCCCCTTCCCGGCAGTAAAGATTCGTATTTTACCGCAGAGTCTTTTTATACATTTAAATATGAAAACAAAAAAAACGACATTTCGCACATATTCGATGTAAACTTATGCAAATTAAGCCTAAGCAATCAATTAAATAATGCGACAACCATATTTAATATAGGACGCTACGGTTTGCGCGATTTATCGGGGTTAATCGTAAACCAAAATGCGGACGGAATGGAGCTGGCGGTAAAAACCAAAAACGTTTCCGTATCCGCTTACGCAGGTTTTACCGGTTTGTTAAACGCGCATACACAGCAAATGAACGTTATTGCAACAACGGCAAACGCTGCACCCGTGTATACAAAAACGGCTCCTATGGTATTGGGTAAATTGACCTGTACGTTTCCGCGTTTGTTTGCACAGCAAACGAATGCATATGAATTGTACGGCGCGGTAAATGCAATCGAAAAACGCTTATATGCAACCATGGCTTTAAACGGTCCAATATACAAAAATCTGTTTTATTTGTTTTCCGCAACCGGCTCGCTTAGGCAAACATACGACAGCAAATTCGCTTTTTCAAATTTATCGCGCTTGGAAATTTCGGCTTATTTGCCGTTTTACTCTTCACTTGTTTCGTGGAATACCGTTTTTGCAACCGGCAAAACAAAGTATACGACAAGCTTTGAACCGCTTACCGTATCATCTGCAAATACGTCGTCTTCACTTGAATACGCGGGGAACTTTAAAACGGGGTTAACCGCTTCAATCCGTCCGATTGACAGTTTGCTTTTTGCTTGTTCCGCCGACACTTTTTTTAATGTAATGAACGCACGCCAAGCAAAAGGATTTATAGGCGCACAATGGCACATGGCATGGCGCTGGCAAATTGTAAGCGATATTCAAATTGCCGCATCGGTAAGTCAATTTTTTGCCGTTTCCGACGAGCAAAAAAAGAATCCGTATACCTCAGCGTCGTTAAAACTCATATATTCGTTTTAAAGTTTTTTTAAAAATTTTGAAAAAAATTGTTTTTTTGTATAAAACGGGTTATACTATATAGTAACCTATCGGTAACATTTACTTAGCGTTAACCTCAGCCTTAAGGAGGCTTAAAATGAAAAAAGCATACGCACTGATATGCTGTGTTTTAGCAGCGCTTCCCCTCTTTGCCCTTGAAGCGGTTGTCGTTTCGGTTGTGGGAAAAGCGGAAGTGCAAACGGCACAGGGTTGGCAGCCGATGAAAGCCGGAGAAAAAATTACAAAAGGTACTCTTATATCAACCGGTTTTAAATCGCAAGCGGTTTTGGGAATCGGTAGGTCGACTGTTACAGTGCGGCCTTTAAGCCGGTTAACGGTGCAAGAGCTGACGGAAAATCCGGACAAAGACATATCAAAAGTATATCTTGACGCAGGTTCCATAAAAGCCGATATAAAAGCTGCACAAAACAAGCGTGTGGGCTTTACGGTAAAAAGTCCTGTTACAACGGCTTCGGTGCGCGGTACTGCAGGTATTTTTGATGCGGCAGGCTTTTTGCAAAGCACCGACGGTACATGGGCGGTGGCGGCAAACACCTTGCTCGGAGAACGGGAGATACACGTTTCCAAAGGCAGCAGCATTGCGCCGGCAGCGGACGGAACGATAATTGAGCCGCAAGAGCGCAATGCCGATGTAGCGGTGCCAAACAATCCGTTAACGACACCGCCCAGTCAAAAGGAAACAAGCTCTTCTGCGCCCTCATCTGTTTCCGAAGCGTTGAAAAATGCAGGAGAAAAAACAACATCACCCGATACATCCAGAATTGTTTTTGAAATCGGATTTGATTGATTACACTCGCTTTGATACTTAATAAACTTGAATTAGGATAAAAAAAGCGGCGCATCCGAAGTTGCGCCGTTTTTTTTATTGCTACCGCAAAGCTTTATAAAACGCCGGTGCCGGCGTTTTCAATTTCCTTAAAATATTTTACCGTTCCCACTTTCAGTTCATCTGTAGCGTCTTCGTCGCACACGATAACGGCTTTAGGGTGCATTTGTAAAGCGCTGATAGTCCACATTTGGCTTATGCCTTTTTCCACTGCGTGAGAAAGGGCGCGCGCTTTATTGTGACCGGTAATAAGCACCAGCACTTCTTCGGCAGACGTTACCGTACCGACGCCGACCGTTAAAGCGGTTGCCGGCACTTGGGTTACGTCTCCGCCGAAAAAGCGTGAATTGACGAGTACCGTATCGTGAGTTAAAGCGGCTACGCGCGTACGGGACGCAAGCGAAGAGCCGGGCTCATTAAACGCAATGTGTCCGTCAACTCCTACTCCGCCTAAAAACAGCTTTATACCGCCGATATCGGCAATCGCTTTTTCGTACGCGGCGCACTCGGCTTGTAAGTCGCGCGCCATACCGTTGAGTATATGAACATTTTCTTTTTTTATGTTTATATGGTTAAAAAAGTTATCCCACATAAAATAATGATAACTTTGCGGATGATCAGCGGGCAAGCCCACATATTCGTCCATATTAAACGTTACCACGTGTTCAAAACTCACTTTGCCGGCTTTATTCAATTCAATAAGCCTTTTATATGTTCCAAGCGGTGTACTGCCGGTAGGAAGCCCCAGCACAAAGGGCTTTTTTGCCGTAGGAGCAAAGTCGTTAATGCGTTTTGCAATATACTCAGCCGCCCACAAAGAACATTCGTCATAATTTTTCCGTATAATAAGATTCATAGTTACCTCCCGATATCAGCTTATTACATAATATTTTTTTTAAACACACCGTCGACAATCGAAGCCAAAATATTAAACTGTTTGTCGAACACAATAATATCCGCATCGTAGCCGGGAATAATCATACCTTTTTTTGTATAACGCATAATAGATGCAGGTGTTGAAGAAGCTGCACGCACAGCATCGGAAACGGAAAAACCGAAGCTAACAAGATTTTTTACTCCGCGGATCATAGTCAACGCAGAACCTGCAATAACGCCGTCAGCTGCGCGGTGAAAACAACCGCCTTCAAACACCACTTGTTCTCCGTTTGCCGTTAAAACCGCACCGTCTTGTTCGGTAGGTGTTAAACTGTCCGTTACCAAAACTATTTTTTCCAAAGGTTTATCTTTTAAAAGCAATTTGAACAAATCGGGGTGTATGTGCACTCCGTCGGCAATAACTTCGCATGACATTTCCGAATGAATTAGGATGGCTCCTACAGCTCCCGGATTGCGGTGGTGCAGCTGGCTCATTGCGTTAAACAAATGAGTCGAATGCAAAATACCGGCTTGCATACCTTCAACCATATTTTGATACTGCGCATTGGTGTGCCCGGCTTGCATAACAATGCCGTGTTTAAGACCGTACAGTGCAAGATAGCGCATGCCTTTTAACTCGGGCGCAACGGTCATATTCACGATATGACCTTCGGAAGCTTGCCATAAGCGTTCCATAAGGTCCATGTCTACGGGTTTAACCGTTTCTGGGCGCTGAACGCCCAGCTTTTCGGCGGAAATAAAGGGGCCTTCCATGTGGATTCCCATAATGTGAGCGCCCGATTCTTTACCCATCGCTTTAACGATTTCTTTTATATTGTGAATCATATCGTCTTCGGACGACGGATACATAGTAGGATTAAAAGCCGTTACTCCGTATTGCGCCAAATCTTTTGACATTTCTATCATTGCTTCGGCGCTGCAGTTATCGGTACCGTGTCCTTTAAAACCGTGAATATGCGTATCTATAAAACCCGGCGCAATATAAGCTTCTTGTACATCTATAACGCGCACATCAGGTGCAAACTTTTTTTGTAAAAAGCGGTGCTCGGAAAACACTTCGGCTACTTTACCGTCTTCCAATAACACGGCGCATTTTTCCATTTGCGAAAAACCGGTCAGCAATGTTCCGTTATGTAAACAAACCGACATAGACATTTTTTCTCCGCTTTGACTACTATAGTCTTTTATTAAAAAAAAGTACAGGTAAATCCGTACTATTCGGTTGTTTCTTCAAAGCGGTATGTTTCGTTTGTTGTGTCGAATAAATAGTTATATGTTCTTGACGCGTCTACGCTGATTTCCTGCTTGCTCGGACGGTATGTTGTGGTCACACTGCGATAAAAAAAGCCGGGGCGCGTTTTGCTAAAAGAAGATTCGACCGTATGCATTCCGGGCGCGGCATAAAAACCGGTTCTTAAACCTTCGGTAAAGAAAATGGGTTTTTCGCCGTCAATCGATATAACCGTTATGCCGCCTGCGCCTATAACCGTTTTCAGCATTGCGTTTTTTGTACCGATATAAATCTTTGATGCATTAGGATTTTTTTCAAGCCATTCTTTTTTGCGTTGCCGGTCGCCTTTTAGCCTAAAAATCATATATGCAATATAAAGAATTGCTGCGATCGGAATAATAATAAAATAATAAATGTGACCGATATTGTTTGCATTGGTAAGAGCGCTGTCCATACATACCCCCTGTGTTACAGCTGTTTATTTATTTGAATTTTCGGTAGTCAGTTTGGTGACACTGTCGGCACCGCCGACTCCTAAATCGCTTAAAAGTTGTTCAAATTGACCGATTCCGATAAGCTCGCAATCTACGATTTCTTCGTTTTCTCCCTGCCGGGTAAGATACAGCGTACACTCGGTATCGCCGCTTGAAGTAACCGTTTTTGCCCTGATTGCAGTAGTTTCCAGCGGATATTCGGTAGTTTTTTTACCTTTTTTTACGGTTAACGTAGTGCCGTCGGTTTCTATTACAATCATATTGCCTATAATAACGGTCCAAACATAAAAGGCAAAAACTGCCGCACATATTAAAACCTGCAGTACAAGAACATGCAGCCATATTGAAGCGATAAAGCCGATAAGCAAAGCCGCCGCCAAACCGAACACAACGTTTAAAAGAACCCGGTAAAGACGGGTTTTGTATACATTTTTCACTTTTTCTCCTACTAAAAGTAACGAAATATTTTTACTGATGATATACTTTTTTTTAGCGGTTCGTCAATCGTTTTTTTCCCGGTAATCGTTCTTTTCCATCCGTTTTTTTCTCTTGCACAAGAGTGTCCGGGCGGGTATACTGAGCACGGTTATGAATATCGTCCTTTTTTCGGAAAAAGAAAACGGATTTTTACCTGCAGCGGATACGCGTACCCGCCATATTTGCGACATTTTGAAAAAAAAAACAGGCGACAGTTTTGAAGCGGGAATTGAAAACAAAACTGCAGGTACGGCGCTGATTACCGCTATAGATAAAACGGGCTTGTACTTTACTTTTACCGAAAAAACCGAGGGGCAAAAACCCTTTCCTGTCGATTTGATTATAGGTTTTCCCCGTCCCATTCAACTTAAACGGCTGCTGCGCGACGTTTCTTCTTTGGGAGTGTCCCGCATTTTTTTAACGGGTACGGAATTAGGTGAAAAATCGTATATGAGCTCAAAACTTATGGAACGGGGAGCCGTATACGCGGCATTAAAAGAAGGAAGCGTTCAAGCAAAAAGCGCTCATGTTCCTTTTTGTACCGTGTATCCGAGTACGGAAAAATGTTTAAGTGCACTCGGCTCAAACAAAGATATTTTTGTTTGTTTGGATAACGCACAGCCGCAAATGTCGCTAAGCACATTTTTATCGCAAAAGCTTAAAGATAAAAAATACAGAGAGGATGCCGCACCGAGCGGAACAAAGGCTGTGCAAAACTGCAGCGCTCGGCAAAGCGGCATACGTATTACGGCGGCAATCGGAAGCGAGCGCGGATGGAGCGAACGAGAGCGCAACCTTTTTAAGCAAAAGGGATTTACACTGTGCTCAATGGGAGAGCGCGTACTGCGTACCGAAACGGCGTGCACGGCGGCAACGGTTATTATATTGCAAGCATTGGGGGTATTGTGAACCAAGATCAAGTAAAAGACATGCTGTTGTCGCTGGAAAACACGGAATTGGAATTCAGCGTTATTTTTAGCGGAAAAGAAAGCAAACGGGTAAACGGTTTGTATAAAATCGAAGAGCGCGAAATTATTTTGCACAATAGAAATTTTAAGACGGATAACCAGCTTATATATACGGCAATTCACGAATACACGCACCACCTTTTAAACGAAAAATCGATTGCCGGCACAGGTCCCATACGGACAGGCGGCTGCTATGCAAAAGCACATTCAAACGCTTTTTGGGCAAAGTTTCATTCTCTTTTGGAAATTGCCGAACAAAAAGGCTTGTACGTTATCGGTTTGGAAAACTCGCCGGAACTTGCAGAATTAACCGAAAATATCCGCAAAAATTATTTGGAAAAAAACGGCGTTCTTATGCAGGAGTTCGGAAAACTTTTGGCAAAAGCGCACGAATTGTGCACGGCAGCTCATATACGTTACGAAGACTACATAGACCGCTGCCTCAAAATTCCGCGCCAAGCGGCGCGCAGCATCGCCCGGGTCGGCTCGCTTGATATAAATCCTGCAGTCGGTTATGAAAATATGAAAATAATCGGAGCTGCCGGCAGTCAAGAAAAACGTTCTTTAGCGCAGGAAAATTTGCTTGCAGGGCACAGTCCCGATTCGGTGCGCGCATTAATGAAAAAAAAGCCGGACGACACGGATGTTAAAACCCGCTTGGAAAAAGAAAAAGTCCGGCTTGAAAAAACGATAGGAAAACTTGAAGAGCGCTTAAAGCTGGTGGAGGAAAACCTTGCAGCTTTGTAAAAAACTTTGCTTTTCCGCACCGCTTTGCACCGTTCTCTTATATGCGGCCTATGCGGGTTCATTTTTGTATGCGCAGCAAACGCCCGTCAGTGCTCCTGTTATAACGGCGCCGAGCGCACCTGAAGCGCCTACGGCTCCTTTTATTGAACCGCCGGAATTAACGGTAAACCCGGCTCAAGCAAACCGAACACAGCCGAGCCGTTTTCAAAAAAAATCCAAAACAAACGCGTCGTCAAATGCGGTGCAAAGCGGTGCGGCAGTACAAACGTCCGCTGCTTTAACCGCTTCCGATTTAAATTTACTTTCTTCTTTGCTGCCCCAAGGCATACTGCCTTCCGTAACGGAACAAAGCGGCAGCAATCTTTTAACAAACTCTGTGCAAAACGGACAAAACAGTCAAAGCGGACAAATGCAAACGGCAGTTCTTTTAAATACCGTAATCGAAAAACTCGATGCAATTTTAGCCGCTGTAAAAAAAACAAACGCGGAAAATGTTCAAACGGGAACATCCGAAGCAAGCCGAACAAACACAAAAACCGCACCTATCAAACAAAATGCCCGCGTACTGCGATTTAACTCCGGTACATACAATATTTTACAAACGTGCACCGCCGTATTCGTTTCAGAAGCCGAAGACGACGGAAGCTTTTTATTTACCGGCGACAGAACGTACCGCACTATGGGTAAAGAGCACAGCGAAACTTTTTATATATTGTTTAAAGCGGTAAACCGCAGTATTTTTAATGTCGCCGTAACGGTGCGCCAAAACGAAGAAAACCGCCAGTCTGCGCTGTACCGCCTTTCGCAAATACCGCTTTTAACCGCATCGCGCACGGGAAATTTGGTAAGCTTACATACAAACTCGCAAGATTTTGCTGTGGACCTTTTGTTGAGTGTGGATTTTAAAACGGCGGCAATGAGGTGAATACGCTTATACAAACAAACGCTCCGGCGGCTGCAAAGCCGTCCATATTGTGCGACGGTCTTATCCGCTTGGGCTTTTTTTGCAAAGAAGATGCTCAAGAGCTTGCAAAAAAACTAAAAATCTACGACGGCGAACTGCAGCTATTTAACTCTGTCTACGATTTAACGGCGGCAAAAACTGAACACGAGCGAGCGCTCCACATCTTTGACTGCCTTGCTGCAGTCGGTAAGCTGCGCGAATTAAAAGAAAAAATAAGATGCGAACGCACAGTCGATAAAAACGCAGCTAAAACAAACGATTTTACCGTTGCCGACATCGGATCGGGAGCGGGACTTCCCGGCATTCCGCTTGCCCTCGCTATGAGCGACACCAACTTTGTGCTGGTGGAGCGCATGAGCAAGCGCTGTGTGTTTTTGGAAAACTGCGCCGCCGTACTCGGCTTAAAAAACGTACGCATCGTCAACACGCAGCTCGAACGCCTTGAAAACGCACAATTCGACATAGCCGTTTTCCGCGCGTTTCGTCCTTTGGACAAAAAAACGCTGCGTTTTTTGCTGCGTATTTTAAAAAACGACGGTTTTTTAGCCGCGTATAAAGCAAAGCGGAAAAGTATAGAAGAAGAAATGTGCGGCGTTTTACCTGCAGCGCACGCGTACGACGTACAGCCGCTTTCGGTTCCGTTTTTAGAAAACCGCGAACGTCATTTGGTGATTGTACCGGCGCAAGTCCAAAAAGTTCCAAACTAAACGCCAAAGCGCAAAATTATTCTCGGATAGTTTACGCCCGCTTTCCCAATTTTGTAAAAATCTTAAGCAAATTCGCTTTATCAACCAAATCGATCGGTCTGCCTTCAACATATTTAGTCGCATCGGCTGAAAAAGAGCCTGCCGTTATGCAAATACCGCGCCCGGCTTTTAAATCGCGCAAACGACCGTGAAAATCCCGCACATACAATTCACCCACAGAACCGGTGCTGCGGTAAAAACGGAACACAACCGAATCTTCCCATTTTGCCGTTTCTATTTCCGTTTGAATTTCGGCAACATCGGGCTTTGCTTCTATGGCAATAATCTTTACACTTGCCCGTGTATAAAAAACGGAAACGATTTTCCGGCACAGCGCAATAAAATCGCTGTTGGCAGACATTAAATATGTTCTAAGCGTATTGTTTTGATTTAATTCTTGATAGCGGCCGATAAGGATTTGAACGTCTTTATACCCCGGTGATGTCGCTTGAATCGTATGCAGCAATTCCAAAGCCCGACCCATATCCCCGCCGTGCAAATAAATTTGTGCTAAGTTGTACCGTATTTGCGTCAGCACATCGAGCGCGGCTTCTTCGTGTTTTAAGCCTATTTCGTAATCCTGTATAGCTTTATCGTCTTGATTTTGAAAGGCATGTATACTTCCCGCAAAGAGACAAGAGCGCGCGCCGTATTCCGGATCGGGGCGTAAGTGCACAAAAATTTTAAGCGCACGGTCGGACATGCTTGACGCATTCATCGCTTCGGCTAAAGAAAACAACAGCTCCCGGTTTTCGGGATTTACGTCCAAAGCCCGTTTAAGGTACGGCAACGCTTCACGGTACAAATGACCGCGGTGCAGAGAAAGACCGATATATTCAAAAACTTCGGGCACTTCACCGCCGACCGACAAAGCTTTTTTAAAAAAAGGCACGGCCTTATCGTATTCTTTGTTAAGATAAAAAACCTGTCCCAAATAAAAATTCACTTCAAAATTATCCGGATCTTTACGGCGCGCAGAAGAAAGCGCTTGTGCAGCTTCTTGCACTTTTTTTAATTTTACGGCGCATATACCCCAGCGCAAAGTAACTTGAAATATATCGATTTCCGGACGTTTGGGGGCAATTTCCGTAAGAGTAGCATATAGGGGGTATGCCTTTGCCCAGTCGCGTTCTTTAAAGTATAAATCGCTCAGCGGTAAAAGAGCCGACGGAGCACGGGGATCTTGAGCCAGTTTTCTTTCCGCAGTACGGATAATCGAATTCCGGCTTTGCGGCTTTTTACCGCCTTTTCCCGTTTTTTTTGCGGAAGCGATGATAAGTATAACTGTTGTAACGGCGCATGCTGCCGCAATCCCCATTAATATGGAAAATAACGAATCCATATTATCATTATGACTGTGATTGAGCTAAGTGTCAAGAAACTGATTTTTGAGATTTCAGCGTTATTTTTAAAAAAATAGGTCTTATTCAAAAAGCAGCCCTTTTAAGCATTGACAAGATTGTCCAAGCGTACTACGATTAAACAGAGGTATTGTATGAGCAATAAAATTATCGGAATAAAACAAGCCGACGGTTCTTTTTACCCGCTTTTGCAAGAAGGCAAACCGGACAATAAAAAAATCGAACTGACGACCGTACGCGACGATCAAACAACCGTTAAAGTACACTTATACAAAAAAGAAGCCGACAGCGCAGAAGAACCGGAATACGTAGACACGCTGCTCATCGAAAACCTCATCCCTCATCCCAAACAAGAACCGACTATAAAGCTTAACATCAAGCTCGACGAAAACGATATGCTGACCGCCGAAGTGCTGGATCCGGAAACCGGAAAAAAGTCCGATACGCAAGTGTCGCTGGTAACGCTGTCGGAAGCACAACTGCTATCGGATTCCGATTTTACCGTTATGGACGCCCAAGATATGCCGGATACGGACGGCGGCAGTTTAGAAAATACGGGCACCGACTTAACCGGCGATTCAAACGGTACGGAAGCTGTTGATATGCCGGCTTTAAACGATGATGATTTTAAATTGGACGATTTGGATTTAAACGACTTGGGCACCCCCGATACGGCATTTGAAGATACGACGCTTGAACAAAATAGCGAAACGCTTGCCGAAAGCGCCGAAAACGATTTTGAGTTGCCCGATATTTCGACCGACGATATGGATTTACCGGAAGATGTCGAACAAACAAACCGCTTCGACAGTGCAGACGAAGCGGTTGATAAAACCGAAGAGATGGGCGGCGCCGATCTTTCCGATATGCACGAAAACACTGATACAACGGAAGCGGATACGGAGCAAGACAGCGATCACGGCGATTTTAAACTGGACGATTTCGACAGTCTTGATACGGAAAATCTGAATATGGATATGCCCGATTTTGACGCCGAAGATGACGAAACGGAAAGCACATCTGCAGCGCAAACGCTTGCTTCGGACATGAGTATGCAAGACAAAAATACTGAGCCCGCAGATACCGGTTTTAAAACGGATACGTTCGGCAAAACAAATACGTTTGACATGAGCACTCCCGATTTTAATACGGCAAACGAAAATACCTCATTTATGCAGGAGGAAGTTCCACCTTTGTATGATCAAGACTTACCCGATAAAATAGACTATAGCGGCAAAAAGAAAAAATGCCGTATTCCTATGGTTATATGCATTATTTGTGCGATTTTATGCATTCTTGCAGTAATTGGAATTTTCTTCTTTTTTCCGTGGACGGAAAAAAATCAGATGACCGAAGAAAACGTAGTTTCGGTTGAAAAACCCGCTATGACGCCTCCGGGCATAAAAGAAGAAGACATGACGGAAGCGGAGCCGGACGAAAACTTGATTGTGCCGGTTGAAAAAACGGTTGTAGAAGAAAAGCAAGTTGTTCCCGAAAAAACGGTTCCCGCAGCCGAAACAAAACAAGAACCCGTGCGTTACCTTATAAAATGGGGCGATACACTGTGGGATTTATCCGACACGTACTACCGCAACCCGTGGCTGTACCCGATAATCGCGCGGGAAAACAAAATTAAAAACCCCGATTTGATTATCGCGGGAACTTACATTATTATTCCTCCGCGGTAAACTGAGTTGCGTATAAAACCTTTTTTTCCGCTTTTGCTGCTGTTCGCCTTTGTTATATCCTGTGCGGCGCGTAAAGCGGATTTTAAATCGGACGCATACTTTGACGGTTTACAAGCGCTTAAAAACGGACAAAAGGCAAAAGCGCAAAGTTTTTTTTATAAAAGCGCCGCCCAAGACAGCCAGCTAAGCGCAGCTCTTGCTCAAGAACGCTTATTTGAACTGTTATACGAAAACAAAGAATACGAGGCTATTCTTAAACTAAACCCTTTACCCCTTTGCAGCACGCAGCTTGTGCGCCGCTGTACGCTTGGCGCTTCGTTGTGCACGGACGCAAACGATACGCAAAAAGCCGCCGCCGTAGTGCAATGGCTGTGCGAAAACGATTTTACAAACGAGCACGTACGCTTTTGCGAAAGCCAAGAGTTCGCTTCGTTTATACAAAAAAACACAAAGCCGCTTACAAACAATGCCGACTGCATAAATGCCGCGCTCATCGCCCGTTTCCGCACAGCCGTGTACAAACGCGCTTACGCAAAAGCGCTGAACGTATATAAAGAAGCTTTATCCGTAAACACTGACGTAAACGGCGGCGGCTTTGGCAAAGTTTACGGCGGCACTACGGAGCAAGACGCTACACAGCATGGCAAAAGCATACACGGCAGTGAAAACACCGCCGGCTTTTTTAATTTGCGCAATACATCTGCGAATGCGCTGCGGGAAATCGGCGCGGCAATGCTGTACGGAACAGCGTCGTCTCAAGAAAAAAAAGAATACGCCCTGCTTTTTAGCGAAGCGGCGTCTATATATGAAACACACAGCGAACACGCTTTTTACTGCCGTTTATACAGTGCACGCTTATATGGACAATGCGGAGAGCATTGCCGCGCACAAGCTGCGCAATTGTTAAAAAGCGCTATGGAACATACAAACGATGCTCAATTATTCGATAAAGCGTTGTGGTTTTATTTTAACGGTATGTATAAAATTTCCACACGGGCGTTTATAAATGCGCTGCAAGAATACGCCCCGCAATGGCACGACGGCTCATATTTTGACGATTTACTTAATTCGGTATCGCACGACCTTTTAAAAGAAAAAAACTGGAAAAACTATTATGCGCTTTACGAGTTTTTACAACCGTATTTGTCCGGCGTGCCGCTTTCGCAATACGCTTATATTGCCGGGCGCTTGGGAGAAACGGGATTATTAGGAAAGAATTTTTCAAAAGCAGCGTATGAAAGCGCTTTTAAAAAAGCATACCAAAATACTTCAGGCGGTTTGTATTACCGTTTTTTAGCCGCAGAACGTTTAAACATACCCTTTGCCGATATGTATACCGCCCTTTTTAAAAGCACCGATTACGGGCAAAGTCAAACGCCTGTTTCCGCCGATGCGGCAGACGGCGGCAGCGCACTTACGGATACGGCAGGAACAGGCGGGAAAACGCAAAACACGGACAGGCAAAACAATCCGAAAGATTCCGGCGGCGGACAACATGGCAGCGAGCAACGCGCCGGCGCAGGACAAAACTCCGCAGGAGGACAAAAAGACAAAAAAGCAGTTTACAAAGAAGCCGAAAAGCTGATTGTGCGCTGCATAGAAAACGATTATACAGCAGAAGCATACGCTTTTTTTATGCGCTTTAAAGACGGTTTTCAAACCGAACAAATTATGCGCATAAGCGATGTTTTTGCAAATAAAAACAATTATTCGCAAGCGCTGCGCATCGCTTCAACTGCGCGCGAACAAAACCGTAACCTTTCGGACGAACAGTTAAAGCACTTGTATCCGCGCTTTTATCGGGAAAGCGTACAACAATTATGCACACAGTACGAATTAAGCGAATACCTTGTATATGCGCTGGTACGAAGCGAAAGTTTTTTTGATCAAGCGGTTGTTTCGCGCGCCGGAGCTCAGGGCTTAAGTCAAATAATGCCTTCAACAGCTTCAGATATTGCCCGCAAGCTTAAAAAAAACGAATACGATTTACTCGACGCACACACCAATTTGGAATTCGGTATCTTTTATTTACAAGAATTGATACGCCGTTCAAACGGTTCGGTACTGCTCGCCCTCGTATCGTACAATACCGGCATCAGTAAAATCCGCCGCCAAACAGCTTCGTATACCGAATTAAGCAAAGATTTACTGTTGGAAGTTTTACCCTACCCCGAAACCCGCGGATACGGGCAAAAAATACTGAGCGCAGCTGCGCTGTACGGCAGCTTATACTACAAAAAAAACAGCCACGACATTGTACGCGAAATACTACAATAGCACGCAGGCGCAGCTGTTCCTCTGCAGCGCACCCGCCGATAGCGCGCAAGTGCGGTTGTTTTTTACAGTGCACCCGATTGGCACTTTTTATCAAATATGTTAAAATAAACGAAAAATATCGAATCAACAGGATGAAGATATGAAACAAACCTTTTGCACTTTGTTTGCAAAGTCTTTGACGGCAATGCTTTTTATTTTATTCACGGCGTGTACACATAAAAATGCCGATCAAATCTCAGCACAAATCGATTTTTGGAGTTTCCCCAATTTTACTTCGGAAACGGGAGTACCGGGCGATTTTGAAAAAAGCCTTATTGAAGCGTTTGAAAAAGAAAACCCTTCAATTAAAGTACACTTTACTCTCCTTAATTTTACCGACGGTCCCGCACAAATCGAAAAAGCCATAAGTTCGGGCAAAACGCCCGATATAATTTACGATGCGCCCGGACGTATTATTCTATGGGCAAATCAAGGTTTGCTTGAACCGCTTGATGACGTACTCGCAACGGAAAAACCTTATATAACAACCGGACTTTTAGCGGTGTCGGCAGGAAAAGACCGGCGCACATACATGTACCCCATGCACGAAGGTCCGTTTTCTATGGCGTTTAACAAAGAAATGCTTGAAGACTTAAACCTTATAAACCTTTTACCCTATAAACGTTCGGACCGCAGCTGGAGCGTTGCCGAATACGAAAAACTGTTAACGGCTCTAAAACAAAAACTGCCGAAAGACAAAACGCCCGGCGTTTTTTACTGCAAAAATACGGGCGGCGATCAGGGAACGCGAGCTTTTTTAGTAAACCTATACGGCAACGCAAACCTTATAAACGAAGATTATTCAAAGTATATTTTTAACTCCGAGCAAGCGGTAAAAAATCTGCAATGGACGGTACGGGCGGTAAAAAACGGTTTGCTTTTCGACGGCACCTCTCTTACGTCAAACGACGCAATAGCGTGGTTTGCAGAATCAAAAGCCGCTCACACTATTTTGTATTCGCCGCAGCTTAATAAAATGTACGACGGCAAGCGAAAGTATAAGGGCAAAGATTTTACCCCTATCTATATGCCGTTCCCCAATGATTCGGGCTCTCCTTCCCTTGAGTTTTTAGCAGGCGGCGCTTGTATTTTTAAAAACAAAGACGGCATAAAAATAAAAGCGGCAAAACGTTTTTTGCATTTTGCCGCAACCGATGAAGTGTGGGCGGAAAAACTGGTAGCAGCTACCGGAGCTTTTCCTGCAACATCAAAAATCAAAATCGATTCGCAAGACAATGAAATATTGTACAATTCCGTACTGCAGCGCTTTTTCGGGCAATACTACAACAACATCGCAGGTTTTTCGCAAATGCGCACGTATTGGAATCAAGCTTTAAAAGACGCATTGGCGGGAAAAAATGTTCAAGATGTGCTTGACAACTTTGTAAACAAAGCAAACACTTCTTTTGCCGAATAAAACCGAAAAGGATATATTATGAACAAAAAAACATCCGAAAATAAAAGCATTATGTTGTTTTCCATAAAAAACAAAATGATAACCGCCTTTGCCCTGTTTGCTCTTACGATTGTAAGTGTTTTATGCGCAGCTTCGGTATACCTTGCTTCGCGCTCCCTTATGCACAACAGCGAATATTTTATTGAAGAATTGGCATCAAGTTCGGCAAAAGTTTTAAACGAACGAGCAGGCGCTATTTTCGGAAAACTTGAAGCTTTTTCTAATATGCCCGAAATACAAAACAACGAAATCTCATATAAAAATAAAATCGCTTTATTTAAAAACGAAATTCAAATGCAAAAACAGCGCGGTTGGATTAACTTCGGCATTTGTTCGCTTAACGGCATATTGTACCGCACCGACAACAAAACCGAAAATATTGCAAATGCCGAATGGTTTAAATCAGTGCTCAAAGGAAACTACGTACTAACCGAACCGGCACTGTCCGCTTCCGGAGCAAAATATACGTGCACAGCGGCAATTCCCATCCGCGATTTGCAGGGAAAAATCGTCGGTGCCATAAGCCTTAGCTTGCTGGGCGATTCTTTGTCGAATTTAATAAGCGACATTATTGTAGGAGAAACGGGAACGGCATATTTAATAAGCAGCGAAGGAACCGTATTGGGAAACCGCCGCCCCGAAATTTTATACAAAAGTATTTTTACCGAAATACTCGGAAACGACAAAACCCCGTTTGCACTTCACTTAAAAAAAGCATTGGGCAGCCGCAAACCTTCCGTATATAGCGCCGATATAGACGGGGTAAAACATATTGCAGCATCCGCTTCCATGAATTACTCAGGCTGGACGCTGCTTATAAGCGCACCAGCTTCCGAATTTATCGCCCAAAACATATCGAAGCTGGTAAATACCTTTATTGTTATCGCATTAGTACAATTGATTGTAGCTACCGTTTTCGGATTTTTTATAGCAAAACATATTACCAAGCCCATTAATCATGTAACAAAAGCGCTTAAAAACATAGCGCAAGGGGAAGGCGATCTTACAATTGAACTTCCCGCAAGCGGCAAAGATGAAACAAGTTTATTGTCTTCTTATTTTAATCAAACGATTTCCAAATTGAGAAACTCTATTCAAAAAGTCGGACAAGATTCGCGCGGCATGGAAATGGTCGGCTCCGACTTGGAAAGCAATATGCTTTCGGCAAGCGAATTCGTAAGCAAAATTACCAATTCAATCGAAGAATTAAAAGAACGTTTTACCGAACAAGAACAAAGCGTTTCGAGCACAGCTTCGGCTATAGAGCAAATAATTAACACCGTGCGCCTCTTAAATGAACGTATCGGAGAACAAATCTCCATGATTGCGCAATCGTCATCGTCTTTCGACACAATGACGCTTAGCATAGGAACGGTGGGCAGCAATATAAACGAAACCCGCAGCGCCATCCGCAATTTGTCGAGTGCTACCGACGACGGGCGCGAAACCCTTGCAAAAGCAAACGAAATCTCTCAGCGGATTTCCGAAGCTTCCGGTGACTTAATCGAAACGAGTGCCGTAATAGAAAACATTGCAAGTCAAACAAACCTACTTGCAATGAACGCCGCTATCGAAGCGTCCCATGCAGGAGAAGCGGGCAAAGGTTTTGCCGTTGTTGCTGCAGAAATCAGAAAACTTGCAGAAGAATCTTCTCATCAAGGTAAAAAGATTTCCGTAACGCTTAAAAACATAACAGATGAAATTGGAACCCTTGCCGCCTTTGCAGGAAGCGCCGTTGAAAAATTCAATTTTATTTCGGGCAGTTTAGGCGAAGTTAATACATCCATCGAAAGCGTCGTTCACGCTATGGAAGACCAAGAGCGCAACGGTACCAGCATTTGGAATATGATAAAAGAAGTCAGCAATTTGACCGACGAAGTAAAACACAGCTCCGACGAAATGCTTGCCGGCGGCGAAAAAATTATTTCCGAAACATCTTTGCTCGATGAATTAACCCGCGTGCTTAGAAAAAACATGGACGACATAGCCGTTCAAGCAGGTTTAATAAACGACGCCGCACAAGAATCGCTTGAAATTGCCGTAAAAAACAAAAAAAGCATAGACGGTCTTGTTGTGGAAGTCGGTAAATTTAAAACATAAAAACCTAAAGTTTTAACCGGCATTGTACCGGTTATACCGGTTGTACTGCAGTATAACCGGTATAGGGGCGGCTGAAAACAAAGTGTTTTCAGCCGTTTTTTTTCATTTATTGGGCAATGTTTTGCACTGCAGTATCGTCAGTATTATCGGACATGGAAGAATTGTCCATCTCCATCGAAGAAGAAGAAGTTCCATCCATTGAGCTGTCGCTCATAGTGTTCATTGTACTCATACTGTCCATTTGTGCTTCTTCATCGTCTGCAGCTCCTACAGCTTTAAGCGCATTTCCCGCTCGGTCAATAACTTTTAACGTGGAAGACGGATTAATCTTATCTACATAGAAAGTATACTGTACGGGTTCGGAAACGTTTCCGACGTTATCGATAGCTTTTACTTCGATGTTGTAAACGGTATCGGTGTTAAAAGCAATCGGTTCAACATATTTTGTATATTCGCCGTCGTTGATTTTAATGTAAATGGCGTCAACGCCGGAAAGCTCGTCTTTTGCGCTAAACGAAACCGCTTCGTTGGTAGAAACAATAATACGGCCTTCTTCGTCAACCAGTTTTTCGCTGGGGAATACCGTATAATCACCTTCTTTATTGATTAAGCGGTTATTGTTTTCTATTGCGACAACCGGAGCAGTTGTGTCTACTACAACGGCATACATGCGGATGGGTGCAAGGTTTCCGACATTGTCGATTGCCGTATAATATACGTTTGCAGGACCTTCTTCGGAAAGCGTATAATAGGCCATTTCGCCATCCATCGATTTTCCGTATGCGTCAAGACGCGACAAATCGGAACCGATATAACCGCTCGCTACTCCGGATCCCAATACATTGTCTTTAGCGGTTACAAACCATTTGGTTTGAGCCGAGCAGTATTGTACTAAACCGTTTGTATATACCGGTTTATCAGTTTCAAGAATGGTTTTGGGCGCCGTGTTATCCACGATAACCGAAAACGTTTTTGCAACTTCAAGGTTGGCGCTGTTATCAAACCCGCGGTAAGAAATATCGTGCTTACCTTCAGTCAAAATTTGAAAGGGGTTTTCGTAAAACATAAAGTCCGCATTATCCAATGCAAACTGAACATTTTCCAAACCCGTTTCACGGTCGACGGAATTAAGTTCAAAAAAAACATCGCTGTTTACATAATTGGTTTCACCGTCAATATAGTGAACCGCTTTTCGTTCGTAATCGGTACCGACCGCTTTAGGTGCTTGCGCCCAAAGACCGGCGCATAAAACCGCCGAAAGCAAAACGAAAATTACCTTTTTCATACTTCCCTCCAAAATTTATAAGGCTGACCCTTATTTTTCAATTCCAATTTCAACCCGGCGGTTTTTATCCCTTAGGGTAATATCCTCGTGTTTTTCGGCGGGCTTTGCAGCTCCTGCGCCTTCCGCTGTAATCGGCACAAGCGGATTATCAAAAAGCCCCGTATTTTCAAAATATTCGGCAACAGCAATTGCGCGCTTTAACGCAATATCGTTTTCTTCTTTTTCGCTGTTTAATTTATCCGAATGTCCGGTAACGCTAATCGTTTTCGGATTTTGAGCACGGATTTCTTCGGCAAGCAAATTCAATTTAGCTGCGGTAAATGCGTCTATTTTATACATTTTGGGCGCAAAATAAATTGTGCTCACATATTCGCTTGAAGTTTCTTTTACTTCGGGTTTTGCTTCCGCTTTTTCGACCGGTTTTGCAGGTGCTCTTTCGGTTTGAGCGGGAGAGCTTTTAGGTTTAGGCTGTTCGACAACTTGCGGTTGAGTCGACTGACAAGCCGTTAAAAAGCTTAATACAAAAATTGTCAAAAGCGATATCTTTATACTTCGCAAAATAGCCTCCTTAGATATTTTACATACATTCGGATAACTTGTTTTTTAAAATATTGCCGATTATAAAAAAAGTCAATAGCCGTATCAGTATGCATCCGTAGCGCTATTCGTACCGCCGTACCGCTTCCCGCTTGTATCGGCACGTGTTTTCAAGTAAACTATAAAATGGAGATATGGGTATGCAGGCAAACCAAGCGTATAAATGGAAATTCGCAAAATTCGGCGGCGTAACGCAAGTGCGTTGTACTACAGGTGAAGATTTACTTCATTTACGTGAACTCGATTTAAAATTGTGGAGCGCGCTGTCGATGCCCGTAAACGGTATTTTTTTTAATGCCGACACCCTGCGCATGATCGATACCGACGCAGACGGCTTTATTAAGCCCGATGAAATTCTAAATGCCGTGGACTGGATTTGTGCAAACGTAAAAAATCCGCAATTGCTTTTAACTGCAGGAGAAACCGTTCCCGTCGCGGAAATAAAAAAAGAAGATTTGGCAGCTTCCGCGCAAGCTCTTTTAAATCGGATCAATAAGTGCGATAAAAGTGCAATTGCCGTAGAAGATGTATATATTCAAAAAAAATTCTTTACCGAACACGTGCTTTCAAACTCCGGCGATATTGCCGACGATGCAAGTGACGAAGAAAAATTGCACAAAACGCTTGAAAGTCTTATCGCCGATTCGCCGGAATGCATTACAGGCAATTGCGACAGCGAAGCCGAACGCATACTGAATATGTTTTATGAACAAGCGCACGCATTTTTAATGTGGCACGATCATTTGGAACAAAGCGGCATATTGCCGCTCAGTGCCGAACAAACGGAAAAAGCTTTAGCCGCGCTGCGCACAGTAGAAGAAAAAATAGACGATTTTTTTACCCGCTGCAAACTTGCACAATACGAGCCGAATACAAAAGAAGCGCTATGCGCCGCAGACGACGCATTTAAAAGCTTGCTCACACAGCCTTTAAGCAGTGCGCATGAGTTTTTGCTGTCGCTGCCCATCGCTTCAATCGACAAAGACAAAGCGCTTCCGCTTAATGCGGGTATAAACCCCGCTTGGGAAGATAAAATAAAAATTTTTGCCGAATGCGCGGTTATCCCTTTAATCGGAAAAACCGACAAGCTTTCGCAAAACGATTGGAATACCGTCAAAGCAAAACTAACCGCTTATGCGGCATGGCAAAAATCAAAACCGGAAACCGGCGTTTCAAAAATCGACGCGTCTTATATAAGCGCAGCGGTAAAACGCGACCAAAAAGAAAAACTGCTGCGCTTTATTAAAAAAACCATTTCAATTGAAGCCGAACGCGCAAAAATTTCGGATTTGGAAAAATTGGTTTTATACCGGCGCGACATAGTACGGCTGTTAAACAATTTCGTATCATTTGCGGATTTTTACGAAGGCAAAGGTTCTCTTTTTCAAGCCGGTATACTGTACTTCGACGCGCGTTCGGCAAACTTGTGCTTTTATATTACGGACGATACGCGCCACAGCGCACTCGATCCGATGAGCGGTTCGTTTTTAGTGTACTGCGATATAAAACGTTTGGGCGAAACAAAAAAACTTTTAGCGGTTTTTACAAACGGCAGCGGCAGTTCAATCGTTGTCGGGCGTAACGGTGTTTTTTACGACCGCAGCGGAAACGATTGGGATGCAACTGTAACCAAAATAACAACAAACCCCATCAGTTTAAAAGAAGCCTTTTTTATGCCGTACCGAAAGCTTTCAACAGTGATAGAAGAACAAATTGCCCGCCGCGCAGCGGAAGCGGACAAAAAATCCGAAGAAAAACTTTCAAAAACCTCCATAGCGGTAACCGCCGCAGACAAAACCGCTGCACAAAACATTCCCCTCATACCGAAAAAAATAGATTTGGGAGCCGTCGCTTTAATCGGTACGGCAATCGGCGGTATTTCCGCCCTTATAAGCGGCATACTGCAAGCGCTTTTCGGCTTGGGTTTGTGGGTACCGGTCGGTATAGTCGGTCTTATGCTGCTTATTTCAGGTCCTTCCACAATCCTTGCAGCCGTAAAATTGCGCAAACGCAGCATAGGTCCCATACTCGAAGCAAACGGATGGGCAATAAACACACAATTAAAAATCAATATTCCGTTCGGTACTTCTATGACCAAACTCGGCGTCATCCCGCCGAAAAGCATACTTGCAGGGAAAGACCCCTTTGCAGATAAAAAAAGCGTCAAGTATTGGTGTATCGGCATTTTAACCGCTGCCGCCTTGATTGCGTTAGTGTTTTTGATGCTCCGGTTCGGCTTTAAAATATCGGTAAAAGAATGGCTTACGTCATTATTTAAATAAAAAGAGAGGTATGTATGAAAAAAACATGGTGTATTGTTATAGTGTTTTCGGTTTTACTGCTTATAAGCTGCCAAAACGCTGTTGACAACGATTTTCTTCCTACTCAGCCGGAAATTCCCAAAAATTACACGACAATTTCGACAGCGCCGGACGTATTCAACGCTTTTTATGAAAAAGGATATAACGGCGGCAAAAATGGACCGATATTGATTACCGAAGGTTTTTTAAAAACGGACGGTAAAATTGAACGAATATACCTTGTGTGGCTATCCGGGACCGAAGATGTGGAAGGACAGGATACAAACGTTACCAGCACCGACAAAAATGCATACGGGGACAGAAGTACCAATTATTTACGGTCAGTATTGCGTACAATCAGAGCAGATATTTCCAAAGGCTCCACCCTTATATTTGCAGGACACAGCCTCGGAGGCATGATTGCCCAACAAGCAGCCGGCTATGCGTTTATAAAAAGAAACTATAAAGTCCGCAAAGTGTTAACATTCGGTTCTCCTCCAGTAGGGTCTATCCGGTGCGAAGGAAAAGCCGTACGCTTTGCAGACACATCGGATTTGGTTACCACTTTAAGTTATGAAAACTTAAACGGTCTTATATATCCGCAAGATAAAGTGATAGTAAAAGACGGCGGTTATAACGGCGATAAAGGGGCTTCCCACAGTAAATCTTATGGAAGAAATAACCTATGGGGTATGTACGATGTATTGGGTACGGAAAAAGGAAAAGCGATACTCGCACTCAATACCGATCACACAAAGTATTACAAAGCACCCAGCGTATTTCCCGAAAGGGCTCCGTCCCCTCCATATGACGTAAGCATCGGCGGAGACGCAAATTTTATCCGCATAGAAGCAAAGGATAAAACGTTCAAAATGGGTAATTCTTCCAGTCCGGGTTCTTACGAGGAAACTCCCGTTCATCAGGTAACGCTTAAACGAAATTTTTTTATGTGTGCGCACGAAATAACCCAAGGTGAATACGAAGCTTTGATGGGTAAAAACGAAAGCGCATTTAAAACACCCGATACCCTAGCCGACAAAAGCGTACTGCCTGTAGAATACTGTTCATGGTACGATGCAATTATGTATTGCAATAAACGTTCCGAAAGCGAAGGTCTGGAATCTTGTTACACCGTTGACGGTAAAAACCTTGTTGCGGACTGGAATTACACACCGAATAAAGGCAATACTCTTAATGGAAAAATCAAGTGTAACTTTGATGCAAATGGGTACCGTCTTCCCACCGAAGCCGAATGGGAATTTGCCGCACGTGCGGGAAACACCGTTACCGATAAAATGATTATTGCAGGCGGTGCGGAAATTGAAAAAAATATATACAAAACACACAGCACCAGCGCCGACAAAACCGTTTTTGTGAAATTTTGCAGCGAGCTTTGCAAATATGCGTGGACATTCGATAACCTTACAAATGCAACCCACGAGGTTAAAATGTTGCAGCCTAATGCATGGGGTTTGTATGATATGTCGGGTAACGTTGCCGAATGGTGCTGGGACAAATACGGCCTTTACTCGGGTACTGAGCAAACCGATCCGAATACGGGAGATTCCGTAACATCTGCGGGGCGCAGAGTGCTAAGAGGCGGCACTTATTATCAAAATTCCAATGATTGTACCGTAACCGCACGCTCTTATGATAGCGCCGATAATCGCTATTATATGGGCGGCTGGTCTTACGGCATCCGCGTAGTGCGTACTGTCAACTAGTCGGCTTACTTCCCTTTTGCCGGTTTGCCGCCTGCAAATACCGCAGCGCAGCAAGTCGGCAAAAGTTTAGCGAAACGCACATTTTTCCCCATTCTTTTACACACCCTTGCGCCTTGCACAAAAATAGCGTATGCTGTGCGTATGAAAAATTATGACAATGCAATAGCCCAATCCCTTTTGCAGCGCTTTTTGCGCTATGTACAAGTGTGGACTACCAGCGATGAAACACAAGCCGACAAAGGCATTATACCTTCCACCGAACGCCAATGGGACCTTGCTCGTATATTGGAAAAAGAACTGCACGATTTGGGAATTGAAGATGTGCATATTAGCGCCAACGCATACGTATGCGCACGCATACCGGCATCCAAGGGCTGTGAAAAAGCGCCGTCCGTAGGTTTTTTAGCCCACATGGATACAGCAGGCGAAGTAACGGGAAAAAACGTAAAACCGCAAATTGTAAAAAATTACGACGGCAGCGTACTGTATTTAAAAGAAGGAATCGTACTCGATCCTGCCGAAGACGAAGCGCTTGAACACGCGCGCGGAGAGACCATTATCACTACGGACGGCACTACCCTTTTGGGTTCTGACGATAAAGCAGGTATTGCTTCAATTATGACCGCGCTGGATACCGTATTAAATATTCAAAAAAAACCGCACGGGCAAATTGAAATTATTTTCAGCCCCGACGAAGAAACCGGACACGGCATGGACAAAGTACCGCTCGATTGGATACGCTCAAAACAGTGCTACACGATAGACGGCGGGCACATCGGAGAAGTTGAAAGCGAATGCTTTACCGCATGGAAAAGCGAAATTACCTTTACCGGTAAAGCAAAACACACGGGAACGGCGCGACCCGACATGGTAAATGCGGTAACGATGGCAAGCGCCTTTGTTACCATGCTCCCGCAAAACGAAAGCCCCGAAGCCACCGACGGCTATTTGGGTTTTTACGCCCCCATGCAAATAAGCGGTCACATGGAAAAAGCTGAAGTTTTGCTTTTTTTGCGCGACTACACCGATGAAGCTATGGAAAGACGAAAAAAAACAGTCACCGCGCTGGCAAAAGCGATAGAATACAAATTCAACGGCAGTTCGGTAAAAGTAAAGCACAGCAAACAATATGTTAATATGAAAAAACGCATGGATGAACACCCCGAAGTTATGAACGTACTCGTTCAAGCTGTGCGGAATGCCGGCATAGAACCGGTATCGCGCCCCATACGCGGAGGAACAGACGGTTCACGCTTAACCGAAATGGGCATCCCTACTCCCAACATCTTTACCGGCGGTCACAATTTTCACTCCAGAAGAGAGTGGGCGTCGTTAAACCAAATGAGCTATGCCGTAGGCGTCATTATTGAACTAATCGATTTGTGGGGAAAAAGACGGTGATTGAATATCATATTGAAGGCGGTTTTCCCATAAAGGGAACCATAAAAGCCAGCGGAAACAAAAACGCTGCATTGCCCTGCATTGCCGCAAGCCTTTTAACCGACGAACCGGTAACTTTGCACAACATTCCCGATATAGCCGACACTGCGGTTATGCTGGACATTGTAAAAGCGCTGGGCGCTTCGGTAGAAAGTGCAGGCAAAAATGCGTGGACAATTCATGCAAAACACATAGATCGTTCGGATATTCCCGAAGAATTATCAAAAAAAATACGAGCATCCATTTTGTTCGCAGGCTCTTTAATAGCGCGCTGCGGCAAAGCCGTTATGCAGCCGCCCGGCGGAGATGTTATCGGCAGGCGCAGATTGGACACCCACTTTTTAGCTTTAACCGAATTGGGCGCCCGCGTTCACGTAGACGGACGCTTTACCTTCAGTGCAAATAAATTAGCCGGAACGGACTTATTTTTGGATGAAGCTTCGGTTACGGCAACGGAAAACGCAGTTATGGCAGCAAGCGTCGCCGACGGCACCACGGTTATTACCAATGCCGCAGGAGAGCCGCATGTTCAGGATTTATGCCGCATGCTCAACAGTATGGGGGCAAAAATAAGCGGTATCGGCTCAAATATTTTAACGATAGAAGGCGTAAAGCAGTTAAGCGGCTGTTCGTACCGTATCGGTGCGGATTTTATGGAAATAGGCTCGTTTATCGGTTTGGCGGCAGCGGCAAAGGACAGCATAACTATCGAAAACGTTGAAAACTGCGATTTGCGGCCGATAAAGCTGTCTTTCGGTAAATTGGGTATTCACTGGGAAATGCGCGACGGCAAATTGTACGTACCTGCCTCGCAAGAAATGCGGGTAAATACCGATTTGGGCGGTATGATTCCCAAAATAGATGACGCGCCTTGGCCGGGTTTTCCGCCCGATTTAACCAGTATTATGACAGTAGTTGCAACCCAAGTTGAAGGTACCGTGCTTATCCACGAAAAAATGTTTGAATCCAGAATGTTTTTTGTAGACAAATTGATAGGTATGGGTGCGCGCATTACCTTGTGCGACCCGCACCGTGCAGTAGTATCCGGTCCGTGCATTTTGCACGGAGATGAAGAGCTGTCTTCGCCGGATGTCCGGGCGGGGATGGCAATCGTTATTGCAGCTTTATGCGCACGCGGCAACAGTATTATACGCAATGTATACCAAGTCGAGCGCGGCTACGAACACGTAGCCGAACGACTTAAAAGTTTGGGAGCACACATAGAGCGCGTCGACCGCTGAAAACTGCCCTTGCTGAACAGTGTTCCCGCTAAGCGCGCCCGCTCCGCTTGATAGCAGGATAATGCCCCGCTCAGCGATGCACCGTTCCGATTGAACGCTGAACGGTGCGCATTTTTTTTTTGGGGGGGGGGGGATTACTTTTTTTCGTGCAGGGACAAAAAGCGAAGCGAAAATGCAATAATCAAAACGCACAAAAAAGCAAAAGAAAAAATAAAGCTTATGCTGCTGTTAAAAACAGTGAGCGCATAGTACATTAAATTCATTACGTAACCTAAAGCTTCGGTGCAAAAACGCAGCGCAAGAGTAAAAAGCGGAAAAGTAAAAATCCATACAAAGCGGAACACTTCGGAAGACAACAAGCGGAAATTCCATGCAATTACGGCAAGAAAAATAAATAAGGCGAACAGCGCAAGCGGACGGCATGCACGCTGCAATAAAAAATATGCATAGATGCGCGACGGAAAACCGTAAGATTCGGCAAGCGGCACAAAGCGGAAAAGGTTAGCCAAATTCATATACTCCGGACCGTCAAAAGACGCGCTGCACGCCGAATCAAAATCGCGCAAACTTAAGGGAAGTAATTGCACAATACTTTGCTCGTATTCGCCGCCTTCTGCGGAAAAGTACACTGGAGAGCTGATAATATTTTTATTTTTTCTGTCAACCGAAGTTAAAAGCAATTGCGGCACATACGCTTTCGGATCGGCAACACCGGTACGCATAGCATAATCGGAGCCGAAACTTTCAGCCGGCTGCGCAATCAATTTAACATAGGGTACGTTCATAGAAGCAACAAAGCGTCCTGCTTGATCATAAGTAAGACAAGAATAATCACGCAAATACTTTACAAAATTTCCCGTACCCGAAACGGCAGTTACGCCCCCTATGGTAACGACATACGAACCGCCTTGAGGACGCTTTAGTTTAAAACGGATATTTTTAGCACTTTCAAAATAAGCTAAATTTTGCGTTTCATCTATAAAAAAGTATTGGCGCAAAAGCGCTTCGGTAGACAAGCGGTAAAAACGGACTATGTCGGGGTCAAAACCGTTTGCTTCATATAAATCGGAAAAAGTGTAATATGCATGCAACACATTGCCTTCCATAAGAGCCGAATAGCCCTCTCTTTTTTTAGCAAACAGAAGCGCAGCTTCGTCAGTTTTAAAACCCGACCACGCCGCTATGGTATTCCACGATTCTGCAGCTATGTGCTGCAATTCCGCACTGTTTGCATCCTGTGTACCGGCAAGTTTTAAAGCCCACCACGCATAATAATGTGCGTCAAAATAGTTTTGGGTTTCAAAAGCCGCACGCGCTTTTTTTAACAGCGTAAAAGCCGAATAAGGTTTGCCCGTATCGGTTTCGGTAACATCGGACGGATATTGTTGTACAGCGGAAAGCACATCTTTTTTTTCCATTTCGGGAAAAGCAAGCTCATAGTCTTTTTTTAATTTTTGCGCTTGCGGACTTTGCCATACGGAAAAAGCGTTTTCCGCAAAAAAGCGCGCCGCATAGACATTGCCGCTTTCAAACGCATTTTGCGCGTGCTCCATATACCATTCGTAATCGCTTATGCGCGTTTCCAAACGCTTTTTTGCACCGGCGGTTAGCGGAATAAGAATTTCAACGCAAACAAAGCTGAGCACAACCGACACAGCGGCTGCTATAAGGATATTTTTGTAGTTTTTCATTTGCTCCGGAGAAAAAGCTTCCCGGTTTTTAAATGCAGAAAGTCCGAAAAACCACGAAAAAGCTACAAAACAAACTGAAAAAAGAATTATCGGAAGCCACTCAAAAAAGTTCCCGAAAGCGGTATACATGCGCCACATTGAAATATCGGAAGATAAAAGCGGCGGAAGTTCTTTTATAAGGAAAGCTTTTACAATAAAAAAAATACAAAATAAAAGCGTATACACCGCAGTTAAAACAGCGGTACGTATAACTAACTTCATTGTTCTACCCCGGTATACTTTGCACGCCGTGCTGCCGACACCAGCGATATCACACACAGTAAAAAACAAAGAGTTCCGTTAATTATAAGCGGCTGCCAACGCCCCGCAAATATAAACGGAAAATTCGGCATATACATATAAACGTTCAGCGCACCAAGGGCAAACCACAGCGTTATAACAAAAAAAGCGCTGATCAGTTTCCAGTGCGAAACGGAATGCAAACCGTATAAAGCGCTCATAGCCAAGCCTGCCGATGCAAACAGCACATACGATGTACGCCCTGCAGCAACCGCCGTTTTAAGCAGTTTACCGACAAAAAACAGTGTATTAAAAATAAGTATAAGTATGTCGGGAGGAGTAAAATAGCGCGCTTCAAAACTGTTAAAAAATGCAGCGGTAAGCCCTTCGTTAAAAAACGCGGCGGCAGGAGAAACAGCACGTCCGGTTATAAAAAAGCAAAAACGCTGTTCGGGGTGATATAAAAAACAAAAGGGTATTATAAGAAGCCACGCGCAGCAGCACAAAAAAACGTAGGTAAGAAAATCCAGTGCACCGACCGAATCCGTTTTAATACAGTGCAGTATAACTGCGAGTAAAGAAAACACAGCGGTAAACGGAAGCAAAGAAAAAAAAGAATACACAAAAATGTCGGCAACGCGCACCGCTTTTCCCACATAAGATGTAGGGGCAGGAGAACCCGGAAACAATACAAAAGACAGGGCTATTAACGCCGTAATGAACACAAGCGTTCCCAAATATACTGCAATAAGAACCAAAGACCTTTTCATTTTATCCAGAATATCACAAAGTTTTAGTAAATACAAGGTTTAAAACGCAAACTTAAAATGCAGCAACCGGTATAAGTGCGGAGCTTTATTAACAACTTTTCCACAGCACGCCTATTTACTCACAATACAAAAAAATAAGCGATTTGAACGCGCAAAGTTTTGCGTATGCTTTTTTTTAGAAAAAAAATTTAACAAATACTGCATTTACTTATATTACAATAAAATAAAAAAGATATTTCTTTAAGGCAAGAATATTGACAAACGCAATTCGTTTTA
Source organism: Treponema lecithinolyticum ATCC 700332 (assembly GCA_000468055.1). GTDB lineage: Bacteria > Spirochaetota > Spirochaetia > Treponematales > Treponemataceae > Treponema_C > Treponema_C lecithinolyticum. Next base: position 187,065 of record KI260561.1, on the reverse strand, counting down.
TTTTAAGGAAATAGCTTGAAGCATCATAAAAATGTTTTTATACACAAGTTTTCCACAGTTAAAACAGTACACCACCGCTTTTGATTATAGGAGAAGCATTATTTTTTGAGCATTGTGTCGAAAATTTAACCGAGAAATACTTTCCCCTGATCGTCTATCGCTAAAATGGTTTTACATTCCGAACAGCGGAAGCGTCCCGAACGGGTTGCCTTTAATTTCTTTGAGCACACCGGACAAGAAAAAATTTTCGGAAACAAAGAATCTGCAACAACGGCACCTCGTTTAAAAAAGGCAACCGCTTCTTCGCTCGAATTTTTAATATTAAAAAACTGTGAAAACCCCAACAATTGGAATACTTCATATACTTTCGGCTGAATTTCCAAAAGAACGATATCGCCGCCTAAGGGTTTTACCATTTTTAAAAATGCCGTAAAAGAACCGATACCGGTAGATGATACATAATTAAGCGCGGCACAATTAAAAACCAAGTTCTTATACCCTGCAGCGATAACCTGTGCTACACGTTTTTGAAAAAAGTTTGAGTTATAGGTATCTATGTATCCGTACAAATACAATAAAATACCCTTTTCCACTTGTTCCAATTTTTCAAGAGAAATTTTAAGGCTGTCATCTTTATCGTCATCAAAACCGGAAACTAAATTATTGTTCGTACTCATTTCTCTTTTCCTTATAATAGCTCCAGAATATCGTCATACTTACCTATTATACCCATTAGTACTCTGTCTGTCAAACAAAATCTGCATAATACTACAAAAAAGGTTGCCAGCCGCCGTCAATACTGACTAAAGCTCCGTTAATCATAGGTTGGCGCAATAAAAAAACACCCGTTTGAGCAATTTCAGCCGGTTTAACCAATCGTTTTTGCGGCATCTTTGCTGCAAGCTCCGTTAATGCTGTAGGTGCAAGATATTCGGTATGGGTAAAGCCGGGAAAAAGCGCATTGCACGTTATCCCGAATGATGCATAAGAAGTTGCTGTAGAGCGCACAAGCGAAGAAAGAGCCGTTTTTGCACCGGCATAAGCTGCATTTGTACGAAAGGAATTTACGCGTTCCGTACGCGTACCCCCCATCAATAAAAACCTACCCCAGCGCCGCTCAATCATAGCCGGCAAAGCGCGGCTTACCAATACTCCCGGAAGCACATAATTTAATTCCGAAATGTTTTGCCAATCTTCGTTCGAAGTATCCGCCAGCGTTTTTTGTACAAAGGGACCAAAACACACGCACACAATATCGCAATGCTCAAGCGCTTTGCCCAGCTCCGTTTTGCCGAACGTTTTTCCGAAACCGCATTCCAAACGCTGCACAATTTTTTTAACACATACGCGTTCGGCTAATTTTTCGGCAAGTAAAGCAAATCCGCTGTTGTCCGTTGCGCCGTGAACTATAAGATTTACGCCGCAAAAAGCAAGCTGTCGGCTCAACGCCGCTCCGATTCCTCCGCTTCCGCCGACGATAAGCGCCGTTTTGCCCGCAATACTTTCCATACGCACAAGTACCGAAGTTAAAAGATACACCAAAACTAAAAAAAAAACAAGTACGTATAAAGCTTCTAACAGAGAGCATAAGCGCGGCACACCGGCTGACGTGTGTTTAAAAAAAGCTCAGTTTCGACAGCCATCAGCTGCCATCATCTGTCGTCGGCAACCGTCCTTTCCAAAAAGCGGCACATAGCGTATACTTTTTTCCTATGGATATTTCGCAAATCGTTATCGTATTGTGCCGACCTGAACACAGCACAAACATCGGTTCAGTGTGCCGCGCTATGATGAATATGGGTATAAAAAAACTGCGGATTGTAGGTACAAAAGAAAACTACGACGAAAGCGCCGTGCGCACCCTTGCAGTGCACGCCTTCGGTATATGGGAACACGCGCGTTTTTACGGCAATTTAAAACAAGCGACGGCAGACTGCATCCTCAGCGCCGGAACTACCCGGCGGCGGGGACAAAAACGCAAACGTTTTCTTTTACTGCCCGAAGAGTGCGCAAATAAACTGCTGTCGCTGCCTGCAGGAAAAAGCTGTAAAGCCGCCATTGTGTTCGGCAATGAGCGCACGGGACTTACCGATGAAGAACTGCAAGATTGTACTTTAGGTGTTACCATTCCGTCGCACCCGAAATCGCCGTCGCTTAATTTATCGCACGCCGTTCAAATTATTGCGTACGAACTGTACCGAAAAAGTGTGCGCACGGCTCCCGGTTATACTGCCGTTCCTTTAAAGCGGCTTGATAAAACCGTGCATAGCATTACGGAAAACTTAAAAAAAATAGGCTTTTTTTCGCTCAACGGTGAAACCGATATGCACGATTTTTGGATTTCGGTTTTAAGCCGCGCTGCGCTCAGCACAAGCGAAGCCGAGTACATGGAAAAAACTTTTACAAAAGCTTCGGCTCTCGCTTTAAAGAACAAAGGTAATGTCTTCGTCTAAAATCGAAGATGTTTTTGATAAATAAAAAGCGCGTTCAACACAGTTTTGTAATTCACGTATATTGCCCGGCCATATATGCTCACCGAGTTTTTGTTGCGCACCCGAAGTTAAACGTTTATTCGTTCCGCTTTTAAGCGAAAGCCGAGACAAAAAAAAGCGGGCTAAAGGAAGGATATCTTCTTTGCGCTGTGCAAGAGGCGGTATGTATAATTGCATACCGGTAATGCGGTAGTATAAATCTTTGCGAAAAAGCCCCTCGTCTTTCCAGCGCTCCAAAGGACTGTTGGTCGCACAAATTATACGAACCGCAGCTTTTTTAGTTTGACTGTCGCCTACGCGCCGGAATTCTCCGGTTTCCAATACGCGCAGTAGTTTTGACTGCATGCTTGAACTGATACTGCCTATTTCATCCAAAAACAACGTGCCTTTTCCGGCTCGTTCAAATAAACCGATACGGTTAACTGCACCGGTATACGCTCCTGCTTTTGAGCCGAACAATTCACCTTCTATAAGTGTATCTTGTATTGCCGCCGTATTTTCTTGTACAAACGGAGCGTGTTTTCTCGAAGAAAGTTCGTGTATCAATTTTGCGGCAAGGCTTTTGCCCGTTCCCGTTTCTCCCAAAAGCAATAAAGGCATATCATTTTGAGAGGCAAGCATGATTTGCCTTTTAAGCAAAAGCGCAGCGGAAGACACGCCGACAAAAGAGCTTAGCTCAATACTTTTAACCGGATGTGTTGAAAAAAAACTGCGTTTTCGAAGCGAATAGTGTTGAATGCATGCGCCAAGATAATCGGCGCCGCAGGGAACCACAATCATATCCGCCTCGTTTTGGTTTAACATTTGCGCGGCAAGCAATACGTGTTTTTCATTTACTAATACAAGTACAGGTAAATGATTTTTTGCCGCAAAGATAGTCGATAAAAAAACGATATCACCGTGTGCACATAAATTAAAATCAAACAATATCAGCGAAAAACGTTTTCCTCTGTCCGCCATGTCGGCAGGGACAATATGTTCACACACAACTTCTATTCGTTTGGTTTTAAGGGAACGGCATAAGTTTTTAAGGTGATCATCGGCACTGATCAATAAAACACGTATCATTGCCCCTTACAAAACAAACGATTCCATACAAGAACCAATATATACCATATAAAAGGAAACACTAAAAAAACTTTTAAAGGATTGGAAGCTATTTCAACCCAAATTTCGCGTCCGGCATCGAAAGTTTTATTTGCAATCCGTTTTTTCCGTTTGGAAAAAATTGCACATGCGTCTTTGTAATACACAAATATGCTGGAACCGAAACTGTTGCGCCTCACATACGGCCAAGTGACGCCGGAAGGGATACCTTCGGAAAGGAGTACCATCGAAGGATTTGCTTTAAAAATAGCGGACAACACGTCTTTTTCCACTTCTTTGGAAAAATAACCGGGAAAACGACCGACAATGTGCAAACCGGGAAAAGTTGCTTTTAAATTCCGCTCCGATTCGGAAAGCATTTTTCCGCGCCCGCCGAGTAAATACAGCGATTTATAACGTGTTTCCAAAATCGTAAAAAACGAAATAATCGCCGAAAACGGATTGTAGCGCACGGGTTTTGTCTTTTTTAGAAATACCGCACCGTTTACAATACTTTTTGATACCGGAAGTACTAAAGAAGCGTTTTCCAAACACAGTTTATACTCGGCATTGGAACGCGCTTTTAAAAGGTTCCATACGGATAAAAACACAATTTGTTTTGTTCCCGGATTTTCCAACAAATCAAACAACACTTTTTCAAGGTTTTCCGGACGTACAATATCTACAGGTACCCCGGCAACTTTTATTCTTTCAACATCCATACCCCATACTCCGTTACAGCGTTTTGTATTGCCGCAAGACCGTACAACGCCGCCGTTTCCGAACGCAAAATATTCGTTTTTAAATGTATCGGCATAAAACCGTTTTGTTCAAACAAAGTTCTTTCGGCAGGACTTATACCGCCTTCGCAGCCGACTGCCAATGCAATGCGGCTAAACAAAGCTGCACTGTGCATGTTTACGCTGCCGCTTTTTTTTGCCCGCGCCGCCGTACCGATATGAAAAAACACACTGCCGCTTTCGCCGGTTTTTTGCGCAGGTTTTTCCGACAGCATAAAAGCAGCGCAAGTTCTGCCGCTGGCACTGCTGTAGGTACCGGCATCGGTACAAGATTGCTCACCGTCAGCTCCATTCCACAAAGCAAGCGCTTGCTCCGCTTTGAGCGGTTCGGTTACTTCGGTTGCAACCGCAGAGCCGCTTTGCTGGCGCGCTTCGCGGATAATTCGCTTCCAGCGCTCGGCTCTGCCTTTCGCCGAAGACGGCGGCGAATACTCGGATATAACCGGCACAATCTTAAAAACGCCGCATTCGGCCGCTTGGCGCACAATTAAATCCATTTTATGCGCTTTGGGCAAAAACTGAAACAGCCACAAAGCAAAAGTGCCGGAAGCACAAGGTAATGCTTTTGCATGCGCCGACTCCTCTGCAGCAGTGCAGAGCTGCTCATCAGTCGAACACTGCCGCATGCCGGTGTACGTTCCCGTATCGGCGCGCATGCCGGCCGGTAAAGCAAGGTATACGTCCTTTCCGGCAATGCATAAATTCATCGCAACAAGCGTACCGTCGCTTAACCGCACATCTATGCTGTCGCCGGAACGCAAACGCAAAACGCGTACCAAATAACGGTTTTCTTTATCGCTTAAGGGAATACGCCCTTGACTATCCGGCATGCGCGCACTTACAAACTGACGCATAACAGTTTTTCCGATCCGCTGCGCGGTTTTTCCAAAGCGAGATAACCGTCTTTGGAAAAACCGCGTGCAGCATTAATTTTTTGCCGCCGCCGGTGTTTTACCGGTACCGGCAACCGAAACCGCTTGTAATTCTTTTAACGTTTTAGCGGATTTAACCAGCGAACCGAAATCCGAATTGTTAAACATTTTTAATGCGGCTTTAAGCTGCACATCGTAATCCAAATCGTACAAATCCGCCGGTTTTGTGCGGTTTACTTCCATTTTTACTAAGCGGCGGAGCACACGCTCTTCCAATTTATACGTATCTGCCAAACGCTGCGCGTACAAAACAATATCATTATCGCTCATGTGCGGGTGCGCTTCCACATATTTTGAAATAACGCCGTCGGTAACAAGCGAAGCAAAAGTTTTTTCTTCTTCTTCAGTTAAAGCAGGAAAAAGCACTTGTGTATCGGGAGGAATACCGACTTTATCAATATTGGAATCGCTGGGCGTATAGTAGCGCGCCATAGTCAGTTTTATGCCGTCTGAATTGGGAAGCGGCACCACTTGTTGAACGGACCCCTTGCCGTAAGTTTTTTCACCTACAAGGTATGCCAAGTGGTAGTCTTTTAGCGCGCCGGCAACAATTTCCGAAGCGCTTGCAGAGCCTCGGTTAATCAGTACGATAATCGGAATATCTTTGGGCATAACGGTCGCTTTTTCGCTTGCACGGTATACCGAATTTTCAAACATTAAGCGGCTTTTGGTACTGACGATAACGCCTTTGTCTATAAATTTATCGGCAACATCTGCTGCGCTGGTAATAAGACCGCCGGGGTTATTGCGCAAATCTATAATCAGCGAAGTAAAACCCGCTTCTTTAAAAGAATCAAGCGCATTTTGCACACGCTCCGCCGTTTTAGGCGTAAACTCAATTATTTTAAGATAGCCGGTTTTTTGTTTTTTATCGGTAATCATTCCGTATTTTACGGTGGGAACTTCGATAAGTGCACGCACTAAAGAAACGGGAAACTCGCTCGTTTTTCCGCGCCGGATAACCAAATTAACCGTAGAACCTTTTTCGCCGCGCAGAATTTTAAGCACTTCGTTCATACTAATGTCGGCGGTAGATGTTCCGTCTATACTTATAATTAAATCTCCTGCTTGTATACCTGCTTTCCAACCGGGGGTATCTTCCATAGGAGAAACGACTTCCACATACGCCGGTTTTTCAACGGTGGATTCTATAGGTTTGGTTATATGCAAACCTACCCCGCCGAAACTGCCTGCGGTTGTATCGTTTAATTCACGCATTTGCGGCATATCCAAATACACAGTGTACGGATCACCGAAAGCATCCATCATACCCTTAAGGGCCCCTTCGTACAGTACGCGCGAATCGATTTCGTCTACATAGTTATCCAAGGCAAAGGTATACACACTGTTAAGCAATTCCAAATATTGGCGATTTCGCGCATCTTTTTCGGCAGCGGAACTTTGCACTGCCTGCGCAAAACCCGAAGGAACATATATAATACATAAAGCAAAAATAAGCGGACACAAAACGGTAAAAAAAGGACGGGATAATGCAAATGTTTTTTCACTTTTCATATCCTCTATTGTATGGTGTATAAAGAAATTGTCAAGGGATAAAAACACTACTTGCAGGTTCGTCCGCTATGCGCTATCCTATGTGCACTATGGGAAAACAGATAAAAATACAGCTTTTTGTTGCTGCCGCACTGTGCATGTTTTGTGCACCCCTTGTGTACGCACAAGAGGTATTACGATCCGAAATATTGGCAAAACTGAACGATGCCGTGTTTGAAGTCGTCGTTCTTAAGCCGGATGAAGGTTCACTCGAGTACGAAAAAGAACTTCCTTTAGAGCGCATTCCCTTTGCAATCCGCACCGACAAATATCTGCCCATCGGAACGGCATTTTTAATGGATGACGGTTTATTTTATTCCGCCGCTCACGTATTTAATTTAACCGAAGAAAGTCAATACGGCGATTATTATTTGCGTTCATACGACGGAAGCGTATACAAAGTCAATTCCGTGCTTTCGTTTGCAACGGATAGAGACTTTATCGTATTCAGCGTAGACGGCTACACAAAAATCGGCAAAGGTCTTTCAGCAAAACAAGACATCGATTTGAATACGCAAACATTTTCGGTAGGCAATGCACTCGGCGAAGGCATTATTATACGCAACGGGCTTTTAACCAGCAAAACCTTTGAACAGGAAAACGGCGCATGGAAGTGGCTGCGTTTTTCGGCGGCGGCAAGTCCGGGAAACTCCGGCGGTCCGCTTATTACCCCCGACGGCAAAGTTCTGGGCATTATTACCATGAAAAGTGCAAACGAAAATTTGAATTACGCGCTGCCGTTTGAAGAAACAAAAAAAGTTTTAAGCGGTACCGGAAGCGTTCATTTAACCTTGCACTACGTTATGCCCAATATTTTGGAAGAAAAGTTTTTTTACGTATACGATTACGAGCAAAAACTACCCAAAAAACTGACCGCTGCACGGCGTGCAATTATTGAAGATTACGGTACGTTTACCGCGCATATTATAAAAGATATACAAAAAAAATTCGATTTTGCAGGCGAAACGGGTTTTACCAAAGCCGACGGCTCGCTTGAACTTATGTATACACCGTGGCTGCCGCGTTTTCCGCTTACCATTGTCCGTTCGGACAACAAAAAGTGGAATTCGTACATGCCCAACGACATCAGCGAATACAAGCTGCCGCAAAACGGAAGCGTGTCTTACGGTCACATGTTGAACGTAACGATGGCGTTTATAAAAAAACCTGATAACGTCGATTATAAAGAATTGATTTTGTCGCCCAAATTGTATATGGACTATCTTTTAAGCGCTTCCAGGATGTACCGAACAGTCGGCTCCGAACGTGTTGCCGTAACTTCTTACGGAAAACCGGCGCGTTCACATACGCACAAAGACATATACGGGCGCACCTGGCTGGTAAATTATTGGAGTTTGCCGTTTGCAGACGCCGAAGCGGTTTCTTTTGCCCTGCCTGTCCCCGGCGGTTTATACATTATGAGCAAAACCGATTCCACCGCTGCAATCAGAAACGGGCATAACCTCGACTATGCTTTTATGACTGATTACGTTATTCCGCGCTATGCAGCTTCTTTTAAAAATTGGAAGGAATTTTTAAGTTTGCCGCAGAATGTATACGAGCACGATCCTCTATTCGCTTCAATGAAATTCGATTTCGGTTCAAACGGCACAGCCTTAAAAAACGGCGAATACGAACTAAGCTTACCCTCTAAAACTTTTGCCGCCGATGAGGATACCACGCTGCGCATTTTTTTGGGCTTTTATACCAAAAAAGAAAAACCGTATTTTGAGCTGCGCGGCTTTGATATGTTTACCAACAGCAGAAGCGACGATTACAAATATATTTCCATCACCAAACAGCTTAACCCGAGCGAAGATGCGCCGCAAACCATGTTTGACACATGGCTTCAAAAAATAACCCAATCCACTCCCTTTAATGCGCAACCGTACAACCAAGATCAATACACTTATTACGACGAAATATTGTTTTTAAACGGAATGCCGGCAAAAGAGCGGGAGCGCTTACCCTTTGTGTATCATCTCAGTACGGAATTAAAACAGCACAATAAATTCAAAGAAATCGAAGCGTTTGCGTCAGCAGTAAAAAAAGCGCTTAAAATGCCGAAAAGTTCAAAATAAAACGCAACCGAACGGAAAGCCGCGCTCGCCGGATAAGCCGAGCGCCTGTATCGGATCGATAAAAGTGCGGCAACCGTTCGGACGCATCTGTACCAAGCCTCTTAAGGCGTAGGCCAGCTTTCTATTTCAGCTGCGGAAGGAAGCGAAACCCGGTGTGCAACTAAAGCATCTTTTGCAGCAGAGTTTCCTATAACAATGGTATTCCCGAGAACGGTGTATTTTTTTTTGCCCGATCCCAATCCTTCAAAATCCATAGTTATATGCTTTTTTGATGCATAATAAAAAATCGGTCCTATCTTTTGCATGGCGGTAATTGCATGTGTTGTTTCGTTGGTTTTTGAAAAAGCCGAATACAATCGGCTTGCAGACTGTACGTACATATACTTTCGGGTTGTATAGCGAACACCGCCTATTTCTTCAGTTTTGGGAAAACTTTCTTCTCCCAATTTTGTTATTTCCCACACACCTTTTAAAGCACCCGTGTACGGTATGCCGAAGTCCGTACCGTTTACGGATAAATAACAATTCGTCAAAGATAATGCGGCAAAAACACAGGCAGCGGTACAAACGAAAAGCGCTGTTAACTTTTTAAAAAAACGTGTCATAAAAGACCTCCTAAAACAGATTATCCGGTATGTTTTAAAGAAAATCAAGTGTCAAATCGGGCAGTTGTAGTCAAACCGGGCAGTATTGTACCGGATTGCCGCTCTTATGGAACCGCAGCTACAGCTTTATACGAACGCTTGTCCATACCGCCCTTGACGAGGTATATTATAGAAGATTGGAAATAAAATTGACTAAAAATTCTGCAATAAAAAGGAATAAAAAATGGAATTTAGGGAATTAAAAGCGGAAGACGTATCGTCTTTGCTGGCACTATACGCTCAACTCGATGAAAACAACAAAAACACCGAAGCGCAAAAATTAAAAGCTGCTTGGCAACAAATAGAAAACGATTCAAAAATTACCTGCTACGGTGCCGTTGACAACGGAAAAGTCGTTGCTACGTGCTGCGCTTTTATATTGCCGAACATTACCGCCTCGTGCCGTCCGCTGTGCCTTATCGAAAACGTCGTAACAGATGAGCGGTACAGAAAACGAGGCTTGGGGAAAAAACTGATTGAAATGGCAATATGCAAAGCAAAAGAAAACGGCTGTTATAAAGTAATGTTGCAAAGCGGTATAAAACGAACACAAGCACATGCGTTTTACGAAAAACTCGGCTTTGATAGCAGCACAAAAAAAGCATTCGACCTGCGCTTAAACTACAACTAGCCGTGCTTTAACGGTTTTCGTAGTTTTGTTTTAACCAATTACGGTACGCTCCGGTTTTTATGCTGTTAACCCACTCGCCGTTATCGATATACCAGTCTATCGTCTGTTTTAACCCTGTTGCAAAATCTACAGAACGCTTCCAGCCCAATTCGTTTTTTATTTTAGAGCAGTCGATTGCATAACGGCGGTCGTGTCCCGGACGGTCGGCAACAAAACGGACTGTCTTTTTAATGTCGTCAACGCATATCGGCATACCCGTTTCGTTTAATTTTTCCGCAGTAAGCGCAATCAATTTTTCCAAAAGATAGATGTTTTCCCATTCGTTTTCGCCGCCGACATTGTAGCTTTGTCCCGCTTTACCCTTATTTAAAATAAGCCACACAGCACTGTTGTGGTCTTCCACAAAAAGCCAATCGCGGATATTTTTTCCGTCGCCGTATACGGGCAATTCTTTTTTTTCTTTTATATTTAAAATCATCAGCGGAATTAATTTTTCAGGGAACTGATACGGTCCGTAATTATTTGAACAATTTGAAAGCGTTACCGGAATTCCGTACGTGCTGTGCCATGCGAGTACCAAATGATCGGAAGCGGCTTTACTTGCCGAATAAGGACTGCGCGGAGCGTAAGGCGTTGTTTCGGTAAAATAACCGTCTTTTCCCAAAGAACCGAATACTTCATCCGTGCTTATATGATGAAAAAGCACATCGGAGCGCACGCAAGAACCGTCTTCTTTCATCCAATGCTTACGCGCACTTTCAAGCAGGGTAAAAGTTCCTTCCACATTTGTGCGGATAAAAGCGTGCGGACCTGCAATGGAACGGTCTACATGGCTTTCGGCGGCAAAATGAACTACCGTATCTATATTAAAATCGCTAAACAATTTATCCAGCAGCGCGCTATCGCAAATATCTCCTTTGCAAAACATATAGCGCTCTTTTTGTTCCGTTCCGTTTATACCGAAGCGCCGTTCTATGTCCGTAAGGTTTTCGAGATTACCGCAGTAGGTCAAATTGTCCAAATTGATAACAGTACCTTTAAAAGGCGTTTTATCGAATACATAACGAATAAAATTACTGCCGATAAAACCGGCTCCACCGGTAACCAAAATATTGGTAAGTGCACGTTCCATACTTTGCAAGTATAACACAAAGCCTAAAGCACCGCAAGAAAAACAGCGAGACTTGTAGCGATGCTGCAACGCAAACAGAGCGCAACCGGTGTGAAGATCGCATTACCAGCAGACACATACCCGACAAATACAGTGCCGACAAGGCGGGTTAAAACTTAAACAAGCCGGTGTACCGTTAAATCTTTTTTTTGAAAGTATAAACTGCGGTATTCTGAGGGTGAAAGCCCCATACATTTTTTAAATGCCGCCGAAAAATAAAACTGATTATCGAAGCCCAGCATGCCGGCAATTTCTTTTACCGATTTATCTGTTGCCGTCAAATATCCCGTTGCCGCACTTATTTTTAAACGCATAAAATAGCGGTGCGGCGTGGTATGCACATCATGACGAAACAAGCGTATAAAATGTTCGGCGGAAATATTCAGTTTTTCAGCAAGATCTTTTATTCTTATGTTTTTGTTGACGGATTCTTCCATATACTGTATAGCCCGTACAATAATAACGGAATTTTTTTTGTCGCTTTGCTGTTTTTTTTCAGCACGCTTTTGACCATAGCTATGATACCAACGATATAAAAAACTTGCCAAAAGATATTCGGCGGCGCGGTTTAAATATTTTTCCGGTGATTTTGATAAAACCAAAATTTCTTCAAGTTGAAAGCGCACATTAGCATCGGAACAGCTTACCGGTTGCTTTTTCTTTAAAACGGAACTAAGCAGCGTATACAAACCTTGCGATAATTGATCTTCATCTTCGACAGAAAATAAAAAAGCGTAATAAGTTATCGGTTTTACCACAGCTTCAGGCAAAATGGAGTGAAAGTCGTGTGCACCGCTTAAAAAAACCGCACCCGGCTGAATAGGATAGCGTGCCGTATTTTGTAAAAAAGAACCGGTACCTTCAAGAAAAATATGTACTTCAAACTCACTTACGCCGTGCGCATGGTAACGCCCGTGCCATTGCAATCGCTCGCCGTCAAACAAACGATATACGTATACGGCATCTTTTATTTTCATTTCAAGGATTTAACCTGTTTACAATTTCAACATCCAAAAAAATTTCACGTTTTACAGTGTTGCCGATATCGTTTTTGGATATTAACCGAATTAACTCTTCCATTGCTTGTACTCCTATTTCAACGGAAGGCTGACTGACAACTGAAATAGGATATTTTAAATAATCCATCCACCGGTTGTCATCGTATGAAACAATTTTTAAATCATCGGGTATACGCAACCCCAGTTCTTCTATTGTGCTGACTACTTGATAACCGATATCCGAAGTTGCGCAAATTAAAGCGTCCAAGTGCATGCTTCGCACAAAGTCCATAATCTTTTTATTTGAATCTTCGGCATGGTAATGGAGTTCCAAAACCGCCGGTTCCAATTGAGGAAAAAATTCACGCATGCACGCTTTATAGCCTCGTGCCCGATGATACGCTGTATACACAGTTTGCGCATAACCTATAAATCCCATTCGTTTGCAGTTTTGTTTCATCAAATATTCGGCTGCAAGGCGTCCGCTTTCATAATTATTTATACCTACAAACGTATGCGTATGTTTATTGAATTGCCTATCGACCAGTACCACCGGAATAGAAGCATTTAAAAGTAAGGGCGGATAGGCAAAAGCATCTACCGGCGACAATATTAAACCGCTGATTTTTTTTTCTAAAAGAAGCTCAATATTTTTAATTTCTTTTTCGGTTGTATAGTTTGAATCACAAATCAACAGCGAAAACCCTTCCTCGGATGCAAAGGTTTCCATAGATTTTATAAGCGAAATATAATAATCTTCCGTAATATTAGGTACTACAATGCCGATATATTCTATCTTTGCCGAGGGAGCTTTTTCAATTTGATATTCCATTTTTTGGATAATATTGAGAACATGCTCTCTCGTCGCTGATTTTACATACCGTGTTTTATTTACTACATGCGATACCGTTGTAATGGAAACACCCGCTTCTCGGGCGACATCGCTCATTGTTATATCTTTCACTATATTGTCCGTCTTGCATTGTACTTGCACAGCAGGTTTATTTCAAGACGACAAAGCGGTATTTTCCGTCATAATTTTTGTACGGCGGTTTTTAGCCCATATATCGTACGAAACGGCAAGTGCAATAATCGCTCCGCGTGTTATTTGCTGCAAGTACGAATTTACGTTCATAAGATTCATTATATTATTTAAAAATCCTACAATAAAAGCACCGACGAGAGTTCCGCCTGCCGTACCGAGTCCACCGGAAAAGCTAGTTCCGCCTATTATAGATGAAGTTAATGCATGAAATTCGTAATTTATAGCTCCGTTAGGCAATCCGCCGTTTACCCGCGACATAAACAAAACTCCGGCAATACCGACAAAAACACCGTGCAGTACAAATGCGAGTATCTTGTTTTTACGTACATTAATACCGGAAGCAACGGCAGCTTCTTCGTTTCCGCCAATGGCATAAAGAGAACGACCGAAAGCGGTATGATTTAAAATATACCAAGTAAATATTAGAATAAAAATTAAAAAGATAATGGGTGTCGGTACAAATAAAACGGAACCCTGCCCGACACGGACATAGTTTCCTATTTGATAAATATTTTGTCCGTTTGTGTATAAAAGAGCAGCTCCGCGCGCCATCGTCTGCATAGCCAGCGTAGCAATAAACGGAGGTGTTTTTAATTCGGTAACCAAAAGTGCATTAAGCACGTTGCAAAAAACACCGACGGCAATCGCTACAACAAAAGCTGCGATCATCGGCATACCGGCTTTATATGCAGCAACGGATAACAAGCCCGATAATGCCAAAACGGAACCGGCGGATAAATCTATCATTCCACAAATAATAAGCAAGGTTTCACCGAAAGCAAGAATAGTTGTTACCGATATTTGCCGGGAAACGTTTCCTAAATTTCCAGGCGAAAAGAAGTTCGGGTTTATAATCGACGACAAAATAATCAAAAAAAGCAGTACAAAATAGATACTGTATTTTTTTGTTATTACGTTCCAAATATTCTTTATATGTGCTTTCATATTCTCCTACACCTCTTTTATTTTTGTTGCATATTTCATAATGCGTTCTTGCGAAAAATCTTTTCGTTCGATAACTGCGGTAATACGCCCTTCTGCCATAACATAAATTCGGTCGCACAAACCGATAAGCTCCGGCAATTCCGAAGAAACCATAATAAGCCCCTTTTGAGATGCTGCAAGCGTATTCATCAGTTTGTATATTTCATATTTTGCCCCCACATCAATACCGCGCGTAGGTTCATCCAAAATCAAAATTTCGGGGTCGCACAGCATCCATTTTGCAAACACAACCTTTTGCTGATTGCCGCCACTCAACGATTCTACAGATGTAGTGTACGAAGGAGTGCGCACATTTAATTTCTGAAATATTTTTTTGACGGTATTTATTTCTTTACTTTTATGACAAAAGCCGTTATAAAAAAATGACTTTAGATGAGCAAGGCTCGCATTTTCCAAAACGCTTCGCACAGGTATTATGCCGTACCTGCGCCTGTCTTCGGAAAGCATAACCATCTTGTTTTGTATGCTGTCTTTAACCCGTTTTATGGAAACATCTTTATTTTTAATACGAATTGAACCGCTCGTATACCGATCCAAACCGAATAAAGAACGCATAACTTCCGTCCTGCCCGCCCCCATAAGTCCTGCAAAACCGATAATCTCTCCCTGATATAAATCGAAAGAAATATCGTTAAAAACACCTGTTTGGGTAAAAGAGCTTACTTGTAAAAGACGGTTACCGCGCTCAACAGTCAATTTGGGAAAATTATTTTCGATTTTTCGTCCTACCATTGAAGCAATAAGGCTGTCAACCGTAAAACAGTTTGCATTTTGAGTTTCTATTACTTTACCGTCACGTAAAACGGTAATTTCATCGGCTATTTTAAAAATCTCATCCATCCTGTGCGATATATAAATGATAGCGATCCCGCGTTTTTTTAATTCACTTATTTTTAAAAACAACTTTGCGACTTCCCGCTCCGATAAAGCAGATGTCGGTTCATCCATAATAATGACACGGGCATCATAAGAAATCGCTTTTAGAATCTCCAGCATTTGAATATCGGAAACTGATAAATCTTTTAACTTTGCAGTAGGTTTATAAGAAAGATGTTCTTTTGCGAAAAGCTGCAACGTTTTTTCCCGGATAGCTTTCCAGTCGATTTTATGTAAAAAACCTCTCGGCCAATTTCCTACAACCAAACTTTCTTCTACGCTCATTTCAGGAATGTAATTTAACTCCTGAAAAATCATAGAAATACCTAAACGCCGCGCATATATAGGTGAATTGATACGAACAGCTTGTCCGCCAATACATATAGTCCCTGAATCGGGTTGATAAACACCGTTAATTATTTTCATGAGGGTTGATTTACCCGCGCCGTTTTCTCCACACAGCACGTGTACCGACGCTTTTTTTACTTCAAAACTTACATCACTAAGCGCTTTTACTCCGGGAAAAGATTTTGTAATGTTTTGTATTTTCAATACAACGTCAGCCATGCATACCTCTTGCCGAAAAAAAACTAAAATAAAAGCGAAGACGTTTAAAAAAAATCAAAACGTCTTCGTCTGTTTGTTATTAATCTTATTTACATTCTTACAGCGCACCGGCTTTTTTATGCATTTCTATATACGTATCGGCATTTTCTTTTGTAACAAGGGGGTTGCCGATATCTATATCGATTTGCTTTTCTTCGCCTTTGAGCAATTTATCCGTTGTGGAAAGCAGCAATTCTGCAAGGTCATATGCACTTTGCAAACACGTGGAAGTCATAATTCCGTCTTTAATAAGAAGAACCGCTTCAGCCGTACCATCAACTCCGTATGCAAGCGTATTTTTATATTTGGAATTTCCTTTTATAACTTCCAAAGCTCCTGCACACATATTGTCGTTCATAGATATAATCGCATCGATTTTGTCATTGGACTGAACCCAATCTTCCATAAGGTTCATAGCTTCATCTTTGTTCCAATTTGCAATTTGCTCGCCTACAATAACGACATCAGGACGTTTGTCAAAAAATTCTTTTTGCCAGCTTTTTCTGCGCTCATCGGCATGAAAGTTTCCGGGAGGTCCTTTTAATACGACGACTTTTGCATTTTGAGGTATTTGCGTAACCGCTTCACGCGCATTTACAGCAGCTTGAGCATAAGGGTCGGCATCGACCGACGAAGCCCCAACAATACCGGCAATACGTGCGTTTGTCGTAATACAAATAATTCCGGCTTGGACGATTTTTTCCGCATACGGACGCTGCGATTCACCGTTATTCGGCTGCACAATAATAGCATCGAATTTATTCGTTATCGCGTTTTCTATTAAAGCATTTTCCACGCTGTCCGACGCTTGCCCGTCAAAAACTTCCAGTTTTATATTCGGATATTTTGCAGCCTCTTCTTTTACCGCGTTGGCAAGCCATGCGGCAAACGAATCTGCTTGTGCACGTGCTATGTAGGCAACCCTCTTTGTTGACGCATCCGTTTTTTGCCTGCAGCCGACCGATACAAGCATAACGACGACAACTACGCACACCCACAGCCATGTGTGTTTTCGTTTCATATTATTCCTCCTTTTATTGCGTATTTTTGCGCAAAAATATATACTTTAAGGATAGCACAGTTTTATGATTTGTCAAGTTTTTTTTAATAATTCTAAAATCACTGTCAATTTATTGGACAAATTTAATATTATTAGCTGTTTTTCCGGATATTTTTCGGTAAATTTTTATATTTTTTTGCGGAAAATTTTTGACAAATATATTATGTTATGCTACTCTTATAGTGTCATTTTATTATGCTTTAAGGAGGAATCATAATGAAATCTCTTGTTCTTGAAAAAGTAAACACGGCAAAAGTACGTGATTTTGAAATTACTGAACAACTCGGTGACAGCGATGTTAGAATTAAACCGGTAAACATCGGTATATGCGGAAGCGATGTTCATTATTACCTGCACGGACGAATCGGTTCTTTTGTCGTAACACAGCCGATGATTTTAGGACACGAAGCCAGTGGAATAATTATAGAAACCGGCAAAAAAGTACGTACGCTTAAAACGGGCGACAGGGTGTGCATGGAACCCGGTATTCCCAATTTTATGAGCAGTCAAACCCTGGAAGGGATGTATAATTTGGATCCCGATGTGGCTTTTTGGGCTACCCCTCCCATTCACGGCTGCGCACGCGAATCGGTAGTACACCCGGCTGCACTAACTTTTAAATTGCCCGACAACGTATCATTTGAAGAAGGCGCTCTTGTAGAACCGACGGCAATCGGTGTATATGCTTCAAAAAAAGCTAAAATAGAACCGGGCGATATTGCGATTGTAACAGGTGCGGGCACCATCGGTATAGTAACCGCATTGGCGGCATTGGCAGCGGGTTGTTCAACCGTTATTCTTGTTGATATAAAACAAACCAAACTTGATTTTATAACAAATCAATACGGAAAAAGCGGACGGATTATATGCGTCAACACTGCAAAAACTTCCGTTCAGGACATATTAAAAAAATATAAAATCAACGGGGCAGACATTTTTTTTGAAGCAAGCGGCAGTCCGCATGCATGCAGGAACTTTACGGATTGGCTGCGTCCCGGCGGCAGATCGGTTTTTATCGGCATGCCCGCCGATCCGATTCCTATGGATATAGTAGGAATGCAAGTAAAAGAAATTTCGGTATCGACTATCTTTCGTTACGCAAACATGTATCCGAGGACACTGCGTCTCATATCTTCCGGTATTTTAAACGTTGCACCGCTTATTACCCACCGTTTTAAGTTTGAAGACGGAGAAAAAGCATTTGCCTTTGCCGGCACAATGCCCGAAGATGCGGTAAAAATTATGCTGACGGTAAACTGAGCGCTGCACAATAGTTCTACGCTACGCAAGAGAGCGGCATTCCAGATAAAAGCGTTTTTCGCTCGCTTCGCCCATAGAAAAACTTTTGCGCGGCAGCGAACCGTACTGCGCTACCGTTGCAAAAAAGCGTTCCTTTGCAATGTGCGGCATTAAAATCGAAACCGTATCCGCTTGCTTTGCCAAGCGGAATACTTCGTCCGTACCGTGAATGTAATCGATTTCAACGCGCCGTTTATGAGGCACTGAAGATTCGCCGCTTTGTGCCGCGCCGATCGACTGCGCGCACTGCGCTTGTTTTATAAAATCATCCAAAACGCTTTGCAAAGCGCTCACTGCCAATCGCTCCAACTTTGCTTCAAGGCACACAAAGCCGCTTTTTTGCGAAACAAAACCGAATGCCGAAGCGGATGAAGCAACGCGCCGGACAAGCTCGTTTTTATCTGAACAGGGAATAAGCGTCCCGTCCAGCTTTCGGCGCACAAAGTCGGCTAAAGCATCGGCATCGGTATTAAACAGCACGCGGTGTATCGGCTCAAACACAAGCCCCTCATCGTATAAATTGACGATTTCCACAAGCGCGTAACGAAGCGGGCTGTCTTTTATACTTTCGTTAATGCCGATACTTCCGTCCGCTTGTTCGATACCGCCGAAACACTTTTTGTATTCGTTCCATACGGCTTTTGCCGTTGCAAGCGAGTGGTTGCCGTCGCCTACCGCAAATAAAAACACCGAGCCATCGGCAGCGGTATTGGCAGCGGCGATGCGCTCAAGCGCACAAGCTGCCGTCTTTTGAGCTTCGGTTGAACACAGGCTCCAGCCTGTAATATGCCCCGCACCCAGCATAAGTTCCGTGTCGTATAAAGGCGGCAGCGCGTGTTCAGGAGTTTTTACGCAACCGGTGTTTTCCGCTTGAGCCGGAATTTTTCCGGTTTTAGCGATGCTGCCGACCGCTTCAACAAACATATGTTTTGGGTCGTTTACCAAAAGCATAATATGCGGCGTTTCAAGCGGCGCACCGCTTCTAATTGCGATGCGTGCGGGAATACGTTCCTCAATAGTTTCTTCGGTTGCCCGTATTTTTGCCATGCTGCACGTTTTCCAATCATATTGTTCCAAATCGATACAGCACACCAAGCCCTTGCGCATTCTGCCGTAAGCACTCGTGCGCTCGGTATACACCGCAGCATGCACGGGAGGGGCAAATACGCCGTCTGCCAAATAGGTTTTCATTGTGCGGTGAATATTGTTTATATACGTTTGTTTTTCGGTTTCGGAAAATTCATCCAAATATACTTCGGGCAAAATCATATGTAAAGTTGACGGATTTTTATGCACCGCAGCGCTCACTTTTTGCCAATACGCTTTATCCTGCGTGTACTGATCGCAGGCTATAACCGCCCATTGTAAAAGCGGTATTTCTTTTTTCGGAAGCAAAATATCAGGAATTTTTAAAGCATATTTTCCCAAAATTTCCATAAATGCAGTATACCGAAAAAAAATAATGTGTGCTATACTTTAACGCAGAGGAAAAACGTGAGCGAACTACGGCTGAATTACAATCAAAGTTTTCAACAGCAAATGCGTTTATCGCCGCAAATGGTTCAGTCGATCAATTTACTTTCGCTGCCGCTGGAAGATTTGCACGAACGTTTATACGAAGAAGCCGAAAAAAATCCTGCACTCGAAATTATCGACGATGGCATTTGGGAACCGCCGTCGATACGTGTAAGCGCAAAAAGCGGAAGCGCTGCCGAAAGCGATGCTCACCAAGCTTTTTTGGAAAGCACACCTGCAGCACAAGAGTCTTTGCAAGAACATTTGCTTTCGCAATTGGCGCTGCTGCCGTTGAGCGACGATGAGCGACAGCTGGGCGAAAGGATAATTCAAAACTTAAATGACCGCGGGTACAATGCATCAGATCCGGCAAGTCTTTTAGGAAAACAAGACAGCACACAGTCGTTAAAAAAAATGCTCGGCATTGTCCGCCGATTGGATCCGGTCGGAACTGCATGTGCCGATTTGCAGGAAAGTTTAGCCGTTCAAGCAGAACAGCACACGGATGCGCCCTTTCTTGCACTCGATATTCTAAAACATCACTTTACCGTATTGGAAAAAAAACGTGCCATACGCATTCGAAAAGCGCTGGCAGAACAAGGTGTACAATGTACGCTCGAGCAAACGGAACAAGCGCTTGAGTTTATCCGCTCGCTCAATCCCTTTCCCGCAAGCCGCTTTGACAAGGCAGGAAGTGAAAACGGCATACGTTTTGCAGTCCCCGAAGTATCGGTACGCAAAGCAACCGATGAAGAACGTGAAGAAACGGGCAATACTTTTATTATCGAATTTCTAAAAGAAAACATACCGCATATCGGCATTTCGCCGCTTTACGAAAGCATTGCCCAAAACAAAACGGACAAAAATTCTCAGCGTTTTGCCCTTGAAGCACTCCGAGACGCCCGCCAGTTTATACATGCGCTGAATATGCGCACCAAAACCCTCACGGCGGCGGTATACCAAATCGTTTTACACCAAAACATTTTTTTTGAAAAAGGACCGGGTAATTTAATTCCGCTAAAAATGAAAGATATAGCCGAAAAAATCGGCGTGCACGAAACAACGGTTTCGCGCCTTGCAAACGGAAAATACGTACAGTGTGAGTGGGGTATATTCGAAATAAAATATTTTTTTACAAATGCTGCAACGGCAAATCGCAGCACAGCAGCTTCAAATACAGTGCCGCTGATGTCACCTGTACGCTCATCAATATCGGACAGCATTCCGGCATCCACAGAACCTGTTGCAGGCTCCAAAGAGGCGGTAAAGTACATGCTGCAAAAAATCATTACAAATGCGGAAAAAGAAAATTCAAAAAAACTGTCCGACGCTCAACTTGTTACCCTTTTGGAAAAACAGGGCGTGCACATTGCACGGCGTACGGTAGCCAAATACCGGAATGAACTGCACATAGAATCTTCGTTTGACCGCTAGCAAAAACCGGTGTATACTGGTGTTAGGAGGACATATGGACACGACAATCAACGCCGTAGGATTCGAACTCGACAAAGATCAGTCCGATTTAATTTGCAAAAAGCTGGAACGCATTAAATACGCCGATGATTTAATTGTGGATTTGCTTTTCCGCGTTAAAGAAAATAAAAAATATATTTTCGATGCTACCGTAAATTTCAGATGGGGCGTTTCGGCACACGTTTCCGCCGATGATTATGAGTTTGCAGCCGGCTTAAACAAGCTTATGGACATACTCGATCAAAAAGTCAAAAAAGAAAAAGACAAAATTCAGCAAAAAAACTAAAACAGCTGCGGCGGTTGAATGTTTTTTCCGTTAAGTGTATAGTTTGGCTATGGCTGAAAAAAGCTTTACCGTACTTGACTTACTTGATTTGGATTTAAAAGGTCATAATTCGCTCAATTTACGGTGTGTGTGCGGAAGAAACGGACTGGGAAGAGAAATAACGCTTCCGGATTTAAACCGCCCCGGGCTTGCGTTGTCCGGATTTTACGAATCTTTCGGTTTTCAGCGTGTACAAGTATTCGGGCGGGGAGAAACCGCTTTTTTAGAAAAAATCGTCCGCGAAAACAACCTCGATGTAATAAACCGCTTGTTTTCTTACCATATTCCCTGCTGTATTTTTACCCACAACCTTGAACCCCCTGCGGAATTTGCCGCAATTTCTGATAAATCCGGCTGTCCCGTTTTACAAACCGATTTGGAATCCACCGATTTTTCTACGCGCCTTTTGCGTTTGTTTTCCGATATCTTTGCTCCGCGCAAAAGCATTCACGGTGTTTTAGTGGAAGTATACGGCATCGGCATTATCATACTGGGAGATTCGGGAGTCGGAAAAAGCGAAACGGCTTTGGAATTGATACACCGCGGACACCGGCTTGTTGCGGACGATATCGTAGAAATTCGCTGCGTTAACGGGAACGTATTATTAGGTCAAGGCGCAAATAAGATGATAAGCCACCACATGGAAATACGCGGTTTGGGAATCATCAATATTCAACAGTTGTACGGAGTCGGCGCCATCCGGGAACAAAAAGAAGTGCAATTGGTTGTAAAATTGGAAGAATGGGACGCAAACAAAGTATACGACAGAATCGGCACCAATCAAAAAACAGAAGAGCTGCTGGGCGTTAAAATTCCCGCACTGGAAATTCCGGTAAAACCGGGGCGCAATATTCCGATTATTTTGGAAACGGCGGCTATGAATGAACGCTTAAAAAGCATGGGCTATTATTCCGCACGTGAGTTTAACCAAAACGTATTGCGATGGATAGAAAGCGGAGAAGCCCGTTCCGCCTATTATACGGGCGAGGATACATACTGATACGGCGCGGCTGTGCAAAACCGAAAGTTTTTTAACAGCCGGCGTAAGAGGAGTTTGTTTTGGCAGAAAAATTATTAACCGTTCGAAACAGAGCGGGAATACACGCGCGACCTGCAGCTTTGATTGCACAAACGGCAAATAAATTTGCTGCGGAAGTGCTTATGGAAAAAGACGGAACCGTTATAAACGCAAAGTCCATCATGGGTGTTATCACTATGGCGGCAGGATACAACACAACGCTTAAAGTAAAAGCAGACGGACCGGACGCCGCTCAAGCTATAGAAGCGCTCAGCGCATTATTTGAAAATAAATTTGAAGAAGAGTAGAATTTAATATGAAAGAGCTGACAAGCCGACAACAGGAAGTGCTCCGCTTTATAACTTCTTTTACCGAAGAAAATTCCTGTCCGCCGACCGTCAGAGAAACGGGCATGCATTTTTGCATTTCGGTAAAAGCAGTGCAAGACCATTTTGCCGCATTGCGCAAAAAAGGCTACCTTGCCCCTGCAGTAAGACGCTCGCGCTCATTAAAAATACTGATAGACGATACCGACAACCAAATGCGCCGAAGCGAATGCATACCCGTATTGGGAAGCGTCGCCGCAGGACACCCTATATTTTGCGATGAAAATTACAGCGGCTCGGTGTATGTTCCCGGTTCAATGGTGCAAAAAGACCAGCAGTATTTTGCCGTGTATGTGCGAGGCGACAGCATGATTGACGCCGGTATTTTGGAAGGAGACCTTGCCGTTATACGTCAGCAAGAGCATGCCCGCAACGGCAGCATTGTTGTAGCCTTGATTGATGAAGACGTTACGCTTAAACGTTTTTTTAAAGAAGCGGAGCGCATCCGCTTACAGCCGGAAAACCCCAAATATAATCCGCTGTATTGCACAAATATAAAAATCTTAGGCGTATTATCAAATATTATAAGGAATTACCGATGAGCACGGCTCCCCTATGGCTTTTTACCGGTCCGGAATTGGGACAGCGCCGCGACAGCATAGAGCAATTGCGGCAAAAAGCAAAAAAACTGTTCGGTCAAACTGACGAGTACCGGTTTTATGCAAACGACAGCCGTATTGCCGATATTGTATCGCTATTGCAAAACGAATCTTTATTTGCTTCGGCACGTTTTATCGTTTTGCATAACAGCGAAGACATAAAATTAAAAGCCGATATCGATATGCTTGCCGATTGGGCGGCACAAGCGGCAAAACAAGGGGAGCAAGGCGGCGCATGGCTTATTTTGGATTCCGATGAAATTTCGGTAGATAAAAAACTAGAAAACATTGTTGCCAAAGCAAACCGTCGCATTTTTTGGGAATTGTTCGAAAATCAAAAAAACGCATGGCTTCAAAATTGGTTTTCAAAAGAAGGTTTTACTATAGATAGCGACGCGTGCGACGCTATCCTTGACTTAGTGGAAAACAATACGGAAACGCTTAAAAGCGAATGCTCGCGTTTTTTATTGTGTTTTGATAAAAACCGTTTGGAAACAAAGCCTCACATAAGCGTTGCCGATGTAGACGCCGTTTTAACGCGCGACCGGCAAGAGTCTCCTTTTACCCTTTTTGCCGCTTTGTGCAACACGGCAAAAAACGCCGCCCAGCGTTTAACCGATGCTTTAAGTATTTTGCAGCACATACGCCGCTCAAAAGAATCTTCTGCCGTGCAGCTTATTGCAGGGCTTACCTATTGCTTTAGAAAATTGCGCATATATCAGCGCTTGGCAAAAAACGGCAGTATAAGCGACTTTGAATTAAAAACAAACGGCTTTACAAGCAAACGCTTACAAAGCCAATATGCCCAAGCAGGCAAATTGTGGAACTCAACGGATACACTCGCCTGTCTTGCCCTGCTTTCACGCACCGATATGAATATCCGCCGCAGCGGAAGCGGCACCGAAGACACCGAACTGCAGCTTATGCTGTATAAACTAAGCATACCTACAAACACGTAATAAAATCCGCTGCGAGTGTGGATATTTATTTGTTTTTTTACTATATTTTATCTATGAAACTGTATACAAAACGTCATGTTATTTTAGCGGCAGCAGCATCCGCCTTTTTAGGTCTTGCAGTAGCAGGCATTTTTATTTTTATCTACGGCATACACTGCAAATCAAGTGCACACGGCAAAACGGAAGCCGAATATGTTATGCACAACAGCTTTTCAGAAAACGATGCGGCGTCCAGCGAACAAACCGACACGCTTACCGATAGTTTTGTTTTGCAAACATCGGAACCGGCGGAAAAACCCGTGCGCAACACTTCCGACAAATCAACTTTGTATACACAAGACGAGCTGCAAAATATTTCCGTATACGAACGATGCAACGAAGCAGTCGTTAACATCAACACGCAAGTTATGGCGGTTAACTGGTTTTTAGAACCCGTTCCGCAAAACGGCGGTTCCGGATCCGGCTCCATTATCGACAAGCGCGGCTATGTAGTTACCAACGTACACGTAATCGAAAACGCATACAAAATTTATATATCACTGTCGGACGGAACGCAGTACGAAGGCAGCGTTGTGGGAACCGACGAAGCAAGCGATATCGCCGTGCTTAAATTTGAAGCGCCGCGCGGCACCGAACTTAAAACCATCGGATTCGGAAACTCCGATTCTTTAAAAGTCGGACAAAAGCTTATCGCCATAGGTAACCCTTTCGGTTTGGAACGTACGATGACTACCGGAATTGTTTCCGGCTTAGGACGCCCGATTCAATCGTCGTCGGGTAATATCATCCGCAATATGATACAAACCGATACGGCTATAAACCCGGGCAATTCGGGCGGTCCGCTTTTGGACACACAAGGGCGGATGGTCGGCATAAACAATATGATTTATTCCACATCGGGAAGCTCTGCAGGCATAGGTTTTGCAGTTCCCGTAAACACGGCAAAGCGGGTAGTTGCCGACTTAATTCAATACGGTGCCGTGCGTCGCGGCGTACTGGACCCGAAAGCAAAACTGGTACAGCTTAATTCATCCATAGCTTCTTATGCAAAACTGTCGGTATCTTCGGGCTTATTGATATCTGAATTAACACAAGGCGGAAACGCCGAAAAAGCAGGTCTTCGCGCGGGAACTGAAGCCGTACGCTACGGCAGCAGCAGAAACGCCGTTATCATTTATTTGGGCGGAGATGTTATTACCGCTATAGACGGAACTGCCGTAAGCGGTTATGCCGATTACTATTCGCTTTTGGAAAGCAAAAAACCCGGCGATTCGGTAACGCTTACCGTTCAACGGGGCAAAAAAAGCGAACGCATAACAGTTGTACTTAGCGAGGCAAAGTAGTGCGCCCGTTTAAAGTGATTTCTTCGTTTGAACCTTCCGGCGATCAGCCGCAAGCCATCGAAACGCTTGCACGAGGTTTTTTAAACGGAGAGCGCTTTCAAACACTCAAAGGTGTTACCGGCTCGGGCAAAACCTTTACTATGGCAAAAATCATAGAACAAGTGCAGCGCCCCACTTTGATTATAAGCCACAACAAAACGCTTTCGGCGCAGTTGTACCGCGAATTCAAAGGATTTTTTCCGAACAACGCTGTAGAATATTTTGTATCGTACTACGACTACTACCAGCCCGAAGCGTACGTGCCGGCACGCGATTTATACATAGAAAAAGACGCTTCCATAAATGACGAAATAGACCGCATGCGTTTAAGCGCAACTTATTCGCTTGTAGAGCGGCGCGACGTTATTGTCGTGGCAACCGTTTCGTGCATTTACGGTTTGGGCATGCCCGAAATTTACCGCGACATGAGCATTCATATAGAAAAAGGCGAGCGCTTTACTCCGGACAAATTTGCAAAAAAACTGGTTTCTTTGCAGTATGAACGCAACGACGCGGTATTGGAACGCGGCAATTTCCGTATCCGCGGTGATGTTATGGAAATTTTTCCCGCTTATATGCATGAAGCGTACCGCATAGAACTCGACTGGGAAGAAATTGTACGCATACGGCGCTTTGACCCCATAAGCGGCGAAATCCGTGAAGACATGGACGAGCTTATGCTGTATCCTGCAAAACACTTTATCGTTCCGCCGGAAATGCTGCAAGCAGCGCAAGATCGCATAAAAGCCGAAATGGAAAATCAAGTTGAGTTTTTACTTTCTTCAGACAAAAATATCGAAGCTGAGCGTTTAAAAACGCGCACCACATACGATCTTGAAATGATAGCGGAAATGGGCTATTGCCCCGGTATAGAAAATTATTCGGGTCCTATAACCGGAAGGCAGCGCGGTCAGCCTCCGGCAACGCTGCTGCACTATTTTCCCGACGATTTTTTGTGCATGATCGACGAATCGCACGTAACGCTTTCGCAAATCGGCGCGATGTACGAAGGAGACCGCAGCCGCAAAACAAATCTCATAAATTTCGGCTTCCGTCTTCCAAGTGCGCTGGACAATCGCCCGCTCAAATTTGCCGAATTTGAAAAAAAACTGAACCAAACCCTGTTTGTGTCTGCTACCCCCAGAGAAGAAGAAATTAAGCGCAGCAGCCGTATCGTTGAACAAATCATCAGACCTACCGGGCTTTTGGATCCGAACGTAGAGGTACGCCCGAGCGAAGGGCAAATGCAGGATATTTACGGTGAAATCAAACAGCGCATTGCAAAAAACGAACGCTGTTTGGTGTTAACGCTTACAAAAAAAATGGCTGAAGATTTAACCGAATACTTGGACGAATTGCATTTAAAGGTAAAATACATTCATTCAGAAGTGGAAACCATAGAGCGCGTGGAAATCTTAAAAGGTTTGCGTGCAGGAGAGTTCGATGTATTGGTCGGCATTAATTTGCTGCGCGAAGGGATTGACTTACCGGAAGTTTCATTTATTGCGATTTTGGATGCCGATAAAATCGGCTTTTTGCGCTCGGCAACCAGTTTAATACAAATTATCGGACGGGCGGCGCGCAACAGTAGCGGAACAGTCGTTATGTATGCCGACCGCGTCAGTGAAGCGATGAAAGAAGCGATCGAAGAAACAAACCGACGGCGCAGCATTCAGCAAGCGTATAACAGTGAGCACGGCATAACACCGAAGACAGTTGCAAAAGCCATAGACGATATTTTAGTGCGGCGCAACGAAGAAAAAAAGCAAACGGTAAATCAAGAATTGTCGGTAATAAAAGCGGCAACCAATTTGTTTATTCCGGCACAGCGAAAGAAACTTTTAAAATGTATGGAACGTCAAATGACAGAACACGCCGAGCGTCTTGAATTTGAAGAAGCTGCGGCAATACGGGATGAAATCGAAGAAATAAAAAATAAATTCGGCTAATGAAGGATAAAAAATGGATACGGGTATGGAAAAACAAACAGGACGCCCCTCGTGGGATGAATATTTTATGGAAGTGTGCCGCGCAATTGCAAAGCGGGCAACATGCGACCGCGGCAAATCCGGCTGCGTTATAGCAAAAGAAAACCAAATTCTTGCAACCGGCTACGTCGGCTCCCCCTCGGGGTTGCCCCATTGCGATGAAGCGGGGCACGAATTGAAAAAAGTGCTGCACGACGACGGGTCGGTGAGCATGCACTGCGTGCGTACCGTTCACGCCGAACAAAACGCCATTTGCCAAGCCGCGCGCCGCGGAGTTGCCATAGACGGCGCCACCGTCTACTGCAAAATGACCCCTTGCCGCACGTGCGCCATGATGCTCATAAACTGCGGCATAAAGCGTATCGTATGCGAAAAAAAGTACCATGCAGGCGCCGAAAGCGAGCA
Organism: Treponema lecithinolyticum ATCC 700332; assembly: GCA_000468055.1. GTDB lineage: Bacteria > Spirochaetota > Spirochaetia > Treponematales > Treponemataceae > Treponema_C > Treponema_C lecithinolyticum. The sequence goes on along the minus strand of KI260561.1, from coordinate 158,735 downwards.
ATTGTTTAAAACGGCGGGCATTCCCCTTGAATACGTAGATGAAAGCGTTGAACAGTACGCAAATCAATAACACATAGGATTATGGAAATTTATTTTGCGGGAACGGGAACCAGCCACGGCATTCCCGTTATCGGCTGCGATTGTGCAGTATGCCGCAGCAAAGACCCAAAAGACACGCGCAGTCGATCGAGTGTTTTTATTACCGGTTCTGACGGCACATCAATCGTTATAGACGCCGGTCCTGATTTTCGTTTTCAAGCTTTAAAAAGAAATTTGTGCCGGCTCGATGCACTGCTGCTTACGCACAGTCACGCCGATCACGTACACGGCATAGACGATTTACGCGTTTTTGCACATACAAAAGCACAAGACAAAAGCGGACGGAAAGGCGCGCTCTTGGACACAAAGAGAGCCGGCAAAAACCCCCTTGCCGTATATGCAAACCGCGACACCATACGCGATATAAAAGAGCGCTTTGCCTATATTTTTCCCGACAGTACACCGAACAGTGCAACAGAGCCGGCACATGACACATCCGACAGCGCATCGCAAAGCCAGCAAGGCGGCGGCAAACCCCTGCTTTGCATGATGGAAGCCGAAAATTTTTGCGAAACTTCTCCGCTTAGCATCGGCTGCCTTAATATAGTTCCCGTTCCCATAAAGCACGGCATTTTAAATGTATGCGGTTGGAAAATCACGGAAAAAAAGGCCGAATTTAACACAGCCGGTGCCTGCAAAACTGATACTAAAATAGATGCCGCCGGTACCGGCAAAACCGAAGCAGGCGGATCCTGCAAGGCAAACAATCCCGATACAGCAAGCGTAAGCTCTTTTGCTTATTTAACCGATTGCAATTTTATAGAAGACAGTTCCATAAACTTAGTACGCGGCGTACAGCATCTAGTGATAGACGCACTGCGCGAAAAAGAACACCCCACCCACCTGCACTTTGCCGAAAGCATACGCTACGCACAAAAAATCGGCGCGCATAACACATGGTTTACCCATATCAGTCACGACAGCTCGCATCGGGATATTATCGATTGGATACGCCGCAACTGCCCGCCGGGTTTTAGCTGTCCGCAGGATTTGAGCAGCACAAACGGCGCGGGATGCACTCAAATCATTTGCACAGAACGTACACAACATACCGGCGCAAACGCTAACACAATCGCAAGTGCCTTCGACGGTTTGGTTTTATACTGCTGAACAAGCAGCTTGTTATCAAGCGGATAGCTACACAAGATGCTTTATCATTGACAAAAAGAAAAACTCATATTATATTTTAATTGTATTAAATACAATTAAAAAGAGGATACAAATGAATACAAAACAACATTCCGCAATTGTGACGGAACGGCCGTTTGCAGATACGCAAATGTGTGCACGGCTTTTAAGCGACAAAGGGGTTCGCCCGTCTTATCCGCGCCTTGCCATATATCAATACGTAAAAAACAGCTGCGCGCATCCGACAGCCGAAACAATGTATGCTGCCTTGCTGCCGACGATCCCTACCCTTTCGCGGACAACCGTTTACAATACGCTTAAACTGTTGGAACAGCGGCATTTGGTACAAAGCGTGTCCATCGAAAACGATGAATTACGCTACGACGCCGACTTAACCGACCATTGGCATTTTAAATGCACAAAATGCGGTCAAGTATACGATGTATACTCGGAAACCGCACAAAAAATAAAAGAAGCTACATCTAAAGCTTTGCCGGAAGGATTTGTGCCGGATAAAATGCAAACGCATATTTGGGGCTTGTGCAGCCACTGCTCACCGTCACAATCAAAATAAAGCTGATTATACTTTTTTGGTAACGTATCCGCTGCGCAAACAGCGGGTGCATAATTTAAGCGTTGTAGTCGTCCCACCTATTTCGGTTTTTACTTCCACTATATTCGGCCGCCACGTTCTTCTGACATGGTTATATGATTTACTAACTTTATTTCCGCTTAAAGAACCTTTTCCGCAAATATCGCATCTTCTGGACATAGAAAACCACCTGTTTCGATAAACACTCACATAAAGCGTGAGCATTTAGTTTAGCAAAAAATCGAAATACAGTCAATAGCCCGTTCTATATAGATCTTGCCGAAAGTATATAGACAAAAGAGCGGACAAAGCACTCTTGTAATTGCAAAGATTTGTAGTATACTATTTGCAAGAAATGGATCGTCTATATAAACAGAGAAAGAAAGGTAAGATGAATGTCGGATAATAATGAAATGTCCCCTTATTTTTTTACGGTAGAAATAGATGGAATAGAAACTGCACGCTTTCAAAAATGTGAAGGATTGGAAGCTGAAACTTCAATTATCGAAATTGAAGAAGGGGGATACGGCACACACAAATTTTCAGGACGAACACGGTATCCGAATATCATTCTTGAAAAAGGTATTAATGATAACAATGAATTATTTGATTGGTATAAACAAATAGCATTGGAAGATAGAAAATTTGAACGGAAAAACGGATCTGTCATCTTAAAAGATATTCAAGGTAACGAAATAAAGCGATGGAATTTTTATAGAGCTTTACCGTGCCGATGGGTCGGACCGAACCTTGAGGCAGTCTTGAATTCAGGTTTTGCAGTCGAAAGAATTGAAATTACACATGAGGGGTTTGAAGTAGATGATGATACAATACCTAAAAAAATGGAAACAAATAATATTTCGTTAAATTCAAATAATGTTGCAATGCATCAAACCGCAAGTAATGAAAGCGATTATCACTGTGATATTATATCTTGGAATGAAGCCATAGATGCGGGATTAGATCCAAGGGACCAAAATGGACAAGAATGGAACGGTAACGAATTAACCGTTGAGCAAATTTATGAAAGATACCAAAATAACAGAACTCCCGGAACTCCGCCGAATAATACAGCTGGGTATGCTTTTTATGATACCCCAAATGATTCGGATGATATACCTGAGCATATGGAATTTTATGACAACAGAAATAATAACGGAAACGGCTATACTTTATATAGAACGGATGGGATTCAAAATCCGCAACAACAACAAAGAACAAGAAATGATCCAAACCGGACATTTGTTCCGTTAAATGATTTACAATAAAAGGACAAAAAATGAAAAAAATTATTATCGGTTTGTTATGCATTTTTTTAGGAATGCATATATTTGCTGAAAACGTATATTTAGAAATCGAATTAGCTTTACATAAGGGCACAGAGAAAATGTATGTCGATGAGGATTCCGAAAAATTAAGCTTTTCAAAACCGTCTTACGTAAAAAAAATTAAAGGGCTTGAAAAATTGAAGAGTCTGAAAACGATTGTTTTTATTAATACTGCATTTATAACCGATTTTAACTTTTTAAAAGATGCCGCATCTTTGGAAAACCTGATTATTTACGGCATAAAAATCAGCAATCCGGATTTTATAAAAACATTACATAAATTGAAAAACGTGATTTTGGACAGCTGTTCTCTATATGATCTTTCTTTCGATTTATCTGAAAATCCCGATTTGGAATATATTGATGTATCATATAATTATTTGAAATCATTACCTGTAATCAGTAATAACCGGAAATTAAAATATATAAATGTTTCATATAATGAAATCAAAAAAACAGAAATGCGTGATATGGGTGTTTTGATTTTTGCAGCTGGTAATGATATAAACGAAAAAAATATTATTACGGATGATGCCAAAAAATATTTACCAAATGACATTGTAGCATTATATGCTAATTATTAAGAAATAGAAAATATTGATTCATGGTTTCTGTAAAACTTATTTTACCACGACATGGCAACAGTCGTTGCACCTAAAACGGCAATGCTTTCTGCCCATACCGGAGCATCGGGTGACAGATCCTTAAACCTTTTAAATCCGTCGGAGCTTTTACCGATTTATAAGTATAAAACGAGCTGGCACTGTCATACCAGTTAAATGAAAGCACTTGTATATTATCTTCATTTTAGCTTGTCAACTTTATAATAAAACGATATCGGCACACGATTTTTTTGTGAAAAAATGATTTTTTTATCGAATATTTATTGACTTAATTTATCAGTCTGACTATATTATGTGTATCTTATATTAAGGAGTACCGAAGTGAACAACAACTCGGACTATTTTAAAGACTTTAAAGGTGACTATTGGCGCACCGGAATCGATGTACGCGACTTTATTCAACATAACTATACACCGTACACGGGAGACGACGGATTTTTACAGCCGCCGACAAAACGCACTCTTGCCGTATGGGACACGCTTAAAGAAATGTTCAAAGAAGAAACAAAAAAAGGCGTGTACGATGCCGAAGTAAAAATACCGCAAGGTATAGACGCTTACGGGCCCGGCTATATTTCAAAAGAAAACGAAGTTATCGTCGGCTTGCAAACGGACGCGCCTCTTAAGCGCGGCATTTACCCCAAAGGCGGCTGGCGCATGGTCGAAAAAGCGCTGGAAGCTTACGGTTTTTCGCCCGATCCGGTAACGAAGGAGATTTTTACCAAATACCGCAAAACACACAACGACGGCGTTTTTTCGGCTTATACCGAAGATATGCGGGCGGTTAGAAAATCCGGCATTATTACCGGACTTCCGGACGCCTACGGACGCGGCCGCATTATCGGCGATTACCGCAGAATAGCACTGTACGGAGTTGATGCACTTATCGAAGAGCGCAAGCAAGCGCTCGACCAGTTGGATGTGTACGAACTTTCCGAATCGGATATCCGTTACCGCGAAGAAATCAGCGAACAAATAAAATCGCTTGAAGCCTTTGTGCGCATGTGCGACAGCTACGGCTTTGACGTGCGCCGCCCTGCGCAAAATGCGCGCGAAGCAGTGCAGTGGCTGTACTTCGGCTTTCTTGCGGCGACAAAAGACCAAGACGGAGCGGCGATGTCTTTGGGACGCACGTCCACTTTCTTGGATATCTTTATCGAAAAAGATATTGCCGACGGAAAACTGACCGAAAGCGAAGCGCAAGAATTAATCGATCAGTTCATCATCAAGCTGCGCATTATCCGCTTTTTGCGCACGCCCGAATACAACGAGCTTTTTTCAGGAGATCCCACCTGGGTTACCGAATCCCTTGGCGGTATGGGCGTAGACGGCAGAACGCTGGTTACCAAAACCTCGTTCCGCTATTTGCACACGCTGTATAATTTAGGACCGGCGCCCGAACCGAATATGACCGTACTGTGGTCAAACCATGCTCCGGAAAACTGGAACAAATTCTGTGCACGCGTTTCAATCGAAACTTCTTCAATTCAATACGAAAACGACGATTTGATGCGCCCCGAATTCGGAGATGACTACGGCATTGCATGCTGCGTTTCGCCGATGAAAATCGGAAAGCAAATGCAGCTTTTCGGCGCACGAGCCAACTTGCCCAAGTGTTTGCTTTACGCCATCAACGGCGGACGCGACGAAAAATCGGGGGCGCAAGTTGCGCCGGCATTTAAGCCGATCACGTCCGAATACCTTGACTACGGCGAAGTTATGGAACGCTTCGAGCAAATGATGAAATGGCTTGCCGGCGTGTACATGAACGCGCTCAAAGTCATTCACTATATGCACGATAAATATTCATACGAATCCTTTGAATTGGCACTGCACGATGCCGATGTTGAGCGCATTCAAGCAACCGGTATTGCCGGTTTGGCAATCGTTGCCGACTCTCTTGCGGCTATAAAAAACGCCAAAGTAAAGGTTATCAGAAACGAAGACGGTCTTGCCGTAGACTTTAAACACGAAGGCAAATACGTTCCTTACGGAAACGACAACGACGAAACCGACCAGCTTGCGGTTATGGTTGCGCGCAAATTTATGAACTATTTGCGCCGCCACGAAACATACCGCCACGCAAAAGCAACGCAATCGGTTTTGACAATTACATCGAACGTCGTATACGGTAAAAAAACCGGCGCGACGCCCTGCGGACGCTGCGCATGCGAACCGTTTTCGCCGGGAGCAAACCCGATGAACGGACGCGACACCAACGGCGCTATCGCAGCTCTTTCATCGGTTGCAAAGCTTCCGTTTGAAGACATCGGCGACGGTATTTCATACACCTTTGCTATTGCGCCGAACGCGCTGGGCAAACAAGAAGAAATCCGTGTGGACAACTTAACGAATCTTTTAAAAGGCTACTTTGAACCGGACGGCGGACAGCATTTAAATGTCAACGTATTCGACCGCAAGCTTTTGGAAGATGCTATGGCAAACCCCGAAAAGTACCCGCAGCTTACGATACGCGTTTCCGGCTATGCGGTAAACTTCGTTAAATTGACAAAAGAACAGCAATTGGATGTATTGTCAAGGACTATAAACCAATCAATGTAAACTTAAAGCTATGGCTTTTATTCATTCGTATGAAAGCTTCGGCACGGTGGACGGCCCCGGATTACGCTATGTAGTGTTTTTGCAGGGCTGTCCGCTGCGCTGTAAGTACTGCCATAATTGCGACACATGGCAGCAAAAAGATGCGCGCATAATCGAAACAGCAGAGCAAACTTTCGAGCACGTTAAACGGTACAAGCATTATTATCTCTTTGCAGGCGGCGTAACCGTTACCGGTGGTGAACCGCTTGAACAAGCCGATTACGTGCGCGATTTTTTTAAATTATGCAAACGCGACTCGCTTCACACCGCAATCGACACTTCAGGCTATTATTTAAACGATGAAGTAAAAAGCGCTCTCGAATACACCGACTTGGTTTTGCTCGACTTAAAATCCGCAACAGAAGAGCAGCACAAAGAGTTGACCGGCGTTTCGCGAAAGCCGATTTTGCGTTTTCTCGATTACGTGTGTTCAATTAACAAACCGTTGTGGATACGTCATGTCGTCGTTCCCGGCATTACTTATAACGAAAAGTATTTAAATCAACTTGCCGATTTTATTAAAACGCTTAGCAATGTTGAAAAAGTCGACATCTTAGCCTATCATACCTTGGGCGTCTTTAAGTGGAAGCAAATGGGAATGAAATACCCGCTTGAAGGCGTGCCTGCTCTTTCGCAAAAAGAGTTTAAAAAAGCAAAACAGATTTTTATCGATAAAGGATTGGTTTTAACCTAACCATTTATGAAATTAAAACTGCATATACTTGACTACGCGTCATTCGCAGCCCTTTTGGTGTATTCGGCAAGCGCGACAATAACTCCTGTTTGCCTTTTAACTATGTCCAAAGAATTGAATTTTACCCTTTCTGCAGGCGGCGGCATCGAAGCATCGCGCAGTATGCTTATTTTACTGTCTTTGTTTTTCGGCGGTTTTGCCGCAGCAAAAATCGGAAAAGTACGCTCGCTGTGCGCCGGTTTGTTCGGTCTTGCCGCAGGCTATGCCGTATACGCGTACGCCCCATCCTACCCTGCGGTTTTATGTGCAAGTATAATAGTCGGCGCTTCATGCGGCATTATAGAAGGCTTACTAAACCCGCTCGTACAAGAACTGCACAAAGATGATGCCGGCCGCTATTTGAATATCAGCAATGCATTTTGGTCGGTCGGTGTTTTGTCTACGGTAATCGTATCGGGTGAACTTTTGACGCTGGGTATTTCGTGGCGGCTTATTATGGCGGTTTTATCATGCTGTTCGCTTGCGGTAGGTATTTTTTTTGCAGCGCTCAAAAAAACCGAACAAAAACCCAAGGGACTGAAAACGTCTTCCGTTATCCGCCAATATGCGGACTGCTTGTCGTCCAAACGCTTTTGGGTGTTTTGCTTTATGATGGTGTTGGCAGGCGGCAGCGAGGGTGCTTTTACTTTTTGGAGCGCAAGCTATATTCAAGTGCATTTTAACGCTCTGCCGCGCATGGGCGGTGCAGGAACGGCGTGTTTTGCCGCCGGTATGATGTGCATGCGTTTGGCAAGCGGTTTTTTAGCCGGTCAAAACAAACTGCGCCGGCTTATCTTTTTTTCGGCAGTAGGCGGAGCACTGTTAGCTTGTGCGGTTCCGTTTGTAACAAGCGCCTACGTATTTTTTCCCTTGCTTTTTTTAGCCGGAGTAAGCATCGCTTGTTTTTGGCCGTCCATACAAGCTTACGCCGTTATACGCATTACACATTTGGATTCTACGGCAGCGTTTATTTTAATGTCGTGCGCCGGCATTCCGGGCTTCGGCTTAATATCTTTTATTATGGGCATAATCGGAGATAAAGCGGGGTTGAACAAAAGCTTTTTTTTAGTGCCCGCACTGCTTGCGCTTTTAGCCCTTACAGTACTTATAGAGCGCGGCGGATATCCGTTTTTTAAGCAGCGCAAAGCTGCTGCCGGTAAAAACGGCAAAAAAACTTGAAATACCGACGGAATTTGAGTATATTGTAGCCAACTGACAATAAAAGGAGTGCTTATGCTTGATAAAAAGGTTAAAAAACTGCTCAACGAACAAATCACTAAAGAATTCTTTTCCGCTTACCTGTATTTGGATATTTCAAACTATTTTTACGACAAAGGATTGGACGGCTTCGGCAATTGGTATAAAATCCAAGCAAAAGAAGAACAAGACCACGCCGATTTAATATTGCAATACTTACAAAACAACGGCGAAAAAATAACGCTCGAAGCGATAGGCAAACCGGAGCATACATACAAACAGTTTAAAGATGCTTTAACCGTTTCGCTGCAGCACGAGCAATATGTAACAAGTTTAATCAATGCGATTTACGATGCAGCGCGCGAAGTTAAAGATTACCGCAGTATGCAGTTTTTGGATTGGTTTGTAAAAGAACAGGGCGAAGAAGAAAAAAATGCCGACGATTTAATTAAAAAATATGAATTGTTCGGCACCGATGCAAAAGCATTGTACATGCTCGACAATGAACTAAAAGCGCGCGTTTACACGCCGCCTTCTTTAGTATTGTAAAGCCCGGCACTGTAAAGCGGACACAGACACAAAAACACAGGATACACACACACTTGTGAAAAGGTTCAAGCTTTGCTATACTTTCCTTTATGGATAAAAGCGTTTTAATTGCAGGAAAGGATTTTCCGTCTTCTGCAGCATTTGTTAACGCCGGCGTAAAAGCCGGATATGCGGCTGCCGTTTCCGTTTCGCAAGATGAAAAACTGCCCGGCGATACACTGTGTTCCTTTAACTGGAATCGACACTCTTCGATTTCCGCTCATACTTTTATTCTTGAAGCCGTTAACACTTTAAAATCGCTGTCGCATGCGCTGCTTATTTTTGATGCAAAAGAGTACGAACAACGCTTTAGCGATTTTGATACGCAAACAATATCTGAAGTAACGGACGAAGCGGTTGCCGGTTATATGTTTTTAACCAAAGAGCTGATAGAGTTTTTTTCTAAAAGAGAAGCGGGCGGAACGCTGTGTTTTTTATATCAACCCTCTTTTGCCGCAAAAGAAATAAAATCTTTTGCAAAAAACAAAGACAGCGTACCGACAGGCAGAGCCCTTGTTGCAGCTGCAAGTGCGGCATTTAAAGCATTTGCGGAAAATACGGCAGCACTGCACGGATACGAACGGATAAAAATCATGCTTGCCGAATATGACGAAAGCGAAGAGCAAAATGCGCAAACGCAAACAGCCGAAACTTTGTTTGCTTATTTAAATGCATACAATACTTCGGATAAATATAAGCAAAGCATACGCTGGATTAAACTTGGAACAAAGGCACCAGCCCCGTGGCAGCTTTTTAAACACTAGGAGAATTTTTATGTCGCTTACAGATTTGCATAATATATTTTTCAGCACCGATATAAATTGGCACACATGTTTAATACGCATTGTATTCAGCTTCGGAGCGGGAGCCGTACTGGGAGTAGAAAGAAAGCTGCGTCAACAATTTGTCGGGCTTCGGACTCTTATCCTCATATCGGTCTCGGCAACGCTGCTTATGCTGCTTTCAATATATACGGCAAGTTTGTCACAAAACCCGACAAAAGGCGATCCGTCGCGCATTGCAGCCCAAGTTGTATCCGGTATAGGTTTTTTAGGCGGCGGCACTATTTTGCGCCAAGGATTAAATATTAAAGGATTAACATCTTCGGCAATTATTTGGGCTGCCGCAGCTCTCGGCTTGGCTATAGGAGCGGGTTTTATTTTACCGGCTTTAATGTCGCTGTTTATGTGCGTCTTTGCCCTCATATATTTTGAAAAAATCGAAGAAAAGTTTTTCCCCGCAGAACAAGCAAAACAGCTCGTTTTGATTTTTCAAAACAGCCGCATCGATATTGAAGCGCTGCGCAACCTTATTCAAGCAAACGGTCTTATCGTTAAAAATACCGACGTAAGCCGCGTTTTGGAGCAAAAGCATTTAACCGTTACTTTTTCGGTGCGTGCGCCGCCTGCCGTAGACATTTTTTTGCTTATAGACAAGGTAAAAACATTCGGACAGCTTGAAGAATTCAGTTTAACCGATTAAAATAGCGTGTTATGCAGAATTCCGATTTTCCCCCTCTTATCGTGCAGGGAGACAGAACCCTGCTGTTGGATACCCATGCTGCGTCGGCGCAAGAGTGCCGGCACGCGTTGATTCCCTTTGCCGAACTGGAACGCTCCCCGGAACATTTGCATACATACCGATTGACGGCGCTTTCTTTGTGGAATGCCGCAAGCGCGGGACTTGCACCCGATTATCCGGAAAAAATTTTAAAAAAATACAGCCGTTTTGCCGTCCCTCAATCCGTATGTGAATGGATACGGGAAACCGCTTTACGTTTCGGCAAACTGCGCTTAATTCCGGACGACGGTATCGGAAAAGACGCAAGCGAAAATACCGACACACTGCTTTTATACACGGATTCTTATCCGGTTTATTGCGAAATAAAAGCCGACAAAAAACTGCAAAAATATCTTGTTCCGCTTTCCGATTATAGCGAAGCCGGAACCGGCAAAGCCGAAAGAAAAAACGGTTTTGCATTCCGTTTACCCCTCACAAACAGAGGGACGATAAAACAAGAGCTGCTGCAAAACGGCTGGCCGGTAAAAGATGAAGTGCCCATGCGCGAAGGACAAAAGCTCAACATAAGCTTAAAAGCTTATACAAGCTCCGGCTCGCAACTGGTTATACGCGATTATCAAAAAGATGCCGTGCACGCTTTGCTCGGCGACGGCGGGGCGGGAACAGGTTTCGGCACCATAGTGCTTCCCTGCGGGTCGGGAAAAACAATCGTCGGCATGCTTTTAATGGCAAAACTGTGTACACATACGCTTATCATTACAACAAACGTTTCCGCCGTACACCAATGGGTTGCAGAGCTTGCCGACAAAACCGACCTTGATAAGAAAAACATCGGCGAGTATACGGGCGAAAAAAAAGAAATAAAACCGGTAACCGTTGCAACCTACCAAGTGCTTACATGGCGCCCCGAAAAAGACGGAGCGTACCCGCACTTCCGACTGTTCCGCGAACATAATTGGGGGTTGATTATCTACGATGAAGTACACCTTTTGCCTGCCCCCGTATTCCGCATTACGGCGGAACTGCAAGCGGTACGCCGCGCAGGATTAACCGCAACGCTTATCCGCGAAGACGGCTGTGAGGGTCATGTATTTTCACTGGTCGGTCCGAAACGCTACGATGTTCCATGGAAAGAACTTGAAAGCGGCGGATGGATTGCCCGCGCCGAGTGCGTGGAATTGCGCGTAGATTTGGATGACGATAAAACAATAGATTATGCAGTCGCATCGCTGCATTTTAAAAACCGGATTGCCGGAGAAAATCCGCGTAAAATTCCGGTTGTTCAGGATTTGGTTACACGTTTTACCGATGACAAAGTTTTGATAATCGGACAGTATTTGGAACAATTGTACGCGCTTGCAGCACTTTTAAAAGTACCGATTATTACAGGAAAAACGCCTTTTACCGAGCGTGATGCTTTATACGCCGATTTTAAAAGCGGTAAAATACGAGTATTGATTGTATCGAAAGTAGCAAACTTTGCCATCGATTTACCCGATGCTTCAATGGCGATTCAAGTATCCGGAACGTTCGGCAGCCGTCAAGAAGAAGCTCAGCGGCTCGGCCGTATCTTGCGCCCCAAAAACCGCATAGCCCGTTTTATAACCATTGTCAGCGCAGGAACTCAAGAAGAGCTGTATGCTGCCAACAGACAAAAATTCCTTGCAGAGCAAGGTTATTCTTATCAATTGGTACGAAGCGTCGATGAAATTTCAGTGCAAACTTTGCCGGAAAATCCTCGTTGCATGCAAAACAAATCGGCATCAGGCGGTAATCGATGAGCAACAATACCATTCAAGATATTGCGGTATGGAAAGAATCCTTAACCCGCATGGACGACAGCCGTTTTTTTAATCTTATGCGCCTCTATTTAGGCGAAATAAAAACCCCGTACAACAAACAAAAATTAATAGAAGCATTAAGCGCTTTTTTACAAAAAAAAGAAAACCGCAGCATACTATTGACTTTGTTATCCGCCAATGAGTTAACGGTAATCAGCGCAATTATACACATCGCGCAGTGCACTGAAGAAAAACTGTTATCGTTTTTTGCCTCCGATTTTTCGTTTACCGCTTTACACGATATTTTAATAAACCTTGAAGAACGTCTCGTTTTGTACCGCTGTATGCAAAAAGGCGAAAAAAATGAATGCTACGCGGTAAATCCGCTCATACAACAAGACGTACAAAAACTTGCCGTTATACGCTTGCTTTTACCGCCGAACGATTATACACCGCCCAGCTGTGCTTGTGCCGGAGCAAACAACGGCTTACCCGCAACACACAATATCCTATCCGATACCCTCATTGCTTGCTGGTATTGTTTTGTCTGTTCATACCCCGATTTATGCCGCGCCGACGGCAATTTTAAAAAAAAGACGGAAGATTTACTGCACACGCGTTTTTCCTCCATTCCCCAAGATCTTTTGCAGCGCTTACATACGGCATGCATTAATTTATCTTTGTTTAATAAAAACGAAACCGAATGTAAAGCGGACAATAAAAAATGGCAATCATTTGCATGCTTAAGCCGGCAAGAACGTATCGCTTATATTATCAGCGCTTCTTGCGGACGCTTTACACGCAGCGTTTTGCAAAAAAATGCCGAACTTGTATTAGCACTTATAAATGCAATACCTCCGGAAGGCTGTTCGCGTCGGACGTTTTTACGCACTGCATTTTTATCGGCAAACCGGCAAACGGTACAAAGTACGGCATCGAAAAAAAAGCTCTTTTTAAAATCAGCTGATGCGGACAGTCCCGATTATGAAGGGCAAACATTTAGCGCCCAAAATGCACTCGATGCACTGACGGCATTCGGCTTTGTACACGTATACGGCGCACAAAAAACCGGCACGCGCTCAGACAATACCGCCGCATCCGCTACCGGCAGCTCTGGGACACCGCGTACAGGCAGCGCCGACGATATTATCCTACATGCACAAAGGACGCCGTTCAAAACCGAAGCGGCAAAGCAAAATCAAAAAAACGAATATTTGGGCGCATTAAATATTGATGCGGGGTTTACCGTTACGCTGTTGCGCGAACCGCCTTTTGAACTTCTTATCGATACAGTGCACTGCATGGACTTGGTTTTTTGCGATACCGTAAGCCGCTTTGAAATTACGCGCGATGCTTGTTTTCGTGCATTTAAAACAGGTTTTACAGTACAAAATATTACTGCGCTTTTTGAAAAAACCGTACCGCACAAACTTCCGCAAAATCTGGTATTTTCATTGAATGATTGGTATAAACTGTACAATTCGGCAAAACTGATTAAAGGCTATGTACTGCGCGCAGCACAAGATAAACGTTTGCAAGTAGAACACAACCCCGTTTTATCGCCGTACATCAGCGAAACATTGGCAGACGGAGTGTACGTATTGAATTTTTCAAATGACGAAGAAGCTGCCCGTATAATAAAAAAAAGTGCCCTTGCTTTTATCGGTACAATAAACACTGCAGCAGTACAAACACCGCAAGCCCCGCCTTTTTCTCCTTTAGACAGCGCAGCTTTACTGAACATTCCTTTTACCGAATACGAAAAAAATACGCGCGATGAAAAAGATGCCGAAAAAAAAGCAGTACTGCATTTGCAGCAAATGGAAGAAGCCGTTTCCTGCAAAAACTTGGATAACGAGCAAAAAAAAGAATTGCTTTTGCGCATAAAACACAAAACCATTTTAACTCCCGCTCAACTGGAAATCGGCTCGCTGCGAACCGAAAAAACCGAAGCATCCGGTATGGATCTTTTAGGCAAGCTGTATGTTATAGAAAAAGCAATTTCATCTTACGAAAGAGTGGAACTTACATACGCGGATACAACCGTATGCGGCGTGCCGATTACAACGGAAAAAAAAGGCGGCGACATACAAGTTGTTTTAAAACTCGAACACACAGGCGCCGAACAAACGGTTTCGGTTGCACGGGCGCGTTCGGTAAAGCGTATGCGTACATCGGTATTAAACGGAAAATAAAAAAGGAATAAACAGATGAATTTTCAAGCAGTATTGTTCGACTTGGACGGCGTTATTATAAATTCGGGAGCGGATATCGCAGCTTCGGTTAACGCCGCCTTAAAGCATTTCGGTTATAAAACACTTCCCGAAGACATACTTATAAGTTTTGTGGGAAACGGCGCAAAAAAACTTTTAATACGTTCGCTTGAATACCAAAATATATGCGCTGAACACATGCATAATTTTGAAGAATTCTATAATTGGTATGTCGATTGGTACCAAAATCATCCTGTAAATAAAACCGTCTTGTATCCGGGCCTATACGATTTGCTTAAAAAACTTAAAGAAAAATCCGTATACACCGCCGTTGTATCGAATAAACCGCTAAACGTTACTTACACCATCTTAAAGCATTTTAAAATAGATATTTTTTTTACTGCAATAATAGGTCCGGAGCTGCTCACCCACATAAAACCTGACCCGGAAGGACTTGCGCTTGCGGTAAAAGAAATTGAACGTGCACAGCGCATACGCGTGGAACGCAACAAAGTACTTATGGTCGGCGATTCGGCTTCGGATATTCAAGCCGGACATGCGTTCGGCTGTAAAAGCTGTGCCGTTACCTGCGGTTTGGGAAACCGCGAAAAACTGCTTGGCGAAAACGCCGATATTGTTGTTTCACATGCGGGAGATTTACTGTTTTTGGTAGACACTTGATTACATGGAAAATTACACACCCGTAAACATATCGGGGTTTTCGTCACGCTCTTTGTCGAGTTCCTGTATTTCTTTGTTCAAAAAAATCGAAAGCACGGTTCTTATGGCAACAATGCCGGCAAGGATTCCCAAATCGGTTAAACCCGGTTCAACGATGGATTTTATAATATCCGCAGCAATGAGCATTTCAAGCGCCAACAGCAAATAAGTACCCAAATCCGCCCTGATAACTCGCAAGCGCTGCACATTATATTTACCGTTTAAGCGGAACAACTCCGTTTTTATAAGACCGGCAAGGGCGGCAAGAGCACCGTACACAACAACGAGTACGCTTGCAGCTGAAATAACGAATTCAATGTTTTTTAAAATGCGCATGATAACGCCGCTGTTTTGCAATACGGTCATTTACTGTCCTCTTTAGTTTTTTCGGGGTACAACGCCGGGACTAAAAACTCATCCGGAAGCTTTGCAGGACGCCCGTTTGCAGAAGAAACACACGCCCACGTAACGGATGCTTCCACGCACACGGTTCCGTCTTTTTTATAAATTTTTTGGTAAAATTCACCGGAAAGTTTTTTTAGCTTTACCGGCTTTACTTCTATAAACAGTTTATCGTCGAGAAAAGCGGATCCTTTGTAATAAATGTCGATATGCGTTACGTATAAATAATAGCCGGCTTCAAACACGCGTTTGTAGTCAAACCCGCATGCATGTAAAAATTCCATACGCGCGTACTCCAAGTAATTTAAATACACGGCATTGTTTACGTGATTGTAAGAATCGCATTCATAGCTGCGCACCGTTAATTCGGCTGTGTGTACCATAGTAAACCTCCCTATCAATGTAAGTTATTTTTGAATGCGTTTCAAGAGCTTGTCCGCTTCGGTGTTTTAGTCTATACTAGCAAAATGGAGGTACACGTGGATCAAGCATTGCAAAACGGTTCGGCACAAACGGCGCCGGCAAAAACATCCGATTTTGTACACTTACACGTACACTCCGACTATTCGCTTTTGGACGCGGCTTCCCGCATTCCCGTACTGGTAAAACGAGCAAAAGAATTGGGTTTTCAAGCTCTGGCGCTTACCGACCACGGCAATATGTTCGGCTCGCTGCGCTTTGAACAACAGTGCCGAGAAGCGGGCATTAAACCGCTGATAGGCTGCGAATTCTACGTTGCCGGAGCAAGCCGCTTTGAGCGTACGGGTACCGAACAGGGAAACAAATACTACCATTTAATTCTCATTGCAAAAAATATCGAAGGCTATAAAAATCTATGTATGCTCAATTCGCGCGCATTTACCGAAGGCTTTTACTATAAGCCGCGCATAGACCTTGAATTGATACAAAAATACGCTTCCGGTTTAGTGTGCACATCGGCATGCCTTGCAGGTCAATTGCCGCGTCTTTTACTTGCCGGAAAAACCGCAGAAGCCGAACAAATGATTGTGCAATACCAAAGTATATTCGGCAAAGAAAACTTTTTTATAGAACTGCAAAATCACGGTTTGGAAAAACAAAAAGAAGTTGCCCCGCTTTTAATAGATATAGCGCAAAGAATGAACGTTCCCATGGTAGTTACCAACGACATCCACTACGTATATCCGGACGATTGGGCAGCACAAGATGTGCTTTTATGCATCGGTACAAAAAAATTGCGCAGCGACACAAACCGCATGATGTACGAAGGGCATCAGTTTTACATGAAAAGCGAAGAGCAAATGCGCGCTTTGTTTCCCGATTACCCCGAAATGATCGACAACACCAAACGCATTGCAGATATGGTCGATTTAAAAATTCCGCAATACAAAACCGAAGAACTCAAAAACTGCCTGCCTGTTTACCGCATACCGGACGAATTTAAAACGCAAGAAGATTATGTGCGCCATTTGGTATACGAGGGTTTAAAAAAGCGGTACGGTACCATTACGGACCAAATAAAAGAGCGGGCGGAACACGAACTTGCCATTATATTTAAAATGGGATTTGCCGGTTATTTTTTAATCGTATGGGACTTTATTGCATGGGCAAAACAACACGATATTCCCGTCGGTCCCGGACGCGGTTCCGGTGCAGGCTCTTTGGTAGCCTATGCGATGGCTATTACGGACATAGACCCGTTTCGTTACAAACTGCTGTTCGAACGTTTTTTAAATCCTGAAAGAATAAGCATGCCCGACTTCGACGTAGACATTTGCTTCGAAGGCAGACAAGATGTTATTGAATACACGCGGCAAAAATATGGAGACGCGCAAGTAGGGCACATCGTTACTTTCGGTACGCTCAAAGCTAAAGCGGTTATAAAAGATGTCGGGCGCGTTTTGAATATACCGCTCAGTGACGTAAACATGCTTACTAAACTGATACCCGAAGGGGTAAAAGTGCACCTTGCCGACGCGTTTGCCGAACCAACCGAAGAACACGGAGACTTCGGTCAGCTGCGCCAATACCGTGAAGATCCGCGTTACAAAGAACTATTCGATTTGTGTTTTAAACTGGAAGATGTAAATCGCAACACCAGCTTGCACGCATCCGGTATCGTTATAGGAAGAAGCGAGCTACCCGAATGGGCACCGGTGTACAAAGACGGCAAAACGGGAAAAGTCGCCGTGCAGTACACAATGGACATTATAGAGCCGTGCGGCTTGGTAAAAATGGACTACTTGGGTTTAAAAACACTCACGTTAATAAAATACGCCGAACACCTTATCCGCAAAAAACCGGGATTTGAGCATTTTAAAGCCGACGAAGTAAGCGAAACGGATGATAAAACATTCGATTTATTTTGCGCAGGACAAACGGCTGCTGTATTCCAATTTGAAAGCGCCGGCATGCAAAAGGTTTTAAAACAAGCAAAACCGCGCAAAATCGACGACCTTATCGCTTTAAACGCGCTGTACCGCCCCGGTCCTATGGCATACATCGACGACTTTGTAGCCGGCAAATTCGATTCGTCCACCATTCATTATCCCGACCCGTGCTTAAAAGATATTTTGGAAGAAACATACGGCGTTATCGTATACCAAGAACAAGTTATGCAAGTTGCACAGCGTATAGCAGGTTATTCGCTCGGCGAAGCCGATATTTTACGGCGCGCCATGGGAAAGAAAAAAGTCGAAGTTATGGCAAAAGAGCGGTCAAAGTTCGTCGCCGGAGCCGAAAAAAAAGGCTTTTCCGCACAGCACGCCGAAGAAATCTTTGATATTTTGATTCCCTTTGCCGGTTACGGTTTTAATAAAAGTCATGCCGCAGCTTATTCGGTGGTAGCATACCGCACTGCATATTTAAAAGCAAACTTTCCGGCAGAATTTATTGCGGCAAACCTTACCAACGAAATCAACAGCACCGACAAACTGCCCGAATACATTGCCGAAGGGCGCGCAATGGGACTTGCAATAGATCCGCCCGACGTTAACCGTTCGGATAAATTGTTCGATGTGGTAGACGGACGCATCGTATACGGTCTTATGGGTATAAAGGGTTTGGGAGAAGCTGCCGTTGAAGAAATTATCGGATCGCGGAAAAAAGGCGGAGCATACCAAAGTTTTATAGATTTTTTAGACCGTGTCGATTTACACACCGTAAACAAACGGGCTTTGGAAGCTCTGATACAAACCGGTTGTTTTGATAACTTAGGCATTAACCGCCCTA
Organism: Treponema lecithinolyticum ATCC 700332; assembly: GCA_000468055.1. GTDB lineage: Bacteria > Spirochaetota > Spirochaetia > Treponematales > Treponemataceae > Treponema_C > Treponema_C lecithinolyticum. Next base: position 139,999 of record KI260561.1, on the reverse strand, counting down.
CTCTTTTACAAAACATGGAACGCGCAGTCGAATACTGCGAAAATAAAAAAAGCGACGGCAAGCTCGGTCAAGTCAGTTTGTTTGAAAATTCGGGCGTTCAAGAGTTTGCAACATTTACTTTTAATCAAAGCGAAGACTACCCCATTTTGGAAAAACTGCGCAAAGAAAAAGAACTTATCGGTTTTTATATTTCCGGTCACCCGCTCGACCCGTACCGCACAACCATAGCCCGGTCGGTAACGCTTACCGCCGGCAAAATGCAGCTTGCCCAAAGCGGAAAAGACTACGTAATGCTGGGTACGATAAAAGAATTAAGAACCATCACGACCAAAAAAGGAAGTCTTATGGCTTTTGCAAAGCTTGAAGACATGGAAGGCATTACGGATATTACCTTTTTTCCCAAACTGTGGGAAACAGTAAAAAGTCAAGTAAGCGAAGACAGCATTATCGCTATCGGCGGCAAAGCGGATTTTTCACGCGGCAGCCCGTCGTTTTTAGTCGACGAAGTTTTGGACAAAAGTGCGCTTAAAGAAAAATCGATTAAAGAAATTCATATTAAACTGTCTCCGGTTCCGGCAAACAAACAACAGCTGGGGAAACTGCAAGATTTTATCGTAGGAGAAGATGGACCGTGCTCGCTTTTTTTTCATATCGAAAGCGGCCGCAAAAACTATACGGTAAAAGCGCACACAAGAACAACCGTACCCTCAGGCGATGATTTTATTTGCCGCTTGGAAGAACAAAATATGGTTGAACGCGTGTGGCGCGAATAAGCGTACATAAAAGGAACAATACAGTGCAAACCGTTCTTTCAAACGAATACTTGCGTGTAACAATCGCTTCACAAGGCGCACAAATAATTTCCGTAAAAACCGCAAATAACCGCGAATGCATGTGGACGGCAGAAAAAGAACTGTGGGATTATCATGCGCCGGTGCTGTTTCCGTGGACAGGCCGTATAAAAAACAAAACGTTTACAAAAGACGGCGTTTTGTTTAAAGCAGACATTCACGGCTTTATACGAGACGAACAATTCGTATGCACCGAACAAAGCGCAACTTCGGCACGTTTTCAAAAAAACTCCGACGACAGCACCCGGCGCCGTTTCCCCTATGATTTTTGTTTTACGCAAAATTTTACATTAAACGGAAACACACTGCGCCAAACGGTAAGCGTAACAAACACAGGTAAAGAAACCATGCCGTTCGGCTTAGGCTATCACCCCGGTTTTTTGTGCCCGTTTGAAAAAGGCAAAGAAGCAAAAGAGTATTCGCTTTTTTTTGATAAAGTACAAAAAAATGCAAAATGCGTAGTAATAACGCAAGACGGTTTTGCAACCGAAAAACTGAATGATTTTATGGCAGGCGAAAACAGTATACAACTGTCCGATACGTTTTTTTCCGAAAATTCGGTATGCCTTACCGGCTTAGACAGCGCTTCGGTTGTACTTTGCGAAACGAGCTCAAACGCTCACTTGCCTAAAGAACGGCAAAACGCAGTTTGCTCAAGTGCTTTACAAGCAATCGAAGTCGGCTTAAGCGGTTTTCCTTTTTTGCTTGTATGGACTGCAAAAAGCGAAAAAATGCGTTTTTTATGCATAGAACCGTGGCACACTTTGCCCGATTTTGCAGAGGCGGATGCGGAATGGAAAAAAAAGAAAAATTTATTGCATTTAGCCGCCGGCAAAACCTTTAGTTCAACGCTATTGCTGACATTTCATACAAAATAACCGATGCCGCTTGAGCGACGTTTAAACTGTCCAAAGCGCCGCAGCCGGGAATTTGCAGCATATAATCACACAGTTTTGCCGTCTCTTCGCTCATACCGTTTTCTTCATTACCGAGCACAACCAAAGCACCTTTACCTTGCGTGCGGCACAACTGAGCCGTATCGCGCACGCTGTACTTTCCGCCGGGAGAGGTTCCCAAGCGCAAAAGTTTTCCCTGTGCATCTTGCAGCACTGTGCACAGCGAGCGAACGCCGTATATACGAACCGTTTCCATGCCGCCTTGAGCGCTGCGGTACGCTGCAGTCGTTATAAACGAACGGCTTTCTTGCTCTGACAGTACAATGCGGTTTATGCCGAAAAAGGCGGCAGAGCGGATAAGTGCGCCCACATTGTCCGCATTGCCGATGCCGTCCAAAAGCAGTGCACATGCTTTATCGTGCGCCCAGTTTTCAAGTTCGGTTTTGGTAAGCGGCAAAAGGGACGGCTGTTCAATCATCGCAGTAACGCCCTGATGGTGAACTGAAGCGCTTAATTTTTTCAACTCATCGGCGCTTTGTACTTGATTATACGGAATTTTATGAGCGGCAAGATACTTGCACAGCGCTCCCAGTGCGCGCGCACGATCCGCCGTATAATATAAACGTTTGATTTTTTGCGGATTGTATGTACCCAGTGCTTGCACTGCGGCAAAACCGCACACCGCCAATTCATGGCGTTGTTTATTTTTCATACCGTTGAGTATAGCGTATTTTTATGCTAGGGTATAGTAAATCCGGCTTCAATAAAAAGCTAAAAACAATGAATACACAAGCACCCTTTTTATCAGGCAAAAACCGATACCCCGTTAGCATGCTCATCAAGCCCGTTTCAGGCTCTTGCAATATGCGCTGTTCGTACTGTTTTTATTGCGACGAAACGCAAAAACGCACGACACAATCGTTCGGTTCCATGTCACTTGAAACGGCGGAAAACCTCATAAAAAAAACGCTCGACGGTAGTTTTTCTTTATGCACGTACGCGTTCCAAGGCGGAGAGCCGACTTTGCGCGGCTTGGATTTTTACCGAAGCTTTGTTGAACTTACCCAAAAGTATAACACTCATCACACTCAAGTTCACTTTGCCATACAAACAAACGGCACTCTTATCGATAACGAATGGGCGCAGTTTTTTGCACAAAACGGTTTTTTAGTCGGACTTTCTATGGACGGCGGCAAACGCATTCACGACGCATTGCGCTTTGACTCAACCGGAAACGGAACTTTTAACAAAGTACTGCGCGCCTCTCAGCTTTTTAACAATTACAATGTTGCATACAATATTTTAACCGTCGTCAGTGCAGTTGTCGCCGAACACATACAGGATATTTACGAGTTTTACATACGCAATAATTTTATATACCAACAATACATAGCTTGCCTTGATCCCATAGGAGAAACGCGCGGGCAATACGCATGGTCGCTGACTCCCGAGCGCTACGGCGTTTTTTTAAAAAAACTGTTCGATTTATGGTACCGCAGTTTTAAGCGCGGAAAACAAGTTTCCGTGCGCTATTTTGACAACCTTGTCCTTATGCTTTTAGGCCGACCGCCCGAATCATGCGGTATGCTGGGACATTGTACGTTTCAGCATGTTGTAGAAGCCGACGGAAGTACATACCCTTGCGATTTTTATGTGCTGGATGCATACAAACTGGGAAACATCAATACCGACAGCTTTGCCGATATTGAAGCAGTCCGGATAAAAATCGGCTTTATAGAAAAATCGCAGTACGTCGATCCCGAGTGCAGCAAATGCCGGTGGGCACCCTTATGCCGCGGCGGCTGCAGACGCGACAGGGACGACTTTAGCGGCGGCAAACTCCACAAAAATTATTTTTGCACTGCTTATAAAGATTTTTTTGATTATGCGTATGAACGGCTTACGGAAATCGCCGGAATTATTGCGCGGGCAAACCTTTCGTAGCCGTTCAAGCAAAACGCCGTAATGCAAAAACCGCTAACAGACGCCGTACACGCCGCACATAAAAAAGCGGGTTCGGAGCGCCGCGCTTTGGAGCAATCCGAACCCGCATAATCAATCACCAACCGTACAATCAATAGGTGCCGTACATGGGACCGTAGGCTTTACATGCGCGGTAATCTTGTCCTTCTTTGTCCATGCCGAACGCATTCCATGCTGCAGGACGGAATATTTTATCTTCGGGAACATTGTGCATGGCAACCGGTATGCGTAATATCGAACACAGCGTTATTAAATCGGCGCCGATGTGACCGTAGCTTATCGCACCGTGGTTTGCACCCCAGTTGTTCATAACGTCATAAGCTGATTTGAATGCGCCCTTTCCCGTTACGCGCGGAGCGAACCAGGTACAGGGCCACGTATAGTTTGTGCGCAGCCACAGCTTATCGGTAACTTCGTCGGGCAAGCGCACCGTCCAACCTTCCGCAATTTGAATAACCGGACCCAAGCCTTTTACAATGTTCAAACGGGTCATCGTTACCGGCATTTCGGCATTGGTTACAAAGCGTGAAGAAAATCCGCCTCCGCGGAAATAACCGAAGTCCGCCGCGCACCAGGTGGTTGCTTTAAGGCATGCTTTTTGGTCGGCTTCGCTTACTTCCCAAAACGGTTTTATAACGCCGTTACCCTTTTCGTCTTTCATTTCGGCGCTTGCATCCAAACAGCTTGCCCCGGAATTGATAAGGTGCAAAAAACCACCGGCTTCTTTTGCCGCGCCTTCAAGCGTATAATTTGCCGCTTTTTTAACGGCGCTCGCACTCCAATACGTGCGCACGTCGGAAAATATTTGAGAACGGCCGGTAAGTAATTTGCCGAGCAGCATAGATGCGCCGTTAAGCGTATCGTTTTCCGTTGCCAAAACGTAGGGCTCGCGCGCACCTTCCCAATCGAACGAAGAATTAAGCAAAGCTTCGGGGAAGTCGCAGTTCGGATAAAAGTCCGTCCACTGGCGCTGTCCTTGAAAACCTCCGGCAATGGCATTGTGTCCGACTTTTTCTTCGGAACAGCCCTTGGGAAGATTCGGGTTGCCGTTGTACAAATCTTTGATAATGCACATCATCTTTACGACAAATTCCCACGCTTTTTGTTTTTCGGCAGGAGATTTTTTCATTGCAGCAGGATTCATATCCACGCCTTCAGGGCAGTATTTTTTTGTCCATGCAAGCGCTTTTTCGTATTCGGCTTTGTCGTAAATGCCTTCTTCCATACGGCGGATAATTTCAACTTCGTCGACGGATTCAACCCGCATACCCAAATAGCTTTCAAAAAACGAAGGATCGATGATGGAACCTGCAATGCCCATACAAATGGAACCTATCTGCAAATAGGATTTTCCGCGCATAGTGGCGGAGGCAACCGCAGCGCGTGCAAAACGCAATAGTTTTTCCTGTACGTCGGCTGGAATGTTTTTTGCATCGGCTTCTTGCACATCTTGTCCGTAAATGCCGAAAGCGGGCAAGCCTTTTTGCGCGTGAGCTGCCAAAACGGCAGCCAAATACACGGCGCCGGGTCGTTCGGTTCCGTTAAAACCCCATACGGCTTTTATAGTCATCGGATCCATATCCATGGTTTCCGAACCGTAGCACCAGCACGGCGTTACGGTGAGCGTAATGTCTACACCGGCTTTTTTAAACTTTTCGGCGCAAGCGGCAGCTTCGGCAACGCGTCCGATTGTCGTGTCGGCAATAATAACTTTAACGCTTTCGCCGTTTGTATAGCGTATGTGTTTTTTAAAAAGTTTTGCCGCCGCTTTTGCCATGTTCATCGTTTGCTCTTCGAGCGACGCACGTACGTTCAGCGGTCCCTGTCTTCCGTCAATTGTGGGGCGGATACCGATAATGGGATATTCCCCGATAAGTCTGTTTTTTGCCATTTTATACCTCCTGCGGCAATCGTTCGTTTATTCCGTTTTACGGCACTTTTTAACGTTTAATAAGTGTCGTAGGCAGCCTTATTTCTTTATATTCTTTCATTTTAGGGTTTTCAATCCGCTCCAGTATCAAGCGCGCTGCCTGCATACCGATATCCTGCAGCGGCTGCGAAACAAAGTAGCGGCACCACGTCATTAAAGACGAATAATACACATCGTCAAAGGCGGCAAACACTATCCGTTTTTGTACGTTTTGCGGTTCTTCCATTACCCGTTTGGAAGCGCCCAATGTTGCCATAAGGTTTACGCAAAAGTAAGCGTCCGGCGGCTGTTTTTTACGCAAAAACGTATCCATAGCGGTATAACCGCTTTCCATATTCATACCGGTTTCACCGACCAGTGCGCGGTCGATTCTTATATGCGCATCGGCTAAAGCTTGCTCATAACCTTCAAAACGCTCTCTGCCGGTCATAGAAGCTTTGTCGCCGCCGACAAAACCGATACGCACAAAACCGTCGCGGATAAGCGCTTCAACCGCTTTACGAGAGCCTCCGGCATTATCCACTAAAACGCAGTCCGCAGGCAGCGCGCTGAAACTGCGGTCAACCAGCACGAGAGGTATGTCCGTTTGTACGCGCTTAAAGTGACGGTATTCAGCGCTTACGGGAATGGCAACAATACCGTCTACAAACTGACTCACAAGGTATTCAAGACGGTCTTTTTCTCCTTCAACCGAATCGTCCGAGCAGCACAAAATCATCGAGTATCCGGCGGCGTGCAAAATTTTTTCAAAATATTCGAATAAAAACATAAAAAAATAATTTGAAAGCTGCGGCGCTATTACGCCGACTGTTTTACTTTTACCTATTTTTAAATTGCGCGCCGCCGGATACAAACGGTATTTTAAACGGGCAATAGACGTATTTACGGCACGGCGCGTTTGAACGGAAACTTTTACGTTTTCATTCAGTACGCGCGAAACCGTAGCGGTTGAAACTCCTGCATCATGTGCAACGTCTTTTATCGTAACCACTTTTTGTACCCGCCCCGTACCCGTCATTTAAATACAAGCGGCGCTAAAACTTTGTAGGCTCAAAATAAACGCAGATCGCACAAACCGCTGCCGGGAACGAAAAACCTTATGCTTTCCGTGCGTTTTTGCGCATATCAAAATACACGGCAATAATAATAATCGTTCCTTTTACCAAAAGTTGATAGTAAGAATCAATGCTTAAATAGGTCATACCGTAATTGATAATGCCCATAGTCAATACACCGATAAGCATACCGCCCATCGTTCCAACACCGCCGGATTGCGAAATACCTCCGACGGTAACTGCCGCTATAGCGTCCAACTCCATGCCGTTTCCGGTAAGCGAATTGGCAAGTCCCAAACGTGAAGCTTGCAAAGCTCCGGCAACACCGTATAAAAAACCTGCCAAAGCGTAAACGGCAACCAAATTCGCTTCTACATTGATACCGGCAACACGCGCCGCTTGCGGGTTTCCGCCGATCGCATAAAAATTCGCCCCTAAGCGGGTATGTCGTAAAATAAGCCACACGATAAAAGCAGCAACGGCAACATAAATTACCAAATTCGGCACATGCCCGATAAAGCCTTGTGCAATGTGTTTATAATCGTCGCGCACGCTTCCGACAACCTTTGCCTGCGTATAGATAAGCTGAATACCGCGCGCTAAAGACATACTGCCCAGCGTCGCAATAAAAGGCGGAAGTTTTGCATAAGCGACCAAAACACCGTTAAACGCGCCGAAAAGCGTTCCCACTAAAACGGCAGCGGCAAGCGGCAGCACCAGCGGAAACACTACCCCCGGATACATAGCTGCGCTATAATTGGCGTTTTGTGCAAAGGATGCGGCTATGCTGGTTGTTAAACACACCATAAACCCGATAGACAAATCTATGCCGCGCGTTATAATAATCATACCGACACCCAAAGCCGCAAAAGCTCTGATGGATTCGGCTATAACCAAGTTTTGTAAAGACGCAACTTTTACCGAACCGCCGCGCGTTAAAATTCCTAAAACGATAAACAGCACAACAAAGGTAATATAGTTGGTATACTTGCTGCCGAAATCTTTTACCGAACGATAATCTATAGAAAATTTTTTCATAGCTTTTTTTTACTCCTCAGTCCGAAAATTTTGTAGCCAAACGCATAACCGATTCTTGCGTAGCGTCTTTTTTATCCAAAATACCCGTCAGCCGCCCGTTGCACAGCACCATAATGCGGTGCGACATACCGATAAGTTCCGGCATTTCCGACGATACCATAATAATCGATTTACCCTCTTTTACCAAATCTGCCATAATAGTATAGATTTCGTATTTTGCACCGACATCTATGCCGCGCGTCGGTTCATCCATAATAAGAATATCCGGCAGCGTCATAAGCCAGCGGCTGACAATAACCTTTTGCTGATTGCCGCCCGAAAGGTTTTGTATTTGCGTATTCATGGAAGGCGTTTTTGTCCTCAGTAAAAGGCTTAAACCGGCTGCCATTTTCTCGGCTTCTTTGTGCCGAATTAAGCGTAGTTTATTTAAATATTGATTTTCCGTGTTCGTAGTAATTGCGGCAATTGCCGTATTTTTTGTAATCGACAAAAGCGGAAAAATACCGGAACCGCGACGGTCTTCGGTAATAAGACCTATTTTATTTTTAATCGCATCGCGCGGAGTGCGTATGCGCACAACTTTGCCGCCGACGATAATTTCTCCTGCAATAACCGAACGCAAGCCGAAAAGCGCTTCAACCATTTCCGAGCGCTGAGCACCCACTAAACCGCCGATCCCTAAAATTTCCGATTTGCGTAAATCAAAGCTGATATCTTGAAACGAACGCGGATTGGGAGAAGACAAATGTTTCACTTGCAATTTTACTTCGCCGGGCACCGTATCTATTTGCGGAAACCGCTGGGTAGTAACGCGCCCGATCATCAAATTAATTAATTTGTCTTCGTTTAATTCGGAAGCAGGATAAGTTCCCACCTTCGTTCCGTCGCGCATAACGGTTACTTCATCGGCAATACGGAATATTTCATTCATGCGGTGCGATATATATATAACGGCAACACCCTTTGACCGTAAATCGTTTACTATTTTAAAAAGGTGATCGACTTCTTTTTCCGACAGCGAAGAAGTCGGTTCATCCATAACCACTACCGAAGCCCCGTAAGAAACCGCCTTTGCTATTTCGCATGTTTGCTGGGCGGAAATGGAAAGATTTGCCATTTTGTCGTTCGGAGAAATCGGCATATCCAATTGTTTTAAAAGCTGTGCCGTATTTTCAATCATTTTTTGATGGTCTATTAACGGCAGTTTTCCCGCCCGCATCGGCTCTCGCCCAAGCCAAATATTTTGCGCTACCGTACGATGGGGCACATTCGATAATTCCTGATGTATCATAGAAATACCGGCTTCCAAAGCATCTCGGGCATCGTGAAATTTTACTTTTTTTCCTTTAAAGAGAACGCTTCCCGAATCGGGATGATATATTCCGAACAAACATTTCATTAAAGTGGATTTGCCCGCACCGTTTTCGCCCATAAGCGCGTGAACGGTTCCGGCTTTAACGTTTACGGACACATCGTTAAGCGCAAGAACGCCGGGAAACTGTTTGGTTATGCCCTCCATACGGAGAACGTACTCGTCACTCATTGGAATTCCTGTATATTGTTTTGTAATGCTGAAACAAAAGCGCCGAAGCAAACACCCTCGGCGCTTTCAGTCAGTTCCGTTATTTTACGATGGGTTTAAAGGGAACCAAAAAGCACTGATCCAAAATAGTTTTGTCGGTTACGGGATCTTCGCCGGTAACCGCTTTTGCCGCAGACAAACCGGCTTTGGTTGTATAGCCGATTGCCGAACCGTTTGCAGCGACTTGGTATACCAATTCAAATGCCGTAGTCGATTGTCCGATGGAATCCTGTAAAACCGTTGCATACATTTTGTTTTCGTTCATAGAACGCACGCCGGTTTCGGTTCCGTCAACACCGATAACGGGTACTTTTAAAACGGTACCGTCACCGTTTGTATCCTTAGTTACATCGTTCGGATCGTCGGTATATTTATTGGTTAACATAGATTCGATCGCACCCAATGCCATATCGTCGTTTTGTGCGATAACCACATTGAATTTATTTTTATGAGCGGCAATCCATGCATCCATTTTTTGCTGAGCTTCGGCAGCGCCCCAGTTTGCCGTATCTTCGGCAACCATAGTAACTTTATAGCCGCGCGCCTTTAAACCGTCGACTGCGCCTTTGCGGCGGTTTACTTGAGCCGGATGTCCCAGCTGTCCGTTTAAAAGCAATACATTGGCAGCTTTACCGGGAGCTTTATCGGGATATTTTTTAAAATATTCATCGATAATTTGAGCTTGAATATCACCTGCAACACTTTCGGGAGAAGAAGCGAGGAAAAAATTTTTCCCCACTTTTAAGGCAGCAACGGAAGGCTGAATATTTGAAAAAGCCGCCGCGCCTCCTTTAGCTTCAATGGCTTTTGCCATTTGTTCGGTAGCTCCGGTATCCTGCGGAATAATAACAAAGTATTTTACACCCTGCGTTAAAAGCGCGTTCAATTGATCAAGCTGTGTTGCAACATCGCTGTTGCCGTCCAGCAATTTTAATTCAACTTTGTTTTCCGCAGCCATTTTTTTTAAGTTATCGGCATAGTCGCGTAAAAAAGTTTCGTTTAAGTTGCGGATAAGAGCTCCCATCACCACTTTGCCGCCGGCAGCTCCGTCTTTTGAACCGTTTGCAAAAACCGCTGCCGCCGCAAAAACGAGAACAGCCAACACCAAACCTAATCTTTTCATAAGATTACTCCTTGTGTATTTTTTTAAAGCCAGTCGCCCGAAACGGGTACGACGCCTTTTTTAATAATAATATTACCGTACTTTACTGTTTCTCCGGTAACTACGACGGCAAAAGCCGACTTTGAGCGCTCATAAAAAGCAAAGCGGTCTATGCGCGTAATAGGCGGAGCATCCGGATATATGCGTTTAATTGCTTTTACGTAAGAAGCTTCAACGCTGTCGTCCAAAACATCTCCTTTAACCGGAGCCATCATAACCAGCGCATCTTTTACATACGGATCTATGTTAATCAAGCGTAAAATACCGTCAAGCAAAGACGGTATGCGTATACCGTCGGCGCGCAACACCCGCTGATTGCACGAATCTGCAGGGTAAAAAGCGTCGGACAGCACTAATTCATCGCCGTGCCCCATGCGGTGCAAAACGGAAATCAATTCAGGCCCGATAACAGGCGATACTCCAATAAGCACGATTTGTCTCCCGTATTTGATTATTTCATGTAATCGTTTACATTCCTATCATCTCACTGAAATTTAAATTTGTCAAGAAAAATCGAAAACTTTGTTATGCAAAAGACAAATAAACTGCACAACAATCGCCGCAAAAGGCAATTTCAAAACAGTTGCTTTAAAGCGGATGCTTTACTTTTTTGTGCAAAAGACTATACTGAAATTTATGAATAAATTGGCAGAATTTCTTCCCGCATTTATGCACATTTCGCGTTTGGAAAACACAAACCTTATTTTACTGCTCGGTTTTATTTTGCTTTTAGGCGCTTTGGGCGGACGTTTGTTTCAAAAACTGAAAATACCGCAAGTGGTAGGCTACATCGTTATCGGCATATTGCTCGGACAGTCCGGCTTTCAAATATTATCCGCTTCCGTTATAACAGCGCTGGATCCGCTTTCGAGCATTGCGCTTTCCCTTATCGGCTTTATGATCGGCGGAGAGCTTAAATGGCAGGTAATTAAAAAGTACGGCACTCAATTTATAGGAATTTTGCTTTTTGAATCGATCGTACCCTTTTTTGTAGTATCGATCGTCATTACCGGCGTTTCTTATGCGGCAACAAAAAACTTTGCAACCTCTTTAGCGCTCGGTCTTGTGCTGGGCGCCATATCTTCGGCAACGGCTCCCGCCGCTACTACCGATGTACTAAGGGAAAACCGCACCAGAGGTCCTTTAACCACAACCGTACTGGGTATTGTCGCCTTGGACGACGCGGTCGCCCTTATTTTGTACGCGTTCGCTTCTTCCATTGCCGCAACGCTTTTGGGCGTACGCACGGCAAGCGTCGCATCACAGCTTTTACTTTTGCTGTACGATATTTGCGGCTCAGTTGTGCTGGGTGCCGTTATCGGCTTTTTTTTAAGTTTGTTTATCCGCAACGTTATGACAGATTCAGGAAGAATTTTAGGCTTTTCGCTCGGATCGCTGTTTCTTTCTACCGGTATTGCATACTTTTTGCACTTGGACACGATTTTAGCGGCAATGGCGCTGGGCTTTTTTATGGTAAACTTTGCACCGGCAAAAACGCGCCCGACTTTTACGCTTGTTGAAAATTTTACCCCGCCCATTTACGTTTTATTTTTTGTATTGGTTGGCGCAAAACTGAATATATGGAACGTAACCGCCTTTGTCGGCATATTGGCGGTTTTATATGTTGTTTTACGCACCGCAGGTAAAAGCATCGGAGCCACGTTCGGCTCGTATATAACAAAGGCAAGCGAATCCGTACGTAAGTACTTGCCATTTTGCTTACTCAGCCAAGCCGGCGTTGCCATCGGTCTTTCCATATCCGCAGGTCACAGTTTTTCGACGACTATAGGACCGACCATACTGCTTATTATTACGGCGACCACCTTTATCGTACAACTTATCGGACCGGTATGCGTAAAATACGGCATAAAAAAAGCCGGCGAGTGCAATTTGGATATTACCGAAGAAGATTTAATGCGTTCCGCTTGCGTAGCTGACGTTCAATGGAACGATTTTACCCTTTGCTCGCACAGCTCGCCTGCAATCGTAAGCGAAACCGAACTTTTGCGTAACCTTATCGATTCGTTCAGCCGGCATTGCAATTTAAACTATGCGGTAAAAAACACGGACGGAACACTTGCAGGCTTTATTACGCTTGAACGATTAAAAGAAGCGCTTATTATGTCCGAATGGCATGAAGGCTTACTCGCAATGGATATTATGGAACCGGCAAAGGTTGTTTGTGCACCGCAAACGAGTATTCCTGACGTATACAAATTGTTTACTCAATACGATTGCGATGCGCTTCCCATTGTAGATGAAAACAAAAAAACATGCGGCGTTATCGAAAGAAGCGCTATCGACCATTTTTTACATCAAAAACTGATAGATTTACACAAAAAAATCGCAGGCTTAGGTTAACCGGAACATCTTTGTATTGCAAACAATACGGTTGTGTACCCGCCTGCAAGTCATGCAAAACGCAGGCGCAGTACACAAATTAAAGCTTAAAAAACTTTTACCACTTCGCCGTTAGGATAACGTTCGGCTATAAAAGCGGCAATTTTTTCGCTGCGCAAAGCTTGCATTAAAGCCGCAATCCGCTCGTCGTTTTCGTTTTCTTTTTTAACGGCTACCACGTTTACATACGGGGAATCAGAGCCTTCAACAAACAAACCGTTTTGTGCGGCACTTAATCCGGCAGGAATTGCATAATTACCGTTTATAACGGCAGCGTCAGTGTCGGCAAGTACGCGCGGCAAAGAAGCGGCTTCGATTTCTCTAAATTTCAGTTTTTTAGGGTTTTCCGCTATGTCGGCAGGAGTTGCCGTAATACCCGCATTTTCTTTTAAACGGATTAACTTTGCCGATTGCAAAAGCAAAAGAGAGCGACCTTCGTTTGTAGGATCGTTGGGAATAGCAATAACGGCGCCGTCGCTTAGCTGTTCCAGCGCACTGTATTTTTTTGAATACAAAGCAAGGGGTTCAATATGGACGCCGCCTGCGCTTACCAAGTGAGTTCCCTGTTCTTCGTTAAAAGATTGTAAATAAGGAATATGCTGGAAAAAATTTGCATCGATTTGCCCGCTTCCCAAAGCCGCATTCGGCGTAACATAATCGGTAAATTCTATAATTTCAAGGCGCACACCTTCGTTTTGTAAATCTTTGCTGATTAGTTTAAGCATTTCGGCGTGCGGTTCGGGTGTAGCGCCCACTTTTAAAACTTGTTTGCCTTCAACGCCGCTTAAAACCTTTGAGCTCATTCCGTCCGTTTTTTTTGCACATGCACCGTTAAAAATAAAAACGGCAGCTGCCAAACCGATTGCAAAAACACCGCGTATTTTGCATTTTTTAGTTGTTTTTTTCATACACACCATCCTATTATCTTCGCTTTATTTGGGCGCTGCTTAAAGCACTGCCGAGCGTTTGGATCAATTCCACAAAAAGTATAATGAGGGCAACTGAACACACCATAACATCGGCGCGAAAACGCTGATATCCGTAACGTATTGCCAAGTCGCCCAAACCGCCGCCGCCGACAGCTCCTGCCATCGCCGAATATCCGATAAGGTTTATAATCGTCAGCGTAATACCGGAAGTAAGCGAAGGCAATGCTTCGGGTAAAAGCACTTTTACGATTATTTGAAAATCGGTTGAACCCATTGCGCGGGCGGCTTGCACCACTCCCTCGTCCACTTCTTTAAAAGAATTTTCGGCGATCCGTGCTGCAAAGGGCGCTGCCGCTATGGAAAGCGGCACAATGGAAGCTGCCGTACCGATACTGGTTCCTATGAGTAAGCGCGACAGCGGAAACAAAAGGATCATCAATATAATAAAAGGAAAAGAGCGCAATACGTTTATCACGCGGCTGACGATTTGATACAGCACAGGGCGCGGGCGAATACCGGAAACCGGATCGCTGACGCACAACAATATACCCAGCGGAAAACCCAAAGCAAGCGAAAAAAAAGCCGAAGCAAACACCATAACCAATGTTTGCAGTGCTGCCGGAGCAATCAATGTAAAAAGACCGTTCCAATCGATCATGCTTTTTCTCCTTCGGTTTCAACAATTATACCTTGCTCTTCCAGCCATACAAGCGTTTTTTGCAATTCTTTCGGAGAGCCGTTTATATCGGTTATAAGCGTACCGATATCTTCGTCGCTTACGTGCTGAATACCGCCGGCACGGATATTGAATTCTACATTAAACAAGCGCGAAGCTCTGCTTAAAACCGGTTCTCCGGTACGGTTTCCAATAAACCGCAAAGTATACTTTCCGCCTTCGTTCGACCAGCGCACTAAGGCAGCGTTTGAAGACGGCGCATCCGACACGGTTTCGGCTGACAGCGAACTTGTATACACGGCAAGATGAGCTAAAAAATCTTTTGTAAGCGCTGCTTTCGGATGTGCAAAAACATCGGCGGTTTTTCCCTGTTCTGCAATACACCCGTCATCCAAAACGGCAACAGATGTACAAATATCGCGCACTACTTCCATTTGGTGCGTAATCATAATAACGGTTAAATTCATTTGTTTTTGAAGGTTACGTATTAAAAGCAAAATGGAGCGTGTCGTTTGCGGGTCAAGCGCGCTGGTTGCCTCGTCGCACAAAAGAACATCCGGTTTATTTGCCAAAGCCCGGGCAATGGCAACGCGCTGCTTTTGTCCGCCGGAAAGCGTGCTTATCGGCGAGCGTTCCCTGCCTGCAAGACCGACCAAATCCAACAGCTCGTGTGTACGATGGCGAATATCCCGTTTGGAAACCCCGGCTATTTCCAAAGGATAGGCAACATTTTCTCCTGCATTGCGCGAACAAAACAAATTAAAATTCTGAAAAATCATACCAATCCGGCGGCGCCGGGCGATAAGCTCTTTTTCGCTTACATTGTCAACACGCACATCATCGTAGAACACGGAACCGGCATCCGGTTTTTCAAGCAATCCGATAAGGCGAACCAAAGTCGATTTTCCCGCACCGCTTTTACCGATAATTCCGTATACGGTATCCGATGGGATGGAAAGAGAAAGATTTTGTACCGCACGAATTTCCGTGTTCTTTTCTTTATACGTTTTTGTCAGCGATTCCAGCCGAATTCGCATGAACTGAACTCCTCAATAGTATTGTTACTCTTTGTATTTTATGCCTTTTTTTGTTTATAAAGTCAACAGTACTCCGTATTTACTCTTTTATTTTATAGCGATATAACATATACTTACCGTATTCGGCGGTTAGCAACCGGCTTTTACAGGAGGAATTATGAAAAAAATCATAGGCTCACTCGTATTTTCGGTATTGGCTATAAGCGCGCTCAGCGCTCAAGCGCAAATACCCGGCTTTTCCAACACCGTACACGCTTCTTTCGGTCAATCTTATACCAAAAAAAAGCCGAAAGTTGAATTTTTCGGTTTTACCGATTATTTTACCGGAAACGTTACGGTAGGCAAATTGGTGTTTGCAGGAGACATCGCATGGCAGCTTATTCCCACATCCCGAGGCATAAACACCCGTTTTATCGACCCCAATTTGAACGTCGTTATAACCCCGATAAAAAATCTTGACATCGGCTTGGGTACCAATTTGGATTGGACGGTCGGCCCCGGACCCTCGAGCGGTCCTGCATGGAGTGCATACAATATGCCTTACTACGGCGGTCTTAATTTAAAGAATGCCCCAGAGAAAGTATCTTCAGACAGGGATTATCCTACCGGCGGATTTAAAGTTATCAACTATTACGCTCAAAAAGCATTTGCCGTCCGCTATAAATATAAGAATATTTTGGAAGCCGGCGTTTCGCTTCCCTCGTTAAAAGACACCGACAATTTTAACGCAGGATTGGGAATTAAAGCAAACGTAAAAGACAAATTTACCATCGGCTTTGCATACAACGGTCCGTTTAATGCAGGAGAAAACTATTTATATTTGGGAACCCATATTTCCGCCGTAAAGAATTTTATAATCGATGCGTATTGGAATATGTTAACCGATTCGGGTACCACCCGGCATGACGGAGCAAACACGGTCGGCGGTGCCATCGCCTTTACGGTACGCAAGTTTTACATTAAACCCGAATTTGCAGTAACGCTGTGGAGCGATACGGATTGGGCTCCCGCATTTTATGCGGCGGTTAACTCACACATATATTTTTCAAAAGAAATACGCGGCGGCTTAAAAGCAAGCTGGGGCTTGGGTTCGGATTTGGTAAAAAACGATCCCGATAACAAAATCACTGCCGGCGCCAGGTTGGATTTGAACCCGCACATTGTGTGGTTTATCGACAAAAAAAATGTGTTTTCCGCCGGAGTTCATATAATTCCCATGTGGTGGCGCGACGGCACCAATACGTTTGCATGGGAAATTCCCGTTGCATGGAAGTTTTTGTTTTAGATAAAAACATTACTCGGGCGCTGTGCGCCCGAAAACACCTGCACCACAACAAAATACAAGCTTTATCGAGAACAAAAGATAACAACTTGTAAAACATCGCAATACTTGACAGCGGCAAAACCGCATGCTACCCTGAATTAAGGAGGTTGCTATGAAAAAAGCAGCAAAAACTATTTTTATTCTTTCTTTTTTAGTTCCATATCTCGTATCCTGTGCAAGTTCAATGGCAATGAACGAGCAAACGCCAGAAGCAAAAAAAGCGGCGGCAGAAGCTTTGCTTTTGGAACAAAGCGTAATGGCAGTAAACTGGATGCAGCGCTCCGGCGAATATCGCGCTTTAACATACCAAGCCTTTAACAGCGCCCGTGCTGCTTTTGACAATGCAAAAGCTTCCAACGGATTAAAAAAAGCCGTTGTTGTAGACCTCGACGAAACCATGATAGATAACAGTGCCGAAGGTGCAGTTAGAATTTTTATGCATAAGGAATTCGATTCCGAACTATGGACAAAATGGTGCGAAGCCGAAGAAGCTATAGCCATTCCCGGCGCCGTAGACTTTGCAAATTATGTTAATTCCCACGGCGGAAAAATGTTTTATGTTTCCAACCGTAAAACGGGAGCAGAATACGAACCCACACTTAAAAATTTAAAAGCTTTGGGCTTTCCGGGTGTGGATGAAAACACTTTGCTGCTTAAAAGCGATTCGTCTAAAAAAACAGCTCGTTTTGAACAAGTTGAACAACAAGGCTACACAATCGTTTTATTTGTAGGCGATAACTTAGACGATTTCGGCTTTACAAACGAAACCTATCATCAATTAAATGAGGTGCGCTGTTCGGTAGTCGATAAAAACAAAGCCGACTTCGGCGTAAAATATATTATGCTGCCCAACCCCGTATACGGCGGATGGGAAGGCGGCTTGGCCGGCGATTATTATAAAACAACTCCGGAAGGCCGCGTAAAAATTCGTCACGACAACTTGCGTTCATGGAAAATAAAATGAACATAAACGAATACATCGATCATACGGTGTTAAAAGCTGCAGCGTGCGAACAGGATATTTGCAAGCTGTGTGACGAGGCAAAGCGGTACAAGTTTTATTCGGTATGCGTTAATTCATGCTGGGTACCGCTTGCCGTAAAAGAGCTTAAAGGATCGCTCGTGCACGTGTGCTCCGTTGTAGGTTTTCCGTTGGGAGCTATGGCAGAAAAAGCAAAATGTTTTGAAGCCAAAACAGCAGCGGAAAACGGTGCCGATGAAATCGATATGGTTATCAATGTCGGGCTTTTAAAAAGCGGGTGTGACGATGCCGTAAAACACGAAATCGCCGAAATAAAAAAAGCAATCGGAAGCCGTGTGCTGAAAGTTATTATAGAAACTTGTTATTTAAGCCGCGAAGAAAAAATAAAGGCATGCAATCTTGCCGTTGAAGCCGGTGCGGATTTTGTAAAAACGTCCACCGGTTTTGGAACAGGCGGGGCTACGTTTGAAGACGCGCAGCTTATGCTCGACACGGTAAAAGGCAAGGCAAAAGTTAAAGCTTCAGGCGGTGTGCGCGATGCACAAACGGCAAAAAAATATCTTGAAATGGGCGTAATGCGACTGGGTACCAGTAACGGCATTCAAATTATGGAAGGCTAAACGCAGATACCGGCATAGTAAATCAAGGAAACTGACCAAAAACTGAAGTTTTTGGTCAGTTTTAATACCGGTGTGCAGTGCACGCGCCCGATACATTTTTATGTCAGGCGCGTATGCAAACACAGCGGCACAGCAAACCGGCAAAACGGTTAAAATTTAAACCCAATACCTAATCCGAAGTTAAACTTCATTCCTTCACTTGAAAATTGCGAGCCGGAATTTTGTGCATAATCTTTTTGTTTTTGTACTTCTTCGGGTACGTTTAGCTGCCAGCCGAAAAGAAACTGCGGGCGTAAAAACAGTTTTTTTACTATAAAAAAGTCGGCGCCGAATCCCGCATCAAACCAATAACGGTTTGCCTTTGCTAATTCTTCGCGCGTCATGCGGTGCGTGCCGCCGATAATCGGTATTTCGTACTCTCCTGCAAGAGGAAAGTCAAAGTCAAAACCGACCAAAGGATACAGCTTTATCGAACCGGCGGAAAACGGGAATTTACCCAAAACACCGATGTTGAAATTAGTAAGTAAAACCGCAGTATCTTCATAATTGGTAGCCAAAGAAAGAGCAGACTTTTGAATGGTCGTTGTTCTTTGTTTACCGATCATCATATCTACCCCTAATTGCAGCTGAACGAATTGAACATCAAAAAATCCGTTAAAACCAACCATGTTTTGATTTGTAAACACAGTGGCATAGTCGCTGCCGTTTTCGGTTTTTGCAAATCTAAAACCGTGGGTATAATCGGCAATACCTCCGACGCTTATATCGATTGCCCAAATGCCGGTAAGCGTACAACATGCAATAAGCAGTGTACCTATCAGTTTTTTCATATACATACTCCTTTCAAAATCCGGCAAGCTTAGTATTGTTTGCCGGTAAAGATGTTTAGTATTTATAAAACATTTTATCTACTTTTATTGCTTTGTCAATGCATGTGTAACATACACAGCCGGCATACTTGCAGCACTATCGGCATATTGCCGTGTCCATGCGTGTACCCCCCCCCATGAATACCGGCGCGCGCTACAACACCTATGTGCGCGCGTTCTTGACAAATTTTAACGGCGCACTTTATACTAAAAGCGCTGAAAGTAAGTATACTCAATAAACATCAACGATCAATCGGCGCGGTAAAAAATGACGAAAAAAAAATCGGCTTCTACAGTATTTAAATGCAGCTCATGCGGATATACGCAGCCACGCTGGATGGGGCGCTGCCCCGAATGCGGCGAATGGAACAGTTTTACCGAATGCGTTTTGGGTGCCGGTTCTAAAACTCCTGCGTTTGCTGGAGCGACCTTGAGCGAACGGGCAAAACCGATGCCGCTTTCTTCCGTTGAAAGTGCAAGTACAAAGCGCCTTGAAACCGGCATTGTCGAATTTGACCGCGTGCTCGGCGGCGGTGCGGTAAAGCGTTCGGCAGTCCTTATCGGAGGAGAACCGGGCATAGGAAAGTCTACGCTGCTTTTGCAAAGCGCTTCGGCTCTTGCTTGCGCTTGCCGCACCGGAGCAGCAAGCTCGGCAGGAACAAACGCAGGAGAAACCGGTGCAAAAAGAACCGGCAAGGCAATGCCGCCGAATGCAAGGGGAATGCCGACTGCCGCCGCAAAGATGGGCAGCGCCCGGGTACTATACGTGTCCGGCGAAGAGTCGGCTTCGCAAATACGCTCACGTGCAGACCGCCTCGGTTTGAATTGCGAGGGCATAGAAATTCTGTGCACGTACCGCCTAGACGATATAGAAGCCGCTTTAAATGCGCTTAATCCCGTATGTGTTATTGTAGATTCCATACAAACGGTTTGTTCGGCAGAAGCCGGTGCAGTGCCGGGAACCGTCAATCAATTAAAATACTGCTCGTCAGAGTTAACCGCGTGGGTTAAAGAACGGGATTCCGTTTTATTTATGAGCGCGCACGTCACCAAAGACGGATCCATTGCCGGTCCCAAAGCGCTGGAGCATTTGGTGGACACGGTTATTTCGTTTGAACAAAACGACGACCGCGTACGGTTTTTACGGGCAATGAAAAACCGCTTCGGTTCGGTAGACGAATTGGGTATTTTTTCGATGAGCGAAAAAGGGTTGGAAGCACTCGCCGACCCTGCTTCTCTGTTTATTATACGTCGCACCGGCGGCATTCCCGCAGGAGCTGCGGTAACGCCCGTTTTTGAAGGAAGCCGCGTTTTTATGGTAGAAATTCAAGCGCTGACCGTTCCCGCCAAAGCCGCTTTGAGCCGGGTATATTCGGATAAAATAGACAGTGCCCGCGTAAGCCGCGTAGCAGCTGTATTGGAAAAAAGGGCAGGCATTCGCTTTAGCGATCAGGATATTTATATAAATGTAGCAGGCGGTATGCGGCTGACTGAAAGCGCTGTAGATGCGGCTTTGGCGGCAGCACTGTATTCGGCGCGCACCGGCATTCCCTTGAAAACGGGAGGCGCCGTTACCGGCGAGTTAAGCCTTGCAGGCGAAATCCGCCCCGTAAACCGCCTTAAACAGCGCGCAAAAGCGTCTCAAACGCTCGGCTTTACGCACTTGGTTGCTCCGGAAAAAGAAACGGGCGTGCAAAACGTAAGCGACATTCAATCGCTGATAAAAACACTGTTCTCGTAAATACCGCTTGCACTGATGCGCACTTTTATACTTTAAAGTTTGCTTCCCGATGTAGCAATTCCCGCTATAAACTGCTTTTGAAAAATAATATAAATAACAATCATCGGTAAACAAGCCAAAAAAGAAGCAGCCATCAATTCGGGATAGTTTGCGGTAAACTGTCCTTGCAGTTTTGCAAGAGCTGCCGAAAGCGGCATAGTGTTTTGATCCGTGTTAGCAACCAGCGGCCACATCAGTTCTTTAAATGCAAACAATGCGGTAAATATGCCGAGTGCAGTCATAGAAGATTTTACCAAAGGTGCCATAACAAATAAAAAAATACTACCGGTATTACAGCCGTCAAGCACGGCGGCTTGTTCAAGGTCTTTGGGCAGCGTCATAAACGATTGACGCAGTAAAAAAGTACCAAATGCAGTTACCAAACCGGGAAACAGCAGAGCAAACGATGTATTGAGCATACCCATTTTGCTGACAATCAAATACTGCGGAATAATAAAAATTTGCGGAGGCACCATCATTTGAAATAGCACGAGCGAAAAAGCGAGGTTTTTTCCTTTAAAATGAAGTCTACCCAACGCATAACCTGCTGTAGTTGCCGTAAGAACTGCACAGATAATTCTTTCGACAATCAGCAAGAGAGTATTCCAGTATAAGCGAACAAAATTCATTTTGGTCAGCACCGAAAAAAACGCATCGGTACGCCACACTGAGGGGAAAATAATAAAAGGATTAAGCTGTGTGGATTCGGATATCGATTTAAATGAAGTTAAAATCATCCATAGAAACGGAACGATCATAACAGCGGCACCGGCAATTAAAATACAATGAATTAAAACGGAATAAACAACGGAAGATTTTTTCATGTGTTATACAATACCCATTTTTTTTGTAAACGCAGTTGAATGCCCGTGATTACTAAAATAACGATGAGCAACAACAGTACAATAGCCGACCCATAGCCTTTATTTGATTCCATAAATGAATACCGGTAAAAGAGGTATACCAGCGATTGCGTTTTATAAAATGACGGAGAAGTTATATCGAGCATAACGTAAATGGAATCGAATACTTGCAATGCTCCGATAACCCGCGTTACGGTTATAAAAAACATAGTCGGCGATAAAAGCGGCAGCGTTATAAAAACAAATTGGCGTAGTTTGCTTGCCCCGTCTATTTCGGCTGCTTCATAATAGTCTTGAGGAATTTCCTGTAAGCCGGCTAAAAACAATACCATATTGTATCCGGTAATCGACCATATACCGACTACAGCTATCGAGATAAAAGCGGTAGACGGATTGGAAAGCCAATTGGCTGCAGAAAAGCCCATTAAGCGAAGCAAATGATTTAATAAACCGAATTCTGAATTGTACAGCCATCTCCACACCATGGCGACTGCAGCGGGGGCAGCAACCATCGGTAAAAAGAAAATAGTACGGTATATGCTTTTGCCGCGCATATTGCGATTAAGCAATACTGCCAGTATAACGGCAAAAACAATGGAAAAAGGAACCTCTACAACCGCATATTTAAAAATATTGATTAAAGCTTGCCATACCGTTACGTCTTGAAATAGTTTAACATAGTTGCCGAAACCAATGAATTTATTGCCGCGACCGAAAGCCCCCGTTTTAAAAAAACTTTGATATAAGGTTTGAAAAACAGGAATAATATTTAAAATGAGGAGCCCGCATACAGTCGGTAATAAAAACAACCAACCCCATAAAAAAGTATGTATATTCCGCTTTTTTATGCTTTTATTCACACTGTCTCCTAAAAAAGAGCCGGGAAAAAACCGGCTCTTTGTAAATTTTATTCTTCTGCCAGCAATTTGTTCATTTCACGGGCAATCTCGGGACACAGTGCGGCAGCCGTTTTTTTACCCGTCCATACATCAATCAGTTTTTGAATCGACATATCTTCCCATGCAACCGTTGATTTTGAATAAGGACGTATGACCATGTCATCCATCATAGTCAAGTATGCTTTAAGGTTGAATTTCGGATATGCGTTTACCCAGTTTTTGGTAGTACCTTTATATGCGGAAATAACAATACCCAAATCCGATTGCTTTGTTTGAGCTTCTTTTGATCCGAAATATTCAATAAGCGCCCATGCTTGTTCGGGGTACTTTGTATTTGAAGAAGCCGCCCACCCTAAACCGTTGTAAATGGAACAGCGCCTCCCGCTTGTCGTATCTTTAGGTAATACGGCGATGTCGCAGTGCGCTTTAACATAATCATTATTACACAGTTCCGGCAGCATCCATGAACCTTCGGTAACCATAGCGACTTTTCCCGCTTCAAACAAAGCTTCGCCGCGGTTTTCCGCAATAACATTGTACGGCGGCATTGAACCGTCTTTTATAACTTGTTCTATAAAAGTTATCGCCTTTATTGTTTCGGCTTTATCGAAACCCGACTTCTTTTTATCCGCTGAAAGAATTTCGCCACCCATGTCGAATACGATATTGTACCAGCCGGCTTGATTGGTATCTGGTCGTATTACGCAACCATATTGGCTTCCGTCTTTTTTTGTCAGTTTTTTTGCCGCTTGACGGAAAGTATCCCATGTCCAGCTTTCATCAGGATATGCCAAAGCGGCTTTGTCGAACATGGTTTTATTGTACCACAATGCAATGGTGTCGATGTCCTTAGGAACGGCAAACTGCTTTTTACCGTAGTTATATAAAGCGGTAATATCCGAAGGGAATTGGCTTATGTCCAGTTTTTTGCTGTTCGCAATACGTTTTGTTAAATCCAACAACATATTGTATTCGGCGTATTTTGAAAATTCATTTGAGTGCATCCAAAAAACGTCCGGTAAGGACCCTCCGGTTGCTCCGGCTTCAAGCATCGTCCAATACTGCTCCCACGGCGTAACTTGAATGGTCGTTTTAATCCCCGTTGCCGCGGTAAAATCAGCGGCAATTTTCGTTAAACCAGGTTCTTGATTTTTGTCCCAAATCGCAACCGTCAGTGTTACATCACCCTTTGCCGCTGAAGCGGTATCTTGGCTGCCTCCGGCAAAAAGCGCATACGCGCACAAAAGGGCAACAACAATAGTCAAAATGCGTGTTTTCATTTTTTCCTCCTTCATTTTACGAAAAAATATATACAGCGGCTAAAAATGCCGCCGAATTTTATTTGTACATAGCCATATACGAACCGTGAGCGGCAATTAATTCGTCACACAAACGCCGGATGTCGTCTATACTTAATTCCGCTGCAGTATGAGGTTCAAGCATAGCTGCATGGTAAATGTATTCTTTTTTTCGAGCACGCGCGGCTTCTACCGTTATGAGCTGTACATTTATATTAGTCATATTCATTGCTGCAAGCTGCACCGGCAAAGCGCCGACATGACAAGGGGTAATGCCGCTGCCGTCGACCAAGCAGGGAACTTCAACACACGCTTCTTTCGGTAAATTGTCAATAAGATTTTCGTTTAAGACATTGCCGCCTATTTTATACGGTTTGTTGACAACGACGGCTTCCATAATATGCGAAGCGTATTCATTGGAACGTTTGTGTGTTATTTTGCCGTTTTTTAAAATACGGCGTTTTTCTTCCTGCCAATCTTTTATTTGTTTGATACAGCGCCGCGGATATTCGTCCAGCGGAATGTTAAATTTTTCTATCAATTCGGGATACTGTGATTTTATGTAAAAAGGATTGTATTCGGCATTGTGTTCGCTCGATTCGGTACAGTAATAGCCGAGATTTTTTATATAGTCAAAGCGTACCATATCGTGATGTTTACCTTCGATATTTTTTTTGTGTGCACGTTTTTTTATTTCAGGGTACAAATCCGTTCCGTTTTTATCACGGATATCCAAAAGCCACGCCATATGATTTATACCGGCAATCAATTCCCGTCTGCCTTCAAGCTTATCTTTCATATCCAATTCGGTTAAAAGAGTACTTGAACACACTTGCACACTATGGCACAAACCGACCGTGCGCACACCGGTATAACGCAGCATATAGCCGGTAAGCATTGCCATAGGATTGGTATAGTTTAATAAAATTGCATTCGGACATACTTTTTCCATGTCGCGGGCAAAATCTTCCATGACGGGAATGGTGCGCAGTGCGCGCATAATGCCGCCTATGCCGAGCGTATCGGCAATAGTTTGTCTCAACCCGTATTTTTTCGGTATTTCAAAATCGGTAACCGTGCACGGCTCGTAACCGCCCACTTGAATGGCATTTACCACAAAGTCCGCATCTTTTAAAGCTGCTTTGCGTTCTTTTTCTCCTAAATAACATTTTATGCGTGCACGGTTTTTATTGACATTTGCGTTTATTGCCGATAGGATTGTTTCCGAATCTTTAAGGCGTGAAGCGTCTATGTCGTATAAAGCCATTTCAGCATCCTGCAAAGCGCTCGTTCGCATACAATCGCCCAGTACATTGCGGACAAAAACCGTACTGCCTGCTCCCATAAATGTAATTTTTAGCATATATCATCCTTTTTTCGTAACTTGACGAAACAAAAATAAAGCGTGTAATACAACCTTTTTTAGGTTAAAACGGTTTTACAAATAAAAATAGTTTTTTTGTATCCTTTAAATTGTCATTTTGTTGAAAAACTTGCCGATACAATTAAAAGAACACCATGATAGAAAAAGCGCCCTTGCAGTTTTATTATTACGGTTATGAAAAATGCGATCCGGGACACTCGTTTGGACCTGCCGTACGCGTACACTATGTGCTTCATTTTATTGTAAACGGGAAAGGTGTACTGCATGCAGGAGAGCAAATCTATACCGTATGTAAAAATCAAATGTTTTTAATACGACCGCAAGAAGTTTGTTTTTATGAAGCAGACAACGAGCAACCGTGGGAATACTTATGGTTTGCTTTTGATGGAAAAGAAGCGGATCGGCTGATTAAACTATTTTTCCTCAATGAAGACACTTATGTAAAAACGGCATGTGAAACTGAAAAATTGGAAATATTTTTAAAGACGGCGCTTATGCGATTTCAGGGTTCTCTGTGCTCGCAAACGGAATTAAACGGTTGGTGCTATTTATTTTTTTCCTGTTTTAAGCAAAAAATGGAAAAAGAAGTGCAAAGCAGCGAAAAAAGATATTTATCCGCCGCGCTCACGTATATCCGTTATAATTATATGTATGATATAAACATAGATCAAATAAGCATGTATTTGGGTATCGATAGAACTTATTTGTATAAAATAGTAAAAAAATACACGGCATATTCACCGAAAGTGTATTTAACCCTGTGCAGGATTGAGGCTGCAAAAGATATGCTGCGGTATTCCGAATATGCCATAACCGAAATTGCTTTTGCATGCGGTTTTCACGACAGTTCCGGTTTTTGCAAAGTGTTCCGTTCGTATGAAAAGCAAACGCCGTCGCAGTACCGCCGCCGCTGCAAAAGATAAAATTATAACATCGTTTTCTTTATAAAAGTTCTTCGCTGAAGTTTTCGGGTTTGCCCGTCCAAATTTGTTTGCCGCATCGCAAAACGGTTATAAGGTCACACATGGACTTCGCTTCTTCAATGTCGTGCGTTACCATAATACCGGTAAAACCGATTTTTTTTTGCAATGAGCGGATGTCGGCTGCAAGTTTTTTGCGCAAGGGGGCATCGAGGCTCGAAAAAGGCTCGTCGAACAGCACTAAATCCGGCTGCACGATAAGCGTGCGCGCAAGGCTTACACGCTGGGCTTCGCCGCCCGAAAGCGAATCGGGGTAGCGCTCGGCAAAACCTTCCAAACCGAAGCGTTCAAGAAATTCTGCTGCGCGCAGTCTGCTTTGCTTTTTTGAAAGCTCTCCCCGTAAACGGGAAAGGCAGCGCAGGCCGTAGGCGACGTTGTCGTCCACGCGCATGTGAGGGAAAAGCGCTGCTGCTTGGAACACCATGCCGACGCCGCGGCGGGCAGGTTTAACGGACAGCAAATTCCTGCCGTCAAGCGTAAGCACCATATTTTGTCCGTGTCCGGTTTTATCCGGTTCAAGCAAGCCGGCGATGAGGCGCAATACGGTGGATTTTCCGCTGCCCGAACGTCCGGCAATTCCGAGCATGCATCCTTTTTCTATCGAACAGGAAAATTCTATGCATATATCGGCCCATGTTTTTCGTAAGCCGGCAACTTTGAAATAACTCATTTTAATCTGTCTCCCAAAATAAAAAAGCCGATGCTCAAAAGACCGAGAATGCATCCTGCAGCGCACGCTTCGTTAAACCGGTAGGCGCCTGCAAGCCGGTACGTAAAAAGCGCAAGCGTTTCAAAATGAGGAACCGACAGCATGAGCGGCAGAGACGCTTCGGCACTTGCGGCGGCAAAACAAAATCCGAATGCCGATACGAGCGTGCGACGCAAAAGCGGCACTTGTATGCGGAACACGCAGTCCAAAGGATCGGCCGATAAAAGGCGCGCGGCATTGAGCATTGAAAGCGGAATTCTGTCGAGTGCCGAAGATATGTAGCGGAATGCGAGCGGCCACAAAAGAGCGCTTTGTGCGCCGATTAAAAGAAGCGGACTGCCCTGCCTGACAAGGACTATTATGCCGAAGCTCAAAACAACCGAAGAAACCGCCATGGGTAAAATCGGCACAAGCCGAAAGCCAATTTTCGTTTTGAACGGGTCGATCGAATGAATAAAAAAGGATGCCGCACAAGCCCCCGCGACCGAAACAGCTGCGGTTGCACTTGAAGCGATCAGCGTGTTCCGCAAAGAAAGCCAAAACGACAAACGGGAAAAGAGCACGCCGAATGTGCCGAACGAAAAAGTGTTTTTGTATTTGAAGGCGCCGCCGAGCACGGAAAAAAACGGCCATAAAAAAAATAAAACAACCGGTATAAAAACGGCTGCAAAAAATACGGCTTCTTTGTCGGCTTTGAGCGAGCGACGCGGCGCCGCCTCGGTTTTTCCCGTAATACCGCTGCTTCGTCTGCCGGACAGTTCAAAACGGCTGTACAGGGACACGAACAAAAAAGCCAGCAGCGTTTCGCACAGCGCAAAAGCGGCACCCTGTTTTAAATCGAGCGAACTGCGCACCGAGCGGTACACGGCGACTTCCAGCGTAGTGCCGCCCGCCGACCCGAACAGCAGCACGATAATAAAACTAAAAAAGCAATACAAAAAAACAAGCATTGCCGAAGAGGCGATAGCCGGTGCAAGCTGGTACAGCGTAACTGTACGGAACACCTTCCATTCCGATGCACCGAGGAGACGGGCGGCATCCGCTTCATCCGACCGCAGGCGCTGCCATACGTCGCTACACAGCCGCATGACAAGCGGAAAATTATAAAATCCTTGTACGATGACGATTCCCCAAAACGAATACAAAAAAGAAAGCGGCGCGTTTTGCACGTCGGCGCCTGCGGCTCTTGCGGCAACTGTAAGAAGCCTGTTCGCGCTACCTTGCATACCGAACACCGACACAAAGCCCAGCGCTATCAAAAGGGTCGGAACCGAAAGCGGTACCGCCGATAAGGCAAGCAAAAAGCGCCTGCCGGGAAAGGTGCGGTTTGCGGTAAAAAAAGCGGCTGCAAGTCCGAAGATGACGGCAATGCCGGTCGATACGGCTGCAATCTTTATCGTATACCAAGCGGGCCGCACAACGGATACGAGGGGAAAAGAAGAAACGCTTTGTGCGCCGCTTGCCAAGGGCGTGAGAGCTGCGCCCAAGGCAAGCAAAAAAAACGCGCAAAGCAAAACAAAGATTGCAACGCTTCCGGCCGCAACAATGCGGCGGAAAGCTTTAAACAACATAGTTATTTTGCCAATAAATCGGTAATTTCGTGTACCGTTTTTTCAAGGTCAAAAGCTTTTACCGAAAGCGCTTTGCCGGCTTTCGGGGCGGCTCTATAGCAATCGGGAAGCACGAGCGCCGGATTTACCGGATACATCCATTGGGTAAGCGGCAGTACGGATTGGGCTTTTTCGCCGATTAAAAAATCCAAAAAAGCTTTACCGCCCTTTTCGTTCGGCGCACCTTTTACCAAAGCTGCACCTTCAATCTGCATTATATGCCCTTCGGGAAAAATGAGTGCTTGATAGCGGTCGGTTTTATCGTATTCAACATGGTAGGCGGGACTGGTCGTATAGCTTATAACAAGCGGCGCTTCTCCCTTGGTGAACAAGCCGTACCCTTCGCTCCAGCCGGGCGCCATGGTTAAGATATTCGGCTTAAGCGCTTTCCAAAAATCCAAATACGAATCGCCGAACACCGCCCTTGTCCACGCGGCAAATCCCAAACCGGGCGTTGAAGTACGCGGATCCATCAAAATGATTTTTTTTGCGTACATGCTTTTCGTTAAATCCGACAAAGATTGCGGCGGCGGTACCGAAGATGCCGTATCGTAAATAAAAGCAAAATAGCTCCAATCGTAGGGCGTAACGAACCACTCTTTGTCCGCAACCAAATCGGCAGGAATGAGCTTTTCGGCAAGCTCTCTTTTATACGGAGCCAAAACGCCTTGCGCTTTTGCCGCTTCGACCATGTTGCCGTCTATGCCGATTAAAACGTCGGCTTTCGGCGCTTTTTTTTCGAGCACGGCGCGCGTAAGCACTTGAACGGCGTTTCCCGCCGAAACGAGCGTACACTTATAGCCCGTTTTTTCTTCAAAACGCTTAACAATTTCCGCACCCGGTCCCCAGTCTGCGGCAAACGAATCATACGCATAAACGACGACTTCGCGGCTGCGCTCTTGCGGAACATCGGCTTTTCCCTTTGCGGGAAGAAGTGCGGTAACGGAACAAAATAAAATAAAAAATGAAATATAAAGACGAGTCTTCATAACTTCCTCCGCCGGCATTATCCGGATCAGGTTCAGACGGCCGTACGGTCGCCTTGCGGGTTTGCTCTCAGATAACGGCAGGATAAAATCCTTTCGTTAACACCCCGGTTATTGTAAGTGTCAATGGACGATACTGGATTTGAACCAGTGACTTCTACCGTGTGAAGGTAGCACTCTACCGCTGAGTTAATCGTCCTTATGACTGTAATGCGAACAATACCACAAAGCGCTGTTTTTGTAAACAGGGATTGACACAGCGCTTGTAAACGATACAACCGCAGTTTTATGAACTGTTTTAAGCACATAGGTTTTACGAACACAAACCGGCAAAAACAAAAAACTGCAGCCGGCACAAAAAGCACGTTCCCCTTGTTTCTGTTTGTAAAAATATAGTATAGTAAGACAGAGGTAAATAAAATGAAATTAGTACTTATACGGCACGGCGAAAGCGAATGGAACAAATTAAATCTTTTTACCGGCTGGACCGATGTGGATTTGTCTGAAAAAGGACAAGAAGAAGCAAAACAAGCCGGCGTAACATTAAAAAACGAAGGCTACGACTTTGACGTTTGCTATACGTCGTTTTTAAAACGCGCCATACACACTCTCAATTTTGCCCTTGCTTCAATGGACCGCGAATGGCTGCCCGTTATAAAAACGTGGAAACTGAACGAACGCCACTACGGAGCATTGCAGGGAATGAATAAAGCGGAAACGGCAGAAAAATACGGCGAAGACCAAGTTAAAATTTGGCGCCGCTCGTTCGATATAACGCCGCCAGCGTTAAACGAAACCGATGAGCGCAGCCCGCGCACGCAAGAACCCTACCGCACAGTAAGCGATAAATCGGTACTACCTTTAACCGAAAGTCTTGAAACAACCATTGAACGCGCCGTACCCTATTTTGAAAGCGAAATAAAACCGCGCATGCAAAAAGGAGAACGGGTGCTCATTGTTGCTCACGGAAACTCGCTGCGCGCATTGGTAAAATACTTTGAAAACTTAAGCAAAGAAGAAATACTGGAAATAAACATACCCACCGGCGTGCCGCTCGTGTATGAATTCGATAGTTCATTTAAAGTAGTAAATAAAAAATATCTTGGAGATCAAAAAGCCATAGCAGAAAAAATGGCGGGCGTTGCAAACCAAGGCAAAAAACAATAAAGTATGCCGCACACAAAAAAAAGACTGCCGAAAGCACAAGCTTTTAAGGCAGTCTTTTTTTACGCAAAATGCGCAACACTTAGCGCGAATAGAATTCTATAACGTACTGAATATTGCCCACCGGCTGAATATCGCTTGCCGCCGGCAAAGAGGTAACGGTTGCCGAAAGATTTTCTTCATCTACTGCAAGCCAGCTGCCTCTGTTTCCTTGTGCGGTAACCAAATTGTGCCGAATAAGGTTTTGAATTCCCTTTTTTTCTTTTGATGTAATCACATCGTTTGCTTTAAGCCTCATAGAAGGAATGTTTGCCGGTTTTCCGTTTACATAAAAATAAGAGTGCGAAACCATTTGACGTGCTTGTGCACGGCTTACCGCAAAACCCATTCTAAAAACGGTATTGTCAAAACGCTGTTCCATTAAAGAAAGCATATTGTCGCTGGTAATACCCTTCATCCGCTGTGCGCGGGCAAACAGGTTTCTAAACTGTTTTTCGGACATACCGTAGGCAAAGCGGAATTTTTGTTTTTCCCGCAATTGTTCCCCGTAAACGGACATTTTACCGCGCTGTTTTACGCCGCGCTCTTTTCCCGGCGCATTCGGCTTTTTAGACAGCAATTTGCTGTATTTAGGGTTGCCGAAAATATTGGTGCCGAGCCTTCTGACTATTTTTCCCTTAGGCTGTTTTACCGCCATACTGTATACCTCTTTATTACAGATACTGATTTGTGCCGCTGTCGGCAAGATATAGTTTTTATGCAATTAAAGGGAACGAACTTACACAAAAACATTCGGACGCCGTACAAAACAGCCGCGTTTTTTAACAGCGTCCTTTTATCGATTTTGTTATTATGGACTGAATGCCGGTTTTTGTCAATCAGTCATAGATTTTCTTTTATTCTCCCTTTGCTAAACTGCCTTTTTTTGGGCGGCTTTTTGCATAAGCAACTAAAAGCAGCGTTGCAACCACACCGGTTGAAACCGCATTCAACAATGCAGCGGTAATTCCCTGCGTAAACACTTTATTGGCAGGCTCTTTATAGATAAGAATATCCAAACACGGAGCTGCGGCAATCCACGCAAAAACATTGGCGCCGACTTGCACAAGGTTAAACAACAGCGCATCTTTAACCGAAAAAATTCCTTCTTCCGCATGCAAACGCGGATACACCAAACCCATAATAAAGCAGGAAATAAAACTGGCTATAACCCAGCTCCACCACGCCGATCCGTATTGGATGGAATCCGACAAAGCATGCCCTATAAACGCAATTAAGCCGCCGGCAATCGGTCCGAACAAAGCCGCAAAAAAACCTCCCAATCCGTATGCCACTTGAAAAGACGTTTCAGGAATTCCGGTAGGAATTTTTACATACATAAAAAACAACATAAACAGCGCCGAACCGAGACCGACAGCAACAATCGTTTTAGTCGTTACGGTAAACATCTTTTTCATAACAACACCCCCTAAAGTTTATTTAAACAAACCGCACCTAAACTGTCAAGTGTACCGACACGCACTGTATCGACACACAAGCATCCGCCTTTCATCGTGTACCGCTCGATACGGACCGTAACTGCCGGTATCAGTGCGAAAATTCTACCGTCCATTGCGAACCGAAAGCGCAGTTAAATTGCTTTTTAAAGCTTCCCCGGCACACGGCAAGAGCAATACGCAAAAGTTCGTTGGTGTACACAATCGGTTCATTTTCATTTGCAAAACCGAAGCTTTGATGAAACAGTACTTTTTGTTCAAACACCGTTTTACCGCTGCAACATATTCGCACACGGATATGCTGTCCGTACGCAAAGCCCTGTTCTTTAAATAAAGCAAGCGGCACATTAGTCCACAAATTGCCGAAGTTCGGATCGTCTATTTCTATTATACCTTTTACAACTGAGTTTTCCGCATAGGCTTCATGCAGTGGTAATTCCACAATTTCATCAACGGAATAGGAAGGACCGATTTGCTCAAATGAAATAATACCGGATGCAAAGCGGGCAGCACAATAGCCGAACAAATCGCGTCCGTGAAACACGGCGACACCTTGGGTTTTTTCGTTGTGCAAACGGTTGAGTCTTTCGTCTATTTCGCGCACTTCGGTTATGCCCATAAAACGTTTAATATGGGTAAGACTGCCGTTATCGGGGCTTACCACGTAATAACCGTTTGCCGTTTTTGCAACGCACGCGCGCCGCTTTGTGCCGACACCCGGATCCACTACCGATACGTACACAGTGCCCTGCGGCCAAAATGCAAGGCTTTGAAACAGCCGGTAACTCGCACTCCATATATCAAATTGCGGAAGCTCGTGAGTTCCGTCCATAATTTCGAGGCTGCGATCTACGCTTTTTACTACGCCGTACATAGACGATACGGCACCTTCTTTATACGTAAAATCTGTTTGAAACACTAAAAGCGGTTTGTCTTTTTGCATACACTTGTCCTTGCATTGATTTGATTTTAACTTATGTTTATCTAAACGGATTAAAAAACCGTGAACGGTTTACAAAAAAACTGATGCACAGCGACAGTATAAAAACAAAAGCCGAAAAAGCAATTGCCGCCGCATCCGAGCGGTTTAAAGGGCGTTCTGAATACCACGTGCGTTTTTTTTCTTTGCCGAATCCGCGCAAATCCATAGTATTGCTGATTGTTTCTATACGGTCTAATGTAGAAAAAATAAGCGGCACAAAAATATTCATAGCATTTTTTATGCGCTTAAACGGTTTTTCTTTTTTTGAAAGATCCAGTCCGCGTGTTTGCTGCGCGGCGGCAATATCCTGATAGTCCCTAATAAGGTCAGGAAAATAGCGCAGCGTAAGCGAAAACGCATATGCAGCTTTGTACGGCACTCCGATACGGTTTACCGAAGCGGCAAATTCACTTGGATTGGTGCACAAAAAGAAAATAATTCCCAGCGGCACTACTGCAGCGTATTTAACGGTTTTTGTAATTTGATACAAAAGCTGCTCTTGAGTAAGCACATAGCTGCCGGCAAATTTATAAATATCGTGGCGCGTGCCGTAAATTTCCGTACCGTATAGCGGACTGAATAAAAACGTCAATACAAAATTAATCGCTAAAAAAACGGCAACATATATAAGCATAAGCCGTATTTGCGAAAAAGCAATATCGGCAATCCGTATTAACACAAGCGAAAAAACAACTAGCGCCGCAATAAAGCGGATATCGTAAGAAAACATAACGGCAAAAGTCATACATAAAAAACCGAACAGCTTGGAAAATCCTGAAAGTTTATACACAAAATTATCACGTTCGATGTAATCAAACAGTTTTGCTTTCATGCATACTCCTTCGCTCGTAATCGATAAAATTTTGCACAAAAAGCCGGCTGTCTTTTATGCCCGCCATTTGTGCAAAACGGTACAGCGACGTCAGCTTTAAACTGGCTTTTTCGGCAACGGCGCTGTCGGTTAATGCTTGCACGGGAGAGGCATCAAGCAATAAGCTGCCGGCATGAAGCACTAAAGTGCGCTCTGTATACTCAAGCATTAAGTGCATATCATGCGTAATCAATATAATAGTTACCCCGCTTTTATTAAGCGACACAAGAAATTCCATTATTTCGCGGTAGTGCCGGTAATCCTGCCCCGCTGTCGGTTCATCAAGAATAATTATGTTCGGCTGCATAGCCAAAACGGAAGCGATTGTAATGCGTTTTTTTTGCCCGTAGCTCAATGCCGAAACCGGCCACTTTATAAAGGGTAAAATTCCGCATATTTTACATGCGTGCTCTACGCGCTCTTTTATTTCGTTTTCTGCTATACCGTTTAAACGTAAACCCAAAGCTATTTCATCGTATATCATCGGTTTACACAACATTTGATTGGGGTTTTGCATAACAAAACCTATGTGGCGGCTTCGCTCACGGATGTTCATACGCGACATATCTTCGCCGCGCAAAAGCAAACGGCCGCCGCTTTCTTTAACAATTCCGCTGATAATTTTTGCCAACGTGCTTTTTCCTGCTCCGTTTGTCCCCACAAGGCTGAGCATTTCTCCTTCGCGGATACTGAAGTTTATATCATTTAATACCGCAGGACTGCGCGGCGCATAGCGGAAGCTTACGTTTTCCGCACGTAAAATTTCATTTGTATGAGCGCACGCTTTTTTTTCGGGTAATGAAGTTCCCCACTGTACAACCTTACTGCGGACGGCACCAACATCAAGCGTTTCCAATCTTCCGCAACGCAATTTTTCGGTAAGTTTAATTCCCGCACGGCGCAGCGCACTTACATACAAAGGCTCGCGTATACCGAAGGACGGCAGTTTACCCGAAGCCATAAGAGCATCCGCATTCATGTCGCATGCAATTTTGCCTCCGTCAACAACGATAATGCGGTCTACGGGACAATGCAGCACGTCTTCTATACGGTGCTCGATAATAATAACGGTTTTTTTGTATGTACGATAAATGTCATCTATTAATTCGATTGCGGTTTGTCCGGTTTTAGGATCCAAATTGGCAAGCGGTTCGTCAAAAAGCAGCACATTCACATTGTTTACCATAACACCTGCAAACGATACGCGCTGTTTTTGGCCGCCGGAAAGTTCGTGCGGCGAAGAAGTTAAAAAAGAATGCATGCCGACTAAAGCTGCTGTTTTTTTTACGGTTGTTTTCATGACATCAAGCGGACGGCAGTCGTTTTCCAAAGCAAAGGCTATGTCTTCGCCTACGGTTAAACCGATAAATTGACCGTCCGAATCTTGTAGTACGGTACCGACTTTTTTTGAAAGCTTAAAAATATCGAGCTCTACCGTTTCTTGTGCGCATACTTTTAAACTGCCCGTTACATTTCCGTTGTAAGAAAAAGGAATAAGACCGTTTATGCAATGCCCCAACGTACTTTTTCCGCTACCGCTTGCACCTACAATCAGTATTTTTTCGCCCTCGTATATTGTAAGGTTGATATCACGCAGCGTCGGCTGTGCTTGTGCAAAATATTGAAAAGAAAAATTGCGGAATTCTATAACCGGTTTTTTTTCGGTATTAACAGCCGTAGACTGTGCCATAAATTCAACTACGCGCCTTTTGCAGCGTAATAGTCCACGCAGGTCCTGTTCCTATTCCGTATGCTTTGGAAAAACTTCCCTGGTTGATTGCAACCGCCATATAATCGAGACTGTTGACGTACACCAGAGCCTCTCCCACATACACAGCGTCAAACGAGTGCTCGTAGCGCAGCGTGTTGCGGTATAAAAGACGGGTGGAATTTTCGATAATAACTTCTACATGCTCTCCGCAGTCTATGCCGAGCGAATTAAACAAAGTACGGGAAATATTTGTCCACAAACTGCCGAAGCGAACATCGAGCACGTCTATGGAACCTTTTATCGATGTATTGTTTTGCACCGGTTCTATAACGGGTAATTCCACAATGGAAGATACATCCACTTTGGGACCGACTTGTTCAAAGCTAATTACACCGGATGCAAGGCGGGCGCCCGTATATGCATAAATATCGCGACCGTGAAAGGTATAGCTTTCTCCGGAATTCGGCAAGCGGTTTATTTTTTCATCTATAACACGGGCTTCTTTTATACTGCTTAAACGTTTTATATGCGTAAGCGTACCGTTGTCCGGCGTAACGATGTACTGTCCGTTTCCGGTCAGCACAACAATACTACGCCGGGTAGAGCCGACCCCCGGGTCGACCACGGATACAAACACGGTTCCTGCAGGCCAATAATCGACGGTTTGAATCAAGCGGTAAGACGCTTCCCAAATATTATATTGCGGTATATCGTGCGTAACATTGAAAACTTTTATGTTTTCGCACACGCTGTACGCAACTCCGTACATAGCGCTGACTGCACCGTCTCCGTAGCCGAAATCCGATTGAAACACCAACGGTTTTACCATGTTTTTTTTACCTCTCCACACCGACGATAGTACTACAGCAATCAACGGCGGTCAAGTACAAAGCTATTTCTTTTTCCGCATAAGCTCTTTAACGGCGCAGGTTAAATCGTCAAAAGCAAAACCGTATGCATTAAACAAATCTTCTCTGTCGCCGGATTCGCCGAAGCAATCATCCGTACCGATTATTTTAAGCGGAACGGGGAAGTGTTGCGAAAGTGTTTCGGCGGCACAGGATCCGAGCCCGCCGAAGCGCGAATGATCTTCCATCGTCATTACACAACCGGTTTTTTGAGCGGATTGAATAAGCGTTTTTTCATCAAAGGGCTTTATTGAAGAACAGTCCAAAACTTCACAAAAAATATTTTGCTGCGCCAAGCGTTCGGCGAGCAGCTGTGCACGGTACGTCATTATACCGCATGCGGCAATGGTAACGTCCTTCCCTTCGCGCAGCACGTACGAGCGCCCTATTTCAAAACGGAAAGAATCATCATACAGCTTGGGCAATTCCGCACGCCCTATGCGAAGATAAAAGGGACCGTTCGTTTGTAATGCCGTGCGCAGAGCCTCTGCGGTACTCATTTCATCCGACGGGCATAAGACGCTCATATGCGGAATTGAGCGCATAAGCGCAATGTCTTCCAAACACTGGTGGATTGCACCGTCGGCACCGACAGCCAACCCCGGGTGTGTTGCCGCTATTTTTACGTTATAAGAATCGAATGCAATGCTTTGCCGAACTTGATCAAAGGCTCTGCCGGCTGCAAACACGGCAAAGGTTGAAGCTACTACCGTAAAG
Source organism: Treponema lecithinolyticum ATCC 700332 (assembly GCA_000468055.1). GTDB lineage: Bacteria > Spirochaetota > Spirochaetia > Treponematales > Treponemataceae > Treponema_C > Treponema_C lecithinolyticum. The sequence goes on along the minus strand of KI260561.1, from coordinate 102,307 downwards.
CCTTCTGAAGCAAGCCCTGCTGCAACCGACATCATATTTTGTTCGCAAATTCCCGTGTTCAAATATTTTTCGGGAAATTTTTTTTCAAACACGCCGGTTTTTGTTGCAGCTCCCAAGTCCGAACACAAAACCATTAACTGGGGATATGCTTCGTTCAGTTCAACCAGCGTTTCTCCGAATACGTCGCGGGGCGCTTTCATATATGTTCCTCCGGCAAATTAAAAGTATAATTCAATTCTTTTCCCGCACACAGCAATTGCTCTTTGCTTAGTTTTCCCGAATGCCAGGAAACTTCATTTTCCATAAAGGAAACGCCTTTGCCTTTTACTGTATGCGCAACAACAGCATGCGGCCGATCGGGAACAGTCATATTTGAAAAAACTTTTTCCAATGCGTTTATATCATGTCCGTCGACTTCAACCGTGTCCCAATTAAAGGCACGCAGTTTTTCCGCAAGATTATCGTTTGACGAAAGCACTTGTTCAACCGTTCCGTCCAACTGCAATTTATTTACATCGATTATTACCGTAAGATTTGCCAAGCCGAGTTTTGCGCCCAACATAAGCGCTTCCCAGTTTTGCCCTTCCTGCATTTCGCCGTCGCCTGCAAGCACGACAACGCGCGCCGGATTTTTTTTACGCTTCAGTGCAAGCGCTTTTCCCACAGCAAAAGAAATACCCTGGCCGAGCGAACCGGAACTCATTTCAATACCCGGAATGTCTTTTACCGGATGCCCTTGCAGCAAATGATGAAAACGTTTAACGCTGTGCAGTTCTTTTTGATCATAAAATTTTTTATCTGCTAAAATCGCGTATAATGCCAAAGCGCCGTGACCTTTACTTAAAATAAAACGGTCGCGCTCGTCGCTTTTAAAAACATCGGGGTTAATATTCAATATTTTATAGTACAAAACCGTCAATATTTCTACCGTGGATAGCGAACCTCCGATATGAGACGCGCCGGTATAATACGCGGTTTCCAAAGTTTTGCACCGAATATTGTGTGCTTTTTGTACCAAATTGCAATCGCTCATTTTATTCTCCGGCACACGGACTGCAAGGATTACAAGCATGCGCTTATAACCTTGCAGCCGTACGCAGTTTATATATTAAAGTTGTACATCAATTAATGGAAAATATTAATAATTCCGCCCAGCACAATACCGACTATACAAAAGTCCGCATCGCTGAATGTTGTGCTGACAAAGCCTAGGTTTCCGAGCAGAGGCATTAAAATAATCGGCAAAAAGGTAATCAATAAACCGTGTATAAAAGCGCCGAAAAAGCAACCTCTGCGTCCGCCGGTAGCATTGCCGAAAACACCCGCCGAAGCGCCGCAAAAAAAGTGAGGGACAACACCGGGTATAATAATCGGCAGTTTAAACACTATGCACAAAAGCATTCCCAAAATGCCGCCTAAAAAGCTTGCCAAAAAGCCGATAAGTACGGCGTTCGGCGCATAGGGGAATACAACCGGACAGTCCAAAGCCGGTTTTGCATTCGGTACCAGTTTTTGAGAAATGCCGGTAAAAGCCGGAACGATTTCTCCGAGTATCAAGCGTACGCCCGACAAAACGATGTATACACCGCCTGCAAACGTAATGGACTGTAAAATTGCAAATACGATAAAGTTTTGTCCGCCGCTTTGATTTGTTTGCACATACTCGGGGCCGGCTACCAGCGCGGATATAATAAAAATCAAACCCATTGTTACGGAAATTGCAACGGGCGTATCGCGGAAAAACCCGAGCCATTTAGGAAATTGAATTTCTTCGGTTGATTTTGAGCCTTTGCCCACCAATTTACCGATGTATGCTGATGTCATATAACCGAAAATACCGAAATGTCCGAAGGCGATATCATTTGTTCCGGTGATTTTGCGCATAACCGGCTGCGCCCATGCAGGGAAAACAGCCATAACAAAACCTAAAATCAAAGACCCTACTAAAATAAGAACCCAGCCGGTTAATCCGCCGACCGAAAGAATAACGGCAATTAAAATAGCCATATAAATAGTGTGGTGTCCGGTTAAAAAAATGTATTTTAAAGGCGTAAAACGTGCGATTAGGATATTTACCACCATTCCGAAAAACATAATAAGCGCCATTTCCGAGCCCATCGACTTTTGTGCAATGGACACAATAGCTTCGTTGTTCGGGACAATTCCCTGAATGTTAAATCCGTATTGGAACATTCCGGAAAAATGCCCCAACGCGCCCACGATTACCGACGCACCTGCACCGAGCACTAAAAAGCCCAAAATGCTTTTAATAAAGCCTTTTACACATTCCGAGGCGTCCTTTTTTTGGATCAGTAAGCCGATTAAAGCTACCAAACCGACCAGAACGGCGGGAACGCTCAATACGTCGTTCATTAAAAACCGAAAAAATCCCATCTTTTCCTCCTACAGAGAGATTATATTTGTCGCCGAATCAACCAGCAACTTTCCCAATATCGGTCTATATAACCTTCATTTCCGTTAATTTTTCAACGAGTTTGGCTTTCATATATTCTTTGTCAATCATATTGTCCAAAGAAATAATTTCTCCTTTAAATCCGGTAAATTGATTGGTAATATCGCGGGTTCCCATATAGATATCAGCCATCGTCCCTTTTGCCGAACTTAAATCTGTATGTTCAACATCAATATTTGAAAGCCCCAGCTCTTTCAAAATATTTTTTATGTTGATTTCCATCATAAAACTGCTGCCTAAGCCGCTGCCGCACACTACAAGAATTTTCATTTTTTCCTCCTTATATTTGCTTGTCCGGTCATATCTACGATACAGCGTAATTTCAAATCACGCAACAAAATTCTTTACCTCAGTTTATCCAAATAACTTTCTCCCGCTTCAGGTTTATCCGTGCAAAAAAATTGTGCGGCAGTAGCGGCGGTATCTGCCATTGTTTTTCTAACTCCTATATTTACGGAACGAACGCCTTTTTTGTATATCAAAAGCGGAACGTTTTCCCGCGTATGCTGCGAATGCCCGATTGTCGGATCGTTTCCGTGATCGGCGGTTACAACCAGTACGTCTTCTTTTTTCAACAATCGAGTTATTTTATCGAGATAACCGTCTACTATACTTAATACTCGTGCATAGCGTTCGGGGTTTTGTGCGTGCCCTGCAAGATCGGTTTCTTGTACATTTATACATACAAAACCGTGCGTACATAAATCGATTTGTTTAAGCGATAATTCTAAAATTGTTTTTGTATCGACAAGATTCATAAAACTTGTACCCGACGAATTGGCAACAATATCGGCTACCTTTCCGATAAGGATGCAAGGAATACCTTTTTTTTTCAATAAAAATGGTAATTGCACTTTGGGATCTACACCGTAGCCTAAATGACGCACCATATACCCTTCTTCGTATACCAGCGACTTGGGCGCATCGATACCTATGTATTCGCCGTTTCGTTCGGTTTCAGCTGCGAGGATTGTAGATTTGGTTGCCTTTGTGCCACCGAAAACGATTACCCGTTCGACTTCCACAATGCTTCGAACGATTTTTGCAATTTCCAATTCTTTTTCAAAAGAAATATCTTGAAAACTTGCCGTTACGTTATACACTTGCCCCGGATCTGTTTCAAGGTTATCGGCTACCGCAACACAGCCATTTACCCACAGATAAACAGCATTCCGTTTGCGCCGCTCGACCGAATAACCTGCATTTTTTAAAGCGCTTTCAATCCTGTCGATATAAAAAGAAAACGGTTTCATAAGCGGCTTTTGAGTACGCGTCCCCATAATTTCCTGATGTCCCAAAAAGGTGTCGCCGCCGTAATGCTGCAGCATTGCTTTACCGAATACCGCATCTTTGTTTATTTTCATTTTTTTATAATCATAACCGAGCGCATTCATCAAACCGAGTTTTTCAAAGCAGGGCAAATATAAATCCGGAATACGGTCGAGTATATGCCTGCACGTATTAGCCCCGTAATCGCGCGCACGTACTTGCAACACGTCATCCATATAGCCGACTCCGAAACTGTCCACCACCAATACGATAAAACGTGCCACTTTAAAAATCCTTTTTTATACCCTGCGGCGTATAAATACCGACAATTGAAGGAGCGTCGTGCTGAATACCTTTAACTAGCACAATATCCGAGCGTGTAACAAACATTTGAGTTCTAAAACAGCCGAGCACGGTATTACCCACAGCACACGACAGCGGTGTTTCCAAATAATAATCGATATTCCCCACCGAAAAGTCAGACACGGTTTGTTCGGTTAAACAGCCTCGTTCATCTTCAACCAATACATGCTGAAAATGTCCGCGCGGATAAAACCCTCCGCCGTAAAAATACGATTTATTTTTAAACGTATGAGAAATTTCCGATACATACACATACGCGGGAATTTCGGCGGAATTTACATCCATATTAAACGGAGTTGTTCCTGTCAACGCATGCCCCGGTTCTCCGTGTGTTCCGCCTTTTTGTTTAATTAACGCTATGTTTTGTACGCTTGTAACTGAAGGCATATTCATTTGTACAATCGGTATGCCGTATTTTTTTTCTATGTATATTTTTGCTTCGGTTAAATCTTCTATGTTTTTTGTGGGTTCTATATGTTTTGTATGCTCGCTGAACAAAAAACAAGGAAAAGATGTTAATCCGTGCAGCTTGACCCCCTTATATTCTTGTATTTTTTTTATCACGTCATCAAGTTCGTTTAAACCTATACCAGCTTCTTGTCCGGCGTACATATTCGAATGCTCTCCGATAATCCGCAGCATAATATTTTGGACTTTGTGCTGTGCCAATGCGGCATCGGATATTTCTTTTGCTTTTTGAGTCGAATAAACGGTAATAACTTCAGGTCCGTAACACACAATCTTTTTTAACACAGCTTTCGGTATTTGTACCAAATGTCCTACATGTCCTATTTTTAAACCGTGCGACATCATAAGCTGAGCTTCTTTAAAATCGACCGCAACACAGCCGTCATACCCCAAATCTTCCAACTGGTGCGCAATATATGGATTCCGTCCGATTTGTTTTGTCATATAATACAAGTGCACGCCAAAACGGTTTGCTTCGTTTAAAATTTCACGTGCATTTTGCAACAGCATATCGACATCGATAACGTATGAATCCGGTAATATCGTGCCTGTTTTGTGCAGTGTATGCGCCATTGTAATAAGCCGTTCGTTTTTTGCTGCAAGTGTTTGTAAAAACATCACTACTCCTGCCGATTTTTTTGCACAACCGCACGGTATGCCATATCCAAAATCCGTATAACCGTTTGAGCACCGCTGCGGTTCGGATTTATCCTTATCATTGTATTTTTAAGCGAAGGGTCTTTTTTTAAAAAGGTTCCCGACACGCGATAAAAAAGCGGCGGTATCTCAAATTTCGATTCGGCGCCTACCGGATTCGGGAGCGCTCCCAATTTTTCTGCTTCACACAATACCGCCGGCGCAACCGGTTCATTGAATTCAACAAGCAGCACTTTCGACTGTGCATTTGCCAAAAAACAGTTTTTTATATACGGATATTTTATACGATCGTTTAACAGCGTTAAAAGCAATTCATTTTGTTCCGCTTGAATTGCAAGCGCAACCGGAGCATACACAAGAGCGCGCAAAGCCTCCATACTTTCAAAGCCCTGCACTTGACCGCCGCCTGAATAATTATACGAGCAAGCTTTGTCAATAAACCGTTTTTTCCCGACAAGACAACCAATACCAACAGGTCCCAGCAGCTTAAACAGAGAAAAAGCGGACAAATCCGCACCGCATTCACAGCCTATATTCGGCACTTTTAAAACAGCATAGTTATCGTCGGTTAAAACGACGATATCGTTTTTTTGTTTTTTTACCAGTTCAATTACGTGCTGCAAATCGTATGAATCGTCCGCAGCTTGGCGCGTATGTTGAATAAGGCACAGCTTAACATCGTTTTCGTTTAAAGCGCGGACAATGTCATCATCGTCGTTAAAGTTTGCGCGTACACTATGCAGCCCCATCGACATAATGCTTACTTCCGTTGTCGGATATATGACAGCGCTGTGTACTAAAATCGTATCGCCCGGCTGCAGTACGCTTTGCAGCCCCCAGCGGATTGCTTGGGTTCCGGCACCGCGCGTAAGCATACAAGCTTCGGCATGAAAAAATTCCGCAATTACTTTTTCAACTTGTGCTGTGCGAAGCGGTTTATGAGCTTGCGTATTGATGCCTAAATCTCCGAGCGTTAAAAAATCCGCACCGGGAAAGTGTTTGGTAATAATATCTACCAATAAAAATTGTTTTTTTTGCGCTTGTACAATGTTTATTGATTTTAAAGGAAAGGTTTTCATAACTGCTAAGCTCCGGTAAAATAATGGCGCGGATTATCTTTTAAAATCCGTTCGAGTAAAGATTGTGAAAACCCTGCAGCCAGCAAATTTTTAAAAAACACATCGAATAAATAACAATATCCGATACCGCCTTTATATTCCATATTTGATTTTCGGGTAATATCCATAGAAAAAAGAATACGGCTTGTCAAATCTCGTTTTTCAAGTTCTTTAAGCATTGCAATTCTTACACTGTCATCCAAATAATTATTTTTACCGATAGTATCGAATTCAACGTATGCACCTTCATCAATAATTTTAAGTATATAATCGATGTCTCCGCTTAAATCCACATGACCGATTATTATTTTATTCATATCGACGTTTTGTTTTTTAAAAATTGCTGTTTGTTCCAAACCCAGTTTCCCAAGCGTCGTATGTGTGGTTATTGGGGTTCCGGTTTCTTTGTGTGCAATAATTGCAGCTGCAAATACTTTTTTTTCAGCATCGGTTATCGCCTCTTCACTTGAGCCGATTTCTCCTATAATGCTCGCTTTAATTCCGGTATTATCGATGCCGGCGGTAATATCTTGAATCATAATACTTGCAATATCTTTTTCGTTTTTTTCATATATATAAGCAGGTAAAAAAGGTTCTTTGTAAAAACCGGTTGCACACAGTATATTTATACCGGTTTGTTCGGCAACGGAAGAAACGTATGCAACGTCTCTTCCCATGCCGATATTGGTAACTTCAGTTATGTTTTTTATGCCTTTAGCGTAAAGTTTTTTGAATTCTGCAACCGTTTGATCTTTACAATCCAACAAGCAATCCGTATTGTTTTTTTGTGCGGATAAATCTATGTGTACGTGTTCGTGCATTAATGTGTAACCGTCTAAAAGCATAAAAAACCTTCGTTTATTTGTTTACAGGAAACAATCCGATAAGGTGCAAAATATTTACCAAAATGCCGACGGCTATTGCACCCACAGGACCTACCGCCATAGTAGGTATGGGCTTTTTTGAATTTTGGTTGATAAAATACAAACCTATAACAAAAATATAGCCTATCGATGGGGCAATGGCATTTGCCGCAAGCATACCGCCGACCAATAGCGCCAAATCCAACACTTTGGACATAGCGGTTCTTGTGTTGTCTCCCAATTCTTTTAAGCCGGGGGCTTTGTCCATACCTTTTGCTATAACGTTCAGCAACAACACTTCCAATACCATAATAAGCGCGGCAATAAAAAAAGAACCGACCAATCCCAAAATTCCGAAGTTAATTAAAAGCAGCGCGGGAACGTGCACGGCTTTTGTACCGGCAGGAGAATACACACCGGACATAATCGCCGTTGTCATAACCAAAGGAATAAAACCGAGCATTCTTCCTAAAGAAACCATTGCGGCTTCCGTATATTTTCCTTCGGCAGTTAAAGTTAAAGAAGCAGGACCTTCCGAAATCAAAAGCAACGATGTCGCCAAAGCAACAACGCCGCCGCTTATCGCCAACAGTACAATATTTTTTTTAATACGCCCTATATTGTCTTCAAATAAAGAAAAAACTTTTACGGCTTCACCCGAATCGTTTTTTTTCGTGCGGGCAGCGGCAAACAGCATCGCAAGAATACCGAATAACAGCGCCATTCCATCAGCATTTAAAGCAATTTTAATATCGTTAACGGTAAATTTACCGTACAAGCCGGTTAAATGTTTGATGAGCATAGTTAATGCTAAAACAATAGACGCTTCCGCCACTCCCTTTTGATAAGCAATGGCAACTGCCGGGAAAACACAAAACGAAATAATAATTAAGTTTCCGACCGTACTTAAATTGCTCGTAAAGTTAATCGGCATTTTTTCGAATATGCTCATAATTGCCTGCATACCGAACATTAAAAGCACACCGTATACACAGCCTACAAGTGTCGCTAAAATCATACCGAGTTTGTCGTCTTTAAAAGCCGTTCCGATAATATCGCAAGCCAATAAAACCGTATGCACTATTATTATTTTTCCAGTAATAGACGTAGGCAAACCGAAGCCGATTACAAGACCGAAAGACAGCGCAAAGCTGGTTGCAAACAAGCTTTTTCTATCCATTGATTTGTTTAAGTATTGCGGCAAAAGCGGGCGCAAACCGTCATGAAATACGGCAATACTTTGATTTGCCAAATACGACGACAACCCACCTAAAGCCGCCATAACCAAAACAGTTAATACATTGATTTCAAATTTCATCTTTCCATTCCTCCTTTTAGTATGGACTGAATTAAAACCGGTATTATTTTTTCCGCATCGGTATTTACAAAACCGAACGCCTTTTTACCGTCTGAAACCGCTTGAGCGATTTCATCATCGGAAACGATTTTTCCGGGAACACTGAGAGAAACACAAGATTGCGCTCCAAGCAAACCGATTGCCATAGCGATCGCCGCCCCCGCTCCGGTAGCGCATGCACCGATGTAGTAATCGTAGGCACCGCTTTTTACCCCGACTGCAGCTTCCACATCGCTTTTAATATCAACTGTTACGTTTTCGCCTCCGTACTGTGTAATCAGTTTTGCAAGCAATTGTTTGTCCATTTGTCCGCCGACGGCTATTTTTTTCGGCATTACACCCTCCTTCTACTCCTTTGTATTCTGTTGTGCAGCGTTTGTATCACCCGTCGTCCATTACAACCAACAAGTTTGTGATTACAAAATATTTTTCCTGCAAAGGAAATGACAAATGAAAAATATTTTGTTCGATATCATCGGCAATAACTTTTGCATTTTCAAAGTTTTTTTCGCGTTGAATTTCGTCCGCCATAGCACCGGCAACTTGTTCAAAGCCCTCCCCTCTTTCAATCCTCGTTATCGCCATGGCAAGGTGCATAATAAAAGCGCTTGCATTCGTTTCATTTAAAACAATCTCATATTTTGAATTTAAATAATAAATCATATCGATAATTTTATGTTTTGTTTTATGTGTAATAACTTTGCTTTCAGCCAATATGTTCAGCCGGTTTGTCAGCTCATCCATTGTGTTCTCCCATTGTCGTTTTTATGATACGGTCTTTTACTCTTTGTATACGAGCGCTTCCCATGCTTAAACAACGCACTCCGGCTTTTAACAATGTTTCGGTAAATGCGGTGTCTCCCGCCATTTCGCCGCATACGCTCACGTGTTTGTTGTGTTTTTGTCCGGCTTCACACACTTCGCGTATTAAACGCACAACTGCAGGATGCCCTTCGTTATACAGCGTGTTTATATTCCGGTTCCCCCGATCGACGGCAAGCGTGTACTGGGTTAAATCATTCGTTCCTATGCTGAAAAAATCGACAAGAGGCGCAAGGCTGTCCGTCGTAAGAGCTGCGGCAGGCGTTTCCACCATAATGCCGATACCGACGTTTTTATCGTAGGCTATGCCTTTGCTTTGTAAATCTCTTTGCACACTTTCGACGGCAGAGCGCAGCCGCTGTACCTCTTCTTCGCAGCTTATCATGGGAAACATAATGTGTAGTGTGCCGTACACGCTTGCACGCAAGAGGGCGCGCAGCTGCGTATGCAAAAGTTCCGTATTATCCAACATATAGCGAACACCGCGCCAGCCCAAAAAAGGATTTTCTTCTTTGGGTAAATGCACGCACGGATACAGTTTGTCGCCGCCGATATCAAAGGTTCTGATTGTTACACTTTTTCCGTCCATAGCTTGCAGTACGGCGCGGTAAGTTTTAAATTGATTTTCTTCCGAAGGAAAGTCGGCACCGGCTTCGCTTAATAAAAATTCCGTGCGGAACAAGCCTATGCCGTCCGCGTTTTGTACGTAAGCTTGAGCGGCTTCTTGAACCGAGCCGATATTTGCCATAAGTTCTATAGTTACGCCGTCTTTAGTTACGGCGCGTTCGGTAATCAAAGCGTTAAAATATTCTTTTTCTTTTTGCAGCTGTGCGCTTTTTTCGGTATAAACGGCTGCGGTTGAGTTTTCCGGATTAAGCACGCACAGTTTTTTTTCGGTATCAATAACGGCTGTGTCGTTTTTTACAATCGTTGCATAGGGAATGCCGGCAATCATCGGTATAGCGTAAGAGCGGGCGATAATGGCGGCATGAGAGGTTTTACTGCCCTCTTCGGTAATAATGCCGAGCAAGAATTTTTTGTTGACTTCGGACATGTCTATAGGACTGAGCGCTTTTGCCGCAAGTATACACGGTTTTTCTATGAATGCTTTTTTTTGAGCACTACCCGACGAATATGACAAAAGCATAGCAAACAGCTGTTCAAAATCTTGCGCCCGCTGTTTTAAATACTCGTCTTCAAGAGCGCTCATATCATCTGCATATTCTTGTGCCGTAAGAGTTAAAGCTTCGCTCAAAAAAACTTTTTGCTCCCGTATGCGCTGTACGATGTCTTTTTCAAGTTCAGGATCGTTTAATATGGCTATGTAACTGCGCATAATTTCGGCTTCTTCTGAAGCCGCGTCTCCTGCGGCAATTGTGTTGTTTTCGGCACAGGATAAAAGCTCATTCAACTTTGAATCGACTGCAGTTTTTACTTTACAAAAACGTTCACATTCGGCATCTTCGTTTAAAACGCTTTTTTTGTGTTCGGCAAAATCCGGCTCCGGGATTTGACTGCCGTTTTCAGTTCCCTCCATACCGCTACACGGCAAAGCCGAATCGTCCGTCCATTTAACGATACTGCCGATACACAGCCCGTCCGACAGCACAGTTCCCGTTATCCTTTTTTCCATACTGGCGTTTACTCTTGCAATTGGTCAATAAATTCTGCAAGCGCTTTTACGGCTTGCTCTTCATCCGGTCCGGTCGCTTCCAAAACAACCGTATCGTTTTGAGAAATCCCTACGCGCAGCAATTTGATTATGCTTTTTGCATTTGCTGTTTTTTCGTTTTTCCGAATGCTGATGTCAGACTGAAAGGTGTTTGCAAGCGTTACAAAATCGTTTGCCGGACGCGTATGCAAACCCGTAGGATTTTTTACCGTTATTTCTTTTAAAACCATCACTTTCCTCCGTTTAAAATGTCTTTTAATTCCCGTTCACTTTGAACGCTGCGCAGCTGCTTTAAAGCGTTTTCGTTGTCGAATAAATCCATCACTTCAACTATAACTTTTTCATTTAAAGCTTCTTTGTCGGGCGCCGTAATGCACAAAATCAAATCGACCGGATCGTTTGTCGCATTGCCAAAGTTCAAAGGCTGTGCGAGGGTTACCAAACTAAAGCCTATCTTTAAAGCACCTTGTTCCGGGCGGGCATGCGGCATAGCAATACCCGGAGCGATTACAAAGTACGGACCGTATTCTTTAACTGAATTTAAAATAGCATCGCAATAGCATTCTTTTGCACAGCCGCAAGCAACAAGCAAATCGACCGACTTTTTTACCGCTTGCTGCCACGTTTGTGCTTTTTCTTGCAGCGCAAACGTTTTGTTTTCCAAAATAAATTCACTAAGCATTGCATACATCCTTTTTTGACTGTTGTATAGTCTGAATAACCCGTTTGATTTTTAACATATCCGCATCGTCCATGTTTGCAGATATATACGCAACCGGCACATGCACGTTTGCTGTTTCAATAAATGAAATAACAAAGTCTATCTTTTTTTCTTTAACATACCGATCGGTTAATTTACGCACGGAAACCGTTTCTATAGGGTCCAATTCGGGAAAAAGTTTCCCGATACGTTCTCTTAATATGCTGCTGATAACGACACCCGAAGCGCAAATTAAAACGGCTGATATTTTTTTTACGGTGTACTCAAAAAACGGTGCTATAAAACTAAGCAAAACCGCACATTCGTTTTCACTTATTTTAATGTGTAAGCGCGCATTCAAATACTCAGCGGCTTGAGTTGAAAATTGGCGCAAAGAGCCGTTTTTATTTAAAATATTTTCGGCAAAAGAACCGCCGGCATGCTCAAACGCAAATAAACTGCGGTGTTTTTTTATCAACTGCAATATTTGCATGTACACGATATATACAACTTTTTTATATTCTTCCACGTGTCCGTTTAGCGAAGCTTCTACAAAAGAAACAAAATTATCCGCTATTTGTTCGCAATACTTTTGATTTGCCGACCGTGCGCTGAGCGCTTCGGTGTTTTGCAATACGTCTAAAAAAAAGTACGTTTCGTTTTTTCTAAAATTTTCTTCGATTTGTAAAAACGGAAGCTCGCAGCATGCTTTTTGTATGCCGGTTAAAGCGCTTTTTTTTATAGCGCTTTGTTCGTTTACGCTTGCTTTGAGCTTTGCATTTTTAGCGGCAAGTTCGGATTGAACCGGCATAAAAAAATGGTTGATACAGCGGATTTCCATTATGCACACGCACAAAAACAGCAATACAAAATCCATATCGGAAAAAGAAACGGCACATAGTTTTTCAATTTTTTCTACAAAATCAAAGATTAAAGCGATGTCCGCAGTTTCCTTCAAATAATCGAACACTGCACAGGTAAATGAATACAGCTTGAGTTTGTTTTGTGCGGCGGCGCTTTTATAAATATGTGTATACAATAAACTCATAAATTCGTTAAAATTCACATACAAGCAAGCGGTATTTAATGCCGCATAGCGGGCGGCTTCTTCGTTTCCGGCAATACACGTTCCTACGCCGCGTTTACGCACAAGGGTGCAGCCCGATTGAGCCAAGCTGGGTTCCAAATCCGACAATATTTTGGAAACACTGCTTTGAGAAATTTTAAAACGCTTGCCGAGCGATGCAAGCTTTATCGAATCCTTTTCGTTTAAAAGATACAAAAGCACTAAAAAACTTTTTTCCTCCGCCGAAAATTCCTGTGTATAATTTTGCCGCACAAAGTCGGCAATAAAACGTTTTTTTTCTTTAGCGCCGCCGATAAGCATAAAGCCTTTACCTCGCCGTTTGGAAAAAGACAAGTCGTAAGGCGCAACGCACTTTTCCGCATTCGGCAATAGCCTAAACAGTGTACTTTCACTGATGCCCGTTTTTTCGGCTATTACCACAGAGGAAACGTAATCGTTTGCATCGAGGAGCACATTGATAATACCTGCCGTCCTCGTGTCATCGATATGCATGTATACATTATGGGGCTGAATTTGCCGCTTGTAAAGTAAAACTAAATTTACGCTGACAAGAAAAGATAGTGTCAACTCAAACAATGTCCGCACCGCAGTTTTCGCCACTTTCCGGAGCATCCGGCTCCTCCCCGTTGCTTCCATCGATAAAGTGTGCTATAAAACGCTGTATGAGCACGATAGAACAAAATCAATCTGCGGTTCTATGCAAAGTCCACGAACGCACATCGGTTGCACTGCTGTTAGCTATGCTGGGCGGTTTTTTGGATGCATATACCTATATATTAAAAAACGGCGTGTTCGCAAATGCGCAAACGGGCAATTTAGTACTTTTGTCGATTGCAGTTTTTAACGGCAAGCATGCACTCATCCCTAAATATGCTTTGCCCATATTGTTTTTTTCGGCGGGAATACTTTTGTCCGAATTTATTAAACTGAACGGCAGCATAAAGTCGGAAGTACGCAAAATCAAATTGATGCTCGTGTTCGAAGCGCTTTTGCTGGTGCTTATCGGCGCAACGTCCGTTCACGTAAATGCAGCATTTACCACGTGTACCGTATCTTTTTTAGCTGCAATTCAAGTCGGTATGTTTAACAAGCTTGAAGGAGCCGCAGTTGCTACCACAATGATTACGGGCAATCTAAAATCTTCCATGCAAAACTTGCACTCTTTTTTGCGCGACAAAGACAAGCGGGCACTCAAACGCTGCATACAATACATTTCGGTTATCGTTTTTTTCGGTATAGGAGCTGCAGGCGGCGCATTTTTAACCGAAATTTTTAAAGACAATTCGATTTATTTTTGTTTGCTGTTTCTTTTTGCCTCTTATGCGCTCATTTATTTCGGCAATGCAAAAAAAACAGCCGGTAAAAACCGAACAGTTTAGCACGAGTGTATAATCACGCATTTTATAAACGAAGCTCTTGACTTAAACACTTATATACGGACAGTATAACCGTATGAAAAAGCGCTTTTTTATACCCTGCATACTGTTTGTATGCTCATTTTTTTTGCACGCTCATCCGCACGTATTTATAGACAATACGGTTGAATTTATATGGAACGGAAAAGATCTGCGCGGAGCGTATGTTCAGTGGACATTCGACAGCGCATTCAGTTCCGAAATTATAAATTGGCTCGATGTAAACCACGACGGCAAATTCGATGACGAAGAAAACCGCCAAGTATACGACAACGCTTTTATCAATTTGCGCCACTACTACTACTATACGTTTATGCGACAAGGTTCGACTCGCACCAACCCGCCCAAAGTGAGCGAATTCAAAGCAACGCAAAAAAAAGGCATTATGAGCTACCGTTTTTATGTTGACTTGTCTTCATACAAAGGAAATGAACTGTATTTTGCCGTATACGACTATACGTATTTTTGCGATATTCGCTATAACGAAGACGGCGGCATTAAATTAACCTACGACCCCAAGCAAGTAAAAGCTTCTTTTGACATTATCGAAAACAAAGACTATCCGGTGTTTTACGACCCGTTAAGCCCGGCAACGGATACCAGCATATACGACCGTTGGAAACCGGGACTTCAAACCTATTACCCGCGTGAAATACGCATTAGATGGCAAAGTTTATAAAATCGTCAAAGATATCTGTTGTAACTTGCTCCGCTTTGCCTGCATCGCATGCCGCCGCAAAAGCCGGATCCAAAGGCAAAGCTATTGTCTTTTTAATTGCGTAGCGTTCGGCAAGCTTTTGTATGCGGCTTTCGCCGAAAACTTCAATTTTTTTTCCGCAATCGGGGCATTTGATGTAGCTCATATTTTCTGCCAGCGCCAAAACGGGAATATGCATTAAACCCGCCATTTTTACGGCTTTTTCCACAATCATACCGACTAATTCTTGAGGCGTTGCCACTACCACTATGCCGTCTACATGCAAAGACTGAAACACCGTTAACGGCACGTCTCCCGTTCCCGGAGGCATATCCACAAACAAACAGTCTACATCCTGCCATATCACATCGGTCCAAAACTGTTTTACCGCAGAGGCGATAATAGGACCGCGCCACAAAACCGGATCGGTTTCGTTTTCCAGCAAAAAGTTAATGGACATAATTTGAATACCCGTTGCGCTGACAACAGGATATATGCCTTCTTCGGATCCTTCGGCTTTGCCGTGCAGCCCGAACGCTTTGGGGATTGACGGACCTGTTATATCGGCGTCCAATATTGCAGCGCGTTTACCCCGGCGCTGCAGCGCGCATGCCAAAAGAGAGGTAACCAGCGATTTTCCCACACCGCCTTTACCGCTTACTACGGCAATAACTTTTTTTATGCGGCTTTTAGGATGCGCTTGCGCACGGAGGCTGTCGGCGATCGGATGTCCGCCAGCAGTTTGTCCGGCATTTGAACGTTCAGTGTCGTGGGCAGCCGATTTTTGCGGCGCAGCATGCGAAGCGCAATTACCCGAACAACCGGAACAGCCGTGCGAGCAGTTTTCGTTTGAATATGTGTTTTCCATATACTAAAGATACGTTTTTATGCCGCTTAAGTCAATTTGTACAAGTTTACTTTGCGCTATCAACACTCATTATTTTCCGCGCCGCATACACAAAGGGTGTGTCCGCAAAACTGGTTATTATATAGATAACATAGGTAGAACAGGCAATTGAAACAAGCGTTTGCAGCGGATACAATCCGTAAAAAGCCGCTGCTGTAAATAAAACCGTATTTAAAAGCTGAGACACCAGCGTCGAACCGTTATTGCGCAGCCATAAAAACTTTTTTTTGTTTGCACAGCGTTTGGCGGTAAAGTCCCACCACTTATGATAAAGCCACACGTCAAAAAATTGCGAAATCGCATAAGCTGCCAATCCTGCGCCCATAACGCGGGGTGTGTTCGAAAAAACCGTGCGCATAGCAGTCATAGCCCAATCGTTTTGAGACGGGGTATACAACAGCCAATAACGGCTTAAAACAATAAACAACACCGATGCGGCGCACCCGTATACAACCGCACGGTTTGCCGTTTTTTTTCCGTATACTTCGCTTAATATGTCGGTAACTAAAAAAGTTGAAGCAAACAGCACGTTGCCGAGCGTTTGTTCCATGCCGAAAGCGCGGATTAAAATAAGCACTTCGATGTTTGCGGCGATTGTAGCGATAACAGTCCATACATACAGTCCTGTTTCTTTAAAAAAGCGCAGCATAAGCAACACCGCACCGAAGTACAGCGGTACCGATACAATAAGAAGCAATTCGTTTTTCATTTAAGTTGATTTCTCCGTAGTTTTGTTTAACGGCAGGGCGGTTTCGAACTGCCGGAAAGATGGGACAACTATAACACAAAAAAATAAAGAAAACAAGAACCCTGCTGTTCGGCATCCGCCGGATAATTCGGCTGTCTCCGGCAGCCGGCAGGTAATTCTGCTGCCGACGCAAACCAACGTACAGTTTGAACAGCCGGTAAATGCTTCAGGTTGCTAAAGGGATAAAGGAAAACCGTGTTTATATTTTTTAATAAGAAGCGGTATTCAAAAGCTCTTTTAATGAAGTCAATTCTTCCGCCGTCAGCGTAACGCCTTTTCCCATTTTTTGATGGTCGGGTGCCCAGCTTCGAATATCGAATTTTGCATCTCGTCCGCCCCATGAAACCATATTCAATTCGAGCGTCCAGCCGCTTTTGCTTTTTGAAATCTCACCGATGTGTTTGGTAATAGTAAAAGAAAAATCATCAGCCATAAAAACCTCCTGTTTTTTAAAAAAGTACGAATATCGTACGCAATCAGTATAGCAGTTTTTTTTAACTTATATAAGAGCGTGCGGCGCCCTATCCAAACCTTTGCACAAAAAGCGCCGACAATCACATAAGCAAAGCAATATTTTTTGGGTCAAAAAAGACCGCTTATATCCTTTTACGCGTCCCCTGTGTCATTTTAACACTTTAAAAGCCTTGCGAAAGTATTTTTGTGTACCAAATGCGGTTTTATTTTTTACGCCGTCCCGTTTTAAGACCGTTTAATTCAATATAACACAACAAAATAAAAACCAGTGTCGTTTTTTCTTAAAAAAAAGACAAAGGTGGCACGGATATTGCATAAAGATATGCATTAAGGAGATTACAATGGCTAACGACGATAATGTACTTACTCTGTATCTTAAAGATATAAATAAAATACCTCTTTTGACAAGAGAAGAAGAAAATAATTTGGCTGTGCAAGCCGCACAGGGAAACAAAGCGGCAAAAGATAAAATCGTAAATGCAAATTTGCGCTTTGTCGTCAACGTTGCAAAAAAATACCAAAACCGCGGCTTGGACTTAACTGACCTTATCAGCGAAGGCAATATCGGTTTGCTTACCGCAATCGAACGCTACGACGTTACAAAAGGCTATCATTTTATTTCTTACGCCGTGTGGTGGATACGCCAAGCAATTCTTAAAGCTATTTGCGAAAAATCCCGCCCCATACGATTGCCGCTTAACCGTGCCAACGAATTGGTACAAATAGAAAAAGCGCGCAAACTGATTACAGGAAACAAAAGCGAAGAAGAAGAATTTGCGGAAATTGCCGATATGCTGCATATTTCTAAAGAACACGTACGCGAAATCATACATATTTCACGCGATATGGTGTCTTTGGATACGGCAGCCCGTTCTTCCGAACAAGACGGGGCTACCATCGGAGATTTTTTACCGGACGACCAATACGAAAGTCCCGAAGACGCAGCTATTTCCGTAACTATGAAACAGGACATAAACAACGTATTGAAAACGCTAAGCGAAAAAGAAGCGGAAGTTTTGCGCTACCGTTTTGGTTTAAACGGCAGTTCTTCCATGTCTTTAAAAGAAGTGGGAGACGTTTTTAATTTAACAAAAGAACGTATCCGCCAAATCGAAAAAAAGGCTATCCGCCGTTTGCGCCACCCCAAGCGCATGAGCTGTTTGGAAGCATACGTAGCATAACGATAGCGAAGTTTGTGCAAGCGCCATGCACCGCAAGTGCAGGGCGCAGCGGGTTATTTTTTTTGCAGCAAGCAAGTACAAAAAGCGCTGACGGCATTGCCTTGCCCTATGTCGCCCATACCCTCAGCCGTTTTTGCTTTTATAAAAATGCGCTCGGCGCCGCAATTTAAAACCGAAGCAATGTTTTCGCGTATACGCTCGCGGTAAGCAAGCAGTTTCGGGCGCTCGATAATAAGCACACAGTCAAGGTTTTCAAGCTGCCATCCGTTTTGCGTTACCCTATCCCATGCGGCGCCGAGCAAAAGCGCAGAGTCTGCGTTTTTCCAACGTTTTTGCGACGGGGGAAAAAGTTCTCCTATATCGCCTAAAGCGGCGGCGCCGAGCAGGGCATCGGTAATTGCATGAAACAAAACATCGCCGTCCGAGTGGGCAAGCTCTCCTTTGTCAAAGGGTATGGTAATGCCGCCGATAATCAAAGAGCGCCCGGAAACCAAGCGGTGCGTATCCCAACCCAAACCGGTACGAAAACAAGGGGCACTGCAGTTTTTATTTTCCGTCCGTTCGTCTTTTAAATCTTCTTTATACGTTATTTTTATATTGTCCCGTTTTCCTTCGCACAAATACACCGTACCGGCATAAGCGCTCCATATTTGCGTATCGTCGGTGCAGTGCAAACCTTCTTTTTGCGCCCTGCGGTGTGCGCCAAGCAGCTCTTTAAAGAAAAAGCCTTGCGGGGTTTGCACCGCAGCCAAACGAGAGCGCTCCAAATGGCGTACAACCGAAACACATTCGTCATCCGTTTCTTTATACGTATCGACAGCGCTAAGCGCAGGGCAGGCGGCGCCCTTTTGTAAAGTTAATTGTAATACGTCCAGTATGGTTTGCGGTTGTACAAAAGGACGGGCTGCATCGTGGATTAATACAATATCGGGTGTTTTTCCGCTGCGCTCAAGATGTTCCAAAGCGTGCAAAACCGATGTTTGGCGGTCGGCGCCGCCTGCAACGAATTCGGGTTTTATGTGTAACTGCGTAAGCTTTTGCGGCACAAAATCGCCTGATAAAAGGGCTGTTTGCGGCAATAGGCTTTGTTCCGTTTGTGCCGCATCATTTTGCTTTTTTGAATTACAAGGCGGAACGGTTATAATCAAACGGGTTAAAACAAAAGCATCCGTTTTACTGCCGTTTTTTTTGCCGTCTAAAGCGCTTAAAAAAGCTTCGGCGCTGCAGGATAGCACAGTTGTATTTTTTTGATTTGGAAACAAATGCGATGCAAGCGGACGGTATTCTTTTTTTTGTCCCGTTCCGAAGCGTTTTGATGTACCGGCGGCGGTTAAAATAACGGCTGTCGTATGCACGAGCATAAGCGGTTTTTATTCCTCTTCGCCGTCGTCGTCATCGTCTTCCTCATCGTTGACGATATCTTCATCTTCATCATCCAAAAATTCATCGTCGTCGTTTAAACCGTTAAAAACGGAATTGTTGCGTTTTATTTCGTTTTCCGCTCCCGGCGGTTCCAGTTTTTCGTGAATAAGAGCTTCAACTTCTTTTAAAGGTTTATCGAGTGCAAATGAAATTTCGTCTTCCAGCAGTTTTTTTGCCGAATCGTATAATTTGCGCTCAAGTATGGGCAGTTCTTTTACTTTACTGCGCCGGTACAACGAACGTACAATCATGGCAATATCGCTTACCGTACCTTTTTTTAATAAATCAAGGTTCATTTGATAGCGCAGTTTCCAATCCGAAGTAACGGGTTCAAAATCTTCACCTATGGTTTGCAGCGCTTGTTCGGCTTCAGCGGCGGATACGATTGAGCGTATGCCCAACTCCGTACAGCGGTCTACCGGTACCATAATGGTCATGTCGGACACTTCCAAATACATTACGTAGTACAGCAGCTTTTGTCCGCCGAAATCTTTTTCTTTAATTTCAATGATTTTACCGACACCCTGACTCGGGTATACGATTTTTTGATTAACCTTAAAAGCGGTTTTTTTCTTGCTCATACCGTGTAAATATAGCACAAAATCAAATAATGGTCAAAGCACGCGCAACGCAAACACAACTTATGCACGCAAGCATCCGGCATGCAAAGCCAACGCCGTATTAATTTTCTTTGCAACAGCGAGCTTCTTCTCCGACAATGCGCGGCATAACACCTTTGTAAAATTGACGCGTACCGCCGCGGCGGTTTATTTCGTTTTGTATAAGATCGTGTACATGGTTTGCAAAAATGCGCACCGCTTTCATATCCGTTTTACCGGTTTTAGGGTCTTTACAGTTAAAGCGCGCAGGTTCTACAGCATCGAGCACGTATAAACGAATGCGCGGCTTTTTTCCCGTTTTATCCGGTACAAATACGGTTGCCAAAGGAATAACCGGTGCGTCAAGCTCGGCTGCGGTAAAAAATGCTCCCGTATGAAAAGGAAACACGTCTTGATTACGTATATAGCATTCGCCTTCAGGATAAAAATGTATAAATCGAAAACAATTTAAAGCATGTGCGCATTCCGAGGGCAAACGGTATATGGAACGCACTCCGGGAGGAACGGGAACTCCGCCCAAAAGCCGGCACAAGGTTCCCAAAAAAGGTACCAGCACTACCGATTCCAAAAGTGTATGGTAGCTTCTGCGCGGAAACACAGCTGCAGATATCAATACCGGGTCTAAAAAAGTGGTGTGATTGGAAACCAATACCGCTTTTTTATACGCGCTCAGTTTTGTTCTGCCTATAATCTGCGAACGGTACAACGCAAAGTATATCGCATAGGCAAGAATTTCAAGCGGGTAAAACACTAAAGCCGAAGCGGCGCGAAAAACCGTTTTTGTATTGATAAGAGGTCCGCCGCGTTTATATGCCATCAGTGCACAATCCTGCCTTTCCATTCATAACCGGTACCCGTTATCGAGCGGTACCATGAAACAATCGCTATATACAATAAATTTACAAAAATAAGCGGGTATACAAATACCAGTTTTGAACTCATGTTTTGTGTTTTTAAAACCACAGCCCATGTACCGCCGACTAAAAGCCAATTTATCCACAATGCGGCAATCGAAAACGGAAATGCGCGTTCGGCAACAAGCGCATAAATCGTTAAAACAGGAGCTAAAAAGGGCGGCAGCGTTAAAAAAATAAAAATACCCAATGCCGCAAAAACAAGTATAAAATTATTTTTACCGATAAAATCAAACACGTTTTTGCTTATGCCGTTTACGCAGCTTTGCCATGAAGTATACATACGGCACATTGCCGCATCTTTTAAATCCAAAAAGACGGTTTTATAACCGTTTTTTTTCATAGCGCGGGCTAAAAACACGTCTTCGGTTGTACGGTTTTTTACTTGATCAAAGCCGCCGCTTTGCATAAACGGCTCTCTTTTTACGCAAATGTACTGTCCTATCGCTACTGCCAACATGGGGTGCTTACCCCATTTACATACCCACAGCGGTAAAAGAAAACCGCTGAGCAAGTACAGCAAAGGTATCGATATTTTTTCGCTGAACGTTTGCATTTGCTGCCGTATATAACCGGATAAAAATTCCGCTTTATGGTACAAAATATTCGTAACGGCAAGCGATACGGAAAGGGAAGAGTGCACGGTATCGGCGTCAGTAAACAAAAGATATTCCCCTTTTGCCCGTTCGCACAATTGCTTCATGGCAAATACTTTACCGCGCCAGTCTTGAGGCAGAGGTTTTCCCGAATACACGTGCAATTTGTCCGGATACAGCTTTTGCAGTTTATCCAGCAATTCCCGTGTTTTATCCGTAGAATTGTCGTCCAAAACGAGCACTTCGTAATTCATATAGCTTTGTTGCACAAGAGATTGAATACACGGTTCTATGTGAAGTTCTTCGTCGCGTGCAGGAACCAATACCGAAACAAAAGGTCCGTTGGTCAATTCTGCCGGTTTTGTTTCGCGCTTCATCCACAAAGCATTAATACATGCCAGTATACAAAAATAAAAACCGAGTGCGATGATAATCCAGTCAAAAATCAAAACCAACAATATAGCACCCTCGGTAATTATGTATGATTTTGTATTTGATTTTTTAATGTAAGCACAAAGAAATTGGTCGGATATACTTCCAACGCTTTTTCTATCCACGGTAGCGCTTCATCATATTTTTCCTGATGAACATACGCATAGCCGATAGCGCTGTTTATATTAAATACATCGTCTTTTTCCAAATACACATCAGGGTCGGCAAGAACAGCTTTCATTTCTTTTATGCCGCGCTCCAAATTGCGGAATGCTCCGGGGGCGTATATATACTGTGCATATAAAAGATACAAAGCAGCGCCGTTTTTTTTGTCGGCGGCGACTACTTGTTTTGCTATTTTTCCGACTTTTAAACCGTTGGACATTGCATACGAAGTCGGCTTAACGGCACAGTTTTGAGAAATGTTTTCTCCCTGTAAAAGCAATGCTTCGGCGCCGTCTTTGCGTATGTGCAGTGCTTTTTGAACGTGTTCCAAAGCGCTGTCGTAATATTTTGCCGCTTCGGTTTTGATTTTTGCATAGCCGTAGCTTCTGCCCATATAATAATCGCAACGAGCCAACGCAACGTATAAATCATAATCCTGCAAACTGTTTTGTATATCGGCTTTTGTTTTTTCGTATTCGCCGAGCAAAAAGGAATGATTGAGCGGATCGGAATACATTGCATCTCGAAAATCAGCTAAAGAAGCCGGAGAAAGAGCAAAAATCGGTAAAATAAAAGTAAATATCAAGACATAAATACAAAAATTGCGAACTTGTTTCATAGTATCAGTATACAGTTTCACAGCGGAAAAGACAAGGGCGCGCATTGCCTCACGTTAAATCTAAGCGAAAACACATTGAACCGAATACATAAAATACAGTACACTGTTAAAACGGATAAACGATATGTTGTATTATTTTGCTTTTCATATTATGCATTTTTTCGGACCGGGACGTCTTTTGCAGTCTTATGCGGTTCTTATTTCCGTAGCTTTGTATACGGGTTTTACCCTTATGTATTTTTTGCTTCCGCGCTGTTACCGCTTTTTGCCGGTAGACAGGGGCAGGGAATTTACAATCAATGCCGAAGCCGCAAAAGGGAAACCCACCGGAAGCGGCGTTGTGTTTATCAGCGCATTTACGGCGGTAACGCTTATTTGCGCACCCTTGGACGTACTGCAAGCAATTATACTCGGTTTAACATGGCTCACTATGCTCAGCGGATATTTGGACGACCGCAGCAATACCGGCTGGGGAGAGTATAAAAAAGGTTTATTGGATTTAGTTCTTTCGCTTGCAGCTTCTTTTGCCCTATACCACATAACTATGCTGCACAATCACGGTGCGGGAGTACGGTTTTGGCTTCCCTTTGTTGCAGGAACGGTAAACGTACCTGCATGGGTATACATTCCCCTTGCAACGGTGTTGCTGTGGGCTTCGATAAACACCACAAACTGCACCGACGGTGTAGACGGGCTTTCTAGCACGCTGGTGTTAATAGCGCTTATAACGATGGGCGTTTTGTTTTACTTTGTGCTGGGACACAAAGATATTGCCGCATATTTACTTATTCCACATCTTTCAGACGGCGCAAGCTGGGCGGTTATTGTTTTTTCGCTTGCAGGAGTATTGATGGGGTATTTATGGCACAATGCGTATCCGAGCAAAGTGCTTATGGGCGATGCCGGAAGCAGGGCTTTGGGATTTTTTATCGGCGTATGCGTTATGGTAAGCGGCAATCCGTTTTTATTTTTTGCAACATCTTCAATAATATTTTTAAACGGCGGAATGGGTTTGCTTAAAGTAGCTTTGCTGCGCTTTTTTAAAATCCGCATATTCGATTCCATACGCTTTCCCCTGCACGACCATATGCGCAAAAACCGAGGATGGTCGCCCACGCAAGTGCTGGTAAAATTTATGATTTTGCAAGTGCTCGTTACCATAGCCGTTTTGGGTATTATCTTAAAAGTGCGCTGAACTTACTCATTGTTTATCGATTTGTTTACACGATATTTTACCGCATTGACAGCGCATAAACGAAGCGGGTATAGTAGCACAAGTGCACTTAGTGCACAAAATACGCGTTCAAGCTAAACGGCAACACAAAGGCGGAATCTATGACATTCGAAAAATTCCACGAAAACCCGAAAACTCCCCACAAGGGCACATGCCCGCCGCGAAGTTATTATATCCCCGCTTTAAGCGAAAAAACGGCAGAAAAAGCTGTCGAAACGGGAATCAGCGAAAACGTTTTACCGCTGAACGGCGTATGGAACTTTGCTTATTTTTCTTCTTTTGATAAAGCAACCGAATTCGGTAAAAACAAAATAACCGATATTCCCGACGCGGCAATGAAAACCATCCCCGTTCCCTCGTGCTGGCAAAATCACGGCTTCGACACGCATATGTACACCAACATACGCTACCCCTTTCCCTACGATCCGCCGTACATCCCCGATGAAAACCCCTGCGGTTTTTACCGGCGTACTTTTGACATGGACGCCCATTCGCTGTTAACTGACAGTTTTTTAAACTTCGAAGGCGTGGATTCGTGTTTTTATGTGTGGGTAAACAAACGCTTTGTAGGATACAGCAGCGTATCGCACAGTACATCCGAATTCGACATTACGCCTTTTACGCGCAAAGGCACAAACACGCTCGAAGTGCTTGTGTTCAAATGGTCTTCGCTTTCATATTTTGAAGACCAAGACAAATTGCGCATGAGCGGTATATTCCGCGACGTGTATATTATACGCCGTCCGCGCGCGCACATAAAAGATATTTTTGTTAAAACAAAACTGAACGAAGACTGCACGCACTGTACGCTCAGCGCCGATATCGAATGCACAAAAGCAATCGATATTGATGCCGTTTTGTACGCCCCCGACGGCAAAGTCCTTGCAAAGCAAGCGGCAAAGCCGAACATGAGCTCGCGCATAGATTTTGCAATCGCTGCGCCCGTTTTATGGAACGCCGAACAGCCGCACCAATACCGTTTAATTTTGCACGCCGCAGGTGAATACATAGCCGTTCCGATCGGCATACGTAAAATAGAAGTAAAAGACAAAACCGTTTTTTTGAACAATAAGCGCATAAAGTTTTTCGGCGTTAACCGGCACGACAGCGACCCTGTTACCGGCTATACGATAAGTAGGCAACAAGCCGAAAAAGACTTAATGCTGATGAAGCGGCACAATATAAACGCCGTGCGTACCAGCCATTACCCGAATGCACCGTATTTTTTGCAACTGTGTTCAAAATACGGTTTTTACGTTATTGCCGAAGCGGATATAGAATCGCACGGCACCGTTACTCAAAACGGAGAATACGATGCTGCCCTTTTTTCTGTCCTTGCATCAGATCCTCTGTTTGAAAACGCTATTATCGACCGCGTGCAGCGCAGCGTTATACGCGATAAAAACTGCGCCGCCGCCGTTATGTGGTCGCTGGGTAACGAAAGCGGCTACGGTTCTTCTTTTGAAAAAGCCGGGCGATGGATAAAACAGTATGATCCGTCGCGTTTGGTGCACTACGAAGGTGCATTTTGGGCGGATAAAAACCGCAAAAACGATTTTTCCATGCTCGACGTATTCAGCAGAATGTATTCGCCCACCGAATGGGTAGACGAATACTTTGCAAACCCGAAGTGCGACAAACCCTTTGTGCAGTGCGAATTTATACACGCTATGGGAAACGGTCCGGGCGATATAGAAGAAAATATTTTGCAAATTTTAAAATACGACGGCTTTTGCGGCGGCTTTGTGTGGGAATGGTGCGACCATGCCGTAGCCGGCGGCACAACGGCAGACGGTAAACCGATTTACCGCTACGGCGGAGACTTCGGCGATTTTCCCAACGACGGAAACTTTTGTATGGACGGTTTGGTATACCCCGACAGAACGCCGCACACCGGTTTAAAAGAATACAAAAACTGTATCCGTCCCGTGCGCGTAAAAAAATACGCGGTTAAAGGCGGCGGGCAAAGCGCAAATGATAAAAACGCCGCCGGCACAACGGCGGAATTTGTGTTTACATCGAATTTGGTTTTCAGCAAAACCCAAGATGTTTTAAACATCGATTATACTTTTTTTCAAGATGGTAAACCTTTTAAAAGCGGCAGTATAAACGACATTGTTTTTGTGCAAAAAGCAAACGCACAAGCGTCGGCAAAAACCGTCCTTTCACTTCCGGCTGCCCCCGGAAACGTACTTTCTGTTGTGTTTACATACACGGCAAAAAAAGCAACGCCGTTTTACCCCGCAGGCTTTGAATTGGGATTTGATGAATGCATTTTACACGACTGCGCGACGCAAGGAACGGGACGACCGAATGCCGCACAAGATTCGGCTCAAACGGCTGAACGAGCGGTTAAAACAAGTGAGGCGGGCAAAACGTCATATACCGAAAACAGCCGCTATATTACGGTGTCGTCCGCTCTATTTTCTTATGAATTCGATAAATACAGCGGTCTTTTTTCGGCTATGCACTATAAAAATAGCGCGCTTATAGAAAAAAGCTGCGAGTGGAACCTGTGGAGAGCTCCTACGGATAACGATCAATACATTCGCAAAGAATGGGAAAAATTCGGCTACGACCGGGTAAAAACAAAAGTACATGACGTTACCGTTTCCGTTTTGCCGAACGGCAGCACGCGCATCCAAGCACAGCTTGCCCTCGCGCCCCTGTTTATAGCGCCTGTTATGCGCATAAAAGCGCAATGGACAATCGACGCATCGGGCAGCGTACATCTTTCGCTTAAAGCAAAGCGGAATACCGCTATGCCGCACTTACCGCGTTTCGGATTGCGCTTTTTTATGCCGCGCAGCTTTGAACACTGCGAATACTTCGGTTACGGTCCGCACGAAAGCTATTGCGACAAACACCGTGCAAGCATCCTTGCCGTACACCGTACAACCGTAAGCGAGCAACACGAACCTTACATACGGCCGCAAGAAAATTCGTCGCACTGGGGCTGCCGCAGCGTAACAGTGACCGGACAAAACACTCGGCTTGACGTAAGCGCGCTTCAAAGTTTTTCGTTTAACGCGTCGCATTACACGCAAGAAGAATTAGGCGGAAAAGCTCACGAACACGAACTTAAAGACAGCGGCTATACGGTATTTTGTTTAGACGTTCAAATGGGCGGCATAGGGTCTAACAGCTGCGGTCCGGAATTAAACGAAAAATACCGGGTAAACGCCGCGCAGTTTAATTTTGACTGCACGCTTATTCCGTCAAAAATATAGTTTTATTGTATCTTTTACACTCTTGTTTTAATAGTTTTCGGACGATGATAAAAGAAAGTCTTGCGCAGGAGTGTATATGAAGCCTTTCTCTTTTTTTGCCGCAGCGTGCTGCCTTTTTGTCTTTCTTTGTGCCGTTTGTGCTTGCAACAATGAAATAAACATAGAATCCAATTGGACGCTCACTTCGTTAATTACCCCCGACACGGAATTTTCTGCGGAAAAAGGCAGTTTAACCGTTCCTTTAACTTTATTTGCCGCCGCACAAAGCACAGGCGTACCGGATACCGATATGCCGAACGAAGCGAACACATTGCCGGCGGTACCGCCTGCACAGACGGCGCCGCAGATATCGTCGCAAAGCACAGCGCCGGTGCAAAACACAAAATCAAAACAAGTGCGCACATACCATATTGCCGGTTTTAGCGGTATTAACCGCTACAGCGGTACTCTTACCCTAAGCGGTACTGCGATAAAAGTACAGCTTAACGAGTACGCTCAAGCCGAAGGACCTGCAGACAAAATGAATTTGGAACGCCTTTTTTGCAGTACTTTACAAAAAGGCGGAACCGTTTCCGTATCAACAAATGCAGCCGGTTCCGAGCTGGTTATATTTAATTTGCGCGAAAAAACCGAATTGACGTTTAAAAAATCCGTACTCGAAAACACAAACTGGAAACTAAACCGGTACAATAAAGAGCATACAATGCTGCAAGCACCCGAAAGCGTTCGTTACGCATCCCTATCCTTTACGGACAGCAACCGGTTATACGGAAGCACGGGCGTAAACAAT
The DNA here is from genome assembly GCA_000468055.1 of Treponema lecithinolyticum ATCC 700332. GTDB lineage: Bacteria > Spirochaetota > Spirochaetia > Treponematales > Treponemataceae > Treponema_C > Treponema_C lecithinolyticum. The sequence goes on along the minus strand of KI260561.1, from coordinate 74,014 downwards.
TTTTCAGCAGCGTGCTTTATTAAAAGCGGCAGCGCTTTAAGCATAGCAGAACTTGCCGTAACCCGTATAGCATCCCCAAACGGAGAAGCTGCCGAATTTGAAAGGCGCTATATGGAACTTTTAAAGCAATGTGTTTTGTTTACGGTTGAAGGCGGCACCTTGAATTTAAAAAACAGGACAGGAGAAGTGTTACTCACATACACACAGTTTTAACCTTTAGCGCAATAAAAATAAAAACGCCGTCCACCAATGTGAACGGCGCTCTAATCGCTTTTGAGGTTCTAAAAGAACTACCAGCGGTAGTGGGCAAAAGCTTTGTTTGCTTCTGCCATTTTATGGGTATCTTCTTTCTTTTTATAAGCCGTACCCGTATTATTGTATGCGTCCAAAAGCTCTGCAGCAAGGCGCTCGCCCATACCGCGTCCGCTTTTTGCACGTGCGGCGGCAATAACCCAGCGCATAGCAAGCGCTTCACGGCGGCTTTCGCGGATTTCAATCGGAACTTGATAGGTTGCACCTCCGACGCGGCGCGATTTTACTTCAACCAAAGGTTTTACGTTATCAAGCGCTTTTAAAAACACTTCCAAAGGATCTTTTTCCGTTTTTGATTTTAAAGTATCCATCGCTTCGTACATAATACGCACGCTGATCGATTTTTTACCGTCGAGCATCATGCGGGTAACGAATTTAGAAACGACGGAGCTGTTGTAACGCGAATCCGGCAGAATAGGACGGTTTACGCTTTTATTTTTTCTTCCCATTCTTTTTCTCCTTACGCTTTAGGCTTTTTCGCACCGTATTTGGAACGTCCGCGTTTGCGGTCTTCCACACCAAGCGTATCTTTTGTACCGCGGATAATGTGATAGCGTACACCGGGTAAATCTTTTACACGGCCGCCGCGGATAAGAACAACCGAGTGTTCTTGCAAATTGTGCCCGATACCCGGAATATATGCGGTAACTTCAATACCGTTGCTCAAGCGCACACGGGCGACTTTACGCAGTGCCGAATTCGGTTTTTTAGGCGTAAACGTCATAACACGTGTACATACGCCGCGTTTTTGCGGGCAAGACTGAAGCGCAGGCGATTTAGTCCTGTTCGCTATCGTTTTGCGACCCTGACGGATCAACTGATTAATTGTAGGCATGAACCTTTTACTCCTATTCGTTAAACCGGCAGCACTCCGGTTAAAAATACACACTATAAGGGTTTTTGCTGTTTTACCTGCTTTAGACAGGAAATTTAGTATATCAAAAACCTAAAAGCACTGTCAACTGCTAGTCTTCTTCATTTTCCGTTTCGTACAGCGTTTCTTCTATTTCGGCTTCCATACTCTTTTCCAATTTACGCCGTTCAAGAATTTCATTCATTTGAACGTCGAGGTCGGCAGTATTTTCATCGAACAGTTTAACGCCGCGGTAATTACGGATACCCGTACCTGCAGGAATAAGATGACCGATAATGACGTTTTCTTTTAAGCCGCGCAAATTGTCTGCAGAACCTGCAATGGCAGCGTTTGTTAAAACCCTCGTTGTTTCTTGGAAAGAAGCCGCCGAAATAAACGAATCTATGTTCAGCGAAGCTTTGGTAATACCTTGGAACATGGGGCGTGCAATAGCACACTGACCGCCTTCTGCAAGCACCCGTTTGTTTTCTTCATGGAATTTGTATTTATCCACTTGTTGACCGAAAATAAAACGGGTATCTCCTACCGCCACGATTTCGACTTTGCGCAACATTTGACGTACGATAATACCGATGTGCTTATCATTTATGCTTACACCCTGCATACGGTACACTTGCTGAATTTCGTCCATCAAATAGGTTTGCAGCGCATGTTCTCCGGATATTGCCAAAATATCGTGCGGGCTTATGGAACCGTCGCACAGCTGTTCACCGGCTTCCACAGTATCGCCGTCGCGCACCAAAAGGCGCTTGGTCATCGGCACAAAGTGTTCAAATGTTTTACCGTATTTATCTACAACGGCGATAACCCGTTTTGCTTTTGCAATACCTTTAAACTGCACCACGCCGGTAATTTGCGCCAAAACCGCGGGGGTTTTAGGCTTGCGCGCTTCAAACAACTCGGAAACGCGCGGCAAACCGCCGGTAATATCACTTGTTTTTGACGATTCTTTAAGCGTTTTTGCCAAAGGTGTTCCCGCAGTGATTTTTACTTTGTCTTCAACAAGCACAACCGCTCCGCCGGGAAGGTAATAACTTCCCAGTTCGTTACCGGCTTCATCAGTAATTAAAATACGCGGCTGTTTTGTATCCAAATGCAAATCGGTAATACGTTTTTCTACGTTGCCGGTTTCTTCGTCCAAATCTTCCGAAAGTGTTGAACCGGGAATAATATCTTCGTAGTGCACATAACCGGAAACTTCGGCAATAATAGGATCTGAAAAGGGGTCGAACGTAGCAAGCGTTTGACCTGCTTCAATAAAGTCGCCCGGAGCAACCGTTACGGTCGAACCGTTTTTAATTTCGATTTTCAAATCGCTGGTTGCCAAATACATTTTTTTGTCGCGTATAATAATACGGGCAGCTTCGATCGCAAGCGTTTGTTTTCCCTTTGTTTCAAAAAGAGGTGTACCTTTAAGAACGCGGTCTCCGTCAGCAACAAGCGGCGTAACGCCTGCAAGCGCATATTCTTTAAGAATATGCGTTACTTCCATTATACCCTTACGGGTAAACAGCCACGATTTGTCTTTCATAACAACGTGGGTGCCGGAAATATTTTTTATTAAAACCGAATACTTAAGCACAATGCGGTTTTCTTCGCTGATTTTCGAAGCCGTACCGCCGACGTGGAACGTACGCATGGTAAGCTGAGTACCGGGCTGTCCGATAGACTGCGCCGCGATAATACCGACCGCTTCTCCGATTTCCACTACTTTGCTGCGCGCCAAATTGCGTCCGTAACATTTGCAGCACACGCCGTGCTGCGATTCACAAGTAAGCACGGTGCGCAGTTTTATCGATTCCACACCGGCGTTGTCTATTTTTTCGGCAAGTTCGTCGCTGATGTATTCGTTTACGTCGCACAAAAGCTCTCCGGTAATCGGATGCAGCACGCGCTCAAGCGTATAACGGCCGGCAATGCGGTTTTTTAACGGTTCGATTATTTCATCCCCGTCTTTAACGGCGCTGTATTCTATACCGTTTATAGTACCGCAGTCTTCTTCATTTATAACAACGTCTTGCGCAATGTCGACCAAGCGTCGGGTAAGGTAACCGGCGTCGGCAGTTTTTAAAGCGGTATCCGCCAAACCTTTGCGCGCACCGTTGGTTGAAATAAAGAATTCGATAACGGATAGACCTTCTTTAAAGTTTGCCCTAATCGGCAGCTCGATAATGTCTCCGTTCGGCTTTGCCATAAGACCGCGCATACCGGCAAGCTGACGTATTTGGTTACGGCTTCCGCGCGCACCGGAAGAAGCCATCATGTAAATGGTGTTAAAGCCTTCTTTATCGTTTTCAAGCTTTTTCATCATCACATTGGTAAGCTCTTCGTTTGTCTTTGACCATACTTCAACAACGCGGTTATAGCGTTCGTCTTGCGTTATATGACCTTGGCGGTATTGTTTCATAATGGAATCGACTTCTTTGTTTGCCTTGTCCATCATAGACGGTTTTTCTTCGGGAACCAAAATATCGTCCATAGAAATGGTTGCGCCGAAAAAGGTCGCATACCGGTAGCCGACCGCTTTTATAGCGTCAAGCATTTTTACCGTCAGCCAGGGACCGCACTGTTTATACACTCTTTCGATAAGTTTTTTTAATTCCTTATCGCCCAAAAGTTCATTGGCAAATTCAACTTCTGCAGGAAGTTCGTCGTTAAACACCAAACGACCGGCAGTAGTGGAAATAACTTTACCGTTATACGGTGCTTTTTGCACCGGAACTTTTATTTCCGCTTGCCAATCGATACTCTTTGATTCTGCGGCAAGCAGAGCTTCGTTTTCACTGCTAAAGCGTTTACCCGTTCCTTTTCCGGAGGGTTTTATTTTAGTTAAATAGTAAATACCGAGTACCATATCCTGCGATGGGTACACGATCGTTTTTCCGTTTGCCGGGTCAAGAAGATTGCGCGCCGACAGCATCAGCGTCCAGCATTCCATTTGCGCCGCTTGAGTAAGCGGAACGTGCACAGCCATTTGGTCGCCGTCAAAGTCCGCGTTAAACGCGTGACAAACGAGCGGGTGCAAACGAATCGCTTTTCCTTCTACCAGCACCGGTTCAAACGCTTGAATACCCAAGCGGTGCAGCGTCGGCGCGCGGTTAAGCATAACCGGATGTTCTCGAACTACTTCGTCCAAAATGGCGAATACTTCGCTCGACTCTTCTTCAACAAGCGTTTTTGCTTTTTTAATATTAAACACTACGTCTTTGTCGACGAGTTTTTTCATTATAAAAGGCTTAAACAACTCAAGCGCCATTTTGGTAGGCAAACCGCACTGCCACAGTTTTAATTCGGGACCGACACAAATAACCGAACGTCCTGAATAATCGACGCGCTTACCGAGCAGGTTTTGGCGGAAGCGTCCCTGTTTGCCCTTAAGCATATCGGATATGGATTTAAGCGGGCGGTTTGAAGCACCTTTTACCACACGTTTGCGCTTTGAATTGTCGAACAAAGAATCGACGGCTTCTTGCAGCATACGTTTTTCGTTACGGATAATAATATCGGGAGCGTTTAACTGCATAAGCCGTTTAAGACGGTTGTTGCGGTTTATAACGCGGCGGTACAAATCGTTTAAGTCCGACGTTGCAAAGCGGCCGCCGTCGAGCTGTACCATCGGACGCAATTCCGGCGGTATAACCGGAATGGCATCCAAAATCATCCACGAGCATTTATTGCCCGAAGCGCGGAAATTTTCGACGATTTCTATGCGTTTTAACAACCGTTTATCGCTTTTTGCGCCTTTTTCTATCATTTTTGCACGCAATTCGGCGGCGAGTTCGTCAAGATTTAAGTTTTCTAAAAGCGTTTTTATAGCTTCCGCGCCCATACCTGCCGAAAAAGAACCGCCGTAACGCTCTTGCGCTTCCATGTATTCGTCTTCGGTCAGCAAATTCATTTTTTTAAGGTCGGTGTCACCCGGATCTATTACGATATATTTTTCGTAATATAAAACGGAACGAAGAGCGGCAACTTGCAAATCGAGCAGCAAGCCCATGCGGCTGGGAACCGAGCGGTAATACCAAATATGCGAAACGGGAGCGGCAAGTTCAATGTGCCCCATGCGTTCGCGGCGTACTTTAAAGTGAGTAACTTCAACACCGCAGCGATCGCAAATAACGCCTTTATAACGTATCGATTTAAATTTTCCGCAATAGCATTCCCACTCTTTTGTGGTACCGAAAATGCGTTCGCAAAACAAACCGTCTTTTTCGGGGCGCAAAGTGCGGTAGTTGATTGTTTCCGGCTTTTTTACTTCGCCGTATGACCACGCGCGGATGGTTTCCGGCGAAGCCAATTTTATCATTAAGCTGTCGAAATCTTGAATATCTCGCATTATGCTCTCTCCCCTTAAAAGTTGGAACCGGCTTTTGCTATCAGTTCTTCATCGCGTTCGGTTAGGGCTATTTGCTTGCCTTTTGCATCGTAAATCGTAAAATCAAGAGCAAGACCGCGCAATTCCTGTACCAAAACGTTAAACGATTCGGGAACGCCGGCAGCCGTAGAAGGCTCTCCTTTTACTATCGATTCGTATATTTTGGAACGTCCGTTCATATCGTCGGATTTTATCGTCAACAATTCTTGCAGAGTATTTGCCGCGCCGTATGCTTCAAGCGCCCATACTTCCATTTCTCCCAAACGCTGACCGCCGAACTGAGCTTTACCGCCCAAAGGCTGTTGCGTAACCAGCGAATAAGGACCGGTAGAACGCGCATGCATTTTATCGTCGACCAAGTGGTGCAGTTTAAGGTAGTAAATAACGCCGACAAACACTTCGTTTTGGAAAGGTTCTCCGGTGCGTCCGTCGCGCAAAACCGCTTTTGAATTTACTTTAAAGCCTGCGTCCTTAAGCTTTTGTTCGATTTGTTCATTTGACGGCGATTGGAATACCGGCGATTCGTACCATTCGTTCAAATACAAACCGGCAAGTCCCAGCTCGGATTCCATAATTTGTCCGATATTCATACGGGAAGGAACGCCCAAGGGGTTTAAGCACACGTCAAGCGGTGTACCGTCTTCCAAATAAGGCATATCTTCTACAGGCAAAATGCGGGCGACAATACCCTTGTTTCCGTGACGTCCTGCCATTTTATCGCCTTCGCGCAGTTTGCGTTTGGTTGCAATTAATACTTTAACCACTTCGTCCACACCGGGGTTCAAATCGTCGCCCTCGGAACGGCGCAAACGCTGAACGTCAATAACCGTACCTTCAATTCCGTGCGGAATGCGCAGCGAAGAATCGCGCACTTCTTTTGCTTTTTCACCGAATATTGAATTGAGCAACTTAAACTCAGGGGTTGTTTCCGTTTCGCTTTTGGGTGTTGTTTTTCCCACTAAAATATCGCCGGAACGGACTTTCGCTCCGACGCGGATAATACCTTCGGTATCCAAATTATCAAGCGTTTTTTCGCTCGTATTGGGAATGTCGCGCGTTATTTTTTCGGGACCAAGCTTTGTTTCGCGGATTTCGGTTGCAAATTCTTTTATGTGGATAGAAGTAAACATATCTTCTTTAACCACGCGCTGCGAAATCAATACCGCGTCTTCGTAGTTGTATCCGTTCCACGGCACAAAACCTACTAAAATATTGCGGCCAAGGGCGAGCTCTCCGTTAACTGTTGCAGGTCCGTCTGCAAGCACATCTCCCTTTTTAACCTTTTGACCAAGACTTACAACCGGACGCTGATGGTAACACGTATCCTGATTGGTGCGCTGATATTTAAGCATAGTGTACATATCTATGTCGTCGGCATTTTTTTGTTTGTCCGGCTTTACGTATATGTGTTCGGAAGTAAGATGACTTACCGTACCGGGACGTTTTGCTTTAATAAGCACACCCGAATCGTAAGCGCATTTTGCTTCCATACCGGTTCCGACACGCGGCGGTTCGGGGAACAAAAGCGGCACCGCTTGGCGCTGCATGTTACAGCCCATAAGCGCGCGGTTTGCGTCGTCGTGTTCCAAAAAGGGAATAAGAGCTGCGGAAACCGAAATAATTTGCTTGGGCGACACGTCCATATACTGCACGTCTTTGGGGTTGCGCGACGTATAATCGCCGTAGCGCCGGCATGCAATTTGTTCTTTTGCAAAAGAACCGTCATCTTTCATATCGACGGACACCTGCCCTATGTAATAGCGGTCTTCATCCATAGCCGAAAGATAATCAACATGTTCAACGGCTTTTCCGTTTTCTATTTTGCGGTACGGCGCTTCCAAAAAGCCGTATTCGTTTACTCTCGTATAAATGGCAAGAGACACGATAAGACCGATATTCGGACCTTCAGGCGTTTCAATCGGACACATTCTTCCGTAGTGCGTATAGTGAACGTCGCGCACTTCAAAACCTGCCCTATCGCGCGAAAGACCGCCGGGACCCAGTGCGTTTAAGCGCCGCTTGTGCGTAAGCTCTGCAAGCGGATTTACTTGATCCATAAACTGAGAAAGCTGACTGGAACCGAAAAACTCTTTTATGGAAGCGACAATCGGCTTTATGGAAATAAGGTCTTGCGGCTTCATCGTTTCGGTTTCTTTTAAGCCCATGCGTTCTTTTGCAATGCGCTCCATGCGGCTGAATGCCGTTTTTAACTGATTGGTCATAAGTTCGCCGACCGAACGCACGCGGCGGTTGCCCAAGTGATCGATATCGTCTATATTTTCATCGCCGATATATACCTTTATAAGGTACTTCATCGTTGCAATAATATCCTGTTTTACCAGTGTATGCTCGCTGATATCTTCTTTTACATTGAATTTTTTATTTAATTTATAGCGGCCGACTCTGCCTAAATCGTAGCGGCGCGGCGAAAAAAACATACTGTTCAAATCTTTTTCCGCCACTTCTATAGTAATGGGTTCTCCGGGCATAAGCACTTGGTACACCGCCGAAAGCGCGTCTTCAAGAGTAGGCTCATCCGATTCAACGCCTTCTTTTAAAAAGCGGATTTCTTCACGCTCAAAGCAGTTGATAATCATTTGAGAGTCAAGTGAACTTTCGCCTTCAAATTTTATAACCGACAGCGTTTTAACTTCGGGGTGCAAAAACAATTCGTCGATATTGTGCGGCTGCAGTTTTTCGCTTGCGCGGAATAATTTCTTTTTTTCGCCCGTCTCACCGTCGGTAACAATAACCGCATCGGCAAGAACTTTACCCACCAAAGAATCGCGGAATTCGCGAGTATCTTTGATTTTTATTTTTTCCGTATCGTAAAACATACGGATAATTTCTTCGCGTGTACTAAAGCCCAATGCACGCAAAAAGATAGTACCCAAAATACGTTTTTTGCGGTCTATTTTTGCATAAATAAGCTCTTTTTTAGGATCTATTTCGAATTCAAGCCAGCTTCCGCGGTACGGAATAATGCGGCTTGAGTATACGCCTTTTTCGTGGTTAAAAATAACGCCAGGCGAACGGTGTATTTGCGATACAACAACGCGTTCGGCACCGTTTATAATAAAAGTACCCCGCTCGGTCATCAGCGGAATGTCGCCCATATAAATGTCTTTTTGGCGGATTTCGCCCGTTTGCTGAAAAATTAAGTTTACGCGCGCTTTTAAAGGCACCGAATACGTAAGCCCTTTTTGTTTGCATTCCAGCTCGGGGAATTTTATGTTTTTTTCGTCCAGTTCGTAGTATTCATATTCCAAAAGCATGTCGCCTGCAGGGCTTTCGATGGGAAAGGTGGAACGGAACACTTCTTCAAGCCCTTGTTCCGCTAATTTTTCATGCTTATCCAGTTTTTCTTTTTGCAAAAAACTTTCATAAGACTGAAGCTGGATGTCTATAAGACTGGGTAGCTCCATAAAGTTGCGGATATTCTTTCCGATATATTGACGGTTTACCGTCCTGGCGTTTGCAAGCATTCGAATCCCCCTGCTTTGGCGTACAGACAAATACGGCTGCCCGAAAACACAGGTTTTTCAGGCAGCGTTTGCGTAAAAATCGATTTTAAATCGGTTACGATGTTATTCAACGTATAAATACGGAATTTATGCAATCTTAACAACACCGCCGGCCGCTTCAACGGTTTCTTTAATTTTAGCCGCTTCTTCTTTCGATACGCCTTCTTTAAGAGGCTTGGGAGCGCCTTCGACCAAGTCTTTTGCTTCTTTTAATCCCAAGCCGGTAATTTCGCGCACCGCTTTAATCGCCGCAATTTTCTTTGCAGGATCGGCGCTTTCAAGCGTAACGGTAAATTCCGACTGCTCTTCACTGCCGCCGGCTGCACCGCCTGCAGCTCCGGCTCCTGCTGCCGCAACTACGGTTGCCGCAGCGGTTACACCGAATTTTTCTTCCATAGCTTTTACCAATTCGGAAGCTTCCAGTACCGTCATTGACGCGATTGCATCAAGAATTTCATCTTTTGTGATTGCTGCCATTATTATCTTCTCCTTCATTAGGCATTTTTTATTATACGAACAGGACGACAGCTACGAAGCCTGAACCGTAACCAGTTTTATTCAGCCTTTGCAGGCTCTTCGCTCTTTGCCGCTTCGCCGCCGTCTGCAGGCTTTTCTGCTGCTTCGGATGCAGGCTTTGCATCGGCAGCGGAAGCTTGCGCATCCGCTTTTGCGCTTTCCGGCGCAGCTTCGGCTTTAGGCGCCGAACCGCCGGCCTTTTCCTCGGCTTGCTTTTTTTCCACATAGGCAAGCAATGTAGCCGCCAGTTTTTGTACGGGCGCATTGATAGTGCTTGCAATCATTGCAATAAGCTGTTTTTTGCCGGGCAGTTTGGAAAACGCTTCAATTTTTGCCGCATCGTAAATTTCGTTTTCTACAACGGCACCTTTTACCTGCAACGCAGGCGAATCTTTAGCAAAGTCAAACAATATTTTTGCAACTTCGTTTGTATCTTCGGAAGCTAAAGCAATCGCCGTCGGACCGGTTAAATATCCGGCTACGTTGTCGATTTTCATTTCGTCAAACACAACGCGCGCATAGGTATTTTTTATAACTTTCAGCTTTGCATTTTTTTCGTTTAAACGGCGGCGCAAAGAAGTAATTTGCTCAACGGTTAAACCGCGGTAATCGGCAAAGATAAAACCGTTGTATCCTTCAAAAACTGCTTTTGCCGCTGCAACGGCTTCAAGTTTTGCGTTTTGAATTTTTTTTGCCAAAATAGCCATTATTCTGCCTCCTTGTAGTCGACCCATACACCCGGCCCCATGGTCGAATTAACGGACACGGAACGCACATAACCGCCTTTTGCATCGGCAGGTTTTTTGCGCACCACTTCGGCTAAAAGGGTTTTTACGTTTTCCGCTACTTGAGCGCAATCCATAGAAACTTTTCCGACGCTCATGTGCACAACCGCGCCTTTATCGGAGCGGAATTCCACACGGCCTTTTTTTAACTCTGCAATAGCCGCGCTTATATCATTGGTAACCGTTCCCGTTTTAGGGTTCGGCATTAAACCTTTGCGCCCCAGTACCATACCTAAACGGCCGACATCTTTCATCATATCCGGCGTTGCAACGGCTATATCAAAATCAAGCCAGCCGCCTTTTACCTTTTCGATGTATTCGTCGGCACCGGCATAAGCGGCTCCGGCATCCATAGCTTCTTTTATGCGGTCTTCTTTGCAAAAAACCAGCACTTTTTTTTCGCCGCGGAATTGATACGGAAACACCAAGGTGTCCCGCACGGTTTGATTTTTATCCAATTTTAAGCTGATATGCGCTTCAACCGTTTCGTCGAACTTTGCATATTTAAGCTCTTTTACCAGCTCGCACGCTTTTTCCACATCGTAAGCTTTTGTAGGATCATATTTTTTCAGCGATTCGCGATATTTTTTTCCGTGTTTCATATTACCGCTCCACCTCTACACCCATACTGCGCGCAGTACCGGCAATAATTTTTTTTGCAGCTTCGATATCGTTTGCATTGATGTCGGGCATTTTTGTTTTTGCAATTTCTTCAAGCTGAACTTGCGAAAGTTTTGCAACTTTATCTTTTAAAGGATTGCCCGACCCCTTTTCAAGACCGGCGGCTTTTTTTATAAGCACGGCGGCAGGCGGGGTTTTCAAAATAAACGTAAACGATTTATCCTGAAAAACGGTAATAACAACCGGAATCACAAGACCCGGTTCCATCGACTTTGTACGGTCGTTAAACTGCTGTACAAACTGCGGCGCACTCACCCCGTGAGGACCCAAAGCGGGACCTATAGGCGGCGCCGGCGTTGCTTTTCCTGCAGGACACTGCAGTTTAATAACAGCCGTTACCTTTTTTGTAGCCATATATTGCTCCTTATATTGGTGTAGCGGAAAAACCCTTCCGCCTAGCGGGAAGTCCGGCTATAACGCCCCTTCCCTTCCAAAATCGGCTCTTTTTACAAACACACCGGGACTTTTCCCGGAAACTCTTTATATTTTTTCCACTTGCGTAAGATCAACTTCAACGGGAGTCGCCCTGCCGAAAATACCGACCGTAACACGCAATTTATTTTTTTCCAAATTAACTTCTTCAATAGAACCGGAAAACGAAACAAAAGGACCGTCGATAATTTTAACTTGCTCGCCGACGGCAAACGTTTGTTTTACACGCGCCGTTTTTTCGCCTTTAATTTCACCGGATTTTTGAAGGAGCGCAACCGCTTCTTCGTTTGAAATCGGACGGGGACGCACATTGCTGTTCGTACCGACAAAACCGGTTACCCCCTGTATGCGCCGTATAGCGGCACACACGTTTTTCCAGCCGATTTCAGGCAGCTCAAGCTCTACCATAATATAGCCGGGCAAAAATTTTTTAGAGACAGTCCGCCGTTTGCCGTCGCGCACTTCAACCACGTCTTCCACAGGGACTTTTACGTCCAACACAACATCGGAAGAAAGATCGCCGTTTTCTATCATAGAACGGATAGTCCGCTCGATTTTACCCTCGTACCCCGAATAGGTATGCAGGATGTACCAACCCTTTGCCATCGATATCCCTAAAACACAAAATTAAAGCCGGTGGTAAACAACATATCCAGCAGCCCAAGAAAAAGCGCAACGGCCACGGTAGATATAAGCACAACTTTTACCGACGAAAAAACATCATCGCGGGCAGGCCATACCACCTTTTTTAATTCCGCAATACATTCTTTGAAAAAACGGATGATTTTCATTACCAGCCCCCGCTATTTATTAAAATACAGGCCAGGAAGGACTCGAACCCTCAACATTCGGTTTTGGAGACCGACACTCTACCATTGGAGTTACTGACCTAAAACAACACCCGGTCCGTACACGATTACTGCGCGTTATTTGACCTTCGTTTCTTTATGAAGGACATGCTTGCGGCAAAAGGGGCAATACTTGTTTTTTTCCAGTTTGCCCTGAATATTTTTACGGTTTTTATAGGTAGTATAATTTTTGCGTTTGCATTCCGAACATTGTAATGCAATAATTTCAACCGCGGTTTTTGCTTTTTTTGCCATGTGCAATACTCCTTCATCCCCTCAACCGGGACGAGCCTCCGAGCGGGATCGAACCGCTGACCTCAACCTTACCATGGTTGCGCTCTGCCGACTGAGCTACAGAGGCATTTTTATACAGCTATCCCGTCCAAGGCAAAGATGCCGAAAAGAGATGTCTTGCAAGTATATAGAAGCCGTATGTTTTTGTCAATAAAGATACATTAAAAAATTACATTTTTTATTGCATAATAGTCATTTTTATTGTATATTTTATGCCGAATGACAACAAAAAACCATACAAAAACCGCATTTTATATTTTTTTAACCGCGCTTATATTGTGTGCCGCATCCTGTTCGGATAATATAAACGGAAAGCTTGCTTTACCCGAAAACGGAGGCTCGGCTTTAAAACAGCCGCAAAGTCCGAAACCACAACCTCAAAACCCACAGCCGCCTTCCACTCCGCCGATAGGCGAAGAACACCATACGCCGCCCGAAAGCACACCCGGCGCCGAAGCAAAAAAACAAGAACTTTTTAAACGCCTTTTAAATGCGGCTCTGCGTTTTGAAAAAACGGTCGATGTCGGCGATTTGCACATAAGCTGCAAAACCGACAGCAATGGACAAAGCGAATGTAAAAAACTGTATTCCGATTTTTTGGACTATCTGGACGAAAACTCGCTTTTTCTTTTTCATTTGCCGCCGTCAAAAGATATTACTTATAAGTATAAAAACGATAATGAAGATGAAACAGCTTCATATGAGCTTACCTTTCTTATCGAAAGCACTGCAGCCGATGTAGACTATCAACGGCTTATACAGGCTTTTGAAACCTTCTATAGCGCTGTACACGAAAATATGTCGAAAGCGGAAATAAGTTATGCGTTATACCGCGAACTGCAAAAAAACATCGTGTACGAAGTAAATTCAAGTTCGCAATACCAAAGGACGGCGGCAGGAGCGCTTTTGGACGGCAAAGGCGTATGTGAGGACTACAGTCTCAGTTATAAAAAACTGATGAACGGCGCAGGCATTCAAACGGTTTGCGTAGAAGGAAAAGAGCGAGCCGTGTATACGGGACCGACCGTCGCTCATATGTGGAACCGGATTAATCTTGACGGTCAATGGTACAATGCAGATGCAACATGGGACGATTACCCCTTTGCAGAAAAATACCGGCGATCACACAGCGAGGGAAAATATTTTTTAACATCGGACAACCGGTTTTACGGCGCCGATGCGTTAAATCACCCGCTGATATATCAAAAATACCTACCGGTGCCGGCTGCAAACGATGTCCGTTATGAAAACGCCGATTATATTTTCCGCAACGGCGATAAAAAAAGCGACCCGTTTTATCACCAAGGTTATTGGTACTATTTTTCGTACGAAGATATGAGCATTTACCGCAGCCGCTTTGACGGAAGCGATAAAAGAAGACTGCATCAAAAAATGTATCACACCAACAGTGCAGTCTATCAGCCCAATTATGCCAAGCTACACCGCATCGAATTCGGCAAAGAAAAAATCTACTTTATAGACTATGCCGAAAGCCATGGAACCGATGTTGACACCCTGTATGCAATGACTTACGACGGTTCGTCCGTACAAAAGGTTGGTGCAGCACCCTCGCCGTCAGAACCGCTCAAAGACGAAACCGACAAACCCGAGCGGGAAGCACCCGGAACTTTTGCATTACGGGTAGAGCTTTTACTATCAAAAATAAAAGATGCGTACTATCACGGAACGGAAGACTATTTTATAGCGGAAAACACTGAAAGAAAAAATTTTATGCTTACTGCAAAAAAAACCGAACAACTTTTACAGCACGCACCCGAAGATACGCAAACGGCAGCCGAACTGTATAGAGCGCTAAAAGATTACAGAATGCACTGCTTAATGGAAAAAACACGCAGCAAATAAAACTTGTACCGTTCAGTTGAGCGCTGCACGCGTATACACTATCCTCAATCCCTGCCGGTAAAGTCGCCAGCCGTTTTTTTGTTTGACAGGTGCAAAAATATGGCTTATAATAAAGAAAAACCGTGCTCGAGCACGGAACACACAGATAAAGGAGGCTTTAATGAAGCGCACATGGTGTATTATTGCAGCCGTATTGCTTGCGGCAAGTACGGTATTTGCAAACGGAGGCAAAGATTCGGCACAAAGTATTAGAATAGGGGTTTCTATGCCGACTAAAGACTTGCAGCGCTGGAGTCAAGACGGTGCAAATATAAAAGCGCTGCTTGAAAAAAACGGCTATAAAGTCGACTTACAATATGCCAACAACGATATTGCGGCACAAGCATCGCAAATCGAAAACATGCTGACTAAAAACTGCAAAGTTATCGTTATCGCTTCGATTGACGGTTCGGCACTGACGGAAGTTTTAAAAACAGCAAAAGAAAACGGCATACCGGTTATAGCTTATGACAGGCTTATTATGAACAGCGATGCCGTGCGCTACTATGCCACATTCGATAATTATAAAGTCGGTCAGTTTCAGGGCATGTATTTACGCGATACGTTAAAATTGGACAGCACAACCGAAAAAGTTTACATTGAATTATTTACCGGACCTACAGACGACAACAATGTCAATTTCTTTTTCCCCGGAGCTATGGATATATTAAATCCGTATATTAAAAAAGGAAAATTAGTTGTACGCTCCGGTCAAACCGAAAAAGCGCAAGTTGCAACACCGAACTGGTCAACCGAAGAAGCGCAAAAACGTATGGAAAATTTAATAAGCGCATACGGCTACGGTCCCAACGGTACAAAACTACACGCGGTATTATCGTCAAACGATTCGGTCGCTCAAGGTATTGCAAACGCTTTGGTTGCAGCCGGATACACAAAAGAAACCTTTCCGCTGTTAACCGGACAAGACTGCGATATTACATCCGTTAAAAATATGATTAAGGGACATCAAAGCATGTCGGTATTTAAAGACACCAGAACCCTAGCGGGAAAAGTAGCCGAAATGATTGACGCATTGGTAAAAGGGACGGAACCGCCGATAAACGATACCAAAACATACGATAACGGCACCGGAATTATCCCGTCTTATTTGTGCGAACCCGTTTTTGCAACCGTCGACAATTATAAAAAATTGTTGGTTGAAAGCGGTTATTACACAGAAGCACAGTTAAAAAATTAACGGAAAAATTCCGTTACGCGTACGGTTAATCGGCGGCATAGTTTAACACTCTAAAAGCAGACGGCGCCGCCGGTTCCGTACCGTTCGTCCGTAAAATCAAGTCCGTAAAGTCAAAAAGGGGGAACCTTTGCCGGCTCACACCTTGCTTGAAATAAAGCATATTACCAAAACATTTTCCGGTATAAAAGCGCTCGACGATGTTTCTCTACAAATAACTAAAGGCGAAATTCAGGCTTTGGTCGGAGAAAACGGCGCCGGAAAATCAACACTTATGAATATTTTAAGCGGTATTTACCCGTACGGAAGCTATACGGGCAATATCGTATACGAGGGAAAACCCTGCGCTTTCCACACAATAAAAGACAGCGAAAACAAAGGCATTGCCATTATCCACCAAGAGTTGGCACTGGTACCCTATTTAAGCATTGCCGAAAATATTTTCTTGGGCAACGAACAAGGAAGTTTTTTAAAAATCGATTGGGACAAAACTTATGCCCGTGCAGACACGCTTTTACAAAAAGTGGGACTTAACGAATCATCGCGCACTGCAGTAAAAGACATCGGCATCGGAAAACAACAGTTAGTGGAAATTGCCAAAGCCTTATCTAAAAATCTTACATTGCTTATTCTTGATGAGCCGACAGCCTCGCTTAACGAATCGGACTCGCGCAAATTATTGCAGTTGCTGCTCGAATTTAAAAAACAGGGAATTACTTCAATTATTATTTCGCATAAATTAAATGAAGTTTCATTTGTCGCCGATAAAATAACGGTTTTAAGAGACGGCTGTGTTATAAACACATTCGACAAAAAAAACGACGACTGCGCCGAAGAAGTTTTAATTGCTGCTATGGTCGGAAGAAAACTGTCGGAACGCTTTCCTTCGCGACACACGCCGGTCGGAGATGTGTACTTTGAAGTAAAAAACTGGACGGTAGAACATCCGCTGTATGCAGGACGAAAAATATGCAAAAACATACATATCAATTTACGCAAAGGTGAAGTTGTCGGTATAAGCGGTCTTATGGGCTCCGGGCGCACCGAATTTGCCATGAGTTTGTTCGGAAAATCCTACGGTTCCGATATCAGCGGACAAGTGTTTTTGGACGGCAAAGAAATTCATTTAAAAACGGTAAAAGACGCAATAAAATACGGTATCGCTTATGTAACGGAAGACCGCAAAGGTAACGGTCTTATTTTAGGCAGCACTATCAGAGAAAACACAACGCTGGCTAAAATATCGAAGATAAGCTCAAAAGGCATAATAAACACCGATGAAGAACAAATAGCTGCAAAAGAATACGTTCAAAAACTGCGCACAAAATGCACGGGCATCGAACAAAATGCAAGCAGTTTATCGGGTGGCAATCAGCAAAAAGTGCTTTTAAGCAAATGGATGTTTGCACAGCCGGAAATTTTGATATTGGATGAACCCACACGAGGCATTGATGTCGGCGCAAAGTATGAAATCTACTGCATTATAAATCAGCTTGTTGCCGAAGGAAAATCCATTTTGATGATTTCTTCGGAAATGCCGGAAGTTTTAGGCATGTGTGACCGAATATATGTAATGAACGAAGGAAAAATCGTCGCAGAAATTCCAAAAGAAAAGGCTTCGCAAGAAGCTATAATGGCTTGTATAGTTCAAACGGAAAAGGAGAACGAAAACTATGTGTAATACATATCCGATAAAAAATATTCTTAAACAAAACACAATGGTTATAGCCCTTGTAGCGCTTATGCTGTTATTCCACGCACTTATCAGCGCAGCCGGCAGCGGCTCTTTGTTTGCCCCTACCAATATTTCAAATATTATCAGTCAAAACTCGTATGTCGTTATTTTAGCTGCCGGTATGCTTTTGTGTATCTTAAGCGGCGGAAATATCGATCTATCGATCGGTTCTATCGTCGCTTTAGTAGGAGCTTTGGCAGCATATTTAATTATTATTCTTAAATGGAATATATATGCGGTAATGATTTTATGTTTGCTTACCGGAATTGCCATCGGAGCATGGCACGGTTTTTGGATCGCGTATGTGCGCATTCCCTCTTTTATCGTAACCCTTGCAGGCATGCTGCTGTGGCGCGGCGTTGCGCTGATAATACTCGACGGGTTAACCATATCGCCGTTCCCCGAAGAATACTTACGCTATTTTACCGGTTTTATTCCAGCTGTAAAAGATAAAAACCTTGTTTTTACTATAACAGTAGGAACGGCGGTTTTATGCTGCGCTGCTTTTATTTTAAAAGAAGTGGTTCAGCGCATACACAAAAAAAGAAAACAGTACAGTACGGAAAACATCGCTTTGTTTTTGCTTCGTATCGGCGTCATTTGCTTTGCCGTATTGTTTTTAGCCGTACTGCTCGGCAAACACAAAGGCATTCCCGTTATTTTAATACTGTTGGCTGTAGTGGTAGCCGCATACACTTACATTACCCGATACACCGTTCCGGGCAGGTACTTGTATGCAATGGGTGGAAATGAACGGGCGGCAAAACTGTCTGGTGTAAACACCAATAAAGTTTTATTTTCCGTATACGTTAACATGGGTTTTCTTTCCGCTCTCGCCGCTTTAGTGTGCGTCGGACGTTTTAATTCGGCGGCTCCCACAGCCGGCATGAATTATGAACTGGATGCCATCGGTTCGTGTTTTATCGGCGGCGCTTCCGCATACGGCGGCACGGGAACGGTCGGAGGTGCAGTTGTCGGCGCAATCTTTATGGGCGTACTAAACAACGGCATGTCCATTTTAGGCATAGATTCAAACTGGCAAAAAGCGGTAAAAGGTCTTGTTTTATTGTCAGCGGTTGCTTTTGACGTATTATCCAAACGCAGAGAAAAACAAGGCTAATCCCGTTAACCGGATCCGCTAAATTGCACCGTCCGCTTTACTGCGCATAGGAGAAAAAGTGTCCGTTACCATAAAAGATATCGCCCGCGAGTGCGGCGTGTCGCGCGGCACGGTAGACCGCGTGCTGCACAACCGCGCAGGTGTTAATGCAAAAGTTGCCGAAAAAGTACACCGCACCGCCGACAAAATGGGCTTTGTTCCTAATAAAGCAGGTAAAATTTTAGCCGCACGGAAACAACCCATTGTGTTCGGCTGTCTTTTACCCGACATCGGCAACGCTTTTTTTGACGGCATTATCGCAGGGTTTCGACAAGCCGAAAGCGAACTGGCAGATTTCGGCGTTTCCGTTTATATTGAACATGTAAAAGGCTTTGATATTGCAACCCATATTACAGCGATAAAAAAACTGCAAAAACGAAAATTTTCAGGATTATGCGTTGCCACTATGGACGTTCCTGAAGTACAACTTGCCGTACAGCAAGTTATCGGAGAAGGTACTCCGGTTATAAGCGTTAATACCGATATTCCGGACACTGCCCGCTTGTGTTATGTAGGTCCCGATTACGAAAATGCAGGAAAAACGGCAGCAGGTTTACTTTCGCTGATTACGCATAAAGAATTACGCATTCTTATTGCAACCGGTTCGTTCCATATACGGGGACATAACGAGCGCATTAAAGGTTTTATCGGTTCTTTAGAACGCAAAGCGCTGCCGTACAAAATACTGGACACATTTGAATCGCTCGACGACGATCCATACGCATATAAAAAAACACTTGAAGCTTTAAAAAAACATCCGGACACAAATTGCGTATTTATTGCAGCTGCAGGCGTTGCAGGAATTTGCAAAGCGGTAAAAGAACACATTGCACACACAGGGACAACCCCAAAGCCGTATGTGCTGGCATTCGATGACATTCCGGCTACTGAAAATTTACTAAAAGAAGGATTTATCGATTTTACCATTTGCCAAGAACCGCAAAGGCAAGGCTACACGGCACTTTCAAAATTATTTTCTTATTTGATGAACGGTAAAAAACACAAACCGGACAATTACATTACATCCACCATCATAAAAATTATCGAAAATATATAACGCGTGCAGGTAGGCGCAACGCACTTACCGCTGCAAAAACGGCACGGTTTACAGCTCATACGGCACATTTTACTTGCGCCCGTGTAAAAATCCGTTTATAATAAAAATTATGGATACAACAAAACGAACAATTACTTGGAAAACCTATGCGGCATACGGGGCTGCCGATTTATACGGCGGAGGCTGCTTTTTTATCGTAACGACATTTGCAATGTACTATTTGGTAAACGTCGTCGGTCTCCATCCGCTATTGGCAGGTTTAATTCCTGCAATCGGAAAATTTTGGGATGCCGTATCGGACCCGCTTATGGGCTATATTGCCGACCACACACCGCAAAACAGGTTCGGCAAAAGGCGCGTATGGTTTTTAGCGTCAATCGTTCCTATCGCTCTTTCTTTTATGCTTATATGGTTTCCGGCGCAATGGGAAAGCCAAGCCGGCAAATTCATCTTTTATACACTCGCCTACATCATCTTTTTTACGGTAGCAACCGTTTCATACATTCCCTACGCCGCTTTAAGTGCGGAAATTACACAATCGTTTTCGCAGCGAAATAAATTAAACAGTTCGCGCTTAATGTTTTCGTTTATTGCAACCCTGCTCGGCGGGCTTTTGGCACAGCCGATTATAAACGCTTTTAACGGAACAAAAATGGGCTATTTTGTTATGAGCTGCATATTTGCGCTTATTTTTTCTTTGCCGTGGATACCGCTGTATTTCGGAACATGGGAGCCGGCACAAACGCACAATGAAAACGTCGCAGAAAAAGATTCGTTTATAAAGAACTTTTTATCGCTATTCAAAAGTAAATCGTGCCGCATTCACATAGCGATGTACGTATGCTCATACGGCGCACTCGATATTTTTATGTCGCTGGTTTTATTTTACATGGTCGATTATCTAAACAGCGGCAGCGTTTTTGTTATCGCACAAGGTTCTTTACTTATTACCATGATGTTGACTTTGCCCATCCACAGTTATTTTATAAATAAAAAAGGTCACCGCCCGGTATACATAACAGGTTTGTCCATATTCGCCGTTTCGCTTATTTTAATGAGTTTTCATACTCCCGGCTCGTCTCCGGTACTGTTGATTTTAAACATGGTGCTTATGGGAGTGGGCATTTCGGCAAACAACTTAATACCCCACCAGCTTTTACCCTTTTTAAGCGACATCGACAAATTGATGAGCGGCAAAAGCCGTGCGGGTACATATTCGGCTGCAATGACGCTCACACGCAAAATATTTTTGGGTTTGATTATTATGACCGGCTTGGGAGCCATCTTAAACGGCATAGGATATAAAAATCCTGTTCCGTCGGTGCTGACACAAGAACAGTTTAATCAAGCGCAGGTGTTATGCGAAAAACACGGCGTTCCGTTTTTGCAGATACAAAAATATTATACCGAATGTTCGGATATGAATTACCACCTTAAATACGTAAACCGCAGCATAGACGGCATACTAAAAGAGCTTTACAAACGCGAAAAAAAAGCGTCACTTGAGACAGCCGCAGCGGGTAAACAACTCGGCACACAAACAAACTCCGGCAGCACACCGAGTTCCGCGGGCATCGAAATGCAGGACATCTCTGCGACGGCAGGGCAAAAAACGCAAGCGGATTTTCCCTCAGATTTTTCCACAGAAAAAACTGCGATTCCTGCAACGGTTTTTGAAAAGCTTATAGCTTCATTACATACAAAAGATTTTCATGACGCCGATTATGAGCTTTTTTTAACTTCGCTTTACCGCAAAACGGGCGACACCTACGTATACGAGCCGAATACCGATTTTTATACAAAAAGCGATTTGTACGATTTAAAGCTACTTTTGGAAAAAATAAAGTATCCGTATTCGGGTATCGGCGAAGTACAAAAACCGCTGCAAAAAGAGCGGACACTGTTCGGCGTAAAACTTGCCTTTATTTTTTTACCGCTGATTATGCTGATAACCGGCATTATTACAGCACTTAACTTTAAAGTAACGCCGGAAAACCATAACATAGTATTAAAAGAACTGGAAAGGCTAAAAGCCGGCGGCAAAAAAGAAGACGCCGACCCGGAAACAAAAGCGGTGTGCGAAATGCTCATAGGTTCAAAATACGCGTAAACGCACAGGAATACAAAGCTATGCTTTCTTTTACCGTTGAAATTCTTTCGTATACGCTGGGGGGCGCCGTTTTAATCGGTAAACCGCTGCGCGAGCGCGTATTGTTAAAAAAAGCGGGAGAGTGCAAAGCCGTTTTAACGCGCAAAAAAGACGTACTGTACCCGGTGGTATTATGTGCAGCAATAGCTTTGCTCGTCTTTATACGGATACGCTCTTTTTCTTTATTTATAGACATCGTTTTGCGCGCAGCGGCTGTTTTAGCGTTAGAAGCTGCCGTTCGCGACGATATATGCCGCAAAAATGCCGGCATATACAAAAACCTTTTAATTGCCGACGGTAAAATACTTCCCGTTTCCGATATTGTCCGCATACAAGCACCCACAAACACCGAACAAAACACAGTCCTTGTGCTCGACGTTGCCTCGGCGCGCGACAGCGAAATTACGCTGTATTTTAACAGCGCCCAAGAGCGCATAAACGCCGAAAAAGCTTTACACAGTTTGAGCGCTTTGCAGCCGACTTGATTTTTTCTTTAAAATGGGATATTATAACACCACACAAGTCAAAATGACAAAGTTTGATATTTTGTTTTATTAAGGGAGGTCGGAATGATACAAACCGTTCCGAAAATGCTGAAAAGCTCCGCGTCTAAGTGGCCGGCTATTCCCGCTCAGTATTTTAAAGACGACACAGCCGATTTCCGTTCGTTTTCTTATACGGAATTATTCGAAAAAAGCCTCGATTTTGCCGCAGGTTTGCTTGATTTAGGGGTAAAACGGGAAGAAAACGTCGGTTTAATTTCCGACAACCGCTTTGAATGGTTGCAAGCGAGTATGGGTATTATGGCGCTGGGTGCTGCAGATGTTCCGCGCGGCTGCGACGCAAGCGAGCGCGACTTGGCATATATTTTATCATTTGCCGACTGTAAAACGGTTGTAGTCGAAAACTCAACGCAAGTATTAAAAATTACCGGCATAAAAAAATCGCTTCCTCATTTAAAGCATTTTATCTGCTTTGAAGATGTAGACGAAAATATTAAAAAGCAATGCAAAAGCGAAAAAATTCAAGTTTTCGGCTTTAACGATACCCTTGCAGCCGGTCAAACATACCGAAAAAAACATCCGGGAAAAATTGAAGCCGAACTGGACAAAGGTAAAGCGGAAGACATCGCTTGTATTATTTTTACATCGGGCACTACTGGAGAACCCAAAGGTGTTATGTTAACCCACGGCAATTTTCTTGCCCAGTTGGATGAGCTTCCCGAGCGTATCAATTTGTCGCCCGGAGAGCGCGCGTTAAGCGTTTTACCGGTATGGCATGCGTTTGAACGTTCATGCGAGTACGTTATAATGGTACAAGGCGCTGCAGTTTGCTATTCCAAACCGATCGGCAGCATAATGCTCCCCGACTTTCAAAAATTAAATCCGCAAATCATACCTGCCGTACCTCGTGTTTTTGAAGCGGTGTACGACGGCGTTAACCGCGCTATGCGTAAATCGGGCGGTATTGTGTATGCCCTGTTCCGCTTTTTTACGGCAATTGCCGTACTGCATTCACGCATAGACAGGCTGTTGTTTAATAAAACGGCGCGCTTTAAAAAATCGAATACGATCGTCAAATGGATTTTTTTGGTTATTCCTTGGCTTTTGCTCTATCCTTTAAAACTGCTGGGCGGCGTTCTTATTTTTAAAAAAATACGCGCAAAACTGGGGAACGCATTCCGCGGCGGTGTATCGGGAGGCGGCGCGCTTCCTCCCGTTGTGGACGACTTTTTTTGGGCAGTCGGCATAAAACTGGTAGAAGGCTACGGCTTAACCGAAACCGCGCCGGTTGTATCGGTGCGCCCGTTTTATCGCCCCGTGTTCGGTACGGTAGGCTCGCCCATCCGCGGCGTTGAAGTAAAAATCGTCGGCGAAAACGGCGAAACGCTTCCATGCGGACACAAAGGGGTTGTGCACGTGCGAGGCGGTATTGTTATGAAAGGCTATTACAAAAAACCCGAATTAACCGCTAAAGTTATAAACAATGACGGCTGGTTTAACACGGGCGACTTGGGAATGCTTACTGCCGACAACGAATTGATTTTGCGCGGAAGAATTAAAGATACGATAGTATTGCGCGGCGGTGAAAACGTGGAGCCGCTTCCCATCGAAATGAAAATAAACGAATCGCACTATGTATTTCAATCGGTTGTAGTCGGACAGGATCAAAAATATCTTGCCGCTTTAATCGTTCCGGTTGAAGAAGAAGTAAAAGCGTTTGCCGCAGAAAAAGGAATCGACTGTTCCGACTATGCCAAATTGCTGCACAACAGCGAAGTGCAAAAATTGTTTGAAAGCGAAATGGCGTTATTAATTAACTCGAAAAACGGCTTTAGGCTGTTTGAAAGAATAAACCGCTTTGTGCTTTTGCCCAAAGTGTTTGAACCGGGTGTGGAATTATCGGCAAAACAAGAAATTATGCGCTATAAAATTCCCGAACTGTACGCAAAAGAAATGCGCTCTTTGTTCCGTTAAGCGCGCTTCCAAGCCTGCTTCCATTTCCCGCTAA
The DNA here is from genome assembly GCA_000468055.1 of Treponema lecithinolyticum ATCC 700332. GTDB lineage: Bacteria > Spirochaetota > Spirochaetia > Treponematales > Treponemataceae > Treponema_C > Treponema_C lecithinolyticum. Next base: position 49,665 of record KI260561.1, on the reverse strand, counting down.
AAAAACCATTGCCGAATGTACGTTCAGCGATGGTTTTTTATTTTTTTTTATGTTAAAATGCGCAATTATGAAGTTAGTTGAGTTTATCAATTTAGGCGGTCCTATCAATTGGCTGCTTTGTGCAATACTGTGTTTTTGTTTTTGCCAATGCCTTGAACGCAGTATGTATTTTTTTCAAACACGCAAGGGTTCAAAAAAAGATGTACTTAAGCGGCTGCAAACAAAGGCGGCAAACTTCGAGCATCTGCCGGAAGCGCAGCGGCGCAAAGAGTTTATTAAAGAAAGCACACTTTTATACTATGAAATGAACCGCGGTTTATGGCTGCTCAATTTTATCAGTGCAGTTGCCCCTTCAATAGGCTTACTCGGTACCGTTACCGGTCTTATCGGTTCATTTTCAACGATGGCGCAAGTAGGCGCTGCGGTAAACATCCAGGATTTGTCCGGCGGTATTTGGGAAGCTATGCTTACGACTGCGTTCGGTATGATAATTTCAATTCCTGCGCTGCTGTGCTACCGCACGTTTAAGCGCATTATCGAAAAACGGTTAATGCTTATGCAGCTGTATGGCGAAGACTACGAAAACGGCGTACAAAACGAAAAAGGAAGCACATAATGCATGCTCCCGATTTTTTTTCACGGCGCGACGAAGAACTTGTAGTAAACATTACCTCTCTTATCGATGTTATTTTTATTTTGTTGATTTTTTTTATGGTGTCGACTCAATTCAAAAGGAGTTCTTTGCCCCTCGATTTACCGAAAAGCGAAGATACCACACAAGAGCACAATACCACAAAAGTACTTGCCGTAAATGCCGATAAAATGGAATTGGACGGCAGTACGGTTACGCTTGAAACCCTGCAGGATACGCTTACAAAAATGTATGAGCAAGAGCCGGAGCTCGCGCTTTCGCTTGAATGTGAGCGGACGGTCGAATTTGAACACATCGTGCAAGTGCTGACAAAAATACAAGCGTCCGGAATTACCCGCATAGGGATCGTTCATGAGCCGCTGGATTAGCTCTGCCGCATGCACGCTTGCACTCGTTGCCGTGCTGTTTTTTTTACCCGTGTGGGGCGTTAGAAGCTCTTCGTCAACGGCAGCATCGATTGTCTCCGATACGGCAGTATCGAATGTACGCATTGTAAAACGAAGTCCTAAGCCGGTGCCAGTGCAGCCTGCCGTGCAAAACAAAAATGCCCCAAGTATTCCGATAAAACCAGCGCAAACGCTTCCCGCACCTGAACAGCTCCCCCCCGAAGCGCAAACCGAACCGGAAGAAACAGAAGCGTCCGAGGAAGTTTTTGCAGACAGTGCGGCTCAAAGCAGTTCAAGCGACAGTCAAAACGCGGGCGAAGATTCGCTTTCGCATACGAACGATGCCAAAGCAAACGCAACGTATAAATCTTATGTGCTCGGGCGCATAGCTTCAAAAAAAACATATCCTTATGCCGCACGCTCAAACGGCTTTGAAGGAAAAGTCCGCGTGCGTATCGTAATTAATCCGGACGGAACGCTTGCACAAGCCGTTATATTGGAGCCGAGCGAATATGAAATTTTAAACAACGCATGCCTTGCTGCGGTAAAAAAAGCCTCTCCGTTTAAAAAAATGAGCAACGGCATGAAAGCGATGACGCTTTCGTTTGTTATGGATTTTTCGCTTAAATAGCCGGCAAAAGCCAAACGAAAAACGATAGAAAAACCAAAAAAGAAAGCAAAAAGCTCTTGCACAAACTAAAAAAATTCCTTAAAATCAAAGTTAGCTCTTGCTAACTAAGGAATGGGTAATTTTTTGAAACGGCATATTTTTTTCTATATAATACTGTGGTTTACGGCAACGCTTTTATTTTCTCAAGAAGCGGAAGACGATGTTATCAGCGTTAATGCGGAAAAAATCGAACAAACCATTGATGATGCCGTTGAGCAAAAGCGGACGATTACAAATGAAGACATACGAAAATCCGGGGCAAAAACTGTCGGCGATGCTTTAAAAACCCTGCCCGATATAGCCGTAAGCACGGCAACTGCCGGCAATGCCAACGAGTCGATAAGCATGCAGGGAATGGGCAACGGGTATGTAAAAATCATTATAGATGGGGTAAGTGTTTCAACGGACATATCCGGCGCAACGCCGATTTTTCAAATACCGGTTGAAAACATTGAACGTATTGAAGTTATAAAAGGTGCAGACTCCGTTTTGTACGGAAGCGATGCAATGGGCGGCATTATCAATATCGTAACAAAACACAGCGTTTCCGACGACGAACAAAAAACCGGGCAAAACGGCAAAAAAGCAAAAATTAAAATTGCCGGAAGCATTACCGAAGAGATCGGTTTTATGCCGCCGATACTCGGCTGGAAAAATTATACGGCGGGCAACTTTTCCGTTGCGGGAAAACATCTTTCAAACACCTTAATCGGCAGTTTGGACTATAACCCCGGCAAACAAAAAGTTACCCGCGACGCGCTTGCCGGAAAACTTGTTTATTACGAAAGCGAAAAAAAAATATTAGGGTTTATCCGCGATACGCTTACATGGAAAGATACGTGGGGGTCTGCCGGACTGTACGGCGTGTACACCGGTTCGCACCAAGTAAACAATTACACAAAAACGGGCTACGACAAAGGCGCCAACATGACCTATACCTCTCAGCGCGCGGAGCTGGGACTTACAGGAAAATACCTGTTTAACGACAAGTTTTACATCGACGGCTTTGCTGCCGGTAAATTATATCTTTTGGATACCGCTTATAACGTAAATGCCGGGGCATATTCGTCTTCAAAGGGAACTCTATCCAATTCCGTTGATACGGAAATCGACATGCGCGCTCACTGGACACCCAACAAAATCAACGATTTTATTCTCGGCATACACGCAGATTTGGAATCGATAAAAGGTACATCGTTCGAAAAAAGAAAATATGCAGTAGAAACGGCGCTGTTTGCACAAGACAGCCTTTCATTTTTCGATACAAAGCTAACACTTGTTCCCGGTGTACGTTTCGACTTTGCACCGTCCGTGCAGCAAAGCAAAGCTTTTTTTATGGCAACGCCGAAACTGAGCATAAAATATAACCCCACGGAAAAAACGGCGCTGCGCTTAAGTTACGCAATGGGCTATAAAATTCCTTCGTTAAAAGAAAAGTATTGGATTTTTAAACACAACTATGCCCCCGGTGCCGGAAATTTTATTTTGTACGGAAACCCGAACCTTGTTCCCGAAAAATCGCACAGCTTTAATATCGGAATCGAACAAAATGTGCAAAATCTGTTTACCGTTTCCACCGGAGCTTACTTCAATTACATACTCGATTTAATCGACAATGTCGTTACCGACCCCGTCTCTTCGCCGCAAATACGCGAATACCGAAATATAGATAAAGCAATAACATACGGCGGCGATTTTTCAGCCGGCACAGAATTGGACCGGTTTAAAGCAAAAGCAGGATATGCCTACACAGGGGCAAAATCATTTGAGCCGCTTACATCAACATGGGAAAACCTTGCCCTGCGCGTTACCCACCGAGTAACCGCACACGCTTCATACCGCATTCCCGTTATAGAAACGGAAGCTTCCGTAAATATTCAATGGAATTCGCCGCAGCTTTTAACTGCAAAAAGTGCATATTATACGCCCGACTTTTTTATAGCAGGCGTTGATGTTTCAAAAAAATTTTTGGATGAAAAACTGGAAGTATATATAGCCGTGGATAATATGCTTAACAATTTGCACTTTATAAAAGGAACAAACGGCGAAACGCAAAAATATTATTACGGACTGAACGACGGCACTACGCTGCGCTTAGGCGCAAAATATAATTTTAATACCTTATAGGAGGTTTTATGAAAAACTATAGTATTTTTCGGGGGGGCATGGCAGTTTTGGCTGCGTTGGCTTTGGTTTTGTTTTCTTGTCAACAAAACGCCGATGAACTTACACCTGAACTTACACCTGTCGATATTTCCGAAATTTATGGGTATACGTTTTACGGAACCATCACTGCTCAAAGCGGCAACACGTTAACACCCTCGCTTATTTTATACAACGAGGAGCGGGCGGATTGGAATATGAGCGTAAACGGAATGAATGTCAATCAATTCTATTATTATGCCGTTAAAAATTCCGTAAACAATTACACGCTCTATTGGTTCGGCGGTGCCGATCAGGGTGCGGCAATGACTCACGATAAGTCAAAGGCTGCAATGACCGTTCAGCTCGGTATAAACTCTTTGAACGAAGTGGTTATTTTGCTTACCGGCGACGGCCTTACCGGGCTCGGTAAAATGCAAAACACACGAGTTCCCATGACAAAGCAAACGGCAATTCCGCGCAATACCGATGCACCCGCAATAGCGTTTGATCCGAGCATTCAAGATGTAAAAATTGAAATTCCCGGCAGTGCAGCTGCGGCCGATTGGGATCAGGCAACTTCGTATACCGGAAAGTTTGATTACTTAGTCGGTCCGGACGGAAATATGGCAAGAGGACACGGAACGAGCGGCAAAGATTCCGGCGGTAACGAAATTATTCCGCAAATCGGTATTACCCCGGATGCTGCCGGTACGCATACGGCAAAGGTTAAAACGAACCGTTTTGCTTATACGCAAATGATGACCATTGAAGCTTTTGAAGTTCCTAATGTTAAAGTGTTCAAAGACGGAGCGGTATACTATCTTCGCTCCGATGCAGCTTCCGTGCCGGCGGTTAAAGGGGACGGTTCAAGCATTACATTAAATGATGTGACGGTTCACGGAGAATTGAAAGATGGCAAATTGACGCTGCGCGTAGCGTTTAAACCGGGGCTTATGCCGTTTCCTATTACTGAAATATTTAAAAGCAATTAATTTTTATAGGAGGTTTTATGAAAAAGATTTTCTTTACAGCAGCCGTTTTAGCTGCCGTTTGTATCGGATTTACAGGATGCGCAAATGCGGCAGGGGGGGGGGCAGATAATCCTCCTCCTGCTGTTAATCATCCTTTAGCTGCCGGAACATACAATGTTAATGCTACATTGAGCGTTTATGCACCCGCAATGAAACTTGATTTAGCTAAGGGACAACCGGATAAGGGTGAAAAGTACAAACCGCTGGTTGAAGGGGCTTCCGTTACCGTTGACAAAGATGGAAAAATGATGCTCACCGTGAATTTTAGGAAGTCATATGTAAAAGTCTTTACCATAGAAGCGAACACATTTATTGATTCGCGCAAATCTCACCCCGGCTACTATGATATGGGCGGAAAGAAACAGGATGCACCGTTTACTTTAAGTACCGATGACACTGCAGATGACCCTGCCGGACAAAAAGTTCACTATGTTACTTCGATGACCTTTCCGGTAAGTAAAGACAAATCGGTATACTTTTTGTGGCTTTACCTCAATTCAAGCGTTATGGGCGCACAAAGCGGCGACGGCAAAGGGGATGCAGGACCTAATGCACCGAATCAGCACTCAAAATACGAGGGAAAATTTACCGTAGACTGGTCTACGCTTACAAAAAAATAACATACACGCAATGCGCTCGTTTGCCGCCGCTAAAAAGGGCGGCAAGCGGACACTGCGCATTGCATGTACGTCCGGGAATATGGCGCTGCAAAACATCAAGGTATTTACCGGTAATTGATATTTTAAGGTGATTTTAATGAAAAAATTGCTGTTTCATTTTATGTGTGCGGTATGTATCGCAGCGGTAATGATAGTTGCAGGATGCGCCGCCGGCGACGATGTCGGCGATGTTCCCGTACCGCAACTGTTCGGTTCGTATTGGGGAACTGTAAACGTATTAGGCTCACACAATATGTGTCTTGTAATACGGCAGAATTCCGTCTCGATACACAGCGATATAATGGGGCGAACGTATCCCAATATAAAGTATACAAATAACGGAGACGGCACATGGCTTGTTTCCTGCTACAATGCGGCAGATAATAAACGCTTGGCAATTCCGCGTTTGACCGCCGAGGTAAATCTTACGGCAAATCCCGTTTTTTGCAAGCCGAAAATAACAGCCATGTCTTTTGCTAGTTTTTCCGATTGCCCGAAAGGCATCGATTATGACGGCAGATTTGCAAACTAATTAAACAAAAAATTGATTTTCTTAATTTATACAAGGTAAATCTTTGCGCCGCTTTTGCGATCTTTTGCCATGTTTTTTACATCCTGCACACATACTTTTACCGGCACGCTGTCTCCCGATTTTAGCGAGCGGATATTTTTGTTTGAAGTTTCACTCAAATCTTTTTGTGCCAGCAAGGTAAGCCCCCACGGCGCGCAAGCATAACAGCCGGCTTTTTTTTCCGGAAGCGCTATAGTATCGGAACACACACGCATAAGAGCCGGCGCAGCTGATGCCGTGTGCGCCGCACGTCTGCGTACGCCGTCTGTTTCGGCACGCTGCACCACCGAATCAGCTGCGGTACACGGTGCCGGCGTTACACTTGAAGCAAACACAAAGCTTAGCGAAGCACGGTCTTTGGGCAAGAGCGCTTTGTCGGACAAGCGCTGCAGCGCTTGCGGTGCCGTTTTCGTATTTAGCACAAAGTGGCACCATTTGCTGCACGACGGTTTGTTCATCGGGCATTCGTTTTCGTGTGTGCACGGAGATACGATATGCATTTTTTTTCGTATCAGTTCATCGCGCAGCAAACCGACAAAGCGGGCTGAACGCGGAATACCCGGCTCGGCGACAAATACGGCGCAGCATCTTTTACCCTGCGCAGTACGATTATCTTTACCGTTAGCGTATGTACCGCTGTCCGTATCGGACAATCCGGCGTAAGAAAGCAAAAGACGCACATCTTTTTGCGCTTCCGCTTTTAACGGCATTTTTGAACTCCAATACGCTTCATTAAATACGTTTGCGCAAGTTATTAAATCTGCTTTGCTTTTTATAGCGGTTCCCGCTTGTCCTTTTACGCGCACAATACGCCACGGGCACGGAGCACTTGTACCGGCGTTTAAGCGCTCGCAGCATGCATAAAACAAACGCTCTCCCAAAGCGAGTGCGCTTGAACCGCTATCCATGCAGTACCATATCAGTTTTTTGCCGCGCAGCTCTTTTCGGGCAAGGAACAGCGCTAAGGGAACGGTAAGCGGCCCCGAACCTATGTCGAGGCAAACGGAACCGTCATACAAAAAACCAAAAGCTGTTTGCTCCGTTGCAGTAAACAACGAAACCAAACGGTACAAATTCCACCACATAAAATAGCGGATGTATGCGGACAAAAGCGGGGCGCTGTTCATATAAGAGCCCTTGCGGCGGGAACGCTCGTCGGTAAGTAAATGCGACAACTCCCGTATGCTGCGCGGCAAAAGTTCAAGCTGCTTTGCCGAAAGCGGCTGTATTGTTTGCACTATGCTGCCGAATTCTTCTAAAATGCGCCGTGCGTCTTGGGGAAGCGGAGCAAATACGTTCATTCGTTTGCTTCTCTGTGCGCTTTGTGTACCGTGCGGTATAAATCCAACAGTTCCGAACGGATTTGGTTGAGCTGCGGAATAAAATCCTGCTCTCCGTTTGTTTGGGAGCCTGCCTCTCCTGCAGCGGCTTGCTCTTCGATCAAGCGCTTTCGCGCTCCTTCGATTGTGTATTTTTTTTCTTGAATAAGATATTTTAAGCGCAGTACGGTTTGTACATCGCGTTTGGAATACAAACGTCTTCCGCCCATATCTTTATGGGGCGCAAGCGAGGGTATGATTTCTTCCCAATAGCGCAATACATGGGCTTTTACCGAGGTAATCTGTTCGACTTCTCCGATAGAAAAACCTGTCATCCCCTGTCTCTTTGCTCCCATTTGCGCCGGCTCGCTTTTAATTCCATCGTTACCGGAATGTGTGAAAACCCCAAATCGCTTCGTATTTTATTTTTTAAATAAGCTTCGTACGCGCTCGGCACCGACTCGGGCTTGGTTACAAACAGCAAAAACGAAACGGGGTTGGTACTCGTTTGAACGGCATAGCGTATACTGAAGTGTGAACTTTTTGATGCCGGCGGCGGATAGGATGCAACCCACTGAGAAAGGGCAGTATTTAAAGGTCCGGTATCTATTTTGCGGTTCAGCTGTTTGTACAGCTGCAGCACGGTGTTCAACAAATCTTTTATGCCCGTTCCTTCTTTTGCCGAAATTTCTACAATCGGTGCATACGCCATGTGAGCAAACATAATCCGTATATTGTTTTCGGCTTCCCTCACCGTTTTTTTATCCTGTACTTGCATATCCCATTTATTTAAGACAAAGACAATGGCACGTCCGCGTTCATGAGCAAGGGCAATCACTTTTTTATCCTGTTCGGTTAAACCTTCCGCAGCGTCCATAAGGTACAACATTACATCGGCTTTGTCGAGCGTTTTAATGGCGCGGTTTACCGAATAGTATTCAACATTTTCTTTTACCTTTGCTTTACGCCGGATTCCTGCGGTATCCAATACCACAAAGTTTTTGCCTTTAAAGGAGAATTTACCTTCAACTACGTCGCGTGTGGTTCCCGCATAATCGCTGACAATGGAAGCATCGCTTCCGGTAAGGCGGTTGCATAAAGTCGATTTTCCGGTATTCGGCTTACCCATAACCGCAATTTTTATGTATTGTTTTTCTTCTTCTTTTTCGATTTTTGAAAAATCCAAATGCGACACAAGCAAGTCGAGCAATTCGGGAATGCGGTCGCCGTGTTCGGCGGAAATGCAAAGCATGTGCTTAAAACCGAAGCGCTGCAAATTCCACGCTTCTTGTTCAAAGCGTCCGCCTTCGGTTTTATTTACTGCCGCTATAACACGATCCCAATACGGTCGGATTAAAGCGATAAACTCTTCGTCTTCAGGTGTAATAAGAGAAGCATCCAAAAGCAGCAGTATTAAGTCGGCTTTTTTTAACGCATCAAGCGTTTTTTGCACAACCAAATCGTCCAAAAACGCTTCGCTCGTATTAACCGTTCTGGTTAACTTAAAGCCGCCGGTGTCCATAATGCGCACCGGTTTTTCTTGAATGTATGCGGTTTCTTCTACCGGATCGCGGGTAACGCCGGGGGTAGGATCGGTTATAACCCGCCGTTTGTGCAACAAGCGGTTAAACAGTGTCGACTTTCCCACATTCGGTCTTCCTGCAATAACTATCAGCGGTACGTTGCGATATGTGAATTCTGCCGTATTTGTTGTTGTTTCCATAACTAATTTCTCCGTCAGCTTAACCGCTTAACGTAAAAAATTTTCGAGCCGCTTTTTTAATTGTGCAGCGCTGCCGTAATCTTCGGGCGTTTGCAGCGAACGGATTTGTTCCAAAGTAAAACGTGCGAGCGTTTCTTTTAGAACGCATAAATTGCGGGCCGCCGTACTAAACGACGTTACTCCCAGTGCAAGCAAAAACAGCATAGAAGAAGGTTTTCCTGCCATTTCGCCGCACACGGACACGGGGATGTTGTGCGTACGGGCGGCTTCAACCGTTTTGCGTATTAAACCGGTTACGGCAGGGTGCAATTCCTCGAACAGCTTTGCACTGCTTGTACTTTCTCTATCTATACACAAAGTATATTGCGTTAAATCGTTTGAACCTATAGAAAAAAACGCGGCGTGTTTTGCCATCCGTTCCGCCGTAAGGGCGGCAGCCGGTGTTTCTACCATAATACCGACGGGAATGTTTTCGTTAAAGACAATACCCTGTTCTTTTAATTCTTTTTTTGCCTGTTCGATTAACTCCTTGCTTTGAACGATTTCGCCAATATCGGTTATAAGCGGAAGCATAATTTTAAGATTGCCGTACACGCCGGCTCTCAGCAATGCGCGAAGCTGGGTTTTAAATATGTCCGGATGCGAGAGGCTCAACCGGATAGCCCTGTTACCCAATAAAGGATTTTTTTCGGCTTCTTCTTTCAGTTCCGGTATATTGACGATTTTATCCGCTCCGGCGTCGAGCGTGCGTATAACTACCGGCCGTTTTCCCATAATGTTTAAAACTTCTTTATATGTATTAAACTGCGCTTCTTCATCGGCTGCAGTTTGTGTATATTCGGCGCTTTGTGCATGTCCGGTATTTTCCGAATTCATAAATAAAAATTCGGTGCGGAACAAACCTATGCCGTCAGCACCTTCTTTTAAGGCGATGCGGGCTTCTTCAACCGAACCTATGTTTGCATACAAGTTTATTTCAAAACCGTCTTTTGTTTGCGCCCGCTTACCGGCAAACAGCGCCAAGCGTTTTTTGTGTGTTTCGTATTCCGCTTCTTTTTTGCGGTATTCGTCGCTCGTTTTTTTGTCGGGCTGCACAAACACATATCCGGTTTCGCCGTCGGCTATAACGCTGTCTCCGCTATGTATATAATCTTCTATGCCGGAAATACCGAATATCAGCGGTATGCCGTACGAGCGCGCTAAAATTGCCAAATGGCTGTTTTTACTGCCTTCTTGCAGTAAAACGGCGGATACATTATGTTTGGACAACCATACCGCGTCTGCAGGACTCAATGATATTGCCGCCAGCACTGCGTTTTTAGGAACTTCATCGGTGTGCTCACAGCTGCTTCCGGCAAGCATATCTAAAACCTTGCCGTATACATCACTAATATCTTCGGCACGTTCGGTAAGATAGGGGTCGTTTGCCGAGCGCAGCATTTGACAGGCTTCTTCGACTTTTTTTTGAACAACCCATTCTATGCATACGCATTGTTTTTGATGTTCCGTTTTTATTTGCAATAAAAAATCAGGGTCGGAAAGCATTAAAATATATGTTTGAAAAATTTCGGCTTGACGTTTATTCGATGTATCGATAAGAGATGTAAAATAATCTGCGGTTTGCTTTCGGGCGTTTTCAAAACGCTGCCAGTCTTCTTCGATTTGTTCCGGCGCTACAGCGATTTTATCGGCATTTTGCCGCCGTTTGCGTGCAGATAAAACAAAAGCGCTGCCCCGTGCCAAACCGTTTGAAGCTGCAATACCCTGAAGTATTTTCATCAGTAAAATATAACAGGCATCGGCACAGCTGTCAAATGGTTGCGCGGCGGCAGCACAGTGGACGGCGGCGTGCGCAGCCGCAACACAGCGGCAGCGCACGTTTTTTATTTTGTGTTTTTATTTTGTATTTTTACCCCTATGGACTTTGCCAATTCAGGGCTTGTCGGACGATAATCCTTTCCGTAGTAACACTTTAAGTATAGCTCTCGTATTTCGCGCACCAAAGGATAGCGCGGATTTGCAGTTGTACACTGATCGTCAAAGGCTTTTTCGCTCATATCGTCAAGGGTTTGCAAAAATTCTTTTTCGGGAATGCCGGTCGCGCGGAAGTCTGCCGGTATTTCGCATATTTGTTTTACCTCTTCAATTTTTGCAATAAGATGCTCCATTTTTTCTTCGTTGGTTCTACCGCCGAAGCCCAAATGGTCGGCAACTTTAGCGTAGCGTTCCAGCGCAACCGGATACTTGTACTGCGGAAAGGTTGCTTGTTTGCGCGGTGCTTCGGTTGCGTTGTAGCGGATAACTTCGTTGATAAGCAAAGCGTTTGCCAAACCGTGTGCGGTGTGGTGCTGCGCACCGATTTTGTGCGCCATAGAATGGCAAACACCGAGAAAAGCGTTTGCAAAAGCCATACCCGCCAAAGTTGCTGCATAGTGCACTTTTTCGCGCGCTTTCGGATTTTTTGCACCCTCCGTATAAGCTGCCGGTAAATACTTAAACAGCAAACGCAGCGATTCAAGCGCAAGACCGTTAGTAAAATCGGTAGCAAGCACGGACACAAAAGCTTCAAGGTTATGCACGATAGCATCGATGCCCGAATACGCCGTAAGTGTTTTCGGTAAGCCCATAATAAAATCCGGATCTATAATCGCCATATCAGGTGTCAGCTCATAATCGGCAATCGGATACTTTATACCCGTTTTATCGTCGGTAACGATTGCAAACGGAGTTACTTCCGAACCCGTACCGCTTGTCGTAGGAATTGCAACCAGCACGGCTTTGGTTCCCAGTTTGGGAAATTTAAAAACGCGTTTGCGGATATCCATAAAGCGCATGGCAAGTTCGCCGAATTTAACCATAGGCTGTTCGTACAGCATACGCATTATTTTGGCAGCGTCCATCGGGCTTCCCCCGCCGAACGCGATTATCATGTCCGGCTTAAACGAATTCATCAAATCCACGCCTTTGTAAATGGTTGTTAAATCCGGATCGGGTTTAACATCTGAAAAGATTTCGTGTTCGATGTGCATGCCGTCCAAGGTTTTTGTAAGCTGATTTACCATACCGCTTTCGTGTAAGTATTTATCGGTAACGATAAAAGCTCTTTTTTTATCGCTTAAATCGCGCAATCCTTCGCTTACCGCGTTTTGCTTAAAATAAATTTTGCGCGGTACTTGAAACCACAGCATGTTTTCGCGGCGTTCCGCAACGGTTTTTATGTTCATAAGATGTTTTACTCCCACGTTTTCGCTTATGGCATTTCCGCCCCAGCTTCCGCAGCCGAGCGTTAAAGACGGTTCCAGCCGGAAATTGTAAATATCTCCGATAGCTCCCTGCGAAGACGGCATATTTACCAAAATACGACCGGTTGTCATTTTATTGCCGTAAAAACTTATTCTATCGTGATTTTGCGGGTCGGTGTATAAAACCGCCGTATGTCCCATACCTTCCATCGCAATTTGTTTTTGCGCTTTTTCGCACGCACTTTCAAAGTTTTTTGCTTTAAACATACCTAAAACCGGCGACAATTTTTCGTGGGCAAAAGGTTCTTCCCGCTCGAGCTTATCGCTTTCGCCGATAAGCACTTTTGTGTCTTCGGGAACTTTTATGTGCGCCATATCGGCAATACGGTGTGCCGATTGCCCGACGATTGCCGGATTCAGTTTTCCGTCTTTGATAATGGTTTTACCCACTTTGATTTTTTCCTGCGGTGTTAAAAAGTATGCTCCGCGTTTTAAAAATTCCGCTTTTACCGCTTTGTATACCGAATCGACGACGATAACCGATTGTTCGCTTGCACAAATCATTCCGTTGTCAAAGGTTTTACTGAGCAAAATGGAACTAACCGCCATTTTTATATCCGCGCTTTCGTCGATAACAGCGGGTGTGTTTCCCGAACCGACACCGATTGCCGGTGTACCCGAAGAATAAGCGGCGTGCACCATGCCCGGTCCGCCGGTTGCTAAAATAAGGGCTATTTTGGGATGGCGCATTAAAGCTGCGGAAAGCTCTACACTCGGTTCGTCTATCCAGCCGATAATATCTTGCGGCGCTCCGATCGATATGGCTATATCGCGGATGATTTTTGCGGCGGCAATCGTACTGTTTTTTGAGCGCGGGTGCGGAGAAAAAATAATGCCGTTTCGTGTTTTAAGGGCAATTAAGCTTTTAAAAATTGCCGTAGAAGTGGGGTTCGTTGTCGGTACAATACCGGCAATAACGCCTAAAGGTTCGGCAATTTTTACCACACCGGCTTCAGGGTCGTGTTCTACAACGCCGCATGTACGGGCAGCTGCATATTTGTTAAAAATGTATTCGGCGGCAAAATGGTTTTTAATAACCTTGTCTTCGAAAATTCCCATACCGCTTTCTTCGGCAGCCATTCGCGCTAAAGCTATGCGGTTTTCGTTTGCAGCTTGCGCCGCATGGCGGAAAATTAAGTCTACCATATCCTGTTTGAATTCGGCAAACTTTTTTTGCGCCGCTTCAACGCGGTCAACCAAAACGTTTAAGTCTTCGGTCGTTTTAACAATCATAAGCACTCCTGTTGTCGGCTTGAACACAAACCGATAATTGTTTATTGATATTATTTTATATAAAAAGAAAAAAAGTTTCAAGTGTTTTAATAAAAAAACATCGATTTAAATTTTCAACAAACATCCTGTTAAAAGCCTTGCTATAATGTGCAAAACAAAATAAAATTTTGCCTTGCGTATTTTTACCCGCTCATGTTACAATACATGCCGAAACAAACGCGGTAATTGCGTATAAAACAAGAGGATGTTTGTGAAAACCGAATACGTGCAAAATGTGTGGAAACGCGTACAAAAACAAAACCCGGATCAGCCGGAGTTTTTGCAAGCGGTAAAAGAAGTTTTGGAAACGCTCGAATGCGTTGTTGAAAAAATGCCGCAGTTGGAAGCACATGCCGTTTTAGAGCGCTGTGTGGAACCCGAACGGATTATTATGTTCCGCGTATGCTGGACGGACGACAAGGGAAAAATTCAAGTAAACCGCGGCTACCGAGTTCAATTTAATGGTGCCATAGGACCGTTCAAAGGCGGCTTGCGCTTTCACCCGTCGGTTAATCTGAGTATTTTAAAGTTTTTAGGCTTTGAACAAGTGTTTAAAAACAGTTTAACTACGCTGCCGATGGGCGGTGCAAAGGGCGGTTCTGATTTTGACCCGCACGGAAAAAGCGACGGCGAAGTTATGCGCTTTTGCCAAGCGTTTATGAGCGAATTGCAGCGCCACATCGGCGCCGATACGGACGTTCCGGCAGGCGATATCGGCGTAGGTGCACGCGAAATAGGATATTTGTTCGGACAGTTTAAAAGATTGCGAAACGAATTTTCAGGCGTTTTAACCGGTAAAGGACGCACTTACGGCGGCTCGCTAATCCGCCCCGAAGCAACCGGTTACGGCTTGGTATACTTTGCCGAAAACATGCTTGCCGTACAGGCTCAAAACCTTAAAGGAAAAACCTGCGCCGTATCCGGCAGCGGAAACGTTGCGCAATTTGCCGCCGAAAAACTGATTGCTTGCGGCGCACGAGTTCTTACACTGTCCGATTCTTCGGGGTTTATATACGATAAAGACGGTATCGACGAAACAAAACTTTCATATATAAAACAGTTAAAAAACGTCGAACGGGGAAGAATAAGCGAATACGTAAAAAAATACCCGAACGCCGAATTTACGCAAAACGCGCGGCCATGGACGGTGCCTGTTGACTGCGCGTTTCCCTGTGCAACGCAAAACGAAATGGACGAAACAAACGCTCAAACGTTGATACAAAACGGCGTAAAACTGGTTGCCGAAGGTGCCAATATGCCCTGTACTCCCGAAGCGGTGCAAACGTTTCAAAAAGCAGGGGTGCTGTTTGCCCCGGGCAAAGCGTCAAACGCCGGCGGGGTTGCCGTATCGGGACTTGAAATGAGCCAAAATTCCATGCGGTATTCGTGGACAAGGGAAGAAGTCGACGCTAAATTAAAAACCATTATGAAAGACATTCACGACAATGCCTATGAAGCCGCTGAGCGCTTCGGTATAAAAGGCAATTATGTTGCCGGCGCCAATATAGCCGGATTTTTAAAAGTTGCCGAAGCGATGATTGCTCAAGGTGTTATATAGAAGACGGAGAAAGGTATGACTGAAATTAGAGAACACACACAGCTGCGGGTGCGTTATGCGCACATGTTTGAAGATTTGAAAAAATTTGCAAAAACCGCCGATAAAATCGATAACACAAACGTGTATCAAGAAGCAAACAAACAAACGCGCGCTTTTATCAACAGTATGCTTGCTGATAATTTGCTTCCCGGTTCAACACTTAAAAACCTTGACAACTTTGAAGCATTTTATAACGCCGTTTGTGAAGGAAAACGGGCGCTGCTTTTGGTGGAACACTTTAGCAATATGGACTTACCGGCACTGTGTTATTTACTGGAACATTGCGGTAAAGCTTTCGGACCTAAATTATCCGAAAAAATTGTAGCGATTGCCGGAATGAAACTGAACGAAGCAAACCCCATGGTAAAAGCGTGGGCGGAAGCCTTTACCCGGATTGTCGTATATCCGAGCCGTTCTTTGTCGGCAATAACAGACCCTGAAGAATTGGAAAAAGAAACGGCAAAAAGCCGTGCCATCAATATGGCTTCTATGCGTGCGCTGGACAAATGCAAAAAAGAAGGCAAAGCCGTACTGGTGTTTCCCAGCGGCACGCGCTACCGTCCGGGGCACAGCGAAACGCGGCAAGGCTTGCGCGAAATCGATTCTTATTTGCGTTTGTTCGACGTTATGATTTTGGTTTCGATAAACGGAAGCTGTTTGCGCATAAATACTGAAGCACCGGAAGATATGCTTGCCGATTTGGTATGCCAAGATACGGTTATTATGAGCGCCTCTCCGGTAATCGAATGCAAAAAATTCCGCGACGATATTATGTCTTCTTTGCCCGATAGCATGGAAGACAAAAAACCTGCCGTTGTGCAAAAAATTATGGATATGTTAAAAGAACAGCACGATGCACAGCAAAGCGCGTATTTGCAAGCTTATAAAAACGAAACGGGAAAAGATTCCGATTACTACGTATAAACATATAAACTAAGCGTGTATAAAAGCCGGCGCTTTTAAGCACTAAGCGTAAGCGTAACCGCCGGCGCGAGCGCAGCATAACCGTCACCGGCACATTGTCTCTAGTCGGTTAAACGCCAGCGCCCGTCTATATGCTTAAAGCGGCTTGCCGCTACTTCCAAAACACGGCCGTCTTCGCCTGCCATTTTAATCATTTTGGTAATGGGGTTTGCTTCGCTTATGCGGAAATTCGTATTATCATAAAAAATATGCAAACCTTCAAACGGCATACTTTTGCGCGCTTCGGCATACCAATCGTATTCATAGGCAAGGCAGCACAAAAGCCTTCCGCACTGTCCCGATATTTTCATTGAATTAAGTGACAGGTTTTGATCCTTTGCCATGCGGATAGACACGGGACGCAGCTTGTCCGACACTGCATGACAGCAATAAGGTCTGCCGCACACGCCCAAACCGCCGGTTAAGCGCGATTCGTCGCGCACGCCGATTTGCCGCAATTCTATGCGGATTTTAAATACCGAAACTAAATCTTTTACCAATTCGCGGAAATCCACTCTGGAATCGGCGCTGAAAAAAAACAGCACTTTTTGCTCTTCGGAAAGAAAATGTACTCCAATGGCTTTCATATCCAATTTATGTGCGCTTGTTTTTTCTTTAAAAATGCGCAGCGCTTCGGTTTCTTTTTGTCTTAATTCTTGCGCCTTTTGTAAATCGTCTTTTCCCGCTTTGCGCTCGATAAGCACTACATCTTGCGGTTTTATGCCTAAAGGTTTTTTTGCCGTTCCCAGTACCAAAGCCAAATCTTTGCCGTACCGTGTCGGTACAATTACCGAATCGCCGGCTGCAGGAACAATTCCGTCGGGGGCGGTTGCATACAAACTTTCTTTTGAATAATCCAGTAAAAGCCGGTACAAAGGCTGCGGAAAAACATAACCCGATGTATCCGCCGTTTGCACAGTATCGATATTGTCTTCCAGCGATAAAATATCGTCGCCGTTTAATGTATCTATATCGCTTTCAAATACGTCGCTCATTATTCCCCCGTTTTAGGACAATAGGTTTACCACAATGCCGTTAATTTCATCTATTTTGGCAAGAATTTTTAATTGATCAGCTTGATTGTATAAAATATCAGCCGCCAAATCGTCCAGTTTTTTATTTATTACTTGCACATTCATTACAATTTGCTTTTTTTTCCCTTTGCGCCGCTCGTGCAGTTCTATATCGTAAGAATTTTGCACCACAAAGCGTATAAAATGCGACAACGCCGTTTTATACGTTAAAAAATCCTCTGTATACGGATTCTTTTTAAGCGCATCCCCTGCTGTGTACACTGCGTCTACCAAACTGCGAAGCGCATCGTCAAACGACTTTCCGTCGATTTCTTCGGCAAGCCCGTCAAAATTAAAGCCGTTTACCGCTGCAGCATCGTTTTCGCTTTGCGACGCTTTTTTTAACTGTTCGGTAAACATGTGTTCGTGTGTACGTTTTGCCGATTTTTTTTCATCTTTTTTAGGTGTAAGGATGTCCGCGGCTGAAAAAAAAGGCGCTATATTGAGCGGATCCACTGCTGCCATTACAGGTCGCTCCCGTCATCCGCAAACGTTTTTTGTCTGATAGCTTTTTTATCCCGCCATAAATTTTTTGCGCCGGAAAAATCAACTTCGTTATCCAAAACGATGCATTGCCCCTGCATAAATACGTTTTCTTCCACAAATAATTTTTTAGTAACGATATCGCCGCGCACCGCAGCGGTGGAAAAAAGTCGCACGCCTTCCGGTGCAATAAGATCGCCTTGCACAATACCGTTTATAACGGCTGCCGAAGCGGTTATATTGCCTCTTACGCGGGCTTTTTCGCCGATAATAATACGCCCCGTCGTTTCGATATTTCCGTCAATATCGCCGTCAAAACGGATAAACCCGTCGATATGTACATCGCCTTTTATAAAAGAACCTGCGCCGATCAGCGTATTTATTGAAATATCGTCGTAATGCGAAGCCATCTGTTTGCTCCCTAAACAGCGCTTCAGCTTTTTAGCTTAATATTAACGTATTTTGCAGGATCTACAACGTCCGAACCGATGTGCACTTCGTAGTGAAGATGCGGACCGGTAGAAACACCTGAGTTCCCGATTGTACCGATAACTTCGCCCTGAGAGACAAATTGACCGGTTTTTACACGGGTAGACTGTAAGTGTGCATAACGAGTGTAGTATCCGTATTTATGCTGAATGATAATATAATTGCCGAAAGAAGCGTCGTAAGTAACCGTTACCACTTGACCGTTTGCCGTAGAAATAACCGGATCTCCTGCACGGTATGTGGAAATATCCAAACCTTTGTGAATGTACCATTGCCCGGTAATCGGGTGCAACGCTTGCCCAAACGGCATAGAAAAATGTCCCATACCGCCTTTAATAGGCCATATATTCGGCGTATCGGAAAACATAGCTCCTTGAATTTGAAGCATTTTTCCTATTTGTTCTATCGGCTGTACCGCACTTTCAAGGTAAGAGGTAAGCTTGCGTATATCGCCGCTTTCTTTAACCGACCCGCGCGCAATTTCCTGCATATTAAAAAGCGACGCCAAATCGCTGTTTTGTCCCGAATTTTTTACCGCCGAGGGCTGGCTTATACCAATAAGAGCAAGCGCTTGACTGAGCGTATTTTGAAACTGCTCCGCCGTTTGTAAAAGGCTGTTGTTTTCGTCGCGCAATTCGTCCAAACTGGCAAGCGTTTTACGGTTTTCTTCTTTTAAGCGACTTATTTCGGCGCTTGCGTTAATGGAACGTCCGTTAAAATAGAAAAAAGAAACAACAATACCGAACACAAGCAAAGCGCCCGAGGCGAGAGAAAAAAGGTTTGTGCGGAAATTGATAACCTTGCTTTGTGAATGGGGAACGATCATAACAGTTATTTTACGATCGCAAAATTTAAAAACCCCTACCCAAAAAGAAGCGATCTTTTGGAACACTGTTCCGATAAAGACCGCCGTGTTGTGAACAAGGCTTTTTTCCAATCTTTTATATGTCCGGATTCGAGCCACACGCTTCTCCACTTTAAAGACTTCTATTATTATACCACAAAAAACAGGCTGTGTCAAATAAAAACAAAATATTTAAAAAGATTTATTGACGATACCTGATTCCTGTGCTATCCTTATCGGTAGAAATGCATGAATTCTTGATATCTGCAATTCGGCGGAACTCGGTTGGTTCCGTATTATCTTTTTTGGAAGAAAAGCCATGCAATTTTTTGATACTCATGCCCACATCGGGCTTATTTATGAAGATCCCATTGAACAGCTGCGCGTCATTCAAGAAGCAAAGCAAGCTCAAGTTACGCGTATCATAAGCATTTGCAACAGTTTGCACGATTTTTCTCACGTGTATGCCAATTTAAAATCCGTACAGGGAGTGTACCACGCCGTAGGAGTGGCTCCTTCGGAAGTAAACAATCCGGGGCGCGATTGGGTAAAAACCGTAGAAGACGGATTAAAACTTCCCAACGTAGTTGCGCTCGGAGAGACGGGTTTGGATTATTTTCGCAAATTCGGCGATAAGCGTTCTCAAATAGAATTGTTTATTACGCAGCTTGAAATTGCCGAAAAAGCGAATGTGCCCGTTATCATACACAACCGCGATGCGGGAAAAGACGTTCTCGATATTTTATCCGAACGTATTCCGTCTGCAGGCGGCGTGCTGCACTGCTATTCCGAAGATGCCGCATACGCAAAAAAAGCGCTCGATTTGAATTTATATTTTTCGTTCGCCGGAAACCTTACCTACCGCAACGCGCGCAATTTGCATGAAACCGTGTTAAACGTACCGCTTGAGCGCATATTGATCGAATCTGAAAGTCCGTTTATGGTACCCGCTGAATATCGGGGTAAACGGAATATGCCGGCATATACGCCGTCTACCGTGCGTTTTTTAGCGGAAATGCTTGAAATGGATATGGAAAAATTAGCCGCACAGCTGTGGAAAAACAGCTGCTCGCTTTTCCGTTTAAGCGAATAGTTTTTTTCTTTCATGCAGAATTTGTATCACAGCGTAAACATCGGCTCGCTGCAGCTGGGCGGCAATTTGTTTCTTGCGCCCGTAGCCGGGTATTCCGACCGCGCATTCCGCAGTATATGCAGAAAATGGGGTGCCGATTTTGCTTACACGGAAATGGTGTCTGCCGAAGCTTTGGTGCGCGGAAGTGAAAAAACGTCGGCATTTATGCTGCGCGCCCCGGAAGAAAAAAGCTATGCAGTGCAGATTTTCGGCGGAGATCCTGCCGTGCTAGCCGAAGCCGCCCGCATCGTATACGAAACGGCACATCCGGAACTTATCGACATAAATGCCGGCTGCCCCGTGCCTAAAATCATAAAAAGCGGCGCCGGTTCTTTTTTAACCCGCTATCCGGATAAATTATACAAAGCGGTTCAGGCGGCAGCTAAAGCAGTGCCGATTCCCGTAACGGTAAAAATACGCTCAGGATGGGACAGCGAACACTTAACATGGAAAGAAGCCGCTTTAGCTGCCGCCGACGCGGGGGCAGGTGCCGTAACGATACATGCGCGAACACGGGCGCAAGGTTACGAAGGAAAATCCGATAAAAGCATAATCGCTTGTGCAGTGCAGGTTTTAAATGGACGTATTCCCGTGTTCGCTTCAGGCGATGTATTTTCGCCCGAAGATGCGCGCCTTATTTTTGAGCAAACCCGTTGCGATGCGGTGATGTTTGCGCGCGGCGCTATGGGAAACCCCTTTGTATTCGCCCAAACGCGCAGTTTTTTACAAACCGGTTCGTACCAAAACATATCTTGCGCGGAACGCTTAAAAACCGGCTTGCTTGAATTAGAACTTTTATGCGCAGACAAGGGCGAATACACCGCATGCCGGGAAATGCGCAAACGTTTTTGCGCGTATATTAAAGGCTTTGAAGGAAGCGCCGCGCTGAGAAAAGCCGTGGTAGCCGCCCAAACGGTAAGCGATTACAAAAACCTTGCTCAGCCGCTTATCGGAAAACTCTAAAATCCGCTTTACGCGCTTTAAAAATCGCTTATTGTCAAATCTTCATAATCCGTTTACAATGAGCCTATGTCTATCCTGCAGCGGATTATTAATTTTTTTAAAAATTTGTTTTTCTCAAAAGCTTCCGGCGGCACACAGCTGCGAACCGAGTGCAAAAAATGCGAAGCGGAATTAAAACAAGTGCAGCCTTCCATATATAAAAACGGAACATTGCTGCCTGCATTCGGCGAATTGATTTTTCTGCTGTACACGCATACTTCCGTGCTGTTTAAACTGCTTTCTTTTATGGGACCGGGCGGCAACGTACACATAAAAGAGCGCTTATTCGACATGCTTATTCACACCGGCTATTCGCAAGCCGATAAAGAAAAGTGGCTTTCGCTATCGTTTGAAGAACGCAAGCGCAAAATGGAAGCAAGTTCAAATATTCAGCGCGAAATAGAGTCTCAAAATCACTCGCTCGAAGATCTTTTAGCCAAAACCCGTTCAAATACGTTTATTCAAATAGAACAAACATTAAAAAATTTAAGCTTGCTGTACGATTTGTGTGCGTTTAATTATATTTCGCTTTTAAACTTATTTAACCCCGATTTTGACCCCGTAGACCCTCAAAATACTTTTATTTCCGTTCCGATTGGAGATGCAACGGAAAGCTTACTCGATTTGTACTATATTTGTTCCGCCCTCGAAATCAACGCTTCTTTAGCCCGTGCACTTCTTGCATGCGCGGTGCATTCCGGCTCCGCTTCGGCGGCAATACCCGAAGAAGAAATAATAAAACACATAAAAAAAATTGCGACCGTGTTAACAAAAGTGCTGACACCGGCAGTACTAAAAAACTGTATTTTAGTGGGAAAAAACGACGCTTCGTTTACTCCCGAAACGGCAAAGGCAAAAAGCTCGCCGCTTGCGGATTTTGCCGCACGTACCAAAAGCCGTTTTGCTTCGGAAGCCGAGCGCATAAAGGTTGAGCTGCAAGACAGACAGTTGGAAATCGAAACAAAAAATCTGTTCGATTCCCTGCCGCTTTTGGAATTACAAGCATATAATGCGGACACAAATAAAATTTTAAAAGACGAATCGGCAGAGTCTTTTTTATGGATAACGCCCGTTCAAATTATAAAAACGTTTTTAAATCGCTTTTTTGAAGAACAAACAACCGGATTTTTAAACGATATTATCCTTGAAGGCTTTTTTACCAACCCTGAACAAAAAACTGAATTTGCTTCCGCCGTATATGCGTGCATAGACGCATCGCGCATTATCAATAATTTTGAACAAAGTTTTAACCGCGGAAGCAAAAACGATATCGCTTTGATTTTAAGCCACGTTAAAGACGGGCATAAAGACCCCGTATTTTCCCGCCAGCTTGCAACGATGGTTGCAACGGCAAATGCGGATGCAAAAGAAGTGGTACAAACGCAAGTATCGTATTTGTACGATTTGTACCGCATGCTTGTAATGCTTTTTGAAGATTCTCACAATTCAACTCCGACGGTTATGTCTAATATTAAATTGCTGTTTACTTCGTCTCGCAACAGAAGCCGCGCGGATTTGGTTGAACAATCTTTGCCGAAATGGGCGCTTTTTTTGTCGATTATGAAAAACTATGCCGTTATCGGTTCTCTTGAGCGGCGCAGACAGGAATCGTGATAGCACTATGCTGCGTTTAGCGAATTTGCGCTTATGTAAGCTTTTACCCTTGTGCATGCTATGCGCTTTTTGCACGTGTGTATATGCCCAAAACACGGTATCTTCGGAATTGTTACGCTTTCCTTTGTGGTTTGCCATAGACGATGTGCCCGCATTAACGGCAGCGCAAAAGCAAAACTCCGCTGAATACAAAAATGCCGTTCAAAGCATTAAAACGCTTGCCCCGTTTATGGTTCAAGCGCTTGTATTCGGCTGGAATTTTACTTACACCCCATCGGACAAATTGCGCGGCGTAGACGAATATTTTTCCATTGAACCGGCAATTGCGTTTACGGGTTACGAAAACCGCTTAGTATATAAAGACGTACGGGTCGACATCGAACACAACCGCTTTGAATGCTGGGCGGAATTTCCTCTTACAGAGGCAATGATCTATCGCCGGCAGTTTTGGCAATCAGCTCTATATCCGCAAATCGGCGGCAAGGGCTATTCTTCCATAATGAACGGTTCTGCAGGAATTCAAGAAGCGTGCCGCCTCGCTTTAAAAGATGCGATTCGAAACTATGCGCGCAAATTGATAAAAAACAAGCCTAAAGAAATACGCGGAACCGTTTTAGCAACCGATTTGCCGCGTTATTACGTAGACAGCGGAAAATACTGCGCCGATCTTGATTTTTTTCTGTTTGTGAGTAAAATAGTGGAATACACGCGCTTTTAAGCGCAGCACACAATATGACGCATGGTGCACTTGCATTTTTGTAAACTGCGTACCGTGCCGGAATTCCTAAGGGGGAATTGTATGAAAAAGACATTATTTATTTTAGCATTTTTTATCTGTATTGCCGGTATCCTTTGTGCGCAAATACCGGAAGGATTAAACGTAAACAAAATTGAAGAAGAAGGCAAAACGGAAAACGGTTTACCCTATACTATTACCATTGAGTATCTTCCGGCAACCGGCGAAGCGTTTTTTACGTTTACCATCAATCAAAGTATGTTTAATCAAGCCGATGCGATGATTGCTATCCGCGACCGCGCTCAAAAATTTGTTGAAGAAACAAAAGAAAACGACGTGCGTAAATACTACCACTACGTATACCGCGGAGCAGATTCTACAAAATACGACGGCGCCAAAAAAAAGGTGTACTATACGTCACGTATCCGCTTTTTGGAAAAACAAGTAACCGCATATTGATACCTGAATGGACATACAAGCTCTTATAAAAAACCTGCATCCGCTTGAAGTTAAAGTTTTGTTAACTTACAAAACCGGGGAAGAATTGACTTCCGCCCGGCTGCAAGCGGATTTACACTACAAAGAAGGTCATGCAAATCAAGCATTTTCTTGGCTTGCCGGAAAAAACTTAGTACAAGTGCGCCGCAAAGAAATGCATACCTATTATGAATTAACAGAGCTTGGTTTTTCTTTTGCAAAAAACGGACAGCCTGCCGAACGTATTTTTAATTTTGTGCGGGAAAAAGGCGCACATTCGCTGCCGGCTATAGCGGCGGCTTTAAAACTTGAAAATAAAGACGTCGGCAGCGCGTTCGGAGCGCTTTCTAAAGCGGGCGTTTTGGCTATGGATGCCGATAAAAATGCCGTTTGGACGGGAAAAGAACTGCCCGAAGAAGTAACTTTGGTAAGCGCTTTAATAAAAAAAGCCGCTTCTTTTTTCTCCGCCGCGGCTGCTGGCGCCGGAACCGCAGATGCCGGCAGCGCAGCCGAAGGCTCGGTACTTTTTTTGGATCAAGCAAACTTATCGGAAAAAGAAGCCGCCGCTATAGCCGGTATGGCAAAAAAACGAGGCGCATCCGATGCACCGTTTCGTGCAGCGGAAAGAGAAAATGTTGTGTATGAGCTGACTTCCGATGCGCAGCAAGTACGCACTGCTTTAGAAAAAGCAGGCATTACCGGAAACGAAATCGGTGTTTTAACGCCAAAAATGCTTGCTTCCGGCGAATGGAAAACGGGAACGTTTCGCTCGTACAATATCGCCATCCCGCCTGCACGCATTATACCCGGCAGAGAAAACGCGTATGTTTCGTTTTTGGAAAGCGTAAAAGACAAATTAAGCTCGCTCGGCTTTGAAGAATTCGACGGACCTCTTGTAGAAACCGAATTTTGGAACAGCGATGCGCTGTTTATGCCGCAGTTCCATGCTGCTCGCGATATCCACGACGTGTACTATATAAAAAATCCGCAATATGCAAAAAAAATAGACGAACCGTTTTTGTCGAATGTAGCGTCTGCGCATGAAAACGGCGGAAACACCGGAAGCCGCGGGTGGAACTATACGTTTGACCGCGATTTTACCCGCCGTCTTATTTTGCGCAGTCAGGGAACCGTTTTGTCTGCACATCAGCTCGCAAAAGCTAAAATACCGGGAAAATACTTCGGCATAGCCCGCTGTTTCCGATACGATAAAGTCGATGCAACACACTTGTCGGATTTTTATCAAACCGAAGGCATTGTACTGGGCAGTGAAGTAAACTTAAAAACACTTTTGGGTTTTTTAGAAATGTTTGCAGTCGAAATTGCCGGCGCAACAGACGTAAAATACGTTCCCGGTTACTTTCCGTTTACCGAACCGTCAATAGAAGTACACATAAAACACCCCGTTTTGGGTTGGTTTGAATTGGGCGGGTCGGGTATTTTCCGCCCCGAAGTAACCAAAGCTATGGGCGTTGACGTTCCCGTTCTTGCATGGGGAATCGGAATAGACCGGATGGCGCTTATGGCGCTCGGATTAAACGATTTACGCGAATTGTTCAGCACCGATATTGAACAAACCCGTTTGCGCAAAGCCCGCGTGTAACCGTTTGCCGTTTAAGCTTTTTAATCTTTTTCTATCCACCCTTTTGCGCGCTCTACGGCACGTTTCCAGCCTTTGTATAACGATGTCCGTTTCGCCTCGTCCATGTGCGCTTCGAATTGTTTGTCGCATTTCCAATGCTCAAGTATTTCGTCTTTATCTTTCCAAAAACCGACTGCAAGCCCTGCTAAAAAAGCGGCGCCCAAAGCCGTCGTTTCCACGTTTTGCGGACGGCACACGCTCGTATTCATTATGTCCGCTTGGAATTGAAGCATAATATTGCTTACGCTGGCGCCGCCGTCCACTTTAAGCAAAGTAACCGGCTGTCCTGCATCCTCGCTCATACAATCTATAACATCTTTTACTTGGTAGCAAATCGCTTCCAAAACGGCGCGGCAAATATGGGCTTTTTTTGTTCCGCGTGTAAGACCGGTAATAGTACCTCGCGCATACATATCCCAATACGGCGTCCCCAGCCCCGTAAAAGCGGGCACAAGGTATACACCATTTGTATCTTCAACCGATTCTGCCAGCCGGTCAACTTCGGGAGCCGAAGAAATAAGCTCCAATTCATCGCGCAGCCATTTTATGGTCGCTCCGCCCATAAAAATACTGCCTTCCAAGGCGTACTGTACCTCATCGTTTATACCGAGCGCAATCGTCGTCAGCAAGCGGTTTTTTGAAACAACGGGAATACTGCCGGTATTCATAAGCATAAAACAGCCGGTACCGTATGTGTTTTTAACGTCTCCTTCATGAAAACAGCCTTGCCCGAACAGTGCGGCTTGCTGATCACCTACGGCCGCGGCAATGGGTACGGAAAAACCGCACACGGATGCATCGGACACACAATATACTTCGCTTGAATTGCGCACTTGCGGCATCATACACAAAGGAATGTCCATCAGTTTTAAAAGATCGGGATCCCACAAACCGGCATAAATATTGTACAGCATAGTACGGCTTGCGTTTGTAACATCCGTTACGTGACACTTTCCGCCGCTGAATTTCCAAATAAGCCACGAATCAATAGTACCTGCAAGAATTTCACCTTTTTGCGCGCGCTCGCGCACTCCGGGAACATTGTCTAAAATCCACTTTATTTTTGTTGCGGAAAAATATGCATCAAGCAATAAGCCTGTCTTTTCGCGGATAATATCGTTTAAGCCTTGAGCGTACAGCCTTTCGCACAAAGGTGCGGTTCTGCGGCACTGCCACACGATAGCCCGGTATACCGGTTTTCCGCTGTCTTTTTTCCATAATACTACGCTTTCTCTTTGGTTGGTAATACCTGCCGCTGCAATGTCCGACGGCTGTATGCCAAGCTCTTTTTGAGCACGCTGCAAAACCGTTTGCGTAACTTCCAGCTGACAACGGAATATTTCTTCGGCATCGTGTTCAACCCAGCCGGGTTTGGGATAATATTGCGTAAATTCTTTGCTAAAACTGATAAGCGCTCGGGCATGCGAATCGTATAAAATCGTGCGGGAACTGGTTGTACCCTGATCGAAAGCTAAAATATAAGCTGCCATAGTTTTATTGTATCACATATCCTGTCTTTTGCAAGCTGTATGATTTTACCCTTGTACCGGAAAATGCGCTGTGTTATAGTTATGCCTATGCACAAATATACGGTACAGGACGGCAAAGCTTTTCCGCTTGGAGCGAGCATAAGGAACAACGGTGTTAATTTTTGCGTGTTTTCGCACAGCGCTTATTCGATAACGCTTGAACTTTTTGAAAACGAAACCGACGAAACGCCTTGCTTTAGCGTTTGTTTGGACAGTGAGCGCAACCGAAGCGGAGATTTGTGGCATGTATTTATTGAAGGAATCGGAAAGGGTGCTTTGTACACATACCGCGCCGACGGACCGTTTAAAACGGACAAAGGACAGCGTTTTGATAAAAACCGTCGTTTGCTTGACCCGTACGCAAAAGCGCTGACAAACGCTTCGGTGTTTTTAGGGCAGCAGCCTAAATGCGTTGTCGTAGACGATGATGATTTTGATTGGCAGGGCGACCGCCCTCTTAACCGACCGATTCAAAACACAGTTATATATGAAACGCATTTAAAAGGCTTTACCCGGCACAACAGTGCAAATACGGCTTTCGGCGGAACTTACCGTGCATTTATCGAAAAAATTCCATATTTAAAAGAATTGGGCATAACTGCCGTAGAGTTTTTGCCGCTTCAGGAATTCGATGAAAACGAAAATAAAAACCGTAATCCTAAAACAAACGAAACTTTAAAAAACTTTTGGGGGTACAGCACTTTAGCTTTTTTTGCACCGAAAGCTTCTTATGCTTACGATAAAAAGCCCGGCGCATGCGTTACTGAATTTAAAAAAATGGTACGGGAAATGCATAAAAACGGTTTGGAAGTTATTTTGGATGTTGTTTTTAACCATAGCGCCGAAGGAAACGAAAACGGCACCACGCTGAATTTCCGCGGTTTTGAAAATTCGGTATACTACCTTGCAAACGGAAAAGACAAAAGTACGTATGCAAATTTTTCAGGCTGCGGCAACACGCTTAACTGCAATCACCCGATTGTTTTTTCCTTTATTTTAGACTGCCTTCATTACTGGGTAAGCGAA
The DNA here is from genome assembly GCA_000468055.1 of Treponema lecithinolyticum ATCC 700332. Taxonomy (GTDB): domain Bacteria; phylum Spirochaetota; class Spirochaetia; order Treponematales; family Treponemataceae; genus Treponema_C; species Treponema_C lecithinolyticum. The sequence goes on along the minus strand of KI260561.1, from coordinate 21,328 downwards.
ATGCACGTGGACGGCTTCCGCTTTGATTTAGCTTCCGTTTTAACGCGCGATCAAAACGGGCAGATCAGCGAAAGCGCCGTTTTACCCGCATGGATAGCAGAAGATGCGCTTTTACGCAACACAAAGATTATTGCAGAAGCGTGGGATTGTGCAGGCGCCTATCAAGTGGGAAGTTTTTCCGTCTATGGCAGGCGCTGGGCGGAGTGGAACGACCGTTTCCGTAACGATGTGCGCCGTTTTTGGAAAGCAGATGATTTTACTGCAAACGCTTTTGCAACGCGCCTTGCCGGCAGTTCCGATTTGTACGCAGCAAGCGGGCGAAAACCCTACCATTCGGTAAACTATATAACAAGTCACGACGGTTTCACCTTAAATGACGAGGTAAGCTACGAACGCAAACACAACGAAACCAACGGCGAAGGCAATGCAGACGGAAGCGACGCCAATTTTAGCTGTAATTACGGAACCGAAGGACCTGCCGACAGTCAAACGGAACGCTTAAGGGCTCGTCACATAAAAAACATGCTTTTAACTTTGCTTGTGTCGCAGGGAACTCCCCTGCTGCTTGCAGGAGATGAGTTTCGCAGAACTCAAAACGGCAACAACAACGCATATTGCCAAGACAACGAAATTTCGTGGATCGACTGGCATCTTAAAACAACACACAAAGAAATTTTCGAATTCACCAAAAAAGCCGTAGCATTCCGTTTGCGCCACAGCGAATTCCGCCGAAGCGATTTTTTTTCCGGAGTTAACCTTTCGGCAAATGATATATCCGACATAAACTGGTTTGATGAACACGCTCACACACCCGATTGGGCAAAACAAAATCACTTTATTGCCTGCCGTATAGACGGCATTTTTTATCTGATGTGTAATGCATCCGATACCGGCATTGAAGCCCGGCTTCCGCCGCCGTCCAAAGAAAAAAACTGGTACCGCCTTGCCGATACCGCCCTCCCCTTTCCCGAGGACTTTGCAAACGAAAACGAAACACTTCAGCCCTGTTCCGGTGTATACCGCACGTCAGCACGCTCAATGATTATACTGCAAGCAAAATAAAGACAGCTTCAGTTTAGCACCTCGAGCGATTGTTTGCGGTTTGTCCGTTTGCCTATGATTGGTCCGTCTGCTTGACCTGTGCTTACCGCTTGCTCACGGTTTGTCCGCTTACCTGTTGCTTGCTTACTTGACGTTTTTTTTTGAAGCGTTTAGGATAAACAAATACGAGGTTTTGGACTATATGCATTTTGATCCGCAAGCATTTAAATCCGCAATAACAAACCGCTTAAAAAGACAGTACGGTAAAAATATCAGTCAAGCAAACAAACACGATTTGTACGATGCGCTTGCCGCCGCCGTATTGGAATCGGTTATGGAAAACTGGATGAAAACCAGACAGCTGTACGAAAAAGAACACATGCGCCAAGTATGCTATTTTTCAGCCGAATTCCTTATGGGACGCGCGCTGGGCAACAATATTATAAACACCCTTATAAAACCGCACGTCGTACAAGTACTTGAAGAAATGGGTTTTGATTACAATTCCATAGAAGATGAAGAACCGGACGCCGCTTTAGGTAACGGGGGGTTGGGACGCCTTGCCGCGTGTTTTTTGGATTCGCTTGCAACGCTCAACTACCCTGCATGCGGGTACGGCATCCGTTACGAATACGGAATGTTTGAACAGCATATCGAAAACGGTTTTCAAGTGGAATACCCCGACAATTGGCTAAAACACCGCGACCCGTGGGAAATCAAACGCAGCGATTTAGCGGTTGAAGTGCGTTTCGGTGGAAACGTAACAGTAAAACACGGCGCCGACGGACGCGATTATTTTTCCGTAGAAAATGCGGAACTGGTAACGGCAACCCCCTTTGACACTCCCATCATCGGCTACAACACCAACACGGTTAACACCCTGCGCTTGTGGCAAGCTTCTTCGCCCAACGGGTTTGACTTACAGCTTTTTAACGACATGCACTACAACCGGGCGGTTGAACGCCAAAATTCGGCAGAAAACATATCGCGCGTACTGTACCCGAACGACAACGGACCGTCAGGCAAAGCACTGCGTTTAAAACAACAATACTTTTTTTGTTCGGCAAGTTTACAAGACCTTATCCGCTCGTACCAAAGAGAACACGGTAATGATTTCAGCCATTTTGCCGACGTTTACGTTATTCAGCTTAACGATACGCATCCGGTAGTCGCAATTCCTGAGCTGATGCGCCTTTTAATGGACGAACATCTTTTGGGATGGGATGAAGCATGGGCAATCGTGTGCAAAACTTTTGCATATACAAACCATACCATCCTTGCCGAAGCTTTGGAAAAATGGTCTATAGATATTTTTCAATCGCTGCTTCCGCGTATTTATCAAATAGTTGAAGAAATAAACCGCCGGTTTTTAGCGGAATTGCGCAAGCATTTTCCCGACGATTACGACAAGCAAAACCGCATGAGTCTTATTCGAAACGGAACTATCTATATGGCATACCTTGCCATTCATGCGTGCTTTAGCGTAAACGGAGTTGCCGCGTTGCACACCGAAATTTTACGCACGCAAGAATTAAAAGATTGGGCGGATTTATATCCTGAAAAATTCAACAATAAAACAAACGGCGTTACACAGCGCCGCTGGCTTTTGCATGCAAATCCGCGTTTGGCAGCTTTTATAAGCGAATATGCGGGAAGCGGTTGGGAAACCGATTTGTCCGTTTTGAAAAACTTGGAAAAATACGCAAACGACAACGCTGTGTTGGATAAGCTTATTGAAATTAAACAAAAAAACAAAAAAGATCTGGCTATTTGGCTGGAAAAAACGCAAAACGAATTTTTAGACCCTGCTTCGATTTTTGATGTGCAAATAAAAAGGCTGCACGAATACAAACGGCAGCTTTTAAACATTTTACATATTATTTATTTGTATAATAAGATTTTAGAAGATCCGAATTTTGACCCTCCCGCACGGACTTTTATTTTCGGAGCAAAAGCCGCCTCCGGCTACCGGCGTGCAAAAAGCATTATAAAATTGATAAACGCCGTCGCCGAACGCGTAAACAACGACAAGCTTGTAAAGGGCAAAATTCGTGTTGTGTTTGTTGAAAACTACCGCGTTACCGCCGCCGAAAAAATCTTTCCCGCTGCAGACGTATCCGAACAGATTTCCACCGCCGGGAAAGAAGCTTCAGGCACGGGGAACATGAAGTTTATGTTAAACGGAGCGTTAACGCTGGGAACACTTGACGGCGCAAATATTGAAATAGTTGAAGAAGCCGGCGAAGAAAACGTTTTTATATTCGGCTTAAAAAGCTCCGAAATCCTTACAATGGAAAAAGAACACCTCTACAATCCGCAAACGTATATAGAACGCTCAAGCGCTTTGGCAAAAGCGCTTGAGCGGCTTGTCGACGGAACCTTTGATCCGAGCCGCCAATTGTTTAACGAATTGTACGATTCGCTGGTGTTCGGAGTTGAAGGTCAGCGCCCCGACGTATACTATGTGCTTGCCGACTTCGATTCATATTGCGAAGCGCAAGAGCGGATTGCACGCGCTTATGCCGACCAAAGGCTGTGGGCACAAAAGGCGCTGTTGAATATAGCCCGCTGCGGCAAATTTTCTTCCGACCGCACAATTGAAGATTACGTGCGCGACATTTGGAAACTAAAAAAAATAAGGTAAAACCGCTCAAGTCATAAATTTTTTATCTTGCTAAAAATCTAAAAATTATTTAGAATGTTCAACCGGAGGAATATATGCATAAATTTATATTACAAAAAACTCGATTTTTATGCGTGTTTGCTTTTTTACTGCCGATTGTAGCATTTGCTCAAGTTAAAAACTATGTCGGCATTGTACGAGAAAAATATTATCCTGACAGTGTTTCCATGTTGGAAAAATATCGTGATAATTTACATGCCAAAGGTTATACGTCGTACGCCAAGTCGATTGATGCCTACCTTGAAGGCGGTTTCGGTTCGGGCTTTGTATATGTTACCGGCGACGGCACCAACTATATAATTACCAACCGCCACGTAGTGTCGCAAGCCGAAAGCGTATCGGTTGAATTTGAAAATGCGGACGGCAGTATAACCAAATACGACGATTTAAAAGTTCTAAATGCAGACGAAGAGATAGATTTAGCTTTATTGGTTTTTCCCAAAGGGGTTAAACCTTTTAAAAAAGGCTTAACTTTTAGTTCAAGCAAAGCCTACGACGGACTTGATGTTTGGACGGCAGGTTTTCCCGGTTTGGGCAACACTCCGTTATGGCAATTGGGTAAGGGTACCGTTACCAATGCGAATGCACGCATAAAAGATTTGATAGACCCGGAAATTACTTCTCTTATTCAACACTCAGCTCAAATCGACGGCGGTAATTCCGGCGGTCCGCTTTTAATAACCGATAAAAGTGCCGAAGCAGGCTATGCCGTTATCGGTGTTAATACGTGGAAGCATGCCCGCCGTCAGGATACAAACTATTCCATTCCAGCAGCAGCGGTTCAAGCTTATATAAAAAAAGTACTCTCGCCTGAAAGCATGTCGGACGAAAAAACACAATTAACAAAGCGTGTGCAAAAATTTATAGAAGCTGTTTCCGATAAAAACGGAGAATTTACCGATATTGTAAAATACATTTCGTATAGTTATGTTGCTTCCGAGGGTAAAAACAGCTTTGTTAAAGCGCTCGACAGCGCACCGTCCGCCGTACGTTCCGTTATAGTTGCGCATTTTTATAACTATTCTCCGTTGGAGGGTATGCGTTATGCGCTTGCATGGCAACTGTGGAAATCTTTGTACAATGAAAAACCTTTTTCGATAGAAAACGAAGAACTAAGCGAAACTTCTCTTTATACGGTTATGTTAACCGGAGAAAAAGAAGAAGAAACACGCTGGATAAAAGAGCACGGATTATGGCGCATGGAAGGCTGTACTGAAAAAATAAAAGAAGAAGAAGTACAGATCAGGAAAAAAAGAAGCAAAATAAAGAATACAGATAATAGTAAAACCGAAACCGGTGAAGATAACGATACAAAGAAAAAGGCAAAAGCTTTTAGTTTCGGAAGTCCGTACTATGCGAGCTTTCAAGCAGGATACGATATTTCTTTAACGCCGAATATTTCCGGTGCCGCAAATGCGGACGTTTCATATTTTTTTGGAGAAAAAATAAGATTTTTCGGAGCCGGTTTGTTTTTTAATATTGATTCGGCAACGGCGACATGGAAATCCGACGGCTGGGACAGATATTCAAAGCCTACATACAGCAAAACGTCTACGCGTATAATTATCGGTCCGGAGGTAACTTTACAAGCACCCTTTATTATACAAGAAATTTATATTTCACCCTTTATAAAAGGTGGTGTCGGTATGGATTGGGGAAGATTTGTCAATCTTTTTTCAAATAAAACCGACAAAGGTTTCCCCAGTTTTGCCTGGGTTTTTGAAGGAGGTTTTCAACTCGGATACGATTTTGGTATGCCGGTAAATGTTTTGCTCGGTTTGTCGTATAAATATGTAAATCAAGTGAATAAAAACCTTATCGGCGAGAATTTAGGAAAGAATGCAATTTCAATTTCTGCAATTTTAGTTTTAGAGGAACTGTAAAATGAGGATAAAAAAGCAGGTTATAAGTACCTTTAGTTTTTTACTATTGTCTTTTGTTTTGTTCAGCGGCTGTGCATCCATGTATATGCTGGACGATACATCTGCAAGAGGAAACAGTATTTTAGGAACCCCAAATCTCGGAACACCGGAAGATTCCGTTTTGGTTTACGGTTGTTTTGACGGCGGATTTAATACCACCGTTACACTTAAATTTTTTCAAGCGAATACGGCGTATGCACCGTGTTTTGTACACCCGTTTTTTTTAGTCCAAAGAGGATTTGAAGGTGTAGGGAAAAAGCCGGTACAAGTTACCAAGCCGCTTGCGCCCGGAGGTCGGTATAAATTGTACACTATGGAATTACGAAGCCAGCAAGCATCTTCGTATGCATATAATCAAATATCATACACTTGGTATTTCGGCGTACAAGGTTCAACGGACTATGATTTTATTGTTCCTCAAACTCCCGGACTCTATTATTGCGGGGCTCATAAAATCGATTTTTATACGGGAGAACGAAAAGAAACACGAGAAAATCCCAAAGACGAATTGACGGCGGTAGAAGTTGCACTGTCTTATTATCGGGGAACGGCATGGGAACCGCTTTTAAAAGCAAGAAGAGAGGAGTTAAAAAATGCTAAATAAAAGATTTTTAACCGTATGCGCTATCGTTTTGTTTGCAGCATCTTTTGCCTGTGCCGAAGGCGGAGAATTGACCGAACCTTCGCTTTCAAGACAAATTATGCTTGTCGGAAAAGTTTCTTTTGCAAAGAATATAGATACAGAATTTTATAAACAAACTTTAAATATTTCCGATCTCAATGCAAAAAAGCATGAATATGATTTGACGGTTGCCGACTTTATGCGAAAAGAAAGCGCACAGGGCACCCCTCCGGTTTTAGGTGATTATTTTTTTATGTTGCTGACAGTACCGGAATCCGGGCGTTTTTCAATAGACAGTTTTAAAGTCTGTTTATTTGGAGAAAAAAAAGCTTGGTTGCTGCTTCCGTTCGGAATGGACGTACACAAGCAAGACAACGCACAATACCTGTATTTAGGCAATTACACATATTCGTTTGCCGGGGATAATTTTATGGTAGACGACGTTGTTAAAACCGACGACTTTGACGAAGCGCAAGAGCTGCTTAACCGCAAATTGGGGAAAAAAGTTCAGCTTGTACGCGCCGTACTCACAGAGCAAAAAGAATAAGCGTAAGTTAACAAGAAACGCTGATTCCTTCCACCGCCAAATATAAGGAAGAAATCATTTCGTCTATAGTTGTTTGATCGAGTATGGCAAGGCGGAAAATTGCCGACTCAATCAAAGAATAAAACATTTCGTTGGCGGCTTTAACGTTTATCGGTTTAAAGTCGCCGTTTTTTTTGCCTTCAATAAGAATAGTGGAAAGCAAATGGCGTAAGCGCACAATGCGCCGGCGCACTCTATCTCCGGGGTTTTTACCCGCTTTTTGAATTTGAATGAGGTATGCCAATATAACGCGAAACAGCTGCCGGTTTTCTACACAAGCGTGCACAATGCTTTCCAGCATAGCTAAAAGCCTTTGTTTGCAGTTTTTACTGTAATCGGTAATGATAAGCTGCAAAGATTTTTCCAAACTTTCGGTAAGCTGCTTTATACTCCACAAAAAAATTTCGCGCTTGTTATTAAAATAAATATACAAAGTTGTGCGTGTAATGCCGCAGCGGTCGGCTATTTTTTGGAACGTAGCGTCCTCATACCCTTCTTCCACAAAAACATCAAGCGCTTTTTTTAAAATTCCTTGTTTACGTTTTTCATGATCTACCACTATGCCCATTGTATCCTCCGTATATGTAAAAACAAGTATCCAAATTACCGCTTTTTAAAAGCTTTTTTGATTGCGCTTTTTTTCCGATTGTTTGTTCAAAATCGGTAAACGCGCTTATAAAGCCTATGTTCCAGCCGTTAAAATCGGTAAACAAACAGCTCATATCGGCATACAAAGCCGCAGTTTCTTTTTCATTCCCCAGCCGCTCTCCGTAAGGCGGGTTACTCAACAACACGCCTGTTTCGTAAGGAGCTTTTAATTCTTTAAAATCGGCACAGTCAAAATCGGGACGCGGTATTTTATTGTCGCTGCCGATAAGCTGCAAAGCTCTGCCTGCCGCAACGCACGCATGTTCGGCATTTTTACGCGCGCGCTTTACCGCTTCAGGATCTTTGTCCGTTCCCGTAATGCGGGCAAGCACATCGGTGCGGATTTTTGCCGCTTCTTGTTTGCGGATTTCCAGTGCACGAGCGGCATCAAAAAAAGCAAGGTTTTCCAGTGCAAAGTGTCTTCCGAAGCCGGGGGCAATATTATAAGCGTACAAAGCGGCTTCTATTGCAATCGTGCCCGACCCGCAAAAAGGATCGTGTAAAGGAATTTTGCGTTTCCAGCACATAAGCTGTAAAAGCGCAGCAGCCGTCGTTTCCCGAAGCGGCGCTTGTCCGCCGTCCGTACGGTAGCCTCTGCGGTTTAAGGGGTCTCCCGATAAATCGAGCAGTAAAAAAACGGTATCGTTTTCTATATAAACCCGAATATCCGAACGGCTGCCGCTTTCCGGAAGCGTTTCCATATTCCAAACGGTACCCAGTTTTTTGCACAAAGCTTTGTGAACCACACTTTGTACACCGTGCTCGGATGAAAGTTTACTGTTTTTAATGCGCACTTTATCTATGTGCAGCTTTACGTCTTTTTTAAAATAATCCTGCCAGCATACCGCATAAGATCCGTCAAACAGAGCATCAAAGTCGGCTGCATAAAACGAAGCGGCTTGCAAATACACCCGGTCTGCTGTGCGCAAGCATAAATTGGGTTTAAACAACTCGGTTTCGCGGCAGTTAAACAAAACCCTGCCGACAGCGTTTCCGCATGTCGTGTAGCCGAGTTTTTTTATTTCGTTTGCAAGTACTTTTTCCGCTCCGATAGCGCACAATGCCGCAAGAGTTACCATTTATACAGTATACCTTATATTTGTAAATTCTGCAATTATCGGCTGCATAATTACATACAATCACACAAAATCGCTCTTGAACGCTCGGATAAAATAGTTTATAATACGCAAGAATAGAGAAAATAATGATATTTTTAACTTATACTGTACTGCTTTTAGGTATAGGATTTGTATTTTTTTGTTTTGCAGCAGGTTTTATACTGTTCCGCTTTTTATGCGTCCGAACAGCGTACGAAAAGTATGCGCAATCGCGCAAAAAACTGTATTCAACTGCAAAAATCGAAACCGGCATCACCGATAAAGCCGAAACACTGACGCTTTTTGCAACGTGCCGGCGCCGCTTTTTTTTATTTCCGAAAAGAAAAATCGTGTTATGCGCCGATTTGTACAACCACCCCAACAGTACCCGGGCGCAAAAACCTCACAATATTGCCGTTCTTGTTCATGCATTATCAGATTCCGATGTGCAAACAAAAGCATTTGCAAAAGATTATTATAAAAGAGGCTTTTCCGTTTTAAATGTAGATTTACGTGCGCACGGTAAAAGCGGCGGAACTTATGCAGGCTTAGGCTATGTAAAAACGGATGCGGCGGACTTATGTTTGTGGCTGCGTTGTTTGGTCGACCGTTTCGGAACCGACATACGCATTGTTTTGCACGGCATTTCTACAGGGGCGGCTGCCGTTATTCAGTGCGCATACGGTATTTTAGCTGAAGGCACGGATTTTAACAAAGAAAAAAACAGTGTAAAACTGGTTGTTGCCGACAGCAGTTTTTTCCGCTTTTCCGAATCGGTACGCCACCTTTTATTTTTATGTATGCCGAAAGCTTTTGTACAGCGGCTTTTGTTCAGCTGTGCTGCAGCGGCGGCTTCGTGTATTAACTTTATAATAAACGGTTTTACTTTTTTTGCAAATTGCCCGGGAACTTGTTTGCAGCGATTTAGCCGCACAAATGACGGCACGCATAAAACCGGACACTGCACACTGCTTTTATTTCACGGTAAAGCCGACACCTTTGTTCCGCTTAAAGCTGCTCACAGTTTGTACGCTTTTGCCCCGGAACCAAAAAAGTTGATAGTAACGGAAAACGCAGCCCATGCCGAAAGCTATTTTTTTGCAAAAGACCAATATATGAATGAAATACTCGGCGCTTTTGAAAGTGCCGCCGTTTAATGTAGCAGTTTAACGTCGCAGTTTTTTAAACTCTGTCAATAGTTTTTAAACTCTTGTGTAAACAAACTTTTTGTTTTAAAATGAAAAAAGGGCCGCTAAAGGAGGAGGAAAAGCGACCCTTTTTATGATTGTTGCTGCTGTGCATAATATACAAAAATACAAAAAAAATGTCAACACTTTTTTTGTATTTGTTGCGGTTTTTTGCAATATTTTGCAAACACTGCGAAAGGGGTGCGGTTTATGGTAAAAATAGGTATTATAGGCGCAATGTCTGTCGAAGTTGAGCATTTACAACGGCTTCTTAAAAAAGCTGAACCGGTAAAAAAAAGCGGTTTGTCTTTTTATGAAGGAATGCTTAACGGAACACAAGTTGTGGTTGTGCAATGCGGAGTAGGCAAAGTAAACGCTGCTTTGTGTACCGCTTTATTAATTTCATACTTCGGTGTAACACACGTTATAAACACCGGCGTTGCAGGCGCTGTGCGCAAGGATTTACACCTTTTTGATGTTGTCGTTTCAACCGACGCCGTACACCATGATGTAAACGTCAGCGCTTTCGGTTACAAGCCTTGTGAACTTCCGGGTATAAAACGGATAGAATTCCCTGCGAACCCCTTTCTTATAGAATGCGCGCGGCGTGCGTGGGAAAAAGGAAATTTTTCTTCAAAACTAACGGAAGGACGTATAGCTTCGGGAGATATCTTTGTCAATTCAGCGCAGCAAAAAGAAGCGATTCAAGATTTATGCGACCCTGCGTGTGTAGAAATGGAAGGCGCCGGCGTAGCGCAAGTGTGTTACTTAAGCGCTGTTCCGTTTGTTATTATACGCTGCATATCGGATATGGCTGAAAACGCGCAAGAAGTGTATCATGAAGAAAAAGCGGCACAAATAAGTGCTTTTTTGGTTACGCACATGATAGAACTTGCAGCAAAACAAAGTTAAAATCGACAGGAGTGTTATGGAACAAAAAAACCACGAAGCATTTTGCAGCGATTTTGATTACAGTAAAGTTTGCGCACCTTACGTCCGCCTTGCTATGCGTAAAGAAGGACCGTCGGGAGACATCGTAAGCAAATTCGACATCCTGTTTACCCAGCCGAACGAAGAGTTTATACCGATGGCAGGAATTCACACGCTGGAACATTTAACGGCGGAAATAGGTCAAAATATTTTAAGCGGCTTGATCGATTTTTCTCCCATGGGCTGCAGAACCGGTTTTAATTTAACCCTTTTTGGAGATAAAACCGAAGAAGAAATTGCAAAAAAAATGCTTATTATTTTTCAAACTATAGCGGAATGGCCTGTCGATAAACCCGTACCCGGAACAGGTATGCATGAATGCGCCAATTACCGCGAACACGATTTATATGCTGCACGCAGTTGGGCAAGCCGCTGGGTAAACGGCATAAAGACAAAAGGATGGCAATGCCGCCGCAGCGAACCGGAAAAAACGCCAAACGATGAAAGCAAAAATTCAAACCTCGAAAATAAAACAAACGGCGGTTAATAATGAATACGTTGGTGTTTGCCGTCGTCCCCGAACAATACGCCGCTTTTTTTTGTGAGGATGCAAAAAGAAGCGGTTCGGGAAACATCGTTTGTTTTTCGGGCAGGGGAACCGCAGAAAAAGTTTTACTACAGCGTTTAGGATTAGGCGCAGGAAAAAAAACGGCACTGTGCTTTTTAGCACCGGAAAAAGTATTTGCAGAAACCGCCGTTTTATGGAAACACCGGGCGGCGGCGCACAAAGACTGTATCGGTATAGCGTGCAGCATTTTAACGGAGCGTAAAAACATGACGGAAAAAACAAAATATGAGCTTATTTGTATTGTGGTAAATGCCGGCTGCGCCGAACAAGCTATGCAAGCTGCGCGTAAAGCCGGTGCGCCCGGCGGAACGATTGTCGACGCTAAAGGAACCGGAACCGAACAGGATTTGAACTTTTTCGGTATACCGGTAGCGCGGGAAAAAGAAATTGTGCTGATTGTCGCCGAAAACGCTTTTGTTCCGGCTATAACCGAAGCAGTAAAAAAATTACCTTGTTTTACTAAACCGGCTTCGACTTTTATATGTACGCTGCCTGCGTCCGATTGTTTCCATTTGGGAACGCCGTGTGCGTAAAAAAAAAGATGAGCTCTACTAAAGAAAAACTGCTGGAACTTTTTGCCGAACAAAACGGTCTGCCGCTGTCGGGAACCGAAGCCGCCGAAAAAATAGGAGTGTCGCGCACAGCCGTGTGGAAAGCCGTAGAAAGTTTGCGTAAAAACGGCTACCCCGTTACCGGAAGCACCAATAAAGGTTATGTATTCAAAGACGGTCACGATTTTTTAAACGCTGCACGCATTACGTCTTTACTCAGCCCCCTTGCTTTTTCTCTGTGCAGCGGAAAAATAAAGGTTTTTAAAACAATAGATTCTACCAACACCGAAGCAAAGCGCAAACTTTCCTGTGCCGATGCCGACCGGCAAGCGCTTCACGGAGCGGTTTTTATTGCCGAACACCAAAGCGCAGGGCGCGGGCGCATGGGAAGAAGTTTTTATTCGCCCGAACGTTCCGGTATTTATCTTAGTATCGTCTATGTGCCGGATGACGGCAAAAGCGATGCGTACACGCAAAATCCGCCGCCGGAACCGGAAAACGGTAAAGACGGCACAACCGGAGCTGCTCAAAGCGCCCGCGCTCAAGCGCCCGACACTTCGCTTTTAACTGCGCTTGCCGCAAGTGCCGTATGCCGCGCACTTGATTGTTTCGGCGTACAAAGTCAAATAAAATGGGTAAACGATATTTTTGTGCGCGGTAAAAAAGTGTGCGGCATTCTTACCGAAGGTATTGTAAATATGGAACGGCGTACGGTAGACGCCGTTGTTGTCGGCATCGGCATAAACGTAAAAACCGGCAAAGACGGATTTCCCGAAGAGTTGCGCCATATTGCCGGAAGTCTTATACCGGAGCAAGATAAAAAAACTTTGCCGTCAGCTCCTGCTGCAGCCGCAAACGCGGCTTTAGTCATCGACAGAAACGAACTTGCAGCCGCCGTTATCAGCGAACTGCTCAGCGCTTTTTCGGGGAATACACCCTTTGTTACGCTTATGCAAGAATATAAAAAGCGCTCTTTGATATTGGGTAAAAAAATTTGCGTCGCTTCCGAGCAGGGCGAATATACGGCTTTAGCCGTCGATATAACCGATGAAGCTCATTTAATCGTCGAAACCGAAAACAAAGAACAAAAAGAATTACTTTCCGGCGAAGTGCGCATAGTAATTTAAAACAAGCCTCTATTTTATTGTACTAAAAGACTTTCCAAAACGGGGGCGCAGCCAAGTGCGGCACGCAGCTGTTCGTATGCACTTGAACCGTTTGCACCGGCAAACTCTGTGTTGCCGGTGCCGGTAGCGGCAAACGTTTTTTGTACGGCACGGATAAGAATGTTTTTGGGTGTATGCGCCATATCGATAAATTCCAAAAGCTGTACCGCGTATCCCTTGCTTTCCAACAGCGCCGCCCGCATAGTATCTGTCGCCAAAGAAGCAAAACGCTCTTTTACAATGCCGTATTTTAAAAAAAGGTCAAATGCTTTATTTGAACAGTGTTTTTTTAAAGCCGAATTCAGTTCATGCTGACAGCAGGGGACGGATAAAATAATGCGGACCCGATTCTGTACCGCAAAGGCAAGGGCATAATCGGTTGCCGTATCGCACGCGTGAAGGCTGATAACCATATCAATTGGAGTGCCTTCGTACGCATACTCTTGTATATTGCCCGTTTGAAAACACAAATCCTTATAGTTCCAGCGTTTTGCCAAAGCTGAACAGTTTTGTATTACTTCTTTTTTTAAATCCAAGCCGGTAATTTTTACTTTTAGTTTTTTTATTTCGCTTAAAAAATAATACAGAGCAAAAGTTAAATAGGATTTTCCACAGCCAAAGTCGATTATATGCAAAAAATGCTGCGTTCCCGCTCCATTTTCCGTTAACGTACCCAAAACGTCGGCAATGTATTCCAAAAAACGGTTTATTTGCCGGAATTTATCGTATTTAGGTGCAAGCACTTTGCCGCTTTCATTCATAACTCCCAGCTCTATTAAAAAGGGAACGGGTATACCTTCTTGCAAAATATAGTTTTTTCGCCGGTTGGGGCTGACGTTTTTTTCATCGTCGAAAACCGGCGGCGGCGTACAGTTTGAACTGTGCACGCTTTCGGCATCATTTCCGCCTTGCCGCGGCAGCTGTAAGCGTTTTTGCGTTACCGTTGTATGCGCTTTTTTATTTGTAAGCACACTATACAATTCGTTGTGCGTTGTAACCGAAATATGGTGCCACAAAGCTTCGGGGGTGTACGGAAGCTGCTTTAAAACGCTAAGCAGTTGTTCGGCATTTAGTGTACGCTGAAATGCTTGCGTTGCAGTAAAATATTCGGCATAAAAACGGTTTTCCGATGCGCGCGTAATTTTAATTTTTATGCAATTTTGTATAGCTTTTGCTTCAGTATTTTTGTTTTTTGAAGGTTTTGCAAAAACCGCGCACACAAAATCGCCGGCGGCGCACTCTATTACGTGTGAAAGCGAAAGCTTTTTTGTTTTTTTATCCGCTGCAGTCGGTAAACTCATTGTTCGATTTTTTCGCCGGGACCGCAATGCGCCCCGTCGCGCAGCGCTTCTTGTGCGTGACGGATATAGTTTTCGCAGTTTTTTTTCATCGCTTCTATTTCTTCCGCCGTTAAACTGCGTATTAATTTTGCAGGGCTGCCTAAAATCAAACTGCCTGCAGGAAAGCTTTTTCCCTGCGTTACCAAAGCTCCGGCTCCTACCATCGAATTTTCACCGATGTCGGCGTTGTTTAATACGATAGCGCCCATACCGATAGTACAACCGTCTCTGACAGTACAGGAATGAAGGATTGCGTTGTGCCCTACCGTTACGTTTTCTCCGATAGTGCAGGGCAGGTTTTCGTCTACATGAACGACCGCGTTATCTTGAATATTGCTGCCTTTTCCGATCCGGATAGGTGCTATATCGGCGCGTACCGTTGCCGAAAACCACACGGAAGCGTTTTCCGCCAATTCGGCATCTCCGCACACTTCCGCATTCCACGCAATAAAAACGGAATGTGCCGTTTTAGGCTTTGTTTTTCCGCATGAATGTATCATAAAAAATCTCCTGCGCTTAATATATACTTTTTTTACGGAAAATGATATACTTCTATTATGGCAAAGGTCTATGTTTTTGTAAACCAAAAAGGCGGCGTCGGAAAAACAACTTCCGCAATTAACATCGGTGCATATATGGCGGCGGCGGGCAAAAAAGTACTTTTGGTTGACTTCGACTCTCAGGGCAATATGTCTTCCGGCGTCGGGATTTCCAAAGACAAACCGACCGTATACGAACTTTTAGCAGGGAACGCTTCCGCCGAACAAACCGTCCGTCATACCCAAGTTACCGGTTTGGATGCCGTTGCCGCTTCAATAGATTTATCGGGAGCCGCAATAGAATTGGTAGACCAGTCGGAGCGCGAATTTTTTCTTAAAAAAGCACTGGAACCGCTTTTGCCCCGTTACGATTACATTTTAATAGATTGTCCGCCCTCTTTGGGAATTTTAACGCTTAACGGACTTGCCGCAGCAAATTCGGTTTTAATCCCCATGCAGTGCGAATATTTTGCACTTGAAGGTATTTCGCTTTTGCTGCAAACGGTTAAAAAAGTGCAAAAGTCGATAAACGCAGGTTTGGAAATCGGCGGTATTTTTTTTACAATGTACGATTCACGCACCCGCCTTGCCAACGATGTAGTATCGCAAGTAAAAGCATATTTTAAAGATGCGGTATTTAAAACCATCGTTCCGCGCAATGTGCGGCTTTCCGAAGCGCCGTCGCACGGGCAGCCTATTTGTTTGTACGATCCCTTGTGTGCGGGTGCGCGCAGTTATGAAAAACTTGCAGAAGAGGTAATTCTCCGTGGCTAAACCGAAACGGGCTTTAGGAAGAGGCTTGGACGCGCTTATAGTCGAAGCGGAACATTCCGCTTCGGAAGCGCTTTCCGGCGGAAGTAAAACCGGCAAAACCGGAGTTGCCGGCGAAACGGGCGAAATCAATTTAGCAATCGACTTGCTTAAACCGAACCCGCACCAACCGCGCCTCAGTTTTGATGAAAAAGCGCTGCAAGAACTTGCCGACTCCATTAAAGAAAACGGTATTCTTCAGCCCATATTGGCAGAAGAAGCGGGCAACGGCACGTATTATATTATTGCCGGAGAACGGCGCACGCGTGCGGCACGCCTTGCAGGTCTTACGCATGTTCCCGTGCGCATACAAAAATTTTCCGAAGCAAAAAAACTGGAAGTAGCGCTTATAGAAAATATCCAGCGCGAAAATTTAAACCCGCTTGAAGAAGCTAAAGCATACCATAAACTTATGGAGCTTGCAAACTTAAACCAAGAAGAAGCAGCGCGCCGCGTCGGAAAACAGCGTTCCACAGTGGCAAATGCACTGCGGCTTTTAAAACTTCCCGAAGATATGCAAGCATCTCTTGAAGACGGAAGTCTTACAGCAGGGCACGCGCGCGCCGTATTGTCGGTGATAAACCCTTTGAACCGGCGCACTTTGTTTGAAAAAATCCGCAGCGCTTCTCTTTCCGTTCGTGAAGCCGAAGAAGAAGCGTCCTTCTTAAACGGCGAAAAAGAACCGGCAGTAAAAAACAAAGCGGCAAAAAAACAAGACAAACGCGAACCGGATTATATTTTTCTTGAACAGCAGTTAATAGAAAAATTAGGAACAAAAGTGGCACTTAAAGGAAATTTTGACCGCGGAACTATAACCGTAGAATATTTTTCCCGCGACGATTTGGACAGGTTGTATAATTTGTTTACAGGTAATTAATTAGCCGATTCCGTTAATTCTGCCGATAAGCGCGCATATACCGAACGCGCACAAATTTGCCGTAACAATGCTTGCCCCGGCAGGCGCCGACCACACAAAGCTGGCGATAATACCGGCAAAAAAGCAAACAATAGACAAAAGAGCAGCACAAACAACAACGGGCTTGTATGTTTTAAAAACGCGCATAGCGCTCAGTGCGGGAAATATAATCAAACTGGAAATCATCATAACGCCGACTAAACGCATACCGGCAACAACGGTAAGAGCAGTTAAAACCGCAACGAGCGAATTATATCGGCGGGTGCGGATGCCTGCAACACGCGCAAAAGTTTCGTCAAAGGTAACGGCAAAAATTTTATTGTAAAAAAATACGTACAGCGATAAAACCGTAATGCCCAAGCCCAAACTGATGTATACATCGCTTTTGCTCATCGCTAAAATACTGCCGAACATATAGGCGGTAACATCGGTATTCAATCCGGATGTCATCGACGTAATTAAAATACCCAGCGCCAAAGCACTGCTGGAAATAAGCGCGATTGCCGCATCCCCTTTAATGTCTGAATGGTTCCCGATATGGAGCAGCAAAAACGCCGCACCGATTGCTACGGGAACGGATACTGCCAAAGGCGAAAGGTTAAGCGCCATAGCGGCGGCAAGCGTACCGAAACCCACGTGCGATAAACCATCTCCTATCATAGAAAAACGTTTTAAAACAAGGTTTACCCCCAGCAGCGCCGCGCATAACGCAATCAAGGTGCCGCCGACTACCGCGCGTATAATAAACGTGTAAGAAAAAAGCGTTTTAAGCAAGTCAATCATCGGCAGCATATCTCCATTGCAGTCATTTTATGATACAGCTGTGTTTTTTGGTAGTCGGCGGCACTTCCGTAAAACAAAACCTGTTTGTTTATATGTAAAATATGTGAAGCATTTGCAACGGCGCGGCGCACATCGTGCGAAACCATTAAAATTGCCGTTTTCTCGTTGCGGTTTAACGTACGGATAAGCGAGTACAGTTCATCGGTTACTTCAGGGTCCAAACCGGCAACCGGTTCGTCCAAAACCAAAACATCGCTTCCGGCGCAAAGGGAGCGCGCTAAAAGTACGCGCTGTTGCTGACCGCCGGATAAATTGCGGTACGCGCTATGCGCCAAATGCGCTATTCCCAACCGCTCAAGCTGAAAATCCGCCGCTTGGCGCTCGCTTTTTGAATAAAACGGCTTATACCCTTTTGTACGCAAACATCCGGATAAAACGATTTCCCGTACCGAAGCCGGAAAATCTCTTTGAACGGTGTTTTGCTGGCTTAAATAGCCGACGGCACAGTCATTGTGCTTTACCGTGCCGCTTTTCGGCTGAATAAGGCCCAGCAGTGTTTTAATTAAAGTCGACTTTCCCGAACCGTTTGCGCCGACTACGCATAAGTAGTCTCCTTTTGCAAGACTTACCGATACGTTGTCGACGGCTTTATAATTTCCATAATATACGCTGATGTTTTCGGCGGAAAGTACAACCATTTTTTTTGCGCGGAAGTCTAAATTTACCGCATTCCTTTTTTTAAAGTTTCAACATTACGTTTCATAAGCGACACCCATGTTTCGCCTGCTTTAAAATCGTCTTTTGTTACGTTGTGAACGGTATGCAATTCCAGCACGGCAGGATGAGCTTCACTATTTTTTTGCATCGCTCCTTCGGCAATCGTGCGGGCAATTTTTTGATTGCTTAACTCTATAGCAAAAACGGCAGGAACTTGTTTTTCGGCAGCTTTATCTATTAAAAAAGCAATGGTTGCAGGATTTGCTTCCACTGCAGTGCTGCATCCGGTAAAAGCTGCGCTGTACGTTAAACCGTAGTAATCCGCAAAATAACGCAGGGGAAAACGGTCGCCCATTAAAATATATTTGTTTTGTGCGCCGTCTATAACAGTACGAATTTCGCTGTCTACATTTTGAATGGCGGTTTTATACGCTTGAGCATTTTCGGCAAAACGTACGGCATTGACAGCGCCGGCATTTTTATCTGCTTGTATTAAAGCATCGGCTATAAGGTCTACAATTTTTTGTGCATAAGCGGGAGACGTCCAAATGTGTTCGTCTTCTTCGTGCTCGCAGCTGCCGTCGCAAAATTCGTGTCCTTCATGGCTGTGCTCCATACCTTCAACGATTTCTTCTTCAACCGTTTCCACACAGTCCATAAGCCGTATAACCGTTTTGTGCGAAGTATCCATAGAAGCTAATACATCGCGCACCCATTCATCGCTGTCGCCGCCGATGTAAATAAATATGTCGGCTTTTTGTATTGCTGCAATGTCTGCGGGAGAAGGATCGTACGAATGGATTTCCATTCCCGGTTTTACCAATAGTTTTAAGTTTTTGCCGGAAACGGCTGCCGTTGTTTTACCGGTATTCATATCCACCGAACCGAACATAACCGCCCGGGCAAAATCGTATACCGGAAAAACAGTTGTTACAACCGAGGGCATATCGTTTGAGCCGGAAGCCATAGAATCCTTAGAACCGCTTGCAAATACACAAACGGACAATAAAACTGCGCTCATAAGCGCAATCAAAGTTTTTTTCATACTTATTTTTCTCCTGTTGTATGAGTTGTTTTACTGCACTGTGCGCACAAACCGTAAAGCACCGTCCGGCTTGTGTCCAAAGTGAACTGATGATTTTTTTGTATATGGGAAGCCAGTTTTTGAATTTGCGAGCAGGAAAGATGAATAAGGCTTCCGCATTGCGTGCATTTTAAATGATAGTGTTTAGCACAATTCGATTTTTCGCTTATATATTGATAACACGCTTTTTCGCCGGCTTCGCTTGTAAATTTCCGCAGCGTACCGTCTTTTACTAATTTATCCAGCGTGCGGTATACAGTTGCAAGTGCCGGCGTTTTTTTACAAGTATCCGTATGGTCCGCTGTTTTTAAATCGGAAGCAAGCGCATAAAAAAGCTCATCGGCACTAAAGTGCTCGTCCGCTTTGCTTTTTAAAAATTTCACTATGTATTCGCGCTGTTTTGTGCGGTATGTATCTTTTATAACCATATCTATATGAAAATGATAATCATTCTCATATATAAAGTCAAGAGGAACGCCCGTTAACACTGCAGCTTTTCTTGCTTATTGATATAGGCAAAGCTGCCGGGCGCATGTATTTTACAGCTTTTTAATTTCCGCTTCGGAAAGACCGGCGGTTTGTGTTTGACAAAACAGCACACAGACGGTTTTCATCAGGTAACCAAAGTTCTTTTTTAGTAACTTTGGTTCTTTTTATCCGTATAAACTGTTTTTTGGCGGATGAAACGGTATAATAAATATGTAAAAATAATTTTAAGGAGATTACATGAAATCAAATTCAAAAGCTAAGGCAAAAGCCTTAAAAACGACGAGAGCCGCGGCGCTCATCACAGCCGCAACTTTAACGCTGGCACTGATGTTTTTAGGCTGCAAACAGCCGGAAACACCGGAGCCGCCTGCACCACCGGTTAGGTATATCGTGCTTACCATAGGCACCAAAAACCCCATACAGGTTAAGGCGAAAACGGCTGACGGTTCTGACATCGCGGTGGAAGGCTGCCACCAAAAAACCCTTAAAAACGGTCAAAAAACAGCACTGACTGCTACAGGGCAAAAAGTTATCCTTAAAGGAAACATCACCGAGCTTGACTGCGAGGACAATCAGCTTACCGCCATTGACGTAAAGGGCTGCCCCGCTTTAAAGGTGTTAGTCTGCCCGCTAAATAAGCTTACCGAGCTTAACGTGCAAGGATTGACCGCTTTGAGGGATGTTGACGCCAATAGAAATGAGATTACAAAGCTTAACGTAAAAGGCTGCACCGCCTTGTGGTCTCTGGATGTCGCTAAAAATAAGCTTACCGAGCTTGATGTAAAAGGGTGCACCTCTTTGGAAAAGCTGTATTGTGGTCACAATAATTTTACAAACTTTGACCTAAAAAGCTACAACGTGCAAACCCTTAGCTGCGGCGGCAATGGGTTTACCCAGCTTGAGGTAAAAGACACAGCTTTGGTCAATCTTTACTGTGGGGAAACGTCGACTCTTACCAGCCTTAAGGTAGAAAACGCACCGAATTTGATAACGCTTGGCTGCAACGACAGTAGCCTTACCAGCCTTACCATAACAAACTGCCCCCAGTTAAATGATCTGAACTGCAGCCACAACAAGCTTAACGCCGCTGCGTTTATATAAATCTTTAACGACTTACCAATGCGCGCAGCGGATGTCAAAGGAACAATCAAACTTTACAGAACCGTTGACGGTAATGAGGGTAACGTCACAGATTTTACTTCAACGAGTGCCCCTCAGGCTCTCAAAGATGCCTTTAATAAGGCAAAGAATGAAAAAAACTGGAGTATGAAACATTTTACCCCCAGTAATACTGGTTGGGCAGAAATCCAATAATTGCCGGCAAAGCTTTGAAAACGGGACGCTTGTTCCGTTTTCAAAGACGCTTTTTTAATGGGTAAGATACTAAAATTGTAATATTATAATAGATAATTATTAATTGGGTAATTGGACAATTTGATTAAAATTAAAAAGTAAACATATTGTAAGGAGATTTTCAAAATGAAAACAACTAATTCAAAAACTAAGGCAAAAACCTTTTGGGGAGCGGCTTTTGTGCTGCTCGTCGCACTGCTGTTTACCGGCTGCACGCAGGCGGCAAAGCCTGAAGA
>KI260560.1:31051-32042 GCA_000468055.1 Treponema lecithinolyticum ATCC 700332 | reverse complement strand
TGCAAAGCGTTTAAGCCCTGCACGTTAAGCGAGGTAAGGTTATTGGAGTTGCAGTACAAACCTTGCAAAGAAGGGCAACTTTGTACGTCAAGGGATCTAAGCCAATTGCTGCTGCAATCCAACACTCGCAAATTGCTTAAGCCCTGCACGTTAAGAGCGACAAGCAGATTTCTCTTACAGTACAGTTCAATGATTTTCCCTTTGAGCACAACTTTTCTGACATTTGCGGTTAATGTGGTTTCAGCGCCGCTTGTAAGCTCGGTTTTATCGCAGCCTTCTACCATTATACGGGAACCGTCTGAGGTTATTGCCTTAACTTTGATAGGGTGCATAGCGGGGTATACGAAAAACGATACGCCGCCTTGAACAAGGGGAGCTTTAGGCTCTTGCGAACCGCCGGGTGTGGGCGGTACAACTGTACTTCCGCCTCCAGAGCTGCCTCCACCAGAACCGGCGGAATCTGTATTACCGCCGGCACTGTTCGGACAAGCGGTCATGCCAAACAGCGCTACAAGCGCTAAAAGTGCAGCTGCGATGGGCAGCGCAACTCCTTTTTTTGTCAAGGCGAATGCCTTGTGCTTTGAATTACTTTTCATTGTAATCTCTCCTGATTTTTATTTAATTTACAATGTGCGTTTATCAGTTAAACGGAACTAAATCTCAACCCAGTCCCTATCATATTTATACATCTTCCATTTTTTTACGGTTTTTGCATTATCGAAAGCGGTTTTCAGTTCCCCTGGAGAAGTAAAATCCTTATGATTGCCTTCGATAACGCCGGATTGTTCGGTGTAAAGATTGCATTGTGCACCCTCATTTGCAGTGCGCTGCGGTAAATCGTTAAAGAGTTTTATAAACGCATCAGCGGTAAGCTGATTTTTGTGGCAGTACAGATATTGCAAAGAAGTACAGCCCTGCACGTTAAGAGCGGTAAGCTGATTGCCTTCGCAGTACAGACCTTGCAAAGCGTTTAAGCCCTGCACGTTAAGAG
>KI260560.1:30370-30951 GCA_000468055.1 Treponema lecithinolyticum ATCC 700332 | reverse complement strand
TGCAAAGCGTTTAAGCCCTGCACGTTAAGAGCAGTAAGCTTATTGCTGCCGCAGTGCAGACTTTGCAAAGCGTTTAAGCCCTGCACGTTAAGAGCGGTAAGCTTATTGCCGCCGCAGGACAGATATTTCAAAGCGTTTAAGCCCTGCACGTTAAGTTCGGTAAGCCTATTGCTGTAGCAGTCCAGATTTTTCAAAGCGTTTAAGCCCTGCACGTTAAGAGCGGTAAGCTTATTGCCGCCGCAGGACAGATATTTCAAAGCGTTTAAACCCTGCACGTTAAGAGCGGTAAGCTTATTGCGGGTGCAGTCCAGATATTTCAAAGCGTTTAAGCCCTGCACGTTAAGAGCGGTAAGCTTATTGCCGCCGCAGAACAGATTGGTGATTTTTCCTTTGAGAACCACTTTTGTACCTTTTGCTTTTAGTTCGGTTTGCGTGCCGCTTGCAAGTTCAGTTTTATCGCAGCCTTCCACTGTTATGGGAGAGTTGTCTGAGGTTGTTGCCTTAACTTTGATAGTAAGCTTATCTGGACTTAAGATAAGCGATGCGCCACCTTGGACAAGGGGAGCTTGAGGCAATTCCAA
>KI260560.1:0-30270 GCA_000468055.1 Treponema lecithinolyticum ATCC 700332 | reverse complement strand
CCTGCATTGTTCGGACATGCGGTCATGCCAAATAGTGCAATAAGCGCCAAAAGTGCAGCTGTAACAAGCGATGCGACTTTTGTCTTTGAATTACTTTTCATTGTAATCTCTCCTGATTTTTATTTAATTTACAATGTGCGTTTATCAATTAGACGGAACTAAATCTCAACCTTGAGCCCGTTCGTATCATATTTATACATCTTCCAGTTTTTTACGTTTTTTGCATTATCGAAGGCTGTTTTCAGTTCCCCCGGAGAAGTAAAATCCTTATGATTGCCTTTGGCTGCCTCCAATACTCCGTGGTAAAGATAGCACGCCCCATACCGGTCCGCAGGACGATACGGTAAATAGTTAAAGAGCTTTTTGAACGCTTCAGCATTAAGCTGATTGATGCAGCAGTCCAGATCTTTCAAAGCAGTACAGCCCTGCACATTAAGAGCGGTAAGCTGATTGCTGCTGCAGTCCAGATGTTTCAAAGCGTTTAAGCCCTGTACGTTAAGAGCGGTAAGCTGATTACCGCTGCAGATCAGATCTTGCAAAGCGTTTAAGCCCTGCACATTAAGAGAGCTAAGCTGATTGGTGTAGCAGCCCAGGCTTTGCAAAGCACTTAAGCCCTGCACGTTAAGTTCGGTAAGCTGATTGGCGCCGCAGTGCAGAGTGTGCAAAGCGTTTAAGCCCTGCACGTTAAGCGAGGTAAGCTGATTACCGCTGCAGTTCAGCTCTTTCAAAGCGTTTAAGCCCTGCACATTAAGTTCGGTAAGCTTATTGTTGCCACATCTCAGAGCTTGCAAAGCGTTTAAACCCTGTACGTTAAGTGCGGTAAGCTGATTGTTGCTGCAGTGCAGAGTGTGCAAAGCGTTTAAGCCCTGTACATTAAGCTCAGTAAGCTGATTAATCCAGCAGTTCAGTTTTTCCAAAGCACTTAAGCCCTGCACGTTAAGGGCTGTCAGCTTATTGCTGTTGCAGTCTAGCTCTTGTAAAGAGCTTAAGCCCTGCACATTAAGGGCTGTCAATTTATTGGAATTTTGCCAGTCACCGACTGTCAGCTTGGTGATCTTTCCTTTGAGGACTACCCCTGTATTCTTTGCTTTTAGTTCGGTTCGCGTGCCGCTTGTAAGCTCGGTTTTGTCGCAGCCTTCTACTGTTATGGGAGAGTTATCTGAGGTTGTTACCGTAACGCGGATAGTGAGTTTGTCGGGGCTTAAGATAAGCGATGCGCCGCCTTCGACAAAGGGGGCTTCATGCCATTTCAAACCGCCTGTATTTCCGCCGTTCGCCGTACCCGTTACTGCCCCTCCCTCCACATTGTTGGGACATGCGGTCATACTAAACAGTGCAATAAGCGCCAAAAGTACAGCTGCAATGGGCAGCGCAACTCCTTTTTTTGTCAAGGCGAATGCCTTGTGCTTTGAATTACTTTTCATTGTAATCTCTCCTGATTTTTATTTAATTTACAATGTGCGTTTATCAGTTAAACGGAACTAAATCTCAACATCCTTCCCGTTCGTACCGTGTTTATGCATTTTCCAGTACTTTGTGTCTTTTGCATTATCGAAAGCGGCTTTCAATTCTCCTGAAGAACTAAAGTCTTTATGGTTGCCTTCGGTGTCGCCCGGATATTCGCTGTAAAGAACGCATGATGCTTTTTTGCTTGCAGTGCGCTGCGGTAGATCAGTACAGAGTTTTTTTAATGCTTCGGTATTAAGCTGATTGCAATAGCACTCCAGACGTAGCAAAGCACTTGAGTCCCGTATGCTAAGAGAAGTAAGCTGATTTTTGTGGCAGTACAGATATTGCAAAGAAGTACAGCCCTGTACGTTAAGTTCGGTAAGCTTATTTTTGTAGCACCACAGAGATTGTAAAGCGGCACAGTCCTGTACGTTAAGGGATGTAAGCTGATTGCCAGCACACCACAGCGTTTTCAAAGTGTCTAAGCCTTGTGCGTTAAGTGAGGTAAGTTGATTGTCTGCGCACTGCAGATTTTGCAAAGCACTTAAGCCCTGTACGCTAAGCGAGGTAAGCTTATTGCTGTTGCAGCTCAGTTTGTGTAAATCAGTTAAGCCCTGTACATTAAGCGAAGTAAGCTTATTATCGTTGCATGTCAGTTCGGTGATTTTTCCTTTGAGCACAACCTTTGTGACATTTGCTGTCACAGTGGTTTCAGTGCCGCTTGCAAGTTCAGTTTTATCGCAGCCTTCCACTGTTATGGGAGAGTTGTCTGAGGTTGTTGCCTTAACTTTGATAGTAAGCTTATCGGGACTTACGATAAGCGATGCACCGCCTTGGACAAGGGGAGCTTGAGGCAATTCCAAACCACCTGTATTTCCGCCACTGGCAGAATCTGTATTACCGCCTGCATTGTTCGGACATGCGGTCATGCCAAACAGCGCTACAAACGCTAAAAGTGCAGCTGTAACAAGCGATGCGTCTTTTGTCTTTGAATTACTTTTCATTGTAGTCTCTCCTGATTGGTATTCGATTTGCAAATAAAAAAATGTACAAAGACAAATTCTGTTCTTTGTTATCACTCTCAGTATAACACACCGTTATAAAGATATCAACGTTTTTTGTGTGTTTTGTAAAGGCGTTTTAGAACGTCTTTTACACATAAAAGTCGGTAGGATTGAATATCCGGTTACAGTGAGCGTCTAAAATAGCGCCGCTCACTGTAACTACGAGTTTTGCTTGCGCAAAACGTCGCGGACAATTACGTTTTTGTTCACAATTTTGAAAAATTGCTCACCCCTAAAAACATAAATTTAGTTTCGGCACGGATGCCGGAAAAGCCGAGGTCTACGATGTTTTGGCAGGCGAATGCCGGACAAAACTCGCTATGAAAATCGTACACGGAAGTACGATTTTCAGACAAGACAAATCCCATAAAGTGTTTTATAATGCAAGTGCATACGGCAAAGAAACAGATGGTGAGCTGCATGCTTTGCTGCAGTATTTGTGCGCACGGCAGACAAAGCTGGAAACCGCAAGGATCCTGTCGACTATGCATTTTGTCTGAACAACAGCGATTTTAGCTTTTTTTGAGAGCGTTCGCCGAGTGCGGGACCGTAGACAATAACGGCTTCATCTGCTTTATGCAGCAACCGCCGCAATGACAAGGTTAACTGTTCTTTAGTCAGTGCGCGTACGGCTTGTACAACCTGTTCGCAAGTATGCTGCTCAAATCCGGCAAATGCGCTGCGTGCAAGGCGTTTCATTCTTTGCTCGCTGTCTTCGGCGCTTATAATTTCTTCGCCGCACACATGCTCTTTTGCCGCTGCAATTTCATCATCGCTCAAGCCGCCGGTTAAAAGTAAATCAAGTTCTCTTTTAATAATTTCGACCGCACGTACGGCATTTTTTTTCGGCGAAGAAGCGTACGCGCACCAACAGCCGCAATCGGTATACAGCGAAAAAAAACTGTACACCGAATAACAATACCCGCCTTTTTCCCGCAAAGATTGAAACAGCCGGGAGCTCATAGTATCTCCGATGAGCGCATTCAATACGGTTAAACAATAAAAATCGGTAATGTTTAAAGGATAAGGCAATGGATATAAAACAAAAAGTTGCTCTTGTTGAAAGTCCGAACGTAAAAAACGCATACCGCTTTTCCATTTCGGAAGCGTGCAAGAAGAGGCTAAAACCGTTTTTTTGTGTATACCGAGCTTTTTAAGCCGGTTGTAAAAAATATCGGGCTCGATATTGCCCGCAGCGCATACGGTTAAACTGCCTTTTTTAAAAAAGCTTTCGTACCACGCGTATAGTGCTTCGCGCGTCAGTTTTTTTACATCGGAAACGGTTCCCGCAATCGGAGCGGCAAGGGAATTGTTTTGCCACACTGCGGCGGCAACCGCATCAAGGGCGGCTTCTTCGGGGTCGTCGGCGGAGGCTTTTATTTCGCTTTGGATAACCGAACGCTCTTTTTCCAATTCGGCGCTTTCAAACACCGAGTTTTCGCACATATCGCATAAGATCTCCAAAGCGTTTTCCGCTTGAAACGCAGGAACGGAACAGTGTAAGCATACGTGCTCGTGTTCGGTAAAAGCATTTGCGTTTGAGCCCATCCGGTCAAAAGACACGGCAATATCAAAAGCGCTTCGCGTGCGCGTACCTTTAAACAGCATGTGCTCGCAAAAATGAGCGGCACCCCGGTATTCGGCAGTTTCGCTGCGCGAACCGCAAGAAAACCAAAAACCGATTGCCGCTGTGTGCGATGATGCAATCGGTTCGGTAATAACGTGTACACCGTTTGCCAGCGTACGGCAAACGATAGCTGTTTTATTTTTTTTGCTCTTCAACGGCATCGATATAAGACAGATTTAAGCGTCCCATTTTGTCGATTTCCAACAGTTTAACAGGAATTTGTTGTCCTTCTTTAACCACATCGGAAACAGCGCCGATTTTTGAACGCGAAAATTTGGAAATATGGCACAAACCTTCTTTTCCCGGAAGAATTTCAACAAAGGCACCAAAATCCATAATGCGTTTTACAGTGCCGTTGTAAATCAAACCGACTTCAGGATCTTCAACAATTCCCTTTACCGCAGCATAAGCGCCGTCGGTTGCCGCTGCCGTTTTACCGTAAATAGTAACGGTTCCGTCGTCTTCGGTATTTATGGTAACGCCGTATTGCGCGGAAACGGCTTTAATATTTTTGCCGCCCGGTCCGATTAAAGCGCCTATTTTGTCCACATCGATTTTTAAAGTTTCGATTTTCGGAGCATACCGGCTGATTTGAGCAGCAGGCTTATCGATGGTTTGATTCATAATGCCCAAAATATGCAGACGGCCGCGTTTGGCTTGATCCAAAGCCTTTGTCATAATTTCTTTTGTAACGCCGGCAATTTTTATGTCCATTTGAAAACCGGTAATACCGTCTTGCGTTCCGGCAACTTTAAAGTCCATATCGCCGAGATGGTCTTCTTCACCCAAAATATCGGACAAAATCGCATATTTTTCGTACGCGTTGCTTTCGCTCCCTTCGGTAATGAGCCCCATGGCGATACCGGCAACCGGTTTTTTCATCGGAACACCGGCAGCAAGCATACACAAAGTACCGCCGCACACGGATGCCATAGAGGACGATCCGTTTGACTCCATAATTTCGGAAACCACGCGGATGGTATAGGGAAACTGTTCGCGGTTGGGCACCATAGGTTCCAAAGAACGGCGCGCCAAATTGCCGTGTCCGATTTCCCGTCTGCCGGTTCCCATTCTGCCTACTTCACCTACCGAATACGGCGGAAAGTTATAGTGCAAAATAAAATGCTCTCTGCGGTCTCCGTCTATATCGTCGTACACTTGTTCGTCTAAAGCCGTTCCCAGCGTAGTTACCGCTAAAGACTGGGTTTCGCCGCGGGTAAACAAAGCCGATCCGTGAGGTCTGGGCAAAACATCGATTTCACAAGTAATGGGACGGATGTCTTCGGTACCGCGTCCGTCTACGCGCACGCCTTTTTCCAAAATGCTTTTGCGTAGGATATTGTATTCCATGTCTTCAAATAAAGCATCGAATAATTTTTTTTGATTTTCATCTTCAAGCTGCTGCGCATATTTTTCAGATAAAGCGTTTTTAACCGAAGCGATGGCGTCGCGCCGCTCGTGCTTTCCTTTAACAAAACAAGCTTGTTCCATTTTGGGAAGCGCTTCAGAAAGCATGGCATCTTTATTTTCAAGGCTGACTTGCAGCGGAGACAGCGGCAGTTTTTCTTTTCCTGCCAGCGCGCGAAGTTCGTCTTGCAGCCGGCACATAGCGCGGATAAACTCTTCGGCTTTTTCCAAAGCTCCCAGCATTACTTGTTCGGATACTTCGTTTGCCCCGCCTTCTACCATAGTAAAACCGTCTGCCGTTCCTGCTACAACGATTTCCATATCGCCTTGAGCAATTTGTTCGTACGTGGGGTTTAAAACGTATTCGCCGTTTATATAGCCTACCCGCACGCCGGCGATAGGTCCGTTAAACGGAATATCGGAAATGTGCACTGCAGCAGAGCTTGCAATAACCGACAAAATGTCGGGCGGATTTACTTGGTCGGAAGAAATACACGTAGGAATTACTTGTATTTCGCGTCCGAAAGAAATATCGAACAGCGGACGCATGGGGCGGTCGATAAGACGGGAAACAAGAATTTCTTTATCTTTGGGACGCCCTTCGCGTTTAATAAAACCGCCGGGGATTTTTCCGGCAGCGTAGTATTTTTCGTTATAATCGACCGTCAGCGGTACGTAGTCCAAACCTTCTTGTGCCGAAGAAGACGCGCACACGGTTGCAATAACTGCAGAACCGCCGAACCGGGCGTATACGGCACCGTTAGCTTGTTTGGCAATCCGTCCGGTTTCCAAAACGAGCTCTTCGTTGCCGATTTTATATGTAACTCTATGAACCATTTATTTTTCCTTAAAGAGGCGCTCAATAAAACCGCAGTATTTTAAAGCGGCAATTAACGAGCGCAGTACTACTTACGCAAACCGAGTTCTTTAATAAGCTCGCGGTATGTTTCCAAACCGGTGCGCTGCAAGTATTTTAACAGCCGTCTGCGCTGACCGACCAGTTTAATAAGCGCGCGCGACGAGCCGGTATCTTTTTTAAACGTTTTGCAGTGTTCGGTAAGCTGCTTAATCCTTTCGGTCAGCAGTGCAATTTGAACTTTTGTGTTTCCGGTGTCTTTTTCGTTTGCACCGAAATTGGTGACGACGGATGCCGTCTTTTCTTTTGTAAGTGCCATTACTTACTCCTTATTATTATTACCCTCAAGGTTACAAAATTAATGCGTCTTGTTCAGCCGCTAAAAGCGATTTTATCAAGACGAAGATTTTTATACGCAGCAGGGACTTCCAAGCGTAAAGCACAATCGTCCCGGTGCAGCAGCGTCGAAAAAAAGAGAGCGCCGTTTGCACCGTTTTCAGGATACGCGCTCACGCGGTACGTACCGCAGGGTGGCAAAAGCTGCACGTTTTTTTTTAGCGCACCGCTGCCGTCCGGCAAAACCGAACCGCTGTCGTCCGGCAAAGCTTTTCCGTCAGTTAAAACGATTCCGCCGTCCCCTGTATTTTGGCAAAACTGCATACAATCGATTTCAAACGGACGCCCCAAAAGCAGTTTTGCCCGTTCCAAATCGCCTAAAACAACAGCTTTGCGCACGGCGGAAGAACTGATACACTGAGCGTCTTGTTCCACCGATTGTAAAGGAACAAATTCAATTTCGTTTTCGGCGGCAAATGCGGCAATTTCTTCTTTACCGACATCGTTTTGATAACCGCATCGGAACGTTTCTCCTACACTGAAAAAACGCATACCGCAACGCTCGGCTAAAATGCGTAAAAAATCTATCCCTTTTATTTTACTGAAATCGATGGAAAAGTCAATGACTACGGCAAAAGAGAAGCCCCACTGCTCAAAGACTTTTAAACGAAGCCTTAACGAAGAAATATCGCCGGAATAATCCGCTTTTTGTTTAAAAGAACGGGGCGAACGCTTAAAAGTTACTACTGCGCTTTGTAAATGCCGTTTTTGTGCGCTTTGTATTACCGAAAGACACAGTGCACGGTGTCCCTCGTGCGGTCCGTCAAATCCGCCGACAGTCAGCGCTGTTGTACGCGGTTTTATGCCGGCAGCACCGTGCAGTATATCGTCCCAAGAAAAAACATCCATGCAGTGTCACTATAACAAAAAACAAACCGAAAGAAAAGAGGACGGCAAAAGCACACATTCCTATTTCCATTTTTCCAGTTTTAATTCTTCAATTTTCGAAAAATGTTTTGTGTTGTTGGTAACTAAAGTCATATTATAATAAACGGCTGTAGAAGCTATCAATAAATCCATATCTGCAACAGAGTTTCCCGATTTTGTCAATTTCGCTTTCAGTGCACCGAATACGTCCATAATCCCTATATTCAACTCAACAACAGGATACATTTCTTGAATACGATTTACTGTAATTATATTACGTTCGGGAAAAGAAGAGTTCTTTGCTCCATACATAAGTTCGCCGTAAGTAATAAGTGAAATACTTTTGGAGATATTCCTTGTTGTCTTAAACCATTCAATTACTTCCGGTACTTTTTTAACTGCGTAAATAATAATATCCGTGTCAATCAAAAAGGACATTCGTTTCCTCAAAACGCGAAGAATTTACCCTTGAGTTTCGTATATCTTGAACTATATCATCCGCACTTCGATTGTCATACCAATTCAACATCAGCAATTCATCGGTAACATCTTTTGATTTTACTTGAGTTGAATTCGCTTTTTCCCGAAGAATTGTAATTACTTCCTGACTTATCGAGCGGTTATTTGTTTTTGCATAAAATTTCAGCCAGCTATATAAATGATTATCTATTTCTTTTACCTGAAGATTTGCCATATACTTTTCTCCCCTTAATCCTATAATATCTTAAAACGGCAATTTTATCAATGTGCGCCGCGCGTGTGCCCCAACTATGCACAGTTGATTGATCGCTTTTCTTCCATTATGATAAGCTCATGGACTACCGAACCGAACACGACTCTATGGGAGAAATACAAGTTCCCGCACACGCATATTGGGGAGCGCAAACAGAGCGGAGTAAACGCAATTTTCAAATCGGCACGGGAATTGAAACGATGCCGATTGAAATCATACACTCTTTTGCTATCCTAAAAAAAGCGAGCGCACAAGTTAACCAAACACTCGTAAGCGAAAAAATGAGCGCTCAAAAAGCTCAAGCTATCGCCGATGTGTGCGACGAAATCTTAGAAGGCAAGCTGAACGAGCACTTTCCGCTGGTTGTGTGGCAAACGGGAAGCGGCACCCAGTCGAACATGAACGTAAACGAAGTTATTGCAAACCGTGCAAACGAAAAAGCGGAATACCGTCTTTTGCATCCGAACGACGACGTCAATATGAGTCAATCGTCAAACGATACTTTTCCCACTGCCATGAACATAGCTGCCGTAAAAGCTATTGAACAGCAACTCATTCCGGCGGCAAAAAATCTTATCGAAACGTTTTACCGCTTGGAAAAAGAAAATGAAGGTATTGTAAAAATCGGACGCACCCATTTACAAGACGCCGTTCCGATTACTTTCAGTCAAGAAATAAGCGGCTGGAGAAGCTCCCTTGAACGGGATGTACAACTTTTGCAGCTTGCACTTGCTCCGCTGTGCGAACTTGCTTTGGGCGGCACTGCAGTGGGAACCGGACTGAACGCCCCGAAAGAATTTGCCGTGCAAGCGGCAAAACGCATTGCCGAATTAACAAAACTTCCTTTTGTCAGTGCACCGAATAAATTTCACGCACTTACCAGCAAAGATGAAACAGTATTCGCTCACGGGGCGGTAAAAGCGCTTGCTTGCGATATGATGAAAATCGCAAACGATGTGCGCCATCTTGCTTCAGGACCTCGTTGCGGTTTGGGCGAAATTACCATACCCGCAAACGAACCGGGCTCTTCCATTATGCCCGGCAAAGTAAACCCTACGCAAGCCGAAGCGGTCACTATGGTTGCGGTTCAAGTTATCGGAAACGATACGGCAATTTCGCTTGCGGCAAGTCAGGGAAACTTTGAACTGAATGTTTTTATGCCCGTTTGCGCATACAACTTTTTGCAATCGGTGCGCTTGCTCAGCCAAGCAATTTTTTCGTTTAACGTGCACTGTGCACAGGGAATCCGGGCAGACAAACAGCGCATGCAGCACAATCTGAACCATTCGCTTATGCTGGTTACCGCTTTAAATCCGTACATCGGGTACGAAAAAGCGGCGCAAACGGCACAAACAGCATATAAAGAAAATATAAGCCTTAAACAAGCGTGCATTAAACTCGGTTTTTTAAGCGAAGAACAATTCGACCGCGTGTTCCACCCCGAACAAATGGTGTAATTTAAGCATGAGCCCACAAAAGCCACAGTACGGCGCAAGAAGCTGCAGTAGTAATCAGCGTAAACGGCACGCCGATTTTACACCAGCCGGCAAACGAAAGCGGTGTTCCCTGTTTTTTTAAAATACTCATTGTTGCAATATTTGCCGAAGCGCCGAACGGGGTTAAATTTCCGCCCATACAAGAGCCGACTAAAAGAGCAAACATATACAGTTCTCCTTTTAAGCCCATTGTATATGCCAAAGAAGCGGCAACGGGAAGCATAACGATAATATACGGCACATTGTCTACAAAGCCGGAAATAAGCATCGATACAATAACGATAACCAAAAAACCGAGCACTTTATTTTCGCCGGTAATATTACGTAAAAACACCGCAAATTCTTCAAGCAAGCCCGTTTCCGAAAGCGTTCCGATAACGACAAAAATGCCTATTAAAAATAAAATCGTTTCCCAATCAAGATTTTTTATCAATTCGCCGGTTTGCCGGACGCTTTTTTTACGGATAAAGCGGTACCACAACAAACCGCACACACCTAAGGCAAAAACAATAAGTCCCGAAAATTCGATGTGCAAAAAAGAACACAGAGCAAGAAAGACAATCATCAGCACCAGTAAAACAGAGGGAAAAAGCGATAAAATACTTTGCTTTTCTATTTTTATTTTTTGACTTCCGATTTT
This sequence comes from Treponema lecithinolyticum ATCC 700332, assembly GCA_000468055.1. Taxonomy (GTDB): domain Bacteria; phylum Spirochaetota; class Spirochaetia; order Treponematales; family Treponemataceae; genus Treponema_C; species Treponema_C lecithinolyticum. The sequence continues at coordinate 19,735 of KI260560.1, read as the reverse complement.
TACAGCGCGTTTAAAATACAAATAAAAGTACAGAGCTCCGGCAATCATTCCGGCTTGCACAACAAAAAAAATGGACAAGCGTCCTTGATGCGCAAAAAAATCGTTAAAACCGTAGTGCGCATAAGATGCAAAAATCATCGACGGCGGATCGCCTACCAAAGTAGCCGTCCCTTGTAAATTCGCCATAACGGCAAGAGCTGCCATAAAATATACTGGGGTAATGTGCAGTTTTTTGCACAGCGACAAAGCGACAGGTGCCATTACCAACACGGTAGCGACATTTTCCACAAAGGCAGAAATAATGCCGGTCATAATTAAAATGGCGGTAACGGCGCTTCCTGCCGACGGTAAAGCATCGATAAACATATCGGCAAGACAGTTGGGAACGCGCGAATATAAAAACAATTCGGCAATAATTAAAGAACCGATGTAAATAAGTAAAATATTCCAATTTATCAAGTGAAGCAACGCGTGTACGGGACTTACCGAGCCGGTTAAAACAATAAGCAGTGCCGCAGCCAAAGAAATCCAGTGTTTTTTTCCGGAAAAAGCGATAACGGCGGCATACATAACCGCAGCGGCGGTTAAAATGATCCATTTGGTTTCCATAGCTGCAAACTCCACAAGATTTTAACCGTACCACAAAATTAAAAAACCGTCAAATATGTTTATTCGGCACAGCGGTACATTTACACAGCGCACAGCTTTGTGCTACACTTAAACTTATGCAAGCAATTAAATTGACGCTAATCGGCATTGTAATAGGAATTACCAACGTTATTCCCGGTGTTTCAGGCGGTACGGTAGCGGTTGTATTCGGTATTTACGATAAATTAATAGAATTGATTTCTTTAAATATCAAAAAAGTTTTTTCTTTGTGGAAGTTTTGGCTTCCCTTAGCTGCGGGCATAGCTGCAGGCATAGTACTGTTCAGCAAATTAATGCGTTTATTTTTTAACTTATACCCGGCAGCGGCACACTGGTTTTTTATAGGTCTTATTGCAGGATGCATTCCCTTTCTTGCAGTAACGGTAAAAAAAGAAAGCGCACGCAGCAGCACCGTTGCGCATACTGCATTTGTACCGGCAAGCAGCACGGCAGTACCAGACGGCAGTACGGCAGCGGAACGCAGGACAGCGCTTGACGGCAGTGCGCCAATATCAGACATCAGTACGGCAAAGTCTGCGCTTTTTTTAGGTGTCGGCTGGAGGCGCATAGCGGTTTTGTGTGCCGCTGCAGCAGTGCTGATTGTATTGAATAAACTGAATGCAAAGCAAAGTTTTTACAGCGGGCAAAGCGAGCCGACAAGCCAAACAATCGTTCAAACACTGCCGACGTTTTTTTTATGCGCCAAACTGTGTGCCGGCACTGCTTTAGCGGCGGCGGCGGCAATTATTCCCGGCATATCGGGTTCGTTTTTGCTTTTAATTTTAGGAATTTACAATACGGTTATACAAGCCGTATCCGATTTTAATATACCGCTTTTACTGCCCATAGCAGCCGGAGCTGCCGCAGGGCTTTTAGGCGGCGCAACTTTTATACGCTTTTTGCTGGCAAAAGCTCCCTCTTACACGTACAGCGGCGTTTTAGGATTAACCGCGGGAGCGCTCGCCGTACTGTATCCGGGTTTTCCGGCAGGTGCGGAAGCCGTTTTTTCCGTTTTGTTGTGTGCAGCGGGTTTTGCCGCCGCCTTTTTCAGTACACGGCGCAATTTAAGTACAGCGTCGGCTTAAAGCAAGCAAATCCAAAAAACGTTCCATTATTTTAAACGATTGCATTGTTAAACAAGCTTCGTTGTCGAATTCGGTATGCATTATCCGCCATGTACGCGGCAATTTTTCGCTTAAAAGCAGTGCTTCGGCAGGGTCTATGCCGGCTTTACGCAATTTTTCAACCGTCGCTGCAGCCGAACTTAAACCGGCGCTTGAAGATGAACTTAAAAAACCGGCTCCATGTGCGGCGACTCCGTGCGTCATAACGGAGCGGGCAAAAGTTTTATCTTTTTGAAGCTGGCGCATATACACGGAAGCTTCGTCCGAAGGCAGCATAGTTACCGCTACGGCGGGAATCCCGGAGGCTAAAAAGCCTGCATTATCGCTGTAGGGAACCGGAACGCTGATCCATTTATTAAGCGATGCTTGTTTTGCCAAAGCGCATGTGTGTTCAAAAAGCGCGTTAAAACGCCGCACAAAAGAAGCGGATGCAGGACTGTCTTTTCCCGCAGTGGATACGGTTAACACTTCTCCTCTGCCGCACCCGTCTACGACGTATACGTCGTCGTGTTCTATACCCAATTTTTTAAAAAGCGACGCTAGTGCAAAAGCCCCTTGCGCTTTTGCTCCCGACGACACGGATCGCGTACCGTAAAAACCGCCTGCAGCCCTGTTGCTTGCAAAAGCAGGGCTACCGGAAGCAATACGCGCCGTTGAAACTTTAGAGCCTGTGCCGGTTGAAGCAGAGCACGGGACACCGCCCAACTCTTCTCCGTCGGTAAAAAAAATACGTACATTGTGCACGCCGCCGCTCAGCGCAAGCGAGCCTGATAAAAGACGCTTTGCCAAGCACAGCACTTGATACACGGCAGCAGAATTATCGTTGGCACCGGGAGTAATAAAAGAGCCGTCCGCACCGAGAGCGCGGTCATAGTGAACTAAAATCGTTTTTACTTTAAATAAGGGATTATAAGCGGTACTCGGAAAATTAACGTATAAGTGTACGGACTCGCCCGTCACCACAGGAGTAAAGGGTATACCCTCTGCGGTAAGCCAGTTTTGCAAAAAAACTCTGCGGTCGCACTCCGGTGCGATAAACTGCCGGAATTCGGGCGGCAAAAACGGCATAAAACAAAAAAATTGCGGGTTTTATGCGCCGAAAGTACGTAAAACATCCCCTTTCGGCGCACGGGACGGCTTAGTAAGCGAAATCGCCTCTGTCGCTGCCTTCACGGTTGTAGCCGCCGTTTCTGGGGCGGTTGTTGCGCGGTTTGTCTTCTGCAGGATTAACGCGGATGCGCCGTCCTTCAAATTCCGTGCCGTTTAAAGCGCCCATCGCAGCTTCCGCCGCAGCGGCATCTTCCATTTCCACAAAACCGAAACCTTTCGATTGTTCCGTAAAACGGTCTTTAATTACCGCAACAGACACCACTTGTCCGTATTGCGAAAACAGATTCTTCAGCGAATCTTCCGTTGTCGAATAATTCATATTTCCGACGTAGATCTTTTGAGCCATTCTCATTCCTTTTGCCGCAAAGCGGCATTCGTTTACTTACTGCACAAAACAGTAAAAACAACGTTTGCTTGTGGACTGTACGTAAGCGGGAATGGAAAGCTGAAAAAGAACCGTTAATTCACAGCACTTTACAACGGTCATTCGAGCACCGATATAGTTTTTAAGAAAACGCATATTTTATTAAAGCGTACTATGACTTTGAAAAACTGTCAAGGGCATAAAATAAAAATACAGCTGTCGAAAAAGTAACCGACTTTTTCGACAGCCTTAAAGAAATTGTTTAGCAGACAACCTGTTTATTCGAACTTAAATATCTCTACTACGCTGTTAAAGCTCAATTCTTTCATAAATTTGGTGCTTACTTTTTGTTGTTTAATTAAAGCACCGTCGTCGATATCAAAAAACAATACGCTGTTTTTGTTTTGTACATCAGCAGGCGATGACCCATTCACCTTTTTTCCATAACAGCCGTCTGATGCCGTTATCAATTTGCTTTGTTTTCCCGTATTGAATTTACACGGAGCATAGCCTTTTTGTTTATCGCTCAAATTAGCTTCTTCGATTGCATCTTCGGCAGGAAAAAACTCCCATAGCACTTGTGCTTGTGCCGAAACACGATCAAACGAAGTACTTTGCCCAAGTTTCCACAGTTTTCCGCTTGTAAACACTTCACTATCGAGTGAAGTGTAAATTTTGCCGCGAACTAAAGAACCGGCAGCGTACAAAACACCATTTTTTATGCATAAATCTGCCGTTACATTTTTGGGATCTGAGCTTATATTAGACTCTACATTTGTAAACAAATTCATATTGCCGCTTTTCCACTCAAGGTTTATGCTACAGTGCTTTACGCTTACGTTTACTCTCCCAGATCCGGTAGCAGGTGTTTCAAGTACGGCAAAAAGGCCGTTTTCATCTGCAGCTAAAGCGCGTATTTTTATCGTGCTAGGTGCAGGAGCATCAAAAAAGATCTGTGCACTGTCCTTACGCAAAACACGCAAACCCTCTGCAGAACCCATAGTCGAAAACTGTGCTGCGGAAAAAGAATACGTATCAATGCGAGAAACTGGACCATCCTCATGCGCAACGTACAAACGGTTGTTTTCGTTGTCGCTCGAATCTACGGCAATGGCAGTTAAATCATGACTATTATCCAGTTTTCTCATTTGAGTATGTTGTGCATCCCATCCGCCGGTAGCAAGCAACTCATATTTAACCAAAAAATAGTTACCGGTATTTCCAAACACTATGTACAAATTTCCGCTGCGATCAAAGCAAAATACTTTTGTAGGTTGGTAAGCTGAATCCAACCCTTGAGGTAAGTGTGTGCTGTCGAGCAGCAAAGGCGGAAGCACCGAACCGGCAAACTCATGAAGATTCCATTCGTCCGCTGCATAGAATACTATGTTATTGCTGCTATCTTTTTGCCACAACAACACTTTATCTGCCGAAACGGGAACTTTGTTTATCTTTAACGCTACCGCATTTGAACCGGAGCCGACGGTGTGTACTCCTTCGCCGTGCCAGCGCGCATTGTCTGTAACGATGTCGACGCTTATCGTTATCCTCGTTCCGACGGCAAGCATTACTGAAGCCGAAGCACTGTTTTGTATGCTAAAAAGCAATTCTCTGTTCGCCTCGTCAAAAATCCGTATGTGCGTAAAAACACCATCTGTTCCCAAAATGGGCAGTCCTGTAGCGGGGTCGGCGCTGCGGGCATTGCCGCTAAGGTCTACAACTACGGTTCCCATTTCACTTTCGGTTTCAAAAAGACTGCACGATACGAGTGCTGCGGCAAAAACAACTGCTGTCAGCACTGCAAGCGTTTTTTTCATAATTTCTCCCATAAATGAGTTTACAACGCAACCTTTAATATAGTATAACGCAAACCTATAAAAAAAACAATTTTTTTTAAAAAATTTTTACTTCTTTTAAATATAGGACTTTTTGTGTGCACGGGACTTTATATTTCAATCTTTTGCCACTTGCCGCTTCTAAAGCGCAGCCACGTGAGCAAAAAACGCATAAACTGATCGAGCAAAAGTCCCAGCCATGCGCCGATAAGACCGAGGTGCAGCGGATACACCAAAAGCCAGCCGGAAAACGGCCGGATTATCGCAACGCTTATTAGAGAAACAACTGCAGTATATCCCGTATCGCCTGCTCCGCGCAAGCAGCCTAAATTGATAACTTGAGCAATTTGCAAAATAACGGCGACGGCAATAATTTTCATTATAATGCTGCCGTAAAATAAAATATCGGCATCCGACGAAAAAATCCGGTATATGTTGCGCCCGAGCGTACTGTATGCAAGCGCAATGCACAGCGAGCATAGCAAGCCCATACGCCGGCAAAAACTTGCGTATATTTTTGCCATATCGGAGCGTTTTTCGCCCAAGCTTTGGCCGACCAAGGCGACGCCGGCAACCGAAAATCCGTCCCCGACGGCAAAGGATATGCTTAAAATATGCATGCCGATTTGATGGGCGGCAAAAGAAGTGGTTCCCAAATTGGCAACAACGGTTGTATATAAAAAAAAGCCGACGCGTAAAAATACTTGTTCAATTAAAGCACCTATGCCTACTTTATACAAACCAGATAAAATGCGGTTTTCAAAGCGTAAGCTGTTGTTCCGGTAAAACAAAAAAAGATAGCCTTGCGGTTTAAGCACCGAAACTGCCGAAAGAATAAAGCCTGCGGCAAAACCGATAACCGAAGCGATCGCCGCCCCTTTTACGCCGAGAGCGGGAAAACCGAAGCGGCCTTCAATCAGCAAAAAGTTAAACACGATGTTTACGCCGTTGGAAAGCAAATTGGTTTTCATAGCAATTTTGGTATTGCCCGCACCTCTTTGAGCTGCGTTGACTACAAAGGTAAAAGCTTGCAGTACCAAAGATGCCGTTATAATATGGAAATACTCGGTTGAATACTCGTGCGTATCGCTTTGGCTTCCGGCAAAGCGCAATACGGGTTCGGTAAACGCAAAGGCTAAAAGCGTTATTAGGGCGGATAAAATAAATGTAATAACCAGCGACTGCACGAGCACGCGGTTTGCTTCGTCCCGATTACCCTCGCCTTTGCGACGTGCGGTTAAAGCGCTTACTGCAATGCTTATCGAAAAAAACACCGTTAAACACAAAAAGCGCGGCTGCGCGGTAAGCCCTACGGCGGCTATAGCATAACTTCCGAGCGCGCTTACCATAACAGTATCGACAAACGAAATCAAAGCGGATAAAAACGATTCGACTATGGCAGGCCATGCCATGCGCAAAGTTCGCTCAACGAGGATTTTATCGGACGGCAGCGGACCGAGCGTTTTTTGCTTTCCCAAAATACTCAGAGCGTTAAATAAAAGCTTCATTTTATACCGATGTCGTTATTATCCGGCATATTCGGTATTATTGCAAGCGCGTTAACTTGCGCTAACAGCATATCGGGGTGTATTATTATACCATCTTATTTATAGAGAGGTATATTATGGCGTACAAAATTACGGAAGCATGTGTAAATTGCGGTTCGTGCGAAGGCGAATGTCCGGTAAGCGCAATCAGCGAAGCCGAATCGGCGCGCGTAATCGAAGCGGCAACCTGTGTGGACTGCGGTTCCTGTGCAAACGTTTGCCCCACCGAAGCGATCATCCAGGATAACTAAAAGGTTCGGCAGCACACACCCTTTACGGGGCTGTTTGAAAAGTTTTAACTGCCGCCAGCGGACGACGTAAAACAAATGCCGGCGTCAGCTTAAGTTTGTTCCGGCAAAACTTTTCAGCAGCCCCACATTTTATTTTAAAAACCGTCTGTATTTTTTTTTTCGATTGCGTTATACTAAAACAATGAAAACCACTTTTTCGGCTTTTGCCCGGCAAACGGCGCTTTTTTTTGTAAAACTGGCAGCGGCAACAGCTTTTTGCATTTTATTTGCCTTTGCCTTTGTATATCCTTTGTGGCTGTTTGCAACAAAAAAACCGAATTTATTTTCGGCAGTTGTGGCTGTGCTGTTTTGTGTTTTTGCTGCAGCCGCTTTTATTTTTAAAATCAAAACCCGCACAAAAGACGAATGAAAACCGGAAAACCCAGCCCTTGTGTAGCGCCGGCATACAAAGCAAAACCGCTTTTTTATTTGTACTGCTGGTTGTTTTTTTTAAGCACTGCACACTTCACTTACAGCCGCCCTCCCGTTTTAACTATACAAGATCTCGATTTATCCGATCCTCTGTTTAAGCAATATACGCAAGAAGTAAGCGACAACTACGCGGCAATCGCACGCGAAGAAGATGTCCAGGTAAACTTATACACGTACCGCGCGCAAACAAACGACGATCTTTTATCGCTTGCCGCACGCTGCAATATCCCCTACGAAACAATCGCTTTGGCGAATAAATTAGCTTTTTTGGACAGTCCTATTGCAAATACTTTGCTATATTTGTGCACATGTCCGGGGCTTTTTATCCCCGAAAAACCGCTTACCCCCCTTGAGTTTATTTTAAAAACGCGTTATCCTGACACTAAAGGATATTTTGTTTGCACCGTAAACGGCGAACGATATGTTTTTGTTCCCGAACAAAAACTGAATCCTACGGAACGCTTTTTTTTCGTCGATTCCGCAATGACGCCCCCTTTGGAAAAAGGCGTTATATCTTCGGCTTTCGGCATGCGCGTTCATCCGTTTACCGGAAAACAAAGCTTCCATAAAGGGGTGGATATTGCAGCTCCCGAAGGCGCTGCCGTGTATGCATGTAAATCGGGTATAACGCTGGTTACCGGCACAAACGATTTATACGGCAACTACATTATTTTGCAGCATGACAACAACACCCAAAGCTTATATGCGCACTTACACACTGTCGCAACGGAAAAAGGAGAGACCGTTACGAGAGGAACACAAATAGGAACGGTGGGAAACACCGGTATGTCGACCGGAGCCCACCTTCATTTTGAAATACAAAGCGGGGGGAAAGCACAAGATCCGTCGGCAGTGGTCAAAAAATTTTTAAGATAGTTTGCATGCCGGCAGGATAAAACCAGTCATGAAACACTCAAAATTCCTGATAGCGTTGGTTGTTTTGTCAGCCTTTTTTACATGCGCTTTTGCGGAAACGTTCAGAGTACACAAAACAATAGTAAAATCAATAACGGATAAAACATCCGTAACAAGCGCCGATTTGGGCATAAACGACGCACTGGTGCTTACTATTGCAGAAAAAACGCCCTTTTTACAGGGAATTGATTTACAAATAAAAATTCCGGCGCCGGTAGCCGAATACCGCGACTCGGTAGCTTATTCGCTGTATGCCGATGTAAGCCCCGCACCGCAACAAAACATTATAGATTATTCGGGTGAACGTGCAAATATAAACACTTTTCCGAACAAACTCAGCTGCAATATCCGCATTCCTCTGATAAAAAACCACACAATGCAGGAAAGCCCGTACACAACGGTTTTACCTGCAGTTTTTGCCGTACAAAATAAAACGATTTTTTTTAGAATGCAACTTGTGATGAAAGGCGTACCGCAAGAATTGCTGGATTCAGTTTTTCATGTAGACATAAAACCCGTTTTAACCAATCAAGGTTTGCTCGATTTAAAGGTTGTATACCCCGACGGCAAAAAAGTGGAAAAAAATAAACAAAATTTTACCGTATTTATAGACGAACAAAATGTTCCTTTTACCGGAAACCCCGTGCTTTTGGAAGCCGGAGCGCACCGCTTAAACATTCAAGCAGAACAATACCGAAGCGAAATGCGCAGCTTTGCCGTAGAACAGGCACAAACGCTGCTTTTGGAAGTTAAGCTTAAAGACATAACTCCAATGCTCAGCTTATCGCTGCCGCTCAACACGCGTTTTTTTATAGACGGCGCTGAAATAAAAGACTACAGCCGTCCCTTTGCAGTTAAACCGGGCTCGCACCAAATGCGTTTTTCTTTCGGAGATTACGAATTGGTGCGCACGCTCGAAGTTATAAACGGTAAATCGTACAATGTTTCAGCTTCGTTTGATTTAAACGTAACGGAAGAATAAGCATAAAGTTTTATATTTTAAAAGCCGATACTATACATGTCGGGTGAGCAAATCCCCTCCCACCCATTGTTCATCCGATTGCCTTGATGGCATGGCCGGCAACAGAGCCGGCCTTTTTTTTACCTATCACTACTTTGCCTTGACAAAAAATGCCGTGTTTACTACTCTACAGTTTATGGAAAAATCGGGAAAAAGAATACTTATTTTACTGGCAGCAGGCTGCGCTCTGGTACTTTTAACCGGCATATTTTTAGGCGCTTTACTCGGTTTAACCGTCAATATAAAGAATAACGAAAACTTTACCGAATTTACCGCCGCGTTGCCGACAAAGCTGCTCGATATTAACGGCGAATTGATTACCGAATTTGCCTCTGATGAAAAACGCGAAATAATCACTTTACACGATTTACCGCAGCACATGATAGATGCGCTGATAACACGCGAAGACAGCATATTTTTTAAACATCCCGGATTCAGCATAAAATCAATTTTTCGCGCGGTAGTCGGAAAACTGCTCGGTCATACGCTCGGAGGCGGCAGTACGCTGACCCAACAAATAGCCGGCACGCTGTACTTGGACCGTACTGAAATATCTTTAACACGCAAAATAAAAGAATTGTGGTGGGCTATACAAATGGAGCGGCGCTATTCCAAACAGGAGATTTTGGAATTGTACCTTAATAAAGTATACTTGGGCGGGGGAACATACGGAGTAAACGCCGCTTCCAAATACTATTTCGGGCACAGCGCACGCGAAATCACTCCCGCCGAAGCTGCCATACTAGTTATTCAATTATCGAACCCCGGCTATTACAATCCCTTTGAATACCCTAACAGGGCAATGGACAGACAAAAGTACGTCTTAAACAAAATGACCGAAAGCGGCTTTTTAACAAAAGAAGAAGCCGAACAAAGTTTCGACGATTTTTGGCTTAATTTCGACTATACCCGTATCAGCTCTTCGGCTTATTTTATGAGAGAAGACAAAGCGCCGTGGTTTAGCGAATACGTGCGCAAAGAATTGGAAAAAATGATGTACGGCAGCATGGATATATATAGCGGCGGCTTTACCGTTCACACAACTATGCACATGAAACACCAAACAGCGGCCCAAGACATCATGAGCCGCTATATAAAATGGGCAAACAATTCATACAAACAAACCAGCAGTGTACGAAAATCGAGCGCTTCTTCAACTTATATTCCCATGACCGAATTGCTGTCGCTTGTATTTAATATTCCGCAGCTTAAAGTATCCGAACAACGAAACGAAGTTATCACAATGGGCGCGTTTAAAAAAACGATTAACCCCACGCTTGATGTGCTTTCGCTTATGTTTGGAGTTGAACAGTTAAAAGTAAACGTAGTAAACAAAGCGAATATGCTCGCCGGCGAAGACCGCAAAAAAAATAAAATCGAAGGCACTATGGTAGCGCTCGAAAACGCAACCGGCTACATCACCGCTTTGGTAGGCGGAAGCGAATACGGTCAAGACAATCAATTTATACGCGCGGTACAAGCAAAATTACAGCCGGGAAGTTCTTTTAAACCTTTGTACTACACGGCAGCAATAGATTCGCGCAAATTTACTCCGACAACGGTTGTATACGACGTACCCACTATATTCAAAAAAGAAGACGGCACGCTCTATATTCCGCAAAACAATAAAGGTGAATGGTACGGCGCCGTACAATTATGGTATGCGCTTACCAAATCCATGAACATTCCCTCTCTTAAAATTTTGCAGGGTATAGGCTTCGATGCTGCAATAAACCAAGCGGCTGCTTTACTCGGCGTAAACGAAAGCGAATTTTCCGAGCGCAAATTCGAGCGCGTATACCCGTTCGGTTTGGGAGTGTGCTCCGTACGTCCTATCGAAATGGCAAAAGCTTTTGCTACACTGGCAAACCAAGGGCAAGAAGTTGTTCCCATGGCAATACGCTCGGTAGAAGACAGAAACGGAAAAGTCATATTAAACCCCGAACACGACATACGTATTGCCCAGCAAAAAAAAGGAGAAGCGGCACAAATCGTCAGCGCGCAAACGGCATACGTGATGACCGATTTGCTTACCAATCCGGTTAACCACCGCGAAGGTACGCTCGGCTACGGTTCAGGATGGGGAAACAAAATGCAGTACAAAGACGAAAAAGGAAAAACTTATACGATTCCTGCAGCCGGTAAAACGGGTACAACGCAAAACTGGTCTGACGCATGGACTATCGGCTTTACACCGTACTATACGGCGGCGTTTTGGTTCGGTTTTGATTCAAAAGGTCAGTCTATGGGTACCTCTTTGAACGGTTCATCGCTTCCCGGTCCGGCATGGGGCGATTTTATGCGCATAGCAAACGAAAATATGCCGTATAAAGCTTTCCCCAAACCGACGAGCGGAATTGTAGAAGCGACCGTGTGTTCGGTATCCGGCGGTATTTTAACCCCTGCATGCGGCAATAACCGCACCACAAAAGTATTTTTAGCAGGTACCCAGCCTACTGCGGTATGCGAATTGCACACGGACAGACAGCGTGCACAAGCAATCGGAGTTGACCGCTTGATGTCCGAATATCACATGTCGGGTGTAAGCCGTCCCAAAATAAACGATAACGTCGGTTTGGAATTGGATCTTTCATTTTTGGAAAACGATAACGCTTTTACCGTGCCCAAAGAAAGTGAAGAAAACGCCGAAGTTAAAACCGAACAAAATACGGATGAACAAACGCATACGGAAGATAAAAAACTTCCGTCAAAAAACAGGTTTTTCGACTGACGGAGAAAACAATGTTAGTGCCTATCGGCGATATTACGGTAAAAAAACGTATCCGCAAAGAAAATTCGGGCATTGAAGAACTTGCCGACAGCATGCGCACGTATGGCTTACTTAACCCCATCGTTATAGACGGCGATTATGTGCTTATAGCAGGTTTTAGACGATTGCAAGCGGCAAAAAAACTCGGCTGGAAAAATATTCCGGCAAGCATTGTACAAGCCGAGGGAAAAATCAAGCACATGGAATTAGAGCTTGAAGAAAACGTGCGCCGCTGCGATTTTACCGAGCAAGAACTTTTGGACGGTTATGCCGCACTCGAAAAATTAAAAAACCCCGGATTTTTGCGCAAAATGTTTGAAAAAATAAAAGCGTTTTTTATACGTATATGCGATACACAAGAACAGCAAAGCGAACAAAAGCGGCGCAAAAACGCACTGTTATCGCTTAGCGCTCCGCTTGCCGTTATACTTGCAATCGCCTCTTCCGTTTTGCACAAACACGGTTATTTAAATTCGGTTTTTTTGTTTTTTTTAAACCTTGCGCTGTGCGTGCTTCTTTTGTACGGTGTGTTTGCTTTTATCCGTTTTAGTTTTTCGCGCAAAAAAAACCGCTTAAGTGCAAGCTCCCCTACAGATGAAAGCAGCATGCTGCCCGGTACCATCGGTATCGATACGGACAAAAATCTTTAACAGCGCTCAATCGAATACGGCGCGCACCAGTTTCTTTTTTCCCGAACGCAGTACCAGCTCTCCTTTTTCGTCAAGCTCGCCGCTACTTATACAAAATGCCACATCGGTAACGGTTTTTCCGTTTACGGACGCTCCGCCTTGCTGAATAAGCCTGCGTATATCGCTCTTTGAAGAGCCCAAACCGGCTTCACTAAACAAATCGACAATATTACAGCCCTTTTCCAACAGAGCGCGCTTTATGTGCACAGCAGGAACCGCCGCCGTATCTCCGCCGACGCCGAACGCCGCTTTTGCACCGGCAAGCGCCGTATCCGCTTCAAGTTTACCGTGAATTTCTTTAGTTACTTCCCATGCAAGTTTTTCTTTTGCCGTGTTTATGTCGGCGCTGCACAGACGCTCTATTTCGTCCAAAGGTAAAAACGTAAACAAGCGCATAAAGCGTGCGACGTCGGCGTCGGCGACATTGCGCCAGTACTGAAAAAAGTCAAAAACGGAAGTAAGCGTTTTATCCAAAAAAACGGCGCCTTTTTCACTTTTACCCATTTTTTTACCGTCGCTTCGGGTAATCAGCGGAAAAGTAAGACCGTATACTTCGTGTCCTGTTTTGCGCCTAACCAAATCGACTCCGGCTACGATATTACCCCATTGGTCGTCGCCGCCGATTTGCAAACAGCAATTAAACTTTTGATGCAGCATTAAAAAATCGTAACTTTGCAAAAGCTGATAGTTAAATTCAAGGAACGAAAGTCCCGTTTCCATACGTTTTTTATACGCTTCATAGGTAAGCATTTTATTTACTGAAAAACATGAGCCTATGTCGCGCAAAAAATCTATGTAATTAAGGTTTGCAAGCCATTCTTTATTGTCTTGTGCCAAAGCGGTTTTTCCGTCAAAACCGATAAAACGGTTAAGCTGTTCTTTTATTTTTTCGACGTTTTCGTCTAACTGTTTATAATCCAACATTTTACGCATTTCCGTTTTACCGGAAGGGTCCCCTATTCTGCCGGTTCCGCCGCCGATAAGTGCAATACCGGTGTGCCCTGCATTGCGCAAATGGCGCAGCGCATACTGGGGCACCAAGTGTCCTATATGCAAACTGCCTGCAGTAGGATCGGTTCCCACATAAAAAGTAATCGCTTTTTTATCCATACAAGCGGAAAGAGCATCGACATCCGTACACTGTTGAAAAAAACCTCGGTCTTTTAAGGTTTGAAGAGCTTTGTTCATAGCTTTTGAGTATATCCAAAAAAAACTTTGTATTCAAGCCGGCTGTTGACTGCCGCCCTTCTGCGGACGTTTTTTCCGGTTCAACCCAGCAGCGCGCTGAATTTTTCCATCGGCATAGCTTTGGCAAAAAAGTAACCTTGCGCAAAATCGCAGCCGATGGACGTTAAAAAAGACACTTGATCCGCAGTTTCCACACCCTCGCACACGGTTTTAATTCCCATGCCGTGAGCCATTTCCACTATTTTTTGTATAACAACGGCGGTTTGCCTCGTGTTTATGTCGCGGATAAAATTCTTGTCTATTTTTAAGACATGAACAGGCATAGTTGTCAGCAAATTCAAAGACGAATAACCGGAACCGAAATCATCTATACTGACGGTAAATCCGTAGCTTACGAATTTTTCAGTCATTTCTTTTATGGAAGAATCTTTATCAGCAAAAACGCTTTCTGTTACTTCTATTTCGATAAGCGACGGCGGAATTTGGTATATGCGCGCCAAAGCCACAAACTGTTCGGCAAAATCAGCTACTTCAATATGCAATCGGGAGATATTTACTGAAATAGGAACCGGATATTTGCCTTCGTCAATCATTTTTTTGATAAAGCAAAACACTTGTTTGTAAACAAACATGTCCATACGCAAAATAAAACCGTTGCGTTCAAAAATGGGAATAAAATAGTCGGGAGGCAAAATCCGTCCCGACGGTTCTATCCAACGGACAAGAGCTTCGGCTCCTATCATAGTTTTATTTTGAAGTGAATATTTCGGCTGAAACCACACGTGAAAACATCCTGTTTCAAGCGCGCTTTCCATTTTTGATTCTACCGAATATTCCAAATCAAAAACTTGTCTCAACGTTTCATCAAAAAACATATATTTTTTTACGTGATTTTGTATAAACTCTTTTGCTTGTTCCGCGCGCAAAAACAATTCGTTAAGTGTACGTATGCCGTTTTCTTCGCCGGTACACGCTATACCGCTTTTAATATTCACGCGGATTAGTTTTGAAGATCTTTCTTCGGCAGTTTCATCGAGCGGCGAAATCCAGTTTAGTGGAGCACCGTCAATACCATCTGCCTTTTTTTGAAAATCCATCAACTGAGGACAAAAGCGGCTTATCTTTTTTGCAAGGATGCTTAAATCTTCATTTTCGGGAAATTCAATCAGTAAATGAAAAATAGGCAAATCGCCCCTGCCCAGTATTTTCAAACGGTATGGCGCCGCACAGGTGCGCAAAAAAATGGACATTTGTTTTAAAAGTTCGTCGGTTTTACTGCGTCCGATTAAATTATTAAAAAATAAAAGCCGCTTTATTTCAATCGTAAACAGCACAAATTGTTTTAAAGGATGGCGGGCAAGCATTTTTCTGGCTTCTATGCAGAACTTCCAGTTTGTATACAATCCTGTAACCGCATCTATATTTGCAACAAAACGGTATTTACGGTTCAGCAATAATAAAATGCCGAATGTCGAGGCAATAACAACAATAAAAAGAAAAAATGCTGCAAAAGCAACAGGCGGAATTTTATCTATATGTATGACAGCCGGAAGCAAGCTATTCATTTTGCGGGGAATTCCTCTTCGACCGATATCCGAACCGTCATTTTCTGCATTAGGGTAGCATAATTATACAAAAAAAGCAAGCTTAATTTATTACACTTCACTATTTTTTTTTTTTAAGATATAGTAAGCGTATATGGATTACGGTTTTTTCAGGCTTGCTTGCGAAAGCCCGGAAGTAAAAATTGCCGACTGCAACGCAAACGCCCAAATGATTTTAAAATCGGTAAAAAAGGCAGCACAAAAAAATGCCGACTGTATAGTCTTTCCGGCGCTGTCGCTTACCGGATGCACATGCGCAAACTTGTTTATGCAAGATTCCCTGTTAAATGAAGTACGCCTCACGCTGACACTGTTGGCAAAAAGAACAAAGGATTTTGACGGACTGTGCGTAGTCGGCGCTCCGATTGTTTTTAAAAACGCGCTTTTTAACTGTGCCGTTTTTATAGGAGCCGGACGTATACTGGCTATAGTGCCGCAAACTCATATAATGCAGCCGGGAACAGTTCACTCGCTGTTCCCCTTTGAAAGTGCACGTTCAATTAAAACACAAGAAGTGATCGATATTGAAGGCTGCCGGATTCCTTTCGGAACCGACATTATGATACGCTTTAACCAAAGTACAGTTATTGCAGCCGAAATCTGTGCAGACTTATATGCCGCCCAGCCGCCAAGCATTTTTTATGCGCTTGCCGGAGCTTGTCTTATAGTCAATCTCGGCGCAAAGCGGTATACAGCCGGACAAAGCGATGCCCAGCGGCGTATCGTACAAACGCAATCGGAAAAATTGTGCTGTGCTTATATATATGTACAATCGGGACAAGGAGAGTCGTCTACCGATTCGGTTTTTTCGGCGCACAATATTATTGCTGAAAACGGCAAAATCCTTGCAGAATCAGATTTATTTAAAAACGGCAGTTTAATTCAAGATATAGACATACAGTTGCTTACCGCCGAGCGCCTTAAAACAAGGGACACAGACCATCCCGTACTTATACCGGCAGTTTCACCTGCGGCGGGCGAAGAGCTGCAAAACTGCCGTATTATAGATTTTTATATCCAACGCTTTCAAAAGAAAAACGCGGCATCGAAAACGGTACAAAAAACGGCAGATCGTAAAAAACAAACGTTGCCGGCAGTAGATAAAAACGTGCTGTACCGCCATATACCTGCGCTGCCCTTTATGCCCGAAGAGCCTTCACAACTGTATGCATATTGCCGGGAAGCTGCCGCCATACAAGCGCAGGGCTTGGCAATGCGTATGCGCAATACGGGCATATACAAAGCGGTAATCGGTATTTCCGGCGGTTTGGATTCGGCTTTAGCTTTGCTTGCAGCACGCGATGCGCTTAAAATACTTTCGTTGAGCACGCGCAATATAACTGCAATCAGTATGCCTTGCTTCGGTACAAGCAAGCGCACATTTACCAATGCCGCACGATTGGCAAACGCACTCGGTGTCGATTTTAAAGAAATCCCAATACAAAATGCCGTAAAATCTCATCTTGCCGATATAGGGCACAACGAAAACGTGCACAACGCGGTATACGAAAATGCACAAGCGCGCGAGCGCACTCAAGTGCTTATGGATATTGCAAACGAAAAGAATGCGCTTGTTGTCGGTACCGGCGATTTATCGGAGCTTGCGCTCGGCTGGGCTACCTACAACGGAGACCAGATGTCCATGTACGCCGTAAATGCATCGGTTCCCAAAACGCTGGTGCGCGCTTTAGTACGCTATCACGCAGATAACGCAGATAAAAACGCCGACGCTCACAGCACGTGCGAAAGCCAGCAAAGCGGCTGCAGTTTCCATTGCGTACGCAGCACCCGCAGCGCCGGCAACAACACTTGCGAGAGCGGCCCCCGCAGCGCCGCATCCGGACACAGCCTTGCCGAAGTGCTGTACGATATCTTAGACACCCCCGTAAGTCCTGAATTGCTTCCCCCCGATAAAAGCGGCATAAGCCAAAAAACGGAAGAACTCGTCGGTCCCTACGAACTGCACGACTTTTTTCTATATTATGTTATACAGTACGGGTTTTCTCCGGCAAAAATCATATTTTTAGCCGGCTGCGCTTTCGGTACAAAATATACACATAAACAGCTGTGTTCCTGGCTCGAACTGTTTTACCGGCGTTTTTTCAGCCAGCAGTTTAAGCGCTCGTGCATGCCCGACGGCGTATCAATCGGCGAAGTGTCGCTGTCGCCGCGCGGCTTTTGGAATATGCCCAGCGATGCTTCAAGCGCGCTGTGGCTTAAAGAAATAGAGGAACTAAAAAATCGGAAAGCGTAACGCTGGCAAAAAGCATGACGCTTTTTTGAACTGTGCCGGAAAAGCCGAACACTTTACCGGTAAAGCAAGAACAACAGGAGGAACGGTATGAACAATTTTTCGTATTTTACGCCGACAAAGGTGATATTCGGCAAAGACAGCGAATTGCAAGCCGGAAAAGTGGTAAAAGAATACGGCGGAAGCAAAATATTGGTTCATTTCGGCGGAAACAGTGCGCAAAAATCCGGATTGCTGGACAAAGTGTGCACTTCTCTTAAAAGCGAAAGCATAGACTATGTAATGCTCGGCGGCGTAGTACCCAACCCCCGCCTGTCGCTGGTACGGACGGGCATTGAACTGTGCAAAAAAGAACAGGTTGATTTTATTTTAGCAGTCGGCGGCGGCAGCGTTATAGATTCTGCAAAAGCTATCGGCTACGGAGTTACCAATGACTGCGATGTATGGGATATTTATTTGAAAAAAGTGCCCGCACGTGCGTGTCTTCCGATAGGAGCGGTACTTACCATAGCGGCTGCCGGAAGCGAAATGAGTGATTCGTCGGTTATTACCAACGAAGACAGCTGGTTTAAACGCGGCTATAGCTCCGATTACAGCCGCTGCCGCTTTGCCCTTATGAACCCGGAATTAACGGCAAGTTTAAACGAATGGCAAACAATGAGCGGTTGTACCGACATTATGATGCATACGATGGAGCGTTATTTTTACGGCAGCGATACAGGAACCGCTGTCGATGACGGTGCAAACGCAGCGGATAACGGGACTTGTATGCTTACGGACAATATCGCCGAAGGACTCATTAAAAGCGTTATGCATAACGCGCTTATACTCAAAAAAGATCCGCACAACTACAATGCCCGTGCGCAAGTTATGTGGGCAAGCAGTTTGTCGCACAACGGTTTGACCGGCTGCGGCAATCCTGCAGGAGATTGGGCAACCCACCAAATAGAACACGAACTGGGCGGAATGTTCGACGTAACGCACGGCGCCGGTCTTGCCGCCGTATGGGCAAGCTGGGCGCGCTATGTGTACAAAGAAAACCCTGCACGCTTTGCACAATTTGCTTTTGCACTGTTTAAGGAAAAACTCGCCGCTTCCGGCATTACATCTTCTTGCAGCGATGAAAAAGCCGCTTTGACAGGAATCGGCGCAATGGAAGATTTTTTCCATTCCATCGGTATGCCCGTTTGCATAAAAGAAATGAATATAGATTTAACGGCGCAACAAATCGACGAGTTGTCTTTCAAATGCTCGTTCGGAAAAACGCGGACGGTGGGTACGTTTAAAAAACTGGGATACGACGACCTTAAAGCCATATATCAAGCGGCGCGCTAACAGTATGGAGATGGGGGGAATTGAACCCCCGTCCGGATGAGCGGACCGGGAACATCTACAGGTTTAGCGGCGCGAGGTATTTGTCGGGAAACGGTAGCAGCGCCGCAAGCGTCGTCTCCGTATTCCGGTAAAAGTCCCGTGCAGGTACCGGATACCCTGCAAAGCAAGCCCTGATTAGCGTCAGGATATCGAACCGTTCAGAGCGGCACAATCCGTATCCCGCGATTACGCAGCTAAGGCGTAGTCGTAAGAATTGTCGAAATCGGCAATTATAAGTTTTGTCTGTTCAGAGGAAAGACGTCCTCACCTGCAGTTCGAGACCACGAACACACCCGTCGAAACCGGTGCACCCCCAGTTTATCCTAAAATAATGCAGCGCACTAAAAAAGTCAAGGGCGACATTTCATTATTTTTTATTTACAAGTGTATAAAGCTCATGATATACTAACTGTCGTAAATAAAATCATGCTATAGTAACAGTGTCAGGGGATGTAGAATGAAAACAAGCGCTCTAGTTGGCGACAAAATAAAATTATGTACTATAGTAAAAGATATATAAGAAGGAGAAGGGCTTGTTGCTACCGACTGTAAAGTAAGCGGAGCCGACGGCGC
>KI260559.1 GCA_000468055.1 Treponema lecithinolyticum ATCC 700332 | reverse complement strand
GAGCTGTATTGCCACGATCGTACCTACGTATTGTCTTCTTCTTTGGTAAAAACCGTACAAAGCGTGCATATTGAGCCGAATAATATAACGGTTGATCTTGCAACC
Organism: Treponema lecithinolyticum ATCC 700332; assembly: GCA_000468055.1. Classification (GTDB taxonomy): domain Bacteria; phylum Spirochaetota; class Spirochaetia; order Treponematales; family Treponemataceae; genus Treponema_C; species Treponema_C lecithinolyticum. The sequence goes on along the minus strand of KI260559.1, from coordinate 574 downwards.
GATTTTTGTTGCGGAGAGCCTAAAGCGATGCGGCAAGTAAAAAACTTAACAAGCGAACAAAAAAATCTTTTATTCGGTATAAAGCTGGAACTTTCCCGGGATTTAGCAAATATGGAACAAGAAGAGTTTCCGGATGACAATAGAGCTCTGGTAGAACAAATGGTTAGCGAGCGTCTTAAAGATACGTATAAAAGATCGTGGAACTTTCAAGACCCAAGGATACAAATCAGCATAGCAGAAACCGATGCAGGAGACGGAACGGTACCGCTTACCAGTCAGCAAGCATTAGAGGTAAAAGAAACAATAAAGTACGAACGTAAAGAGCACAGCAGTTTTTATGCAGATAAGACGGTTATTGCCGATGTAATCAAAAAGATTAAAGAAATAAATGGTGAAACAGCAAGTTAAAAAATTAGGTATTTGTTTTTGTATCATAATACTGCTCACAAGTGCGTGTGTACAAAAACACGATGAAGAAAAAAGAGGAGAGCTGCAGATGAACACATATCAATTACGCTATGCAACGATAGACATACCTGAAGGGGTAACAGTGATACCGGATTTGAGTTATGAA
>KI260558.1:409-2055 GCA_000468055.1 Treponema lecithinolyticum ATCC 700332 | reverse complement strand
TTTATCAAGAATCCTAAAAATAAAAGTATAAGACATATACCGTAAGTATAACCGGCTGTAAGAATTATATCGTAAAAAAAGTATGCAAAATGTCCGACACTGTTAATCAAAAAGAAAAGAACAACCGAATAAAAAAGAAAAAACGCAGGGGATTTTATTTTTAAAAAATATGTATTACATTGCTTTAGAGCAAAAAAAATGGTAATAGAAAAAAATAAAATAAAAAAAACGGAGTACAGCCGATAAACAATTAACATGTGCTGTATCTCCGGCATAGTTGGCTGTTGGGAAAAATTGAATAAAAATACTCCCGGGAACGTAGCGTATCGTAAGCCGATTTTTAAAATATTATAATATGGTAAATCATTTTTTCTTTCACTAAATACCAGAAAGTCATCTAAAGTGGTAGGATGATTATATATGCATAGTATAAATAAAGGAACCAACAATACTATTAATAATACAAAACTTAAAAATACGTATACATTCCACAACGGCATTGGAAAATGAAGTCGTTGTGGGTTTCTGTTAAAAAATGTTTTCATGTTATATCTTATCCTTTTATAATTACCTATTGTATATGCTCAATATTTTATCCGTTATAATTCTATATACAAACGGATCACCGTGATGTGTATCGCTGAAGTTTTCCGGCTTTGTTTCCGGCATATAGGTAAAATCGAATAGTTTAAGTTTTTTTTCAGTTTCCAATAGTTTTAAGCGTTCCTGTAAATCTGTTAAATATTTATACTTACCGTTTTCCATCATAGCTTCATATATTTCAGGTGAAAAAGGAGGAAGAAAAATTAGCAAGCGAATATTTTTTTTCTCACAATAATTTACAATATCCACAAGTCCTTTCCATTCGGTTTCATTAATTTTTTCGGTAGCTATATAAGAAGTATCAAAAGCTATATCAGTTTTGATTTGATTTAATATGTTATCATGGTATTTTTTTACATACGAACATTTATTTTGCGGAATAAAATCTTTATCATATGGTGAGCCTTTAAAATCCCATCCGTAATCACGCTGCTTAGCTGACAAACCGATATGCTCTGATGAAAATATTTTAGATATACTTATTTTTTTTTGTATAAGCAAATCATTCCAAATTTGTTTTATGGCATAGGCATTTATGTGTATTATTTTATCAGCTTTCGATAAATAACCGGTTATATCGGTATCAATAACATAGCCACCTTTATGTTCAAAGTTGAAAAACCATTGATCGGGACCGAATAACAAAACTTCCGGCAAAGCATTATTTAGTTCAAGGTTTTTTAAAAAAGATAAATAATATTCCATGCTTATTCCGTTAGTATTTGCATTGTAGCATGATGGGCTAAAATCATCAGGGAGAAATGTATTTACACGCGAAGATCCCAAAATAAGCATTTTAGGTTTGCGCTGCACAACATTATAAAAAATATACATATTCTGCATATTCGAATATGCTCTACCATATAAAACAGAGTGATTTTTGTTTTGTATTTTATATGCATCATGGATTGAGGTGTGCTCTCCGGAAGCGTAATAAATACAGCAAGGAATAAGGAAAAATATAAAAAAAGGTATTGCAAATATAATTAACTTTTTTATAAATATTTTCACAAAAAAATCCCCTAAAATTGAAAATATAAAAA
>KI260558.1:0-309 GCA_000468055.1 Treponema lecithinolyticum ATCC 700332 | reverse complement strand
ATTGAAAATATAAAAACGGTACTGAATAATTAGATAAAAGTAATTTAACTAAGATCGATATACTGAGTGTATAGTATACTATCCAGCGTATTGCAATATGTTTATTGTTAGTCCATAAAATAGTTTTATTTTGTTTAATGATTTCAGTGCATATTAAAGCAAAAATAAGAATTATACTTATCACAATGTATGGAAGTGAAAAGCCTAATGTAATTGCTGTAAAAATACCACTGTTAAACTGCAAAGTAAACAATCCGTGTAATAGAGTTTTGATTTCAAAAGCGGCATTTTTAAAAGAGGCTATAATAT
>KI260557.1 GCA_000468055.1 Treponema lecithinolyticum ATCC 700332 | reverse complement strand
AACCGCTCGATACAAAATGCCTTGTATGCATACAAAGACATTGCAACAAGCACAGGCATGAGCATAAAAGAAATCATACAAAAAGCAGCACAGCAGCAAAACGCTACAGATGATATGATTATCTATCGGGAAGTTCCTTTACAAACGCTGATAAAATATGCGAAAACACAAAAACCGCTGAGTAAAACAACAAAAATTACACAACTGAATGAAAAGACTATCGTGCCCATCGTTATAGGCGGACAACAAGGAAGCAGTATAGCAACTCTGTTATATGAGCATACCGGACAAACCTTACCGGCTGAAATCATTGCTGTATTGCAAACAATCAAATTGACAGATACGGCAAACGGCAGGCAAAAGCAGCACATAAAAGAGTTGGTACAACAGACATTTAAGAAGACCAAAGGACACGTACAAGAGTTTGCAAAAGATTTATACTGCGCATTGGACATAAGAGAAGATGTTTCATACAACCTTGCAGACAAAGAGGGTTTACGTGCCTATGAGCAGTCAGAGCGCTTTAGAAAAAGCGGATTAACCAAAACACAGCTTA
>KI260556.1:39822-123506 GCA_000468055.1 Treponema lecithinolyticum ATCC 700332 | reverse complement strand
AATTGGGAAAATAAAACATTTAAATAACAAAATAATGTACAACAATTTATTAAAAATATTGATAAAAAAAATAAAATAAAAATAAGACTTAACTCAAGCCATTGGTCAAGGATGCTACAAAAGTGATAATCTGTTATTAATATTGAGATTAATAATGTGATAGATATTAACCTCAATTGAATATAATTACTATTCTCCATCGTTTTCATTCTTAATACCATTTTCAACAATCAAAATTGCTAATTTCGTATTTTTTTCTGGAGCTCCTCTTTTGAAAGGATTACGGCTTAACGATTTTACCATTACACCTGTACTTTTTGCTTCTTTTATCATTTTAGAAATATTTTCCCATAGTTCATCTTCAAGGATTGAAATACAACCTATAGTAGTTCCAGACCCTTTTTCATGCAAACGTAATTGAGATTTTCCAGTATGATATGCTTCATCATCTCCATAACAATCATCTCTTGCTTCAAGTCTAAAATGACCGTCTGCATTTGGCAATAAAATATCATAAACGCCAAAGGGGATTCCTTCAAAAAAGGGTATGGATTTTCCTTTCCATTGTCCACCTGTCATAAATGTGGCTTCAATTTTTTCATTTGTTTCGACGTTGAATATCTTAAAATTACCACGTGCAGTTTTTCTTTTCTTTTCGATTACGGTAGCCACAGCATAAATATTTGTATACGTTTCAAAATCTATTGATTTAACATCAAATTCATTTTGTAATAATTCCCAGAAAACAATTTGCACTACATCTGTTTTTTCAGCAGGAATTATTATATATCTTCTTTGCAAGAAATTTTCAGAATTCTTTAATTTATTTTCTTTTTTTATCCATACGTACAATTTATATTGATTTGTTCCTGTATTCTCAATGTTATATTGTTTTAGTATTTCAGATGCCAAATGCCATATACCACTTTTATATTTTATATATTCATTTTTTGTATTGATTTTATAATCGCCCATTTTTTAAACTCCAATTGAAATAAAATATTTTCCGAATTTTATATTATCCAAATACACAATCCCATCATTATCCGAAATTCCTTTTATTTCACTGCCGTCAAGTAAATATATTGTATACTTAGCATTTGCTAATATATATCCTGTCTTTTTGTCTTTAAGTTGTACTTTTACCCACCCTCTAACATCCAGCTGTCCGCTTTCTGCGCTCTTTTCTCCCTCACACTCTATTGTAAACGCATATTCGGGCAGGGTATAGCCTTTTTCTTTTTTCTCCTGTTCGCTGTCCGCATCGTCATCGTCGGCGGTGTAGACTACTTTCCATGCGCATTCTATTTTGTTGTTTTGAACTTTCGCCGAAAGTATTGTAACATCGTCGTCGTTACCGTCGGCATCTTTTTCTACAATCTTTATTGTTGCAGCTGTCCCATCGGCTATGTTGTGTGTGTCGGCGCACAATGTTACCTCGTCGCCGACTAAGGCTTTGCTGATTTGTTTCCCGTTCTTTTTCCATACGGGGTTGTGTATGCTTTTGCTAAGGTCTTCCGCTACCGCAGCTTTTTCTTTCTGCTCTTCGGGTTGTTGTTTTTCCTCTTTTTTTGTTTTTTTGTTCACTCTGTCACGCGGTTTTCCCGTAGGTGTTATCGGCTTATACAACTCCGCATACGTTACATAGCCTCTTTTATCTATTTCATGCCTTACCTGTTCGGTTATGTATTCTCCGTCCGTATTGTTGTCTACGTACTTGAGTTCAACTCTCATCCCCGGCTGCAGCCGATAATCACCGCCTACTTTTATGTCGGCTCTACGATATTTTTTGAGTATGTTTTTTAGATACCCGTACGCTTTGTTTTCGGCATCTTCATTGTCTACACAGTAACTTACAATATAGTGCTTATATTTACCTTTTTCAGGATTTGCTGAACCGCCTTTTATGTCGTCTCCGTTTCGTATGTCTGTGTCTATAAAGAACGCTCCTTTTTCACATATTAAACTGTTTTCTGCATAGCAGCTGATAAGCGTTTTTCCTTTTTCATATACGATTTGATCATCTTTTATTGTGATTTCGTCTTGTACGTATACGGTATTACCCCATGCATATATTTCTTTTCCGTATGTTTCACTTAAGTTTTGTATATACTCGTAAGCAGAACAATAGCGCTGGGCAGTAAACTCGTATTCCGGACCGAACTCTTCAACTTCGGCTTGCAAGCCGTACCGTTCAATTGTTTCGCGTATAATGGCTGCGGGTGTTTTGTGTTCAAATGCATTACATTGCATTCCATGATTCATTCTCTGCAGTACATTACTGCAGAGCACTTCATATTTTTCTCCGCGATCATTAAAGCTGTAGTGACGGGCGGTAATATCGCCGTAAAAGACTACTTGTATGTCGTCTTTATAACCTATATGTACGCTTACACTGCTCAAAAGTGTAAGGATTCCTTTTGAAGTGATATCATCTGAAAAAGACAGGGTGCATGTGCTGATTTTGTTAAGATTGTTTTCTACACGTATTGCTTTAAGAAGGCCTTCATGCTCCGGATCCAGACGGCGACCGTCAACATACACTATCCATGCAGGTGTTAACGTCCTTGTAAATCCGTCTGTCATAAAGGGACTCCTCTTAGAAAAAAATACAACATCATGCTTTTACGACAGCGCTTCGTTTAAAACTCCGTCTTTTTCTACGGTAAACTCGCTTCCGTCTTCGTAGTGAATAACGATGGTCGGATCGCGTACAACACCGTCAAAGTGAATTAAACTGTTTGCATCGTTGTCGTAATTGCTACCGATTGCAAAGTGGCAGGTTTTAAACGCTTTTTCGTCTTCAAGCATGTTTCCTGTAATACGCGCGGCAGGGTTAAGACCGATACCCAGCTCGCCGATATTGCGTGCGTTACGTGCATAGCTTTCGCCCAAACCGGCGGAAAGCTTACCGTTTTTTTCCATTTCGATTGCAGCTTTTTCGGCTGCACTAATAGACCTTAAAAGCCGGTACGCTTCACAGCTATCGTCACTGCCGTCTACAGGTTTGCCGCTTTTTGCGGTTATCGAAGTAACATAGCCGTCAACGTCAACTACAATCGGATCGTTAATAACAAGATCCCCCTCGGTAACGCTGATGGAGCCGTCGTACACGATACGCCCCTGACAGCCTTTTGACGTTTTCGGCGTTAACGGACTGACAAACACTTCGCCTGCAGGAATATTGCCGCCCGCTCCGCTTTGCGAAAAATCCCCGTCGTCGCAAAAAGCGGTTCTGCCCGCTACAGGAACGGTAATGTCGGTTCCGCCGGGTGCAGTTACGTGTACGTATGAGGCGCCCTTATATTTAGCCGCCAACAGAGCACAGCGTTTTTGCAGCAGTTTGTAGTCTATAAGCGCCGTGCGCACAAACATATCGCAGGTAATGCCGGGGGTCCACAGCGCGCGCAAATTCTTTACGCCTTCAAGATTGTAATTAAAAATATGATCAAAGCGCTCGCCGTTCGAAGCGGTATACGGAGAAACTGAAGCGTGAGCGTCTTTTCCCAATTTATTGGTTGAAATGGAAAAGCACACTTCGGGGTTTGTTTTTAACGCGGCAATAACTTCAAGTTCCGCAAAATCGAGCAGCGTTTTTTCCTTTTGCACGATTATAACCGCAGACCCGCCGCATTCCTGCGCCGCTTCATACAGCACGCGGCTTATCGGTTCGGTGTCCGCTCCCGGATTGGTAATGATGAGCACCCGCTCGCCTTTTTTCAGCGCACACACGTCGCGCACAACCGCGAGTGCGGCTTTTTTCATAAGTTCTTGTATATGTTCGTTCATATTTTCAGTATACAGTGAAAAGTACTCCTCCGCAAGGGAAAGCTCAAGAACTCACGAGCGGGCACGGTAAAATCAGTGTGGACGGTGTTGCTATCAATGATAAAACATTCGTACTTGATGCAAGCTGAAAAGCTATTCCCGTTTGTATGCCGCATGAGAAGTTACAACAGTTCACAGCCTTTCTTGACTGCACTGCATGTTTTATCTACAATACGTTTATGCCGAAAACAAATGCAATGCGTATTTTGGAAAAACTGAACATAAACTACCGCACCTTCGAATACGAAGATAACGCCGATCACAAGCTAGAATTGGGAGCAGCGTGCCGCATTGCCGAAAAAGCCGGAGCTGCCCCGGAAAGCGTTTTTAAAACAATCGTCATGCAAAGCGAGGCAAAAGAAGTTTACGTGTTTTGCGTACCGGCAGACAAAGAAGTAAACTTAAAAAAGGCGCGCGCCGTGTGCGGCGCAAAATCGATGGAAAGCGTTAAAAGCGAATCGCTTTTAAGCCTTACCGGCTATGTGCGCGGCGGCTGCTCGCCCATCGGTATGAAGCGCCGCTTTCCCGTGTTTATCGATTCGTCCGTTTTAAAACACAAAACCGTCTACGTAAGCGCGGGCGTTCGCGGCACACAGCTTTTACTTTCTCCTTCCGATCTTATACGCGCCGCGCAAGCGCAAATGGCCGACATCGCCGGTTAAACGATACGGATTGAAAACGCTTTGAGTAGTAATATAAATGCAACAAGGAAATAAAAAATGAGAAAAAGACTATTATTATTTTTTATTAATATATTCATCTTTAGCCTTTTTTCATATTCCCAATCAATTAAGAAATTACCAGTAAAAGTATTAACCAATATACAATTACCAACAGTAGAAGAAATAGAAGAAAGAGAAAAATTATTGTCCATTATTACTTTATGTAGAGAACAAATTTTAAGAGAAATATCTCCGTCTTTTTTCAAAAAAAAGAAGTTAAAAGTTATTGGTTATATAGATCCGGAAATAAAATCTTTTTATACAAAGAAAAAAATCATAAAAACAAATAAAAATATTATATATATAATTACTATTGATAATATTGATTTTCCAATTGAAAGAAAACCTTTTATTGATGGGATAGAAGTATTCAGTTCTTATTCCGAGAAAATATATATACATAATAAATACGTCTATTTGGATTGCTGGAAGTTTTTTAAGACCAACAAGAATTTTTCTTACATATTGAAAGAGTTGGATAATAAAAAATTGGAGGTTAAAGTACAAAGATAATGTACGGCGATGCGAAACCTTTAATAAAAGTTTTTATTGTAGGTGTTATTTCCTCTGAACACCCACAGTGGGAAATAATATCAGGAAATATGACGCAGACAAAATACCATCACGGCGGAGATGAAATGTATATCCAAACCGCTGAAATAGGATACGGCGGAAAAGGAACTGCCCGATTAAACGGTTCACTTTTAGAACTAAAACAAGACCCTGTATCTATTGTTGATAATAGAAACATTATTATCGGTTACTATAAAATATGGAATGCCTGCGGTAAACAACATGGTCATTTTCAATATGAAAATCAATCTATAATCACACCTTTTTATAGTTATTCCGTTTCGCTAAATATTATATAAACCTAAATATTATTTCCAGGACATAAGAGCCGTATAGCCTTTCCAACTTCCTTTACAGAACATTCAGTATCATATCTCACGATATAAAGAAACAATGTAAACGGTATTACCTGAGTGTATTCATACATCGCAGCAGTTCGTAAAGGGAATTATTAAATAAAAGAGAATACTGATAAGACTGTCCGAAAACCGAAGCTTTCGGACAGTTCCTCATTTTTTTAAGTCTTTGCGCGAAAATACTATTTTGCTGATCAGGCCGTAATCGAGCGCTTCGTTTGCGTTAAGCCAGCAATCGCGGTCGGTGTCTTTTGCAACCTGAGCGAGCGGCTTTCCCGTTTCTTCGGAAATCAGCTTATTGATGCGCTCGCGCATTTTTTCAAGTTCTTTAGCGTGAATTTCGATTTCGGTCGCAACGCCTTTTATGCCGCTCAAAGGCTGATGGATTAAAAAGTGGCTGTTCGGAAGCGCAATGCGTCGTTCTTTCGGAGCGGCTAAAAGCACAAGAGCCGCGGCCGACGCGACAAGTCCCATGCCGACCGTGTATACGGGTGCGTCGATAAAACGGATCATATCAAAAATACCGTAACCGGCATCCGCATCCCCTCCGGGAGAATCGATAAACATATAGATGGGTTTATTGCCGGAAGCTTCCAAAATCAAAAGCTGGCGGATTATTTTTTCCGAAAGCGATTTATCTATTTCACCGGTCAACAGTATTTGACGGGTTTTTAAAAAGCGGGCTGCAAGCACATCCGCGCCTTCGCCGGCGTCTTTTTTTTCCGTTATGTCTTCGTTGTCGTCATCTCTGTCGTTTTTTAAACGGCGCATATCCATAAAAACCTCTTTATTCGTGTTTCACAAGCGCTGGCGCATTTCAAACAGCACCCGGCACTGTTTTATGTTTATAATATAACATATTTTAAAACATTTTCAAATAGTCGTTAAAACCAAGCTAAAACAAGTTTATATTTTACTTTAATGTGAATTGGGGGCAACTGCACTTCGACTACAGCGTGTGCTTTGCTTCGTCCCACAAAGCATCCATTGCTTGAAGGTTTTCTTTTTTCATTTCGATGCCGCGCTCTCGGCACGCTTTTTCCACATACGTAAAGCGTTTGCGGAATTTCGCGTTCGCCCTTTCAAGCGCAACGGCAGGGTCTATATGCAAGTGCCGAGCCCAATTTACCAAAGCGAATAAAATATCGCCGAATTCTTCTTCGCTGTGCCGTAACGAGTCAGCTTCGACACCGCTGCCGGCAGCAGGGGTGTCTCCATTCCCAACGGTATAGGATTTGTCACCGGCAAGCGCTTCTTCAAACTCGCCGATTTCTTCGAATACCTTGGCACGGACGGCGGAAACATCGCTCCAATCGAAACCTTTTTTTGCCGCTTTTTTTTGCATTTTATACGCACGGGTTAAAGGCTCGAGCCCCTTGGAAACTTCATCAAGTATGCTTTTACCCGCACGCCCTTCGACCTTTTGTTTGATGGCTTCCCACTGCGTCAGCACTTGCTCGGCGGTTTTCGTTTCCCCGAGCACGGCTGACTTGCCGGAAGATTCGGGAAACACGTGCGGGTGGCGCCGGATCAGTTTTTCGCACACGCTGTCGAGTACGTCCGAAACCGTAAAGGCTCCTTCCTGCTCAAACATATATGCAATCATAGAAACGTTTAAAAGAACGTCGCCTAATTCTTCTTTTGCGTGAATGCACGCTTCGGTTGTCGGTATACCTGCCGCTATGCCCTGCATCACCGAATCCGGAGCCGCAGGTATCGCAGTTGCCGGCGACGGAAAGGGCGGCTCAGAAGAAACGGTCGCGTTTTCATACGCTTCGTTTATCGCTTCGAGCGCTTCATAGGTTTCTTCCAAAAGGGTTGAACGCAGCGTAAGCGGTGTTTGTTCTCTATCCCAAGGACAACCGCCCGGAGCACGCAATATTTTAATAATTTCGTATAGATTTTTATACGAAAACGCCGCCTTTGAAGCTGCTTCGTTTATAACAAACGTATTCGAAGCGAACGTGCTGTTCGACTCGGATCTTCCGTTCAGTGCGGATGCGTCCGCAGTATTCTTTTGCATATCGTTCATTGTACCCCGCCTTACCGTTTTTTCCATTCGGGAAGAAGTTTTTTCGGATCTTCATTTAAAAGCGCGTCGAAAAGTCCGGCCGCTCCTTGAAAAGCCGCATTCATCGCCGGAAGTTCGTCTTTTGAAAAATCACTTAACACCCACAGCGCAACATCGTCGTGAGGGGGACGCCCGATGCCGAAGCGCAAACGCCAAAAATCGGCGGTGCCCAAACACGCCTTTGCCGAACGCAGCCCGTTGTGGCCGCCCAAGCCTCCCGACCATTTAAGAGCGAACGTTCCCGCCGGAAGCTCCAACTCGTCGTGAACAACCAAAATGCACTCCGGTTTTATCTTGTAAAAGGACGCCGCTTCGGCAATGCTTTCGCCGGAAAGATTCATAAAGGTGTGCGGCTTTAACAATTGAATTTTCCGTCCGAACGCATTCAGAATCGCACTTTCTCCTTTGAATTTTTTGTTCCAACTTAAGCCGGAAAGCACTGCCAAAGAATCCGCAAAAAGCCATGCGGCGTTGTGCCGGTTTCGCTCGTATTGTTTTCCCGTGTTGCCCAAAAAAGCGACCAATTCGATTAAATCCATGGCAAAATACTATCGAGATGTAAAGCCTCTGTCAACGGAATACCAAAAAGGCAGCGCACAAGTATGCTGTTTTGGGCCGCACTGCACTGTGTTGTTTTATATTTTGTCATAACTTTTTACAAAATGCTCCGGCGTTTGTACGATTATATCTTTTTCTTTATAATCCTTTATATTTCTGGTTAAAATAATTTCCATCTTATGATTCAGCGCAGTATAATACTGCAATGCATCTTCAAAATCAATAAATTTTGAATTTAATGCCAAATCCGTTTCTTTTTCTTCCGCCGCTAAAACTTTGATAAGCAATCGTAATTTTCTTAAAAAACATTTCGCTTTTTCTCCTCCCACCGCTTTTCGTAGTATGTAATATACATTCGCAAAAGAAAGAGATGTTGTATACAGGTTTATTTTCTTTAAATCACTCAAGGTAAAAATACGTGCGGAATATTGATAATGCGGTTTTCTTTCACAAAGCACATCCAGTATTACATCCGAATCGACAAATACTTTTTTATTCATATTTTTTTTCCAAATAATCAGTATAGCTTATATTTTCCAAATCTTTTTCGCTTATAATTCCGCTTAATTCTTTTACCAGAGGAGAGATATTTTCGTTTTTGTTACCTACAGCCGTCATACTCTTAAAAAATTCTTCAACTAAGTTTGAAAGGCTTTTATCGTTTTGCGCCGCATATTGTTTCATAGAATTGATAACATTTTGATCCATTTTGAGTGTTAACTTTACATCCATAAGGAACCTCTTATACGTATGAGTATAAACATATTTATACGTACTGTAAAGTCTTTGTCAACGGAAAGCAAAAAAAGCACAAAACAAAAAGGCAGCGCACAAGCGTACTATTTTGCAGTGTAAAACTGCAGTCGTCAGGTTGTCGAAAAAGTCTATTGCTTTTCCGACAAGCCCTTGATCATAACTTAAACTTTCCGACTTCATTTGCCAGATTTTCAATGCTTTGCTTATTTTTTTGCGTTATTTCATTTACTTCCTCTATAGCATTGGTTATCTGTTCGGCGCCGCTGGCAATTTCGTTCATACTGTCGGTTGTTTCCCGTGTTATGTCGGCAAGTTTATGCATTTCAAGCGCAATTTGATTGCCGCCCTCCAACATTTCGGCAGAACCGGCACTGACGGTTTGGGTTACGTCATTTATTTTTTCGATTGCTTCAAGTACGTGTTTACCGTTTGTTTCCTGCTTGTACATCACTTGCACAATAATATCTTCTTTTTCCGATATTTTACTTACCGATTCATACACATCGATAAAGGTTTTTTCGGCTTGTGCTCCCGCTTCGGTAAGACGTCCGATAATTTCGGTTGATTCTTTTATAACCTCTCCAATTTGCTTTCCCTGCATATTGGATTCTTCGGCAAGTTTGCGGATTTCATCGGCAACAACGGCAAAACCTTTGCCCGACTCGCCGGCATGAGCGGCTTCAATTGCGGCGTTCATTGCCAAAAGGTTCGTTTGACTTGCAATGTTTTGAATAACTTGACTTGCTTCAAGAAGCGATTCTGACTTTTCCGCTATTTGCTGAACAACTTCGTTTGCCATCCGTGCGCCCTCTTTACCGAGCTTTGTTTGTTCGTACACTTGCTTTATAAGATCGTTGCTTTCTTCAAGCGTTCCGGTAATACGGACGGTGTTCTCAGCCATTTCTTTTATAACGGTAGACGATTCGGAAATATTTTCAGCTTGTGTTTCAATACTCGAAACCAGTTTATTCAATCTTCCGTTAATTTGTTCAATTGTAGCAACAGTTTCGCTAACACCTGCCGCTTGAGACATCGCTTTTTCTTTTACGCTTTGAACATTTCCGCCGATTTGTTTAATCGCCGCAGCCGTTTCTTCCATATTGCTCGATAAATCCGAACCGACAGCCCCCATTTTATCCGCTTCATCGCGCAGTACGCTGAGCATGGCATGACTGTGCTCTATTGCAGTGTTAAGGCTTGTCAGAATTTGACCGATTTCGTTTCTCCACTTTACCTGAATTCGGTCGGTAAGATCGCCTTGTGCAACCTTACCCAAAACAACGCCCAGCCGGTTAAGATATTTTTTTAAGACACGCACGACAAAGGCGGCTAAAGTAAAATAAATGACAAACATCAAAAGGCCGATAAAAATCATATTATGCAAAAGCGCAGAAAAAAGAGAAAGTATTTCGTTTTGTTTAACCAACATAATAAGTTTCCACTCAACCTGTGCCATCGGAAATATAAAAGCTTTCCATTTTTCTCCGTTGGAAGTAACTACGATCGAGCCCTGTTGAGTTTTTTCTATTTCAGCAAATGCGCTGAGTCCCGTTTCGCTCATAATCTTAAAATTGTATTGCGGATGCTTCGGGTCGGCTAAAATCATACCATCGTTTTGGACGAGCATACAATAACCGGTAGTTCCTATACGAACATCGCTTATAAACGAAGTCAAATCCGCAAGATTTATATCGAGTCCAACACAACCAATAAATTCTCCGTTTACGTTATTGACGCTTTGTGCAATGGTAAACGTCAAATCCCCGTCTTCGGAACGGTACGCTTCGGTCAATATGATTTCACCCTTAGCAGCTGCAGCTTTTTGATACCACGGTCTGGTACGCGGATCAAATTCCTTATCGGAATGTTCAGTCGATAATTCCGCAATACCTCCCCATTTGGTACCCATATAGATTTCTTTAAATTCGGGGTAATGCTTTTGCATGTTTTCAAATACAGCAATAATATCCCGCTCCGCCTTGCCGTTATGAGTATAGGTAATGCCCGATTTTGCCGCTTTTGCAGTATAATTGTAAATTGTTGTATCGGCACTTTTTACAGCAGAATTTTCTGCAAGCATACCGAGGGCATTTTTTCCGTTTTGAATAAAAAGCGATACCGATTTTTCAATATTAAAAAATTGTTGAGCAGTGAATTCGTCGAATTGAACGATATTCTTTTTATACAACTGAACGCCGATAACCGCACAAATAAAACCTACGATTGAAATAATCGTTATCGTGATACCCCTGAACAATCTCACCGTAATGGACGTTGCTTTTTTTACCCGAACGGTATCCACTTTCTTTGTTTTTTCCATTTTTTATCACTCCTTTTTTAGAAAAAACTTTTTATTTTCCGCTGATCTTCGAAGCCTACATATATTTAATTTTACCTCATTTTTACTGATTTGTCTAGAAAATAAAATAATAGATATGCATACTTGCACCTCGTCAAACAACAGATAAAAGAGCAGCGATTTTACAGATGTCCAATAGCACAAAAAACACGAGTGTGCTATACTTACACAATGGCTGAATGCAAAAATGAAATGCACAGAGTTATCATTACAAACGGCATTGTCGTATCCGGCGGCAAAGAGCAAAAGTCGGATATCTTAATCGAAAACGGCAGAATCGTTAAAACGGCTCAAGATATTATGCTCGGCAGTTTGTTGCGCCGGGCAGAAAGCGAACTTTTGGATGCTGAAGGTTGTTACGTTTTTCCGGGATTTATCGACTCGTTTACGCAAGTAGGCGGCGAAACTTGTATTGAAGGGCAACAAGAAAGCGTGTGCAGCTCAGACGATTTTGAAAGCGCAACAAAAGCAGCACTTGCAGGCGGAACCACCTCCATCATCAATTGCGCTGTACAAAAAAAAGGAAAAAGTTTACAAGACGCACTCAATTCACAGCACGCAAGCGCGCTGTATAAAAGCAGCTGCAATTACGGTTTTCATATAGTTATTACTTGTTTGCAGCAAAGCGAGGAAAAGGACGCAAAAGAGCTCCTCGAAAAGACGGATGGAAGCAAAGCCGATCCGGACGAAAGCACAGTAAAGCCGGATAGAACAGCGCAAGAAAATTTTTCATCGGAAAATTATGAAAGTTTAACAACTCAAATGGAAAAGATGATAATGCGCGGCGTTTCAAGCTGTACGATATATATGAGCGGGCAAAATGTTCGGCTCAGCGATGCTGAAATTTTTGAAGTGCTCGGCGCAGCAAAAAAACATGGAATGCTCGTATGCTGCCGTTGCGAAAACGGCGATATGGTGCAGCATTTAATTGAAGAACAGTTAAAAAACCGGCACAAACGCCCGTCAGCTCACAGTACAAGCCGTCCTCCGGCGGTAGAAGCTGAAGCGATTGCGCGTTTTTTATCGCTTGCCCAGCTTGCAGACATTCCCGTATATATTTTAAATGTATCGGCAAAGCAAAGTTTGGAACAAATAAAACTTGCAAAAAAACGTGGTCAAAAATTTTTCAGCGGCACGTGTCCTCACTACTTGTTACTCACAGATTCTTTGTACCGCAAAGGCGGATTTAACGGCGCAAAATATATCTGCAATCCGCCGCTTCGCAAAAAGCAGGATTTAAAAGCGCTGCACAAAGACATAATGCGCAACAAAGCAAACGAAGAACCGGGTGCAAAAGACAATGCAAGCATTGATGTGATTTGCTCGGACCACAGCTCAGTCAATTTTTCTCAAAAAGAAAAGGCGGCAAAAAAGAACTTTTCAAAAGTGCCGGCAGGTCTTCCCGGTGCGCAATACCGAAGTACACTAATTTTTACCGCAGCAAAAGTCGGAGAGCCGGATGTGCAAAACAGCTTTCCGGATACCAGTTCGCAAAACGCTGCAGCAGAAAAATCAGATAACAAAGAACTCGCTCCCAATTTCCGCCTGAGCCCAGCTCAATTTTCGGCTTTAATGAGCGAAAATCCTGCAAAAATATTCGGTTTATATCCGGATAGGGGAAGTTTACATGCAGGAGCCGCTGCCGACATAACCGTATGGGATCCGTCGGTTTTACAAACAATCAGCGTTCAAACGGGGCTGCACAATATCGACTACAGCCCCTATGAGGGTATACAAGTAAAAGGGCAAGCAAAATATGTTTTGCTGGACGGCTGTGTGTGCGTAAAAGACGGCTGCGTTGTTAAAGAAAAACAAGGGCGATACCTTTTCCGCAAAGCAAGCTACCCCGCCTTTGAATAAAAAATTTAAAAAAACAAGACGTTGAGGCAGCCCGTCCGTTATAAACTGCTACGCGCTCAGCGGGCGCGGAGAAGGAAGATCCGGTTCGGGAGAATTCGGTTCAGGCGGCGTTAAAAAGCGCAAAATAAGGCGCAGTTTTTCAATCGCTTCGGGAAGCGCTTCGCGAAGCGGCCTTGTATGCGTATCGTCGGGATTTAACGCCAAAAGACGGGAAGCTGCTTGTGCCATATCGGGCGGCACGGCACCGTAAAGCGCAAACAATTCGGCTTCACCGTATTCGCGCTTATTTGCGGCAGCGACAGCCGCCGTGCCTGTTGATGCACCCGTACCTGTTATTGTACCCGTGCATGGCGCGAATTTACACGGCTTCCAATGAATTTTCATATCTTTACCGCGCGAACCGGAATGACCGAACAGACGGCAAATGAGGCAGCGTCCGCCGTATACTGTACAGTGGTGCGGATTTTGCGGGTCGTATAAAAAACAACCGTTATCATTATTCAGCGATTGCCCTGCTCCGCACGTACGGATCATTTCTGCTTTGTCGCCGTCGTGTGCGAGAAGCCATGCGGCAAGGTAGAGTGCTTCGTATTCATACACATCAGGTTCAAAGTGCTCGCAGCACATACCGCAGCCGGCAGGACAGGGAACGGGTGTATGTTGTTTCCATGCGTGCTGTTCGCTTTCTATATCGGCGTACACAGCATGAACGTTATGTAATATATCAGCGATTTTTGTTCCGGCAAAAGCTCGGGCTTCTTTCATAATTTGCACATTTTACAAAAAACGGTTTGTTTCGGCAAGGGGAATGAAAAAACACGACAAAACCTAAACACCGCCATCCATGGCGAAAAAGTAAGCTTTGCAGTCGGTACTTCATCAACCGCCATTTTATCGCAATGCCGTGCGCAGTTGTTCAGGCTTTTCCAAACTTTGTATCAGGGTAAAGGGTGTTGACGAGTACGATGATTTTTGCAAACGTGAAGAGGCAGCTAAAAGCAGCGAACCCTGAATTGCCGCATTGAGCGGTTCGTACTTTTGCGCAAGAAAAGCGCACACCAAACCGGCAAGTACATCGCCGCTTCCGCCTTTTGCAAGGCAAGGCATACCGAACATATTTATGTACACCTCAGCTTTTCCGCCTTTTTTTTTGCCTCCCTTTTCGGGGCAATAGCCGATTGTCATATTAGCACCTTTTAGGAGCAGCACCGCACCCGGATAGGCAGCACAAAAATCCTTTACCAGTTCCAAGCGGTTTTTTACGATTTGTTCGACTGAAATATTTGCTAAACCGCACAGCGAAAGCAAGGACTGAAACTCTTTCGGGTGCGGTGTCAACACTAGTCCAAAAGGGCGTGCTTTAAGCAATTGCTTTATTTCGGCGCAGTAAAAAAGGTCAGCATCCAAAACGCAAGGAAGACTGCGCCGCTCGTTCAGTAAAGCGAAAAGCGAAGCAGCACGCTCTTGCATGCACTGTTCTACCGCAGCTCGCTCTTTCGTGCGCCGTTTGAGTACAACTCGTTCATTTTTGCGTCCGAAACCCATGCCTGCGGCAACGGCGCTCGCTTTTTCCGGTAAATCGGCGCTTTGCATAAGGTAGCAAGGAAACGCACTGCCGGTATTTTTTGCCGCCATTGCCATCGTTTTTTGCAGCCCGTGTTTGCTGCACACGCCGTACAGTGTTTGCCCTGCGTCCGACACGAGGCTTACCAAGCCCGCTCCGCAGCAAAAAGCGGCACACGCGGCGATTATCCCAGCGCCCGGCTTTTCCCCCGTGTACACGGCAGCATGTCCAAAGTCGCCTTTATGCACGGAAAGAAGAAGGCGCTCGGGAAGTTCCATATCCGACGCTTCAAGCAAAAAGGCGGCAGGCTCTACCGGCTCTGCCGTAGCGGAGATTTGCGCAAGCTCCGCAGCTTTGACATTTTTCCCCGATTTTCCGCCGCTTTCAAAAAGAGGCGAAGATACGCCGAGCGCTACGGTTATGATCTTTCCCGTATGATTTTTTGCAAAATCGCTGAACAGCGCCGTTTTAAGCGCTCCCATGCACACGGTTATGTCGGCGCAAAAGGCTGTTGTACCGCAGCCTTTTGAATCTATGCCGCTGGGAATATCGCAGGCGATTTTAAAACAGTCCGCTTTATTGAGCGCGCAAATCAGTTTTTCGGCTTGCTCGCTTAAAGCACCGTAAAAGCCGCTGCCGAAAAGACAGTCGACGATAACATGATAACTTTTTATAAAATCCGTGCGCAAAAAATTGCGGATAATCGGAATGCCTGCCGAGCGCGCGCGTTCTGCTTGCCGCACGCATGCTTGCGATTTAGGCGCAACAACTTCAAACACGGTAACCGAACAGAGATTGCCTGCAATCATGTCGCCGTTCAGCCTGCGCGCAAGTGCCCAGCCGTCGCCGCCGTTGTTGCCCGATCCGCACACAATCAGCACGCGATATTCCGGAACGAGCGCACGTTTCGCCGAAACATCCATATCGATTGGTACAGTGTGTTTTTGTGCCGCCAAGCCGGAATCGGGAGCAAACGCACATGTTTGCAACGCACGCACAACTTCGTCTTCGAGCGCACTTGCAGCATTTTCCATTAAAATATCTTCGGTTAAACCGAAGCAGCTTACGGCGGCGCGGTCAAGAACCCGCGTATCGGTATACAGATTTTTCACAATACAACCTCAGCCTTAAAACAGCGCACTGCTCTAACCATCACCAATTTATCATAACGGTTTGGTCCGAAATTCCGGCGGTAAAATCTTGTACTTTTACCTTTGTGCCATCAGAAATAAATACCGAATATGTTTTTCCTTTTATGAGACCTTTTAAAGGAATTTTACCTGAATTATTCATCGGTACATACACAAGCGGTATATTCAAAGCCTTATCGATAAGACATAGACTTTCTTTTATCGGAGAACCGAGTCCTATAACGCGAACCGTTACCGTACCTTCGCTGTATACATCGTTTGTAGCAGGAACGGTATTATCTTTAACCGCTTGTGCGGCTTTTAATACGTTTACCCGTCCGTGCCCGAACCTTTCATCAAAAGAAGACACGCCGTCCACTTTATCCGCGGTTTTTTCAATCATCGTTTTTATTTGATACGGCGTTAAATTGCGTGCGTTATCAAACGAAAGCAGATAACTTACAAAACCTGTTACAAAAGGAGCTGCCATAGAAGTTCCGCTTAGGGAAACATAGGAATTTACGTCTGAAACGCCGCAGGAAATAATACTTTCTCCGGGGGCGGCAACGCTTATCCAAGAGCCGCGGTTGCTAAAGCGGGCTTTTTTATCTTTGCCGTTTGTAGCACCTACTGCAAGCACACCGGGAAACGCTGCAGGATAGGCTGCCGTATAGCGGCCCTCGTTTCCCATAGCGATTACAGGCAAAACATCGTGCGCAATCGCATTCGTTAAAACTGCAAAAGCAAAATCGGAACCTATCGAGCTTCCCAGAGACATATTTACCGGAACCGTTTTTTGCGTAATTTGAAAATTCGTATTTTGAATATATGAAGGAAGTTTTACTTTATCCGCTGCTGTTCTTGTTGCCAGAACTTTACGTAAAATTTCGATAGTATTCGTTAAATCCGCCAAAGCGCCGTACACAGCCCATGTCGTACCGCCGCCTGCAAAACCTAAGGATTGATACGAAATAAGTTTCGTTTTTTTCCATGCAACGCCTGCAATGCCTTTGTCGTTGTCGCCGAGCGCACACATAATACCCGAACAGTGAGTTCCATGCCCGTCGGCATCCCAATTTGAGTTAAGCGGTACTTCGGTAAAAGGATCTCCGTCGCCAATGGGCGGCGCTGAGGAAGCCGGTCCTGTTTTTGCCGATTTTGCATACAGCACTATCGATTCAGAACCCGCTTTAAAATCTTCGTGCAGCATATTTATGCCGGTATCGATAATTCCTGCAACAACATCTTTGTCGCCGTATCCTATATCTTTATATGCTTGTAATGCTTTTGTTATATCAAGCGAGTATGCACTTTTACCCGATATCGGATCTTTTAAATAATTGCCTTGCTCTAAGCCTTGCGTACTTATACGAGGTTCTCCCGCAGCAAATGAGGAAAAATCGGATTGTTTTATTCCGTCAGGAGGCGTAACTTTGTAATCGTTGTCCGCACACAAAACACCTTCTATTGCATACACCGCCTGTAACAACGTATCATTGGACGTGTCTTGATGCACATACCAATAAGTAAATCCCGTACCGGCTAAAGAAAGCTTACCGTATACTTCAATACCTTGATTTTCAAAAAACGTTTTATCAAAACCATCAGCGGTTTTTGCAATAACAAAGCCCTGCACAACATCGTTTTTGTGCGGCTTATACGGCAGTCCTCCGCTAAATGAATTTGAACCGTTTGCCGTAAAAGAATTGTTTATAACGGGCGAGCAGGCAAAAAACACTGCGCACAGTGCCGCAGATAAAATCGTTATTATTTTTTTCATTTTTCAACACCTCTTAATTTCCGACCGTAAACGTAAAGCATCCGTTTACCGCATTTGCCCCGCTTGAACTGTTGTTTCCGTACGATGCGGCACGGCAATATTTTATCTGTGCATTTTCGTCTATGTACGAATACATTTTTACAAAATTCAAAGCCGTATCGTCATTGAGCGAAACGGAATTACTTCCCCAATCTTGTATATCCCACTGATAGCTTGTTCCTTTTTCGTAAATCATAGGTAAATTCAACCCTTTACCGCCGCTTATGGGAATAACATTAAAAAACGGAACTTTTACGAGTTTTTCGGTAAATTCAATAACGCCGGTTGCTTTATCCACTTTAACAAGATCGTCAAGTGAATATATATCGTACGAATTCAATTTGCCGGTAGCAATTAATTCGGAACCTCTCTTTAGCTGACTTTGCAGCATTCCGGTAACTCTATCACATACTTCAATTAAAATATCCGGATTTCCGCCCGCATTAAAAACATAAATCAATTTGGCGCCGAACAAAGGAATGCCTCTAAAGTCCTTAATCAATAAGCCACAAATCATATAATCGCTTTGTCCCGCGTCTAAAAGATGCGTATTGCTCATTTTACACTTATACGTAAGATTTGCCGCATTCGCAAACGAAACAAATGCATTTTGAGCCGGAGCGGTTAAATCATACGTAAATGATTTTAGAACTTTAGTTTTAATAACGGGAGAGTATTTTTCATTTAGTTTATTAAACACTCTGATTTTATATTCGTATTCCGTGTCTTCTTCCAAAAGCGAATCGCTGTCGATACCCACATGAAAGCCCCACCCGCTTTGAGTTTCGTTTTTTAATTCATTATACAAAGTACGGCTGACAAAACGAAAATCCTGTGCGTAACCGTTTTTTTTTCGGTAAAGGTCAAATCCCAAAATCTTTTCATCTATACCGAACTTTTTTAATGTGAAGCGCACCAAAACCCTATAGGAAGAGCGCCTGTTTTCAACGGGATTAAGGCTGAACAGGTTTTCCGAAAACGGAAGCCGCTCGGTATTTACCGAAAGTTTGTCAAACGTACAAGTCGATAAATCGGAAGCGGCAGCCGAAGAACTTTGAAATGTTACCGGTATATGTTTTTCAATGCGGTTGTGTGCAACGTCGTAGCCGACTGCTATCAACTCTCCTGTACCGTTGGGAACTTCGGAAAAAGAAAACGTATAAGTTGATTTAATTACGCCGCCTGCCTGGCTTACCGAGTATCTCCCATGTATTCCACTTAAATTATTCGGAGCCTTGTCTATACCCAGTTTTGCACCGAAAGCACCCGACGCCGTTTCTTCTACGGCTCCGACATCGGAGTCAAATACAACACGCACTTTATCGGAGGACGAAATAACGGTACTTTCGTCTATATCGGTAAAAGTTCCATTTCCGGATTGTATCGAGGTTATTTTAGGAGGTGTAATGCCGCGCGTTATCATAGCGTGTTCGCTTTGAATTATCGACAGTGTTTGTTCCGCTTTTTTAAGCGGACTATAGTTTTCCAATCTGGAACCGGCCCATTTTCCTTTTATACCGATAAGCTCAAAATCGTAGCGTTTATTTGTTGAAATACCGGATACTCTAACCTTGCCGTTTGTTACCCGAAAATCGCTTTGAAACTGCAATGTGTTTCCGCTTTCATACACTCTCAGCGTTGTTCCGTCTACAGCAGTACCGCCGATCGAATCGGTTACCGAAACATACAAAGTAGTAAAATCGGTACTTGCTCCTCCGTTTCCGGCGGATTGCGGACAAGACGTTACCCAAACAAGCAGAGCACATAAACATAGCGCCGAGCACGCGGTTTTCCATGCTGTTTTCATCACAACCTCCTATAAATTACACCCCGGTTCTCATCTTTGCATTTTAACAAACACTTTTTTTGAAGGGGGTATATCTATGCTAATTATAAGGTAAGGATTGGTAAAAGCTTGCGTTACTATTTGATCAGGCTCAGGAGCGGTTATTAAAAACACCGTTTCCACGCCATCTTTTGTGTACACTGCCGAGCTCAGTTTTATGCCGTAACCGCCGGTATTAAAGGGTCCTGAGCGCACGGCGATTACTTTTTTCCGCTTAAAATCGATTTTTGGTGCAGATGCATCCGAACGTTCGTGCAAAAGCGCATACAGTCTGTCCAAATCGGCTTGGTTTTCGATCACTGCAGTGGCAAATTCTGCAGCGTAGCTTCCTTCTTCAAGGATTTCGTACGAAATTTCTATGCGATCGGTTTGTGCTTGAGCGGAATACAAAGCGTCTGAAACTAACTGTGAAGCTTGTTCCTCAACTCGCTCTGCCGCCGGCTGCAGCGGCGTATGCGGCGTACAGGTTTCCGCCGGCTGTGCCGACATCGGCGGTGCTGCCGTATTTTTAGGTGCGGCTTTACACGCACAGAGTACGGCAGCAAACAAATATATAAAAAAACTAAAAAAAATGCGGATTTTCACGCCGCAAGGATACCATATATCAATGCATAAATCAAGGTTCGCAGCTGCAGTGTAGCTGCAGCCGCAGGTTAACGCTCGTGCCGCCCGCAGCTGCACACCGCACCTGTGTAACGTACGAGGCAGGACAAGCTGCACAATCGAATACTGCACACAATACAAAAGCCTCCGCATTGCTGCGGAGGCTTTACATAGTTTTAACGTTTTTAGCTTAATCAGCTTACATTAGCCTACAAAGCATCTTTTACGTTAAAAGTCTCTGTCTGCCAAGTACTTGTATTCTTTCCATTGGCGTTTGGCATGAGCTACCGCTTTATCCAAGAGCATTGAAGCACGGTCGGGGTTTGCCGCCTTTAAGCTCTTAAAGCGCACTTCTTTGTACATAAAGTCGGCAAGATTGTAATCCGGTTCTCTGCTATCAAGCTGGAACGGATTTTTACCCTGTTCTGCAATACGCGGATCGTATCGGTACAAGGGCCACAAACCGCAAGACACTACTTCTTTTTGGTTAGTCAGCGTAGCGCTCATGTTAATACCGTGATTGATACAAGGACTATACGCGATAATAATCGAAGGTCCGTTGTAAGATTCGGCTTCGCGGAACGCTTTGATTGTTTGATTCATATTTGAACCCAACGCCACGTGAGCCACATATACATAACCGTAGCTCATCGCAATCATGCCCAAATCTTTTTTGCTGTTCGATTTACCGGAAGCGGCAAATTTTGCTACCGCACCGATAGGAGAAGCTTTAGACATTTGACCGCCGGTATTCGAGTACACTTCCGTATCCAATACCAAAATATTTACGTTTCTGCCCGAAGCGATAACGTGATCCAAACCGCCGAAACCGATATCGTATGCCCAGCCGTCACCGCCGATAATCCAGTGAGAGCGTTTGATAAAGTGATCGGTAAGCGAAAGCAATTCTTTTGCAACGGGGTCGGAAGACTTTGTCAACTCTTTTTTCAAATCGTCTATGTAAGCGCGCTGCTGTGCAATTGCATTGTCGTCGAGCTGTTCATTTGCAAGAATTTTGCCGAGCGTATCGGAAGCAAGTCCTTTGTTTTTAGCTTCTTCGGCTTTTTCGCGCGCATACTGTGCAAGCTTGTCACCGGTTAAACACATACCCATACCGAATTCGGCGGCGTCTTCAAACAGCGAGTTCGACCATGCAGGACCGCGTCCGGAAGCGTCTTTTGCATAGGGGGTAGACGGTAAGTTTCCTCCGTAGATAGAAGAACAGCCGGTGGCATTCGCTATAATTGCACGGTCACCGAACATTTGGCTTAACAAGCGCACGTAAGCGGTTTCTCCGCAACCTGCACATGCCCCGCTGAATTCAAACAGCGGACGTTTTAAAGCCAAACCTTTAGGCGTTGCCAAATTGAGCGTAGCAGGATCCGCATCGGGCATACGAGCAAAGTAATCCCAGTTTTCCGCTTCATTTTTGCGGATTTCGTCGGTATAGTGTACCATATTGATAGCTTTTAATGCGGGATTGTCTTTGTTTTTAGCGGGACACACTGCCACACATACACCGCAGCCCGTGCAATCTTCGGTGGACACTTGCAGTACCATTTTTTTACCCGCTTCGGGTTTCGGTTTTAACTCGGCGGTTTTAAAGGTTCTAGGAGCTGCAGCGGTTTGTTCGTCAGTAAGCACTTTCATGCGGATAACCGCATGAGGACACACCACCGTACACTGCCCGCACTGAATACACACGGCAGTATCCCATTCGGGGACTTTTTCCGCAATGGCGCGTTTTTCATACTGAGTGGTCGCCGTCGGGAATGTACCGTCGGCAGGTAGTTTGCTTACCGGCAGTTTATTGCCTTGCTGCACCGCCATCGCACCCAATACGTCGCGAACAAACGGATCGTCGGAAGACGCCATAGCCGGCTTCATGTGCACATCGCCTTCGGTTTTTGCAGGATAATCCACTTTTTCAACAGCTGCCAACGCCATATCGATGGTTGCAATATTTTTTTGAACAACGTCTGCACCTTTTTTACCGTAGGATTTTTCTATAAACTTTTTCATGTATTCTACGGCTTCGGCTTCGGGCAATACGCCTGAAATTTTAAAATATGCGGCTTGCATAACGACGTTTATGCGGTTGCCCATACCGGCTTTTTCCGCAATTTTAAATGCGTCGATAACGTAAAACTGCATTTTTTTGTCGATTATCGCTTGCTGCTGTTCAACCGGAATATGAGACCAAACGGTTTTTGCATTGTAGGGACTGTTCAGCAAAAAGGAAGCTCCCGTTTTTGCCGTTTCCAGCATGTGATAGGTTTCCATATAAGTAAACTTATGGCAAGCGACAAAGTCGGCGCTCGTAATCAAATAAGGGCGGCGAATAGGCTTTTTGCCGAAACGCAAATGCGACACGGTAAAACCGCCGGATTTTTTGGAGTCGTATGAAAAATATGCTTGTGCATTTAACTCGGGGCGGGCATCTCCGATAATTTTAATCGAGTTTTTATTTGCACCGACCGTTCCGTCCGAACCCAAACCATAAAACATAGCTTCGTTGGTACCCTCTTCTTCAAGAGTCCACGAAGTATCATAAGCAAGGCTTTGTCCGAGTACGTCGTCGTTAATACCTACGCTAAAGTGATTTTTCTTTTCACCGTCCAAGTTTTCAAATACGGCTTTTACCATAGCAGGGGTAAATTCTTTTGAACCCAAACCGTAGCGCCCGCCGACAACAACGGAAACCGAACGTCCGGTTTCGGCAAGAGCCGTTTGTACGTCTTCGTATAAAGGTTCTCCCAAAGAACCGGGCTCCTTTGTCCGGTCGAGCACGGCAAGGGCTTTAACGCTTGCAGGCAAAGCGTCCACAAACGCTTGCGCTTTAAAGGGGCGGTACAAACGCACTTTTAATAAGCCGGTTTTACCGCCGCGCGCGTTCAGCGTTTCAACCGTTTCTTCAACGGTATCGGCGCCGGAACCCATTAAAATAATAACTTTATCGGCGTCTTTTGCACCGAAATAATCGAACAAATGGTAGCTGCGGCCGGTTAACTTTGCATACTCATCCATCGTTTTTTGTACGGCGTCCGGTACTGCATTGTAGTATTTGTTTACCCCTTCGCGGCTTTGAAAATACGTATCGGGGTTTTGTGCCGTACCGCGAATCATTGGCTGTTCGGGCGTTAAACCGCGTTTGCGGTGAGCTCGCACCAAATCGTCGTCTATCATAGCGCGCATAACGTCGGTCGACACTTCTTCAACTTTTTGAATTTCGTGCGACGTTCTAAAACCGTCAAAAAAGTGAATAAACGGAATGCGCGTTTTAAGCGTAGACGAGTGCGCAATAACGGCTAAGTCCATAACTTCTTGCACGTTGTTCGATGCAAGCATAGCCCATCCAGTTTGGCGGCACGCCATTACGTCTTGATGATCGCCGAAAATGGAAAGTGCGCTGGTTGCAATTGCGCGGGCAGCAACGTGAAATACCGTGCTCGTCAATTCCCCTGCAATTTTATACATATTGGGAATCATCAGCAAAAGTCCCTGCGAAGCGGTAAAGGTTGTGCTTAACGCACCGGCAGTCAGCGCTCCGTGTACGGCTCCTGCCGCTCCGGCTTCAGACTGCATTTCTACAACATCCGGAACAGTTCCCCAAATATTCTTTTTACCCTTTGCCGAATATTCGTCGGCAACTTCGCCCATAGGGCTTGAAGGCGTAATAGGATAAATCGAAATTACTTCACTTAACGCGTGAGCCACGTGACCGGCGGCGGTATTGCCGTCAATCATAACCATGTTTTTGTTTGCCATAAAACCGTCCTTAATAAAAGTGTGTGATGAACGATAGTTTATAATACATCTATGTGTAGATTTTTGCAAGCAATATACATTACCGATTATACTTACACAAAGTTGTTATTTTTCCAAAAACAGCATCGTACGCTCGTCGAACGTTAACGAAACTTCATCGTTATTTTTATACAGCTTCATATCCGGCTTAAAAACGATATTCGCCTTTATTGCCGTTTTGCCGTCAAACAACAAATCGTATTCGATATGACTGCCGACAAATACGCTGTTTTTCACAACCGCTTGTACCGCGCCTTGCCCTTTTTCGCCTACTGTAATGTTTTCCGGACGCACTACCAAAAAGCCTTCGGTTCCCGCCGCAGGGGTATGAATGCTGCTCGAAACATTTTGCGCAACGCGTACCGTGTAACCGGAAGAAAAAGACGCGCTGACCGTTTCGCCTTCGATTTTTTGTACTTTTGCCGGAATAATATTTGCCTGCCCGATAAAATCGGCAACAAAAGTGGTAGCCGGCTTACCGTACACTTCAAGCGGCGTTCCGATTTGCTCAACTTTACCGCGGTTCATAACCACAACCCTATCCGAAACAGTCAGCGCTTCGGCTTGATCGTGGGTAACGTATAAACAGGTAATTCCCAGCTTTTTTTGTATTCTGCGGATTTCCGTACGCATATAAATCCTCAATTTTGCGTCGAGGTTTGAAAGCGGTTCGTCCATCAATAAAAGAGCGGGGTCCATAACAATAACGCGCGCAAGGGCAACACGCTGCTGCTCTCCGCCTGAAAGCTGATTGGGATAGCGGTTTTCGTTGCCGCTTAAACCTACCAGCGAAAGCGCATTGATGATTTTATCGTGTATGTCCGCATCTTTTTCCCCGCGCGCTTTTAAACCGTAGCCCACGTTTTTATAAATGGTCATGTGCGGAAAAAGTGCATAATTTTGAAACACAAATCCTATCGCCCGTTCGTTTACCGGAACGTGGGTCATATCTTTGCCGCCGATAGTGACGGTACCCGATGTCGGCATTTCAAAACCGGCAATCATGCGTAAGGTTGTCGTTTTGCCGCAGCCTGAAGGACCGAGAAAGGTAACCATTTCTCCTTTTTCAACGCATAAATTGACTTTATCTACGGCATTAAACGAAGAACCGCCGTCTTCGGAAAAAGTTTTTATTACATCTTTTAAAACAAGCATTGCGTTTTCCATTTTTACTCCCATAAAAATTTTATTTTTTTGCCGAAAATTGCAGCGTATACATTTTCATAGCAAACGCGATAAAAGCATCCGCTGTAAACACAAGGATGATCAGCACAATTGAAAATGCCGACGCTTGAGGAAATTGCAATTCCGTCATGCTTTCAAGAATACGTGTTGTTAACAGCGTCCAGCGCGCGGAAACAAGAAAAATTGTTGCGCTGATTGCAGTCATACAATGAATAAACAAATAGCGCATGCCGGTAAGCACCGCCGGTATAATGAGGGGAACCGTTATGTGGGTAAACGTACGCACTGCTGATGCGCCCAAACTTGCCGACGCTTCTTCGAGCACCGGATCTATTTGCTGCAGCGATGCGATTACCGAACGGATACCTGTTGCATAATAGCGGAACACATAAGCTGCAATAAGGATGGTCATAGTTCCGGTTAATAAAAGGGGCGGTTTGTTAAACGCGGCGATGTATGCAATACCGACAACGGTACCCGGAAGCGCGTAGTTAAGCATGGCGGAAAAATCGAGCATACCTTTTGCAGGGAAGCGCTTGCGCTGAATAATATAACCGATAACAACCGACAAAACCGCCCCGAACAGCATAGACACTACCGCAATTTTAAGCGTATCGGCAATCGCCTTTTTGCCGTTTGCAAACACATACGCGTAATTGCGCAGCGTAAGCGTATTGTCTATACCCCATACTTTAACAAAGGAGCCAGCAAGAATTATATAGTACAAATAAATAACAAACGCGATAACAATAAACGCAACGGCATAACAAAATACGCTCATCCACCGCGGAAGTGCGGCAAAACGCGACTGTGCAGCGCTTTTACCGGAAACCGTTACATAATTTTTTTTACCCACCAGCACTTGCTGAAACAAAAATACGAGCAAAGCCGGAATTATCAGTAAAAACGACAGCGAAGAGCCGCCGTGTAAATCGAACATACCGGTAATTTGCAAATACGCTTGCGTCGGTAAAATAGGAAATTTATGACCGCCCAAAATAAGCGGGGTTGCAAAGTCTGCAAGACTTGAACCGAACAACAGCAAAATCGAATTGGCAATCGCCGGCACCGAAAGCGGAACCGTTATCGTTCTAAAAATTCTTGCGCTTTTTGCCCCTAAACTCGACGCCGCATCGTCAAGGTTTGAACTCATCGTATTTAAAATTGCGGAAATAACCATATACGCCACGGGAAAATACGTAAGCGTTTCGGAAATCCACGTTCCCACAAAACCGTAAATGTTGGCATCGGGAATACCGAGCAGTTTTAACAATATGCCGTTCGGACCGAGCGCAAGCGTTAAAGAAATACTGCTGGTAAACGGCGGCGAAATAAGCGGCAAAAGCGTTATCGCGCCGATAATGCTTTTTAAAAAGCGCGGCATATTCGTCCGGTTTACTACAAGCGCAAACACATAGCCTAAAAAGGTTCCGCACACGCTTACGGCGGCAGCAAGCATAAGGCTGTTTGCAAGGGAGCGCAGCGTATATGCATTAAAAAAGTTTTTTTTAAGCAGTGCAGTTGAAATATGACCGTCGGCAAAAAAAGCGCTGTATAAAAGCGTAATAAGCGGATAAAAAATAAATACGGCAAAACACAGCCAAATAACCGCAAGGGCAAAAAAAAGTGCCGGATCTTTTTTAATTAAAAGAGTGCGCTTTGTTTTTTGTACAAAAGCGTTATTTTTCATAGACAACCTCGATATAACCTGTTACACATAAAAAAAGCTGTCCGAAAGCAACATCGATTTACTTTCGAGACAGCCTTTTTTTTACACAGCGTATTAATGCTGAATTACTTCGGCAATCCAGCGTTCAACATACGCTTTTCTGTTTTCGCCTTTCCATGCCGAAGGCGCTTCAATTAACTTTATTTTAGACATATCCAAAGCAGGATCGTCTACTTTTACATCGGGGCGCGTAGGAATATAGCAGATTTTATGCGCCATCATAAAATCGCCGAGTTTTTTTGTAGAAGCCCAATCCATCAGTTTGCGGGCGGCATTCGGGTGTTTGCAGTTTTTAATAATTCCCGAACCTTCAACCCCGTAGGTAATACCTTCTTTCGGGAACGAAATAATCAGCGGATACCCCTGATAGACAATATCCAGCGCATCGACTAAATAAAAAACACCGCTTGCAGCTTGTCCGTTTGCAATCGGAAGCGCTCCGCCCGCCCCGCTTTTTGTGTACAATTGCACATTGGCATTGAGCTTTTTTTGGTAATTGAACGCTTCGTTTTCACCGAACGCTTTTACCAAAGAATAAATACGTTCGGTTGCCGTTCCGGAAGTACGTGCATCCGCCATTTGTAATCCGTTTGCATATTTGGCATCGAGTAAATCGTACCAGCTTTCCGGAGTTTTAAGATTATTCTTTTTAAGAAAATCCGTATTGGTAAGAAAGCACAGCGGAATAAGTCCTATTCCTGTCCAATAATTGTCTTTAGAACGGTAATTTACAGGAATTTTATCCGCTTCAACGGGCGTATACTGTTCAAATACGCCTTCGGCAACACCCGCGTCGTAAGTATCCGACGGACCGCCCCACAAACAGTCAACTTGCGGATTGTTTTTTTCCGCAATAATACGCGACAACGCTTCGCCTGAGGAAAGGCGTACAAAGTTCACCTTTATGCCGGTATCTTTGGTAAATTCGGCAAGAATAGGGGTTGCATATTTTTCCGGCATTATCGAATACACATCGAGTACGTTTTCGCTCGCGTTTTTATCCGATGAGCCGGCTGCAAAAAGCGGCAGTACCGCCACCACACACATCATAGCCAGCAGCACAGCTGCTTTGTGCACTAATTTATTCAAAACAAGCCTCCTAAAATAACGCATTTATTATGAAGCCTTTTTTTGAATTTGTCAAATAAGAATGTAGACGTCACAGAAATTGAGCGCGGCACACGCAAAAGCAAAAATGCCGGTATTTATGTCTTAGGCACACAATCCGCAATAATCGAGAACCAGGGTACAAAAAAAAGCATCCGCCCAAGAAAACCATTCACGCGTATACGTGCGCGGTTCATCGACGTTAAAACTTTCGTGCATGCACCCTGTTCCGCCGTCGGTGCGAAGCAACAGTTCCAAAATACGCTTTTTTTCGTTTTTGTCCGGACAAGTTAAACCCTGCATGACAAGCGAAATGGGCCATACATGGTTTATCGGCGTATGCGGACTGCCTATCCCCGAAGCCGCCTGCCCTTTATAAAAATACGGATTCATATCGCTTAAAATCAGACGACGCGTATTTTGATACACTTCGTTTTCCGCAGAAACATAGCCCAAAAACGGGGCAGACAGCAAACTGGGCACGTTTGCATCGTCCATTATATTGTACTGTCCGAAGCCGTCAATCTCATACGCGTACACCGCTCCGAATTTTTCATGATGCACAACCGCATTTTTTTCTATGGAAGTACGTATGGTACTTTGCAGTTTCGATGAGCGATGCGCCAAATCCGGATCATAAAAAATATCTTCGGCAATTTCCGCCATGTAATCCAGCACGACGCAAGCAAACATATTTGCAGGAATTAAATAACCGTACACACAGGCATCATCGCTCGGGCGGAATCCCGACCACAAAAGTCCTATATCGGGCTTTGTTAACGCGCCTTTTCCGCCGCGGGACAATGTATCGGTAAAATAGCAATTTTCCCGCTCAAACGTATATTCGGATACATTTTCGTGATTTTGTTCTATATCCCATACATGCAAAATCGTTTTCAACGCTTGGTGAAATTCTGCCGAAAAATGATCCGTCCGTCCCGTCGTTTTCCATAATTTATATGCGGTACGGATGGGATAGCACAAAGAATCTATTTCGTACTTTCGCTCCCACACCCAGTCGGACATTTTTGTTTTATCCTGCGCCCAGCGTTTGCCGTTTGCCGTTTCGTTAAACGCATTTGCATACGGATCTATTAAAATATATTGAATTTGTTTTTGTACAAGTTTTACAATTATTTCGGCAATATCTTTGTTTTCACGGGCAATCGCAAAATACGGTTCAAGCTGGCACGAAGAGTCCCTGAGCCACATAGCGGGAATATCGCCGGTAATAACAAAAATACCGCCGTCATCGGTATAGCGTATTGTTTTTTCCAATGTATACATAAAACGCTTACAAAAAAAAGCGGCGATACCCGGAGTGTCTTTAAACCGTTCCTCTATTTTCCGAAAAAAATCTTCCATAAGTTGTTATCCGATTATAAAAGCCGTAATACCGATTCCAAAATCTTTCATACGCTCAAATTGTTTTTCGGGACTTGCAGCTTCGGTTTTTGTTAAAATATAACGGTATTCGTTAATGCCCGACAAATCCAATTTAAAATTGGTTTCCCAAATATTATTCATTATCCATGAATACACAGGACGCTTGTTATTTTCAGGATGGTTGTCGCATAATTTAATGGGGTGATATTTTAATTCCCCCGTATATAAAAGCGCGCTGTCGAGCTGCTGAATAAGAAAAGCGCTTTTTTCTCCGGCATACACTAGTCCGTTATCTACAAGATAATATTCCATGCACGTTCCCGGTATTTGTTCAACTCCCGGTTTAAAAACCGCATTTCCTTTGTCAAAATACAGCGCCGGGCAGCCTGTCTTAAGCGTTAACGGCAAAAATATGTTTTCTACTGCAAGGGAAAGCGTTTTTGCAATTTTATATGTAAATTCAATTCTGGGGATGTGATTGTACAAACGGATTAGCAGCGAACTAAATAAAGTTCCTTCCATCGCATATATCAGTTCTACAGTTTTAAAAACTTCTCCCGTTTCTACAATGCGAACATCGGTCAACACCCCCTGGTATTTTTTTGCATGAGCGCCGCGTATATTACGCCCCAAAAGCCTACGCTGCTCATACGTATTTGTACGTATTTCCGTATTTTCATATACGGGAGTAAAAAAACGCGCATCGCCTTCAACGAGCATTTCCCTTTTATCTTGTTTATCGTAAAACGATGTTACTCCCTTCCCTATTTCGTATTCTATGCGAAAATAATCGCTTTCGATACAAAAAGGAAGCGTATAAGTTAACGCATCGTAATCGTTTATTATGTCTTTTATGCGCTCCGCCCCCATGTAGGCAACTCCGGTATTGGCATGCTGCTCTTTTTCCGGAATTTGTGTATACGTATAGATTTTTTCTTCGCCGCCTTTAAAATCATCCACAAAACTTATCAAAGCTCCGCGCGGATGTACCGACACTTGAGCCTGTATACTGCTGCCGGAACTTTCGTCTATAACTTTAATATTGTGTATGCCGTATGCAGCTATATAAAAACTGACGGGCAGTTTTACGGATTCTTGTGAAGAATTAACGGCTTTAACTCTGCCCGAACGGTTATAGTAGCGTAAGATATCTCCTTTAGCATGTAAAATCCGTATCAGATTTTTTTCGGCAGCTTCATACGCTTTTGAAGCATAAGAGACATTTCGTATATCCAAATTCCGTACTGCCGTATCGTAAGGATCGGTTACCGCAGCCGAATGACCGTAGGTATGTTCGGCAAATAAAAGCAAAGCGTCTTCGGCATCCCGCGTGTACTCGGACTTGCATATCTTGCCGTCCGGATCCAACCTTGAACAAAGCTCATACGTGCGCTGCGCTTCTTTGTAGTGTTTTACTGCATCGGGAATACTTCCGACACCGTGAGCCCACCAATCCGTTAAATCGCCTTTGTACACGGGCGCATCGGCTGTTTTGTCTTTTATTTTTTTATACAGTTGCTGAAGTGTTACCATTTCAAAGCAAATTTCATTTCCATACCGCTTATTAAAAGCTTCTATTAGGAGTGCTATACCGGGATTGGGCGGAGCGTTATCGCTAAAAACTCCGGAAACGGAAACGGGTATAAAATCATACGCATAGCCGTTATCGCGGCATTGTTTTATATACGCATCCGTTTTTGCTTTAAGGTTTTCGACGGCTTTTTCAAAATCCTGTGCATCGTTTACCGAACAGGGTTTATTCTCCGGCGGCATACAATCCGCCGCTTTGTTGTAAGCTAAACCGAGCACATTTCCCAAATTATAGTGTTCGCCGTTCCACACCAACAAACGTTTTCCCGCATTGTTTTCCCAAAAAAAAGGACATTGATTTTTATACAGCGGATACATACCGTGATGACAATGTATGTTCATATAAAAAAAGTCTATGCCGTTTTTTAAAAACATATCCAAGGTACCCAAAGAAACTCCGTTTACATCAGCCGTCATTGCAGTGTTTACGGAAAAACCCTCACGTGCAAAAACGGCTTTTAACTGTGCAGTGCGTTTATCCAAAATATTCATATCGACAAGATCGGTAAAATTCAAATACACAGCCGATATTCCGATATTACCTGCTTTTACGGCATCAAAAAACGCTTTTTTTTCGTCGGCGCAGCTTTCTTCCAAAAACCGTTCTACGCAAAAAGCCGTTTCGCAATTCCACTTAAAGCTTGTGCCGCATTCGTCTTGTTTGCCGCCGTGAACCGTTTTAACGGCTTGCCGTATATAGTCAATATGCGTATATACGATTTTTTCTTGTAAGTCGGTATAACCGATATCGGTATGGGAATGATGTATAACATAGAGTTTCATTATGTATGTTCCCTTTTATAACTTTGAATTCTTTTTTATAAAATCCATTAATTCATCGAGCCGCGTAAAAGCAAGTCCGGTTACCGTGTCGGCACAGCCGTAATATACCGCAATCCGTCCGGTCGGCTTATCATAAAGCGCGGCGCAGGGAAATGCAACATTGGGAACATCTCCGACACATTCATATAAAGTTTGCGGAGAAAGCAAATACGGTTCCGTCCGATACTTTACTTTCCACGGTTCTTGCAAATCCAAAACCGCCGCGCCGAAACTGTACACAAAGCCGTTACAAGAAGTAAGAACACCGTGATAAAACAAAAGCCAGCCTTCTTCCGTCTCTATCGGAATAGAGCCGGCACCGATTTTTGTAGATTGCCACCAGCCGCGCGGTGCCATAACATGGCGGTGTTTACCCCAATAAATTAAATCGGGCGACTCGCTGTAAAAAATATCGCCGAAAGACGTGTGCCCGGTATCGCTGGGACGGCTAAGCATGGCATATTTTCCGTTTATTTTACGCGGAAACAAAACACCGTTGCGGTTATACGGCAAAAAAGCGTTTTCCGTTTGCACAAACGTTTTAAAATCAAAGGTATACGCAACGCCGATAGTAGGACCGTGATATCCGTTACACCAGGTTACATAGTAGCGATCTTCTATAAAACACACGCGCGGATCATAACCGTATTCAAAAGGGGGTACATCTTTACAAGTGTTTTCAAATACAATAGGCTCTTCATTTATTTGCCAATGTATTCCGTCGTCGCTAAAACCCGCATGCAAAAACATTTCTCTTCGTTTATCGTCGCAGCGGAATACGCCCGCAAATGCACCGTTAAAGGGCACAACGGCACTGTTAAAAATACTGTTACTGCGTTTTATAGCGTCGCGCCGTATTATCGGATTTTGCGAATATCTCCACAACACGTCGGTACAATCGTTTTTTTTGTCTTCCCAAGGAATATTGTCGATACGCTCAAGCACACTCATATAAACTCCTCATTTTTAGATTTAAAAAACTGTCCGAAAGGAGAGCGTGCAGCAAAGCAATAAAGTTTTACTTACTGCAAGCTGCACAATGCTTTTCGGACAGTCGGCGGCATGTAGCCCCATTTTATTTTTTTGCCAAAAATGCGTCTATTTGACTTTGAATTTCAGCCAAAACGGTCGATAAACCCACTTCTTCCAGTTTCTTTTTGAATTCGGCGCTTTTTGTTTCCACATCAACGGAACCGGTTTGAATAAGCGGTTCATATTGAATGCGCAAATTGCTTATTACCGCAAGCTGATTTTTTATATTCGTTGTATCTATATCCAAGCCTAACAAAGGCGAACGTTGTGCGCTGTCGTTTTCTTTTTTGAAAACAGCCCATTTATCTTCCGGCTCTCCTTTAAGCGTATACGTATTGAATAAATTTCCCAAGGCAAAAGTCGGAACCAAATACTTTCCGATTCCCTGTTCGGTTCTTTCGATTGCATTCGCACCGATTTTTTTGTAATGTACGTCTTCAACACCGTAATTAAGCAAATTATGAAGATAGCTGTCCGTATTTACCGCTTGTAAAAACGACAATGCCGCTTCAGGATTTTTACTGTTTTTATTTATGGCAAGCATAGCACCTCTTGTCGTACTTGTGGTAACAAGCGGCTTGGAAGCTTCCGCCGTAACAATCGCAAAGCCGCATTCGTTCGACCATGTCGTTTCCGCATAGGGCTGTCCGTCGGCAAAAGACAAGCCGAATACATCGCCGAGTTTGTTTGTTCCGGTTGTAGTAACGGCGTCATTGTTAATATATCCTTTTTTGAAAAAATTCCGTACCGTTTTTGCATAGTTCATAACATCGGGAATATCGTACATATATTTAACTTTACCGTCCGTATCAACGGCAATCGGATAATCAAAGCCCAAAATATAATCAAAAGAACCGCGCCAAGCTCTGTCGGAATACAGTTTAAAAGGAATAGCTTCCGGATGTGATTTTTTAACATATTGCAAATACGTTTCGGTATCGGCAAGCGTTTTTACCGAGGCGATATCAAAGCCCGATTCTTTTACAAATTCGGCATTAAACATATACATCGGCATTATCGCAATTTCTTTTTGCGTCGGAATTGCATATATGTTGCCGTCCACTTTTGCACCGTTCCAAAATCCCGAATCAACAACATCATTTAACGCTTTAAATTCTTTTGTTGCCAAATACGGCGACAAATTTAAAAAAGAACCCTTATGTGCATTTGTTAAATAATCGTTTGCCCATGCACAAGTAAAAACAATATCGTACAGTTCGCCGGAGTTTATAATCATTTGCGTTTTTTGATCAAAATCGCCGAAATCGGTAAAGACGATGTCAACGGTTAACCCCAATTTTTCTTTTGTATACTCATTGATTTTTGATTGTACAAGCGACAAATCTGCAGGCGGTGCTCCGATAAAATGAGCTTTTAAAACCGGCATTGCACTTGCATCTTTTTTCATTGTTTTTGCCCCGCAAGACAACAGCACTAGCGCACACAGCACCGACAACAACCCAAAACAACATAAAGAAAACAGCTTTTTCATGTTGAACTCCTTAAATAATTTTACCGCACATACGTACGGCTTATATACCCTATTCTTTTACCGAACCTATTGTTAAACCGCGAACAAAATAACGCTGAAAATACGGGTATGCAAGGGCAATCGGCAAAACAATAAGAACGACAATCGCCATTTTCATCGGATCGGCAGGTATCGAAGCCGAAATTTCCAAAATACTCGCACCCATTAAAGAACCCATTTGCTTTAAAAAATTCGTGGTGTTGTCCATTCGTATAAGTAAATATTGCAAAGGAATTTTTGCAGGATCTTCTATATAAAGCATAGCATTAAACCAGTCGTTCCAATACCCAAGCGTCAAAAATAAAGCTATGGTAGCAATTCCGGGTTTTGCAATAGGCACAACTATGTAAAAAAAAGTTTGTATTTCGCTTGCTCCGTCGACTTTTACGGATTCTATTAAAGATTCGGGTACCGAATTTTTTAAAAATGTTTTTAGAATAAAAATATAAAACGGACTCATTGCCAAAGGTAAAATCAATGCCAAAAGATTGTTTTTTAAGCCCAAAAAAGTAGTCATAACAAGGTAGGTCGTTACCATGCCGCCGGAAAACAACATCGGAATAAGAGCTGTCATATGAAAAAATTTACGGTACGCATATTGTTTTCGCGACAGCACATAAGCGTACATACTCATAATCAGTGTTCCCAATGCGGTTCCCGTTACGGTAACGAATATGGACACAAAAAATGAGTTACCCATGTTTGCGGTATTGTTAAACACATACCTATATGCTTCAAGACTCAGTTCTTTTGGAAAAAAGCTGTACCCATATTTTGTTATTGAAGCTTGTGAAGTAAAAGAAATAATAATTACAAAGACAATGGGTAAAATCATAAGTAAAGATATAAACGTAAACACAATATGCAAAAGCTTATTGCTTACATAACTTATTTTTAAAAAATCATGTTTTTTATTTTTTGCACGCATACTCCCGCTTTCTCCGTGTTTTAAAATAATGCATTATCCGGGTCAATTTTTTTAATAAATTGATTTACACATACGACAAGCACAAAACCGACGGAAGATTGAAACAAAACCGCAGCCGAAGTCATTCCCATGTCTCCCAAACCGATCATAGCCCGATACACATACGTATCAAGTGTTTGCGTTACACTAAACAAAGCTCCTGAGTTTTTGGGCACTTGATAAAACAGCCCAAAATCCGAATTCAATATTTTTCCTACAGCCAAAACAATCAATACGGTTGCAACCGGCTTTAAAAAATTCAGCGTAATGTACCGTATTTGCTGCAATTTGCCGGCACCGTCAAGCATTGCCGCTTCGTATAAAGATTTATCTATACCGATAATTGCCGCAAGATACATTACAGTGCCGTACCCCAAACTTTTCCACACATATAAAAAAATTAACAAATACGGCCAATAGCCCGGTTCCAAATAAAAATTAATATATTCGCCTCCGGCATTTATCAGCAATTTGTTAATCATACCCTTTGTCGGATCTAAAAAAGCTTGCAAAAAATAACTGATAACAACCCACGATAAAAAATACGGAAAAAACATAATGCTTTGATACAGCTTTGAAGCATTGCGATTCCACAGTTCATTTAATGCAATAGCCGTAATGATAGGAATAACGGTGTTCAGCACAATAAAAATAAAATTATAACCGATTGTATTGCGAAGTATGATTTTCGTTTCGCTTGATGCAAATAGATAGGCAAAGTTTTTAAAACCGACCCAAGCGCTTTTAAATAAACTGTGTAAAAATCCGCCTTCAAATATTTTAAAATCTTTAAACGCTATAAAATTTCCTACAAGCGGTAAATAGCAAAAAATTAAAAGCCACAATAAACCGGGTACGGCAAGCAAAGCCAGCTCAATATCGGATTTAAACCGATATGTTTTCTTTTTTTCTTTCATCCACCGCCCCTAAAGAAACATAACGTTATAACTTATCAAACTAAACGTTAGTTATCGTTATAATTTACAGTAACATAATGCTATTTATAATGTCAAGTATATCGCTTGTATGACAATAAAAAATTTGTTATGCTGTTAACGGATCGGAAAGTCATGAAAGAAAAAAGAATTACCATGCAAGATATTGCACATGCATTGCAGATAACCACTATAACCGTTTCGCGGGCGTTAAACGATAAA
Organism: Treponema lecithinolyticum ATCC 700332; assembly: GCA_000468055.1. Lineage (GTDB taxonomy): Bacteria > Spirochaetota > Spirochaetia > Treponematales > Treponemataceae > Treponema_C > Treponema_C lecithinolyticum. The sequence goes on along the minus strand of KI260556.1, from coordinate 87,148 downwards.
CCCGGAGTAAGCGAACCACTTGCGCAGCAGATAAAACAATACGCGATGCAAAAAGGTTTTGTACGCCGGGGTAAAAACACCACAGAAACCGATCAAAAACAAAAAAAAATACTGCTGCTCGTTGCGGATGTGTTTTTAAAAACGCAAAACACCATGTATATAGACTTTTATAAAAAAATTCTCGATGCACTGCAAAAAAAAAATATTATCGGCATTTTAAATATTATCAACGAACAGGAAACCGCCAGCTGCACGGTTCCCGAAATCCTGCATAAACCCGGAATAGACATGCTCCTTTTGTTGGGAGAATTGCCTGCCGAATACTTAAATATTATATGCAGTTTGGATATTCCGGTATTGTTAATCGATTTTTACGACGACCGGCTTGCATTGGATGCGGTAACAAATAATAATTTTTTCGATTCTTTTCAGCTTACCCGCTATTTAATTCAAAACGGTCACCGCCGTATAGCCTTTGTCGGAAACATCAATTCAACGCATAGTATTCAAGACCGCTTTTTAGGGTATTCCAAAGCATTAATCCGTTCCAATATCGACCTTGCACCCGAATACATTATCAGCGACCGTAACCGCAACGGAAAATTTACGGAACTTAAACTGCCCTCCCCGCTGCCGAGCGCTTTTGTATGCAACTGCGATGAAATAGCACGTATGTTAATTACGCAGCTTAACGATTTACATATCCGTGTACCCGACGATTGTTCCGTCGTTGCTTTCGACAACACTCATTTCAGTACGGAAAGCGAACCGAAAATAACCACCATAGCGTCGGACTCCGATACCATAGCGGCAAAAACTGTTGAAATTATAGTGCGCAAAATAAAAACTCCTGAATACAAAGCCGGTTTGGTACCGATAAGCGGAGTTTTTGTTAAACGAAACAGTGTAAAAAGTTTATTGGCAGAAAAGTAAAACTTGCATTACAATTCCAGTTTATTTTCAAACAGCCATGAGCTGACGGCAAAATACAACACGCCGAAAAGCACATACACCGGTACGCAATTCATTACGCACGGATTGTATAACAGCCGTATCGTCGGTAATAAAAACACCCGTACCCCACTTTTTTTTCGGTAATACCGGAGTGTTCCAATTCCGCATATGAGCGGATAACCGTGTAAGGTATCAACGGCAAAATAAAAAAACTTACAAAAACTAAAAAAAAAATTTGACAAGTCAAAAAACCGGGTGTAAAATAAACACACCACAAGGAGGAATTATGAAAAAAATTTCGGTGTGTATTTCAATTGCTTGCATTATATCAAGCATTTTGTTTGCAAACGGACAAAAAGATGCTTCCGGAGCAAAAACCAAAAGCGTTGCAATAGCAATGTGCATCCACTCAACGGATAACGCCTATTGGAACGAAGAAGCCGAAGGCGGTAAATTATTTGCCGCTTCTTTACCGGCAGGCAGCGCGGAAGTACAAGTACTTACCTGCGACGGCGACGACGCCAAACAGTTAAGCGGTATAAAAGCTTTTATCGCCGCTCACGGTAAAAATTCGATTTTGTACGTCGATCCGAGCAATGCGCCGAACACGGCGGCTATTGCCGAACTGTGCGAAGAAGCCGGAGTTTATTGGACAAGCGTGTGGCACTTGGCCAAAGGTCTTGATCCGACAACGTATAAATACTACGTTGCTCACTCAACGGTAGACGGCGTTGCACAGGGTTACAATATTGCAAAGGCTATGTTCAAAGAATTTAAAACACCGGGCAAAGGCAAGATTTTGGCGCTGCAAGGCCAACTCGGAAACGATTCGGCCGTTGAACGGTATCAGGGTTTAAAAAATGCATTGGCGGAAAACCCCGACGTTACCCTGCTCGACACCCAAGTTGCGGATTGGAACCCTCAAAAAGCGTTAACGATTGTTGAAACATGGCTTTCAAAATATACCGATATAGACGGTATATGGTGCGCAAACGACGGCATGGCATTGGGCACTCTTCAAGCTTTAAAAGCCAAAGGCTTAAACGGCAAAGTAAAGGTTGTCGGCGTTGACGGAGTTCCCGAAGCTATTGAAGCGATCGAAGCGGGCGATATGGTGTGCACGGTTGCAAATAACGGCTACTTGCAGGGCGGCTATATGACCGCTTTGGCATATGCAGCCTACACCGGTAAAATCAACCCCGCCAAAATGCCGGTCGAAAAAAGACTGTTTACAACAAAAGCGGAATTTGTGGATAAAAATAACGTAGCGCAATTCAAAAAGAATTTTATGTCAGGTAAACCGTCTTACGATTTTAACGATTTGGATTATCCGATTGCCGGAACATTCAAAATGAAAAAATAAGACAACAGGAATTTGAAAAACAAGCTGCCGCAAAAATCAACCGTTTAAGGAACGTTTTTGCGGCAGTCCCCAACTCATTATAGGAGGAAGGCGGTGAAAACCGTTACAAACGGAGCTTCGGCTGTCGCTGAAGAGTTTAAATTAAAAATAATCGAAGAGCGAAAAAAGAACAGAATTATCAATACGGCTCCCTTTATCATTTTTGTTATTTTAGTTATAGCGGTATCCGTATGCGTAGACGGCTTTTTTACGTACAACAATTTTATAAGTATTTTGTACCAAATAGCCACCCCGCTGGTGCTTTCCGTAGGCTTAACCTTTGTTATTATTTTAGGCAGCATAGACCTTTCCGTTGAAGGGGTTATGGGATTTGTGGGCTCGTTTATTGCAATGCTTGTTATGAATTCAAAAAATTCCATGAACCTCGGCTTACTTGGAGTCCTTATAGCACTGTGTGTCGGATCGCTGGTAGGCACTTTAACCGGCGTACTGCACGTTAAGCTTAGAATTCCTTCTTTTATGGTAACCTTCGGTATGGCAAGCGTAATGACCGGATTCGGCGTTTTAACCTATATGGGCCGCCCCGCCTCCATACGGGACACTGCATTTGAATATATTGCTCAAGGAAGCCTTTTAGGTATTCCGTATTTAACGTGGTTTTCTTTTGTCATCTTTGCCGTAGCCTTTGTAATTCAAGAATACACTGCATTCGGCCGCCATATTTTTGCCATAGGCGAAAACGAAGCCGTTTTGCGCACTACGGGTATAAATGTCGATAAAACAAAAGTCTTAGTATTTACATGGAGCGCCTTTTGTTCCAGCGTTGCAGGTCTTTTCGGCGTTTTGCGTTTAAATCGGGGCGAAGTTACCATAGGCACCGGCTACCTTTTTACAACCATTACAGCGGTTGCCGTCGGCGGAACGGCTTTGTGGGGCGGCAAAGGCGGCGTTTTGCAATCCTTAGTCGGTGTTCTTATTGTAGTCGTCATTCAATCGGCTATGATTTTACAGGGTGTCAACCCGTATGTGCAGTCAGCAGTACAAGGCGTATTGATTATCGCGGCAGTTTCTTTAACCGTTGTACGCGGCAGAAAAATTATTATAAAGTAATAAGGCTTTGTTATGGAAGAAAACATATTATTTGAAGTATCCGGCGTAAGTAAAAAATACGGAACCGCAAACGTATTGAACGATATCGACCTGTATGTAAAAAAAGGCGAAGTGCTCGGATTGATCGGCGAAAACGGCGCAGGTAAATCCACCTTACTCAAAATAATTGCCGGAGTTGAAGAAGCCACATCGGGAAAAATGAAAATGAACGGTGCGCCCTATACATGCGCCAATCCTGTGCAGGCGAACAAACAAGGCGTCGGTATGGTTTTTCAAGAACAATCGTTAATAAAAAACCTTACTGCGGGACAAAACATCTTTCTCGGACGCGAAAAAAAATACAAAAGATTCGGCCTTATAAATTGGAAGGCACTGTATGCCGATGCCAAAAGTATTTTAAGCGAAGAAAACATCGACCCGACGGTAAAAATTTCGGCATTGGATTTTGCCGCACGTCAAATGGTCGAAATAGATAAGGTTTTTAATATCGTACAGGAATATAAAAAAAACGGAACGCTCATATTATTGGACGAGCCGACTTCCGTCTTAAGCGAAGCCGAAATAGAAAAGCTATTTAAAAAAATCGAGATTTTAAAAGCGGCGGGTAATTCCGTTATTTTCGTTTCACACCGCTTAAACGAAGTTATCGCCATAAGCGACCGGATTTACATTTTTAAAGACGGCGCAAAGGTTGCCGAAGTGAACAAAGCCGAAGCGAGTGAAAAACTGCTTCAGGAAAAAATGGTTGGGCGCTCGACAAGCGAAGAATACTTTAAAATCAATCGGCAAAAAACACCGGATAAAGAAGTTGTGCTTGAAGTTAAAAACCTCGGTCAAAAGGGGGCGTTTAAAGACGTCAACTTTAAACTGCATAAAGGCGAAATCTTGGGCATGTGCGGTGTTGTCGGATCCGGAAAAGAAAGCGTTTGTTCGGTTATTTTAGGTGATGAAGATTTTTCCGAAGGTGAAATCTTACTGCACGGAGTCGCTCAGCGTTTTAAATCCCCTGCCGATGCGTTAAAAAAGGAGATTTTATCGATTCCGAAAGAACGGCGCGAAGAAGGAATCCTCGGTATTCGCAGCATAATCGAAAACATTTGCCTTTCAAATTTCCGCCCCGTAATGAAGCATTCGCTTATTTCAAAAAAACTGCAAATCGCTCATGCGCAGGAATGGGCTCAAAAGCTCGGCATAAAGTGTGCGTCCGTTTTTGAAAACGCCGAAACCTTAAGCGGCGGTAATGCGCAAAAAGTCGTTTTTGCACGCGTCATTGCAAGCGAAGCCGACATCATTATTTTGGATCACCCCACGCGCGGTGTCGATGTCGGTGCAAAGGAAGAGATTTACGATTTGATTAGAGATATAGCAGACAAAGGTGTTGCAGTTATCATGCTCGGGGACACGCTCGACGAATGCATCGGAATGAGCAACCGTTTATTGGTTATGAAAGACGGCATCGTAACACAAGAATTCGACGCCGGCGCACACAACAAACCGGAACAAGTCGATATCGTCCGGTTTATGATGTAAGAGGAATAAGGAACGTTCTATGAGTTTAATAAAAAAAAGCACGGTGATGAACCTTTTCAGTACGATATCCATCGTTTTTATGATACTGCTGTTTACTTTGCTCAAACCCAGCTTTTTGGGGCCTCTCAATATAAAGAATATTTTAACCGATTCCGCGCCGCTGTTGGTTGTTGCAACGGGCGTCACCTTTGTGCTGTTGATAGGTTCGGTTGATTTGTCGGTAGGCGCCATATGTTCCTGCTCATGCGTTTTTACGGGACTGTGGATTGCAAAATTCGGCAACGCCATCATTCCGCTTGTACTGCTTTTCGGCATAGCATGCGGTTTGCTCAACGGCATATTGTTTACAAAGCTGAAAATCCCTTCTTTTATCGTTACCCTGTGTACGATGAATATATGGAACTGCGTAGCGCTTTTGATATCGAAGGGGCGTCCCGAAGGTATTCCCATTGAAAAATGGGGACTTATCCGCTGGGCAAAAATCTCATGGGGAATTATTCCATTTTTGTTTGTTCTTGCCCTCGTTTTTCTTGCAATATTTTATCTTGTGCAAACAAAAACGCCGCTGGGAAAATCGATTTATGCCGCAGGCGCCAACCAAAGAGCTGCAAGAATTGCGGGAATTAATATTATAAAAGCAACGCTGTTCCCCTTTGTTTTTTCGGGTGTAGGCGCCGCTCTTGCGGGTGTTTTTTACACGCTTATATTAAAAAGCAGTTTGCCGACCATAGGCAATCCCTTAACATTAACGGCGATGGCTGCGGTTGCTTTAGGAGGCACGCCTTTAACCGGAGGAAGAGGAAGCGTTTTAAGAACGGTATTGGGGGTCTTCCTCGTTATGATTATTGAAAACGGCTTGAATGTCATTGCGGTAGACGCTTTTTGGCAGCAGATTGTTTTCGGCGCAATCGTTATTTTTGCCGTATATCTTAATTCCGATAAAAATATTCGAGGCTTAATTGTAAAATAATGATATACATCGGTATTGATTTGGGAACAACTTCTCTGTGCTGTACTGCGGTTGAAAGTGCCGATTGGCGCATAAAAAAGATAAAAACGTGTCCGAACGGCGCTCACATCGACGCAAAAGAGGCGTGGGACAAAAAGCAGAATGCCGATACGATTTACGCGGCGGCAAAAAACTTAATAGATTCCGTATTTGCCGAGTATGACGGGAAAATCGGTGCTATCGCAATTTCAACGCAAATGCACGGGATTGTATACATTGATAAAAGCGGCAACGCCCTTTCCCCCTTATACACATGGCAATATCACCGCGCGGCGCTGAAGTGCGAAAAATCCGGCATACCCTACTACAAAGAATTGGAACAAAAGTTGGGAAAAAACTGCCCTCCCGGCTACGGTCTTGCAACGCATTATGCCCTGCGCTCTTGCGGCGAAATTCCCGCACATGCGCATAAAATCTGTTCTATAGGCGATTACGTTGCGATGAAACTTGCCGGAAACAAAGAGCCCGTTTCCGATATTACTCTTGCCGAAAGCTTCGGGGCGGTTTTTTTAGGCGAAAAAAACTATACTTGCGCAAAATTGCGTTCAGCCGGCATCGATCCCGCTTTATTGCCGGACACTGTTGAGTCGGACGCTATTATCGGAACATACCGAAACGTTCCGGTCGTTACGGCGATAGGAGACAACCAGGCAAGCTTTTTGGGCGCCATTACCGATTTGCATTCGAACGCGGTAATCAGCTTAGGCACCAGCGGACAAATTACCTGTTACAGCGAAAAACCGGTACACATTGAAGGGGTGGAAACACGGCCATTCCCCAAAAAGGGTTATATTTTATCGGGTGCTTCACTATGCGGCGGATACGCATATGCACTTTTAAAACGCTTTTTTTGCGAAACCGTAAAATGGCTGTGCGGAAAAGAAGCCGAAGAAAGCTGCAATGTCTATAAAAAACTTGATGAAATAAATCCTTTCGATATCCCGAACATACCCATTGTTAAAACAAGTTTTTGCGGAACGCGCACCGTACCCGATGCAAAAGCACTTATAGATGGAATCGACGAGTACAATTTTCTGCCGCAAAATATAAGCGCCGGTCTTGTCTTGGGAATTATCAACGAACTTAAAGATTTTTTTAATCTTTTTCCGCAGGATATTCGAACAAACATCGTTCAACTGTGCGGTTCCGGAAGCTTTTTTAACAAACATCCTTTTGTGCAAAACTGCTGCGAAAAACTGTTTGATCTTCCCGTACAAAAAACGCCGCGCGATGAAGAAGGTGCCTTCGGAGCGGCAATCAATGCAGGTATGGCATTAGGTGACTTTTCCGATTATAATGAAGCGGTACAAAAAATAAAGGCTTTGAACGATGACGGAAAATAAACTTTCACCCAAAACAAAAAAAGTTTATCAATATCTTTTGCATTTATTTAACAACGGACACCTTCTTGCCGGCGAGCAAATTCCTTCCGAAAGTGAAATAGCACAAACGCTGGAAGTTTCGCGTCCTACGGTCGCAAAAGCCGTTAACATACTCGTAGAAGAAGGAAAAGCATACAGAAAAAGCGGGATAGGAACTTTTTTACGCAACAGCGATGCGGATAAAAAGAAAAAAAGGATGATAGGGCTTGTTTTTCCCTTAATCGGTTTAAGCGAAATCTTCCGCCCGATTACCGAAGAAATCGTAAAATTATCCGAAACGCTTAATTTTTCTCTTGTGTGGGGAGCGCAATTTAACGGAGCAAATATAACAGGCACGCAAACCGAACACATGATAGATTTTTATATCGAACAAAAAGTTGACGGTATTTTGTTTGCGCCCGTAGAACTTACGCATAATTGTTTTTCGATAAATAAAAAAATCATCGGTAAGCTGGAAAACCGCAACATCCCCGTCGTATTGGTCGACGCGGATTATTATGAATTCCCCAAACGCAGTGTTTACGATCTTGTCGGAATAGATAATTTCAAAGCAGGTTATGTTTCGGCAATGCATTTTATCGAACAAGGAGCAAAAAGAATCGATTTTTTGCGCCAAAGTTTTATGGCTCATACCGTACCGCAGCGCATTATGGGGTACCGGCAAGCGCTTTTAAACAGCGGAATAACGCCGCACAAAACATGGGTGCACGATATTCAGGATTTTTCATCAAAAGAACTTTCGGATCTTATACATAACGGTGCACAAAACATTATCTGTGCAAACGACAATACTGCAATGAAGTTTATAAAAGCTTTATCGGATACTGACATCAATATCCCCAAAGACGTGCGAATCAGCGGCTTTGACGACATTGAAGCCGCACGCTACTTTCCCATACCGCTTACAACCATAGCCCAGCCGTGCAAAAAATTGGCTGAAGTTATTATACACACAATGCTTACACGGATTGAAAACCCTTATTTGCCTGCCCGCAATCTTATGCTTGACTTTGAATTAAAAGTCCGCGAATCGAGTATACTGGAATAATATCGGGCAAACGATGCGGTACACATAAAAGTGTAAAAATCAAAAGGTAAAAAAAACTTCGCTTATTCGTTACCATCTTAAATAAACGTTGTTATAAAAGTACGCTATGTTAGCTAAGTTTAATTTTTTTACAGGAAGGATTTTTATGAAAATCAAATTGATTACCGCGGCGGCGGTAGTAACTGTGGCGGTGTTGTTTTCCGCCTGTGTATCACACAAAAACGATGCGATGTCCTCCGCCTCAAAAAAAGACATGAAAAAAATGGACAGCTCGATGAACATGACGGAAGGCGAGATGATGATGAGCGACTTTGTTCTCGAATCGGGTACCGTTACTGAGGGCGACGGATTTGGAATGCAGTTGCGCATTAAAAGCGCTGCACATGATGAAGTTATCTTCAACATACAAGAAAAAACACCGACTATTGATGCAACAACAGGTGCTTCTACAAAAAAAGCGGCTATTAAAACCGGCGTACCTATTTACGCATGGGTTTCGCCTGCATACACCGCCAGTTTGCCTCCGCAAACTGCTGCACAAGTGCTGTTTGTAAACGTGCACGATGAATCAGCTCTTCCGGTATTGGCAGAAATTGCCGAAATTGACTCAAAGGACGACGTAATATCGCTTACCGCAACAAACGGCAGCAAATGGACATTCAGTAAAAACATAGAAATCGGCATGCATCCGGTTGCAGCGATGGGAAAAGCCGATGCGGCCGCCCTAAAAAAAGGCGTCAAAATACTTTTATGGGAGACCGACAAAATGATGATGAATGGAACAACTGCAAATGATAGCGAAAACTCCGCAAAAACAAAAAAGCAAAGTGAAGACATGATGATGGACGGTAAAATGGGTAAAATGCACAAAGCCGCCAAGATCCTCATTATTTCCTAAAAACAAGTTCTTATCAGGATACCGTTTGCAGCGGGGTCGTTCCGTCGGATAATTCTATCCGAAGCAATGATATACGCCGCAAACGGGTATCTGCCGACATTGCCGGCTTCCCCATACACTTATGTTACGCATTGAAAGAGAATGCCAACACGGCTTGCATATCGGCGTAATTCCCGCTATGATATTCCATCATGGAAACATTCAAACGCACGCATACCTGCGGCGAACTGCGCAAAGCAAACGCCGGCAGCACGGTTATATTAAACGGGTGGATTCACCGCATCCGCGAACACGGCGGCATTACCTTTATCAATTTACGCGACCGGTACGGCATAACGCAAGTTGTCGTCGACGCCGATTCTTCCGATCATATGCAAGCTTGTGCAAAAGATTTGCACATGGAATTCTGTATTGCCGTTGAAGGAGAGGTCAGAGCGCGCCCCGATTCCATGGTAAACGCCGATATGGGCACCGGCGAAATCGAAGTTGTCGCGCGCACGATTATCGTGCTTTCAAAAAGCGCGGTATTGCCTTTTATGATTGACGAAGTGCAAAAAGACGGAACTCCGGTTATTCCGAACGAAGATTTGCGCTTAAAATACCGCTATTTGGATTTGCGGCGCGAACAAATGCAGCACCATTTGGCGCTGCGCCATAAAGTCGCCCTTTCGGTACGCAACTATCTTGCTTCGCACGGATTTTACGAGCTTGAAACGCCCACCTTTATTAAATCGACGCCGGAGGGCGCGCGCGACTATTTGGTGCCGTCGCGTTTGTATCCGGGAAAGTTTTACGCGCTGCCGCAATCGCCGCAGCTGTACAAGCAACTTTTAATGGTTTCCGGTTTTGACCGCTATTTTCAAATAGCGCGCTGTTACCGCGACGAAGATGCGCGCGGCGACCGTCAGCCCGAATTTACGCAAATCGATATGGAAATGAGCTTTGTGTCGCGCGACGATGTGCTGAACATAACCGAAGGCATGATGCAAACCGTGTTCAAAGAAACGATGAACATTGCTCTTCCCGAGCATTTTACGCGGCTTGCCTACGACGATGCGATCGCTTTGTACGGAACCGACAAGCCCGATTTACGCTTCGGCTTGAAAATGACCGACGCTTCGTTTATGGCCGATTTGGGCAGCTTTCAAGCGTTTAAAGACGCCCTTCCTTCGGGCACCGTAAAAGCGCTCACCGTTCCCGGACAAGCCGAAGCGTACAGCCGCAAAAAAATAGAAGAACTTGAAAGCGTCGCCAAAATCTACAAAGCCAAAGGTCTTGCGTGGATGAAAGTAGCCTCTTCGGGCGAACTTGAAGGCGGCATTTCCAAATTCTTTGAAGGAAAATCAAAAGAAATTACCGAAAAACTGCACGCAAAAGCAGGCGACCTTATTTTGCTGTGCGCCGATTCAAACTATAAAACCGCATGTACTGCGCTGGGCGCCGTCCGCTCCAAATTGGGAAAAGACCTTTGCCTTGCAAACCCCGATGAATTTGCCTTTGCATGGATTATCGACTTTCCGCTTTTTGAATGGAACGAAGACGAACAAAAATGGGACGCGGCGCACCACATGTTCAGCATGCCGCAGGAAAAATACCACGCAACGCTGGAAAGCGATCCTGCAAGCGTTAAAGGCGATTTGTACGATTTGGTGCTGAACGGCTATGAACTTGCATCCGGTTCAATCCGTATTCACGATCCGGACTTACAAAAGCGCATATTCAAAATCGTCGGCTTTAACGAAGAAGAAGGTCAAAAAAAATTCGGCTTTTTAACCGAAGCCTTTACCTACGGCGCGCCTCCTCACGGCGGGATTGCCCCCGGCTTGGATCGGCTCGTTATGCTTATGTGCAAAGAATCGTCGATAAAAGAAGTTATCGCCTTCCCCAAAAACACCTTTGCCGTAAGTCCGATGGACGACTGCCCGAGCGAAGTCGACGAAAAGCAGCTTAAAGAACTGCACTTACATATTACACAATAAAATAACCGGCAGGCGAAGTGCATCGGCTCAAAGCACGTACGGCCTTACCGTCTGCCGAACCACGTTTGTAAAGCAAAGGCTGCAGACGGAAAAGCGAGAGGAATTGCCGAAACGTCTTGCATTTTTTGCAGCGGAAAAATCCGGTAACCTTTTATTTCATCAGCGTCCTGTGCGCTCAAACCGCGCAAAAGCGAAGCGGCTTCGGTACTGGAAGGAAGCTGCGCTTCAAAAAAAAGGTCGCAGGTTTTATATACAATATTTTTATATTCGTAGGTATTCGGTGCACTGCACACATAACGCAGCGACACCGGCGTTATTCCCGTTTCTTCACGACATTCGCGCACACACGCGTTTTCCGCACTTTCATCCGGATCGACAAAGCCGCCGGGTAATGCATAAAATCCTTTGCGCGGCTCGCGTCCCCGTTTTACACACAGTACCGACACGCCGTTTTTATCCTGCACGGGAATAATCAAACCGACGGCAGCTGCGGTATTATGGTATAAAGTAAAGCCGCACAAAGGGCAGCTCCACTTGCGCTCATCGAGGTATGCTATTTTTTCGCATAAACACACGGGACAGCGGCGAAAAGGATTTGTTTTCATTTAAAACCTCCGTGCGCTAAGCGTGTTTGCAAAAGCTTCGGCTCTTCGAAACGTTTGCACCACTAAAGGGACAAAAAGCGGAAGCATTCCGCGCAAACGTTTAAAAAAACCTTTTTTTCGGGTAAAGCCGCCGCGAATAAGCTGAGTCTTTACTATTTGCGAAGCATCTTCGGCTAAAACCGGTATAAAACGGAACACGGAAAAAAGCGTAAACGATATGTATTTACTTTTTATGCCGACAAAATCCAGCGGATGCAGTATTTTTTTTAAGCCTTCGAGTATATGTGCCGTATCGGTGGAATACATAAAACCTATAACGCAAGGAATAGCGGCGGCAACGTGCAAAAGCGTAACAACGGCAACCTGTATTTTTGAATCGGTAATTGAAAAACGGTACAAAGAAAAATATACGTTTTCACCCGCAATCGGCGGAAAAAGCAAAAACTGCAGCGCAGCAAAAAATACAAGATATGGCAAAAACGCGCAAAAAGTAAGCCCCAGTTTTTTTAACGAAAAATGAGATAAAAAAGCATAACATACGGAAAACAGCGTGCACACGCTCAGCGCATACGGGTTTTGTATACACAAGGAAACAATAAATAAAGTTAAAAACAACAGTATTTTATACACGGCGTTCATTCGGTGCAAAGGAGTGTTTTCGCTGCGGTACACTCCGGCTTCGGTATGGCGCAGTTTGTCGAGCATGCTCGTATCGATAGGAGCTATGCGGGAAAGCCCCCCGCAGCCGTCCGGACTTTTTTTTGCGGAAATTACCGAAGCCGCATCAGCGCTTGGAACTTGAACTTTTTCGGTTACCTTCCCTTTCTTAAAAAGAATAAGACGGGAAGCAAAAGCGCCCTCTTCGGCACGGTGCGTGGAAAATATTACCGTTTTTCCTGAAGAAGCAAGGTCTGCCAAAACGTTTAATACTTGCAGCCGGGCTTTCGGATCGAGCCCTGCTGTCGGTTCGTCAAATAAATATAAATTGCTGTCCAAAACAACGATTCCGGCTAAAGAAAGTTTTCGTTTTTCACCCCCCGACAGCGTATAGGTTCTTCTGTCGGCAAAGGTTTCAAAAGGCAAATCGCAGATATCCATAGCACGGCGTACGCGCTTTTTAAGTTCATCGCCCGATATGCCTTCGTTTTTAGATCCGAACGCAACATCATCGGCTGCAAATTCTTCAAAGAGCGCGCTTTCGCAATCTTGGAGCGCCAGCACCGGCTTGTATTTTGCACACACTTTACCTTGATTCGGCTTTAAAAGACCGCAAGCAAGTTCAAAAAAAGTCGATTTTCCGACACCGGAAGGTCCCATTAAAGCTGTAAGCGTGCCTTCGTAAATATTCAGCGAAAAATCGGTAAAAACCGCTTTATCCGGACCGTAAGCAAAATCGACATGAGAAAAGCATAAAGCGCGATTCTCCGTTTGCTCATCGGAGACGCCGGGTATTTTCCGCGCTCTGCCGGAACCGTTTTGCTTTTGCGTTTTGCAGCTGCTTTGTTGATGTGCAGCACATGCGGCGTTTACGGTATGCTCGGCGCTTCGGCGCACCAAAGGCGGAAACAAAGCGTTAAATAAAGTTTTTTGTTTTTTAAAATCACTGCTTGAACCGTCAAACACAAGACAACCGTCATCCATTACCAGTATGCGCCGTGCACGCAGCGCTTCATCGGTATCGTGGGTAACATGTACGATTGTTTGTCCCTGCCGGTTGCGCTCGTCAAGAAAATCCAAAATGCTCTTACGCACTTCAGGGTCGACCATAGAAACCGCTTCATCGAGCACAAGCAAATCGGGCTTAAGCGCCACTATACCGGCAAGGGCAAGCTTTTGTTTTTGTCCGGTTGATAAAAAAGCCGTTTTATCGCTGCGCATTTGCTCCAAATCTACCAACTGCAAACATTTATCCGTGCGCTGTTCAACCGTTTCCGGCGCTAAATTAAGATTTTCGGGACCGAATGCCGTATCGTGTCCGACAGTTTCGGCAACGATTTGATCCCGCGGAGACTGGAACACAATGCCTGAAGATATTGCCCCTCTATCCTGCTCGCAAAGAATGCAATTGCCGCTTTGCCCGGCGCGACGGGAATTGCGATGTTTGCAGCCGGCGGAATCGGCGGTTTTTATTGTTCCCGATTGAGCTTGTAAAAAACCCGCCATAAGGCGGGCAAGCGTGCTTTTACCCGAACCGTTTGCTCCCAAAACGGCAATGTATTCCCCTTTTTCTATAGTAAACGACACATTTTTAAGCGCTTGTACTTTGCTGTCGGGATAAGAAAAAGATACGTGTTCTACAGAGATTTGAACCATCTGACGAGTATATACAATTTCAGTTTTTAATGCTATAGTTTTGACATGCCGTTTGATATGCCGGCACCGCATAACAGCGCACAAATCGGCGATACAGCGCCGTCAGTACTTTTTCCGGAAACCCGCTTCATCAATCATAGTGCCGATACGGCGCAGCGCTTCTTTAATTTTTGCAGCATCGGTAGCGTAACAGCAGCGGATAAAACCTTCACCGCCGGAACCGAACACCGAGCCGGGAACAACGGCAACACCGTGTTTTTCTATAAGCTGCGTTGCAAATTCTTCAGATGTAAGACCGGTACAGCGGATGTCGGGAAACATATAAAAAGCACCCTCCGGCTCTGCAACGGGCAACCCCATGTCCGTAAACGCTTTATACATTAAATTGCGCCGCTGGCGGTACGAAACGCGCATTTTTTCAACTTCCGCAGCTCCGGTACGCAAACCTTCCAAAGCGCCGTACTGGCTCATAATCGGAGCACAAATGGATGAATACTGATGCAGCTTATGTACTTGCTCCATTAAATCGGGCGGGCAGCATACAAAGCCGATTCTCCAGCCGGTCATGGCAAAGGATTTTGAAAAACCGTTGAGCACCACTGTATACGGCTTCATGCCTTCAAACGAACCTATAGAACAGTGCTCGGCACCGTCGTACACAAGCTCACAGTAGACTTCATCCGATATAACCCAAATTTTATGTTTTTTTACCACATCGGCGATTTTTGCAAGTTCCGCACGGGGAACAACGCGCCCGGTGGGATTGCTCGGCGAACACAGCATAAGAGCTTTGGTATTCGGAGTAATTGCTTTTTCTATAGCTTCCGCCGTCGGATAAAAACCGGTAAGCGCAGTATTAACCGAAACCAATTTTGTAGCACACAGTGCGGCAAGCGGCTGATAAGACACATAGCAAGGCTCACACATAATAATTTCGTCGCCCGGATTTAAAATAGAACGCAGCACTGCATCTACAGCTTCGGAAACGCCTATAGTAATCAATATTTCGCCTTTGGGGTTGTAGTGCAAACCGTATTTTTCAAGATACACGGCGATTTGCTCTCGCAATTCCGCAAGACCCCAGTTCGACGTGTAGGAAGTATGCCCCTGTTCCAAATGATAAAAAGCTTCTTCTCTGATAATCCACGGAGTGGGAAAATCCGGCTCCCCCACTCCCAAAGAAATAATATCGTTGCGCCCGATAATCAAATCGAAAAATTTACGAATCCCCGACGGCGGAATTCCCTGTATTAAAGAAGACAAACGCTCGCCATTCATTATGCGGTAACTCCCTCGCGCCGGTCGGTTTTTTCGTCTACGTATACGATATTGTTTTCTTTGTATGTTTTTAAAATAAAATGAGTTTTAGTACCGCGAACACCTTCCAGCGCAGACAGCTTTCGGGCAACAAAAAAAGCCACATCTTGCAAACTTTCGCCTTCAATAATAACTTTTAAATCATAACCGCCGCTCATCAAATACAACGAGCGCACTTGCGGAAAGCGGTACAAACGTTCCGCCAAAGCGTCAAACCCGTGTTCGCGTTCGGGTACCACTTGAATTTCTATTTCTGCGCGCACCGACGTTTTAGAGTCCGCTATTTTTTCGGGGTTAACAATTGCCGCATATTTTAAAATAACGCCTTCGTCTTCAAGCTTTTTTATCGCAGTTTTTACTTGTTCAACCGTTTTTTTAGTCATAGCGGCTATATCTTCCGCCGAAAGGCGTGCATCCGCCCTCAATAAATCTAAAATTTCTTCCATAGCGCTCACAATAGCCCTTTTACCGAGTTTTTGCAAGGGATAAGAGATTACAGAGATACTTTTAATACTTAATCTGTATAAAAATTAGCCTAATATAACTATTGTATTTTTTCAATTTCGGATTTATAATGAGCTTGTCTTAAAAAACATTGTTATGTTTTAAAAGACAAACCATCTATTACCTTATTAAAGGAGAAAGATATGGAAAACAAAGATTTTATACCGTATCAGCAGTTAAGGGTTGCAGGATTGCACACGCTCAGCTTTTTCGGCTATGCGCTGCATATTTCAATTCATGCATTAATGGCTCCGGGAATGGACAAAGCTTTGCTTGATGAAACGATGAAAACAATGCAAGCAACATCGGGCGTCTTAATGATGATTTTGTGGACAGTATTTACAATTTTGCCGGCAATATTTGCCTATGTGTTTACATCAAAAAAAGGCTGGCAGGCAACGGCAATCATCGGTTTGATTTCGGTTGTATTAAACGGACTGCACGCGTGTGCACATATCGCTCAAGGCGATCTTATGAACGGTATTATCACTTTCCTTTTGCAAGTACCGGCTGCAGTTATTGCCGTTTTGTGGTCGTTTAAATTGTTAAAAGCTTTTAATACCAATAAATAAGAAGTTTAATATGACAGGATTAAAAAAACTTTTTATAGCATGTGCATGCTTTTGCATTGTTGTACCGATTTTTGCACATACACCGCTGTTGATTATCGAAGACAGCGACGATCAATTTGTGTATGTAAAAGCGGGTTTTTCAAACGGACAAGATGCTGCAGGGATGCCGCTTTATGTTAAAAGTAAATTCGACAACGGTATTATCGAAAAGCTTACTTTTCCCGAATCAAGCCAGCTGGCTATAAAAATACCGGAAGAACCGTATTTTTTGATGTTCGACGGCGGGCCCGGTCATAAAGTTGCAAAAAACGGTCCGGCAGGCGAAAACGGATTTACGGTCCATCCGGAAGCTGCACAAAACAAAATACCCGGACAAGGTATGCCGCTTTGGCTGATAATCCTCATTATAGCTGCAATACTTACCGCAGGTGTTTTTATAAAACAAAGATTTTCGCAAAATTCGGAAAAAACCTAAGCTTGTCTAAAAAGCACTTCCGGCAAAATGCTCTTGTTTAAAACACCCTTGTGCAGTTTATGCCAAGTATGTTAGGCTACAGACGTGCACATTATATCGGTTATATTTCAGCTTGCCGGAAGCCTCGCATTGCTTTTGTATGGGATGAAAACGCTCAGCGAAGGCATTCAAAAAAGTGCGGGAAACAGTTTGCACCGCTTTTTGGCAATTATGACCAACAACCGCTTTGCGGCGGTGTTTACTGGCTGTTTTATTACTATGATTATCCAATCCTCAGGCGCTACTACCGTTATGGTTGTGTCGTTCGTTAACGCCGGTTTAATAACGCTGCAGCAATCCGTAGGTGTCATCTTCGGTGCAAACATCGGAACAACGATTACCGCGTGGATTGTCGCACTGTTCGGTTTTAAATTCAACATTGCCGTTGCCGCCATTCCCCTTTTCGGTATCGGTTACCTTATAAAATATATACGCAAAATAAAAAAAGAAAGCGCCGGAGAAGCGTTTATGGGTTTCGGACTGCTTTTTTTAGGCTTGGATTTTTTATCGAAACTGACTCCGTCACTGACCGAGAAAAACACGGCATTTTTAAGCGCTTTTCAGGACATCGGCATTGTAAGCGTTTTTTTAGGAATGTTTGCCGGCTTATTGATTACCGTTTTGCTTCATTCATCCAGCGCGGCTACCGCCGTTATTTTAACGCTGTGCCATAACGGCGTTTTACAGTGGGAATTTTCTGCGGCAATGGTGCTCGGAAGTAACATAGGTTCTACGGTCGACGCGGTATTGGCATCACTACACACAAAGGCAAATGCCCGGCGAGCCGCACTTGTTCACGTATTATTTAACGTTACCGGAAGTATTCTTGCACTTGTTTTTTTCCGACCGCTTTTAGCTGCGGTAGACTTTATTACCCCCGGACAAGTTATGCAATCGCTGCCTTCTCACATTGCCATGCTGCATACACTGTTTAACATATTAAACACACTTTTATTTTTGCCTTTTACTTCGCAAATTGCCTTGTTAACCGAAAAACTGATAAAAGCGCGACCGAACGAAGTTCCCGACGAATACCGGCTGGAGTTTATTTCAAGCGGTGTAAAAGAATCCGTTGAACCGCATATTATGCAAGCGGAAAAAGAAATATCGGACATGATTATGATGGCAATCGTAATGTTTACACGCATACGGGAAGGTTTTTCCGACAGAAGTGAACGGTTTATCGGCGAACATTTGGATTTTATTAAAGAGCGTGAAGCGTATGCCGACCAAATGCAAGAGCAACTTTCTCACTATCTGTATAAATGCATGGAACTGCCGGTAACCGAACAGCATCGCAACAATATTGCTGCGATGCTACATATTGTAGACGAAATAGAAAACATTACCGACGATTGCTACAGTGCCGCCATCCACTTAAAGCGCAGTATAGAAAAAAACATGAAATTCAACAAAGCCGATATGGATGCACTGCAGCCCTATGTAGATTTGGTTGAACACTTATTAAACTTTGTAAACGCGCATATAAACCGACCGCTTTCGCCGGAAGAATTGCAACAAGCTGCAGATTTGGAAAACAAAATCGACGAATTTAGAAAAGAATTAAAAAAGATTGCCCGCAAACGGCTGGAAGAAGGCGCCGATGTTAAAACCGAACTTTTGTATATCGATATGGTACGCAATATAGAAAAAATAGGGGATCGCGCGTACAGTATTTCCGAAGCTCTTGCCCGCACAAAGTAATACGAATAAAAAAACTAAAGTTACCAAAAAAGAACTTCGGTTACCTTTTGCCGATTATACAAAGCAAAAACCGCCGTTTTTTTCTTTACCTATGGTTGTAGCGCCGCCGTGTCCGGGAAACACCCTCGTGCGCTCATCAAGTAAAAAAAGTTTTTCCAAACTTTGTGCCATAAGTTCAGCACTGCCGCCGGGTAAATCGGTGCGTCCGTAAGAACGGGCAAACAGCGTATCGCCGGACAAAAGCACGCACTCTTTTTTATTGTATAAACAAACGGATCCCGGAGTGTGTCCGGGAGTATGCAGCACTTGCCAGTCCGGCGCATACTCCGGATATTGCCCGTCCGTAAGTAGTATGTCGGCGGCGGGAAACTGCGGGTATACGGCGGCTAAAGCGTCAACCAAATATGAAGCGCCCAATAAAGCAAAGTCTTCGCGATGTTTATCGTATGCCCCCGTCCCCACATACGCGGCATCTTTGCGGTGAATGCATACCGGCGCGTGCGGATACAGTTCTTTTAACTTCGGCAGCGCAGCTAAATGGTCGAAGTGACCATGCGTCAGCACAATAGCGCTTACGTGCGATGTGCCTATTTTAGAAGCAATATGTTCGCCGTCTCCGCCCGGATCGACGACAAAAACGGCATTTTCCCTGCCGTCACAGCACGGTACGATATAAGTGTTTACCGCAAAAGCTCCTGTGGGAATGCAGTCAATCGTCATACCATATTGTGCGTATCGCCGCTTTCAAGCTGTTCGGTATTTGCAGGCTGCTCGGTGTTTTCAGTTTGTTCGCCGCTTGATGCCTGTCCGCTGTTTACCGGTTGTTCTGATGCCGTTTGAGTATATGCGGCACCGGTACGTCCGTCTTCGCCGTCATCTTTTTTGCGCGAAAAGCTTACGTTCAATTTTCTACCGCGGTATTCACAACCATTTAAACTATCGATTACTTTTTGTGCGTCTTCGGTATACACTTGCACAAAAGAATAGTTATCCAGTACCCGTATATCGCCTATGCGCTCACGCTCGACAGATGCATTTTGAATGATCAGGGAAATAATGTCACGCGGGAACACGCCCCGGGAGCGCCCTATTCCCACAAATACGGTTGCCGCTTTATCTGCGGGTATAACAACACGCGCTCCGGCGGAATTCGATTTGGTATTTGTATATCCATTTGTACCGCTGCGCTCGTTTTCTTCGTTGCGTTCAAAACGCTTTCCGCGGGAAAAACGCCCCGCTTCGCGGGTTTGCTTTTCCGTTTTATCGAAACGGGAAAAAACCGTTTCTTTTTTTCCTTTATCTGCGGCAAAAAGCGGCGCAAACGAGGCACCCAAAGTTATTTGCTTTGCCAAATAAGCGGCTACATACGTACGCAGCCCGAACGGAACGTTCTTTTTTAACAAGCGTTTAAAATCGTTTAAAACAAGAGGATCTTCTTCGGTTTTAACTTTTATTACCGCATTTTTTACCAATACTGCAAACCGTTCTTTACTGACGGAATTATTCCGCTGAAACGCCATTACTTTCTCCTACTATTCGTTTTTGTGTGTCTGACCCGGATCCGCCAAAAATCCGGACGGAACCGTTTGAAAACCGCTGCGGAACATAAACCGTTCAAAAAAATCGGGAATATACGCACCGGGAACATACAGCTTGCACACTTGCCGAGCACTTAGATATTCGCTTGTACGCGCAAGCAATTCTTTGCCTATTCCCAATCCTCTCCACTGCGGAAATACGTAAAAAGCCGTTATCGCCGCCGTATTTTTTGCATTACCGGAAAAAAGGACAGCACTCATATAGCCGGCACATTCGCCTGCAAGCGTTTCGGCGGCAAAGTTAGCACCGGTTTTGCCCTCGCAGCTTGTATACGGCATATATTGCATACGCAGCAAAACCCCTGCCGTTTCCGCTCCGTAAGACTCGGTTAATTCCGAGCGCACATTTTGCAAAATATTTTGCAAAACTTGAGCGCTATCGGCTTCATTGTATACGCAAAATACAAAATCGCCGCCGACCAATTCATCCGTTTCTTCCGGTTCGCAGCCGATTCTTTCAAGCCCCCAGCAATCGCGTAAAGCGTTGTACCACAAAACGATTTCCCGTTTCATAGCCTTTTGCTTAAAAGAAAACCACAATTGCTCGGCTTCGGGGTACTTTTTAAGTACATCCTTAAAAGCGCGGAACACGCCTTTTCCCGCAAACAGCACGGCACGCAATTCCTTTACAAGCTGAAAGTTATGCAATTCAGACACAAAGTTTTCCATAACCTTAAAGCCTTGCACGGAATCCCACACCGGCAAACGATAATAACGGTCGGTATCCGTTTGAGTTGTTCCGTCAAGTTCAACCGGCTTTTTTTCTGCGGAATCGAAAACACAACGGGCATTTTGGTTTTCCATAGAAAATATAAGCTGATTAACTGTTTCTTCGGTTAATTCAAACTGCATACCGCGCTCTATTATAGCATATTTTTAAAGAAAAGCAACGGAGGTTGAACGCTCAAAAAAAATACGTTATAGTATGGCGGTATGAAAAAATTGACGATTATTTTGTTTTCGCTGGCAGCAGCATGTGTTGTTTTTTTTGCATTTAAAAAATATCAATCCAAAATAAACGCTCAAAAAGCGCCGTCTACCAAAACAATTATTCCGGCAGCTTTCGGCTCACAACAAGGGACGGCAAACGGAGCAAATGCAAACACGGAAGAATTGACACTTACATCTTTAATTCCCCTTTTAACCGACGAAACCCTGATTGCAACATATTCCATCGATTTTGACCAAGACGGTTACGACGATCAAATAGTCGCGGTTAAAACACCGGACAGCCAATTTATAAAAGTAATCGTCGGTTTGTATAATTCGCTTTTTAATACGTACGAGCGTTCGGTAGAATTGGTTACCGATATAGAACAGGTAAAAACGTTTTCTCTTTCGGCAATGGACATTACCGGCACACATGAAAATGCTTTAATTATAACAGGTTACAGCACTAAAAACGAATCGCTTTTTGAAGCATGGCTGCCGCGGAAATTTTTTAACAAACTGGCGCTGCATAAAATTGCCGATTTACAAGCCGAAGGTACCATCTTTGTGCAGCAGCGCAAACGAAGCGATTCCTATCCGCTCGAAAGCGAAGACGGAGAAAGTTTTCCGATATGGGCGTATACATCCGACCCCGGCGCAGCAGCGGGTTCGCTTGATCAGCTTCAAATTATGTACGATTGGAGCAAAGCAGAAGAAAAATACGTTCAAAAAGTGCGCTCTAAAATTGCCGGAAAACGCATTACCGCTCAAGAGTTGGCAAAAATACAAGATGGAACCGAAAGCACGTTCGCTTCGTTTTTAAATGGGCTATGGGTAAAACCTGCCGAAACGACGGAGCAAAGCTGGTTTTTATTTTTTGATTACGATAAAAAAGAAATTATCTTTTTTCAAAAAGACCGTCAAGAAATTTATATGTGGGGACGCAGTACGCTCAGGCGCAACGGTATTTTGGTATACACCACAAATAAATCAATGACCAATATTTCACGGCGTTTTGACATTGCACTTATTTCAACAGACGAAATACGCATAAAAGTTACCGACGATTTGGGTATACTTATCAATTCGGAAACGCTGTGGGACGGCAGTTATAAAAAACAAAATTCTTCCGCTTTTTTTACCGGGTTGGTACAAAAAACTGAAGACAGCGAAGATGATGCCGTAAAAATTTTGCAAACGGAAAACCGCAGCGTGTGGAAATGCAGCAACGGATGGAACATAAGTTTTACCCAAAGTTCATACAAGGCAAAAAACGGCTCTTTGTCCGAAAACGGCGTATATACCGAATTAAACACTTTAAACGAAAAATTGCTGCAATTTAAAAGCGCAAAACAAAACAGTCCTTTTTCCGGATTTTACCGGGCTGAAATTATAAAACCGCAAAGCGGTACGCAAACCGGCTCGCCGAGCATTAGAATTTCGCTGTCGCCGGTTACGGTAAATGCGTTGTCTATAGAAAACACTGCAGGTCCGGTTTTATATTTGGAAGCCGTTTCTCAAAAAGAATAAAAGGATCGGTTTGCATGATTGCGCCGCCTCGCACAATCAAGTGCGCTATTAGTCGGCAGCGCTTTGCAAAGTTAAAAAATACCAAAACGGTGCGGGAAAAAATTCGGCTTGACCGTTTGCAACGGAAGCTTCAGGCGAAAAAGGAAAATCGTTTTTAAGTTTTTCTGCCCAGCGCTTTTCGCCGGTTATATGATACAAAGTTAAAAGCAGCGCCGGCTTAACGCTTATCATATCTTGATCGTCGGCATACGAGCGCAAAGCTTTTAAAGGCGCTTCCAGTTCTTTTTTATTTTGTGCTTTTATTATCCAGCTCCACAGCGCATATAATTTTGCCGACGCTTTTACGTAAGACGCCTCGCTGCCGGAAGAAGCCGAATCGGCTGCGTTTAAAGCCGGCGCAACGGAAGTGCTTAACAAAAAATCGGCAGTAGATACATCCGCACGGCAAAGAGCGCAGCGCACGCTGCCCAAAAGCATTTTTTGTCCGCTTAACGTGCGCTCTCCTGCAAAAGAAGCCGCCGCGGTATACGTTTTTTCGGCATCGGCATATAAACCGAGCCGCTCTTGCAAAGCGGCAAGCGTTTGGCTTGCTTCAAGTTTTTTTTCAACGGGAGCATTACTTTTAAGCGTTTTTAAAAGGCTGTCCGTTACGGACTGTACATCGCCTTCGGCTAAAGTGCCGCTTTGCTTTTGTGCAGTATCCGTTTCCGCTGCAGTCAATACCGCGGCGAAAAAGCAAAGCGTACAAAAAAATGCAGCAAGCGGCTTAAGCGTAAACCGAAAGCGCATATTCACAAGCGGTATGCCGGTCACTGGCTGTCCTTTTCGGAATACAAAACGGGTCCGCCGTGTGCCGTTTGTGCTGCAGCGTTTTCCGTAGTTTTTTTACTTTCAGCGTTTTTTCTTTTGCGCCGTCCGATAAAAACAAAGGGTAAAGTTATTAAAATCCCTGCGGCAAAAGAAAATAAAATAGTTAAAAAAACGGGAACTTTTTCAAGACGGCTAAAACCGAAATTGATATCACAGGAATTCCCCAAATTCAATCCGGTAAAAACGGCGGCTATAATCAAACACAGTATAAAAAAAATCAACTTCCAGGGCATAGCTTACTCCGATTTTTTTATTTTACCACGAAACGTATTGCCGTGCAACTCGTCTATATGCACATCCACAAAGTGTCCTATCATTTTTTTATCCGCCGGGAACACTATCCGTTCATCGCGTTCGGTATGACCCAAAAGTTCTCCGGCATTATCGCGCGAAACGCTTTCGGCAAGTACGCTTACCGTTTGTCCCACGCGCTTAACGATTTGTTCTTTTGTAATGTTTTGTTGTACTTCGATAATACGCGCAAGGCGTTCTTTTTTTATTTTAAGCGGAATTTGATCGGGAAAAGTGCACGCCGGAGTTCCTTCGCGCGGGTTATAATAGTACATAAAAGCCGTTTCATAGCGGACTTGTTCCATTAAAGAAAGCGTTTGTTCAAAATCGCTTTCCGTTTCTCCGGGAAAACCGATTAAAATATCAGTTGTCAGCGAAACGCCGGGCAAAGCTTTGCGTATGCGTTCAACCAAATCGAGGTAGTGCTCACGGGTATAGCGGCGGTTCATGCGGCGTAAAATATCGTTTGAACCGTGCTGAACGGGTAAATGAATATGGCGGCATATAAAACTCCAGCGACGTATAACTTCTATAAGACGATCGGATAAATCTTTAGGATGGCTCGACATAAAACGCACCCATTTAATTGAAGAGCCGGTTGCATCTATGTGCGAAGCGATTTTTTCCATAAGGAGCGGAAAATCGCAAAGCTCGTCATTTGCGCCGTTTTCGGTATTACCGTTTTTTTTCCAATTGTACGAATTGACGTTTTGCCCCAAAAGGGTTATTTCGCGCACATTTTGCGCAGAAAGTATATCTAGTTCATCTAAAATTGCCTGCGGAGAACGGGAGATTTCTCTTCCGCGTACATAGGGCACAATACAGTATGTACAAAAATTATTACAGCCGTGCATAATCGGCACAAATGCTTGAAAAGCTCCCGGTTCAAGCGAAAGCGGAGCAAATGTATACACGGGCGTATCGGGAAAATCCGAAGAGTTATTATTCGGCTTATTTGAAGCATTCTCAAAAGAACGTAAAGAAAAACGGCGAGAAGCGGGTAGCGCTTGTTTTAAAACCTGCGCTTTTTCACTCTTCGGAACATCGGACAACGCCGTACTGCCGGCACTGTTTTTTTCAGCTGCAGATGCAATATCGGTAAAAATGTTTTTTTCAAAATTGCCTACTACATAGTCTACTACCGGAAAGCGGCGCTTTAAATCGGCTTGAAGACGCTCTGCCATACAGCCGGTTACACTTAAAATAAAAGGACTTTGCTCGCCGCGCGCTTTGCGCAAAGCGGTATACCAGCCTAAACGACCTTCAATCCGGCTTTCGGCGGTAGCGCGCACCGAACATGTATTGATAATAATTAAATCCGCCGTTTCCGCTTTATGTGCGGCACTCCAGCCGCGTTTTATTAAAAGCTGTTCGACGGAAGCAGACTCGGCTTTGTTCATTTGACAGCCGTATGTTTCAAAAAAAAAGGTCATAAGGTTTTAAATATAGCACAAATTATTAAATTTTCAAAACGGAATCTACCAGCTCTTGGAATTCCGAATTCAAGTCGGCAGGAGTTATATCCAGTTCGGCTTCGTCGGCTATAACAAACAATCCGTCTTTTTCAAGTATGGATTCTGCGGCGGGCTTTAACAACAAACCGCTGGGCGGCGGTGCCATTTTACCGAGCGTAAAGCTGAACGGCAATTCTTCCAAAAATTCGGCAGAAGCAATACCGTCATCCGTTTCATCGTTTTGTGCAAGTACGCTGTCCGCGGCAGTCTTTGTTTCCGACTCGATATTGTCAAGTACGATATTTTTTTGAAACACGGAAACCGGTATAGGCTTACTGTGTGTTTGGCTGCTTCCGGCTGCCGGAGCGACCGGTTCGTCTTCTATTTCGATTTCCGGCGTTGTCGCGATGCTTGCCGCCGGCTCATCGGCGTTATCTGACTCGGCATCTGCTGTCACAGTGATTTCGCTTACCGCATTATCCGCGCCCGCGTCCGCATCCGCAGCCTCGTCAAACGCCTCAGTTTCATCCGCTGCCGCAGTGCTTTCATCGGCATTTACCATAGCAGAACTTTCGCTTTCTGCTATCGCAACGAATTCTGTTTCGGCGTCGATTGTTTCCGGTTCAATTTCGGCGGCAGGCTGCAGCACAACACTTTCAGGCTCGGCTTCAGTGCCGATTTTTTCGGCCGGAAGCACAGCAAGTTCATCGGTGTTCCCGCCCGCAAAAATGTCAGTATCCGTAAACGGAGTATCCTCGCCGGCAATGTAAGCGTCCTGTTCAATGAACATGTCCGTTTCGTCAATAACCGCAAGCGTTTCGCCGGCTGCCGGTGTGTCCGGCTCGGTTTCGGTAACGCAAAGCTCACCGCCGACACTAAGCGCGTCAGTACCGTCCGCAAAGATATCTTCAGTTTCCGGCTCTGCGGCAGGTTTATCCGCGGTAATGCCGGCAACAGCTTCCGGCGCTGCGGCGGGTTCATCTTCTGTTTCGATTTCCGCAAGCACATCGAGCGGTTCAATTCCGGCATCACCGGATGCATTCGCTTGAGGTTTAAGCTCAACCGGTTCAACATTTTCTACCGGGCCGAACGGTTCGGTTTTGTCTTCAAAGTCTTCAAGCTCTTCAACTTCATCGAGTTCGCCGAGTTCTTCAAGCTCATCTATGTCTTCGGCTTGCAAAACAGCTTCGCTTTCCGGCAACGTTTGCGCAGGAGTTTGTTCTACCGTTTGTTGCGCCGAATTTTCAGCGCTTAACAGCACTGTGCTTTGCGTATTCTCCGGATACAGTCTTTCAACGCTCAGCGATGCATCGTGCACATTTTTTTCGGCTTGCGCTGCAGGGTAAACCGTATTTTGAATGCTTTGATTTTTTTGAACCGAATGCACGCCGCCTTGCAAAAGAATTTGTTCCAGTAAATCTTTTATTTGAGTTGCGGTAACATCGGAAGAACCGGTGCTTTGAATGCCGCTTTGCGCACTCAAAACCGCCATAATTTCGTTCCACGACGTATCGAGCAAAAAGTCGACTTCGCTTGAACGGCGTTTTGCGCGCGAGCCTAAACTGCGTTTTATACCTTCGCGCACTTCCTGTTTTCGCCGGCTCATATCAGCATACACCATATTCCAATCGACTTCGGTTTTTGCCGCAACATATTCGTTTATAACCGCCAGCTGAAAACGTTTTATACGCTCGCGAATAATATTCATGTCGTCGCTTTTTATATTAAAAATTAAAAAGATAACGAGCAGCGTGCTGACAAAAACGCTTAGTAAAAGCAGTATTTTTAAGCTGTCCGAAAAAACAAACAAATTCTCCGGATACAGCCATGCCGCATATATGCGCACATTTTCAATCGAAGCAAAACTGTTGCCGGAACCGGAAAGCAGTACCCACACATCTGATTTTTCGTTTTCACCAATCCTTTCAATCGCAGAAGTTCCCTGCTCCCACTTTTTATTTACGGCATCGATTAAATTTTCGGAAATGCCGTTGGGTAAGCCGAACACAAAAACCGGCTTTTTCCGGTTTCCGGCAAAAACGGCTTTATCGGTAAAACGCACCAGTTTTCGGCGCACCGCTTCACGGATAAAATCCGAAGACGCCGTATAAAACACAAGCGTTCCGCGGTAAACAAAAAAACTATCGTATAATGGGAAGCAATATAAAATGCGCTCGTTTTTAGGGTCGCATACAATGCGCGCCGCTTGCTCATCTGCAGTATCGATTTCATTATATGCAAGTTCGTTGATGTCGGCATACAATCGGTAAGATATTGCTTTGTCCGTTTGCTGTAATATATCGTCTGTAAACGTACTGTAATGAATACGCTTTCCGTTTTTGTCTATTATGCGCACACCGCTTAATGCGGGAACGGCGTTCATTAACGCACCGAATGCATCTTCTCTGCCTTTTATGTTTTCGTCGCTTTGATCAAATGTAAAGCTGCTCTTTACGGAAGGATTTTCTGCCAAAGGTGCAAATTTTTTTTGTGCGTCGTTAATGTACTGCTCAAGAAAAGCGCTTACATCGGCAAGTTTGCCGTTTACGTCGCGAACTATTGCGTTTTGGTAAAACCGCGTTTCCACTACCGAAAAAAGTTTGGTAAACGAAAGCACCGCAAAAGCGGCAAAAACGAGAATCGCGGTTAATAAACTGATTGCAACCTTTTGACCTGAGGTCATTGTAATGTGATTTCTCCTCTGTACACTATCGGCATAAATTCAAGCTCTCTTGAACACATCTTTGTAACAGTATACAATCTAAATATGAATAAAATCCAGAGGATATTGCTTCTTTTTTCGATATTTGCCTGCGCGCTTGTTTTATTCGGAACGGCTGTAGCTTTTATATCGGGAAACGCACACCCCGGCGGCAATTTACGCCGTGCAGATCCGAATCCTCAAGTGCTGCAAAAAAAAGTGGTCAACGATGCTACCGTTTTTTCCGACATCGGCACTATGCGCTGTTCCACCGCCGATAACCCTCCGGTACCTCTTGTAATAACGCCCTACTTTCGCTATGCCGGCAGCGATAGCGCTTTTTACGAAGAACTTGTGCAAAAAACCAGAAAAATCCGCTTACTTATAAGCTCTTACATGCTTAAGCACACAAAAACGCAATTGCTCGGCGCCGGAGAGCAAAAACTAAAAGCAGACTTACTTGAATTGATAAATAAAGAACTCGTATTGGGAAACATAGATACGCTGTATTTTTCGGATTATATTTTTTTGGAATAAATGCAACAACAGCGCATTATTTGTGTCTATTAAACCGAAGGAGTACGTAGTATGAATGAAATTACAGTAAGTCCTGCAGCGCAGGTTATCACATCGATAATCCCCATAGTCGGTATTGTTATAGGCGGCGTTGTTATATTCTTTTATCTTTTGTGGCGGCACACGCAAATAAAGCTGCTTATTCAATCGGGCAACTATACTCCGGTACGCTTTGATGTGTGTTTTTTTTCTCTTTTTACCGGTATTTTGCTGACGGGCATAGGCGTTGTATTAACCGTTTTAATTGCTTGCGTTGCGGGAGCAACGTATTCGCTTTTGGGAGGTTTAATTCCGCTTGTTATAGGAATAAGCCTTATCGTTTTTTATATCGTGTACTCAAAAAAAACGCAGCCGAAACGATAGGCTGCGCGTATTTGCGCTTAGTATAGAAGAGATTGAATTGAAAATACGGGAAAGCACTTATCCTGAAGCCGCACTAAGAGATTTTGCACTGGTAAAAGAAACTTGCGGCGGCAACGATAAAGCTTTCGGAGTTTTGGTATCGCTTTACGAAAAAAAAGTACGCGCGTTGGGCATAAGTTTTTTTCATAACCATCACGATTGCGACGATTTTGTACAAGACGTTTTTATAAAAACATATACCAATTTGCAATCTTTTCGATTTAAATCGCGTTTTTCTACCTGGCTTATGCGTATAGCGTACAATACGGCAGTCAATTCGGTAAAACGCCGCAAAGAATACGTACCTCTTTCGGAAAGCGCTGAAGTTTCGGATACGGACTACAGCCCCGAAGAGCGTGAGCTTCGCCGCATGGCGGCACAAGCGATACGCCAAGCGGTAAAAGAGCTTCCGGTTCAAGGCGCCGTATGCATCGATTTGTATTTTTTTTACGATTTTCCGTACAACGAAATCAGCGTTATAACCGGATGGCCGGTAAACACGGTAAAATCGCATATTTTTAGAGCAAAAAAAATGCTTAAACAAAAGTTGGAAAATTTAATTCAGCCGTAAGGAGATTTGCAATTATGAATATCTGTATAAACAAAGAGCGCTGCAATGCCGTATGTAACGATTTTTTAGCTTTGGATAAAAACGATGCTTTGCCGTTATCGGTTAAACTGCATACGCTTTTGTGTAAAGACTGCCGAAAAAGCATTCGTTTATACCGTCAAGCCGAAAATCTTTGCGCGTACCCGCTGTCCGGTACGCTTTCGTTTGATGATCCTCGCGTTACTGCGGTTATGAAGCGCATTACCGACACATACAGCGGCGCAAATGAAGACGACATTCAGCTTATTTCGCTTAAACGCTGGATAATCGCCGGCTGTATACTCGTCGGTACTATATTACTGTTCGGATTGTTCGGCACATCGGATGTAAGACCGCACATGCAAATCCTTTTATATTTATGCTTTGCAGGCTTTATCAGCGGTTATTGCGCTTTTTTTGTAGGCGGAAACTTACAATTTTTTATTAAAAAATACCGCAGCTGCGTATAATTTTTTTAATTCCACAGCGAAACCGGATTAACTGCAGAACCGTATTTGAATACGGAAAAATGTAAGTGCGGTCCGGTACTTAAACCGGTATTGCCGACCCAGCCTAAAACAGTTTTAGTGTCGACGCTTTGCCCGGTGCGCGCTTTTATGTTAGCAAGGTGACCGTACAGCGTGCGGTAACCTGAGTGGTGTGCTACAATAACGTAAT
The DNA here is from genome assembly GCA_000468055.1 of Treponema lecithinolyticum ATCC 700332. Taxonomy (GTDB): domain Bacteria; phylum Spirochaetota; class Spirochaetia; order Treponematales; family Treponemataceae; genus Treponema_C; species Treponema_C lecithinolyticum. The sequence goes on along the minus strand of KI260556.1, from coordinate 56,727 downwards.
TGCCGTACACGGGACTGTAACCGGTTGCCGTTACTTTTCCTACCAGCGCAGCGTACACGGGCGTCCACATTGCGCTTGCCAAATCCACCCCGTTGTGAAACGTCCGCCTGCCGCTAAACGGACTGGTTCTCCAGCCGAAATACGAACTCATATAGTAGCGGCCGCGAAGCGGGCGCTTAAACAAATCGCCGTTTATTTCCTGTCGTGTAACCCAATCCAAAAAAGCATCCGGAACAAACAGGGTAACGCCGGCTTTAAGCTGACTTTGTTCGCTTAAACGGTTTACAACGGCGGTTTTTTTTGCCGATACTTGATATTTTTCTGCAACGCTTTCCGCCGTTTCCCCGTCTTTTTTAGTTGTATATAAAATTCCCGGCGAAGAGGGGATGCGAAGATAATCGCCTATTTGTATGCGCCGCGTTTGGCGTATATTGTTTACGCTTATCAAAGTATCTTGGGTAATGCCGAAACGTTCGGCAATAACGCTTATCATATCGCCTTTGCGTATACGGTACGCCGTATAGGTTAAGTCGGGGTACAATTCCGCTTTAGCTATGGCTTGCGCCCACACTTCAGGCTGGGGAGGAAAATTGCGCAGCGCGGTACGGGTGTTAAGCGAAGCGTCAAAATCATAACCGCCTTGTCCTGCAAACAATTCCGACACGGCAAAACCGGCGGCAGGCGGGACGTTATCCCCCGTATCGGAAAAAGCGCGTGTCCAACCCGACAAAAAAAGTTCGGCGCCGACCAATTCTTCAGACTGTTTTTTTGAGCGGTCGGCGGTTTGGGCGCCGGCTTTTGCCGTACTGCCAAAGCGGCTTAACCAAACCGTACAAACGGCGGCAGTCGCAAAAAGCACACCGGCACAAGCCGTAATAAAAGCGATCCGCTTTATAGAAGAAAAACCGACATTAAGCATTGTCTGCCGCCTTTCGGTTAAGTCCTATTAAATACATTTCAAAAGATTCCGAACGGCACGCTTCCGGTTTGAATGTGCGCACGGCATCAAATAAAGTTTTCATTTTGTTCGACAACATGTGCCGGTCTTCCCCTTGAAATATTTTTACTGCGCAGTTTCCGCCGGTTTTAAGCACGTTTTGCGCATACGCAAGCGCTTGTTCGACCAAAGCCGAAGAGCGTGCGGTATCTATCAACCGGCTTCCCGTTGTAGCCGGAGCGGCATCACACAGCAGGGTATCGTACGGACCTTCAAGTGCAACGCGGCGCATCGCGGATGCATCGTTTAAATCAGCTTGAAAAAACGTCAGTCCTTTTCCTTTTACGTTTTTTGCCAGCGGCTTTAAATCAACAGAAACGATTTTTCCCGTTCCGTTCAGCGTGCGCAGCACAAATACCGTCCAACTGCCCGGCGCCGCCCCCAAATCCAATACACAGCTTCCTTTTTTCAAAAGAAAAAACTTTTCGTTCATTTCTTTTAATTTATACACCGAACGCGCCGGATAACCTTCAGAAAAAGCTTTTTTAGACCAAAAATCCGGTTTTTCGTACGAATTGGCAGCCATGCACACTCCGGGTTATTTTCCTTATCGGAAAAAAACGTTATATTCAACAGTATGAATCCGTATTTTACACCAAGATTAAAAAAGATTGAAGATCTCATTCGGCAAAATCTGCCGATTTATGTACAAAGCGGCGAATGGGTTTCCCGTTCATTCGGTAATTTTAATAAAATCGCATATACAAAATATATCGACAGTCTTATCGAGCCGTGCAAAAATCTGGTGGACTTGGGCGGTAAACGTTGGAGACCCCTTTTAGCGGTACTGTGTGCACAAGCCGCTGCGGAACATAAAAAAAACAAAGATATGTTGATAGAGCGCGCGTACACCCTTACTCCGATGATAGAATTCATTCACAGCGCAAGCCTTATTCATGACGATATAGAAGACGCTGCGGATATGAGGCGCGGAAAACCTGCCGCACACATTAGGTGGGGAACGGACAGCGCACTTAATTCGGCTTCGTGGCTGTATTTTCAAGCTTTTGCATGCCTCGACAACAAAGGTTTTACCGATGCGCTACGTTTGCGTTTGTACGATGCCGTATTACAAGAGCTGCGCCGGCTTCATTTGGGACAAGCGATGGATATTATGTGGCACAAAGACAATAGCACATTACCGCAAGAAAGCGAATATCTTACGATGACTGCTTTAAAAACAGGAACGCTTGCCTCCCTTGCCGCACGCTGCGGCATCCTTGCCGCTTCAGGCGGTGCGCGTAAAGCGGAAAAAACGGCGCTTTTAGCCGCACAAATAGGAGTCGGCTTTCAAATCCGCGACGATATAACAAACCTTACTTCGGGCAATCCGGGAAAAAAACGCGGCGATGATATTGTAGAAGGTAAAAAAAGCTTGCCGCTTTTGTATCATATTAAAGAACGTCCGCAAGATTTTAAAATACTTGCACAATGCTTTGAACGCGCGCAAAAAGAAGGCGTCGATTCTCCTGCGGTAGAACAAGCGCTTGATATTTTAAACGGCAGCAGCGCTATACAAAAAGCATACGAAAAAAGCACGCAGCTGATAGAAAATTCTTGCAAAAAACTTGAAAAACTGTACCCCGCTTCGCCTTCGGCAAAACACATACGAGATTTGTTTCCCCCTTGTAACGATCCGCAAAATACGCTATAGTTTTACCGATACGGCGTAAGGTTTCAGCAAATCCTCAGCGATTTATACGGCACAACGCCGAATGAAGGAGTTTATATGACAATAGATGAAATTAAAAACCCGAAAGCGCGCGCTTGGGTGGACGAATGCGTAAAAATGTGCCAGCCGGACAGCGTATACGTATGCGACGGCTCTACGGAAGAATACGACCGCCTTATGAAACTTTCAGTCGATGCAGGTTTGGCAATTCCGCTTAAGAAAAAACCGAACAGCTTTTTGTTCCGCTCTTTACCTTCAGACGTTGCACGCGTTGAAGCGCGCACTTATATTGCAAGCCGTGATAAAGAAAACGCGGGTCCCACAAACAACTGGATTGACCCTGCCGAATTAAAAACTACGATGAAAGGTTTGTACAACGGCTGTATGAAAGGCCGCACTATGTACATCATTCCGTTTTCGATGGGTCCGGTAGGCTCCGCTATTGCCAAAAACGGTATTGAATTAACCGATTCTGCATACGTTGTGTGCAATATGGACATTATGACCCGCGTCGGAACTGCGGTTTTGGATATTATCAATAAAACGGGCGAATTTGTTCCCTGCTTGCACTCGGTCGGAAAACCGCTTTCTCCGGGCGAAACGGATAAAGGCATTTGGCCCTGTGCGGATATGGAACACAAATACATTTCCCACTTCCCCGAAGAACGGCTTATTTGGTCGTACGGTTCGGGTTACGGCGGAAACGCATTGTTGGGTAAAAAATGCTTTGCTTTGCGCATTGCTTCCGTTTTGGGACGCGACGAAGGCTGGCTTGCCGAACACATGCTTATCTTAAAATTGACCAACCCCGAAGGCAAGGTAAAATACGTTACCGGAGCTTTCCCCTCGGCATGCGGAAAAACAAACTTAGCTATGCTTATCCCCACAATTCCCGGCTGGAAAGTTGAAACAGTCGGCGACGATATCGCATGGATGAAATTCGGCGAAGACGGCAGATTGTATGCAATCAACCCGGAAGCGGGATTTTTCGGCGTTGCTCCCGGAACATCAGACCAATCCAATAAAAACGCGATGGAATCGTGCAAAAAAAACAGCATCTTTACCAACTGCGCGCTTACCGAAGACGGAGACGTATGGTGGGAGCAAATCGGCTATCCTGCAAAAGGCAAATTGGTTGACTGGAAAGGCAATACGCGCGATGCTTTGCCCAAAGATAAAAGCCCCAAAGGCGAAGAATTCGCTCACCCGAATGCACGCTTTACGGCTCCGGCAAAGCAGTGCCCCTGCATTGCAAGCGAATGGGAAGACCCCAAAGGCGTGCCGATTTCCGCATTTTTATTCGGCGGACGCCGTCCCTCGACAATTCCTCTGGTACACCAAGCGCGCGATTGGAACCACGGCGTGTTCCTCGGTTCAATCGTAGGCTCGGAAGTTACCGCAGCCGTTATTTCCGACCAAGTAGGTCAAGTTCGCCGCGACCCCTTTGCTATGTTGCCGTTTTGCGGTTACAATATGGGTGACTACTTCCAGCATTGGGTTAATATCGGCAAAAAATCGAGTGCCGACAAATTACCAAAAATCTTTTACGTTAACTGGTTCCGCAAAGATGCCGACGGCAACTTTATGTGGCCCGGCTACGGCGAAAACAGCCGCGTTTTGGCGTGGGTATTCGACCGCTGCGACGGCAAAGACAATTACGTAGACACCGCCATCGGCTATATGCCCAAAGAAGGTGCCATCAACACATCCGGCTTGGACATCAGCGCTGCAGCAATGAAAGAAATTACTTCGGTTGATAAAGAAGGCTGGAAAAAAGAAATTGCGGATATTCGGACAAACCACTATCCCAAATTCGGCAGCCATTTGCCCAAAGAATTGGCAGACCAGCTCGATATTTTGGAAAGCAATTTGCAAAAAATGTAAAAGATTTGAGGCAAATAGCTTCAAATCTTAAAACAAGTTAAAGCAAATAAAAAAGCGCCGAACGATACAGTCCGGCGCTTTTTTTTATTCTTACATCATATTCGATATAAAAATCATTGAAGAAGTAAACGGATATTTTTTTTGAACGGTTTGCATTGTTTCGCCGTATTTGTTTTCGGGGAAGCGAAACGACCAATGAGCGCTTTTGTCGTTGGGGCTTAATTTTATCAAACATACAAAATCGCCCAAATACAAGCATTCGTTTGCACCGAGTGTAAAGGCTCTTTTATACTGCTCCGGCGGCACATCAAAATTAAGTTTTGCCACCACTTGGTCTTTTAAACCGATGTATTCGATTGTATCAACTATGTACGAACCTGCAGGAAGGGTTTCCAACAATACGCTTTGCTCATCGCCTTCAACAAAATAAAACGCGTAGCGTTTGCGCGTATCGGTGTTTTTTAAAACCACGCTGACGGTAAAGTTTTTAACTGCTGATTGTTTTAAAAACCTGCCAAATACGACACCTTCGTTTTGGGCGACAGAGTGTTCCGCTTTTTCAATTCCGGCGCGGATTGCCGGCGAAGAGGTTGCGCAAGAAACAACGCCGGCACACAAAAGCACCCACGAGCACAGCATAAAAAGCGCGCGGGGTAAAACGGTATAGGCATACAATTTTTTATTTTTTTGCATTTCAGATTTTCTCCTTATGACAATTTAAGTAAATGTTCTAAAAAACTGTTTTTAATTTCGGTTTCGGCCGTACGCACGGCACGCTGTACGGCTTCACTTTCGCTTAAGTGCGCTTCTTTTCCGCCCGTACTCCACGATAAAACCGTTTTTCCCGTGCGCGTGTCGCTCAGCTGTACGTTCAGCATATAGCGTACAAAGCGGTTGTCCGAAGCACTTGCAGTTTCAAACGGTGTTGCGGAAAAAGAAGCGGACAATACGTAGGGCGCAGCATTTTTAACCGAGGAGGCAAAACCTGCTTCATTAAGCACGTTCATAAAAGCAGCTGTCAGTCTTTCGCCGGCAACGTTTTTAACGTCGGCTTTAACATCGCTTTTAACATCTACCGCTATGCGTATTTTTTCGATTTCGCGGCGCAAAAGCACTTCAACCGCTTGTTTATTTTCGTACGCTAAAGAAACTAATTTATACTTTGCAGGATGCACTACGGATAAAACCGCCATGTCGCGCTCGTTTTCCGCTGCGTTTTCTACGGCTTGGCTTAACGCCGAAACCGCTTCAAAACCGGCAGGGTGTTCCGAAGCAAACACAATCAATTTGTTTATGCCGTTTTCGCAGTTGCGGATTTTTTGCGCATAATAAGAACCGACTTCTTCACGGTTTATTACGGCAAGCGCATACTCTGTGCCGTCGGGGGCTGTCCACGTTTCTTTTACCGTCAAGCCGGTAATTTTATCTACTTGTGAAACCGTACGGACAACGGACGATACGCTTTTTTTAACCGTTGGAGAATCTTTTTCCATGCTTTGCGCCGCTGATGTTTCGGAAGCAACTTTTTGGCTGATTGATTTTGTTAATGCGGCGGCAGCTTCTATTTCCGCACCGGAGCGCTGTTCGCTATAACCTACGGCGCTTAAATAAAGCGAATCGGGGTATACTGCAGCAGCATCGGTTACCCACGCGGGAGCTTTTGAAAGCTGTGTTTTTGTATGTTTTGCGGCAGCCGAAGAAGCGCTTACACAAGAAACGTGTATGCCGACTACCGAAGCGCACAGCAAGCCCCACATACACAGCGCACGCAAAGTTTGCGTTTTTGTTTTTACCCTGCAACCCTTTGTATTCAGCGCATACATACTGCCTCCACAAGATTTACGGACGAGCTGTGTATGTGCACATTTTCTTTTAGTTCTTCGTGCACTACCCGATTATTTTTATCATAACAAGTAACACGGACTGTGTACACCCCGCTGTCCAAATTCAAGCCGCCAGCCCACACGTGTGCGGGAAAACAGCGCGAACAGCGTACATCGGCACGCTCGGAAACTTCTATAAAAATATCTGAAACTAAAGTGATAAAAGCGCTTAAAGCACTCATATTGCCGCTGCCGTCTTCTTGTGAAGCTGCCGCCGCACCGGCAACGGTCGACGCTGCCGTTTTAGACAGCGCGCGCAAAAAGGTTTTTAAATATATAAGTTCACTTTTTTGTGCAAACGTATCTTGTGCTATGTTTTCTATGCTTTCGAGCAATTCCAAACGGCAGGAAGTTTTTGCGCCGTCCGATGCTGAAACTTCGGCTTTTACGGACGCGACCCTTGCCGGCTTTTTTTGCATAACCGGCAGCGCAATTTTAAGCCACGGTCCGCCGGTAATATTGGGTACACGGATAACTTCTTCCGTTTTTTCCGGCGCAAATCCGGAAAAACACAAAAGATTCATTCGGACTTTACCCTGCGGCACGTTCAATTCTTCATCAACAGCCGACGGCACGGCAAAGGGGTATAAAGATTTTTGCGTTAAAAAAGCCGTGTGTATGTATTTTCGGTCTACTTCGGCGTTGCTCAAATCTCCTTGACTTCGGTACAGTAAAAGACTGATGTAGCGGGCTAAAACCGAATCATAAAACTGCAAATCGTTTTTTTGCGCATACGGATGCTTATTTGTGCTTTCGTGCCGCTCAAAGGCTCCGGATTGCGCCGGATACTCCGAAAAACCTTCATTTCCCGCTTGACGGCGGGCATCTTCAACGGCTTTTTGATATTTTGCCGACAAGCGTTTTATTTTGTTATCGATACGCCGCACTTCAACAAAAGCATCTTCGGTATTACCCAATTGAATGTAGTTAAGAGCCATAAACGCGTTTGTATAGATATCTTCGTAATCTTCGCCGGCATAATCGACAAGACTGTCGTTAATCATAAAGGAACCGACCGCTTGGGTAATGCTTTGTGCATAGTAATAGTCGATCAGTTTTTCGGCTTTTGACAGTTTTTCGTTGGAAAGTGCATAGTCGCCGGCAAAACGGGCAAGCATGCCGCCGTCCAAATTATATAGTACACGGTCTTGCTTGGCATACAAAAAGTCTTTGTTTTTTTCCAAGCGGTTTAACGCAGCTTGATAATCGCCGCAAGCAGCACTTTTTTTGACGTTTTCAAAATTACCCGAAGAAACGCAAGCTACAAACAATACGGCGGTAATTACGGCAGCAGCCGCAAACACGGCACCGGCAATCTTTGTTGTCATCGGTACGCAGGGTACTTTCGGCACGCAAGGCGTTGCCGCATTCGGCACCGATCCTGCCGCACCAGATACAAGCGGCTGTACTGTTCGGATGTGCCGCATTCGGTTGCCCCGCGCACAACACTTTTTTAGAGCTTGACTCCTCATAACATAAAAGAATTACAAACGCTTAAAAGCGGGCGGTTGCTTTGGTAATCAGTTTTTTTATGTCCGAGTTTTCGCCTATCCACAATTTCCGGTTGCTTTCTATATCGATAAGCTCAGCAGTTACAAAATATGTGCGCGTCGATTTTTTTTCGTTCATATCGACAATCGTTTTTACCGCTCCTATAAGCATAAAATCCGCACCGGTTTCGTTTGCAAGCCGTTTAGCGGTTTGTTCGCTCGACCATTCTTGCTGCTCTTTGCGTTCACTGCGCAATTCTCCGCGTTCGCTCGCCGAAGCGACAAAATCCACTTTACCGCTGTTTACCAAAGCCGCTTCAAATTTTTTTACCAAAATGGAAGTGTCTATGTGCTCATCGCTTTGATTTTTAAACGTGCCGACGATAACCACCGGCAGTTTAGCATGTTCTCTCGTATACGATGCTATTGCATTCGCCGCAGTGCATTCTTTTATAAGCGTATCGGCAACTAAACGCACATCGGTATCATTCCAATACCCGCTTAAATCGACCGTTGTTTCAGGGTCAAGCCGTTCAACTTTTGTACTGCTGCAGCCGGCAGCAACCAAACACAGCAAAGCAATACACACAGCGGTAAACACCGCTTGCAGATTTTTTTTCACATCGGATTTTATCATTTTGTTCCTCCGAAAACGGCTGCAAGAACTTTTGCATCTTGCACCAGATTTTTTATTTTGCAATACTCGTTCGGCTGATGAGCCGTTTCATCGAGGGTGCTCCACACTGCCGCATTAAATCCTTTTATACGCAAATATCCGCCGACAGTCCCTCCGCCGATACCGATGGGGCGGGCTTTTTTGCCGGTAACCGCTTTGATCGCTTGCGCCAATTCCGTAACAACCGGAGCGTCGACGGGAGTTGCCGGTGACTGTACGGCTTGCTCTTCGGTAAACGATATTTTTACACCGTATTTTTTTTCAATTTCATCCATCCGTTTGCGCGCTTCCGAGCGGACTTCATCGAGCGTGTAGCAGGGTAAAATGCGGCAGTCCATGTAAAACACATCTTCACCGGGAATAGTATTAACGTTCGGAACATTCGCTTCTTTTTTAGTCGGCTGAAAAGTTGAATACGGCGGCTCAAACAATTTGTCCCGTTTTTTAAAAAAACGTTCCATGTCGTTTAATTTAAGAGAAAGCGCACTTGCGGCAAGGCATGCATTTTTGCCCAAGTTCGGCATAGAACCGTGAGCTTGCTTTCCGCGAACTTTTACTTTTAACCACAACAGATTTTTTTCGGCAACTTCTATCGTTTCGCCCTCAGAATCTCCGCCGTCGGGAATAATAATAATATCCTGTTTGCGGAACAGTTTATGCTTTTTTAATAAAAATTGAATGCCGTACACAGAGCCGACTTCTTCGTCGGCGGCAAACAACAGCTTTACCGTGTAATCGGGAACAACGCCGTTTTGCACAAACGCGAGCGCAGCAAACACACCGCTGCACAAACCTTGCTGATCGTCTTCAACGCCGCGCCCGATAATTTTTCCGCCTTTTTCGATAACTTTCCACGGGTCGGATGACCACAGCGACAGCTCTCCGACGGGAACAACATCCAAATGAGCAATCACCCATACCGTTTTTTTATCGCTTTTACCGGCAATCGTTGCAACCAAATTGGGACGCACTCCCGATTGCACTCGGCTGTCCGGAGCGTCAAAACGCTCAAGCTGCGTAATGCCGTGCTTTTTCAGCCATTCTTCCAAAGCAATACATTTTTTTAACTCCCCTTCTCCGCCGCTTTCGGGAGCAAGCGCAGGGTAAGAAGTCAACAATGTTTCCAAAGCAATTATTTCTTTTTTTTGATTTTCTATCCACGAGCACAGCGTTTTAAAACTCATGTTATTTTTCTCCTTTTTTTGCATACACCGCCCATGTCGAACTTATGAGCGTGTCCGTATCCGAATATTTGGGAGTCCAGTTTAGCGTTTCACGCGCATACGCCGATGTAGCGTATAAACAAGCAGGGTCTCCCGCGCGACGGCCGACCGTTTTTGCAGGAATAGGCTTTCCGGTAATGCGGCGGGCGGCTTCAAGCATTTCCGAAACGGAAACGCCGCGTTCGCTTCCCAAATTAACCGTTAAACTTTTGTTGTGTTTGGTAATGTAATCGAGCGCTTTTACGTGAGCGTCCGCCAAATCGCTTACATGCACATAGTCACGTATGCAGGTGCCGTCGCGCGTGTCGTAATCGTTTCCAAACACTTGCAGTTCTTTTCTCATACCGCATGCGGTTTCCATAATAACCGGCAGCAAGTTTGCAGGGTTTTGCTCCAAGCCGGTAAGTACTCCGTCCGGATCATAGCCTGCCGCATTAAAATAACGCAGAGCGGCATATTTTAAGCCTTTTAATTTGTCGTACCAGCTCATGAAGTTTTCAATCTCGAGCTTGGTAAAGCCGTAGTAGTTTTCCGGATTTTTAGGATGTTTTTCATCTATAGGAAGGTATTGCGGAGAACCGAAAACCGCCGCCGTAGAAGAAAACACCATGTATTTGCAATTATGTTTAAGCGCCGCGTTCATAATGTTCAGCGAACCGCTGATATTGTTAATCGAATATTTTTCCGGCGCTATCATAGATTCTCCGGCAGCTTTAAAAGCTGCAAGGTGAATAAAAGCGTCAAACCCTTTTTCAAAAGCTTTGTCCAATGTTTCAGGATATAAAATATCTCCGGCTATAAAATCGTTTTCGTCAAATAAATTTTGAAGCTGACCTGTTGATAAATTATCGAATACCGTTACGCGGTGTTGCGCTTTCATTAATTCTTTTACAACATGACTTCCGATGTAGCCTGCACCGCCGATAACCAAAACCTTCATAAACCCTCCGAAACCGAAGCCTCTTGCACTTTTTTTAAGCACGGCTTGCGGTGCAAAAAGTATAGCACAAAAAAGCGCCTTTGAGCAACGGACGAAAAAAATAAAAAAATTAATACATTTTTATCAATAAAAATTTGACAAATTAAAATACCTCGTATATACTGTTTTTAAAAGGAGGCTAGTAGCTACTAAAGGTAACTATTATTTACAAAGCTTATCGCCGAAAACGGTTAATACAAACGGTATTGCATAACTTAAAAAAAGCGTTCATAGTATCCCAAACCGAATTACACAAAAGAAGGTTCACGGATGACGGATGAAATGATTTTTTTGCTTAAAAACTTCGGGTTTACCGAATCCGAAAGCAGAGCCTATGTATCGTTATTGGAAAACGGCTCGTGTACCGGTTATGAAATAAGCAAAATTTCTGCCGTACCGAGATCGAAAATATACGGCGTACTTGAATCGTTGGTACAAAAAGGCGCTGTTGTTTTAACCAAACGGGATAAAAAGATTTTTTATAATGCCCAGCCGGTTGCCGAAGTGTCAAATGTAATTACAAAAAAAGTGACGGAAAATCTGACAAAACTGCAGAACGCCGCTGAAAAAATCGGAGAACCGGAATCGAATGAAGATATTTGGAATCTGTATTCGATGGACGCGGTAAAGGTCAAAATATATAAAATGCTGAGTTCGGCGCAATCCGAAATTTGCGTTCAAATTTGGTCGGATGAACTGGATGAATGCATGGAAACCTGTTTGGTTAAAAAGCAAAAAGAGTTGGGCAAAGTACTTGTTATATTATACGACTTGTCCGGAAAATACAAAACAAAACTGAAGCACGTGTATAAGCACGGTTTTGAGCAGGAAAAACTGGCGGAACTGGGAAACCGCTGGCTTGTGATAACGGTTGACGGAACAGAAACCTTATCCGCAAGCATAAAAGACAGCGGAAAAGTCGATGCAACGTATACAAAAAACAGCCGCATGGTTTTTTTTGCAAAAGAATATGCACTGCACGACGCTTACAGTCTTAAAATGATCGAACACTTAAAAAAACAAGTTACAACCGAGTTCGGCGAAGATATGAAAGAGCTGCGTAATGTATTCTCCTTTACAAACTAAAACGGAAAAACACGTGTACATCGGTATGCGGACGGTTCCGTCAATTTTTTTAGGAGGCATTATATGCTTGTTACGATTATCCTTGCGTTGGTTGCCGTTGTAAACGGAATTTTCGTGGTGTATTTTGTGCGCGATTTAATTACGCACAAAGGTGAATTTATGAAAGAACCGGGCAATCCCATTGTTATGGCGATTTCTTCTTTCATTATTTTTCTTTTGTCTACATTCGGAATTTCGGACTTTGCAATCGGTTCTGCCCTGTACCCGAAGGTCAAATGGGTCGATGCAAAAAGACTTCCCGGTACGCTGAACACCGAATGTGTCGTTCCCGTTGCGGTTATGGCGCTCTGTTATATTTCCACTATCAATGTGGGAATGGCAACCTTGATTATCGCAATCGTCTGTCAGGTAATCGGCGCGTACGTAAGCCCGCGTTTTGTCGTAAAACTTCCGGCAAATATCATAAAGCGCTTTATTTCCGTAGGACTTTTAGTTGCGGCAGCACTTATTCTTGCAAACAAATTCAACATTTATCCTTCCGGAGGAGATGCAACCGCCCTTGTCGGATGGAAATTGATTCTTTTTGCCGTATTGTGCTTGGTTTACGGCGCACTGAACAATATCGGAATCGGCTCTTATGCTTTAACAATGGCAACCGTATACGCACTCGGATTAAACCCGGGAGTAACGTTCCCGATTATGATGGGCGCTTGTACTTTTTCCGTTCCGGTCGGTTCGATACAGTTTATAAAGCTTGATTCGTACAGCAGAAAAATCACCCTGTTTACTTCTACGCTCGGCGTTCTCGGCGTACTTGTTGCAGTCTTTGTCGTAAAAAGCCTTAATACTTCCGCTTTGCAATGGGTTGTGGCAGCCGTTATCCTTTACAGCGCAATCACGATGCTTTTAAGCTCGCTCAAAACGCAGGAGTAACGCGTTATGAAAATTACGGTTCTTAATGCGCGGCAAATGAGCGACGTCTTTACAATGAAAGACGCCATTCAAGCCGATAAAGACGCGCTGCAATTGTATTCCGAAGGGAAAAGCACTATTCCGCTCCGCGCAAATTTGGACATAAAAAAATACAACGGGCAAACCCTGTATATGTACGGCTATGCGGAGCATGCGAGGGCTTCGGGCGTTAAAATCGTTTCCGTGTATCCCGATAATATCGAAAAAGGATTGACGAGCGTTCCCGCGACGATGATTTTAGTCAACTGCGAAACCGGCGAAGTAAACTGTATGATGGACGGTACGCACTTAACCAGAATCAGAACGGGAGCGGTCGCCGGAGCTGCAACGGACATTCTTGCCCGCAAGGACAGCAAAGTGTTCGCGCTTTTCGGAACCGGCGGCCAAGCCGAAAGTCAGTTGGAAGCCGTGTTAAACGTCCGGCACATTGAACTGGTAAAAGTGTTCGATATAAACAAAGAGCGCGCTCAAACCTTTGCCGAAAAGATGACGCAAAAATTCGGCGCGAAATTCTCCGTTAAAATTGTAAGCGCTTCTTCTGCCGCGGATGCGGTTCAAGACGCTGATGTCATTACCACCGTAACGACTGCAAGCGAGCCGGTTTTTGACGGTTCTTTGGTAAAAAAAGGCGTACACATAAACGGCGTCGGCTCTTATACGCCGGCAATGTCCGAAATCGATGAAAAAATCATCGTCGGCGCAAGCAAGGTATATGTCGATACGAATGACGCGGTAAAAGAGTCGGGTGATTTGATAAAGCCGATAAAAAAAGGCGTTTTCAGCGCCGATAAAATTACCGGTGAACTCGGCTCGGTGCTGTCGGGAAAAATACAGGGAAGAACATCGAAAGATGAAATGACTTTTTTTGAAACAACCGGAAGCGCCGTGCTCGACCTTGTAACCGCACAGCGCATATACGAAAAAGCCGTTCAGGCAAAAATCGGTAGCGTTATAGAAATATAAAAGAGTGTGCCGGTTCTATGCAAAAACGAGATTTGCGTTTGTCGCAAATCTCGTAGTGAAAACTGCACAAGAACGTGCAGTTTTCACGAGCGGCAAGCCACACGAAAGCCGACATAGTTGAGGTGATTGTGGGTAGTGCTGTGGACGCGAACACCGACAACGCAACCCTTTGCTCCAAGCTTCCAGCCGCCGCGTTCGACACGCCTTGCACCGGAAGCAGCACCTTGCGGGTCGCTAACATCACCATTCTCTATATTGCCGTGCCGGTCAAAACACCATTCAAAAACGTTCCCGCTCATATCGTATAAGCCGAGTATATTCGCTCTCTTTTCTCCGACCGGATGGGTTTTTTCTTCTGAATTATCCTTATACCACGCAACCGCTCCTGTTTCCGCAGCATTATTCCAGTCAGCTTTGGCTCCGCTTGCACTGTCTAGTTTAGTAAGCCATACATCACCGCACTTGTCGGCATTTGCGCTGTCATTTCCCTGCCAGCGGGCTGCGTACTCCCATTCGGCTTCGGTCGGAAGTCTAAAGCCTTTTTTGCTCATATCGGCATATGCCGCATCACAGTCGGTTGTATTCGTTGAGTCTTTTAATACGGTAGGATCGGTATTGCTTTTGCGGTATACGCATTCGCTCTCGGCGCCCTTTGTCTTTTCAGTATACGCATTACACCACACTATGCAGTCCCGCCAGCTTACCATCGTTACCGGATGATTTTTATTCGCTGTAGGAGGCTTGCCGATATTTATATAATCAGGCTTAGTACCTCCACCACCTGTGCCGTCCCAGCCTTCAAGCCCTTTGTTTGCAAAAGTGTAGCCGTTATGTTCTGCCCATTTCAGTACTTCATACCATAATTCGTATGTCACTTCCGTTTTGCCGAGCTTGTAGGGGCTTAATTTTACCTTACGGCCTGCACGAAATACGCCTTTCCAAGAATCTTCATTTCCGGGTAAGGTGTAGTTAGGATCAACACCTGCGATGCCGTTTGCAGGCGGATTTATTTTTATAAAGCCGTCGCCTGTGTCTTCAAAACTGCCTATATCGCCGGCATGCGGGGATCCTTCTCCGTTGCTGCCCGTATTGTTCGGACAAGCGGTCAAGACCAGTGCTGTGCCAAGCGTCAGTGCAATAAGTGCGGTTGTGATGAGCGCCGTCCCTGTTTTACTTAATTCACGTTTTTTTTCAAAGGAGAATGCCCCCTTTTCGCAACTATACATTTGCACAGTCTTTTTCGCTTTTATCATACACTTCTCCTGTGCGCCTCACGGCGCTATTTTATACCGCCCCGGACGGCATTTAAGCTAATCTATTATACCACACTCCTCAGGAAAAACCAAATTTTTTGCATATTTTTTTTTCAAAATTCATGCAAAATTTTACCTTGCACAAGAGCGTCCGGGCGGATATACTGCTTTCCATGAGTAAAACAGCAGTCGTCGCGATAATCGGACGCCCGTCCGCCGGAAAATCAAGTTTTTTAAATGCCGCAGGCAATCAAAAGATTTCGATTGTGTCGCCGCACCCGCAAACAACGCGCAACGCCGTGCGCGGCATTGTAAACACCGACAAAGGGCAGCTCGTGTTTATCGATACGCCCGGCTATCATCAGTCCGACAAAAAACTGAACCTCAAACTCAAAGGTATTGCCGAAGAGCCGCTGCAAACGGCAGACCTTCTTTTATATGTTTTGGATTCGACGCGCGAAGCCGGAAGCGAAGAAAAACTCATTGCGTCGCTTTTGCAGCCTTTCAGCTCGAAGCTGGTTGTTGCCGTCAATAAAATCGACAGCGACGAAGCTAAACCGCAACTGTGCAAACTTTTTATAGCCGAACAGCTTCCCTCGCTCGGTGCGGTAAGAGTTTTTAACATTTCGGCAAAAACGGGTGAAGGAATCGACGCCGTCCTCGCCGCTTTGTATGAGCTTGCCCCGGAAGGAGAAGCGCTGTATCCCGAAGAATACTACACCGATCAGGAAGTCGATTTCCGCATTGCCGAAGTTATCCGCGAACAGGCGGTAAACCGTTTGCGCGATGAACTGCCGCACGCCGTTTATGTGGAAATTGCCGACATGGAAAGCCGTAAAGACGGCAGAGAGCTGTGGGTGCGCGCCTTTTTGGTCGTCGAACGTGAAAGTCAAAAAGGCATGGTTATCGGCAAAGGCGCTTCTTTAATCAAAAGTATCCGCATTGAATCGATTAAAGCGCTGCGCCGCATCTTCGATTACCGCATCGACTTGGACTTACAGGTAAAAGTCAATAAAAACTGGCGCCAAAAGACACGGTACTGGCGAAGATATTAAAGTAGAATTATATGCATGAAAATGCGCCCGGTTTTATATAAAAATACCATTATACTTGCACGTATACTTGATTTTGGCGGTAAAGCATACTATTATATTTAGCGGAGGATTATATGCCGCAAATATCGCTTTATGTTACGCAGCCCGATTTGGCTAAAATAGAAAATGCTGCCGCAAAAGAAAAAAAATCCATTTCAAAGTGGGTTGTAACAAAAATTTTTGAATACCTTGAACCTTCATATCCTGCAGGCTACGAAAAATTGGCAGGATGCATACGCGATGAAAATTTCCGGCGTCCGGATCAGAGCGATTTTTCAAAAGATGCATACAGAGAAATGATATGATGTATTTTATAGACACCAACATGTGTATCTATTTCTTAAAAAACACATATCCCGGTATGGTTAAACGCTGGCTTTCCATAACTCCCGACAAAATAAAGATTCCTTCAATAGTGAAAGCGGAACTGTTAACCGGCGCGTATAAAAGCGTCATCAAAAAAGAGATCCTGAGGAAACTGGAATTTTTTCTTGCGCCTTATGAAATCATACCTTTTACGGATGAAATGACATTGTGCTATGCGGAAATACGGTCAAAGCTTGAAAAAAGCGGCACCGTAATCGGCCCCAATGATTTATTGATTGCAAGCATAACAAAGCACTGCGGCGGAACATTGATAACAAACAACACCTGCGAATTTAAGCGAATACCGGGATTAAAACTTGAAAACTGGACGGAATAGGTAAAAGTCAATAAAAACTGGCGCCAAAAA
>KI260556.1:12846-39722 GCA_000468055.1 Treponema lecithinolyticum ATCC 700332 | reverse complement strand
GACACGGTACTGGCGAAGATATTAAAGTAGGACGGGACATGAATGACAACGACATGCCAGATAACATTATAGATTTTCTTTGCAGGGCAAAAAGAAAAACATACGCAGGCAAAAAGGAAAAGAAATATCTATCACGGAGATGTAAAGGTCTATGAGTGCCTGTTCCACGGCGGTAAGATAAAATAAAACCGGAGAAATACTTTCCGTTATTTTTCTTGACAAAGTATATATATGGATATATACTTTTTTATAAGAGGTGTGTATGGAAACTGCAAAATTATTCCGTAACGGCGGAAGCCAGGCGGTTAGACTGCCGAGAGCATTCTGTTTTGAAGGAAACGATGTTCTCATACAAAAAGCGGGAGAGGCGGTTGTTTTATTCCCCAAAAATAAAGAATGGGAAATATTTTTGCAGGGACTCTACGGCTTTACCGATGATTTTTTAGCGGAAGGGCGGATACAGGACGAACCGCAGGAAAGAGCAGCCTTATAATGTATTTATTGGATACAAATATATGCATCTTTCTTAAAAACCGGAAATCGCCTCAAGTATTGGAAAAATTAAAAGAGCGCATATATGCCGGAATTTACATTTCAAGTATAACCGTTGCCGAACTGCAATTCGGCGTATACAACAGCGATTATGTCGAAAAAAATAAAATCTCATTACTGCAATTTCTTACACCCTTTTATATTTTGAATTTTGACGACAACGATGCCGAACAATTCGGAAAAATCCGTTCCGAACTAAAAAAGCAGGGAAAGATAATCGGTTCTTACGATATGCTCATAGCATCTCAAGCGCTCTCAAAAAAACTGATTCTTGTTACTAATAATACCGGCGAGTTTTCCCGCATAAAAAATCTGAAAATCGAGGATTGGACACAAGCTGAATAAAAAAACCGGCGCCAAAAGACACGGTACTGGCGAAGATATTAAAGTAGGATGAGATGTGAATGACAACAGCATGATAGATAATATTATAGATTTTCTTTGCAGAGCAAAAAGAAAAACATACGCAGGCAAAGGAAAAGAAGTTATCTACCACGGAAATGTAAAGGTCTATGAGTGCCTGTTCCACGGCGGCAAGGTAAAATAAAGCCGGTGACGTTTCCGTTCGTAAAGTAACGAATACGCAAAAGCCCGTTTTTTTTCAACCCGGATTACTTTTTTCTAGTCCCGCTCTTCCACACTGCCGTCGGCGCGGGCAATAAAGACGATCGGGCGGTTTTTGGTAAAAAAGCCGTTTTCGACAACACCGGTAATTTTGTTTACCTTGTCTTCCATTTTTGAGGGATCAACCGGCGAGGTGCCGCCGGCAAGTGGCGACCACGTACAATCGAGGATTTGATTACCGTTATCCGTGATAACCGGCCCGTCTTTTCCCGAACCGGTACGTAAAACGCAAGAAGCACCGAGTTTTTCCATCGCGCGCACCACGGGAGTGCGGGCGGCGGCGATAATTTCTACCGGAAGCGGAAAGCGGGTTCCCAAATGGGGAACTAGTTTGCTTTCATCGGCAATGATAACCAAACGCTTGGAATTGTATTCGACGATTTTTTCCTGTACGTGAGCCGCGCCGCCGCCCTTTATCAAATTGTTTTCGGGGTCGATTTCGTCTGCGCCGTCGATTGCAAGGTCGAGCGTACCGCCGATTTCTTTGCTGTTTAGCGTAAACACAGGTATGCCGTTTTCTTCGCAGGCAATATGGGTTTGAAAACTTGTAGCAACTGCTTTTATGCCGGACAGTTTTCCTTCACGGATATATAAAGCAAGCCTGTCTACTGCAACGATTGCGGTCGAACCGGTGCCCAATCCGATTTTCATACCGGATTTAATAAAGCCTTTTTCGATAAGACGGTCG
Source organism: Treponema lecithinolyticum ATCC 700332 (assembly GCA_000468055.1). GTDB lineage: Bacteria > Spirochaetota > Spirochaetia > Treponematales > Treponemataceae > Treponema_C > Treponema_C lecithinolyticum. Next base: position 37,858 of record KI260556.1, on the reverse strand, counting down.
ACCGCAGTTTTTCCGACCAGCGCTTTTTGTTCTTTTTGCGACAAACCGCCTTTTTGCACAGTTTTTGCCGCGCCGTTACCGGTATTTTTATTCATATTTTTCTCCCGTAAGCAATTCAAATTGTTTTTGTGCTTGATACACAAGCATTGTATATCCGTTGCAAATTTTACAGCCGGCTTTTTCTGCTCGGCTCAAAAGGGGCGTTTTTTCAGGATTGTAAATAAGGTCAAACACACACTCGTGCCCGCTGAATCCGTAAAAATCGAGCGGGTCGTCTTTTTCGCCGTTTACAAAACCGGCGCGCTGCACATCCGGTGTGCATACACCGTTTACAGCGGTATTTTGCGCTCCGCTCATTCCGACGGAAGTTGCCTGTACAATAAGGTCGGAATAAGATTCCAAAAGTTTTTGCTCCGAAAAGCCTAAAAAACCGTATTTAAAGCGGTACTTTTCGGCAAGTGTTCTCGCTTTTGCTATCGAGCGGTTAAAAACACAGGCTTTTGCACCCAGTTTGTATATAACGTTTGCAACCGCTTGCGCCGCTCCTCCCGCCCCGATTATCGCAACTTTTAATTGTTTAAGCGTTTTTACGCCTAAAAATTCAAGCACGGCTTTTTCAAAACCGAAGGTATCCGTATTGTAGCCGCCCCATCCGTTTTGCGTACGAACTGCCGTATTGCATGCGCGGCAAGCATCCGCTTCCGAAGAGCGCTCGGTTAACAACTTCATAACGCTTTCTTTGTGCGGTACGGTTACCGAAAGTCCTTTCATTCCAAGCGTTTCGGCAAACTCAAGTGCGTCTTCTATAGTTTCCGATTTTACCGGAATAAACACCGCATTCATTCTTTTTTTGCGGTAGGCTTCGTTGTGTAATTTGGGGCTTGAAGTAAAAGCAAGCGGCCAGCCGGTAATGCCGAAAATTTTTGTATCCGCATTTATTGCGTGAAAATTATACAGCGAATTAAGCTGAATAGGATCTATTTGTCCGAGCTTGCCGGAAATAAGAGCGGAATCCTCGGGAGCGCAATAGGTTAAAAAAGAACCGGTGCGCTCTGCCAATATCCGCGACGGCAACCCCAAAGAGCCCATTGCGCATATAATATGTTCAAAATTCAAAGTTTGCGATTCTTTAAACATACGCGTTACATCGCTTAAGCGCTGCGGCATACAGGATATTTTAGGAATTTCGTACAGCGTTTTGCGTAAAGACGCCATCTTTGCTGCAATATCGCCAACCGTATTGTTCATATCGTGAAAACTGCGGATAATTCTGGTGCCGAACGCAAGAGCTGCTTCTTGAATGCTGGGCACATCAAAGTCTTCTTCCAAATCGATGTATGCAAAGTTTTTATGCTTGTCTTGACTGGCAAAAGCAATACCGCGCGCCATCAGCGTTGTACGGGACGCTTCTCCTTCGCGAAATCGTCCGCCGTCGATTGTCCGCCGGATAGTTAAAATAACCGGCAAACCTGCCATTTCGGGAAAACGGCGTATATGCAGCCTTTCATCGTCGTTTAAATAATCGGCGCGCAATTCCGCCATATCTATCAAAGAGCGGTATTTGTCCAAAACGGCGGCATTTTCTGTTAAAGTAGAACGGGTTAAACACAAGCATATTTTCGGTTTATTCATTAAAAACTCCGCTTCCGATTTTCTTTAACTTTTTTTTACCTTTCCTTTAACTTTCTTTAATTTTTTCTTTTTACCTTACAAAGGTTGTTCGCAATCGGCTTTTATGTTAATATTACACCAATTTTACAATTTGTAAAAGATGAAAAAAATGTAAGGAGCAGTTTTATGGAGCACTTCGGCATGTGGGGGATTATTCCGCCTTTGTTAACCATTACGCTGGCATTCGTTACCAAGGATGTTATCGTATCGCTGTTTTTAGGCATTTTGTCCGGCTGTGTAATCGCAGCGGGGGGAAATCCTGCGCTCGCACTAATGAATGCAACCGACTTATTTGCCGCATCACTGTCGGACGGATGGAATATCCGTATTTTTTTGTTTTGCGCGCTTTTAGGCGCATTAGTCGGCATGCTGTCAAAAACAGGTTCGGCACAAGCGTTCGGTACTTGGGTGTCCAAAAAATTAAAAACACGCACCGGTTCTCAATTTGTAACTTTTTTGTTCGGAATTATCGTTTTTATCGACGATTACTTTAACTCTTTAACGGTCGGCACGGTTATGCGCTCCATAAACGATAAAAACAAAGTGTCGCGCGCAAAGCTTGCATATATTTTGGATTCCACTGCAGCCCCTGTATGTATTTTAGCGCCCGTTTCAAGTTGGGTAGTTACCGTTATGTCCATAGTCCGCGATGCCGAAGGCTTTGATAAATTAGGCATAAGCGATTTGGAATTTTTTATCCGTGCAGTACCCTACAATCTGTACGCGCTTACCACACTATTGATGGTAGCTTGCATTATCTTTTTTAAGCGCGATTTCGGACCTATGCGTGCAAGTGAATTGAGCGCACAAAAAACGGGCGTGTTATGGAACGAAGAAAAATACGGCGTTATATCGGGTGATATAAAAGAAGAAAAAACCGTGCGGGCAAAAGCGATAGATATGCTTTTTCCGATTGTATTACTTATCGTTTGTGCGCTTGTATTTTTTCCGTTGGTAACGTATTTAAATGCCGTAGACGGCGAAAACATCAGTTCGCTTATGCAAGCAATGCACTCTATGTCGCTCAGAGAAGCGTTTATTAACACCGACTCTTCTTACGCGCTGTTTTACGCCATCATTTTTACACTGGTTTTTACCTACGTGTACTACCTTGCACGCCGCCTTATGAATTTAAAAGAAGCGTCACAAGCCGTGCGCGACGGCATAAAATCGATGATACCCGCTTTAATTATTTTAGTAATGGCGTGGTCTATCGGAACAGTTATACGCTCTTCTCCTTCAGACGGAGGTTTGGGATTGGGACGTTATCTTTCCGAAGCCGTTGTAGGAAGCGGTTTTCCGCTGTGGATTATTCCGGCTGTCGTATTCGTTTTATCAGCCGTTATCGCTTTTGCAACGGGAACAAGCTGGGGGACGTTCGGCATTATGATTCCCCTTGTTATGCCCATTGTTGTCGGCTTAATTCAAGGGCAAGGACAAAACCCCGCAGAATCGCTTAATTCGGTTTTTATTTGTATTTCCGCCGTATTGGGCGGCGCCGTTTTCGGCGATCACGCTTCCCCCATTTCCGATACAACGATTTTATCTTCTACGGGAGCAAGCTGCCCGCACTTGGAACACGTGGCGACGCAAATGCCTTACGCGCTGTTTGCCGCACTGTGCTCTTTCGCAGGCTTTATAACCGGCGGTATTTTTATGAATCCGCTTGCTTCGTGGGCTGCCGTTTTGATTATCTTTATGCTCGGTATGATAATTTTACCGAAACTGAGGATACAAACAAAAGCATAAACCATCTTGCACAGATGGACAAAGGAGTGTATTCTTAAGAGATGGGAAAAAAACAAAGAAAACACAAACGTTTTCAAGAATTGGGAAAAGTAGCAGTACCGGACTTATGCATTTTTTCAGGTTTATTGCTTGACATAAGCCTTGCCGGCTGCTGTATCCGCTTTCCGGCTATAGTTGAACCGGATTTAAACTGCGATTACGAAGCTTCTTTTTCTTTTTCCAATAAACAAGTGCCGTCTTCTTGTACACTCATTGTACATCCGTGCTGGACAAGGTATGAAAACGGTACAACCGAAATCGGCTTTGAGTTTTTACATTCGCCGGGAACCAAAGCGCTTGTTTCGCATATCGATTATTTAGCCGGAGAAAATACGGTAAACGCCGAAGCGCAATATTCCTATGTATAACTGTAAGGCAAGATAAAAAACCGGCAGCGCAATAAAATTCGGAGGATTTATGCCCAAAATTGAAGTAAACGAAAAACTGTTTTTTAACTTACTCGGAGAAAAATATACTTACGATAAACTCGAACAGCGTTTAACATGTGCAAAAGCCGAATTGGATGAAAAACCCGACACCACGCTCGCTGCGGACGAACGGACAATTAAAATAGAACTAAACGATACAAACCGTCCCGATTTATGGTCGACGGCGGGACTTGCCCGCCAGCTGCGCCTGCACAAAAACCAAAAGGCAGTGCAGCCGGAAAAAAACACCGTTTTAAGTACCGGTAAAAATAAACAAAGCTCCGGCACTCCCCTTCCGTTCGGGCGCGCCGCTTACGCCGGCTTTTTGTCTTTACCCCAAAAAACAAAACCTTACGCTGAGCGCATAGTAAACGTAGATGCACAATTAAAAGACATCCGTCCTTTTATGAGCGCCTTTGTTATTTCCGGAAAACCGATAAGCGAAGCTATGCTTGCCGACATCATTCAAACGCAAGAAAAACTGTGCTGGAATTTCGGCCGTAAGCGGCGCTCGATTTCCATGGGGGTGTACCGTGCCGCACACATCAAATGGCCTATCAACTATCATGCCGTCGACCCCGATAAAACTTCTTTTGTCCCCTTAGGCTTCGATAAGCCGCTGAGCTGCCGCTCTATTTTAAAAGAACATCCGAAAGGCATAGAATACGGCTGGATTTTAGACGGTGCAAAAAAGTTCCCCTTGCTCAGCGATTCTGCCGGCGAAACGCTTTCTATGGCGCCGATTATCAACAGCGCTTCTTTGGGAGCCGTACAAAAAGGCGACAGCGACTTATTGGTTGAAATGACCGGAACCGACATGAGTTCTCTTTTGCTCGCAACCGAAATTGTTGCATGCGATTTTTCGGATGCCGGCTATACCATTCTTCCCTGCAAAGTATGCCATCCCTACGATACCGGTTTCGGAAAAGACATAGTAACGCCGCTGTATTTTCAAAAGCCGCAAACGGCTTCTTTGGATTCGGTACGCACAGTGCTCGGAGAAGACCTTTGTGCCGACAGCGTACTATCTGCCCTTGCACGCATGGGAGTTGAGGCAAGCGTAAAAGGCAAAACGATTACCGTATTGCCGCCGCCGTACCGTAACGACTTTTTACACGAAGTCGACGTTATTGAAGACATAATGATGGGAAAAGAGCTTGCTTCATTTAAGCCGGAAAAACCGCATGATTTTACCATCGGAAGACTTTCGCCGATAACTTTGTTCAGCCGTAAAGCAAAAAACGGCATGATCGGTTTGGGATATCAGGAAATGGTATTTAACTACTTAGGCTCCAAACACGATTACATAGAACGTATGAATATCGACGGAAAAGACGTTATAGAAATTGCAAACCCGATGAGCGAAAATTACCAATTTGTGCGCTCCTCGATTATTCCCTCGCTTTTAGCTGCAGAAGCGGTATCAGGCAATGCGGTGTACCCGCATAAAATATTTGAAATCGGCAAAACCGCTTTTTTATGCAAAGAAGAAGTAACCGGAACAAGAACCCGTCAGTATTTGGGCTTTTTAACGGCAGCAGCCGATACGAATTTTAACACGGCGGCAAGCGAATGCGCTTCGTTATTGTATTTTTTAAATCACGAATACACGGTAAAAGAAAGTTCCGATCCGCGCTTTATTTCCGGAAGACAAGCCGTTATTACCATAAAAGGGAAAAAAGCCGGCATTTTCGGAGAACTACACCCGATTGTACTCGAAAATTGGGATATCCGCGTTCCCTGCGTAGCAGGCGAAATCGATTTGGAAATGCTTCTTTGCAATTGACGGCAGAAAGCCGATTTTAAAATCAAAAGAGCCGTTCAAAAGCTTAAGTTTTTGAACGGCTCAATAAAAAAGGGCTTTCCGAAAGCCGACAGCTTTTGAAACGCCCCGTTTGTTTTAGCAGGAGTAGGATTTGAACCTACGACCTCCGGGTTATGAGCCCGACGAGCTGCCAACTGCTCTATCCTGCGTCGTGTTCCAATAAGATAGCAAAACCCTTAACTTGTGTCAAGTGTTTTGCAGCTTTATAACTTTATATACAGCTTATATAAAAGGGGTTCGGTATGTATATGCCGCGTTCAAGCGGAATTTTATTGCACCCGTCGTCTTTACCCGGCAGTGACGGTATCGGCAGTTTGGGTAAAGAAGCGTTCCGCTTTGTAGACTGGCTTAAAGAAGCACGGCAAACGCTGTGGCAAATCCTTCCGCTCGGTCCTACCGGCTACGGGGATTCTCCGTACGCTTCGCTTTCAACCTTTGCGGGAAACCCGCTGCTCATCGATATCGACACGTTAGCGGATTGGGGCTGCCTTAGTGCAAAGCAAGCGAGTGAGGAAAAACCGGAAAAAACGGATAGAATAGATTTCGGCTCGGTTGTGCAAAAAAAAATACCGCTTTTAAAAACAGCTGCCCGTCAATTTTTAGCGGACGGCAACGCTTCAAACGCTCAAACGGCACTGCACGAGGAATACGAAAATTTTAAAAAAGAACACGACATTTGGCTTTCCGATTACGCGCTTTTTATGAGCATAAAAGAGGTGTTTGACGAAAAGGCAAAAAAAGAAGAGAACTCCGGCGCCTTATGGAACAATTATTGGTCGCGCGATTTGGCGTCACACCAAACACAAGCTTTATCAGTATGGCAAACCGAACATAAAGACGATATTGAAATACACAAAGCCGTTCAGTTTTTCTTTTTTAAACAGTGGTTTACATTAAAAAAATATGCAAATGATAGGGGTGTTTGTATAATCGGCGACATTCCCATCTTTGTTGCCGCAGATTCTGCAGACGTATGGTCGCATCAAAATTTATTTCAGCTTGACGAAAACGGGCAGCCTACCGTACTCGCCGGAGTTCCTCCCGATTATTTTAGCGAAACGGGACAGCTGTGGGGCACCCCCTTGTATAACTGGGACGCAATGAAAAACGAAGGCTACGATTGGTGGATACGCCGGCTGCGTCATGCACTGCACTTAACCGACTATGTGCGCATAGACCACTTCCGCGGGTTTGAAGCGTACTGGGCAGTTCCTGCAGGAGAGCAGACGGCGGTAAACGGTACGTGGATGCAAGGACCGGGAGCCGATTTGTTTTGCGCAGTATGCAACAGTTTGAAAGATGCCGCCATTATCGCAGAAGATTTGGGTGTAATTACCGACGGAGTGCGCAATCTTTTAAAACAATTCGGTTTTCCGGGAATGAAAGTACTGCAATTTGCATTCGATACAAACGAAGCCGGCGGCGCGGGCTGCACAAACCCGTTTTTGCCGCACATGTACGAACAAAACAGCGTTGTATACACCGGAACTCACGACAACGACACTACGCAAGGCTGGCTTAACCATGCAAGCGAAGCCGAGCGTGCTTTAGTAAACGAATATGTATGCGAATGCATCCCCGGCTTAAAGTTAACCGATGAACAGCTGTGCCCCGCACTGATCGGAGCAGCTTTTTTTTCGGCGGCGCGCTTTGCCGTCATTCCGCTGCAGGATTTATTTGCTTTAGGTTCCGAAGCGCGCATGAATACGCCTTCCACATGCAGCGGGGCAAACTGGAGCTGGAGAATGAAAGATTCACAGTTCAGCGCGGAACAAGCCGAACGCTTAAAGCGCTTGTCGCAGCTTTCCGGAAGAAACACGGAAAACGGCGCATGTAGATAAAGGGCGTGTGCTAGACGGAAACCTCAAGTTAAAAACCGTCCGGCAAAAGCTGAACACAAAAACAAAAAAGGATTATGTGTGCATAAAAACAATTGTGCCCTCGATATTTTATACGAAGACAATTATATCGCCGTTGTAAACAAAAGCGCCGGACTTTTATCCGTGCCTACGGGAAACGGATCGCGCTCATACGGCGGTCCGTCTGGGCAAAAGACGGCTCTGGACATTTTGGAACACATACGGCGAAAGCGTGGTTTGGTACATGCTTCGTTTTGCCCCGCAGCGGTACACCGTTTGGACAGAGAAACTTCCGGCGTTATGATGTTTGCCCTTTCAAAGCGCACGCAAAAAGTTATTATGGACAGATGGCACACTATGGTAACAAGCCGCTTGTACCGCGCTTTGGCTGAAAACCCGCACAACCCGTCTTTACTGAACGCATTGCCGGAAAGCGGTCTTATAGACCGCCCTCTGGTAAAAAACGCGTTCGGTCGCTCGTATGTACCGCACGACAGCCGTCAAACCCGTTTTGAAAACAACAAAAAAAAATGCCGTTCCGCTTTGCCTGAACCTTACAGCCAAAGCGCGCGCACGCATTACCGCATAATACAGCGCGGAAAAAACTACACCCTCTTTGAACTGGAACTGGACACCGGACGGAAAAATCAAATACGAGCTCACCTTTCTTTTTTAGGCTTCCCCATTGCAGGAGACGCCGCTTACCGCGCGCACACCGATCCTGTACACCGGCTGTGTTTACACGCGCGCAGTCTCGCTTTTACCCATCCGTTTACCGGAAAACACATGCACTTTGAAGTACGCGAACCGGACGAATGGGCGCAGCTGGTATCAGCTCCGTGTTTTGACGGACAAGTTTAAAACTTTCATATAAAATCAAAAGGGCTGTCTAAAAACTTTGATTTTCAAACAGCCCTATTTTAAGAAACTTTTATCTTCAGTTATTCAACTCATAAATATTGATTGATTTTACGTTCGGTGTTCTTCCGTCAGCGGACGTAGGAATTTTGATTTTGCCGGCACAAATTTCGTCCAAGATTTTATCGCGCCCTTCAACGTTCGGATCAAAACCGATGATTTTCCAGTTGTTGTTCACTTTGGGATTGATAACGCCCTTGTCCACATCTTTAACGTACTTTCCGATTAGATCCCGTATACGCCCGGCATCCTGCATTGCCTCATACGAATCGAAGTAGACGTCTTGCGGAGTAGAAAGTTTTAAACTTTGGAGCGTACCGAAGCGGTAATTGTTTACCGCAACTTTATATATTTTTTTAGGATCGACAGGTTTTCCCTTTATCCTGACATTTTTGATTCTGCTGCCAGCTTTTTGCGAAATGTCGATATCGTAGTCTACACCTTCAAACATATCGTAGTTGTAACCGCGCACATCGGGATTAAACGAAATCGTTACGTCGCCTTTTTTTGAAGTATTGTAATACGATGCCGACCATTCCATATATTTTAAAAGATTTTCGCCGGTCATATTAATGCCCATGAGTGTGTTCGAATATTTATAGATAAAGGCGACGTCCTTTTTCTTAAAGTCGCCTTTTTTCAAATTCATATCCGAACGGAATGCGGCTGCCGAAGATATGTCGGCTTTGGTGTAATACAGCTGCACGTTGTTGATTAAATCGATTAAAGCCGTATCTTCCAGCTGAATCGTAGGCATGGTCGTAACTTTTTCTTCGCCGGTAATATAGTCCACGCGCGGAATAAAGTCTTCGGTAACCTTTCCGACAATTTCGTTTGCATCGGCAACGGAGGTATCGTGCACAAACTCGAATTCTTTTTCCATATTTTTATCGGCGGCAACTTTTGCGGTTTCGCGGTTTTCGGCCTTTACGGAAACAACCTTCCATGTATTGTTTTGCTTTTTTACCTTTATTTCGCCGACTGCCAAAGCCCATCCGTAACAGCCGGGTTCTATTATCCATGTTTTATCGCCGTTTTGCCCGTCCACTTCGTTTGCATAGCGGGCGTGTTCGTGTCCGCCGAAAATCAAATCGAATTCGGGAATTTGTTTTGCGATTTCGATAACGCCGCCGGTCGAACCGTATTCGCCGTTGCGTCCGAGGTGAAAGGCGCCGACAAGCACGTCGTATTTTCCTTTAAGCGAATCGACGGTTTCCCGCAAAACAGTGATCGGATCGAGGAATTCCAAACCTTTAAAGTGCGAAGGAGAAGACGCTTCCCACATGGGAATATGCGGCGGCACAAGACCGACGACCGCAACGCGCACGCCTTCGATATCAAAAAACTGATAAGGCAACACAAAATCGCTGCCGTCTTTTGTGTTTTTGATATTTGCACTTAATACCGAGCCGTTAAAATTGCGTATATTGCGCGCAAGGAATTCTTTTTCAAAATTGAATTCGTGATTTCCCAAAACCCACACGTCGTAATTCATGTAGTTGAGCGCTTGAATCATCGGGTGCGTTTCAAGATCGTTAAAAAGTTCGGCGCTATTATCCTGTACGGTATCTCCCACGTCGATTAAAACCGTATTCGGGTTTTCTTTGCGCAATTCTTGAGCAAGCACATAGGTTTTAACAAAGCCCGCACCCGCGGCAGGTTCGCACACGGCATAATCGTATGCATACAGCCTGCCGTGAACGTCGCCCGTTACGCCGAAAGTAAGCGTAACTTCATCGCTTCCTGCTTGTCCTTTTTGAATAAGCTTATGGGTAAGCTTTACCTCATCCGATTGCTTGCCGCGAGCTTTTTCGCTGCGCGGCGAAGTTCGGTCAATATTTTTTACCGCAGTTTTTGTTTCCACGCAGGAAACGAGCAACACAACGACGGCAAAAATTGCCGCAAGACGCACCATCTTCTTTTTCATTTTAAAGTCTCCTAATAAAAATTTCTATAAGACAGCGTACGCTGCCGAAAAAACCGGCGCTTGCCATATTAAACGCCGACTCTTTTTAACCAATAACCCGTGCGCAAACAAGCACCGCAATTACCGTATCGCAATTTACCGCCCGTGCGGGCGCTTAAGCACAAAAACGGAAACAAACGCCGTACAAGGAATGGAAGCGATAATGCCGATACTTCCCGAAATGCCGTGCATAATCTCTATAACAATGCGCGGTATGTTGATAAACTGTGTAAAGCTCATGCCGTAACCCCAAATCATCATAACCAAAGGAAGGGACGTGCCCGCAAAAGCCAAAATCAGCGTATTGCTCATCGTCCCGGTAATGTCTTTTCCGACGGTGAGGCCGGACATAAAAAGCTCTTTTTTGCTCAAGCGCGGGTTTGCGCTTGCGATTTCCTGAACCGAAGATGCGATCGACATACTCACGTCCATTACCGCACCGAGAGACGCGATTAAAATGGAAGTAAATAAAAGCCCATCGAGGCGCAAAGCGTAATCGGGCGCCAAATTGAGAAGCTGCTCCCCGCCTTCCATATTTACGCCGGAAAGCTGTGCCGAATAAGAGACAATCGCCGAAATTATGCCGGCAATCGTAACGCCGCACACGGTGCCCGCTATGGCGCAATAGGCTTTGCGCGTAAAGCCGCCGATTAAAACAAAGCTTACAATCGTCATAATCGACACAAGAAAAATCGAAACGGGCACCGGCGAAAGCCCTGCAAACAAAGCAGGAATTAAAACGGTAACGATGAGAACGCAGGTAAACACGAGGGCTAAGGCAGATTTAAGCCCCTGAGCTTTGCCGAGTACAAACAAAGCTGCAAAAAACAATCCCATTAAAACATACACATGCGTGTCGCGTTTAAGATTATACAGCCACACGGCTGTGTTGCCGCCGCTTTCGCGCAGCGTAAAAACCGCTTTAAGACCCTTGTATGCGTAGGTACTGTGCAAACTGCTCAAGGTATTATATATGTCGAATTCCCGATTTTTGTACGTTCCTTCAAGGATTTTGACGCGCAGTTTTTGCGTTCCGCGGAATTTTCCTTTAACGGCAGGATCGGGAAAAAGATCTTGTTCCAAAACGTCTGTAACAATGCCTGCAGCAAATTCCTGAGTAAACATGGATTTAGGTTTAAGCTTGTTTGACACTTTCGGCATACCTATACAAAGGAGTATGGTAAGTGTCAACACAGCCCCTGCAAACATTTTTTCTTTCATACTTTAATATACGAATTATACCTCGTCATTTATTGAGCCGTCAACACTCATTTGTGCTTTGTGTTTTGTGTTCCATTTCGGTTACACGGCACAGCACAGGCAATGCGGTTGTCGATTTTTTTCTTTTTCTATATATTTAAATATTATGAACGATTATTTTAAAATAACGGATAGCGTTTTCGACATTACCGAAAAATATCCGGAAATTATACCGTATTTGGCAGCTAAAGGATTTACCCCTTTAACCAACCCCGTTATGCGCTCGTTAATGGGTAAAAAAATCAGTCTTGAAAATGCATTGCTTTCAAAAAAACTCGATGTAAGCGCATCAGAAAAAGAAATGTGCGCGCTTATCGAAAACAAAACACAAAATACTTTTGAGTGCGCAGATCCTGTTTTGCGCGGAAACACACATACGGACACACAAAAAGCAGCGGGCTGTGCACAAGAGGGAAAAAAAACGCTGCGCATAGAAGGTGTTTTACCCTGCCCTATCCGCATTCCGCTGATGGAAAAATTCGAAGAATTTTACAATACGTACACCGAGCAAAATAAAGACTTGTTGCAAAAAGAAAATTGTGTTTTTACTTACGATTTGCGTTCGGCAAATTTGGGCATAGATTGGCTATGCGAGCAAGCGCGTACGGGCAAAGCCGAAAACCTTCCCGACATTGTGCTTTCCGCAGGCTTTGAACTTTTTTTTGATAAAAACCTGATGGGTCGTTTTTTACAAAACAAAGTTTTTTCCTGTCCGGTAAAAACGATAAACACGGATTTTTGCAACGATTATATAGATTTGCACGACAGCGAACAAAACTATGCGATAATCGGCGTAGTACCGGCAATTATGATGGTAAACACATCGCTTTTGAACGGCAGAAAAATCCCTCAAACGTGGGCGGATTTATTGAGCGGCGAATTCGAAAACTCGCTTTCTCTTCCGTTTAAAGACTTGGATTTGTTTAATTCCGTGCTTTTATACATATACAAAGCATTCGGAAACGAGGGTATTACAAAATTAGCAAAAGCTTGCGGCGTATTTTTACACCCGGCACAAATGGTAAAAAGCAATAAAAATAAAAGCAATGCAGCTGCGGTACATATTGCACCGTACTTTTTTTCCAAAATGCTGCAAAAAGACTCTCCGGTAAAAGTAGTATGGCCGGAAGACGGAGCTATCGTCGCACCGATTTTTATGCTTGTAAAAAAAGAAACGGCTGCACTTACCCAGCCTTTTACCGACTTCTTTTTATCAGCAAAAACGGGAACCGTATTTGCACAAAGCGGATTTTTTCCGTCTACAAATGCACAAGTAAACAACAATCTGTCTGACGATAAAAAATTCTTATGGGTCGGCTGGGACTTTATCCGCTCACACGATATAGGGAAACTGCTGAACACACTGCGAAACGACTTTGAAAAACAAGCGGAGTAAAGCAAAGATGAACCTTGTTACCGTATCCGGCCCGCCGTCTTCGGGCAAAACGAGTGTTATTTTAAAAACAATCGATTCTTTAAATAAACGCGGAATAAAAACGGGCGTCGCCAAATTCGATTGTTTGTACACCGAAGACGACGAGCTGTACAAAAAAGCGGGTGTGCCCGTTCAAAAAGGAATTTCCGGTTCTTTATGTCCCGATCATTTTTTTGTTTCCAACATCGAAGAAATAGTACAGTGGGGAATTAAAAAAAATCTCGATCTTTTGATAAGCGAATCTGCAGGACTGTGCAACCGCTGCTCCCCGTACATAAAAGACGTACTCGGCATATGCGTTATAGACAATCTTTCGGGAATCAACACGCCTAAAAAAATCGGACCGCTTTTAAAAGCTGCCGACATTGTTGTCGTTACCAAAGGAGATATCGTATCGCAAGCTGAACGCGAAGTTTTTACCGTACGAATCAGTACGGTAAATCCGAAAGCGATTATCATGCATGTAAATGGTCTTACCGGACAAGGCGCTTTTGAATTGAGCACGCTTTTATTCGACAAAGAAAAAACATTAGCTACCGTGCAGGGTATGCAGCTTCGCTTTCCCATGCCGGCAGCGCTGTGCTCGTATTGCTTGGGAGAAACAAGAATCGGCGATGATTTTCAAATGGGCAACGTGCGTAAAATAAAAATTGCAGAACTTCAGGAGCACGCGCAATGAACTGTACCGCACAAACGCAAAAAGCGATCATACCGGCAGATGAAAATGAGCGCATTGCAGGCAAAACCATAGCCGAAATTTTAAAAGACTATCCTTTTGCAAAAGATTTTTTTAACGAAAACAGATTAATTGAACTGGGTGTTTTAAAAAATACGGAGCATACGTTTGCATCTTTTTTAAACTCACTAAGCGAAGACGAAGTTGAAGAAAATGCGTTAAACAAAGAAGAACTGCTTAATGCTTTTATCGAATACATTATTCAAATGAAACATTTTTTAAATTTGGATAATGCAGACGAAGTACGCAGTTTAACGATTTTACCGGGTACGGATAAATCCGGCAACAGCGAGCGCTTTGAACGGCTGGATTTATACGCTTCGCAAATAGTTTCCATTGTAGGACCGACCGGTTCGGGTAAATCGCGGCTTTTGGCGGATATAGAGTGGGCAGCGCAAAAAGATACGCCGACAAACAGAACGGTTTTAATTAACGGAAAAGCGCCGGATAAATCCGTACGTTTTTCAGCAAACAACAAACTGGTTGCCCAACTTTCGCAAAATATGAACTTTGTAATGGACTTAACGGTTGAAGAATTTATTCGGCTGCACGCCGAAAGCCGTTTAATAAAAGATACGGATAAAGCGGTCGGCGCCATAATTACCGCTGCAAACAATTTGGCAGGCGAAACCTTTAAGCCGGACAGCCCTGTTACGGCGCTTAGCGGCGGACAGTCACGCGCGCTTATGATTGCCGACACAGCTATTTTGAGCACTTCGCCGATAGTATTAATCGATGAAATAGAAAATGCCGGCATAGACAGAAAGCGCGCATTGGAACTGTTGGTTTCAAAAGAAAAAATCGTTTTAATGGCGACCCACGACCCGGCGCTCGCTTTGTACGCACACAAACGCATTGTTATAAAAAACGGAGGCATTGCCGCGGTTATTGAAACGTCTGAAAAAGAAAAAAAAGTGCTCGCAGAACTTGAAATAACCGACGCTAAAATTCAAACATTGCGTACAAAGCTTCGCGCCGGAGAAAAACTGACATCGTTTTAAAATACGCCGCAGTAAACACAGCTCTAAAATACACATTGACCGTTTTTGCTCCGAACGCTATGATGGGTTTATGAATAAAACACAACAAACTACCTCACATAAAGCGTTTACCGGACTTTCGGCACAAACGCTGAGTGCTTTTGAGCGCGATTTTGACGCGGAAAAAGCGTACACGCTTGCCATGAACGGCACGGTAAAAAACGGTATCGGAGCAAGCTGCATTGACTACAAAGAAAACCGCAGCATGCAAAACAACTTTTCGGTTTCCATAGACTCGGGCGACATAACCGACCAAAAACAATCCGGACGTTGCTGGATGTTTGCGGCGCTCAACGTTATGCGCTTAAAAGTTATGAAAAAACTCAAGCTCAAAAATATGGAACTGTCGCAAAGCTATCCTTTGTTTTGGGATAAATTGGAAAAATCCAATTGGTTTTTGGAAAACATTTTAGCTACGCTCAACGAACCGCTTAACGGACGGCTTTTACACTTTTTGTTGGAAGCTCCCGTCGCCGACGGCGGACAGTGGTCGATGTTTGCCGACTTAATAAAAAAGTACGGCGTTATTCCCAAAGACGCCATGAACGAAAGTTTCGATTCGTCGGCTACCAAGGATTTAACCAAATACTTAACGCTCAAACTGCGCGAATACGCCTGCACATTGCGCGAAGCGCACCGCGCAGGCAAAAGCATAACCGAACTGCGCTCGAGCAAACACGCAATGATGAACGAAGTATACCGTATGCTGTGCATATCACTGGGAAAGCCGCCCTCTTCTTTTACATGGGAAACGCGCGACAAAGACGACAAATTCATCCGCATAAGTTCGACGCCGAAGCAATTTTTTACCGATTACGTCGGCATGAATTTGAACGATTACGTAAGTCTTATCAATGCGCCCACAAAGGATAAACCCTTCGGCAAAAACTACACAGTAAAATACTTGGGAAATATCGCAGGCGGCGATCCGGTTATCTACTTGAATTTGCCGATTGAAGAATTAAAAAAAGCTGCAATAAGCCAACTGAAAGCCGGAGAAGCCGTGTGGTTCGGAAGCGACGTTCAGCAGTGGTTTTTAAAATCCGAAGGCTTGTTGTCGATGAACGCGCTGCGCCCCGACCTTTTATTCGATACCGGCTTCCCGCTTACCAAAGAACAGCGTTTGGACTACCGAGAAAGTTTAATGACGCACGCGATGACTTTTACCGGTGTCAACCTTGACGAAAGCGGAAAATCCGATCGTTGGCGCGTACAAAACAGCTGGGGAAAAGACGTGGGCAAAGAAGGCTTTTGGGTTATGAGCGATGAATGGTTCGATCAATTCACTTACCAAATCGTCGTCAATAAAAAATACTTAACCAAAGCGCAACGCGAGCTTCTTAAACAAAAACCCGTAGAACTGGAACCTTGGGACCCGATGGGCAGCTTGGCAAGAATATAAAAAGATATGTATTTTTTTATAGACAAAAAAATAACGAATTCGTATAATGCAAAAGAAGCATGCAGCGTCGGTGCGTATGCATGCAGACGCACACAGTATGTGCTGCGGAATCTCCGAGGAGGTATATATGAAATCATCGGATAATCGCTTTTTGTCGAAAATTGCGGTTTTACTTGTTTGCTTGACAGCTCTTATGCTGGCTGTCGGGTGCAATAACGGCACCAACGTCAAGTGGGATTATCAAGCAGATGTTGTCATCATCGGCGCAGGCGGCGCAGGATTGCCTGCCGGTCTTAAAGCAATGGAAGACGGCGCATCCGTTTTATTTGTAGAGACAAACTGGGATGTTGGCGGACACGCAGCTGTCAGCGAAGGACAATTGCACTCCGGCGGCTCTACTGTTTCTCAAAAAGAATGGGGAATTGAAGACTCTGCCGATCTGTACTATTACGATCATACCCGCGGCGGTGCGGCTGATTCCCGCTTTAACGATTTTATTCAAGTTCGTTCCGTTGCCAACAGCATGGCAAAAGCGTACGACTTTATTTTAAAAAACGGCGTTAAAATTTTGGAAATCGAACCGATGGTACGCAACTACTACCGCGACGGAGGTTCGGATCCGGACAGCGTAGGACGCATGACATATTCGGACAGCGGTGAATGGAAAAACGAATACACCGGCACTACAGCTGCAGGTGTTGCGGTAACCCGTCCGCTGGAAAAATCCTTGCGCGAAAAAGGCGCTAAATTTCTTTTGAACTACCACATGGATAAAATTTACCGCGAAAAAGGCAACGGCGGCAAAGTAGTGGGCGTACAAGCAAGCTATACGCCGCATATTTTACCCGGAGACACAAAGCCGCTTACCAGTCTTATGAGCGAAGGTAATATCAACAACACTAAAAAAATGCTGAACATTAAAGCAAAAAAAGCGGTTATTATTGCAACCGGCGGTTCTACCGGCAACGTGGAATTCCGTACTATGTTCGACCCGCGACTCGGTCCCGAATACGACGGTTTGGGCGGTATGCCGTTTTCCGATCAAGATGCTTCCGGCGAAATTGCCGCTATGGAAATCGGTGCGGCGCTCGCTTCTTTGTCATCGTACCAAATGTCGGACGGCGGCGCTCAAATGAAAGCTCCAAACCGCATTGGCTGCCAATACGGTTACGGACGCGGCTTTATGAGAGACAGCAAACTGTGGGCATTGTCCCGTGCTACCGGTATTGAAATGGACCACAACAGCATGATTATCGTTAATATGCTCGGTCAGCGCTTTGCCAACGAAGACGACTACCGCGGAGTGTTCCCCGGTCCCGAATATCAACGGTTTTTAAACAACGCCGCTTCAAGCGTGTTTATCGATACTGACGGCGACGGTAATGCCGAATGCTACGGCGGTCCGATATGGGCAATCGTAGACGATGCGGCAGCCAAACGCAACGACTGGACTATGGAACAAGGCGTTTTAGACTTCGAAAACGGGTATGCATTCAAAGCCGATACTTTGGAAGAACTGGCTCAAAAAATAGTTAATAAATACTACGAAAACATCAAAATGGATCCCAAAACGCTTGCAGACACTGTTAACCGTTACAATTCGTTTGTAGCGGCAGGCAAAGATGACGATTGGGGAAAAACTACCTTAGTTAATCAAATTAAAACCGGTCCGTTTTATGCACTGTGGGCAGTATCGAATATTCACGATACGCTTGCCGGCTTGCGCGTAGACGAAAAAATGCAAGTGGTAGACTTGCACGGTAAATTGATTCCGAATTTGTTTTGCGCAGGCGAATCCGCTGGCGGTATGAGAGTACACGGTTTAGGGCGCGTTATTACCTCAGGCTATATTGCAGGCCGCTCAGCAGCTTCCGTAGACAAAGACGGCTTTGCAACGGCAGATACCGCACTTGACCCCGCTTTCGCCGGAAACGAAACAAACTATAAAACCAAAACGGACAAAGCTTCGTATTTTTCACAACGCGGTTCTACCAGAGCTACCAAAACGCATTCGGAAAAAGAAGCCGAATTGGCAGCCTTGGCATCGGGTAAAAAAGCTTCCGCAGCTTCCGGTTCGATTTTCAGTTATGCAAGTATGACCAAATCGAATGCGGCAACCAATACCTTTACGGGCGCTTCCGACAAAGGAATGGGCGGCACAATCCGTTTGCAAATCACCGTTAACAACGGAAAAGTAACGGACATCAAAGTAATCAAACATTCCGAAACTGCAGGTATCGGACCTCAAGCGATGGAAAAACTTACCGCTCAAGCATTGCAAAAGCAAAGCGCAGAGCTCGATACGGTTTCCGGAGCGACAATGACTTCTACCGCATTTAAAGAAGCTTTGACAACCGCTATGAAAAAAGCCGGTTTAATAAAATAAATTTAATAATTTTGAACGATGTACGGCGGTTTCGATTCGCTCGAACCGCCGTATTTTTTTTAATTGCACTTTTAAATATTCGTTTGTCAAAAAATTTAATCGAAAAAAATTACTCGAAAAAACTTGCGCGTTTGAATATTGCGTGCTATCATTATTCTAAATTCATTTTTTAGGAGGAAAAAATGAAAAAATCGATCGGACTGTTTTTTGCAGCCCTTGTTTTTTTTACGGTATTGACAGCATGCCGCGGTAAAAATGCTCAAGCCGGGGACGGTCAAAGCAGCGGCAAGTCTTTTAAGGGTAAAACGCTTACGGTTTTGTACATGTCGAGCGTATATGCCGATGCTGCACGGTCGATGGTAGCCGAATTTGAAGAAAAAACCGGCGCCAAAGTTGACGTAGTCGATTTTCCGTACATAACCTTACACGAAAAAGCGCTGCTCGACTTAACTTCAGGAGCGAGCGCCGCTTACGACGTTATCGATGTAGCAAGTCAATGGGACGGAGAATTTGCACCCTTTTTAACCGATTTAGGACCGTATATCCAAAAAGATAATTACGATATGAGCGTATGGATCGATAATATTTTAAATAATTGCGGAAAGTGGCAAGATAAAATTATAGGTATTCCGAACGCAAACACTCCGCAAATATTTGCATACCGCACGGACTTGCTGCCGAACGGCATTCCCGACACGTGGCAAGCATACCGCGAAGCGTGCAAAAGCGTTATGAAAGGCGATTTATATGGCGTTACGGTAGCTGAAGCCCCCGGACAATTAGGCGGCGTTTTTGACTATGTGCTGTGGTCTATGGGCGGCGCATGGGCTGACGAAAACTGGAACGTTACCATCGATTCAGCAGAAACAAGAGCGGCTCTTAAACACATGTATGAACAAAAAAAACTTATGGATCCTGCAAACCTTACATGGGGCATCGAAGAATCGAGCAAAGCTTTTCTTGACGGTAAAGCCGCCGTATGCGAAACATGGCCTACTTTAGGTATAATTCAAAATGCCGACGATCCTGCAAAATCAAAAATAGCAGGGAAATGGGCATTGGGTATTATTCCCCGCGAAAAAACAGGAATCACGCTTTTATCGGCATGGGATGTGGCGATTCCCGCTTCTTCACAAAACAAAGAACTTGCGTGGGAATGGATTAAAATGTACACAAGTGCGGAACGCCAACAATTTTTTTACGACACATACAAGATTTTCTCTCCGCGTAAAGCTTTTTGGGAACAACCTGCCATCAAAGATTCCGCTCTCTACCCGTTGCGCCAAGCGCTCGATACGGCAAATATGTGGTGGCGTGTTTCGGCTTCCGTTGAAGTCGACACCCTATTAAATACCGTTGTCAGCGCATATTTATCCGATCAAATCGATTTGGAAAAAGCCGTTGCTCAAATGGACAGCGGAATAAAAACGGCATTAAAAAATTCTCCTCCGGGAGACGGTATAAAAAACTATAACCGCTAACACAAAGAAAAAAGGGAGGAAGCAAACGTTTTTCCGGATCGCCGACTAGCAAACACGATCTTTTGTTGCGCTTCTTCCCTTAAAAAAACACAGTGCTAAAAAAAAAGCCATCGTTATTGCTCAGGGGATACAATGAAAGCTAAAAAAGATTTAATTGCCGTATGGCTGTTTTTACTGCCGACATTGATTTTTTTAGGTTTAACCGCACTATTGCCGCTTTTATATTCGGTGTACTTAAGTTTTTTTAAGTTAAAACTCAATTTACCGAACCAAGTGCCGCGTTTTATCGGCTTTGAAAACTATATACAGTTATTTAAAGACAAATTGCTGCATACGAGCACGCTGAATACGGTTGTCTTTGCCCTTATATCGGTTGTATTGGAAGTAAGTTTGGGGTTAACAATAGCGATGGTTATTTCTTCCGATAAAAAATGGACACGTGTATTAATGTCCGTTTTTATGATTCCGATGATTATGGCGCCGGTTGCAATAGGTACGTTGTGGCGCATGATGCTCGATCCTTCTACGGGAATTATCAACTATATTTTAAATCTTTTGGGAGTAAAATCCGTTATATGGCTCGGTACCCCTAAAACGGCAATGTTTAGCGTTATTATGGTAAACGTATGGCAATTTACTCCTTGGGTTACGGTTATTTGTGCCGCCGGACTAAAAGCGCTGCCGCTGGATTGCATACAAGCGGCACTGGTAGACGGCACCACTCCCGCACAAATTTTCAGACAAATCGTGTTACCTCTTATGCGACCCGTTTTAGTTATTGTGTTAATGATTCGGTTTATCGACGCTTTTAAAGTATTTGACACCGTCTACGTAATGACAAACGGCGGTCCGGGAAGCGCAACGGAAATGCTTCCCAACTATATTTACAAACAAGGACTTAAATTTTTTGACGCAGGTTATTCGGCTTCTTTAGCAATTATTTTTGTATTGGTGATGTCTGTATGCACTTCGTTATTTTTAAAATGGCGCAAAAAAGAAGAGGAAAACCTATGGTAAAAAAAACTACAGTAAAAAGAAAAAAACTTCAAGATTTTACTTCAATAAATGCGGTTTTATCCAACTTTGCCGGTAAACCGACAAAATATATTTTAATTTTTCTCAGTAGTTTTATCGTCATATTTCCGCTTTATTGGCTTATTACCAGTTCATTTAAACAAGCGCAAGACTATCTTGCATATCCGCCGGTATTGTTCCCGAAGCGCTTTACTATAGAAAGTTTTTCCGAAGTGTTCAATCGGGACAAAATCGCCTTTTATTTAAACAATACCGTAATCATTTCTCTTATTACAACATGCATAACGGTGCTTGCCGGCAGCATGACCGCATACGCAGTCGGAAGAGGTCCTATCGGCAAACGGACGCGTGCTGTATTCGGTTTATGGTTTTTAGTGCAAAAAATGTATCCTGCAATCGCGACGGCAATTCCCGTATACCTTGTAATGCGGAACTTACATTTGATGGATACGCTGGCAGCATTGATTATCATGAACACCAGTTTTAACCTGCCTTTGGTAATTTGGCTGATGATGGGATTTTTTGAACAACTTCCCTTTGAACTTGAAGAATCAGCAATGCTGGACGGCTGCGGCTTTGCCCGCTGTTTTTTTAATATCATTATGCCTATAACCAAACCGGGGTTAATCGCTTCAGCCATCCTTACTTTTGTTGCTACATGGAATGAATTTTTGTTTGCCGTAATTTTGAGTATCAAACGCTCAAAAACGCTTCCGGTTGTCATTGCGGGCTTTATTACCGACCGGGGATTGGCATGGGGTCCGATGGCTGCAACGGCGGTTATTACACTGCTGCCGGTAATACTTTTAGTGTGGCTGGTACAAAAAGACTTTGTCAACGGTCTTGCAATGGGCGCCGTTAAAGGCTAAAAAATAATTGAGGTAAAAATGAAAAATAAAAAACACATCCTCTGTTTCGGCGATTCGAACACATGGGGATATTGCGCGCAAACAAACGGACGCTACGCCGACAATGAGCGCTGGACACAAGTATTGCAAAAACTACTCGGCAGCGATTGGATGCTCATTGAAGAAGGTTTATGCGGCCGCACTACGGTATTTGAAGATCCGCTTAACGAAAGTTTGTCCGGTTTAGCGCAATTACAGCCCGTTCTTTGCTCCCATGCCCCGTTGGACATCCTTATGATTATGCTGGGTACAAACGATTGCAAAGAACGCTTTTCTGCAACTCCTAAAAATATCAGCGACGGCATGGATAGATTAATTAAAAAAGCAAAAACTCTTAGCGTATGGCGGACAAAACCGAATATTCTTATAAGCGCTCCGATTATAATCGACGAATGCTGCTACACATCCTCCGTAGCCGGAGAAATGGGAGCGCGTTGTGTAGAAAAGTCAAAAGAACTGCCTTCGCTATTGCAGCAATGTGCTTCCGATAACAAGTGTGCGTATTTTGACTGCAACCCGTATGTAAAAGCAAACACAATCGACGGCATGCACTTTGACCTTCCCAGCAATAAAAGTTTTGCACATGCTCTGTACCCGATTATCACAAAATTATTAGCGTAAATCAACGTAAATTACCATAAAAGGAGTAATACAATGAATAAGGATTTTTTATCGTCTGCACGTACATGGATAAAAAATGAATTGGACAACTGCATTGATTTTTGGCTTAAAAACGGATTTGACGGCACATACGGCGGAGTGTACACATGTTTGGATAGAAGCGGCAAAATATATTCAACCGACAAAAGCGTATGGATGCAGGGGCGCTGCGCGTGGACATTTTCCTATTTATGCAAAGTATACGGTAAAAAAGAGCAATGGCTTAATGCTGCAAAATCCTGTCTCGATTTTATGGAAAAATTTTGCATTAACCGAAAAGCCGCAAACAGAATGTATTTTACCGTAACCTCAGACGGTAAACCCTTACGACAGCGCCGCTATTGTTTTTCGGAAAGTTTTTATACAATTGCAAATGCCGAATACTACGGACAAACGGGCGAAAAAGAATACTTGGAACGCGCCAGACGCGCATACAAACTTGTGTACGATTTAAACCACGGCATAAAAGATCCCACGGGGTTAAGCGCAAAAACAATTGCTGAAACCAGAAGCGGCCGCTCGCTTGCAAACCCGATGATTTTTCTTAACATAACAAGCATTATGCGCCGTGTAGATCCGGAACAAAAAAGCCTATACGATACATACAGCTCAGAATGCGTACGCGATATTTTTACCTACCACTACAAACCGGAATTACAGTGTACATTGGAAAACGTAGGTACAAACGGAGAATTTTGGGAAACGGTAAGTTCAGGGCGCATAGTGAACCCCGGACACGATATAGAATGCAGTTGGTTTTTAATGCAAGAAGCCGATATACAAGGTGATGCGGCTTTGCATAAAAAAGCACGCGAAATATATAATTGTGCCGTCAAAGCAGGCTGGGATAACGAATATGGCGGACTTTTATACTTTATAGATTGTAAAGGTATGCCGCCCGAAGCGTACGAGCACGACATGAAACTATGGTGGCCTCATAACGAACTTATAATTGCAAGTTTAATGGCATACCGCGATACGGGCGAAAAACAATATCTTGATTGGTTTTCAAAAACGTTTGATTACTGTAAAACATATTTTGCCGATCCGGTCTACGGTGAATGGTACGGTTATCTTAGGCGTGACGGAAAACCTACGGAGCCGGCATGCAAAGGCAGTACGTTCAAAGGTCCCTTTCATGTTCCGCGCTGCTTGATTATGGCAGACGGTCTTTTGGAAGAAATTTTAAAACAATATTAGTAATCGGACTTCCCCTATGCGGTAAGGCGAACCGACCTTATCGTGTCGGTTGCCCCGCCTTAGTGTGGGGTACCCCACCCGAGCGGTACGAGAGCCTCGATCCGAGCGGTACGAAACGCTCGAGCACAGCATTAAATCTCAACCCCGGGTCAGCTTCCATTCCGCTTATACATCTTCCACTTCTTCTTGGCTGCGGCCGCTCATCGATACACCGTTGAGCGGTGAGCGATTTCGATGACGGTAATAATCAATTTATCGTCACAGATGCGGCATAAAATGCGGTAATCGCCGACGCGGTACCGCCATAGCCCTGAAAGATTTGAAGTAAGCGCTTTTCCGCGGGAGCGCGGATTATCAAGTAAGGCAATTGCGCTCATATATTTTTTGATCCGGTTTTGTATCGGCTTATCGAGCCGTGAAAACTGTTTGCCGGCTGCCGGAGCATATTCGACTTTCATTTTAGTTACAGTCCAAGCTCTTTATACAGAACGTCGGCAGGTATTGCAGCTTCCCCGCTTTTTTCAAAGTCATTCCACGCTTTTTCTGCAAGCAGAGCATCTTCGGCATCTTCCCGCAATTCGGCAATATAGCGGCTTAAAGCATTTTCCAAGACGGTATCTTTAGCCGCTCCGGTCATTCGGGCTGCCTGTTCCAATTCTTGATACGCTTTATTTGTCATAGTCATTGTAGGCATAGCTTCCTCCTAAAAAAGACAATGAGGACGTTTGAACTGCGGTACTATTTGAGCCGTGAGCTTCAACCGTCCTCCTGTTTTGTATTATACCACAGATTAAATGACTTTAAAAGGGATCGATGTAACTCATAACTTATGCCCTCACTTGTTGTATTGTATCACAGATCGGTAGGTTTTAAAAGTAAAAAGCATTAGGCTGACGGACACTCCGACCTTATAGGGACGGACAGTACGACATTACGCTGTAGAACACTCCTGCATTATGCTGCAGGCCTGTCCAAAAACTTCAGTTTTTGGACAGTTTCCTTGATTTTATATGC
>KI260556.1:0-12746 GCA_000468055.1 Treponema lecithinolyticum ATCC 700332 | reverse complement strand
TTTTTGGACAGTTTCCTTGATTTTATATGCGACGTCCCAATCCGCAAGAACATTTCGCTTCCCCCGTTCGGAGGGAGCCATTCCCTTCGCTCGGAAGAAGCGGCCTCCCTCGCTCGAAGGGAGAAAGATCCTTCACCCGAACGAGTGGACACATTCGATCCGCCCGATACGAAACGCTCGAATGTAGCGTTAAATCTCAACACTATTCCCGCTTCCATGTCGTTTATACATCTTCCATTTCTTTACCGTTTTTGCATTATTAAAGGCTGCGGCTAAGTCAGGCGGAGCGCTAAAGTCTGTGTGATTGCCTTCGGTAACGCCGGATTCTTCGGTGTAAAGAACACACCTCGCATTATCACTATCCGCCCGAACCGGTAAATCGTCAAAGAGCTTTTTAAATGCGTCTGCGTTAAGCCGGTTGCCGTAGCAGTTCAGCTTGTACAATGCGGTTAAGCCCTGCACGTTAAGTGCGGTAAGCCGATTGCCGGAGCAGTCCAGCCTTTTTAAAGCGGTTAAGCCCTGCACGTTAAGGGCGGTTAGCTGATTGCCGCGGCAGCCCAAGTCTTTCAAAGCGGTTAAGCCCTGCACGTTAAGTGCGGTAAGCCGATTGCCGGAGCAGTACAGCTCTTGCAAAGCGGTTAAGCCCTGCACATTAAGTGCTGTAAGCCGATTGCTTCCGCACCACAGCTCTTGCAAAGCGGTTAAGCCCTGCACGTTAAGGGCGGTAAGCTGATTGCTGCCGCAGAACAGCTTGATGATGTTTCCTTTGAGGATGACCCTTCTGCCTGTTGCATACAGCACGGTTTCGGCACCGCTTGTAAGCTCCGTTTCGGTACAGCCTTCTACAGCTACGGCGGAACCGTCCGAGGTTACAGCCTTAACTCTGATGTCGAGCTTGTCGGGGCTTAAGATGAGCGATGCGCCGCCTTCGATAAAGGGGGCATGCGGTTTTTCAGGTACGGTTTCCCCCTTTTCCTCTTCAACCAGCATCTTCTTAAAAAACGGGTTTTCACAAGACATAATCGATACCAAAAGTACCGCCAAAAATAAAACTAAAATCCGACTTTTCCGTTTTTTCATATTCTAAATCCTCCGCTCATTCCGGCAGCCCAGATTACGGGGTAGCCGCCTTTTATATAGGGCTCGATAAAAAAGTTTTTTACTGCAAAGCGGTAACCGAATGTTCCTTCTCCCAAACCGAATACAAAGGGTTTTGCGGCCTTTCCGTTCCAGCCTAAGGAAACGCCTCCTTCCGCCTGAACAAAAAAGCCCGAATCGCAGGTTTTAAACTTTGCAAAATCATAGAAGTTCCAGCGGAACAAAAGAGCCGTATCAAGAAGACTGTATCTTTTAAATCCCGTCGAATACAAGAGCTTTGCACCGGCTGAAAACCTGCCCGTTTTAACCCAATCAGGCAATACAAACATCCCGTAAAGACCTGCGCCCAAGGCATAGCCTTTCGGTACATTCATATTCCCTTCCGCCGAAATACCCAAAGACCAATGAAGGCCGTCTTTTTCTCTCTTAGGTTCATCCTCAACCTCTTGGGCAAAAAGAACGGAAGCTCCCATAATCCACAAAAACACCGGCTCACAGAGTATTATTTTTACATAATTTTTCTTCACATCAATTCTCCATTAACAATTATTAATTATACTTTATAAATTACACTTTACCAATTATACTTTATCAATTAATTGAATTCGTCTTTATTCCCCCGCACTTTATGGAGCTATGCCTCCCTGCTGTGTGGAGCACTCCCTCCATACTGTCGGGAGCTATGCCTCCGTGTTGTGTGGAGTTATCCTTCCATACTGTCGGGAGCTATGCCTCC
The DNA here is from genome assembly GCA_000468055.1 of Treponema lecithinolyticum ATCC 700332. Classification (GTDB taxonomy): domain Bacteria; phylum Spirochaetota; class Spirochaetia; order Treponematales; family Treponemataceae; genus Treponema_C; species Treponema_C lecithinolyticum. The sequence goes on along the minus strand of KI260556.1, from coordinate 10,912 downwards.
CTGCTGCAGGGAGGGTTAATTTCCGTTTTTTTAGCGTTTACGGTGTAACTGTAAGCGGTTTACCGAAGGTGCTTTTTTTTACGGTTTTTAGTTTGGTACCGCCGCCTGAAAGTTTTGTTCTCACTTCCATATAGTATGTTCCTGCCGCAAGGTCTGCGGGGATGACGGCCATAAGGCGGGCGGGTTTGTTTTCGGCGATGACGGAGGCACGGACGGCGGCGCTCTCAGGTGCTCCCGTTTCAGGTACAAAGAAGATGCCTTGCTTTGAGTCTTTTGCATCGAATTTTAAGCGGCTTCCGGTAAGCTGTATAATGCCGCCTTTGGTGAGCACTTCGTTCACCTTGCCCGATACGATGTCGGTAACTTCGGTGATGTAGGGGCCGGTGCTTGTGCTTTCGGTTTTTTCGCATTTGATTTTGCTTACAGCGTCGCGCAAGAGTGTGCCTGCGCTCATGTTCAAGTTGACCGTGTGCCGTTTTTTGTCGAAGGTGTCGGCAGCCCCATTGAATACGCCCGATATGCTTAAAGAGGTGTTCATAAGCGGGGTGTTGACGGCAGAGCCGTCGGCGATGAGCGCTGCGCACACTTCGCCGTAGACTTGCAGGGTAGCAGCCACGTCGGCCCGCGTGAGCGTGGAGCCTTTTTGCATCATAAGGCCGATAATCTCGTCAAGGGTGTACGAGCGCACGTCCGCCGCCTGCGCCATGTAGTCATCCGGCGCAGGAGTGAGTAAGTTTTCCCGTAAACAATATTTTAACATAAAAACCTCCTTGAGTTTTAATCGGTAATTACATATTATCCATTGGAATTACCCCATTAATTAGGCAGTATATAAAATTTGGCATTGTCTAAAACCTTGAACCGCTTCTGACCGGTATTTTTAAGAGAAAAATCATTACCACTGGAACCAGATCCTCCGGAGTCTAAATCAAAGCTCGTGCCTCCATTTACCACTTTACCACTATTTTGCAGAACATCGCTATTATATGTTCTAAAGGTTTTGTAATTAAACTTAATATATCCTCCACCTCCGTTGTTTACTTCGGTAACGTGCATAATGCCGTAATCACGTTTACCTGTCATATAAAGTACCAGTTTGCCATCCAATGCCATGTGGTCAATTTTATCACCCTCATTATAAATCATTGAAGGATCTGCAGCTTTGATTGCAGCTTCTATTTGATCCTTCGTAATATTGTTAAAAATGACAGTTTTATTGTTTGTCAAGTAACCGTTGCTGTCCACTGTCCAATACTCGTTGCCCTTCGGCGTTACGGTGAATTTGCCGTGTTCCGAGCCGACTTCGCTTCCCGTAAGCACTTGTACCGGCGGAGTTTCGCTGTAGTTTTTAGGCGTAATGCGGGCGGCAATTCCGCCCAGCGGGTTCAAGGTGCCGTCAACGGTTATCTTTGCATTACTTGAGGACATTCCGTCCAAATATACGTCGTTGTCTGTATCTATCTTTGCGCTGCCGGACATCTCTATTACCCTCTGGCTTGTGGAAACATATACGCCTTTGCCGTGTCCACTTGCCGTATTCCCGCTAATAGTGCCGCCTGCCATTTTCATTATACCTTGTACCCCAACGCCGCCGCCGTTTGTTGCGTGATTACCTTCGATAGTGCCGCCTTGCATGTTAAATATTCCCCCGTTATTCAGCACAACGCCGCCGCCGAAATATGCAGTGTTATTTTTGATAGTTCCGTTTTCTAAGGTGAATGAGGCAGAAGTACCGCCGGCCTGACCCTTTACGTACACACCGCCGCCGTATGCTACTATGCTGTTGCTGTTTTCGCTTTTGTTGTTACTGATTTCGCCGCTTTTCATCGTAAAGGAAGCGGATTGTTCAATGTAAATTCCGCCCCCGTCAGGTCTTTCACTGTCAGTGCGCCGCGCCTCATTGTAGGAAATCTTCCCGCCGGTCATCGTACAGGCCGCGTCGCTTCCGGTAAGGAAGATGCCGCCGCCGTTCTTTGCTTTATTGCCGTCGGATGCCGAAGCGCCGCCGATAGTGGAGCCGTCCAAGGTCAGCTTACCGAATGAACAAATACCGCCGCCTTTTTCCGCTGCCGCGCACGCCTTAACGGTGCAGTTTTTAAGTTTCGCCTCGCATCCCTCTTTGACAAGTATGCCGCCTCCGTATTTGTCCGCATCTTGTGTCCCGTCCGCCTTTCCTTTTTTAAGCGTTAGGTTTTCAAGCGTGAGTTCTCCGCCGTTTTCTACGGTAAAGATACGGCTTCGAGTATCTGCGTCGAGTGTGGGAGTTGAGCCGGCTCCTTTTACGGTAATCTTTTTTGTTACGCTGATCGCACCGTGGTCACCCGTCGCGCTTGTTGCCGTTATAGCACCCTGTATAACAAATTCGTCGCCGTCTTCCACCGTCGATGCTTCAATAGCATTTTTCAGCGTTTTCCATGCGTTGCTGCCGCTTGGTATGACAGTCGTCACCTGTTTCAAGACGAGGTCGGTGCCGTTATGTATGAGCTTCCACGGAGTCGTCGGATTTTGATCGGTTATTTTAAACCTGTTCGCATACGCGCTGATGTCTACGCCGGAAGCATTTACGGCTGCAATGCCTGCCGTATAATCGTCAGGCGTTATTCTTGCGACGATGTGCGTGCCCGTAAGAGGCGCCGTTACAGTCAGCTTTGCGTTTTTAGACGGGACATACGGAACATCGGCATTCTTTTCCAAAAATACGTCGTTCGCTTCGTTGATCTGTGCGTCACCTGCTATATTGAATGTGCCGCCGCTTTCAAGATAAACGGCCGCACCTTTGCCGTCCGGCGCAGTGTTGCCGGAGATCACGCAGCCGGATTCGACAATAAGGCTGCCGTCTATTCTGACATATACAGCGCCTCCCAGTTTGTTTCCGCCGGATACGGTACAATTTTTAATATCCGTATCCGTCATTTTGCATGAAGAACTGTTATTGCTTATATAGATACCGCCGCCGGCTCCACTGGGGCAGATACCGCCTTTGAGCGTAAGGTTTTTAAGCGTAAGCGTACCGAAGTTTACGGAGAAGATGCGATGTCCCGGTTTACTGCCGTCAGTTGTATTTGCGTTTAGAATGTCGAAAGTCTTGTTGTTCCCCCGTATGGTTAGGTTTTTATTGATGGTGATTTCGTCGTAGTTGTCGGGAGCGTTCGTCGCTTTTATTTCTCCGTTTACTACAACGGTGCCGCCCGCACTTGTGTACTCGATTGCTTTTTTCAATATATGCCACATTTGCCGATTCAGCCCCGAAACCGCCTTTACTTCTCTGCGCACTTTGTAGTACAGCGTCCGCGTAGTGCTGTCGTCAAAGCCCTCGCCTGTCGCCTTAAAGACGACTTTGTACACGGCTACCCCGCCTCCGTCCGCCGGAGAAGGAAGTGTCACAACGGCGCTCTGTCCCGCCGTAAAGGATGCACTGCCGGGAACGGAATCACCCGAGTCTTTTTCAGCGCTTCCCGTTACGGTAACTCCTGCAGGATAATCGGTTCCGTCAGGTTTTTTAATCGTGAGTTTTACCGCATTCCCGTATGCGCTGTACACGGGGATCGCGTGAGCCACGTCCGAACCGTCGGGCAAGACGCCGCCGATCGTCGCGCCCCCGCCGTTTAAGTCGTTATTGCCTGACGCATCCGTCGCGCCTTTTTCCGTATATACGCCCGAATCCGCCGTATTATTCATCGTCGAATCGGCGAATACCTTAGGAGCGGGAAGCTCGCGCTTACCTATCGTCTGTTCCGCGCGTGCGGAATAAAATTTTCCGTCGAAGAGCCGTATGCCGTATTTTGCCGTAACGCCGCCTACGGGAACGTCCGTTTTAAGGTAGAGCACCCACGGGCCTAAAGGAACGGTGTCCGGCTGCGGGCTTCCCGAAAGGGCATCCGCTTCTGCGTTCGATAACGGAGCGGCATCGGTTTTCGCGATAAAAGCGGTATTTAGAGGATTTGTTATAACAAAGTCGCCTGAGTTGAGCATAACAGGACATGCCGTTTCAGTGCCGCCGTTTTTGCTCACATATACGTGTGTAAGATCGCTGTGCAGCGGAACATTTGCCGGCACGTTTTCTCCGGGTAAGCCGTCCACCTTAAAGCACAAAACGTAATAGTGTTTGCCGCCTTCGGGTGTACACGTTTTAAAAAGCGCGATTTTATTAGCTGCCGATGCCTCAACGGGCGCGGGATCCGGCGGCGGCGTATTCGCTTCCAAATCGAATGAGTAGGTTTGATTGAATTTTCTGCCGTCGGTACTGTAGAGCGTAATCGAAGCGCCGATGTTCGCACGGCTTTGCTCGTACCGCTTCAAAAAAGCCGGTTTGTACGTCAGCGTCAACGTACTTTGTCCGCTTTGCGAAAGCGTATAATCGGTGCCTGCTTCGGGAGCCTTTGTCCCGGAAGCATCGTGTATGCCGCTTGCGAACCTTACGATATCCGCCGGCGCACCTGTACCCGGCATTACAAACGAAAAGTTTTTGGGATTGCGCACGGTAAGCGTAATCACCGCATCGGTTGCCGACGGCACGCACTGAACGCCTGCCGGGCTCGTCTGTGCAGAAGACGCCGCTGTGAAGCCGGTAATGACGGGTTCCGACGCCCAGTATGAAAAATCTTCTTCTATGTTCGCAAAGAGCTCTTTGCAGGCGGTTATCGCGAACAATGCCGCAACCGAAGCGGCACCGATAAGTACGGTACTAAATTTACGCATAACAACTCCACTTAAAACATCCAGCCGACCGAAAATTGCGGTTGAAACATATACTTCGGCAAGCCGTCTCGAAACACAAAAAAATGATCGACGTTCAGCTCAAGATACATCTTTTTATAAACAAAGACTTGCAGCGCCGTTCCCGCGTCCACATCGAATCCCCAATACCAATACGTGGGGCTTTTTACGCTGCCGCCGTCAAACGAAAATTTGCTCTGCATTAAAAATACGGCGCCCGCTCCGGCGTGTATGTCGAGATTCAACCGGTGCTTGATGATCGGGTATACGTATGCCGCGTTGACGTTCGTCAGCATGAGCGCGCCGTCGAGCGTATAATCGTCCAGCTGCTTGCGCATCATCGCCGCACTGTAATTTACGTTAAACCCGAAGTGGCCGTAAGTTCGTTTAAACGGCAGCACACTAAGGCGAAAGACGCCGCCCAAAGGGGCAACGGTACGATTATAATACGCTTTGAACACGCTCTCTCCCGTAAAGCCTGTAAACGCGTAACCGAGTGAAACATAGGTATCGATCGGCTTTTGGAAGCGGAATATCACGTCTTCGCTTTTATCGACCAGACCGCTTTTATCGCGCGCAATAAAAACGTAGGTGCCGGGCTGGAATCGATTCGTATTCAATTCAAAACGCGCTTTTTTGCCGTTTTTCGACAGTTCTTCGGGCTTGAGCGTTATCGTTCCGCCGCCCGCTTTTTCAAATACGAAAACGGTATCGTCGAAAAAATTGCCGCCCGTAACGGTGAACGTTCCGTCGAAAAATTCGTCGAGATAGATGAGGCGCGGCGTCACGGATTCGACTTCCGGCTGATAGGCGATCAATATGTCGAAGTTCCGATACGCGCTCGACGCTTCCTTTTGTTCGAGTAAATTGATGACGGTTACCTTATAGCGGTAGTTTCCCGGCGGCAGCGACACATCGATAAAATGATCCCGTACGATTTTTTTGTCTATCGCGCGCCACGCACCCGCCGCATCCCTTTGTTCGAGTTCGAATTCAAATCCGAATATGTCGTCGATCGCTTTCCACGAAAGGCGTTGATAGAGTACCGCACCCTCCTCTCCTTCTTGAATAAAATAGTGCGCATCGGGATCGGTGCGGTCTCCTCTGCTTTGTGCAGCGAGCGGCAGCAAAGAAAGCAGGCACAAAAGCGCCGCGGTACATCGCTTATTTTCCATAGAGCACTCCCGGCGCATCAGTTTCTACCGATGTCGCTTTCGGCAAGTCGATGACGAAGCGGCGGCTCGAAACGTTGCCCTTTTGGAAAAGCATACCGTTTTTCAATCGCCGCTCGGGCTCAACTTCCGCGTAAAAAATTCCGCGCGACAATTTCGCAAGGTCGCCGAAATCGAATGCACAGCCGCCGTCCGTACGCGAAGATGCCGTGCGTGCATCTATTTCGCGTTCAAAAATCTTTTGCTTTTTGTCGTTGTAGAGTCGGATCACATAGTGTGTCGCCTCTCCGTTCTTTTTCCAGCGGAATACGATGCTCCGGTTCGCTTTGAAAAAGCTTACGCCGAAGATTTCGCCGTCGGAAGGGAATACCAATGCGACTCTTTCAAGCGGCGGTATCGGCAAAACGGTAAAGCTGTTGTCCTGCAACGACGATATGTCGAGTCCGTCGCGGGTAGATGCGGTAACTCTCCACCGGTAATTCCCCGCCGAAAGAGGCGGAAGGCGCACGGAAAAAGAAGGATCGTAGACGGAAAGCACGCTGCCCTTTTGTCCCGCCTTTTCAAGCACGAGTCGGGTTTTTACGGGCTTTTCAACGGAAGACCACTGCAAGAAACCGGGGTTCAAAGCCGCATCCACACCGCCGATCTTTGCGTTGTGTGCAGGCAACACGAGTTCTACCGGACGCAAGTGCTTGAGCATAAACGCTTTATCGGCGGCATAACTGTAGCGCCTGCTCGACGTCAGCGTCGAAGATGCAAAACCTTGTACGCTCATTATATAATTGCCGTCCCGTATCGACTGCAGCGCCATCTCCACGCCGGTATCCGTGATGTACAAACTTTCGTACAGCGGTACCGAATCCAAACCGGGCTTCGTGATCTTTACTTGATAATAATCGGCGCCGGGAACTGCCGTCCACGCAAAAGTATTCTTTTGTTTCGGGTGAATGACGACGACATCTCCGATGTCGACGAGTTCGGGCGGAGGAAGCGCCGGCGCTATCGTCAATCGTTTCGGCGGCGTTTCGAGCGCTTCGAATTCGCTTTTGACCGACACGCGCCAAAAGTAATCGCCCTGCGGCAAAACCATACCGTCTATGCCGGAGCCTTGCGCTTTTACGTCGAGCATGGGGGATGAAAAATCATTCGAAACGGACACTTGAAAGCGCTGCTCGCCTTCCAAATTCGTCTTCCACGTAAAGCGCGAGTCGAGACACAGCGTATCGGCCAAAACGTAATTATCGGGAGGAAAAAGCGAGCGCAAAAAGAGTTCGCTGTCGCGGCTCCGAAATGCCGAGGGCGCACTCGACGTCAAGCGTTCGCCGTTTTTGTCGAGTCCTTCAACCTTCCAATAATACACACCGTTCGGAAGCGTCTTTGCTGCATTTTTCAATTCACAGTAATTGATATCGCTCGTCCGCTCGACAACGGCGTCGCTCATCGATTCACTTTTTGCGATAACGAGCCGATATTTTACCGCTTCGGTTACGTTTTTCCACGAAAAGGCAACGCTTTTTCCTTCCGCAGTATCGGCGATCGCGCCCGGTGTAATCAGCTTGATAGGAGGAAGCTCTTTTTGCTTTTCGATCGAAAAGACCGACACCGCAGAAGGCTTCGGAAGGATGCTTTCATCGGCGATATAATTCGGCGTCACCCGCCAATACCACATCCCTTCGCTCAAATTCGGCAGCGTTACCGTCTCCCCGCTCACTTGTTTAACCACTACGGGATTTCGCATATCGGAGTTGTCGGCGGCTTCGAGCGTGTACGACGAAGAAACGTCGTTACCCTTCCACAAAAAACGTACCGCAGGGATCGTCTCTTTGTACACATAACGGCGATCGGGCACGGGTTCGAAAAGAACGGGTGGAGGAGCGTCCAAAACGGTAAATTTTCCCGAATCCGCAGATTCGTCACGCGCACCCTTGTCTAGCGCATAGATCCGCCAATACACGGTTCCCGCCTTTTCGTCCAGCGTCACTTCTTTCAATCCCTTAAGCGAAAGGCGGTAGGACTTTGCAAAATTCCTGTTCCGTGAAGTTTCCAAAACGAGTTCGGTATCGTCGGGAAACGAACTGCGCCACGAAAACGATACCGGAAGCGTATTCTTATATTGATTGATAAGTCTTGCTCCCGAAGCTGGGCGTATCATAGACACGGCCGCTTTGTTTCCCGCCTGTACGACGTCACCTTCTGAGAGTACAGTCGGCTGTAAAGCATTCGCAGCGGCGCTTCGCCTCACACGCACATCGGCTCTTTCCTCTTCAACCGTCGTCATGGCGGCCGTCCCCTTTTCTACCGTCAAACGGAGCGCACCGCTCGCAGCGGCGTTTTCTCCCCGAGCGGCGCTTTCGATCTCGGCTTCTCTTCCGGCTCCGGCGATGCCGCCCGCAGATGCACTTTCATCCGACGAAGATAAAACGTTTACCGCCTCTCTCTGCGCACTTTCGAGTTTTTGCACGTGCAGCACGGAATCCTTTTCGACTGCAACGGAAACGTTGTCCGCTTTGACCGCAACTTTAGAACCGACGGTCTGCACGGAAACGTTGCCCTCGGCGACCTGTACGGCAGTTTCGTCTTTTTGTGCCTGCTTAAAGATTTGAATCATCGTATTCGCACCGATATCGATGACGTTTTGATCGGGAAAATAGATCCTCGCTTCGGAGGCGGGCGCGGTTCTGATGATGTCGCCGTTATACACGGGAGAATACTGCACCGGCCTATCCCACACGGAGCGGTCGAGGAATTTGCGCTGAACGCTTTTGTATTTATACGAAACGGTTGCAACAGGCACTTTGTCGGCACGCTCGATCGTTTTATTTAAATTATTAAAAAACAAAAACGCGGTACAGCCGATAGCGGACAACGAAAAGAACACAACAAAAATGTCCTGCAATACGTCCGATACGGACTCACGATTGTATTTTGTATTTCTTTTCGTCTTCATCGAGATTTACCTTTGCAAAATCGGGAGTCGGAATACCGAGCACCCGCCTGATCTGTGCAAGCGACTTCGGCCCTTTCGCGCCTGCGCCGGGGATGCCGTCTTCGGCAGGCATATTGATAACGGCGAACATGCGAAGCGGCTTTTCTTTGCCTTTGACGGTAACCGACGGCATCTCTTCAACGAGCACGCTGTCATGTACAAGAGCATAGGTATATTCGGTGATAAGGATGTCCGTACCCAGCGGCTTATTGAGCGCTTCCGTGCGGGAAGCGAGGTTGACAGCGTCTCCGATGACCGTGTACTCCATGCGCTGCGTCGAGCCGATTTGACCTGCGACGACGGGACCGGAGTTGATACCGCAGCCGATGCGGATGACAGGCTTTTTGTCGCCTCCGCGCCCGCGGTTAAAAATTATGAGCGCCGCCCTCATGCGCAGCGCAGCACGGATGCAGTTGAGCGCGTCTTCTTTCGGACTTCCGGCCGATGTCGGTGCTCCCCACACGCTCATAACCGCATCTCCGATAAATTTATCAACGACGCCGTGCGTCGCGTTGACGCATTCGACCATCGACGTCATATATTCGTTTAAGAATTCAACGACTTCCGCCGGCGTAAGTTTTTCGGAGATGGCGGTAAACGAACGGATGTCGGAAAAGAAAATCGTCGCCTCCTTCGTTTCACCTCCGAGTGCAAGCTCGCCTCTCATGGCAAGCTCGGCGATTTCTTTGTTAATAAAGCGTCCGAACGAATCTTTGAGTCGCTCGCGCTCTGCAAGTCCCTTGCCCATCTTTACGAAGCTCGACGTCAAAAGCCCTAGTTCATCCCGTGTCTTCGGCTTTAAATCAAGTTCGAACTCGCCCTGCTCGATCCGCTCTGCGGCGCGCGCGAGTGTTTTTACCGGACGGCTGATCGATTTTGAAAAAAACCAGATAAACATGATGGAAAGGAACAGCACGATGACAGTCAAATAGATGTTGCGCTTCGTCGTTTCCGCAACCGGCTGCAAAAGCACGGCGGCATCAGCGGTCGTCAAAACAGAAAGCTCACCGAAAGAAAGACGGCGATACGAGCCGAAATATTTTTTACCCGCATCATCGGTGACGAGAAGCTGGCGATTTGTGTCGCCGTTTTCCTGCATTTGCGTAAAAAGCGAAAAATTGCCGACATTCGCACCGTTTTTTACGAGATTAAAATCGGGATGGATCAGGATATCGCCCTCTCCGTTTACCAAATACGTCGTCTGCAGCGTACCCGCACCAAAGCTGTCGGAGAGCTTTTCGGCGGAAAAGAAAACCGCCAAGCCCTGCCGCAAACCTTTTTCTGCGTATGGCCAGCACAGCACGAGCATCGGAATATCGAATACGGGAGAAGCGTTTATTACGCGGGTGATACCGCGTTCCGTTTCTAAAATCGCATCGCGCGACTGCGCCAAAAACACATCCACGAGCGACGGATCCAACTCATTCGATAAAAAAAACGGCGTACTCAAAAGCTTTCGCTCCAAGCCGCCTGCGCGCCTCGAATCGGTGACCAAAACGGCGGCTACCGACGGATTGCGTTCAAAATAAAAATTCGACGTTTCCCTTGCAAAAGAACTCCCGCTCTCCGTCCTATTTAAGATATCCAACAGCAAAAACGCATTCGCGCGCAGCGACGACAGATCTTTTTCCGCCAAGTTTGCAGCTTGTGCGTTCACTGTACGATTATTTTCTTCCGCGCTGATTCTGACATCCTGTCCGCCGAACCACGTAACCAGGAGAGTAATAATACCGAGCAATAAAATCGTCATCACCGAAATGATACTGACAAGCTTTGCTCCGATCGAAAATTTGACGTATTGTCGATTATCGTCTTTCTCCATTTTTTTCATAATAATGATTATATAATAAATCTGCGAGCAATGCAATTATTAAAAATGAAGTTCGGCGAATCGTACCACATATTTTTCGGTTTTTTAGGTCTGCACTTTTATGATAATACTTCAGAGACTGTCTTCGCCAGTCCCCTTTAAAATAAAAAAAGCCTGGCTTCGAGCGCAAAGCGCTCAGCAACCGACGCACGCGAGGCGCGTGCTAAC
>KI260555.1 GCA_000468055.1 Treponema lecithinolyticum ATCC 700332 | reverse complement strand
TATGCATACAAGGCATTTTGTATCGAGCGGTTTGTTTTTTCTTTTTGTTTTTCAGGAATGCTTTCATACAATGAGCTCAGCTCCTGTTCTATCGTTGCAACATTCGCTTGTGCTATGTATTTTTTGTGCACCAACTCCTGTAAAAACTGTTTCCTCTGTGATGAAACGCTTATATCGTATTCGGTTTTTGTGTTTCTTATGCGCTTTTCAAGTTCATCTTCTGCGCTACACAGTGTGTAAAAGCTCGTTTGATAGCCCATAACGGCATTTGTTTTTTTACCTTGCAGGCTATCACAGATGCTTTGGGCAAGCTGTGAAACCGGTATATCGCTTGCACTGTGTTTTTTTAAGTATAATAGGTGTAATAGAATGCGGTTAAACAGTGCTTCTTGCTCATCTGCTACCGGTAAGGTTTGTATGTACTCAATGTCCGCCGGTTTCGATAACAACGTTTTTAGATCCTCGGTATCGGTTCTGTTAAGCGCTGTCGGTATGCCCCTTTCTATATCAATCGTGCGTATGTCCGGTGCACTCATGCCGCTTTGTGCGGCAGCCTGTATGCTTTTTTCAAGTAGGATTCCTTTGTGCTGTGCCTGTGCTAATGCTTGTTGTGCTTTGTAGCTTTGTATTTTGTGTTCTGCTTCTTTTACCTCGATTATCTGTAAGTCATCACAGGCAAGTTTTCCCAAAGCTTTTCGGTAGCGCTCACGTGTTTCTTTTTTATCGACACCGGGGCAGGCAACATGGCTAATTGTGTGCACACCTAAATCTTGCAACGCTTGTTTTATGCGCTCTACGGTAGCGGTTTTGTCGTTTTGTGAGTGTGCATATACGTGTAACAGTGCATCTATATACAGGATATCCGAAGTTTCACTGAAAAATCCTGAACCGTCATACAGCAGTGCCCCCTCTTTTTCTTTTATCAGCTGCAAAGGCTGTACTACAGGCTGTGTAATGCTTCCTATTTCTTGGGTGTGTTCGCTCTCGTTTACTTTTACCCAATAGCCGTCTTTATTGTATGCTCCGTGCCAGCCTTTTTTTTCTACCGTGTCATTCGGATCGTAGCCTTTAGTCCAATTAAAACCCGATGTATCTTTGAGCGCGTTAAAGCTAAAGCGGGCTTTTTTTTTATCGTAGTGCTCGCTTACCGTGCCGTCCGTATAGGCGTAGATGGGGACTTTGTTTTCTCTTTTTATTTTTTCTGCTGCTTTTTGTGCCGCATCCCGTTTGTAAGATACCGGAAGATAATCTTCGTATACAAAGCCGTCTTGTTCCATCGCAAGTTTACTGATGCACGTAAAGCTTGAGGTAGTGCCCATGTATTCCCATAAGACTTTTTGGTAGCAGTAGGCTTTGACTATTTCTTTTATAAAACGGTTAAGGTTTTCTTGATTGACTGTGCCTTCACTACAGAATTCGGCATCTATATTGATGCATACGTTTTGTTCTTTGCGTATGCCGCTGTGTACTAAATGGTGAGCGCACAATTGTTGTGCTGCCGCTCGTAATCTGTCTTTCTTTTTTTTACTACTTTGATTTTTACTTATCGCATACGATTGCACTGCCTGTTCTATCTCTTGGGCTATAGCGCTGTATCTTCCCGGCTGTACATACCACAGATATCCTTTTATCAGCTGTACAGCGGTCATCGTTTTT
>KI260554.1:251217-310695 GCA_000468055.1 Treponema lecithinolyticum ATCC 700332 | reverse complement strand
TCTTCAGGCTTTGCCGCCTGCGTGCAGCCGGTCATTCCAAATAGCGCTATAAGCGCTAAACCGATAAACAAGATTGTTTTTACTCTTTGTTTCATAAAAAAACTCCTTAAAATATTTGAAATACAGCCTCCGCACAGGATGTGCGGTTACTGCCGATTGTATTGCGATGTTTTGGCAGGCATAAGCCTGACAAAACTCGGGTTGAAAGCGGAACAGGACGTTCCGTTTTCATACTGCTGCTCCTCCCGTTTTTGTCAAGGCACATGCCTTAGTCTTTGAATTACTTGGTTTCATCTTGAAAACCTCCCTTAAGAATATTATGGTGCGGTTTTAATATTTTGTCCATTTAAAGTAGGTTTATATGGCTAGAAAGAACCAAAGTTACCGAAAAAGAACTTTGGTTACTGCATTTCAAAACGGTACGTTCCGTACACAAAAAGTGTGCCAAAAGCAAAAAACCTGTGCTGTTGCCGCCGCCTAAAAGCTTCAAAGCCCGATAGCACAAAAATCTTGTTTTTGGTATGATGCAAAACAGTAACACTTAGGGAGGTTGTTAATGAAAGGTTTTCGGAAAACGCTGAGCGTTTTTATGTTGGCGCTCACTGTATTGTTTGCAGCATGTACTACAAACGGCTCTGCTTTGCAGGACGGAACGTATACGGGAGAGGGCAACGGCAAAGGCGGTCCTATTTCGGTTGAAGTTATCGTTCAAAATCATAAAGTAAAAGACATAAAAGTGCTTTCACACGGCGAAACACCCGGTTTTGATAAAGCCATGGACACGCTCAAAGCGCAAGTGCTTAAAACAAACAGTACGGCAGTAGATACGGTAACCGGCTGTACTATGACATCCAAAGGCTATCTCGATGCGGTCGCTCAAGCTTTAGTAAAAGCCGGAGACGTTCCTGCACAAAAAAATATGCAAACGGCAAAGGCGATGCATAAAAAGTTAAAAGAAAAAAAATGCGACGTGCTTATTATCGGGGCAGGCGGTGCAGGTCTTGCCGCTGCAATTGAAGCAAAAAACGCCGGCGCGGATGTGCTTGTTTTGGAAAAACTTCCCTTAGCGGGCGGGAACACACTTATTTCCGGTGCAGAAATGGCAGCTCCGGGCAATTGGCTTCAAAAACGCGACGGCATAAGCGACAGCCCCGAACAATTGGCGCAAGATATGATTAAAGGCGGAGACGGTATTAATGACCCTGCTTTAGTCCGTACCGTCGCACAAAACGCATTACAAGCTGCCGAATGGCTGCGCGACGAATGCGGCGTCGTATGGGAAGACGATTTAATGTTTTTCGGCGGACATTCGGTTAAGCGCAGTTTAATTCCTGCCGGTGCAAGCGGAAAAGAATTGATTACTAAAATGCTTGCAAAAGCGCAAAAACTTTCAATTCCCGTTATGTATAAAACAAGCGCCCTTTCTTTTATTCAAGATGAAGCCGGACGCGTTATCGGTGTTACAGCAGAAAGTGATAAAGCCTCTTATAAAATATATGCAAAAAAAGCCGTTGTTTTAACCAGCGGCGGATTCGGTTCAAACATCGAAATGCGCAAAAAATACAACTCTGCCGTCGACGAAACCATTCTTTCTACCAACACGGTGGGAAGCACCGGAGACGGTATCGTTATGGCGGAAAAAATCGGCGCTGCTTTGGTCGACATGGAATACATTCAAACCTACCCCATTTGCGACCCGCTCACAGGAGCGCTGTTGTACTTTGACGATGCGCGTTTATACGGACACAGTATGATCGTTAATAAGGAAGGAAAACGCTTTGTTGAAGAACTCGGCAGACGCGATGTTATGTCTATGGCGATTAAAGCACAAACCGGTCATTGCTGTTACGAAATTATCGATCAGCGCGGTTTTGACGAAAGCCATTTGCAAGAAAACCACGGTGCCGAAGTTGCCTATTTAATGAAAAATAATTTGGTTGTAAAAGCCGACACGCTTGAACAAGCCGCCGACTTTTTTGGTATCGACAAAAAAGAAATGCTTGCTAGCGTTGCACGCTACAACTCGTATGTAGCTGCGGGAAAAGATCCGGAATTTAACAAACGCAGTATGAAATACGCCATCGAAAAAGCTCCGTTTTATATTTTAAAAGCGGTGCCTGCGGTACACCACACGATGGGCGGCGTTAAAATAAACGATCAAGCACAAGTGCTTAAAACCGACGGTTCGATTATCGAAAACTTGTATGCAGCGGGCGAAGTAACCGGCGGCGTTCACGGTAAAAACCGCTTGGGAAGCGATGCAATTGCAGACATTATCGTATTCGGCAGGATTGCCGGAAAAAATGCGGCAAAATAAAAATGCTGTGCTAAAGTAACCGGACAAAGGCGTGCGGCACAATAACCGGTGCCGCATGTTTTTTGTATGTGAGTATATGGAGGTATATATGACAAAATGGGGTGCATTTGTTATCGGTGTTGCCGTCGGCGGTATAACGGTTGCCGCAGCTCGGCGCGCAGGTTTTAAAAAAGTATGCGCTAAATTAATAAGCGCGGGGCTTCAATTAAAAGACGACGCTTCGGCTTTTGTAGAAACGGTAAAAGAAGATGCCGAAGACATTGCAGCGGAAATAAAGTACGCAAAAAAGCCGGCATCCACTACAAAAAAAGCCGCTAAAGCTCAAAAAGCCTAAGCGCTGCAAAGCACAAAGCTTAACCCTTTGTAGTACGTATGGTTTTTTCCGTTGTTCACAAGCTTCCGGGCAGACTACGCTTACGTTTCGATAGGCACAGCTTAGATGCCCGGCAAGCCGAATTGGTACGAACCCTTGTTTCTTTGCAAAAAGGTATCGATTTTATAAACGTAAACCCCGTGTCGGGCGGCATTTTGCTCGAATACTCGGGTATTTCGGAAAAAACGGCTCTGTCTTATATACGTGCTTTAGATGATTCTTACCTTACAAACGAAGAATTATTGTCTGCCGTAAGCGTCCCCGAAGCACAAGAAAGCCTTGCAGCCGTACTGTTTCCGCTTGTTGCACAGTTTTTTATCCGAAAATTGCTGCCTTTACCCATCCGCTCCGTTTTATCGCTGGTTTCCATTATACCGCGTTTAAAAAAAGGAGCGGCAGCCGTTTTATCGGGTAAACCTTTTTGTGCCGACACGCTTGATGCAACGGCTCTTTCGTTGTCCTATGCTTCAGGCGATATTAATACGGCAAACACCATTACTATGCTTTTAAATATGGGTGAAGTTCTAGAAGATTATACCAAACGCAAATCATACGATAACCTTACCCGCTCGTTTTTAAATTTAAACGAACAAGTTCAAGTAATCCGTTCGGGCGAAGAAATGCCGATACCCGTCCGCATGTTAAAAACCGGCGACACGGTTGTCGTACGCTCAGGTTCGGTAATTCCTGCAGACGGAACGGTTGTCTCAGGCGAAGCGTCTGTTAACCAAGCGTCGATGACCGGAGAAAGCCTTGCGGTACGTAAAGCTTCGCACAGTTCCGTTTTTGCTTCTACCATTGTAGAAGAAGGAGAGATTTACGTAAAAGTAAAAGCATGCGGCAGTGAAACCCGTATAAGCAAAATCGCACAAATGATAGAACATTCTCAATCTTTAAAAGCGGGCATACAAATAAAAGCCGAGCGCACGGCGGATAAACTTGTGTTTTACAATTTTATGCTCGCCGCTGTTACCTATGCCGTAACACGCGATTTTGCCAAAGCCGCTTCAACCCTTTTAGTGGATTATTCGTGCGCAATGAAACTTGCGGCTCCCGTTGCGGTTCTTGCTGCAATGAAGTCCTGCGCGCAAGCGGGCATAACGGTAAAAGGCGGTAAATTTCTTGAAGATTTTATCCGCGCCGATACAATCGTTTTTGACAAAACCGGAACGCTAACCGAATCCGTCCCTGCCGTAAAAAAAATAACTACGTTCGGCGGTGCAAACGAACGGGAGGTATTAAAAATAGCCGCATGTTTGGAAGAGCATTTTCCCCACCCTTTGGCACGGGCGGTAGTAAAAGAGGCCGCGTCGCGCGGAATAAAGCACCGAGAAGAGCACACTACGGTTTCGTACATTGCCGCGCACGGACTTGCCTCTACGCTTAACGATGCTCAGCTTCGTATCGGCAGCGCTCATTTTATTTTTGACGACGAAAAAATCCCTAAAACCGATGAAGTTAAACGCGACGAATCCGATTTAGCAAAAACCGGCTGTTCTTTGCTGTATTTAGCGGTAAACGGTACGCTTGCAGGAATTATAGCCATAGAAGACCCCGTACGCACCGAAGCAAAACAAGTTATACAAACGCTGTATAATGCCGGCATTCAGAATATCATTATGCTCACCGGAGACGGAGAAAAAACCGCAAAAACCATCGCCGAAAAACTAGGCATACGCACGTATAGAGCACAAGTGCTGCCCGATGAAAAATCTCAGTTTATTGAAAAATTAAAAAAACAAGGACACCGGGTAGTGATGATAGGCGACGGTATAAACGATTCGCCGGCACTTTCTGCTGCCGATGTGGGAATTGCTATGGGACAAGCCGCATCGATTGCAAGCGAAACCGCCGATATTTTATTACCCGATAACGGTTTACGTGCGCTTGTGAACTTGCATTACATCGGCTCTCGTTTAATCGAGCGCATAAAAATAAACAACGCGCTGATTGTCGGTATTAATTCGGCTTTAATAGCCGCCGAATTGTCTTCGGCGGTAAGCGCATCCTCTGCAGCTTTGCTGCACAACGGTTCAACGCTTGCCATCGGTATGGCGGCAATGCGCTCTTTCGGGAAAAACTAAGTTATGGTTGTTTCAAGTTTTTTTCCCGGAAGAATCCGTTTGCGCTCGCCGCTTTTACAAGACGCCGATATATGCGCTGCTCTAAAAACCGCGCTCGAACAGCAGCCTGCGGTGCACAAAGTTGAATACAGCACCCACACGGGAAGCATTTTAATTGAATACGAAAGCGATAAACTGCCCATAAAAAAACTGCATGCGCTCAAAGACGAACTTGCCGAATTAAAACTGCTGTGCGACGCTTACAGCGAAAAACAAAAGCCTGTTGTTTTAAAAAAAATCCGCAGTTTTGCCGCACAGCTGTCCGCCGCGTGCGAATAAACGGCATCGTTTGATTTTCTGCCGCTGCAGCGGTGCGCACCGGCAAAACGTACGCCGGAAGATAAAACGCGTTACCTTGCCAACAATTTCGGTTCTGCAAACAAAGCGATTACCCAAAAGCACAAAAAAAAGCGGAAGCGCTGCGAGCGGATCAAATCGGTGTCGTGAATGCTTGCTATAAGCAAACCGGAAAGCACTCCGGCGCCCTGTTGTTTTGCGTACACGTGCACGTTGCGGCAAAACTCATCGGCGGTGTGCGGGTCGGCTAAAAAAACGCCGATAAGCGGGGGAAACACGCCGTTTTTCAGTTTTTTGCGCGCGGCGGTTTCGTCAAACAAATCGTGCAAAATAACGGAAGCGCTGTCGGAACTTTCAATATACTGACAATAAGCGGGGTAAAAAGAATTGCCTATACCCATAACCGAAGCAAGGGCAAGCATAACTTCGTGCTGCACATCACTTCTTTCCGGATGAGCGCGCAAAATATCCAAAAGAACGGGAACGGAAGCGGCGTTTGCATATATTTCCATAGCATGTATACCGCTTAAAAGTACGTACGCGTTGCCGGTATCCGCAAGTTTTCGTGCAATAAGCGTTTGCGCTTTGGTTTCTCCCATAAGGGCAAGAGCAACCATCGCTTCGCCGCTTAAAAGATAATCGGGGCTGTCCAAACTTTTTTCCAAACAAAAAGCGGCGCGTTTAACTTTAAACATCCCCAAAATATGTGCCGCTTTTGCCGCAGTTGTAAAACTTCCCTGCATTGTTTCGTTTATAAGCGCATCTTCCAACGGAGCGTTTAAAGCGGGTAAACTTTCTATGCCTTTAAGTGCATGACTTTTTACGGTAAAGCGGGGAGAATTCAAATGCTCTGCTAAATTCGAAGCTGCGGCAGCCGTATTCGACGAACACAGTTCGTTTAAAAGAGCGGTTTGTTCGTTTGCGTTACGGCTTCGGTCAAGCTTGTACAATAAACTTAAGCCGCGTATATCGCGCAGCGAAAAAAACAGCGGCAGCGCTTCTTTTAAGCTGTAGCTTCCCAGCGGTTTTAAGCGGAGCTGCAAATACAGCGCAATGGCAATAACCGCTATTTGTATTACAAAAAATAAGCGGTATGCCGAAACCGCCGAAAGAGCGCTGTCTTTAAATGCTTCAAGAATAATACCGCCCAAAAGCGAGCCTGCCGCTCCCGATGCTCCGGATACCAAAAAGTACACAATGCTCATATCCATAACCGCTTCGGGCGGCACAAGACCAAAAAAGTATGTTTGCCCTGCATTTTCTTCACCGGAAAATCCCAAATTCGAAACAAAAGAAATCATGCTTAAAAACAAAAACACCGGTAAAGCCGAAGCAAATACCGGAGAAACGGCAGCCGGAATAAGGCTTAAAAATGACAAAGCGGTAAAAATCAAATACATAGGCTTTGCGCCGATTTTGTCTATAAACACGCGGGACATAAGCCCCATGCACAGCGCACCCAATGTGGTAAAAAATGTAATAAAAGTAATAATACTGTCCGGTTGTTCATATACTTCACGGCAGTACACGATAATAAAAGGGCGCGACATACCGACCGCCAAGCCTACCACCCAAAAAGCCGCTATAAAAATTCTAAAATTCCGGTCGTGTACGGCTTTTATAAAATGTTCGTAAAAACTGCTTGACGTACCGTGCGCAACACGGTCGCTTGAAGGCATTTTGTACAGCAAAAAAGAAGAAATAAAGCCGAGTACAATCCCCGTTATAACGGCTGCATTTAAAACAACCAGCGAATTGCCGAAGCGCAATGCAAAAGCCAAAAGCAGCGTCGTTATTAAAGCGGCGGTATTGTTCGTTACCGATAAAAACACTAAAAAACTGCCGCGGTCTTTACCCGGCGCCAAATCGCTTATAACAGGATTGTTGGCAACCATGCCGATTCCTCTAAAAAAATTAAAGCCGAAACACGCAAGCAAAACACAGGGCAGCGCCCACTGCGCCATCCCCGCTTTTACAAAAAAAGGAATGGGCAGCATAACCAATAAACTGGCATTACGCGCCACCCACGAAGATGCGTACACGCGCATAATGGGGCGATGGCGCACAAACATTTTTCCCAGCGGCAATGCAAAAAAAGATAAAAAATTAAACGCGGTTATTAAACCTATCGTAACGCTGCCGGCTTTTAAATACATTGCGTACACAACTATAATATTACCGGTAACCAGCGTAAAAGAAGCCGAATTCAAAGCGGAAAAAATTCCGTATAAACGTCTGCCTGCAGAAATCTGATACTTTGACAAAGGAGACATAGTTTTACTGTAGCACGTAGCATTAAAAACTGCAATGTGTTATATTGTTATATATGAACGATATACCCTTACGAGCGCAAGTTAAACCCGAAGATAAATGGGATTTAAGTAGTTTATTTAAAACAGCTGAAGAATGGGAAAACGCGCTTGCAACGATAACCGACGGTGCGCAAAAGCTCGCTTCTTTTAAAGGACGCGTTAAAGAAAATTTACTTGAAGTGCTTGCTCTTTACGAAAGCACGGAACAATTAAGCGAAAAAACCGGAAACTACGCATCGCTTTTAACGGCTCAAGACGAAAGCGATACCGAAGCACAAAACAAAATGGGCCGTTATATGATGTGCGCAAGCGCTGCCGAAGCGCTTACCAGTTTTTTAATTCCGGAATTGCAAAAAGCGGCGGCGGACATTGAACCTTTATTAGACACAGACGAATACAAAAATTATGCAGTATGGCTGAAAAAACTGTTCCGCCTTAAAGATCATATTTTAAGCGAAAAAGAAGAGCGGCTTTTTGCCTTGCAAAGCGAAAGTATGCAAACGCCTGCCGCCGCTTTTTCCATGCTTACCAATGTCGATGCGGAATTCGGTTATGTGCTTACCGAAAAAGGCAAAATGCCGCTCAGTCAAACGACATGGTCTTCGTTTATGATTAACGAAAACCGTGAAGTACGTAAAAACGCGTACTGCCAATTTTACCGCTTTTTTGATGCAAACAAACACACGCTCACCGCTTTGTATGCGGGAAGCGTCAACCAAGACATATACTGTGCCCGTTCCCGCGGCTACGCTTCGTCGCTTGAGCAAGCTTTGTTCCCCGACAACGTACCCGAAACGGTATACCGCCGCCTTATCGATACGGTACGCAGTCGCTTGCCGGCGCTGCACCGCTATTATTCGCTTTTGAAAAAAACACTGCAATTGGATGAGCTTCGCCACTACGACGTATACATGCCGATGAGCGAAAACGTACGTTTTATTACCCCGTACACTCAAGCTGTAGAAATGCTGCGCGAAGCGCTTTCTCCTTTGGGAAATGAATACACCGACACACTGTGCTCGGGCTTAACGGCAGGCTGGGTAGACCGCTACGAAAACAAAGGAAAACGAAGCGGCGCGTTTTCTTCCGGCTCTTATACCGGCTACCCCTATATTTTAATGAACTATAAAGAAGACGTTATCCGCGATGTATTTACACTGGCACACGAAGGCGGACACTCCATGCATTCATGGTACGCCGCGCGCAATAACCCGTTTATGTGTTACGATTATACGATTTTTGAAGCCGAAGTTGCATCTACGTTTAACGAACAGCTTTTATTCCAATATTTGCTTAAAAAAACAACAAACCCCAAAGAACGCTTATACCTTTTGTGTACGCGCGCGGCGGATATTGCGGCAACACTATACAGGCAAACAATGTTTGCCGAATTCGAACTGCAAACCCACGAATCGGTAGAACGGGGTACACCTCTTACGGTACAGCATTGCCGCTCGATATACCGCAAATTGCTTGAAGATTATTTCGGCACGGATATGGTGCTTGAAAACGAAAGCGACCTTGAATGCTTGCGCATTCCTCACTTTTACAGCGCTTTTTACGTATATAAATATGCAACCGGTATTTCGGCAGCGCTTACGTTGGCAAAAAGGGTAAGCGAAGGCGGCGAAAGCGAACGTAATGATTACTTTAAGTTTTTAAAATCGGGCGGTACGTTATACCCTGTACAAGCGCTGCGCCTTGCCGGAGTTGACATGGAACGAACCGAACCGATAGAAACCGCCGCCGACGTTTTTGCAGATTTGGTACAAAAAATTGCCGAATATTTTTAACACAGCTGATGAAAACCTATATTTTTACCGATAATTAACACATAATGGAGAATTATTTATGGTTTCTGTAAGCGAATTCAAAAACAGAGCAAAGATGGATGCACACAATCATCTCAACTTGGGAATGCGCTATGCGTCGTATGTTTCGTGGGCGGGGTTTTACATACCCGACTTTCCGCGAAAATTAAATGGTTTGGACGAGATGCATGTAATCATAAAAAATTATACAGGCGTCCGTTGTGCTTGCGAAAAGGACGTTCAAGATTTACTCGATTTATCCATTCAAGATGCCGTAGCTGACGGAGTAACCGTATTGGAAGGAAGCATCGACCTTGGGTTTATCCGTCATTGCGGAAACAACGTTCAACGTTTTTTAGACATGGTAAAACACCTCAAAGAAAAATTCAAAAAATCTTTGGACTTCCGTCCCGAACTGGGCATGGGTAAACTGTTCGACAAAAATTTAATAAAAAAATGGGCGCCCGAATGTATAGAAAGCGGCGTTTTTAAAAGCATAGATTTGTACGGACCGGAAGTGGAAGACGGCATAGAAGATTTTCAACCGTTGTACAAACTTGCAGAAAAATTGGGCTTGAAAAAAAAGGCGCACGTAGGAGAGTTTTCCAATGCCCGATCCGTTCAACGCTTTGCTCAATTTTTTGGACTTGACGAAATACAGCACGGCATAGGCGCCGCAACCGATAAAGCCGTTATGAAATTTTTACGCGACGAAAAACTGCGCTTACACGTATGTCCTGCAAGCAATGTTTTACTGTCCGCCGTACCCTCTCTTGAAGAACATCCCATAAAAATCTTGTGCGAAAACGGCGTGGATGTAACCATAGCAACCGATGACCTCTTGTTTTTTAACAAAAGCATCAGTGAAGAGTGCGCCGATTTGGTTAACGCCGGAGTTCTTTCGAAAGAACAAGTATTCGATATTTTAGACCGAAGCGTAAAAAAATAACCTATGGCTCGCATTGTTTCGTGGAACGTAAACGGTATACGTGCCGTAGAAAAAAAAGATTTTATCGGCTGGCTGCTTTCAACCAAAGCAGACGCCGTGTGCATTCAAGAAACCAAAGCCAAACAAACCCAGCTTTCAGAAAACCTATTATCCCCTGCAGGCTACCGCTCCTATTGGATGGAAGCGCAACGTCCCGGTTATTCGGGAACAGCTTTGTATACGAAAAAAGAGCCGGACAAGATAAGCAATATGGGCATAGAGCGATTTGATTGCGAAGGACGCACTCTTGCCGCCTTTTTCGGCAAAACGGTTATCATCAGCGCATATTTTCCCAATAGCCAAGATGCCGGTGCGCGCCTTGCTTACAAGCTGGATTATTGTAAAGCTATGTTCGATATGTGCGAAAAATTGACAGCCGGCGGATATAACATTGTGCTGTGCGGAGACTACAACATTGCGCATAAACCGATCGATTTAGCGAACCCTAAAGCAAACGAAAAAAATCCCGGTTATTTACCCGAAGAGCGCGCGTGGATGGATATGTTTACTTCAAACGGTTATATAGATACATTCCGCCGTTTTTGTATCGAAGCAAACCAATATACGTGGTGGAGCTACCGCTTCCGCGCGCGCGAAAAAAACATCGGATGGCGCATCGATTATCAATGCGTTAACGAACGCTTTGCCCCCCAACTGTTGTCTTCGCGCATTTTAAACACCGTTACCGGCTCGGATCACTGCCCCATAGAACTCGTTTTTAAAGGCGATTTATAAAATGGCAAACAAAGTCCGTATTACTTACAATGCACCGGTAACTTTAAATTTTTCTTTAGTGTGCGCCCTTGTACTGATAATGAGCAGGCTAATTATGCCTCATTTGATTTTAGTTTTATTTAGCGCACCGGCACGGCAAGGCTGCCCCGGAGCCTTTAATTGGACAAACCCCATACACTATTTACGCTTGTTTACCCACGTGTTCGGTCATGCGGGTTGGAATCACCTCGTCGGAAACTTAGCTTTTATACTGCTTTTAGGACCGCTCTTGGAAGAACGCTACGGCAGCCGCTTGCTTTTGCTTATGATAATGGTAACCGCATTTGTTACCGGTATTTTAAACGCCGTTTTTTTAAGCACCGGTTTAATGGGCGCAAGCGGTATCGCTTTTATGATGATTTTGCTTTCTTCGTTCGGCTCGGTACAAAAAGACGGAATTCCGCTTACCTTTTTACTCGCTTTAATAATCTATTTGGGGCGCGAAGTCGCCGCAATTTTTGTCGACGATAACATATCCAATTTTGCCCACATCGCAGGCGGTTTGTGCGGCAGTATATTCGGCTTTGCCGCTGCTCCCATAAAACGCAAAAGAAATGCCTCTTAATTTTATAATGACAAAAACCGAAAAAGCGTGTATAATACACAAAATACTGCAAAATTAAAGAGGATGCACTATGAAAAAATCCGCAGAAAATGCAAAACCGTGGGCATTTTTGGATGCGTACCGCGGAAGCGAATTTAAAGGCGAATGGCCTACTTTGCCGGAAATGTTCGGCATTACCGTAAAACGGTTCGCAAACCGCCCTTGTTTTACCGTTTTTGAAAACGAAAAAATAACGCTCACTTATGTGCAAGTTGCGCAAAAACTGGAGCAGCTTGCCTCGTGGTTTTATGCTCAAGGCGTAAAAAAAGGAGACCGTATAGCCGTTTCCGGAAAAAACTCGCCGGAATGGGCAACGGTGTATTTGGGAGCTTTGAGCGCAGGCGCAATTATCGTTCCCATAGACTACGCTTTGCACGAAAAAGAAATGGAAAACCTTTTGAACGCTTCGCAGCCCAAATTCTTTTTTGTAGACGAAGAACGCTATGAATATTTTACCGGCAGCGCTTCCAAAACAAAAGCTAAAATTTTTTCGCTCAGTCCAAAATTTAATGACACATACGTATACAATTTAAACACTTCCCAAAAAAGTGAAGTCATCCGCTGCGAAGAAAACGATACTGCAGCTATTTTATTTACATCCGGCACAACGGGAAATCCTAAAGGCGTTATGCTGTCGCATAAAAACCTCGTATCCGACTGCTATATTGCACAAACACACTTAAAAATCTTTGAAACCGATATTTTTTATGCTTTGCTTCCCATACACCACTCTTACACTATGCAAGCCGTATTTATAGAAGCGCTTTCCGTCGGTGCGGAATTGGTGTTTGCAAAAAGCATGGCGGTAAGCCGCATGCTGCGGGAATTACGCGAAGGTAAAATCACTATGCTTTTAGGCGTTCCGCTTTTATTTAATAAACTGCTTGCCGGTATATTAAAAGGCATCCGCGAAAAAGGCATTGTTGTATACGGCATTATAAAAATGCTGATGGGTATTTCGTACGCAATAAAAAAACTGACGGGTATAAACCCCGGTAAAAAAATGTTCAAAGCCGTTTTGGAAAAAGCAAGCATCAGCACTATCCGCATAGCTATTTCAGGAGGCGGTCCGCTTGCAGCCAGCGTATTCCGTATGTACCAAGAATTAGGCATAGATTTTATTCAAGGCTACGGATTAACCGAAACTTCGCCCATTATCGCGTTAAACCCGAAAGAACATTTTAAAATTGAAAGCGTCGGCCGCTATTTTCATCCCTACATGGAAATGGAAATCCTCGACCCGGACGAAAACGGCATAGGTGAAGTTATTGTTAAGGGTCCGATGATTATGCAGGGATACTACAACATGAAAGAAGAAACCGAAGCCGTATTTACAAAAGACGGATGGTTTAAAACCGGCGATTTGGGAAAACTCGATTCCGAGCGCTATTTGTATTTAGCCGGACGCGCAAAAAACCTTATCGTAACCGAAGGCGGAAAAAATGTCTTCCCCGAAGAAATTGAAAACGCATTCCAACTGTATACCGACATAGAACAAATCACTATCCAAGGCTATATACAAGACGCTGCCGTAAAGTCCGAAGGCATAGAAGCATTGGTATACCCTTCCGACGATTTATTCAAACGGTTAAACCTTATCCGCGGTTCCGACGATGCGGCAGACCCCGTATACGATGCCGTAAGCGATATTATTGACAAAGTAAATAAAACGCTCGCATCCTATGCACGCATTTCCAAAATAACCGTATTGGACGAACCTTTGGAAATGACCACTACGCGTAAAGTAAAACGTCGATATAATAAATAAAATCCGGCTTGCCAACCGTACAGTACGCACGGTTGGCATAGTTTGCGCTTTCGACATGCCATATGCCGGCGGTATGTTGACTGTCTTTACATCATAAGGTATCTTTCTTTTATGAAAATCTGGATAAAATACCTTATCGGCTGCTCACTGGGCATACTTATGGCATTTTTTTTACCTGCCAATCAAGCCGGCGTAAAAATCGTTGTACGATTTTTCAACGAATTAACCGTTAGAACCGGCAGATACTTTTTAATTCCCGTCCTTTTCTTCGGAATGACCATTTCCATAACAAAACTGCGGGAAACAGGAAAACTTTTACATACGGGTTTACGTATTGCGCTGTGCAGCGTAGTTATTACCCTCATCGGCACCGTATTAGGTATTGTATCCGGTCTTATTGTAAAGCTGCCCAGAATTCCCATTTCTGTCGAAAAAATTTCCGATCCGGTAAGGCTGGATATTCCCGCACGCCTTTTATCTTTGTTTCCTTATAACGGCATTTCGGGTCTTTTGGACGGTTCTTTTTTACTGCCGATGTGTGTATTGGCAGGCTTTATCGGAGCAAGCTTTGCTTCAGACAATTTAAAAGCAAAACCCGCTTTGGTTTTATTCGATTCGCTTGCAAAAATAAGCTATTCGGTTTTAAGTTTTTTTACCGATTTTATTGCCATCGGTATGATTGCCGTTTCTTGTTCGTGGGCAATCATTTTTTTTGATATTTTATCTTCTTCCAGCTTTCTCGGTCTTATTTTACTGCTACTTGCAGATACGCTCATTATAATAGCGGGCATTTTACCCTTTTTGCTACGCACGTTGTTACACGAAAACCGCCCATACAAAGTATTATTTGCAGCTCTGGCACCGCTTATAGGTGCACTGTTTTCGGGAGACACAAACTTTGTTCTTGCACTGAATTTACGCCATGCAAAAGACAGTCTCGGCATACGGCGCAGAATAAGTACGGTAAGCTTGCCGGTGTTTTCAATTTTTGCAAGAAGCGGAACTGCACTGGTTGTTGCCGTATCGTTTATTATCGTTTTGCGTTCGTATTCCAGTTTGGATATTTATGTTTCGGACATTTTATGGCTTACCGCTTTGTCGTTCGGCATTTCTTTTTGTTTGGGCGCCTTCCCCTCAGGCGGTGCTTTTACCGCACTTACCGTGCTTTGCAGCTTGTATGGACGGGGCTTTGAATCCGGTTATTTGCTTTTAAAACCCGCAGCCGTTATCATTTGTTCTTTTGCAGCTGCAATAGATGCCGCCGCCGCCCTGTGCTCAGCATATTACATCGCACAGCGTGAAAAAATGATTATGCCCCAAGAACTAAAGTATTATATTTAAGTCATTCCGACCAAAAACACAAAACCGGATCCGGCAAAACGCTGCCGGTTTTTGCCGGACGGATGACGCTCGGCACTCAACGCTAAGACACCGCTTCGGATACCAAAAGCTCTACCGCGCCGGCTTGATTTAAATAAAAATATAACTTACACTAAAATATAAGATATGTTTAATTGTGAAAATCGGAATATATGCGCCGAAAATATAACCGTCGGCGATGTTCCGTGTATAAGATTTTATCCTTCAAAAAGTTCAGGCTTTAAAGCCCCGTTTGCAACTTTGCTGTACTATCACGGCTGGTCGTCTCAAAAAGAAAATCAAACACTTATAGCGCACTTGTTCGCTTCTTTGGGCTTTCAAGTACTGGTACCCGATGCAATACACCACGGCGAGCGGGACAAATTCAACGACTATGATAAAGCTTTTTGCCGTAATTTGTTTCCCACAATTATGCAAAACCTTGCCGAATTTCCGCTTTTGTTAAACTATTTAACCGAACAGTGCGGCGCAGACAAAAATGCCGTAGCCGTTGCGGGACACTCTATGGGCGGCTTTACCGCTGCCGGCATTTTTACACACAACAGTGCCGTAAAAACTGCCATTGTGTTTAACGGCGCATGCGATTGGGAAAATACCGTTTTATATATGGAAAAAAAAGGAAAAACACAACCTTTGTACCGCAGCGCAGCCGTTAAAAAAGCAAACCCCGCGTATAATATGGAAAAAATTATAAACCGCCCCCTGCTTTTAATGCACGGAACCAAAGACGCGTTTGTGCCTTACGCCGTGCAAAAACAGTTTTACAAAAAAGCAAGCGCTTTATACAAAAATCCTGATAAAATCGCTTTTATCGGCGTTGAACGCATGAACCACTACATCAGCGTGCAAATGCTTTCACATGCCGCTTCTTGGCTGGAAAAAGAATTAAAAGGAAAGGATGTTTTTTATGGAACAAAACGATATTGAACACATACTCAACCAATTCGCATTATACGGAGATTTAATATCTTTTAAAGGTTTCGGCGGTGGGCATATAAACAATACCTATGTTTCCGTGCGGAACCAAGCCGGAACGCTTGTACGCTACACCCACCAGCGTATCAATAAAAACGTATTTAAAAATCCCGCTCAAGTAATGGAAAACATCCAAAGAGTAACGTCGCACATATATGCAAAACTTACTGCTGATACGGATAGAGCAAACGAAGGCAGCGCGGGCATCACTCCGGGAAGACGCGTTTTAACCGTTGTTCCTGCAAAAAACGGTTTACCGTATTATAAAGACAAAGATGGCGAATACTGGAGAACGTATTTATTTGTAGAAAACGCGTCGACTTACGATATCATGGATAACAGCGATTTAGCGTATAAAGTAGGAAAAGCCGTAGGTACTTTCCAAAACCAACTGTCCGATTACACAGGGCCCGCGCTGCACGAAACTATAGCCGACTTTCACAATATGCGCGTACGCTACGAACAGCTGGAAAGCGCCGCGTCAAAAGACAGTGTATCGCGGCTTACTTCAGTGCGTACCGAATTCGACTTTTTACTGGCAAACAGAGAACGCGGCGCAGTGCTCACCGACGGTCTTGCAAGCGGAAAACTTAAGCGCGGCATTACCCATAACGATACAAAATTAAACAACATATTGTTCGATGATAAAACCGGAGAAGCGATATGCGTTATCGACCTTGACACTGTTATGCCCGGTACGGTACTGTTTGACACAGGTGATCTTATACGCACCGCAACAAATACCGGAGCCGAAGACGAGCGCGATCTTTCAAAAGTCGGTTTCGATTTGGAATTGTTCCGTTCGCTGGCAGCCGGTTATATTTCAAGCGCCGGCTCTTTTTTAACCGATTATGAAAAAAGCCTTATTGCGGAATCGGGCAGAGCTTTAACTCAAATAATGGCTGTCCGCTTTTTAACGGATTATCTGAACGGCGATGTATACTACAAAACCGAGCGGAAATCCCATAACCTCGACCGCGCCCGCACACAAATACGGCTTATGCAGTCTATGGACGAACAATGGAACGGCGTACAGCACACGATGGAAAAACTGTGCCGTACATCTTTATAAATTTTGTAAGCTATCCGGTTGTCCGGTAAGCATATTTTATTTGAGCGTACTGTACGCCGGTTCAGCGTGCATGTGCACAGCGAGACAGGGCGCAACATACGCTATCAGGAGGAAAAATGAAAAAATCATTACTTACAGCTGTTGTATTGTCGTGCTGTATGAGCGCTGCTTTATTTATGCTCGGCTGTGAAAAAAGTGCGAGTAAGGCAAAGCTGGTGTACTGGAGTATGTGGAACGAAGCCGAGCCGCAGGGTATGGTTATCGCACAAGCAGCACAAGCGTTTACCAAAGCTACCGGCATTACGGTAGACGTTAACTTTAACGGTCGAGAAATCCGCAAAACCTTGCAGCCTGCCCTCGACGCAGGCGAAACAATCGACTTGTTCGACGAAGATATTGAACGCGTTTTAAACGCATGGGGAAACTATGTTTTACCGCTGGACGAATATGTACAAAAAACCTATTCCACCACCGACGGGAAACCGTACAACAGCGTAGTAAATCAAACGCTGTTTAACTTGGCAAAAGAACTCGGCGGCGGTACGGTAAAAAACATTCCCTATCAGCCTTCCGCTTTTGTAACGCTGTACAATAAAGATTTATTCAAAAAAGCAGGCATAGAAAAAGTTCCTGCGGATTGGAACGAATTTTTAAGCGCATGCGAAAAATTAAAAGCTATCGGCATTCCGGCAATTACCGTCGACGATGCGTACATGGCATGCCTTTTCGGTTACAACATGGACCGCTTGGTCGGCAAAAAAGCGACTATGGATATGGTAAAAAACAAAGACTTTAGCGGAGCACAAGTGCTTGAATTCGGCAAAATCTGGGAAAACATGGCTAAAAACGGCTATGTCAGCCCCAAAGCGGCATCCAATATTTGGCCTGCAGGACAAGTTGATGAAATGGCAGCGGGTAAAGTTGCCATGTACTTAAACGGCACATGGCTTCCCAACGAAATCAAAATGCAAGCTTCCCGCTTAAATTGGGGCGCATTTGCATGGCCTGCAATGTCGGCAAAGGGCGACGGGACCGAAGCAAACAACTACGGCTGTCAAAGTTTTGCCGTAAACAAAAATTCAAAATATCCGGAAGAAGCCTTTAAGTTTATCGTCTGGATGACTACCGGCGAATGGGATGAAAAACTGGCAAAAGAAAGCATCGGCATTCCCGCCGGCAAAGATACCGAATGGCCTGCACAGCTTGCCGAAGCTAAAGTTATTGTAGACAATACCACCAATCGTTTGGATTGGGCAGTCGGCATGGAAAACGATCCGGAAATCAATGCAAAAATAAAAGAGAATTTTGCAAAATTAATAAAGGGCGACCTTAACGCACAAACATTTGCCGCAGCGATGGCAAAATAACGCGTTTGTTTAAATTACAAAATACAAAGGGGCTGCGTGAACAACACTTGTACAAAGCGCTTGCGCTCGCAGCCCCGAATACTTACCGCTTAAAAGCGGCATAACGGGGACAATATGATCAGAAAAAACAAACCGATGATAATAGCCTTTTTAACACCGGCTGTTTTGTGTTACGCTGCGGTATTTTTATACCCGACGCTCAGAACGTTTATAATGAGTTTTTTTGCCGTAGAAAGCGTATCCGCCCCCGTTTCCGCATGGACTTTTAACGGTTTGGGTAATTATATAAAAATCTTTACCACGGCAATGTTTTTGCAAGCGATGAAAAACATTGCTCGGCTGTGGTTTTGGGGCGGCTTGGGCGTTATGATTATAGCGCTTGTTATGGCAGTCGCATTAACCGGCACTGTTACTCCCAAATTAAAAGCTTTGTACCGCAGCGTTATTTATTTACCCAACGTCGTCAGTGCGGTTGCTATGGGTACTATGTGGATAAACTACGTATACAACAGCGACTACGGTTTGCTGCACAGCGTTTTTGCAGGCATCGGCTTTGAAAAACTTTCCGCAACGCTGTGGACGGGACCGGGAACGCGCTTTTGGAGTATGCTGGCAGCGTACAGCTTCGGCATGATCGGCTATCACATGCTCATCTTTATGAGCGGTATAGAACAAATACCTAAAGACTTTTACGAAGCCGCATATCTTGAAGGCTGCAATGTATGGCAGCGCTTTAAAAACGTCACGCTGCCCTTTTTGCGCGGCGTATTTAGAACAAACATTGTTATGTGGACCGTATATACGGTCGGCTTTTTTGTGTGGGGACAGCTGTTTAGTCCCATCAATTTATCAAACGACACGGTTGCTCCGATGAACTATATGTACGAATTGGTATTCGGCTCTTCGTCTTCGGCAATAACCGTTCGGGATACCGGCGCGGGTGCGGCCATCGGTGTTGTTATGATGTTAATCGTTGTAACAGTGTTTTTTACCACAAACAAAATCGTTGCCAACGACGACATAGAAACGTAAGGGGAGAAGTAGCAAGTGGCAGTTGTTCTAAGTTTTAAGCAAAGGCAAGGTTCGGCACGAAGCAAATTAAGCAAAGCTCCCGCATACCTTTTACTTACTTTGTGGGCAGTATTTACCGTTATGCTGATAGGCTGGGTTTTGTTTGCCTCTCTTTCAACATCTAGCGAAATATTTTCCGAGCACATGTTCAAATTCGAAACGGGTTTTCACTTCGAAAATTACATAAAAGCGTGGAAAACACAAAAAGTGTCGGTGTTTTTTATGAACTCGCTTTTGTACACTCTCGTTTCCTGTACGCTCATCGTATTGATTGCATCTCCGGCAGCTTACGTGCTGTCGCGCTTTAAATTCAAAGGCAATATGTTTTTACAAAATATGTTTGCCTCGGCACTCGGCATTCCGATTATTATGATCATTATGCCGCTTTTCGGCTTGGCGTCGATGTTCAAACTAACAAACACTCGTGCATTAATTATCTTCTTATACATCGCCGTAAACGTACCGTTTACATTGTTTTATCTTTTGGCATTTTTTAAAAACTTAAGCACAACATACGAAGAAGCCGCTGCAATCGACGGCTGCCCGCCCATACGCACTTTTTGGACTATTATGTTTCCGCTCGTACAGCCGGGTATAATAACCGTCTCCATTTTTAATTTTATTACCGTATGGAACGAATACTTTATGTCTTTGATTTTTGCAAACAAAATATCGGTACGTTCGGTTGCCGTCGGCTTATACAATATGATTTCGGCTATGCGCTACACGGGCGACTGGGGCGGAATGTTTGCCAGCGTCGTTATCATCTTTTTACCCACCTTTGTACTGTATTTGTTTTTATCCGAAAAAATCATTACCGGAGTTACCGGCGGCGCTATAAAAGGCTGACCGGTGCAGTATGTGCGGCAAAGCCGTTTTTCGACGGCTTGCTTTAAAAGGCGGCTTTGTCCACAACAAAAAAAAACAAAAGCTAAACTTTACATTTTTGCTGTTTTCCCATACAATGCAGCTCTATGGAATTTACACAAGAAGCTATCGATGCCCTCAGCGTAAATGAGGACGAAATTACAAAACGTATTGCACAAACGATGAACATACGGGCGCAGCAAGTTGCAGCGGTTATATCACTGGTAAACGAAGGCTGCACTATTCCGTTTATTTCCCGCTACAGAAAAGAAAAACACGGGTCTTTGGACGAAGTGCAAGTGCGAGAGTGCGACCATTTATTTAAAAGCGCGCTTAATTTGGAAAATCGTCGACTCGAAATTATACGCGGAATTTTTGCACAAGGAAAACTGACCGATTTTTTATACGACGCCGTTACAAAAGCGCAAACGCTGAGCGAACTTGAAGATTTGTGGGCTCCGTTCAAAAAGAAAAAGAAAACGCGCGGTATGCTTGCCCAAGAAAGAGGACTTGAACCCTTAGCCGATGCGATGACGGAGCTTGACGGACCATCGATTGAAAAAAAAGCCGAAGCATTTATAAAAACCGACGCGGAAAACGAAGAACTCAACGTTCCCGACGTAAAAGCCGCGCTTTGCGGCGCACAGGATATACTTGCCGAGCGCACCGCTCAAGACGGCGAAAACAGAAGCGCCGTCAGAGCTTTTTATATTAAAACCGGACTTATAAAAGTAAAAGGCATCGGTGACGAACAAGCACAGCAATCGTCCGTGTACCAAATGTACTGGGACTATGAAGAGCCGCTTAACCAAATAAAACCGCACCGCATATTAGCAATTAACCGCGGAGAGCGCGAAGGCGTGCTTGAAGTTACGGTAGACGTCGACATTGAGCAAGCCGCGAAACTGTTGATAAACAAAGAAGTTATTCACAATGCGTACCACAGCGAAGCAATTGAAGACGGTCTTGTGCGCTTGCTCTCCCCTGCCGTTATACGCGAAATTCGCGGCGACCAAAGCGACCAAGCCGACGATCACGGCATAACCGTTTTTAGCGAAAACTTAAAAAACCTGCTTATGACACAGCCGATTAAAGGCACGCGCGTATTGGGAGTCGACCCGGGTATCCGCACAGGAACCAAATGCGCCGCTTTGGACGAAACGGGAAAGTACTTGGGTAGTTTTGTTATTTATCAGCACAAAGCAGACGAAGCGTGCGCAGCGGTACGGAAAGCGGTAAAAGATTACAACGTACAATTAATTGCAGTAGGAAACGGAACCGGCACAAAAGAAGTGCAGCAAATCGTTTCCAAAGTTATTTCCGAAAACTTTCCCGAAGTACTGTATACGGTAGTAGATGAAGACGGAGCTTCGGTGTATTCGGCAAGCGATACCGCACGAGAAGAGTTCCCCGAACTTGACCTTACCATACGCGGCGCTATTTCCATCGGACGGCGCTTGCAAGACCCGCTTGCCGAATTGGTTAAAATAGACCCGAAATCTATTGGAGTCGGCTTGTACCAGCACGATGTAAATCAAAAAAAATTATCCGACATGCTGGATGAAGTTGTAGGCTCGGTGGTAAACAATGTGGGCGTTAATTTGAACACCGCATCGGCTTCGCTTTTAAAATACGTGTCGGGAATAAGCGCTTCGGTAGCAAAGCGTATTGTAACATACCGCGAGCAAAAGGGAAAAATTACCGAACGAAGCGAATTGCAAAACATTGCAGGCTTGGGACCGAAAGCCTATGAACAGTGTGCAGGCTTTTTAAAAATACCCGAAAGCGCAGAGCCGCTGGACAATACGTGGGTACATCCGGAAAACTATGAAGCCGCCCGTGCCGTATTCGAATTGGTAAAGCAAAAGTCGGACATTTCTTCTTCTTTTAAAGAATCGCTTAAAGAAAAATACGGTATCGGAGAACAAACCGTAAACGATATTATCGATGAATTAAAAAAACCGAACCGCGATCCGCGCGACGAATACCCCAAACCGATTATGCAAAAAGGAGTAGTTGCATTTGAAGATTTAAAAGAGGGTATGAAAGTAACCGGCAAAATAAAAAACGTTGTCGATTTCGGCGCTTTTGTGGATTTGGGACTTAAAGAAACGGCTTTACTCCATATTTCCGAATTGAGCGATTCCTATGTGGCAGATCCCATGGATGTGGTAAAAGTAGGAGATGTAAAAGAATGTACCGTTATCGCACTGGACCCGGTGCGCCGGCGTATAAGCCTTTCGCTTAAAAGCGAACGCTCGGCGCGTCCGCTTGCCGGCGCTTTATCGGCAAACGGCGGCGTAAAAACCGCTTCCGAGCAGGCTCACAGTCATACTCACAAAGCAGCAATTCGGGTTGTTCAGCGCAAAGATGCGGGCGGATATGACGGACACAACCGCTCTAAAACCGGCCAGCGGTACGACGCAAACGGCGATGCTAAAAACAAAGCTTTTTCGCGCACCGATGACGGCATGAGCTATAATCCCTTTGCAGAACTGTTAAAAAAACGTTAAAGAGGAGAAACCCTTATGATTTTTGACACATTGGAAAACTTAAGTAAGTACGAAGCCGTGTTGAGCGGAGTAAAAGAAGCGGTACGCGTTTTAAAAGAAACGGACTTAAAATCTTTGGAAAAAGGTTCGTACGAAACGCAAAACAAATGCTGTAAGTACAATATTAACGAATACACAAGTGCAAACGACAAGCGTTTTGAAATTCATAAAAAAGCGGCAGACATACAAATTGTATTGAGCGGCACGGAAAAAATGGAATATCTGCCCCGCTCTTTTGCCTCCCGCGCCGGCGAATACGACGAAAAAAAAGACGTTGCGTTTTTTGAAGCGTCAGGCTCGTTAAGCTTTACCGCCGAACCGGGATTTTTTGTTATCTTTTTTCCGGGAGAACCGCACAGACCGGGTTTGTGCGCACAAAATCCGGAAAAAATAAAAAAAGTTATCTTTAAAATTACAGCCGAGTGAACCCGAACTTTCTGTGGGCGGCACTGCTCGTATTGCAAGCAGTAAGCCTTTTGCTTCTTTTAGTGCTTGTACTGCGCAATCCTGCCGACGCATTCGGCAAAGCCGCCCGCGAAAATAGAGAAGAACTTTCGCATACGATACATACGTTTTCGGCGTCTATGGACGCACGTATGCAAGCTTTACAAAACCAAATCCATGTTTCATCACGCGACTCACGGCAGGAATTTACGGCAAGCAGACAAGAATTAACTGCAGCGCTGCAAGCTATCAGAGCCGACAATAGCGCGCAGCTGGACAAAATGAGGGCTACCGTAGACGAAAAACTGCAGCATACACTTGAAACCCGTTTGGGACAATCTTTTAAACTGGTAAGCGAGCAGCTTGAACAAGTGCAAAAGGGTTTGGGAGAAATGAGCAGCCTTGCCGCAGGAGTCGGCGATTTGCAAAAAGTGCTGTCGAACGTAAAAACAAAAGGAGTTTTGGGTGAATATCAGCTGGAAAATATTTTAAAGCAGCTTTTAACAAACGTTCAATACGCACAGAACGTTAAAACCAAACACGCAAGCGACGCTATGGTGGAATTTGCAGTAAAAATTCCGGCGCGCACAAACGGAATTTCCAAAGACTTTGTGTGGCTGCCCATAGACGCAAAATTTCCGACCGTCGATTATCAGCGCTTAAAAGACGCATACGAACAAGGCGACGCAAAAAAAGCCGAAGTTTGCGCGGCAGAACTTGCCAAACGGGTAAAACAGTGCGCAAAAGATATTGCAGTAAAATACATCGACCCGCCGGAAACAACCGATTTTGCCGTGTTGTTTTTACCCTTTGAAGATTTATACGCAGAAGTTTTGCGCATCGACGGTTTGTTTGAATATATTCATCGCGAATATCGTGTAACCGTTACCGGACCTACCACTATGTCGGCTTTTTTAAACAGTGTGCAAATAGGGCTTCGCGCCGTCGCCGTAGAAAAACGCACGAGCGAAGTGTGGAAGCTTTTAACTTCGGTAAAAAAAGAATTCGGCGAATTCGGTACGGTACTGGAAAAAACCCGCCAAAAAATAGATCAAGCAGGTCAAGAGCTTGACAAAGCGGGTATAAGATCGCGGGAAATAGAGCGCAGTTTAAAAAAGGTGGAAACACTGCCGGACAGTCCGCGTGCAAACGGCGCGGTACTACATAACACAAATGCGGCACTCGGCGAATAAAGCGGCATTTGTGTGTGCCAAGCCCCAAACTTTATTTAATCAGTTTTTCCAAAAGCGAAAGTTTTGTACCGTAAGGCGGATAGCGCACCGGAACATCGATTGCCGTGCCGCGCGTTAAAACCGATTTAATATGGCTGAACGTATCAAAACTTGCTTTACCGTGATATTGCCCCATGCCGCTGTTACCCACTCCGCCGAACGGCAAACGCGGCGGAACCAAATGCACGATAGTATCGTTTATACAGCCTCCGCCGTAAGAAATGTGTTTTACTACAAAACGTATATTTTTTTTATTTGAAGAAAAAAAGTACAGCGCAAGCGGGCGCGGCCTCGCTGTTACAAAACTGTGCACACTTTCCAAATCGGAAAATTCAAGAACCGGCATAACCGGACCGAATATTTCTTCGCTCATTACCGGGGAAGCAGGATCCGGATCTTCGAGTATTGCAGGTGCGATTTTTCTGCTTTGCCGGTTATATTCACCGCCGCACACACGCTTTCCGTTTGCAGGATTTTTTCCGTCAATTAAAGTGCATAAGCGATCAAAATGTTTTTCGGTAATTATGGCAGGATAATCGTCGCTTCCCAGCGGATCTTGTCCGTAGTGTTTAAAAATCCAATATTTCATGCGCTTCACAAGCTGTTTTTTTATACTTTTGTGAGCAAGCACGTAATCGGGGCACACACAGGTTTGCCCGGCATTTAAATATTTACCCCACACAATTCTACGGGCAGCCAAGTCGATGTCGGCGCTTTCGTCCACAATGCACGGGCTTTTTCCGCCCAATTCAAGGCTCACCGGCGTTAAATGGCGCGCTGCGGCTTCCATAACCAAACGGCCTACCGTTGTACCGCCGGTAAAAAAAATGTAGTCGAATTGCTTTTCAAGCAAATCCGCATTGGCTTCACGCCCGCCTTCAACAACAGCAACATATTTTTCAGGAAAAATCGAACGTATCAGTTTTTGTATTACTGCCGACGTTGCATAAGAATAATTCGACGGTTTTATTAATGCGCAGTTTCCTGCCGCAAGCGCGCCGGCAAGCGGTTCCATTGCCAGCTGAAACGGATAGTTCCACGGCGACATAATGAGTACACGCCCGTAAGGTTCAAAGTAGGTTGTACCGTACGAGGGAAAAAGAGATATCGGCGTGCGCACTCTTTTGGGTTTTGCCCAAGCACGAAGGTGTTTAATTAAAAACCGTATTTCTTCAAGCACGATGCCGATTTCGGTTTCATATGTTTCAAACGGACTTTTGTGCAAATCGGTATACAAAGCGCCGATAATCTGTTGTTTGTTTTCGTTTATTGCGTTGTACAGCTTTTTAAGCTGATTTTTACGGAATTCAATGTCCAGCGTTTCGCCTGAGGCAAAATACGCTTTTTGCATTTCTATTAACTCGGCTGTTCTACTCATAAATCAAGCATAATACCGTACGCGCTGCAAAGTCAAGTGCGACACGGCGGTGCGGCACACATCGAAAGTGCGCGGCAAGAAGCGGGCAAAAACAAAGCCGCAGAGGGCTTTACTAAATCAAAAAATATAGTTATAATACTATCGATAAAGTTATAGCGGATATGGCATAAAACACACGCACAAACCGCTATTTTAAAATTTATACAGCGTAAGCTAAAGGAGACTCTATGAGTTACGCAACATTCAGCATTCCCAACAGGATTGTGCACGGAGCAGGTGCACTGGAATTTTTATCGACGTTAAAAGGCAGCAAAGCTTCAATTGTAACGGGCGGCAGTTCGATGAAACGTTTCGGCTTTATCGATGAAGCTAAAACACATTTGGAAAAAGCCGGCATGCAAGTGCAAATCATTGACGGGGTGGAACCCGACCCATCCGTTAAAACATGTAAAGACGGCGGCGCTAAAATGGCGGAATTCGGTCCGGATTGGATTATAGCTTTGGGCGGCGGTTCGGCTATGGATGCCGCTAAAATTATGTGGGTATATTACGAATATCCGAACTATAATTTCGACGATTTGGTAGCTTTTAAATTTCCCAAACTGCGCACCAAAGCAAAGCTGATCGGTATTCCTTCAACTTCGGGCACGGCTTCGGAAATAACTGCTTTTTCGGTTATTACGGATCCGGACAAAAACATCAAATATCCTCTGGTAAGTCCCGACATTATACCGGATATTGCCATCGTCGACGACAGAATTCCTGCAAAAATGCCGCCTTTAGTAACCGCTCAAACAGGTATGGATGTTATGACGCACGCTATAGAAGCCTATGTTTCCACAGCCCATGATGACTATACCGACCCTTACGCATTGGAAGCAATCCGCTTTGTATTTGAATACTTGGAGCGGGCTGTTGCAAACGGAAACGATATGGTTGCGCGCGGCAAAATGCACACTGCTTCAACCGTTGCCGGCATTGCATTCAGCAATTGTTCGCTGGGCATTGTCCACTCTATGGCACATAAAATCGGCGGTGAATTCCATTTAACGCACGGAGAAGCGAATGCCATTATGCTGCCGTACATCATTGAATACAACCGGAAAGGAACCGACCGGTACAGCAAATTGGAAGGCGCTTTAGGTATCGACAATTTGCCGCGCGCTATTTGGGATTTGAATAGAAAAGTCGGTATTACCAAAACCATCCAAGAAGGAAAAAACACGGTAATCCCCGAAGATAAATTCTTAAGCGTATTGGACTTAATGAGCAAGCGCGCCTTTGAAGACGCCTGTACTTTAACCAATCCGAGAAAAACTTCTCCGGAAGACATTAAAAAGATTTACCTTGCTTCCTACTACGGAAAAGAAATCGACTTTTAAAGCGTCCGGCAACCGCAGTTTAAGGCGCTAAACAAAGCCGTTCAACGGCTTGCCTTAAACCGGCTAAACCATCTAAAGCGGAATTAAAAGCTGTTATATTATCGCAGCTCTTTAATTCCGCTTTCCGTTTGCTGCGCATCCCACAGTTTTTTGTATGCACCGTTTGCTTTTATAAGCTGCTCGTGCGTACCGCTTTCTACAACACGTCCCTGCTCAAAAACAAAAATGCTATCGCAGTGCGCTATCGTAGACAAACGGTGCGCAACGATGACGGTTGTTATATCCCTGGTTAATTCATTTACGGTTTTCATAATCGAGCGCTCGGTTACCGAATCGAGGCTCGCCGTAGCTTCATCTAAAATCAAAATACGCGGTTTACGCAGCAAAATACGGGCTAAGGCAATCCGTTGACGCTCTCCGCCGGAAAGCGTCGCCCCGTGTTCACCGACCATTGTATCGTACCGATCGGGTAATTTCGATATAAACTCGTCAGCTAAAGCAGCTCTCGCTGCAGCATACACTTCTTCATCGCTAAGGTGTGCCAAGCCGAAGCGGATATTTTCTTTTACAGTGCCGGAAAACAATAAAATATCCTGCGGCACATACCCTATTGCTTTGCGGTAATAAGAAGTTTCAAAGTCTTTTAAATTAATACCGTCTATAAAAATTTCGCCGCTGTCGTAATTGTAAAATTTCATCAACAGCTTTGTAAGCGTTGTTTTCCCCGAACCGGAAGAGCCGACAAAGGCTACGCGCTGCCCCGCTTGAATATCCATGTTTATTTTTTCAAGCGTATTACCCCTTGTACCGTACGCAAAAGAAAGATTATTGATTTTTATAACGCCGCTCAATTCTTCTTTTATAACGGTTCCGGAATTGACATTTTCTTCGGGAATATCCAAAATTTCAGCCAAACGATTTGCTGCAACCGCCGCTTCCTGCAATGCCGGCTGCAAAGTCAACAAACGCCCCAAAGGATTTAAAAAATATCCGGACAAGAGCACAAACGAAATAAGCTGTCCCAAGCTCATAGTGCCTGCTAAAATGGCAAGGCTTCCCAGCCAGTACACGGCAAGAGTACCGCTTTGCGACAAAAACGTATGCAATACGTTTTCAGTATTTCCCAAAGTACCCAGCGTTATACCTTTTTTAACCGAATCGACGATTTTTACTTCGGTGCGTTCAAAGGCAAGTTTTTCGCTTGAAAGTATTTTTATCGTTGCAATCCCGTTAATGTGTTCCACCATAACCGACTGTTTGTCCGCATCTATAACCGCTTTTACCCTGAGCATCCGTTCGTAGGGATTAAAAAAAAGCCACGCTAAAACTGCCGACAGCACAACGGGAATAATTGCTGCTATCAGTAACTTTCCGCCGAATATAAATAAAAAAACACCGCCGATTACCAGCATCAGCGAATCCATCACCACCGACAACGACGCCGACGAAACGGCATGACGAATTGTAGAAGTATCGTTTATACGCGACAAAATTTCACCGGTTTTTCTGGACGTAAAAAAATCCATCGGGAGACGCAGTATATGTCTAAAATAAGTGAACATCAGCGCCGCGTCTATTTTGCTGCCCATAAACAGCATAAGCTGATTACGCGCAAAGGTAAGCAAGCTTTGAAATACGATAATCAGCGCAAAGCCTAACGAAAAAAGAGTTAAAGTAAGCTTTACGCCCGTATACAAAATCTCATCTATTAAAAACCGAAAATAAAAAGCACTGGCAATTCCCAATATGCTTAAAAAAATACTAGCGACAATTACTTCGGCAAGCGTTTTTTTATGCGGCAGCAAAAGCTTAAAAAAGCGCACTAAACTCGTATCCGTATCTTTATTTTTTTCAAAACGTTCAAGCGGCATTACAATAAAAAACACGCCCGTCCACAATGCTTTAAAGCGTTCCGTCGAAATGATTTTAAAACCGAACGCAGGATCTCCGATATATGCTTTACCGTTTTTAATTTTATACACAACTACATAGTGGTCCAAACGGTCTGCTTTTACGTGTGCAATAAAAGGATACATAATGTTTGAGCCCACTTCTTTGTCAGGACAAGCCGCACCTTTACAGGAAAAACCCAATTCTTTTGCACCGCGCATAATACCGCAGCCGGACGTCCCTTCCCGATCGGTACCGGCAAGGCGGCGGATAGTACTTATGGGAATTCGCTTGC
Source organism: Treponema lecithinolyticum ATCC 700332 (assembly GCA_000468055.1). Lineage (GTDB taxonomy): Bacteria > Spirochaetota > Spirochaetia > Treponematales > Treponemataceae > Treponema_C > Treponema_C lecithinolyticum. The sequence goes on along the minus strand of KI260554.1, from coordinate 281,423 downwards.
CGTAGTATTTACAAATGGAAGCAAGACATGCGGCGGCGCAATCGCTTTCATCGTGCTGCAACACAACCGTGCGCCGGCTTAATATTACCTGCACCAGTTCCATATAGTCCCCTTTACACTTTTTTAATACCCGTTCAGTGCCGCCACAATACAACGCAAGCGTACTTCGCGGTATGCGTTTTCGGCAAGTTCGGCATTCAGTTTTTGGTATTCAAACCCGTTTTGCGTTACATATCCGTCTTTTAAAAGAGTATTCGCCGTAATCAGTTTATTGCGTTTATCAAATTTATCCCGGTCTGCTTTTTCTTTTAAATCGGCAAGTAATTGAAAATTAAATTCGTACTGTTCTTTTTTTAAAATCCATTTGGAGCGCTGCTGCATTTGCGACAATTTATACATATCGTATACATTGTTAAAAACCCTATTAAGGCGGTACTCCTGTGCTACGGGCGAAAGTGCAATCCGGGCGCTCAGCGTAAAATTAAAATTCCACTGAAAGGTATTGCGCCAATATTCGCCGCTTGCCTCAAACATATCGGGAGAACCGGATGTGCGCGACACCGGAGAAGCTGATGCGGAAAAGTTTAATTTAGGAATTGATGCTAAATGCTGCTGCGATGCCGTATAAAAGTTCAGCGTCAGTTTTTTGTTTTCAAGGCGCTCTTCCAAACCGTTTTGTATTTGTTTTTCTGCTACGTAGTTTTCCCAAAATCGTATCCACACATCGATATCTTCGGGAACATCGGTTTCGCTTAAGCCCAATTCATACAAAGCATATTTTGCATTGTAAAAATTTTGCTTTAAACGCAATACATCAAGATAAGCTTCGTAACGTTTGGTGCTTCGCTCAGACATATCAAATGTTGACAAAGCTCCCATAATCCACAATTTCCCGTCGGCTTCTTCTTGCGCTTTGGTTAATTCTTGCCGCTTTTCTTCCAAAGCAAGCCGCTCTTTTAAAAGCATATAGGTGCCGACAACCGACACTGCTTGCGCCCGTATGCGCTTTTCGGCAAGGGCGAATTCGGTTTGTGCAATATCGGTACCGACTTTTGTTTTTTGTAATTCGCTTTCTACGGCATACGGAAGTATATCCGGAGCAATTGGATAAAGCGGACTTGTTACGCCCAGTGAGGCTGAAAATTCATATTGATTAGGTTTTTCAAGTGCGGTATCGATTTGAAAAAAATTGGTGGCTTCTCCCTGTATCGAAATTCCTCCCGGAATGTTTTGAATTACGGCAAACGCTGTTTTAAAAGTATGCGATTGGCGCGAAGTTTCGTCTCCCGACGGTACGCCGCTTTTATAAGCTAAATCGGCAAAGGGCTGCATCGCCTTGCCGTAACGTTCGGGAACAAGTGCAAGAAGTGCACTGCGGTACTGCAGCACGGCGCTTTTATACACGAGACTTTTTTCAAAAACTTTTTCAATCAATTTTTCGCAGTCGTATTCTTCAGAAAAAAGGAATTGGGCGCATAAAAAGTACAAACATACAAGCGCACTTTTTTTTATCATACGTTTACCACAATAAATCAAACTTTTTTAAGATATACCACAAAACCGTTTGCTCTTTTAAAATAATCCGGCTTTCCACTTCCAAACCGCTTTTTATAGGATAAGAATTCTTTTTTTTATCCTGCAAAAAAGCTTTGTTTATATCAACCAAAACAGTAAAATAAAAAGCGCCGCGGCTGTCCGCCGACGCATCAGGGTCAATTGAAGTAATTACCCCTTGCGCACCGCCGAATTCATGAAAAGGGAAAGCAGGAAAACGCAATTTTACTTTCATTCCCTTTTGCAGTTTACCGCTCATCTTCGCAGGAATTTTTAATTCTGCGCGATACTCCGCACTTCCGGCCGGCACAATATTTAATATTTTTTGGTCGGCAAAAAGATAATCGCTTTTGTTAAGCGAAGAGATTTCCTGCACCGTACCGCCTATCGGCGCATACACCGAAGCATTTTTTAAGCTTTGGCGCACTTGTTCCAATTTGCTTTTTAAATCTTCAAGTTCAATAAAACTTTGTGTATATTCGCTGCTGATATCTTTTATAAAAGCGCTATCATGCGCTTCCATATTCAGTGCGGCAATATTTTTTGCGTACTCAAGTTCGCGCACTTTTACCGGCGTAATCGATTCTTGCGGCATATGCAAAGCTTCCTGCCATGTTTTTTCGCTGAGCATATATTTTTTTTGCAACAAGTCTTTTTGAGTTTTGTACGCTTCAAAGCGGGTAAGAGCAACTTTATTGTGCGCATCGATTTTTTCCGTACCGCTGTAAAAACTTTCTTCGATTTGTTTTAAACCGATAATTTTTAAATGTGTTTTTTCGTAATTTACTTTAAGCGCATCTTCTTTTGCTTGAAGAGAACGGAAATCTATTTGTAAAAGCAAATCACCCTTTTCAACCTGTTGCCCCGGACGATAGTACAAGCCGGTAATTTCGCCTGCAACGGCATTTTTTACTTGCGATATATTCGATATGGGACGGATAAGCCCTTTGCCGCGTACCACTTCTTCCATTTTGCCGAACACAACCCAGCACACCGCAGCACTCAACAGCACCGCAATAATCCATATCGTCAGCGAAAGTATTTTAGGCTCTTCATACAATAAAATTTCCTGACTGTACGACAACTGGTCTATCGGAATGAGTACGACAGGTTCTTTCATAGGCAGCCCCTTTTACTTTTTATTCTTACCCGGACTTTATTATCCGGCATTTTCATGAAAAAGAGTTACTTTTAAAAATCGCTCTATTATTTTTTTCTCCCGTTTACTCATCCTATTACGCGTCACCGGTTGATTTTCCATACGCAGCCAAACCTTGTCAGACGACACCTTTATATCGGGTACAAACTCAAAATATCTTTCCCAGGGATCCAAGGTGAGCAATTCCAAATTCGGGCAAAAAGAAAAATCCAAGCCTTCCGAATATATTTTTTCTACCGACTCATTTGCTATATAGCCACGGTGCTTAAATGCTTTCAATTTTGTCATATTGGTTAACAAAGAAAAATCGGAAAAATATACGCGGTCGAAATATAAATCTTCAACACTCGTCATTTCTTTAAGAAAATTATAGTTTTTAAGGGATGGTAAAGTTTGAAATTCCAAAACTTTTAAGTTTTTTAAGTTTTCCAAACCTCTGATTTCCTGCGTTTGATAACTGTTTTTATACGAATCAAAAATAACTATCTTTTCGATATCAGCAGGATAGTATTTAACAACTTCCGTGCCGTCAGTCATTACCTGTGTTATTTTTACATCCTCCGCGAATGACCACATTGTCATCATAAGTAAAAATAGCAATATCTTACTTTTTTTCATACAGCGCTCCTATTATTGCTTATTAAGCGGTACAAAGATCTTTAGGTTTCCCATTCACGAAAAAGAGTCACTTTTAAAAACCGCTCTATTATTTTTTTCTCCCGTTTATTCAGTTTATTACGTGTTATCGGTTGATTGTACATCCGCAGCCAAATCTTTTTAGACGACACTTTTATATCCGGTATAAAATCAAAATACTCTTTTACAGGCTCTAAAACGAGTAATTCTAAATCCGGGCAAAAGGAAAAATCCAAGCCTTTTGAATATATCTGTTCTATAGTTTCTTTCGATATATAACCATGATGTTCCAGTTTTTTTAATTTTGTCATACCGGATAAAACGGAAAAATCGGAAAAATGTACCGAACCAAAATACAACTCTTCTACACTTGTTATCTTTTTAAGGAAATTATAATTTTTAAGAAAAGCTAATTTTTGAAAATCCAAAACTTTTAAGTTTTTCAGATTTTCCAAACCGCGAATATCCTGTGTCCTATACCCGTTACTGGCCGAATCAAATATCGTCAGCGTTTCAGTATCAGCAGGGTAGTATTCTGCAACTTCCCTACCGTCGGTCATTACCCTTATTATTTTTACATCCTCAGCAAATGACCACATTGTCATCATAAGTAAAAATAGCAATACTCTGTTTTTTTTCATAGAATTCCCGTTTGTCAATTTTTCTTACAACCTTTTTTGCTTTATGCGGCCTAAAATAAGTGCCCATTTGTGCGGTGAATAAATTCTGGTAAACGTTTTGTTTGTTCGGTCGAATTTGTACCAAAGCATTTTTACAGGTCCGCCTGCCAAAAAATCAAACTGAAACCGTGCCGCAATGCCGACATACAAAGCATCCGGTTCACCGTATATTTTGCACCAGCCTGCCCCTTTTAATTCTTTCAGTACTAAATCATTATTCGTGTACGAATGCGTTTCCACATTGTACTCGCGGATTATACCGTCTCTTTGATTTATTTCCCACACCAATGGTTCATACAATGCAGAATAGTAATGCATAGGCCGGTACAGCACAGGATACTTATAGTATGCTTCTTGTTTCATGTCGTACCAGCCGTATTCAAAAAAAATCCGCTTTCCGTCATAGCCAAGTGTAAGGCAGCAATGCGGCTTCAAATTTTCCATTGTCCGACGTATATCAATAATTCTTTGCTTCCCCGTTCGCAAATCAATAAAGCCGAATAACCCCGTATAGTGATAGTTGCTCCATGAATAATCGACGACAGCCGTATCGTTATATGCACACACCGATACGGCTTGCCGTCCTTCAAATGTTGAAACTGTTAATTCTTTTTGCGGGCTATATTTTCCGTCCGTCATATTTGCTAGATAAAGCGTAGTGTTGTCTTTTGTTAAAAACCATGCCCATAGTTTTTGAGCTCCGGTATCAAAAAATAAATTCTTAAAAAGCTTTTCTTCGCTTTGCTGTTCTAAGGGTTCCATATCTACTTTTTGATCGCCGATCCATAAGCCGTCTGTCCAGCCATCATAAAAAATCATACCGCTTTCACGCGGATATTCTTTGTGCCGGCATGAAACAAACAATACACTCACCACTATTACCCAAAGCAAATTACGGTACTTCATAATACAACCCCTTTTTATTTTTTAAAATTCCGTTACGGTACAAGTATTTGCAAGCTGCAACCCCCATCCTATCGTATTCGGCATTGTATTAAAAGCACTTCTTCCAGCATACACGGCAGCTGCCGTTGCCGGTCCAAGAGGCGACAAGTGCACCATTGCATTTGCCGCAGCTTGTAAAAATTTTCCATCCGCATAGCCTATGCCGGCATCCGAAGAAGTCAATAGCTCTCGTCCGAAAACACCGCAGCTTGTGTTCGGTTCGTAGCCTTCGTATTGCTCTCCGTAAGCAACAGATCTAGCCAAAATAGTTTTACTTTGTTCTTCCGTTATATCAAACTCTACTATTTTATCAAAACCCTCGTACTTTCCGACCCTCGCAAGATAGTCAATCATTTCTTCTCTACTGTCAAAATCTCTACGTAAAACACCAGCATAAGGTTCTCTACCCATAGACTCTGCGCTGCCGGGAGTTGGAAATTTAAGAGGTTTACAACTGAGAACATCACCGCTTCGTTTATCATCACCCGCATAATCTTTTTGCGGTGCCTCCAGTCTTTTCTTAAAGCCTGTTACTTCAAAAAATGAATATTTCCCGTCTCCTCGCGAAACAAACCACCCCGCATGCCCTGCCCCGAAAACAGCTTGCTTGTCGGTAACATAACCTGCCGTATAAGTCGTTGCATGTTTTTTATACACTTTCATGCCAAAAAGATTCAGAGCCGAATCCTTAAGCGACAGGCTTTCATATACTCGTTTCGGTGTTGCATACTCGAATATTATCTTTTGTCCCGGATAAATCAAGTCAGGGTTTTTTATGCCGCTCGCCCGCGCCGCTTCTTTTATTCTTTGCTGAAGTTCTTGCGCACTTGCATTCGGATATTGCCTGCGCACAATGCTGCTTAACGTATCGCCCTTTTGTACCGTATACTCTGGAAGGGCACTGCTTGAAGAGGTTTCTTTGTTTTTATTAGCAAACAAGCTTTTCCCCCAACCCCTCAAAAAGTTTTTTTTAGATGAACCAAACGATGAGTTTTGACTGTCCTGGGAAGTTGCGGAAGCTTGCGAAGCGCTTGAACTTAAACAAGTACTTTTTTTGCGACGAAAACTGAATCTCCCCCATCCCTTTGAGCCGCCGGAAGAAGGGCTGCTTGAAGAAATCTTTTTTTCGTTGTCTGAACTCCTTCTCGCATATGAACCGCAGCTGTCGAACGAACTGCAGCTTGAACCAGCAGAGGAAGAACTCGAACTGCCGCTTGAACGTGACCCGCTCGAATAAGTTCTTCTTTGCCGCCTTTCTGCGCTGTAAGAACTACAGGACGAACGGCCGGAACTTGAGCCGCTGCTCGAACCGCTTGAGCTCGATGAACAGCTGTTTTTTCGCCGTCCGCCGTTTACCAACAAAAGCTCTTCGTAGCTCAGCTCTTTTATGCCGTGTCTGGCCAGCTTTTCTGTTGTCGGCATCATAAACGATGCGTAATCCAACTTTTTCTTTACGAACATTTTAAAGCCTCCTATTATGCCCTGCACTTTGTGCCGGGTATATATATTATTCGCTCACGTTATACAAAAATTTGGAAAATTTTTAAAATTTTTTCAAAAAATTTTCGCCATGCTACACAAAAGCCCAAAACGGTACGCAAATTTGTTAAATTTTAACAAATACGCAACTTTCTGCTGCAGCTTTTGTCTAAATAATAACGGAGTTGTACAATGTTTTACAAAGATTATGCCGCATTTAACGAAAGCGGCGGTTGGGATACCGTACAAAAAACCTTTTCGCTTAAAGCGCCCGAACGTTTTAACTTTGCCTATGATGTTATCGATCGGTATGCACGCGAAGCACCCGGTAAAGAAGCGCTGGTATGGTGCGACGACAACGGTGAAGAAAAAATTTTTACGTTCGGTCAATTGGCAAAAGAAATCAATAAAACCGCTCATTTTTTTACAGCGATGGGCATAGAACGGGGAGATGCCGTTTTACTGTTTTTGCGCAGGCGCTACGAGTTTTGGTTTATTTTACCCGCGCTGCATAAAATCGGAGCCATTGCGGTTCCTGCAACCGTACAGCTCGCTGCCCACGACATTGAATACCGCATACAATCGGCTCAAATTAAAATGGTTATAGCGGTACAGGAAAAACAACTGCAGCAGGAAATTCAAAAAGCGGCGGAAGCCGTATACAAAAAACCGCTTTTGGTGTGGGTGCACGACGAAATGGACGGATGGATTTCATTCGAAAAAGTCAGACAAAATATGAGCGAAGAATTTACCGCCCCGCAGGAAGACGAATATCCTTGCGGCACTGATACCGCTCTTTTGTACTTTACGTCGGGAACATCGGGAAATCCGAAAATGGTTGCACACAATTTTTTATATCCTTTAGGGCATATCGCAACGGCAAAATTTTGGCAAAACGTTAAAGAAGGCGGCCGTCATTTAAGCATAGCCGAAACAGGCTGGGCAAAAGCCATGTGGGGTAAAATTTACGGACAGTGGCTGTGCGGTTGCGCCGTATTTGTTTACGATATGGACATGTTTATTCCGCGCAAATTGCTTGAAAAAATGGCGCACTACCGCCTAACCTCTTTTTGCGCACCGCCGACCGTATACCGGTACCTTATTCGCGAGCCCATCGAAGAATACGATTTATCCTCTCTGGAAGAATGCACCACTGCAGGAGAAGCACTCAGCGCCGACATTTTTGAATCCTTTAAACAAAAAACGGGCATTTCCATGCGCGAAGGATACGGACAAACGGAATTAACTTTAGCTGCCGGAACTTTTCCGGGGACGCCCATAAAACCCGGCTCTATGGGAAAGCCGTCGCCCGGCTACCGTATCGACATCGTTAAAAACGACGGCAGCGTATGCGAAACCGGAGAAACCGGAGAAATCGTTTTGCAGCTGGACAAAGGGCACCCCCTCGGTATGTTTTCAGGCTATTATAAAAATCCTGAAAAAACGGCTGAAGTATTCGAAGGCGGTGTGTATCACACCGGGGATTCGGCGTACCGCGACAGCGACGGCTATCTGTGGTTTGTAGGGCGTACCGACGATTTAATCAAAAGCTCAGGATTCCGTATCAGCCCCTTTGAAGTCGAATCGGTGCTGTCGCAGCATCCGGCAGTTTGCGAATGCGCGGTAACCGGTGTTCCCGACCCCAAACGCGGACAAGCGGTAAAAGCTTTTGTAGTATTAAACCGCGGCTATACGGCGAGTAAAAATCTGGAAAAAGAACTGATGTTTTTTGCCAAAAAAAACGCAGCCTTATACAAAGCCCCGCGTTCTTTGGAATTCGTAGAACAATTGCCTAAAACACACAACGGTAAAATAAGCCGCGCACAAATCCGCTCGCTCGGTAAATAAAAGTGCACGCATAAAAAACGGTGCTATCGTGCACTGCATGCTGTGTAGATCTGTGTAGACACACAGTGACACACAGAGCACACAGCGCGCATTGATTTTATCGCCGTGCGAGAGTATACTATACTGTAATTTTCATTTTCAGGAGGCAGCTATGAAAAAGCTGACAATATTGTTAACGGCAAGTGTTTTACTCGCATGCGCGCTCTTTGTAGGATGCGGCAAAAAAGAAGAAACCGGACCGGTTACGCTCATTATGTGGACACACGAAGATCCGAACAGGCAAAAACTTGAAGAAGGTTATGCTGCCGAATACATGGCGCAGCACCCCAACGTAACCATCAAGTATTCCGTGTATCCTTCAACCAAAATACAGGATTTAATTCCTACCGCATATGCGGCAAAAAACGCTCCGTCCATTTGGAATATGGAATTGCAAAAAGCATTTCCGCTTTTGGCACAAGGTTTGGTAGCCCCGGTAGACCCGGAAGCACTCGGCTTAAAAAAAGATTCGGAAATCGCCTCTTTATATATGCCGAATATGCTTGCCCCCGTTACCGACGCGGACGGATCCCTTTTAGGTAAAAAAGGCAAAGTATACGGATTGCCCTTTGAATTGAACAACTTTTGTATTTATCTGAACAAAAAAATCTTCCGCGACGCAGGTCTTGACCCCGACAAAGATTATCCGAAAACCTGGGAAGACGTAATGAACGTATCCGAAAAAATAGTTAAACGAAATGGCGATATTATTACACGGCGCGGTTTCGATTTCCGCTACGGCGATTATCTTATTACATGGACTCCTATGGTAACTCAATTGGGCGGCGCAGTTGTATCCGCCGATGGAAAAGAAGCGATTGTAAATACTGAAGCGTGGGAAAAAGCGCTCGAATATATGCGCCAGTGGGGTCCGAACGGTAAAAACCTCGGTTCTCCTACATACACTGCAGCACGCAAATTGTTCGACAACGACAAAAACGAAATCGCCATGCACTTGTCCGGTATATACCAAGAAGCCCGCATGCTTAAAGCCAATCCCGACTTTTACAACAGCAGCGATTGGATGGTAATCCCCTACCCGATATTTGAAGGCGGAAAAAACGTAACCAACAACTATTACTTCCAGTACTACATGGTAAACTCGCAAATTCCCGAGCGCGAACAAAAAGAAGCGTGGCGCTTTATCGCCTTTTTGTTAAGCCATCCGGTAGATTATCTTGAAAAAGTTGCTTTAGTTCAGCCGAGAAAAGACTTGGTGGAAAGCGATTTGTTTAAAAATATGCCGTACAGCAAAGTATTTATGGACGACTTGCAACACGCAGAACCCGTGTACTACGGAGCTGCAAGCTGGCAAATAAATCAGCTGATAAAAGAAGCTATTGAAAACGTTATGATGAACAACGTTTCGCCCAAAGACGCTGTTGCAAAACTTAAAAAAAGTGCACAAGCTCTTTTAGACGAACAAATGTAATTGATTTGATAAATCAAACACACGGCGGCAAATTACCGAAAGCCGGTTTTTAAGCCGCCCGTGTGTATGCGCCGAGCGAGCCGCAGCGCAGTCCGTTTTGTGCACATCCTACTGATGTAAAAAACTCAGCTTTTTATTCATTTTATTGTTTAGCGCCATACATATAAAAATCGACAGCGCACACTGCACAATGACCGTTCCCGGATTATCTACGGCAAACACCGTCCACCAATTTTTAGACCACTGCAATGATTGAACAAGCCACCATACAATAATCACTGCAAGAAAACACGGATACACGACGATACACCAATCGTACCATCCGCCTATTTTTAAATCGCTGGTAGGATTTATACACGTTTTGCGGAATTTTTTAATACCGAACCGATACACTGCCAGCGCATAAAACAAGCCGCATATCAAAAGTCCTATTCCCCACACCCAATCCTGATTATTAAAAATACGAATATCGATTGCTGACGGAAGTCCGAATACAAAACATGCAGCCATAATCACACATACCGCTTTTTCCCGTGAAACTCCGAAATCGATACAATTTTTTACAATTACTTCCGTTTGCGGCAAAAGAGAAGTCAGCGCCGAAAGAGAAAGAGCTATAAAAAAGAGCGAGGCAACTATAGTTCCGCCGGGAATGGCATTAAACAATTTGGTAAGACAAATAAAGGTTAACCCGACATTCCCCTGTTTAAGCGCATCCAAGGCAAGATTTTCCGAAGCGGAAAAAGCGAATACGGCAGGCAGCACAACCATAGCGGAAATCAAAGCTCCGGCAATATCGCTTCCGGCAATTAAAAAGCCGTTGAGCGTAATGTCTTCGTTTTTTTTCATGTAATTTGCATAGGTAAGCATCATACCCCATCCGGCACCGGAAGACCACGCCGCTTGAGTATACGCATTCAGCCAAGTAGACGGAGACTTTAAGTGATTCCAAGACGGCAAAAATAAATATCGCAAACCGACCGAAGACCCGCTCTTTGTCAGCACAGCAACCATGCAATACAATAAACATACACACAAAAGCGGAATAAGATATTTTCCTGCTTTTTCTATACCTTTATTTACCCCGCGATACAAAATAAAACCGACGGGAATTAATGCAAGCAGCTGAAAAAGAATCCCTTCTTTCGGATTATGAATAAATGCTTCCCACAGCTGTTCGGTATCTTCAATACGTCGCAGAGTTCCGTTTAACGCATACACTACGTAGCGCAAAGCCCATGCAAGAACAATAACATAATAAAACGTAATGGCAGCACATACAAAGCCGATCCATAAACCTTGCCACGTGTGCTTTTCTCCGGCAAACAATTTAAACGTTCCGACGGTTCCCAGCTTTGTTTGTTTGCCTATCGCCATTTCGGTAATGATAAGCGGCACAACCCATGTTATATTTGCAATAAAATAAGCTATTAAAAAGCTGCCGCCGCCGTTAATACCGACCACACGCGGAAAGCGCCACATGTTTCCGGTACCGACCGCCATACCGACGGCAGCCATAATAAAGCCGAAACGGGAAGTCCATTGTTCTCGTTCTTGCATAGTATTTCCCTTACAAACTTTTTGATTTTTTTATACAAGCATCCATAGCTTCAATTAAGGCACTTCTAAATCCGTCTTTTTCCAAAACTTTTACCGCTTCGATTGTTGTACCGGCGGGAGAACACACCATATCTTTTAACTCACCCGGGTGCTTTCCCGTTTCCAAAACCATCTTTGCACTGCCGAGCACGGCTTGCGCTGCAAAGGTGTAGGCTGCAGAACGGGGAAGACCTCCCATAACGGCAGCATCCGCCATCGCTTCTATAAGCATAAAAATATAAGCCGGAGAACTGCCGGCGACGGCAACAACCGCATCCATCATGTATTCTGCAACCGTTTCCGTTTTTCCGAAACTGTCAAATAAAGAGCGTACTGTTTTTAACTCTTCTTCGGTTACCGTTTCGCTGCGGCACAAAGCACTCATACCCTCGCCCACCAAAGCCGGCGTATTCGGCATGGTTCGTACAATTTTAACCGGTTTTCCGAACATGCCCTGAAGTTTTGCAAGCGTTTGTCCGGGGGCTATCGTAACGATAACGTGATTTTGACCGACTTTGTCTTTTATGCCGTTGATAACGTCCGCATAAAACTGCGGCTTAACGGCAAGCACAACAATATCGGCAAAAGAAACCACATCATCGGCACTTGCAAGCGCTTTAATGCCCATCTCTTTTTGAGCAGCATCTACCGCACTTTGATATACGTCAAAAGCTGCAACATCTTGCGCGTCAACAAGTTTTCCTTTTAATATTCCGGAAATCATAGCCTTTGCCATATTTCCGCAGCCGATAAATCCCAATTTCATAGTAAAACTCCTGTAAGTAGTAAATTTGCAAAGCGCCGGTACGGTTTAACATCGACCGGCACTTTATATCCACCGTTAAACATCATGCAAAGGTTTGTTCGGTCCGCTCGATAATTTCGTCTTGCAGCACTTTACTTAAGTTTCTAAAGTGGTCGCTGTAACCTGCAACACGAACGATTAAATCTTTGTATTCTTCCGGATGCTTTTGTGCTTCAAATAAAACGGAACGGTCAATAACGTTAAACTGAATGTGGTGCCCGTCCATAGTAAAATAAGAAGAAACAAAATCAGCCAAGTGATTTAATCCGTCTTCGCCGGCAACTACGTTCGGGGTAAATTTTTGATTTAACAAAGTGCCGCCCGTATTAAGGTGATCCATTTTTGCAGCCGATTTTATTACCGCCGCAGGACCGTGCGTATCGGCGCCTTTTTCCGGAGAAATACCTTCCGATACGGGTTTGCGTGCAAGCCGTCCGTTCGGACTGGCAAGCATTACATCGCCGAAATACACGTGACACGTGGTCGGAAGCATGTTGACGCGATACGTACCGCCTTTCATATTCGGACGGCCGGTAACCGTTCCCTGATAGAATTCGAACACGTCTTTCATAATCGAATCGGCGTAATCGTCGTCGTTGCCGTACTTGGGTGTTTTGTTGCGTACCAAATTGGCAATTACCGGAGATGATTCAAAATTCGATTCCAAAGCTTGCATCAATTCTTTCATGGTAAATTTTTTATGATCATACACATTGTATTTAATCGCTGCAAGAGAGTCCGTAATGGTACCGATTCCAACCCCTTGCAAATAATTGGTGTTATAGCGCGCACCGCCGGCATTGTAGTCCTTGCCCTTTTTGATGCAATCGTTCGTGATTATTGAAAGGAAGGGAGCCGGCATATATTCGGCATAGATTTTTTCGATGATGTTGCTGCCTTCGATTTTAATATCGATTAAGTACGTAACTTGTTTTTTGTACGCGTCGAACAGCTCTTCATACGTTTTAAAATCTTCGGCGTAACCAAGTTTTAAGCCCAACTGCTTTTTACTTACCGGATCAAATCCATTGTTAAGCGTTAATTCCAGCACTTTGGGCAAATTAAAATAGCCGGTTAAAATGTAAGCTTCGTTTCCGAAGGCTCCGGTTTCAACGCAGCCGCTGGTTCCGCCCTTGCGTGCATCTTCTATAGATTTTCCCGCGTTTAATAATTCCTGCACAATTGCTTCGGTATTGTAAAAAGCCGGCTGTCCCCAGCCTTTGCGCGAAATTTCGCACGCGCGTTTAAGAAATTTACGCGGTGTTTTACGGCTTATTTGCACGTTTGAACTAGGCTGTAATAATTTCATTTCGTCCATGCAATCCAAAATAAGATAGCTGACCGGGTTTACGCCGTTTTGTCCGTCTTCGGTTATGCCTCCGGTGTTTATATTGGCAAAGTCGGTATACGTGCTGCTTTCTTTTAAGGTAATACCCACTTTAGGCGGCGCCGGCTGGTTGTTGAATTTAACCCACAAACATTCCAGCAATTCGAGCGCTTTGGTATCGTCCAAAGTGCCGGCTGCACAATCTTTTTCGTAAAAGGGAAATAAATGCTGATCCAAACGGCCGGGGCTGTATGCATCCCATGGATTTAACTCGGTCGTTACGCCCAAGTGAACAAACCAGTACATTTGTATTGCTTGCCAATAGGTTTCGGGTTTATGTGCGGGAACAACAGAACAGTTTTGGGCAATTTGTTCAAGTTCTGCTTTGCGTACCGGATCTTTTTCTTTTTCAGCCATTTCCGCTGCCAAGCGCGCATAGCGCTCGCCCAAAATAATGATTGCGTCGCATGCAATATCCATCGCTTTTAATTGCTCTCGGCGCGAAAAGGCTTCTTTATCGTGCAAAAAATCGAGTTTTGCCATTTCATCGGCAATGTCTTTTTTATAGTCTACAAAGCCTTTTTCGTAAATTTTATTTGAGCCGACCGTATGTCCCGGTCCGCGCTGTTCCATAAATTCGGTAAAAATACCGGCTCCATAGCAATCTTTCCATTGCTCACTCATTGAACGCAAAATTCTACTGCGGATGGAGCGTTCTTTCCAATACGGAATGATTTTCTTTTCTTGCAATTCAAGGTCTTCTTTGCTGACTTTAAAACTGATCAAGTCGCGATCGTTCATAACCTTCATATCTTCAAGGGTATGACAACACAGTTCGGGAAAGGTCGGCGCTTTTTGGGGACCGTCGCCTTTTTCTCCGACAATCAATTCACCGTCGTTTATGCACAATTTTTTGTGTTCCATGAAGTGCTTAAACGCTATAGCCCGCATTTCCGGTACGGAAACCGAACCCTCGTATTTTAAATAAGCATCGGTCATTAAATCGGCACGTTCCATATACAAACGCGGATCGGTTTCAACGCTTTGCTTTCTCAATTTTTGAATACGTTCATTCATTCCTCTTGCTTCCATAAGTCAACCTCCTATTGTGATATTATGAAAACCTTGTGTTTCAAACATATGTTTTATTTCTTCCATTCGTTCATCGGACGGACGAACCATCAAATCATCGTCGTAGCTCATGCGCAGCCGCTCGTATTTTACCGACCCGGTATTGTGGTACGGCAATAAATTAATTTTACACGGTTGTACATTATGCACTTGCATCCACGAGCACATACGTAAAAGCTCTTCGTCGTCCGCATTTACATTGCCGATAACCGGAATGCGGACATTAACGGCAGAACCTGCATCGTACAATTTTTTTAAATTATCCAATATAGGAGAAGCCGGCACACCGGTAAAACGTATATGCCGATTATCATCAATGCACTTCATGTCGTATAAAAACAAGTCGACATAGGGTAAAATCCGCTCAAAATTTGAAAAGCTGGTATAACCGCACGTATCGATTGCAACATTAAAGCCCCTGTCCTTCAGCCGGCGCGAAAAATCTTCCAAAAAATCGATCGGCTGCGACATAACCTCTCCGCCGGAAAGAGTTACCCCTCCGCCGGATTGTTCGTACAGTATTTCGTCTTTTGCCGCTTCTTTAAGCAATTCATCGGCTGTATACCGTTTTCCGCTTATTTCGCGGGCATTATTCGGGCAAAAATCGGTACATTCGCCGCAGCGTATGCATTTTGTGCTGTCCGTTTCGGCAATACCGTTTTCGCAGTAAATTGCCTGTTCGGCACATACGCGGATACAAGATCGGCAGCCCGTGCAGCGCTCCGTGTAGTGCATAACTTGAGGTTGGAAAGATTGGCTTTCCGGATTATGACACCACAAGCAATGTAACGGACAGCCTTTAAAGAAAAAGGTTGTCCGTATACCCGGTCCGTCGTGTAACGAAAAACGCTGTATGTTTATCAATAACGCCGTTTGCGCCATAGATGTTTGCAGCTGCCTCTTAAATTAAAACAAACAAATCAATTTATACAAATAGTTTGCAGCAATACCTGCCGTCAAACCGCCCAAAAGCTGGCACAAAATAGCGGGTTTTACAAATTGCGTTTGTTTAAGCGTATCGAGCATGCCGATATGCGTGCTTAAAAAACCGCTCATGCAAATTCCCATACCGGTAAAAGTTGCAACGGTACCGGCGTTGGCAAAACCGGCAGTTAAAAAGCCTTTGGTTAAACCCATTGCGCTTCCTACTGCACCCAGCGCAGTAAACGGATAAGCGAGCAATTCGGGAACGTTAAAGCCCCACAAAAAACGGGCAACCGGTAAAAAATATGCACCGATTCTAGGAAGCAGTTTTACCCCTTCGTAAGCAGCTCCGATATATTCGCCGTTTTCCCCTGCAGGTCCGAAGGTTAAAATCATTACAAAAGTACAAATTAAAACGGTTCCGGAAGCGCATGCCAAACCCAAAGAAACGCCGGATTTTGCTCCCTCCATCAATGCCGACATAAAACGTTCAAAACTGCCGCCCGCACGCACTTTGCGCATATTTAAACCGGCATCTTTTGCCGTTATCTTATATTTTCTGTCTTCCTTGTAGTAGCGTTTTGCAATAAGAAGCATAACCCGCACCGAAACAATACCGCCGATAATCGCTCCGATATTGCCGATCAATACGGCAGAAAAATATTCTTTTCCCAAGCTAAGCATATAAGCGGTAACGATAAGCCCCATACCGAACGTTGTGCCGAAGTTTGTATACGTAGCTTTTTCAGCGGGGGTAAAATAGCGGTCGAATTCTTCGTCGGCTGCTAAAGATAAAATTGCAGGATTATCGGAAATATACGTAGTAACCGCACCGAGAGCTGCCGCTCCGGGTAAGCCAAACAGCGGGCGCATAACCGGAGAAATGATTTTATTTACCAAAGCTATAACACCGAATTCTGCCATAACGCTGGCAACGGCTCCCGCTAAAATAGCAACCGCCATAATGTAAAAAGACGTATTCATCAATACGTCATGACCCGTTTTCATCATAACGCTGAAAACGATATCCATTCCCATAACGTGTCCCAAATAACCGAAAAGCAAGCCGATAACTGCCAAGGTTATAAAGGCTTCCACACCGATAGCTTTTTTTAAGCCGGTTTTAGCTTCCGCCGATCCATCTGCCATGTTCAGCGCCTCCTTTGTTGCGTAACGCATAGCACAAAGTGCAATAGCATTACAATAAAATTGTATCTATAAAAAAGAGTATATCACATCATTGTAAATTACGCAATCATAAAAATGAAAAATTTAAATAAAATTTTATAAACAAATTCATTTTTATGAAATTTCGATAAACCGTATCATACAGCGTATACGTACGTGTTAACGCAAAATCGCAGCTCTCTTCTATATTGTTCAATTTTGCTTTTCCGTTTTAAATAATATTTGTTTATTGAAATAAATACAAAAAGGGTATAATATAAAAAATCAAAAGGATAAATTATGAAACAGGAAGCCGGCAAGTGGCTAAAAAAACTACGCACGGAAAGACAAATAACCTTGGAACAATTGAGTAAAAAAACGGGATTGTCTGTCGGTTTTTTATCTCAGTTTGAAAGAGGTTTAACATCGATTGCGATAGACACTTTGGAAAAAATAGCTTCGGTGTTCAATGTTACCATCGATTATTTTATTTCTCCTAAAAAAACGCAGCCATCGGTTATATTAAAAAGTTATGCACTTAACGTCAGCGATATTATAAGTTCAAATATTATAATCCGTGCAATCAACAACAATATTACGGATAAAGTGCTTTTTCCCCGTTTAATTGAAATTCTGCCGCTCCCGGAAAACGAACCGATAAAAACATATACTCACGAAGGGGAAGAGTTTATTTACGTTTTGGAAGGTGTTCTTACATTACTGCACAAAAATCAAGAATACACACTTTATCCGGGAGATTCGGCACACTATGCATCTACCGAAAAACATAATTGGACGAATAAAACAAATAACGTGGTAAAATTTTTGTGCGTAAGCACACCGAATCCGCTCGCAAAATAAAAACCTGAGCGCTCCTTGACCCGATTTTTAGATTTATATACTATATAAGTATATGAAGATTTTTCTTTTAGGCGAAGAAGTGCTGCGCAAAAAAGCGCTTCCCGTTGAACAGATAAATGACGATATCCGCAGTTTAACCGTCCAAATGTTCGATACGATGAAAAAAAGCAACGGTATCGGTTTGGCAGCTCCTCAAATCGGTATAAGCTTACGTTTGTTTGTAGCCGACATCGGAGATGACGTTAAACACGTATTTATAAATCCGCAAATAACGCAAACGTCGTCTGAAACCGAATTTTATGAAGAAGGCTGCCTTTCCATTCCGCAAATATACGAAAAAATCGAACGCCCTAAAAAAGTTTGGGTGCAAGCTTTTAACGAACAGGGCAAACCTTTTACACTTGAAGCAGACGGACTTTTGGCGCGGGTTATTCAACACGAATACGATCATTTGAACGGCGTACTGTTTATAGACCGCGGCGACAGCGATTTTAAGCAAAAAACGGTTGAAGCGTTTAAACGCCGAGAAATACGAAAAGCGCTTAAAGACAGCCAAAAAAAAGCAAAACAAGCAAAAATCGCGGCAAAAAAGGCAGCGCGCCTGTGCTAAAAATTCTTTATGCGGGAAGCCCCGCAGTTTCGGCAACGGTTTTGGAAAATCTTATCGCATCGGGAAAAACCGATATTGTCGGCGTGCTAACCAATGCCCCAGCTCCTGCAGGACGAAGCGGCACATGTAAACCGACACCGGTTGCACAGGCGGCGCACAAAGCAAACATCCGCGTACTGGATCCGGAAAAACTTGATGCTGCGCTTCGCGAAAAAGTTGCCGCTTTTCGTGCGGACATATTGGTATGTTTTGCATACGGAAAAATTTTCGGTCCGAAATTCCTTTCGCTTTTTGCACATGGCGGAATAAATTTACACCCTTCTCTTTTACCTAAATATCGCGGCTGCGCGCCGATACCGGCTGCCATCCTTGCAGGAGAAACAAAAACGGGCGTAAGCGTACAGCGCATAGCGGAAAAAATGGATACAGGCGATATTTTAGCGCAAACGGAACTGCTTATACGCGACAATTCTACAGCGCAAACCCTTTTAAACGAAGCGGCGGAAACGGGAAGCCATTTATTGCTCGACGTATTAAACGGCATAGAAAACGGAACGGTACACGCAGTCGCCCAAACGGAAAAAGACGCATCGTATTGCAGCATGATACAAAAAGAAGACGGTCTTTTAAATTGGACAAACAGCGCCTGTTCGCTGTGCCGGCAAGTCCGGGCTTTGCAGCCGTGGCCGGGGACCTACACATATGCACAAAATTCCCTTTTGTATATAAAAAAAGCTTGTGTGTATGAAGCGGACATGCCTTTACGGCAAAACAATGTACAAAGCAGCGCTAAAACTCAAAACGGCGCAAAAGAAAAAAAGCTTGAGCCGGGAACTGTAGTCGGTATAGACAAAAACATCGGAATTTTGGTACAAACAGGAGACGGAATTCTTGCCGTACAAGAACTGCAGCGTCAATCAAAAAAAAGTCTTATGTGGAAAGATTTTTTAAACGGCTGCCGTACCTTTATCGGCTGCCGCTGTACCGAAGCACAAAATAATTAACGGCAATTAAAGGAATGAAAATATGAAATCAAAATGGTATGAAAAAGTAATTGAATTCGGAGTAAATCTCGACAAAACCGAAATAGCCCTCAGAGCAAACCGCACATTGATTTTTACAATCGTTTTAATAATGGCTGCCATAATGCTTTTGGGCACAGCTGCCGCTTTTTTTATAAGCGTTAAAAGCCCCGAACGGGTTATGGTGCCCGACGTTACCGGAACCGAACTTACCGAAGCGCTTCAGGAAATGCAAGTAAAGCAGCTGTACCCCAAAATACAAATGCGCTATTCAAACAGCCCGGAAGAAAAAGGCACTGTACTTGAACAAAGCCCTGCAGGCGGCACTATCGTAAAAGCAGGACGCCGCATACAGTTAACTGTCAGTCAGGGCGCTGTTATCGACCGCGTGGAAAACTACGTCGGTATGAAAATCGACGACGTGCGTATGCAATTGCAAACCTTGTTTGCAGCATCGACTACACCCATAATAAAGTTGTCCGATGCCCCTATCTATAAAACAAATGCGGCAGAAGCGGGAACAGTTTTAGAGCAAAACCCCGCGCCGAACAGCGCATTAACCGGACCGGTTACGCTGCAATTGGTTGTTTCATCCGGTCCCGGCGGCGAAGAAGTAAACGTGCCCGACATTACCGGGATTTCGCTAAACGATGTGCTTTTAACTATAAGCCGTACAAAACTTATTTTTGACTTTACCGTGCAAAGCACACAAAACGAACAGGAAGCGGGAACCGTGCTTTCTCAAAAAACGCCGAAAGAACGGGAGCGCTTGAGCGCATATTCGCGCATTGAAGCCGTTATTGCACTTCCGGAAACGGTAATAAACGGCACCGTATACGGCTTAATAGAAGAAAATTTGCCGCCGTATCCCTATGCGCTTCCGGTTGAATTAACGGCAGAGCCGCCGGACAGCGCACCCTATACAGTGGTTACGCTGCAGCATATCGGAGGTCATTTTACCGTTCCGTATGCCGTACCCAGACACAGCCGCCTTACACTTAAAGTTTCGGGCAACCCGATAAAACACTACACGGCAGACTAGAGTAAAGCCGAAGCTCGCTTACGGCAATACGCTGCGCTTATCAAAACCGCTTAAGATTCGGTATAAAACGAGCGCAGCTGTATTAAGGCAAACAACAAAGCTGCAAGCGAAAACCACCACAAAAACCCGTTAAAACCGGCAAAAAAATTGTATATGCCGTGACAAAATACCGCTGCGCAAAAAGCGGCAAACTGCGCTTTTCGTTTGCGTGTTTTATTTTTTGCTGTCCACACAAAAATACCTGACAAACCAGCACACAACGCGTGTAGAACAGCTGCCGTGCACAAACGCAAAGCGCTGTAATGGGTACCGGCAACAAAATACATAACGGCTTCAAAAGAACCGACCGTTCCGCCTGCAATAACGGCACAAGCAATAAAAACCGACAGCTTTATTTTTTTTGCCGGCAAAAAAAATAAAAAAAGCATTTTAACCGCTTCTTCGATTAAACCGTTAAATATCAAAGCTTCGGCAAGCAAAGACGGCATACTCGATACGGAAAACCAATCCGTTTGCTGCAAAATATACTGAACGATAATAATAGGAACAATTGCCGCAAAACCCGCGGCAACCGCCCAGCCGGCTTGAGACAGCCGAAAAGACGATATTTTTATAAGCGAAAAAACAATTTCCACAATCAGCGGAGCAAAACACAAAGCAAGCGTTATATACATTTTCATTACCCTATCATAACAAAAAGTCTGTACATGGGCAATAAAAAAGCGTATACTGCTCAGCGTGAAACGCTGCATTATTTTAACCGGAATAAAACACGCGGGAAAAACAAGCGCAGCCCGTGCATTGGCACTGCATGTAAACGCACCTTTTTTTGATATCGACGAATTGATAGAAAAGTCTGTAAAAATGAGCTGTCGCGAGCTATACGCAGCGCACGGACAAGCTGCGTTTCAAAAAGAAGAATTTAAAGCGTGCCGCCTTTTTTGCACAGCGGTAAAAAAGTACGGGACAACGGGCACAGAAAGTACAGCCAGTGCAAAATATATAGTCGGCGCAGAGGGTACAGACAGCGAAGAAAGCACAAACGGCTTCGATACACAGTCGGTACATCAAAACGGATCGGCAAAAACCGGCTATTCTTTGAGCGCTGTCGCTATTGCTGCTGCCGGCGGTGGTATATGCGACAACAAAAAAGCTTTTGAACTTTTGCATAAAACCGGTTTTTTTATATATTTAAGATCGACGGAAAAAATCTTATTTGAGCGAATTATAAGCGAAAGCAAAAAAACGGGAAGTTTCCCTGCTTACATTGACAACTTTCACCGCGTGTATACACGCAGAGATAATTTGTACAAACAAAACGCAGACAGTATTATTGACGTTTCGAAGTTAAACAAAACAAAAGTGTGCCTCGCCGTATACGAGGCTGCACAAGCTTTACTTTTAGGCGTCCGCCAAACAAAACCTTAAAAACCGCATCCGCAGCAGCCGCTCGAACAACCGCCGTCGGAACCGCCGCAACCTGACGAACAGGAACCGCATGAGCAGCCGCCGATACATTCATTGATTTCTTCGTCAGAAGCATCGCGTACATCGTTTACCGTTACGTCAAAAAACAAAGTTTTTCCAGCCAGTTCGTGGTTTGCATCGACAGTAATATTATCTCCGTCAACTTTTGTTACGGTTACAACGCGGTTATGTAAACCGCTTCCCGCTTCAAACTTCATACCAACCGTAATATCGGCATTGCTTTCAAAATTCGATTTAGGCAGCGTAACCACCAAATCCTGAGAATATTCTCCGTAAGCTTCGGCAGGAGCAACGCTTAGCGAAAAACTGTCGCCGGCTTGTTTTCCTTCAAGCTCTTTTTCCAGTCCGTATATTAAATTACCGTAGCCGTGCACATACTCCAAAGGAGTTCCGTTTTCCGAGCTGTCAAGTATTTCACCGTTTTCATCTTTTAACGTATAGTCGATGGAAACCCGTTTATTTTTTTCAATTTGCATAATCTTTAAAATATCCTTTAAAAAACCTGTACTACTTCCGTTACTTCAGGAATTTTATCTTTTAAAAACCGTTCAACCCCTTGTTTGAGCGTCATCGTTGCCATAGGACAACCGCCACACGCACCGGTTAATCTGACGGCAACTTTACCGCCTTCAAGCAACTCTACAAATTCAATATCGCCGCCGTCGGCTTGCAACTGCGGCCGTATGTAATCGAGGTTTTCTTTTACCTGTTCTTCAAGCGTCATCGTTTAACTCCTGCAGTTATCAAAAACATTCTCGTTTTTCGGTTTTTAATAACTATTAGCTTTAACTAATATACACTTTTGCCGGAAATCGGGTCAAGTCACACCGTTTCGCGTTCCAAAGGACAGTGTAAGTATTGCGCCGTTTTTTGGGCTTTACGCTCAAGCGCATGCTGTTTTGATTTTTTTACAAAGTCCATATCGCACAGTACGCTTGCGTCTCGAGAACACAAAGAGCAACGCAGGGCAAAAAGAACACCGGCGCGCGGCAAAAGAAAAAGGCGCACACAGCCGATATCGGCAAAGGGGATTTCTTTTTTTTTATAAAAACAGGCAAAACCGTTTTTGTGCACTAATTTTTTTTCCGTATCGTCAAATATAAAACAATCGCGGTATATACACGCGCTTAGGCACAACAAAAACACCGCCGCACCAACACACAGGGCAGCAGGCGAAAGCGTTTTACCGGAAAAGCCATCGAAAAACCCAAAAGAAAAAGGTACAACCAAAACCGCAATAAAAGCTGCTGCAAGCCGAATTGCAGGATTGATTGTCCAAATCAAGTGCCCTTTTTTATTTTTATAGCATATCACGCAAGTAAGTATAATGATAGCTTTTTTTGTTGTAAAGATATATAGTACAAAGATGGATTACCGCTTTCGTCCGTACACGGCAAAAGACCGCATTCCGTGCAGCGCAATCAGCGCTCCCACGTGGCGCTTTGATTTTTATTTTCCTCAAATCGATACGAGCCGGTTAAACAACTTTGTTTTCGATATGCTGCGCCTTCACAGTAACTACACCGATATTGCAGTACAAAAAAGTGGAAACCCCATAGGCTTTTTATTTGCTCGGATAAAAACAAAAGGGCTTTTGTGCAAATTACTCGAGTTTGGGTACAGCGCAGGCTTTACAGTAAAAAACGCTTTTTTATGGCTGTTCGGCGCTTTCGGAAAGCGGAGTACGGCTTACCGCGTTTTTAAAGACTATAAACGCATTCAAAAAATATTGCTGCGATCCTGTGCATACAACAGCGAAATTACAGCCCTTTTTGTAGATGCGGCGCAACAGGGTAACGGAATTGCCAAAAAACTTTTAGAGCGTTTTTATTCCCATTGTACCGCCTGCGCTGCCGATACTGCAGATACTGCAAGCGCACAAAGCAAAAATGATCACCGCACCGTGCTTATAACGGACACTGATTGCAATTACGCTTTTTACGATTCGCAAGGTTTTACCCTGCTAAAAAAAATAAAAGGAACTTTGGGCATTTTTGCAGAACCTACAGTAAAAAGTCCTGCACAACAAATTGAAAAAAAAGTGTCCGCTTCCGATACGGATCTTTGCCGTACGCATGCGGATAAAACGGCGTTTATTTTTTTATACGGGAAACAATTGTGACATACGCTTCATCAAAAAGTCTCCGTCTTTTAGGACCGCTCAGTTTTTATAAAAAAGCGCTTTGCTTGTCTTTGCCGGTTATGGCGCAAGTGCTTATTCAAAACATGGTTTCTCTTATCGATAATTTTATGGTTGCCGGATTAGGCGACGTTAAAATGTCGGGGGTAAACATCGCCGGACAAATCAATTTTGTTTTTTTAATATTCATAGCTTCGCTGTGCGTTTCCGGCGGTATTTTTATGTCGCAATATAACGGTGCAAAAAACACAGCCGGCATGCAGCAAGCCTTCCGCTTTAAAATAATCATCACCGTATCGGCGGCTTTTTTATATACGCTGTTTTGTTACTTAAAACCGCAAAGCGTGCTTGCTTTAATGGTACGCGGCAATATGCAAAGCGAACAAATCGTCGTGCAAGCTTCCGCTTATATGAAAATCGCCGCATTTACATGGATTCCCGCTGCAATTGCAACTTCCATCGGTACTTCCATGCGAGAAATCGGGAAAGTCCGCCAGCCTTTGCTCATTTCCGTTTTTGCAACGCTCGTTAACACTTTTTTTAATTGGATTTTTATTTACGGCAATCTAGGGGCTCCCCGATTGGAAGTGCAAGGGGCTGCCATCGCCACCATTATTGCCCGCTGTTTTGAAGCGCTCACTTTTATTGTATACATTCGAATTAAAAAACCGCCGTTTTACTCGCGCTGGTGCGATATATTAAAAGTCCGCATACAATTGTTTTTTTCGATTTTATCGCGCTCGGGAATGATTTTATTGTCCGATATGGCATGGGTTATGAGCGAAACGGTGGTCAGCGCATTATATAACAGCCGCGGCGGAGCAGAAATCGTTTCGGGTATGTCGGCAGGCTTTGCAATTGCAAATTTATTTTTTGTATGCTTTAACGGCATCAACACGTCAATCGGCGTTATAATGGGCAGCGCTTTAGGTGCAAACGAATTGGAAAAAGCCAAACTGCAAAAAAACTGGCTGTTAACCGGTGCCTTCTTATTCGGCAGCGCAATGGGAATTATGGGCAGCTTTACCACACTTTTAATTCCGATTGTGTTCTCCAATTTAAGCGCACAATCGCATGCGGTTACCCGCAGTTTGGTTTTTATGACAGCCGCCTATATGCCGCTGTGGACATATTTAAACGCACAATTTGCCGTATCGCGTACGGGCGGGGATACAGTTATGGGCATTGTTACCGATGTGTTTATCAATGTATTTGCCGTACTACCCGGAATGGTTTTGCTTACCTTTTTTACATCGCTCGGACCGGTAAGTATGTATGCGCTTGTAAAAACAACCGACTTTGCCAAAGTTTTTATTGCGCACAGCTGGTTAAAAAAAGAACGCTGGGTAAAAAACCTTGCCGCAAAAGAAAATCTTTTATAAAGGAATATTCGATGAACAAGTGTGAAAACCAAACGGAAGAACGCTTTAACCTTTTGGAAATAAAAATTGCATACCTTGAGGACTTTATAAATAAACTGCAGGATGTGACACTCAAGCAGGATAAAACCCTGCAATCTTTGGAATACGAACAGCGTCGTTTGCAGCAAAAAATAGCCGATATTACGGAAAACGCCTCACAAAACATCCCCGACGCCCGCCCTCCGCACTATTGACACTTACGAAAAAAACATGCAAAAAATTGATTTTTTGTAAAAAAATAAGCCGGAGCCAATACCTTAAAAGCCCTTGCCATAAACGCCCGTATACGCTATAGTATGCTTATCTGGGGTATTAGCTCATCTGGTAGAGCGATTGGTTCGCAATCAATAGGTGGTCGGTTCGAGTCCGATATACTCCAATTTAATTGCTTGTAATGTAAACATTTACATCTCCTTTCCCTCTTTGTTTCAGTATTGAAGTGAATAAAATGGGCATAAACTAAGCGATATATTTTAGCCGATACCGATCTTTGAAGAAAACAGATAGCGCCCATAGACTACGGGCGCTTCAGATTAGGGGCGGTACACCAGGCGAAAGCCTTGCGTGTTGTCGCTGGTGCCGCCGGGGTTGCCGTTGCCCCGAGAGCCTACCGTGCAGCCGGTTGCTCTGTCGGAGTAACGGCCGCCGCGTTTAACACGGTTGGTACCCGAAGGGGGACCTTGCGGATCCGTTTCAGCAACGGCCGTTATCGTTCCGTTCCAATCCCAGCACCACTCATAGGCATTCCCGCTCATGTCGTATAAGCCCAGAGCATTCGCTGCCTTGCGTGCAACGGCAGCAGTTTTTGCCGGTCGGGATACCCAACCGGTACCGTTATACCATTCTTTATATACGGCAACCCTGTCAAGTTCATCCCGTAAACTTCCCCAACTTTCGCCTGAGGGAAGATTCTGTCCCTGAAAACCGGCAGGTTTTTTTGCGCCGCTGGCGCTGTTCAATTTGGTAAGCCATACGCTTCCGTATTGTTCGGCATTTGTGTTGTCGCTTCCCTGCCAACGGGCAGCGTATTCCCACTCGGCTTCAGTGGGCAGGCGGAAGCCTTTTTTAGCCATATCGGCATAGGCTGCGTTGCATGCGGTTG
Organism: Treponema lecithinolyticum ATCC 700332; assembly: GCA_000468055.1. GTDB lineage: Bacteria > Spirochaetota > Spirochaetia > Treponematales > Treponemataceae > Treponema_C > Treponema_C lecithinolyticum. The sequence continues at coordinate 255,012 of KI260554.1, read as the reverse complement.
TATCGGTTGCGTTTTTTAAGACGGCGCTGTCGCTGCTGCTTTTTCGGTACACGCATTCGGCTTCACCTTTTATTTTGTGGGTGTATGCGTTGCACCAAATGATGCAGTCATGCCAGTTTACATTTGTTACCGGCTCTCTGCCGCTGCCGCTTGTGCTGCTGCCCGCCTGTCCCGCATTTGCAAACCTATACCCGTTTTCGGGCTGCACTGCCCAATCGTACACGGCTTTCCAAAGATTATACGTAACCTCTGTTTTGCCGATGCTATAGGCGCTTAAAGTTACCGTGCGTCCTGCAATAAATACGCCTTTGTAAAAGGGCTGTGCTCCGGGCATGGGATATGTAGGGTCCGTACCGGTAATGACACCGGCAGGTACCGGCGCAAATTCATAAGGAACGGGGGCATACCCGCCTCCGGCTTGCGTTCCGTGGTTGCAGGCTGCTGTGATAAAGATCGCGGTAAGTGCTAAAGCACATAACAAAGATATTTTTAATTTTTTCATAACGATTCTCCTATTTTGCTTTTTTAACTTTCACACCCTCAGCATACAATATGTAATACTTTTTGTAAACTTATTTTTTTATTTTCTCAACGCGATTCTTCTGCAAGCCTTTGCCCTGTGTTCGCACAGTTTTGAAACACACCATTGACCGGCAAGCAGTGAACGGGTACAATAAACGCATGAATGCTGCAAACGTTATTATCACCGTTTCGGGAACCGATCAAGTCGGTATTATTTCAAAAGTAAGTTCTTCCTTGTCATCCTACAACATCAATATAGCCGATATAAGTCAAACAGTTTTGTCGGGCAATTTTGTTATGATGATGGTTGCGGATCTATCGGCTTCTTCCATTCTTATTGAAGATTTACGCACAAACATGAACGCACTCGGAGAAAGTTTAGGCGTAGACATACACATTATGCACGAACGGGTATTCAATGCAATGCACCGTATTTAAAAAATACGGCATTTTTTTAAGCTGTATTATTTTATTTTCATGCATATCGGCACCGCATACAACGCAGATTGAAGTCGAAAAAAACAGCGAACAAACACTTGCCGAAAAACAAGAAATAGAAGAACAAGATATATACGAACCGGGCTACACCGATTTTTTTGAAAGCATAGCTTTTGGCGAAGTGTGGACGTATATTCACAACGGGCAAGAACAGTATTTAAAAAACGATATTCCCGTAACGGATATAGGTTATTTCGGCGCACAAATAAATTACCGCGGTGCGCTTTCCGCCGTTCCGGATGCACGCAAACTAAGTTTTTTTCCGGCGCGCATGCATTTGGTTGTAACATGCAATCACTACGGCATGACCCACATCGTACTGTCTCCCGATTACCCGCTGCGGCGCGCTTTTATAGCCGACTTAATACAAGAAGCATACGACAAAAAATACGACGGTATCCAAATCGATTTTGAAATGGTACTTGCCGACGATGAAGAAAACTTTTTAAGTTTTTTAAGCGATTTAAAACATGCGCTCAAAGCAAAAAAAAGAAGTACCGGCAAACGAATGGTTTTATCGGCGGCACTTCCGGCACGTACAAAAAAACTGTCGCGCGACGCATACGATTACGCAAAAATCACCGCTTTGGTAGACCGAGTATTCGTTATGGCTTATGACGAACACTGGAGCAGAGGTGTTCCCGGTCCGGTAGCTTCTTTTAAATGGTGTCAAAATATTGCAGAATATGCACTTACTTCCGTCGGCACGGAAAAATTGATTATGGGACAGCCTTTTTACGGTAGAACGTGGGGAAACGTAAATCCCAATAAAGCGTTTTTTTATTCAGGCATACAGCGGCAATTGCAGGAATTCGAAATAACCGGCATTGAACGAACCGAAGGTGTGTCGCGTTTTTCGTACACCGTTCCGCTTACCGTAACCGGCTACTTTGACGATGCAAAATCAATTGCCGAGCGTTCAAAGCTGTACAAAGATATGGGCGTTGTATCGACAGGCTTTTGGTGTTTGGGACAAGAAGACCCTGCCGTGTGGGATTATATAAGTATTAAAAAGGAATAAAGTATGCTGTTTTCACCCGGAGAAATTCAAGAAACGGTAAATATGTTTATGCGCTACAAACTCGATGTGCGCGCGATCACTATGGGAGTATCGCTTCGCGATTGCTGCAGTACGTCGGGAAAAGAAAGCCGCAAAAAAATATACGACAAACTAATGAAATACTGTGCAAAGCTTGCACAAACGGGAAAAGACATAGAAAACGAATTCGGCGTTCCCATTATAAACAAACGCATAGCGGTAACTCCGATTGCGCTCGTTGCCGAAAGCTCAGGTGAAAAAAGCTACGTTGAATGGGCAGTTATGCTGGATAAAGCTGCAAAAGAACTGAATGTCGATTTTATCGGCGGATTTTCGGCGCTTGTACACAAGGGTATAACCGACGGCGACCGTATTCTTATGCAGTCCATACCGGAAGCATTGTCTGTAACCGACCGGGTGTGTGCTTCGGTTAATATAGGATCAACCAAAAGCGGTATCAATATGGACGCCGTAAAAGATATGGGCGAAATTATTGTCGAAGCAGCGCGACGCAGTGCGGATAAAAACGGTTTAGCTTGTGCAAAATTGGTTGTGTTTTGCAATGCACCGGAAGACAATCCGTTTATGGCGGGAGCTTTTTACGGACCGGGAGAAGGAAATGCGGTGTTGTCGGTCGGTGTGTCCGGACCGGGTGCTGTTGTTGCCGCATGCAAAGAATATGAAGGCTGCCCGCTGGACGTATTGGCGGACGGTATAAAAAGAACGGCGTTTAAAATAACTCGTATGGGGCAGCTGGTCGGAAGCGAAGCTGCAAAAAGGCTCGGTGTCGATTTCGGCATACTCGACCTTTCGCTTGCACCGACACCCGAAGTCGGCGATTCGGTTGCCCGCGTTTTGGAACACATGGGTTTGGAACGCGCCGGAACTCCGGGCACAACAGCCGCTTTGGCGCTTTTAACCGACATGGTAAAAAAAGGCGGGGTAATGGCGAGCACCAATGTCGGCGGACTTTCCGGTGCCTTTATTCCCGTATCTGAAGACGAAGGTATGATTGCAGCGGTTAAAGACGGCGCCATCAACCTTGAAAAACTTGAAGCGATGACGTGCGTATGTTCTGTCGGCTTGGATATGATAGCCGTTCCCGGAGACACAAAGGCGGCAACCTTAAGCGGTATAATAGCAGACGAAGCTGCAATCGGCATGGTAAACAATAAAACGACGGCAGTCCGCGTCATTCCGGTTCCGGGCAAAAAAGTCGGAGACTGGGCTCAGTTTGGCGGGTTATTGGGAGGCGCTCCGGTTATGGCGGTAAATACTTTTTCTTGCGACGGCTTTATAAAGCGCGGCGGAAGAATTCCCGCCCCCATCCACAGCTTCCGCAATTGACAATGCATGTACGTGCGTGCGCAGCATAACACAGCGCAAAACAAAAAAGCCCTTCCAAAGAGCCCAGGCGATCTACGGCACAGAAAGCGACTTTCTACCGCTGCTTCCTTCCGGATCTGACGGGGTTTGAAAACGTTCCTTGCATAGGACCTGGACTCATTGAAAGAGCCTGCATAAAAAAGCTCACGCTGCGGAGAGAGGGGGATTCGAACCCCCGGTACCTTTCAGTACACAGCCTTTCCAAGACTGCACCATCGACCGCTCGGACATCTCTCCAAAACAAAACTTCATAACAAACAAGCATCCTTTACCTACACACAATAATAAGCAAACGGTGCGGGTAAAGTACGCTGATGAGCGGAGAGAGGGGGATTCGAACCCCCGGTACC
>KI260554.1:56365-251117 GCA_000468055.1 Treponema lecithinolyticum ATCC 700332 | reverse complement strand
GGAGAGAGGGGGATTCGAACCCCCGGTACCTTGCGGTACAACGGTTTTCGAGACCGCCCGAATCGACCGCTCTCGCATCTCTCCATACATAATGTTTTGTTTACGAGACTAAGAGGGTTCGAACCTCCGGCCTTCAGATCCGCAATCTGACGCTCTATCCAGCTGAGCTATAGTCTCATTTACCTTTTCGGTACGGAGCAGGGGGGATTCGAACCCCCGATACCCTTTAGGGGTATAACTCCTTAGCAGGGAGCCACCTTCGGCCTCTCGGTCACCACTCCAAAAAGAGCCTTTTAGGCCCCGGAGCAGGGGGGATTCGAACCCCCGGTACCTTGCGGCACAACGGTTTTCAAGACCGCCTCCTTAAACCACTCGGACACCGCTCCTTACAAGGGATAAGTTTATACTATTCGGGGCAGCCGTGTCAATGCCCACGCAGCAAAGTGACAAAAGTCCATCATTGGGCTTTGCTGCATTGTCGGCGAAAACAACACTGACAAACAGCGTCTATGGTGCAGCGGTACAGCTTCATTAAAAAATCCGATCAAGTAAAAAATCCTTGACAGCGCTCGACTGGAATGGTAGTATTTCAGTGAAATACGCAATCGAAAGGAGCGTTCGAGGTGTTTATACAAAAAAATTTTTTGCTTAAAACAAAAACGGCGCAAAAGCTTTACTTTGAGCATGCGCAAAAAATGCCGATAATCGACTATCACTGCCATTTACCGCCGGCAGAAATAGCCGAAAACAAACGATGGAAAAACATAACAGAACTGTGGCTTTCGGGCGACCACTATAAATGGCGCGCCATGCGCACATTCGGTGTGCCCGAACGTTTTATAACCGGAGACGCTTCTGACAAAGAAAAATTCGAAAAATATGCCGAAACCGTTTTTTACGCAATAGGCAACCCGCTGTACCACTGGACACATTTGGAATTAAGCCGCTATTTTAACATAAACGATATTTTAAGCCCCGCTACAGCTCATTCGATTTGGGAAAAAGCAAACGGAAAATTGGCAGACAGCGAATTCAGCGCACGGTCTTTAATAAAAAAATTCAATGTACGCTTTATCGGCACCACCGATGATCCTGCCGACGATTTACACTATCACAAACAAATTGCAAATATACAAGACTTTAACGTAAGCGTGTGTCCCACGTTCCGTCCCGACGGCGCCGTAAAAATAGAACTTGCTTCTTTTATACCGTGGCTTAACCGTCTCGAAAAAGCCGCAGGTTTTAAAATCGACAGCCGCTCTGCCTTGTTCCGCGCATTGAGCTCTCGCATGGATTATTTTGCCGAGCACGGCTGCCTTTCCTGCGACCACGGTCTTGATCGCATGGAATACGAAGCTGAAAAACTTTCATTAAAAAAAGGATTTAACGGCGATACTTTTGACGAAATTTTAGACAAACGCTTAAATGGCGGTGAACTGCAAACGGATGAAATCATCTTTTACAAAAGCTGTTTGTTACGCTTTTTAGGCAAAGAATATGCAAAGCGCGGCTGGGTTATGCAGCTTCACATCGGTGCGCTCAGAAACAACAACACAAAATATTTTGAAAAACTGGGAGCGGACACCGGCTTTGACTCCATCGACGACCGCCCATACGCGCATGAGCTTTCCGCTTTTTTAAACGATTTGGACTACACCGACGAATTGCCGAAAACCGTATTGTATAATTTGAACCCCGTGTTCAATTACATGCTCGCTTCCATGGCGGGAAATTTTCAAAGCGATATACGCGGCAAAATTCAATTCGGCTCGGGCTGGTGGTTTAACGACCAAAAAGACGGCATGGAAGCTCAGTTAAAAGCGCTGGCGAATTTGGGGCAACTATCGTGTTTTATCGGCATGCTCACCGATTCGCGCAGTTTTTTATCTTACACACGCCACGAATATTTTAGGCGCATTTTGTGTGCCGTGCTGGGGCAATGGATTGAAGACGGTGAATTTCCCGCCGACATAGCTTTTGCCGGTAAAATTACCGAAGACATTTGTTATAACAATGCTTTACAATATTTTGGAATACAAGGAGATAGCGCATGCAGATGACATGGCGTTGGTACGGGCGCGGAAACGACGATATAACGCTCGACCACATTAAACAAATTCCGGGCGTAGACGGTATTGTTTGGTCGCTTCACGATAAAACCGCCGGAGAAGAATGGGAAGAAAAACGCATAAACGACGAAGTTGCTTACATCCGCTCAAAGGGATTTAACGCCGATGTAGTTGAAAGCGTTAACGTGCACGACGATATAAAAATAGGAAACGCCGGCCGAGACACTTATATTGACATTTACATCGACACCATTGCAAAATTATCGCGCGCGGGTGTAAAGGTTATTTGTTATAACTTTATGCCTGTATTCGATTGGACGCGCACCGATTTATACAAAAGAATGGAAGACGGTTCAAACGCGCTTTTTTTTGAAAAAAAACTGGTAGACGGAGTTGCCCCGCAGGAAATCGTAGACAGGATTTTAAACGGCGCCGGAGAAAAAACAATGCCCGGCTGGGAACCGGAGCGTTTAAGCAAACTTGAAAATCTATTTGCCGCATACAAAGATGTAACCGATAAAGTATTAACGGAAAACTACAAATACTTTTTGCAAAAAATAATTCCTGCGTGCGAAAAATACGGCGTAAAAATGGCAGTGCACCCCGACGACCCGCCCTTCCCCATTTTCGGGCTGCCGCGCATTGTGCGCAGCGCGGAACACATTCAAAAAGTGCTTGACTTGGTAGACAGTCCCTTTCACGGCTTAACGTTGTGCACAGGCTCTTTGGGCTCAAGCTTACAAAATAACATACCCGAAATGGTACGGCGCTTTGCAAAACGCATTCACTTTATGCACGTGCGCAACGTTAAAGTATTCGACAACGGTGATTTTATCGAATGCTCCCACCGCGCATGTGACGGTTCGGTCGACACGGTAGAAGTTATGCGCGCTCTGCACGAAACAGGTTTTACCGGCTATGTCCGCCCCGACCACGGCAGACATTTGTGGGGAGAAGAAAAAACATGCCGTCCCGGCTACGGATTATACGACCGCGCGCTCGGCGTCATGTATTTACTGGGTGTGTGGGATACGATTACGCATAAAACAAACGGAGAAAAAAAATGAAACTGAACCGTAAAAATATAAGCGACAGCACTTTTTGGAAACAAAACGGCATAAAACTGCCGACTTTTGATATCGACGCCGTGCGCGCGAACACTGAAAAAAATCCGGTATGGCTGCATTTCGGCGCAGGAAATATTTTTAAAGCCTTTCCTGCACGGATTTATCAAACGCTTTTAAACGAAGGTATTGTAAAATCGGGTATTATCAGCGCCGAAACTTTTGACTTTGAAGTATCCGAAATTGCAAACGAATACGATTGTTTGCATTTAAGCGTGTTGATGAACCGCGACGGCAGTTTGGATACCACACTTGTCGCTTCGGTTGTGCAAGCGCTCACTTCCCGCACGGACAACGGCGATTTTGAAAAGTGCGCCGCCATTTTTGAAAACCCGTCGTTGCAAATGGTAAGCTATACCATTACGGAAAAAGGCTATGCACTTACGAATTTAAACGGCGATTATATTCCCCTTGTGGAACGCGACATACAAAACGGTCCGTCTCAAAGCGTCCACGCGATGAGCGTTTTAACGTCCCTTTTATACCGCCGCTACAAAGCAGGGGCATACGCACTGACCGTCGTCAGCATGGACAACTGTTCTCACAACGGCGACAAAATAAAAAATGCCGTTTTAGACATTGCCGGAAAATGGAAGCAAAACGGATTTACGGATGAAGGTTTTATAAGCTATTTAAACGACCGTACAAAAATCGCTTTTCCGCTGACTATGATAGACAAAATAACGCCGCGCCCCTCGGAAAAGGTAAGCAGCCGTTTAAGCGCAATGGGATTGGAAAACATGGACATCCGCATAACGGCTAAAAAAAGTTATGCGGCGCCCTTTGTTAATGCGGAAACGCTTGAATACTTGGTTGTAGAAGACACTTTTCCCAACGGCAGACCGCCGCTTGAAAAAGCCGGCGTATTGTTCGGAACGCGCGACACGGTTAACAAAACCGAAACGATGAAAGTCGGCTCATGCTTAAACCCCCTGCACACTGCTCTTGCCGTTACCGGCTGCCTGTTAGGCTATACATCCATAGCCGAAGAAATGAACGATCCGGTACTGGTAAAACTGATAAAAAAAATAGGGTATGATGAAGGCTTAAAAACGGCAATCGATCCGGTTATCATACGCCCAGAACGCTTTCTCGACGAAGTAATCAACGAACGCTTTGTAAATCCCAACATACCCGATACCCCGCAGCGCATTGCGACGGACACCTCGCAAAAGCTTGCCGTACGTTACGGAAAAACAATTGAAGCCTATTGCAGCAGAGGCGATCTAAACGTGCAGGATTTAACCGGTATTCCTTTGGCAATCGCCGCGTGGCTGCGTTATTTACTCGGAATCGACGACAGCGGAAAACCGATGGAATTAAGTCCCGATCCGCTGCTTGCCGACTTAAAAAAAGAATTAAGCGGTATAAGCTTGGGCAGCACAAATGCCGACGTGCGCTCAATACTGACCAATAAACAAATATTCGGTATTGATTTGTACGAAGCCGGTTTGGGAGAAAAAGTAACGGCATTTTTTACCGAAATGCTTGCTTCTCCCGGCGCGGTACGTAAAACGCTTGAAAAATATACGGCTTAGCTTAGCACTTTTCGGCGTGTGTACGGTATCGCATAGCAAACACACCGGCGCACGCCGCATTCTATAGTGCAGACGGCAAAACTGTGATATACTTAAGGGTATGAATACCACACACAAATCGGCTTGTGCCGGCATAAACGGCGCAGCAGCACAAGCCGAAAGCGGCAAGTGCATAAAGGCAAGCATTATAGCGCTCGACTTGGACGATACGCTTCTAAAAGATGATTTAACGATATCGGATTACACAGTCGGCGTTTTGCAAAAAGCCGTACAGCAGGGCATATACATTACTTTATGCTCCGGCAGAAGCGATAACGCCATACTGCCGTATGTCCGCCGGATGGACATAGCAGGAACGCAGCAAGGGCGCTACATTATTTCGCAAAACGGTACGGAAATCAGCGATTTGCATAAAAGAGAAGTAATTTACAGCCGCATTCTCGATGCTTCGATTTTAAAACATATTTACCGCAAAGCAAACGAACGTAATTTGGTAAGCCAAGTATACGACGCAAGTACCATTTACATACCTTTTTTAAATGAATGGTCAAATGTCGACGCAAAGCTTAGCGGTTTAAAACAAAAAGTTGTTGCCGATTACGAAACCTTTCTTACACAAGGTTTTCACAAAATGGTTGTTCCCGGAGAGCCTGAAGTTTTACAAGTGTTCCAAAACGAACTTAAAAACGAATTAAAAGAGCACTGCGTTATATTTACCAGCAAACCGTATTTTTTGGAAATTTTACCCAAAGAGTCCGGCAAAGGCGAAGCGCTTATATGGCTGGCAAAACGGCTTAACATTAGCCAAGAACATACGATGGCGTTCGGCGACAGCATGAATGACGAATCGATGATACGGCTTGCAGGCTGCAGCGTTGCAATGAAAAACGGTGCGGACAAAATAAAAAAACTTGCCTGCCGCGTAAGCGATTATACAAACGACGAAGACGGAGTTGCCCGTTTTATCGACGCATACGTTTTATCGCAATAAGCAAAATAAGCTGAATAAGTACGATAAGTACGGTTTACAGCACTGCTCGGTATGAGCCGTGCTTACAGCACACACTGTAAAAATTGTTTAAGCCGTTCGTTTTGCGGATGATTAAAAATATCGTCCGGACTGCCCTTTTCGGCTACGACGCCGCCGTCCATAAAAAGCACTGTATCGGCAACTTCTTTAGCAAAACCCATTTCGTGAGTAACAACCGCCATAGTCATACCCTCGCCGGCAAGCTCTTTCATAAGGGCAAGCACTTCGCCGACCATCTCCGGGTCAAGCGCGCTCGTCGGTTCATCAAACAGCATAACATCCGGATTCATCGCTAAAGAACGCACAATCGCAATACGTTGCTTTTGACCGCCCGATATGCGCGATGGATACACATCGGCTTTGTCTGCCAAACCTATCCGTTCCAAAAGTGCCATCGCTTTAGAGCGCGCTTGTTCTTTTGTAGCCAGTTTTTGCGTTACCGGCGCAAGCATAATATTTTGCAATACGGTTAAATGCGGAAATAAATTAAAATGCTGAAACACCATACCCATTTTGCGTCGTACGGCATCTATGTCAACCTTTTTATCGGTTAATTCAATACCTTCAAAACGTATGCTGCCTCCGCTCGGAAACTCCAAAAGATTAAGACAGCGCAAAAACGTACTTTTACCCGAACCGGACGGTCCGATAATAACAACCTTTTCGCCTTGCCGGATGGTTTCCGTAATACCGTTTAACACATGTAAAGAACCGAAATCTTTTGTTAAATCTTTAACTTCTATCACTTTGCGCCAGCCTTTGTTCAAAAAGCGAAAACAGTTTTGTAAGCCCCAGCGTTATGGTTAAATACAAAACGGCAACCGACAACAGCGGAAACCATGCATTGTATGTAGCGTTGCGGATCATATCTCCCGCTTTGGTTAAGTCGGCAACGGCAATAAAACTTGCTACCGCCGTTTCTTTTATCAATGTAATAAACTCGCTCGTATACGGGGGTAATACGGCTTTAACCGCTTGCGGAAAAACGATTTTAACGAGCGTTTGATTGCGCGACAAACCGAGCGAGCGCCCCGCTTCCGTTTGCCCTGCCGGCACGCCCTGAATTCCTGCGCGGAATATTTCGGTACAATACGCCCCTGAGTTTATACCGTAGGCAATAACGGCGACAGTCAAGCGATCCAGTCCCAACGGTGCGAATATTACAAAGTAAAAAATCATTAACTGGGTAGCAAGAGGAATACCGCGGATTAAAGTTGTATAAGAAGTGGCAACGGCACGCAAAAAAGCACTTTGAGAAATTTTACACAAAGCGAATATGCAGCCGAGCATGGTACCGATAAGGATTGCGCACAAAGATATATACATGGTTACGCCCAAGCCTTGGAACAACAGTTTCCAGCGGTCAAAGGCGATTATGGTATCATAAAAAGATTGAAACACCGCTTTTCCTTTATTTTTTAACGATGATAACTTGTTCGCTTTCGTAATACGGAGCGGAAAAATCGACGTTTTTTTTGCGCTCTTCGGTTACCGACATTCCCGCTGCAATAAAATCGATGGAGCCGGAAGCCAAAGCTGGAATAAGACTGTCAAAATCCATATCGATAACTTCCAAAGAAGCTGCGCATTCTTTTGCAATATATTGTCCCATCGTAATATCAAAACCGACTACGTCAAAACCCTGCACGTACTCAAACGGCGGAAATGCTGAATTTGTTCCCAATTTGAGTGTTTTTCCTTGAGCGGGAGCTAAGGGAACAAGCGGGATTGTTATTTTGCCGTCGACCGGCATAAAAGAAGCGACAAGTTTTTCGTACGTTCCGTCCGATTTTAAACTTTGTATCGTTTTATTTATAGACGACAACAATTGTTCATTCCCTTTTTTTACCGCAATAGCATAGGATTCCCGTGCAAATTTATCGGCTACAATCGTTAAATCGCCGTTACGTGCGACAATTTCCTTTGCCGGAAGTTCATCCAATACAACCGCATCTATGGCGCCGTTTTTTAAATCGAGGGCGGCATCCATCCCCGTTTTAAAAGAAATCAATTGTGCATCTTTTATGTGTTCTTGTACATACAGCTCTCCGGTAGTTCCTGCTTGTACGCCGATACGTTTTCCTGCCAAATCGGCAGCACAAGTAATAACGGCTTTTTCATGAGAACCGAGCGCCGGCAACAGCACACAAATCGACGATAAAAAAATTAAAACACTTGCAATTTTTTTCATAATACACCTCTGTATTTTAGTATACATAAAAATTGCATAACGTCAAGTATTTTTGCATATTTATGCAGTTTTATACGTAAAAACCGCTTGTTTTAAAGTTTTTTTGTATACTCAATACCCCAATTCGTTTTTTTTCAAACGAAACCGGCGTACCGCTTCGCAGTAAGTGTCGTCATCTATAAAGTTCTGCGTTTCTGTAGGATTTTTTAACAAATCAAACAATACTTCCGAATCAGTTTCGCCGTAGTATTGATATTTCAAATTGTCTTTTTTAATCATTACGTTCGCAAAGCCGCCGACATCTTTAAAATGGCTGACCGTTTCGTTGTCCCATGGGGCGCCGGCAGTTTCCATCAGCGGAACCAAACTGCGGCTGTCCAAACCTTCGGGAACGCTCGTGCCGGTTAATTCGCATAAAGTTGCGAATATGTCACATAAATTAACGTTTTTTTCAACCCTGTGTGCTGTAAATTTTTTAGGCCAGCGGATAAACAACGGCACTTTAACGCTTGCTTCAAAAAACTTTTGTTTTTCCCATACGCCGTGCTGCCCCAGCATTTCGCCGTGGTCGCTGGTATAAATGATAATCCAATCGTCTATGTTTTGCCCCGCATGTTCAAGCGCTTCTATAATTGTGCCGAAATCGCTGTCCGCACTTTCTATCATACCGTAATATGCGGCAACGGCACGGCGCGCTTCACGCTCGCTGACGTCTTTTCCGATTTGCACACGGTGCCGGCTTAAAAACGGATGGTCAAACACGGTATCTTTATCGTACAGCGGTACTCGGTTTAAATAATAAGAAAAGAGCCGTTCCGATGTAAAATACGGATAGTGCGGACGGTTAAAACTGACTTTTAAAAGCAAGGGTTGTTCCGTATTTGCACGGTCGTAATAAGCGTCAACAAAACGGTCTTTTATAAAGTTTAAAGCTCCTAAAAGCGCATAGGAATCTGCCGCTTGAGAGGCACAGTTTTCTCCGACGCCGGCTCGTTTTATTTCTTTTGCATTCGACCATTTTTCAAAGCCGGCAATCTTATAGTCGGCTTGTACGCTCTTTTGCCGTGTATAACCGGGTATGTAGTGCGGATCTATTTTTATATCGGCTCCCATCCGCATAGTCCATCCCTGCATTTGGTCGCCTCCCATGTGGTGCAGTTTTCCGCATGCAACCGTTTCATAACCTGCCGCAGCCAAACAGCGGGCAAAGGTCATAGAGCCGGCAGGTAAATCCTGTCCATATTCTTCGCATCCGCAGTGTTTGGGCAAACACCCGCTCATAAGACATTGCCGTGCGGGAATGCATATAGGACTGGGCGTATACGCGTTGTTAAAAACAACCGCTTGTTTTGCCAAAGAATCGAGTACGGGAGTTTTAATTATGCGGTTTCCCGCATAACCGAGAACATCAAAACGGTGCTCGTCGCACATTAAAAACAAAATATTCGGTTTTTTCATACGCACTCCGCTCACAACTCCGGCAAAACGTAAATTTTACAATAATGCGGATAAAGGCGGCGGCAGTTTGTTTTTGTCAAAATGAAGCTTTTTAAAATGCTCCGCCATTTTTACCGTCAGTTTTCCAATAACCGGTTGATAGGCTTTATTATAAAATAAATTGTGCATTTGGTCGATGTCGTTTTTTCTATCAAATAAAATATGATCTTTAAACTCTTTTTGATTTTGCCATCCGCTTCCCACGTAGGCAAGTTCGTATTCTCTCGTTAAAATTCCTGCGCGCGGCACATCGTTTGGGTGAATAAAAACAGCTTCTTCCCAATCGGCGCTGTCGTGCTCAAACAAACACGAAACGTCCCGCCCCTGCTCTTGGGCGGAAAGCGGCAAATCTAATAAATTTAAAAGCGTCGGCTGAAAATCAACGATAGAAACATAAGTGTTTATAACGCTTCCCGCACCGATTTTTCCGGGAAAACTGATAATCAAGGGTATGCGGTATACGCTTTCGTACAAATTGTTTTTTTCCAATAACCCGTGCTCTCCCATATAATCGCCATGGTCGCTGGTAAAAACCATAACGGTGTTGTCGTAGATATTACAATCCTTTAAACAGCGGATAATGCGCCCGACGTTATCGTCTACGCAAGCAACTTCTCCGCAATACTGCGCTTTTATTTTACGAAACTTTTTTTCCCGATCGCTCATATCAATGGGAAAATAGCGATGCCTGCCCCATTCGTCGTTTTCCGCCCAATCCGGCAGCGTGCGCTCATAAAAAGATACGGGCACTTTTACGTTTTCAGGTGCAAACAAAGTATCATAGGGAGCGCGTACTGTGTACGGCTGGTGCGGATCGGGTATGCTCAGCATAAGCAAAAACGGCTCTGTCTGCGTTTCGCCGGATTTTTTCACGTATGCGCATATTTTTTCTATAGCTTTATCGGTTAAAAAATCGGTTGTATACTGCGCACCGGAACCGATAACGGTATCGTTTTCTTCTATACGGGGGCGCTTACCATCACTGCTACATTCCTTGTCTCCGGCTCGGCTGCCGTCCTTTTCGGCAAAAGCGTTGTGCGCGGACTCACAATCGGTATCAGTAATTTTTTTGCTGTGGCTGCAATTAAACATACAAGAACAGTCGTCAAAACCCATAGACTGTTCACGACTAAGCCAAAACGGTTTTTCAGCTCCGGCTAAGTGCCATTTTCCCACATACGATGTCCGGTAACCGTTTTCTTTCATAATTTGTGCAAATGTTTTTACACAAGGTCGTATCGGCACATCGTTACGATACGCTCCGTGCGTATGCGGATACTGCCCCGACATAAAGCAGCCGCGCGAAGGAGTGCATACTGCACTGACGGTATAAAAATTATCGAAGCGTGATCCCGTGTTCGCTATGCTGTCTATGTGCGGAGTACTGATTTCCGTACCGCCGTAACAGCTTAAAGTCCATGTACTTTGCTGATCCGTTTGTATGATAAGTACATTCGGGCGTTTCATTTGTTTATTTAATCGCCCCTATCATTATCCCTTTTACAAAATGTTTTTGTACAAAAGGATATATCATTAAAACGGGCAAAGAAGAAACGATAATAACTCCGTATTTAATGGTTCTGGCGATTTGTTCAATACGCTGTATCAATTCCGGATCGGTAATCGATGTGTCGATTGTTTGTCCGGAAATAAGAATATCGCGTAAAATCAATTGCAGCGGATATAATTTTACATTGTTTATGTAAATCAATCCGTTAAAAAACGCATTCCAGTGGTACACCGCATAGTACAATCCTATAACGGCGATAATGGATTTTGAAAGCGGCACAACAACGGCGGTAAAATATTGAAAAACCGAACACCCGTCGACTTCCGCAGCTTCTTGAAGCTCTTTGGGTAAAGAATTAACATAAAAAGAGCGGGTTATAATTAAATTAAATACCGAAAAAGAACCCAATACAATCAATACAAAGCGCGTATTAACCAAACCTAGATTTTTTACAACCAAATATTTGGGGATTAATCCGCCGCTAAAATACATGGTAAACACAAAAAAAAGCATAATAACGGCTTTACCTTTTAAATCGCTGCGCGATAAAGCGTAGCCGCTGGGAACGGTTATAAATAAAGCAAGCAATGTGCCGCACACTGTATATACAATCGTATTTATATAGCCGCGCAAAATACGCACATCGTGCAAAATATAACCGTAGCCTTCAAAATTAACTCCCTTCGGTAAAAACCATACTTGACCGCTGCTTACCAAATCAGGATCACTGATTGAAGCGATTACTACAAAGTATAAGGGATATAGCAAAGCAACCAAAGTCAGCGATATTATACAAACAACAAAAATATCAAAGGCTTTATCGTTATGCAGGGGATTTTGAAGTACGCTCTTTTTCATTTTTTTCCTTTACTCACACAATTCCGACGTTTGTCATTTTTTTTGAAACTTTGTTGATTGTCAAAAGCAGCGCAAAATTGATAATATTGTTAAACAAACCGATTGCCGCAGAAAGACTGAATTGTCCGCTTTGAATACCGATTTTGTACACATAGGTTTCTATAATTTCAGAATAATCCAAATTCAAATTATTTTGCAGCAAAAACGCTTTTTCAAAGCCGAGACTCATAATTCTGCCTACGTTTAAAATCAACAGCATAACCGCAGTCGGCATAATCGACGGCCAATCGATGTGAATAATGCGCTGCACTTTGCTCGCTCCGTCGAGGATTGCCGCTTCATGAGTTTTCGGATCTACGCCGCTTAAAGCTGCTATATAGATAATCGAATTCCAACCCATTTGCTGAATTACACCCGACCATACGTATACGTGCCTAAAATTTTCGGCTTTAGTCATAAACCCGACAGGCTTTATGCCGAACAAACCCAAAAACTGATTGTAAATACCGTCGGTTCCCAACAACACAAAAAGCATGCCGCAAAAAACAACTGTAGAAATAAAGTGCGGTGCATAGGTTACCATCTGCGTTACTTTTTTTAAGCGAACGTTTTTAGTGTAATTTAAAAGCAGTGCAAGCACTATGGGAATAGGGAAACCGGCAACCAAAGCATAAAAGCTTAACAGCAGGGTATTTTTTAACAGCGTTGTAAACTGGTAGGAGTCAAAAAAGACTTTAAAATATTTAAAGCCTGCCCACGGGCTGCCGGCAAACCCGAGGCTCGGCTTAAAATCTTTAAAAGCGATTTGTATGCCGTACATGGGCATATAATCGAACAGCACCGTGTACAACACGGCGGGCAGCAAAAAAAGATACAGCATGTACGTTTTTTTTATGTATTGTATAAACCCCGTCTTTTTATGCAGTCCTCGTGCGTTCACCGTGCTTTCCTTTTATTTATTTCTTTTTTTGTCCGTCAACGAATTCCTGACACAATTTTGTGTATTCGTCAACTTTTAATTTTTTAAGCGTTTCCAAATGTTTTTCCCAACCCTTGTCATCAATACCGTCTACGATGGAGGTTGCAATAAATTTATTCAAATAGTTATCGATATCGGCTAAAAGCACAATCCGTTTGCTTGCATTTTCCGCAGTTGAAAACCCCGGAGGAAGCGCACGTACGCCATAACCGTTATCAAGTACTTTTTTGTTCAATTCCGGTTTTAAGTGCTTTTCGCCGCTCATTTTACCGAAAAAAGACAAGTCAAGGTAAGCCGGTGATTTTCCCGCAAAAGACTGAATGTTGCGCAATTCGGCTTTGTTTGCCGCACCGTATTTTTTTTGGATTGCCGGATCATTCAGTATGATTATCTTATCGGAAACCCCTTTGTTTTCGTACTTCCAGCCTTCGTTTTCAACTCCGCGGTTCCACGCCAGTATAGTGTCAACGTCCTTATTGCAATAATCGTACCAACGCACCAAAGCTCCGGGATTTTTACATGCTTTGGTAATACTGAATCCGTCGGTATGTTCTATATTGTTTATTCCCATCGTAATAGTACCGTCTTTGGCTGCCAACAACAACGGTATCCACGGTTTTTGTTTATCGTAAGTAATTACTACACCGTACTTATTTACGCTTTCCGATAGTTTTGCTTTATACTGGTCTTGACTGTGCGTAAAACATTCGCCGTCTATTAAACCGTCTTTATACAAATCATGAAAATATTTTAATGCTTCATAATAAGCCGGTTGTTTTGACGCAAACGTAACCTTGCCGTCTTTTGTCATTACGTGGGCTGCGCTTTCAAACACACCGAAAGCGGAAAAAGCGTTTTCCATACCGTCGCCCCAGCCCCATACACCGCGGAAAGTCATCGGCACTTCGTCTTTTGTATCGCCGTTCCCGTTCGGATCTCCGTCTTTAAAAGCTTGCAAAACCGCTCTCAGTTCTTCGGCATTTTTCGGTACGTCTTTACCGACCGCTTTTAACCAGTCGCCGTTAATATACGGCTGGGCATCGATAACATTCCAATACGTTTCATCCCCTTTCGGCAAACTGTAAATATGACCGTCCGGAGCTCTCAGTAATTCCCAGTACTCGGGACGCGAATTTAAAAAAGCCACAACATGCGGTGCTATTTCTTCAGTTAAAAAATCGTCCAGCGGCGTAAGCTGTTGATATTTTTCGTCGATTTTAAGGTCGCCTAAAAAAGCGTCCGGCAAAGAATCGGCGCTAAACAAAATATTTACTTTTTCTTCCCAACTGGAAGAGGCAACTTCAATAAAGTTGGTAACCACATTCGTTTCTTCAATTGCTTTTTTAACAACGGCTTTGTCGTTTGCCGCTACAACAGGCGACAACTGCGAAACGTAAATGTCGAATGTTTCTTTTTCATTCAAAATGGGGTAACCGCTGTGGTTGAATTTTCCCATTACATCACCGCTTAATTTTGCACTGTTCGATGCTTTCGTGCACGATGTAAAAAACACAGCACATAACAAAAAAAGCGTCAGTTTAGATGTTTTCATATATCCTCCGTTAGTCTACCAGTATATAGTTTAACCGACTTTTTTCAATACGGATAATTGATTTTTTATACTAAAAACTGATACACATACCGGCATAAACAATTTTAATACAGAGTTTTTCTTGACAAAAAAGCCTACACGTTTTATAATAATAACAAATGAACAGCTGTTCAAATAAAAGGATGTTGCTATGTCTAAACAGCATAAAATTCCCGATGAAGAAACCCTGTATGATTTGGCGGACTTATTTAAAATTTTCGGCGACACAACGCGCATAAAAATTTTGTATACGCTGCGCAAACAAGAACTGTGCGTAAACGAATTGGCACAGTCACTGGCAATGACGCCGTCGGCAGTTTCGCACCAACTTAAGATTCTTAGACAAAGTAAATTGGTAAAAAACCGCAGAGAAGGAAAGTCTTTGTTTTATTCACTGAATGACAACCACGTAGTAACTATAGTCGATCAGGGAATGGAACATATTTGCGAATAAACATAACACACACCGTATCCGCAAGGAGGATTTATGGCTCACTGTCACACCCACACATATACACAGCCGCATACCCATGATCACAACCATACGTGTTCATGCGGCTGTGACCACGGAAGCGAAAATCATATAATACTGCGCATTGTGCTGTGCGTTGCAAGCTTTGCTGCAGTACACGCAGCGCTGCACTTTATAGTGTCGTTGCAAAGGTTCAGCGCGGCTTTTTATCTTATTCCCTATGCTATAATCGGGTACGACGTTTTATTGCGTGCGGTAAAAAACATATTTCACGGCGAAATTTTTGATGAAAACTTTTTAATGAGCTGCGCGACAATCGGTGCGCTTATATTGGGCGAATACACCGAAGCATGTGCTGTTATGCTGTTTTATCAAACCGGAGAAATGCTGCAAGACTATGCCGTAACGCGTTCAAAAAAATCCATAAGCGCTTTAATGGACATCCGCCCCGATTACGCAAATATAAAAAAAGACGGGTCTTTACTGAAAGTCACTCCCGATACGGTAACGGTAGGCAGCACGATTATCGTAAAACCGGGAGAAAAAGTTCCTTTAGACGGGGTTGTTGCGGACGGCTCAAGCGAATTGAATACGGCAGCTCTTACCGGAGAAGCGCTGCCGCGCTTTGTGCAAACCGGAGACACCGTACTGAGCGGATGCGTCAATTTAAGCGGCGTGCTAACGCTCACCGTTACAAAACCATTCGGCGAATCGACTGTTTCCAAAATTCTTTGCATGGTTGAGCACGCTGCGGAAAAAAAAGCCAAAACAGAAGCTTTTGTTACCCGTTTTGCGCATATATACACGCCGCTTGTTGTGTTTTGCGCGATAGCGTTGGCAGTGATTCCGCCTCTCGTTTTTGCGGCGGCATGGCAAACATGGATTGAACGCGCATTGATTTTTTTAGTTATATCCTGCCCGTGCGCACTGGTTATTTCCGTTCCGCTCGGTTTTTTTGCAGGTATAGGCTGCGCATCAAAAAACGGAATTTTAATCAAAGGCGGCAATTACCTTGAAGCTTTATCTCATTTAAAAACTGCCGTATTCGATAAAACGGGAACCCTTACACGCGGCGTATTCAGCGTAACCGCCGTACACGCCGACAAAATAAACGAAGAACGCTTATTGGAATTAACCGCCATAGCCGAACGCTATTCAAACCATCCTATCAGTGTGTCCATAAAAGACGAATACAAAAAGCGCACCGGCTCCAATGTCGGCGGCCCGCTGTTTGAAAAGCGCGTGCAAAACGTAAGCGAAATTGCCGGTTTGGGCATACGCGCAACGGTAGACGGTTTACCCTTGTGCGCCGGAAACAGCCGGTTTATGGACAGCGAAAACATCAAATGGCGCGAATGCAGTCAATTCGGAACCATTATCCATGTCGCCGTCGCCGGTGAATATGCAGGGCATATAGTCATCTCCGACGAACCGAAAGAACAAGCCGCCGAAGCGATAGAGCAGTTAAAAAAACTAGGAGTAAAACATACCGTTATGCTCACCGGCGACGGCAAAAAAGCGGGGGAACACATAGCAGAGCGGCTGCACATAGATGAAGTATACACCAATTTGCTTCCCGGCGGCAAAGTCGAAATAGTGGAAAAACTTTTAGAAAATCAGCATAATACCGCGCCTCATTTTGGCAGTACAAAAAAAGAGGCTGCAGGCACTTTATCTTTTGCCGGCGACGGCATAAACGATGCTCCCGTTTTGGCAATAGCCGACATAGGCATTGCAATGGGTGCATTGGGTTCCGATGCGGCGATAGAAGCCGCCGACGTCGTATTAATGGATGATAATCCTGCAAAAATGCCGCTGAGCGTACGCATAGCGCGGCGCACGGTGCGGATTATAAAACAAAACATCGCATTTGCGTTGGGCATAAAAATATGCGTGCTGGTATTGGGCGCATTGGGTTTTGCAAATATGTGGGCTGCCGTGTTTGCCGATACGGGGGTTGCTCTTCTTGCCGTCGTTAATTCTATGCGGGCATTAAAAATACGGCAAAGCGCCGTATAGCCCGTATAAAAGACAAAAGCGATGCACAAAGGCGGAGATTAAAAGCCGCTTATACCGCGATATCGCCCCTTTTCCCGCATAAGCGTTTTATGCTAAAATCGAAACCGATATGAAACGCTTATGTAAACAATGTTGTCTTTTTTTTGTATTAAGCTTGTGCTTGTCGCCGGTTTTTACTCATATTCCGCCCTCGTATAACGAAACCCTCGTCGGCACGGACAAGGGTTTGTTCGCTTTATCTTCACTTGCATCGGTTCCTCTGTGGACACACGGCGCCGTCGATAAAATTTTATACTCAAACGGATGGTTTTTTTTAACTTCAAAAGGCGTTGTATTCAGTTCCGATTTAAAAACATTCGAACTGCGCAACAACGGACTGCCGGTAAACACGATAAAAGAATACGAAAACGGAAAAAAAACTTTTATATACGAAGTTCGCCCTCTTAAAGATTTGGAGCTGTTAAACGGTTCAACTCAAGTATTGGTAACGCTTACCAAAAATGAAGTTTTTATAACGAAGGACGCAGGACTGCACTGGGCTTCGCTCGGCTTTAATTCAAAAACGGCGGGAGCAAAAGCGGTATGCGCCGCCATGCTCGATGAAAAAACCCCATCCGGTTCAAAAAAGGTACTAACCGTTTTTTTATCGCATCCTTTGTTCGGACTTTCATATATTCACCCCGACGCCCCAGGCGCAAAATGGATCGATTTAACTGCAGGCTTTGAGTTAATGCCCTCGCTTACAAATATCGACGAAATTTCGGACATAACCGCTTTATCGGCACGCAATCAAAACGGCGAAGAGACAACCGAAATATATGCAACGCAAACCTTTTTACCGCGGTTGTACCGCTTGGATTGGAAAAACAAACGCGGAATAACGATTGCAAAAGGTACCGAACCTGCCGACACGTGGGACAGCCTAAGCGCCGTCGGCAAGCGCCTTGCCTTTATGAGCATGGAAGGCATAATCGTATACGACACGGCAAGCGATACCGTTGTACCGCAAACCGGCGGCATGGAAAAAATTATGCGCCTATTAAACGGCATTCAAAACGAAGTACGCTGCGGCTGGTTCCCCTCATGGTTAACCGGATTGGACGCCCCTCTTTCATTAAGCGAACTTTGGCTTGCAAAAGCGGCTTACATCCATTCCGACTACGCTTCTCAAATCGGCGGCAAAAAAAGCATATACGTACCGGCAGGGCAAGTGCGTACACAAGAAGGTATAGACAAGTTTGCAAACATTATCGAATCAAACAAATTAAACAGTTTGGTTATAGACATGAAAGACGACTACGGTTTGCTGCGCTACCGCTCTTCCGACGAATTTGTTTTGCAAAAAGCAACCGAAAGCATGTACGCACTCGATATAGACGCTTTTATAAAAACTTTTAAGGAAAAAAACGTATACCTTATTGCACGCATTGTCGTTTTTAAAGACCGCAATTTATACCGTTACGCAGGCGGAAAATATGCGGTGTGGGATTCCCGAAAAAAAGCGCCGTGGCTGGGTATAAAGGGCGTTGAAGAAGTAGTCGACGAAAACGGTGCGGTAACCGGCACGCAAAACGCTTTTTACGATGAACATTGGGTAGACCCGTATTCGGAAGAAGTATGGGAGTACAATGCTGCCATAGCAAAAGAATTGATTCACAAAGGTTTTGACGAAATTCAATTCGATTATATCCGATTTCCCACCGACGGAAAAAACATCGCCGATACTTCGTACCGCTGGAAAGACAAGGGTATGGATATGGAAAGCGCGCTTATTTCGTTTTTATCGTATGTACGCAAAAACATTCGGGCACCCATAGGTATAGACATTTACGGGGCAAACGGATGGTACCGCAGCAGCGCGCGCACGGGGCAGGATGTGGAATTAATGAGTCCGTATGTAGATGTTATTTGTCCGATGCTATACCCCAGTCATTTTGAACAAAGTTTTTTAGCCTATGAACCGATTGCCGAACGCCCGTACCGCATTTATTTTTACGGCGCATACCGCAATACGGTTATAGCCCGCCGGCGCGTTTTAGTGCGCCCGTGGGTTCAAGCGTTTTATTTGAACGTATCTTTTGACCGCAAGTTTTACAATAAAGATTATGTGCTGCGCGAAATTTTCGGCGTGCGCGATTCGGTAGACAACGGTTATATGTACTGGAACAATTCGGGGCGCTATGTAGACATAGATACCGATATCGGAAGCATGCAAGACGGCGCGGCATACCCGTGGGAAAAAGCCGAACGTGATGCAGGCTTACGCAAACCGGCGCTTTCTGGATTTTAATTTTGGAGAAAACATGTTTTCTTCCGTTGTATACGATTGGGGACTAAGCGTTATAAGGGCGGTTCAGTCGATAAGTTTCCCCCAGCTTACCGTGTTTATGAGACTTGTAGGCTTTATTACGGATAAGCCCATATACTTTGTAATGTTGCCCTTTGTCTTTTGGTGTGTAAACGAAAAGCACGGGCTATATTTAAGCACAACGCTTCTTTTTTCAACTTCGCTGAATGTTGCATTAAAAAATCTTTTTGCAGTGCCCCGCCCTTATTTTAAAGACCCCTCAGTTGCTTTAGCATATGACAGCGAATACTCAACCCCGTCGGGACACTCGCAAGCGGCGGCGGTTTTTTGGCCGCTGGTTTTTTCTTTTTTTTACCGAAAAAACACACGTGTACCTGCCGGATCCGGTAGCACAGGTACCGACACTCGGCGCAAGTGTTTTTCAGAACACGCAGTAAAGCTGTTTTTTGCCGTTTTTCCGCCGCTTGCAATAGGTTTTTCCCGCGTGTATTTGGGCGTTCATTACCCGAGCGATGTTTTTTTAGGTTTAATTTTGG
The DNA here is from genome assembly GCA_000468055.1 of Treponema lecithinolyticum ATCC 700332. Classification (GTDB taxonomy): domain Bacteria; phylum Spirochaetota; class Spirochaetia; order Treponematales; family Treponemataceae; genus Treponema_C; species Treponema_C lecithinolyticum. The sequence goes on along the minus strand of KI260554.1, from coordinate 231,395 downwards.
GTTTTTTAATTTCAACCGGAGCTTTGCTGTTTATACCGCAGATAAAAAATATAGCAAAACGACTTCCCAAAATGTATAAAATTTTGCTTATCGCCCTTATAACGGCAGCTTTAAATGCGATTTCTTTGAGCGATCTTTCTATGTCCGCTTCTTTTTTCGGTTTTACTTGCGGCTATGTTTTATTAACCGAAAGCGGCGGCTTTTGCGCTTCCAAAGGAAGTTTTGCACAAAAAACCCTTCGCGCCCTAGTCGGCTTTGCCGTTCTTTTTGCCGTATATGCCGGCATAAAACTGCTGTTTTCTTCCGCCCCCGAAGAATACCGGCGCTTGCTCCGCTTTATCCGCTATGCAGCGTTCAGTTTTACCGGCACTTATGTAATACCAAAACTGTTTATTTTTTTTAAACTTGCCGAAAAAAAAGGTATCGTATGAATCGCTATGCCATCGACGAACCCATTGCAGCAATTGCTACCGCACTCGGACCTTCAGCTTTAGCCGCCATACGCACATCAGGAAAAGAGTGTATAGAGTTAACAAGCCGTCTTTTTTCGCGAAGCGAAGACCTCAAACAAGCATCCGGCGGTACACACATGCACGGATGGATCATAGACGCCGGTAAAAAAATAGACGAAGTGGTCGCCGCCGTTTACCGCGCGCCGAAAAGCTTTACCGGTGAAGATATGGTAGAGATTTTTTGCCACGGAGGAGTTGCCCCTGTAACAGCGATACACCGTTTGCTTTTAAAAAACGGTTTTCGTGAAGCGCTGCCGGGCGAGTTTACATTCCGCGCGTTTATAAACGGAAAAACCGATTTAACCAAAGCCGAAGCTGTACGAGAAATTATTGATTCCAAAACCGATGAAAGCAGAAGCCGCGCGTGCGCAAGGCTTTCAGGCACGCTGTATAACGAATTGGATGATATAAAAAAAATAATCCTCGGCGTACTCGCCGAACTCGAAGCCGACATTGAATACCCCGAAGATGAAAACGCCGTTACCGGAGTTTACGATATTTCACACTTGCAAGCGGCGCGGGACAAATTGCAGTCTTTGCTTTCAACATGGCAAAGCGAAAAACTGTACCGCGACGGCGTACGCATGGTATTGTATGGGCGCACAAACGCCGGAAAATCCAGTTTATTTAATATGTTTTTAAAAGAAGACAGAGCTATCGTTTCCGACATCCCCGGCACCACGCGCGACTGGCTTGAAAGCTGGATAACAGTGTGCGGTATTCCCATTCGCTTGTTCGACACAGCCGGGCTCAGACACAGCGACGACGTTGTAGAGCAAGCAGGCGTAGAGCGTTCAACCGATTTATCGCGCGAAGCCGATATAGTGCTGTATGTTGTCGACCGTTCATACGGGCTAATTGAAGAAGACATCCAAACGATGGAAAAATTACACGCCGACAAAGTGCCGTTTATACTCGTGTGGAATAAAGCGGATAAAACAAAATCAAACGAAAAAAATAAAAGCGTGAACGAATTCGAACAAGCGCTCAAGCTTTGCACAGCTCAAATACACGTCAGTGCCAAAACGGGAAAAGGCATTGCCCAATTAAACGAAACAATATATACGCTGCTTACCGAAAAAAACAAAACAGCCCCCCTCGCCTCATCCGCCGGTAAAACAAGAACAGGATTCGGTTCGCTTCGCCAAAAAATGGCAGCGGACGAAGCTTTGGAATCTTTAAACCATGCCCTGACAGTCCCTTCACTTCAGCTTTCTGCGGACGCAGTTGTTCAGGATTTGGAATTCGCTTTAAGTTCGCTCGGCGAAATAACCGGAGAAATAAAAGCGGACGACGTTTTGGAAAATATTTTTTCCCGTTTTTGTGTGGGAAAATAAATAAAACTGCCGGCGCAAAATGCAAGCATAGCACACGGTGCGAATACGGCGGCATAGTGCGTACACCTTCGATAGAGGCTTTAGAGAAAACGATAAAACTTCATTGACTTATACCCCATTTTGGCGTATGCTAGGGTGAGGAGTGTAGTTATGAAAAAGATTTTTTCAGCAGGTTTTGCGATTTTAGCGGCAGCCCTTATACTCATCGGCTGCGGTTCAAACGCAAAAAAAATGTCGTACACTGCCGGAACATACACGGCGACGGCACAGGGAATGAACGGGGAGGTAACCGTTTCCGTAACATTCGATAATTCATCGATAAAAAAAATAACAATCGATAAACATCAGGAAACGGTCGGTATATCGGATGCGGCAATTAAACAAATTCCCGAACAAATCATTAAAATGCAAAGCTTGGCTGTCGACACCGTCAGCGGAGCAAGCGTAACGTCAAAAGCCATTTTATCGGCGGTGTCTTCCGCAGTCGAACAAGCAGGCGGAGATGTCGATACGCTTAAAATGTCAAAAATGCAGGCAAAAGCCGGCAAAACAGTTCAAAAAACCGCCGATGTAATTGTTGTCGGCGGCGGCGGCGCGGGATTGTCTGCGGCAATAGCGGCTTGTCAAAACAATGCAAAAGTTATTTTAATAGAAAAAACCGCTCTTTTAGGCGGTAACACCATCCGTGCCGGCGGTCCGTACAATGCGGTAGACCCCGAACGTCAAGCAAACGTTCAGCCGGCTTCCGAAGCGGCAATGAAAAGTTTGGAACGCCTTTTAAAAGTAAGTCCCAAAAACGATTTACACAAAAAGTATCAAGATCAATTACAAAAAGAATTGGATGCATACAAAGCGCAAAAACCCAATCATTTATTCGACTGCCTCGCTTTACACATACTGCAAACCTATGACGGCGGCGATTATGCGGGTAAAATAGAATTTATCGAAAAAATGTGCAGCGAATCGCTGAACGCAGCCGAATGGCTGGAAAGCAACGGTCTTGTATGGCGCGACACTATCGTAACTGTACCCGGCGGTTTGTGGCCCCGCGCACACGTTCCGCAAAACGCGGCGGGTTCCGATTATATCAACACCAATAAAAAACTTGCCGAAAAAATGGGTGTTGAAATTATATTAAACTGCAAAGGCGAAAGCCTCATCAAAAAAGATGGCCGCATTACCGGCGTAAAAGCCGTACAAAGCAACGGAACACAAGTGATATTGAACGCAAAAAAAGCTGTTGTGCTCGCTTCCGGCGGATTTGCAGCAAGCAAAGAAATGCGCAAAAAATATAATTCGCTTTTAAACGAAAATTTGGGTACTACCAATAACCCCGCAAATACCGGTGACGGCATTACTATGGCGGAAAAAGTAAACGCAAACCTTATCGGCATGGAATACATTCAGTGCTTACCGCTGGGCAACCCCGAAACAGGCGGTTTAAATGGATGGATCGGCGGTATCGGCGTTGAATACTACTACCAAGTAAACAAAAGCGGCAAACGCTTTATGGCGGAAGACGGACGGCGCGATGTTATGACTAAAGCATTGCTTGAGCAGCCCGGCTCTTTTAGCTATGTTATCGCCGACAGCCATGTTACTTTTAAAGACGGTAAAAACTTGTGGGGCGACGATGTTGAAAAACTGGTAGCGGATAAAAAGATTTTCCGTGCGGATACTATTGAAGATTTGGCAAAACAAATCGGCATAGACCCTGCGGTTTTAAAACAAACAAACGATGCGTTTAATAAAGCAGTTGAAGCGGGAAAAGACAACGAATTCGGACGCAGTTTATTCGGTCAAAAAATGGACAAAGCTCCGTTTTACGCTTCGCCGAGAATGCCGACCGTACACCATACTATGGGCGGTATAGAAATCAATTTGGATACGCAAGTTTTGGATAAAAACGGCAACGTTATTCCCGGACTGTACGCAGCAGGCGAAGTTACCGGCGGTATCCACGGTAAAAACCGCTTGGGCGGAAACGCTTTGGTCGACATCCACGTATTCGGAAGAATCGCAGGAACAAACGCCGCTAAAAATTAAGGGTATAAACGATGATTAAACTCAAAAAAACGGCAGCATTTATGCAACACAACGGCAAAGTGCCGCTGTCCGCTGCGCGCATACTATACAAAACATTTATGCTCGGCTGTGCTATGCTGTTTTTATCTTGCAACGCACACAAAGTACAAGACGGTACCTATACATCTTCGGCAAACGGACACAACGGACCGATAGAAGTTACGGTTGAATTTTCCAAAGGCGCTATTAAAAATGTAGATATCGTTTCTCATTTTGAATCGGTCGGTGTACAAAGCGTTTTAAATGTCGTTCCCGAACGGATTGTAAAAAACCAATCCGTAGCGGTCGACACGGTTTCCGGTGCAACTTTTGCCGGAAGAGCGGTTATCCGCGCAGTTGAACAGTGCATAAAAGATGCCGGCGGAAAACCCGACAGTTGGAAAAAAGCGGTTAAGTCGGAAAAACCGTCGGCATCGGAATACGAAGCCGACGTAATTGTAATCGGTGCGGGAGGAGCGGGATTAAGCGCTGCTCTTTCGGCTCATCAAAACGGCGCAAAAGTAATCGTTTTGGAAAAACTGGGCTTTCCCGGCGGAAGCACTATTTTTTCGGCAGGTGCTTTTAATGCGGCAGACCCGGTCCGTGCAAAAACAAAGCAAATGAGCGCGGCAAATATGCAAACCGTTGAAAACTTACTAAAAAAAGAACCTTTCGACGAATATGAAGCATCGCTGCAAAAAGCTGTCCGTGCACAATTCGGCGAACACCGGCAAAAAGGATATTCATGGCTGTTTGACAGCCCCGAATTCCACGCGCTGCAAACGTACAACGGCGGCGACTACAAAGGAAATCCCGCATTAATCGACATTTTAGCCCAAAAAGCTCCCGAAGCGGTTGAATGGACAGCTTCCAACGGAGCTTCGTTTAGAGATACGCTGGGAATGGCAACCGGCGCATTGTGGCAGCGCAGCCATTACGGAACAAAAGAATTTCCGAACGGCAGCACCGTTATTTACCCGGCAGTAAAATACATACAAAACAACGACGGTATAGACCTTCATTTAAATACGCAAGCGCTGGAATTGGTAAAAAATGACGGTAAAGTTACCGGCGTAAAAGCAAAAATGAACGGTTACAGCGTTATGTATAAAGCCGGCAAAGCGGTTATTATTGCAACAGGCGGATTCGGAGCAAACGTCGATATGCGCCAAAAATACAACTCGCAGTGGGCGGATTTAGGCAAAAAAATCGGCTGTTCAAATCAAAGCCGTGCGGCTCAAGGCGAAGGTATCATTATGGGTGAAAAAGCCGGAGCACAGTTAATCGATATGGGCTTTATTCAACTGCACCCCAACGGCGAAGTCGGAACGGGAATGATGATGGGTCAACCGCACACTTCGGGATTAAACAGAATTTTTGTAAACAACAACGGAGAACGCTTTGTTGCCGAAGACGCGCGGCGCGACGTACTGGTTAATGCCATTTATGCACAACCCGACGGTACTATGTGGATTGTCGCAGATGCAAACCGCTATCCGGAAAGAGATTCTTCTATCGCTAATTTTGTAACGCTGGGAAAAACTTTAAAAGCTTCCAATGTTGCAGAACTGGCGGCTTTGATGAAAGTGCCGGCAGACAAATTGCAGCAATCGATTGACGAATACAACCGCATTGTAGACGGAGAAAACGACCGCTTAGGCTTAAAAACATACGGAAAAAAACTCGGTGTTGCACCGTTTTATGCTGCAAAGCGGGTACCCACAGTGCACCACACTATGGGCGGCTTAAAAATCGACACACAAGCACGCGTTTTAGACAAAGACAACAATGCGATACCGGGATTGTATGCGGCAGGTGAAGTTACCGGCGGCATTCACGGTGCAAACCGGCTCGGCGGCAATGCCATAGCCGATATAACCGTATTCGGAAGAATCGCAGGAACAAACGCCGCTAAAGAATAAAACGCAGACGGCGTTTTTAACAGTATACTATACGGTATAAACCGTATGCGCGAAAGCCGCAGTTTTTATATAAAACTGCGGCTTTTTTATTAGCTCGGCGAACAAAAAGCACCGGGTTTATACTGCAACTTTTTAGTTCGCGGCACAGCGTATGCAGCAAAAAAGAAGCGCATCCTTGCTTACGCGCATCGGGAAGCGTATACACGCCGCCCACTTGCGCATAATAAAAACCGGCCGCTTGTGCTGCCGCCATAGAAACAAACCTACCGTTTTCGTTTTTTACGGCAAAAACAAGTTTTGTGCGCAATTTATTGGCTAAAAGCAAACGTGTTTTGTGCTCATCCAAGGCTATCCACGGCGGCAGCACTTCTTCGCTGCAGTACGCGCACTCCAGTGCGTACAACGCAGCCGTATCCTTTACGCTGCAGCGCTGTACGGTACAGCCTTTCGGTAAAGACGGTTCAGCGCCGGAAGATTTTATTTTTTTTAATTGCCGAAACCTTTTGAACAAAAACTGGGCAAACGGCGCTGCACCGACTGTTTTTTTTAAGCTCGTTTTATCTTCGTCGAATGCCATAAGAATACAGTTCCGGATTTGTCGCGGTTTTGCTTTTAAAACCCTTTTTAAACACCGTTCCAAAAAAAGAGAGCCGGCGCTTTCTCCGGTCATTCCAGAGATTTTATAACGTGTAAACAGCTTTTGCAGTTCACACATAGCTTCTTTTTTTATTTTTTTATCGCCGGCACAGCGCACACAGTGGTACAACATTCCGCCCGGCGAAATATACAGCACACCGTCAAGGGACCTTGTTTTTTCAGGTTTAGTTTTAACTTCGGTTTTGGTGCGGCGGCTCGGGTATGTTTGTTTTTCAAAAGGCATGCGGCTCTTAAGCACAAAAGTATTGCCGTTTTCGGGTATCGAACGGACAAAAAACGCAGCTAGTGCCGTACAGTATTTTTCGTGTAATATTAAAAAACGTCGGATATCGGCAAAATCTTTTTGTGCCGCCTGCAACAATGTAACAGCAGGCAGGCGCCGGCAAAACGCTTTCATCACGTTTGCACTTTACCGTAACGCGCCGCCTTTCGGCAAGCGTACATTTAAGGGAAGCAAGCCTTGCGGCGTGTAATCGCCTGCAAGCGCGGCAAACGCGGCACGGAACGAATAGCGCGAATAACTGTAGGCAAGCACAATGCTATCCGCCCAATCAAAGTCAAATACGTGCACCGGTTCAAGCGCAGAAACGACAATAACGCGTTTGCCGCTTTGCGCAAGGTATTTTGCAACGCGGCGGGACGCTTCGTTTGCCACACACACGATAACCGTATCGTAATTTTTTGCATATTGTGCAAGCTGCGCGCCCTTTTGTCGTATATTTGCACTGTCAAGATTATAACCGAAAAAGAAAAAGCGTGCATTTTTATAACGCTGTGCACCTTCATCAAAAAATTCTTGAAATTGTCCTGCAAGTAAAATCTTTTGCAACAGCGCTTGTTCGCTTGTAAACGGAAAATCTCCGGCTTTGTACAGCGTTACGGCGCGGGCGGCTTGCGAAGTAAAAAAAGATTCCGCTTCAGGATCGGGAACACAAAGCTCAATTGCGCCGATGTCCGGCAAAAGGGGAACGGGATTTTCTCCTTTAAAATATTTTAATTTAGACAGCACTACCCGTTCGGCGGCATTGCGCACAATTTCTTTAAAATCGCTGTCGGTTTTCATACGCTTTATATTGTTATGCCACAAAGGTTCATCCCACTGCGCTGTAGTGGAAGAAATAATAATATCGTTTCCCGCCTCAGCCGCCAATGCTACCGCCGATGAAACAGCGCCGGTATAAGAGGTCGCTCCGTTCATCATCATATCGTCGGTTATAATTAAACCTTCGTAGCCCAGTTTGTTCCGTAAAATATCGGTTAAAAAAAACCGGGAAAGAGATGCCGGCTGTCCTTTGGAAATAATGCGCGGAAAACTCAAATGACCCGACATAACCGCAGGTATTTTTTCCCGTATTAAATATTCAAATGGTATCAATTCGCGCTGCAAAAGCGTATCCCAATCCGCATCGATTATCGGCAGTTTTCCGTGCGAATCGGCTTCCGTATCTCCGTGCCCGGGAAAATGTTTTGCCGTGGGAATAACACCTGCCGCCATAGAGCCTGCTGCAAACGAAGCGCCCATAACGCCGCTGAAGTTCGGATCATAACCGAAAGAGCGGCTTCCGATAACGCTGGAATCAAGATTTGTGTACAAATCAACTGTCGGTGCAAAATTCATATTTATGCCCAATGCGCGCAATTCTTTTGCAATATAATAACCGCTGTACCATGCATCCGAGGGGTAACCCGAAGCTCCTATCGCTAAATTGCCGGGCGTATCGCTTGTTTTTCCTTTAACATGGCGTATTAAACCGCCTTCTTGGTCTGTTGCAACATACAAGGGTATGCTAAAGCGTCCCTTTTGAGCTTTTTTTTGAAGCAGTGTAACGGACTTTGCAACCAGCACAATATCGTCGGTATTCCAGCCGAACACTTTAACGCTTCCCAATTCACGCTCGGTTACCCATTGAATTAAAAGGGGCGAAGGCTCTTGTCCTGCCCAGCCGAACATTAAAATTTGGGCAAACAATTCTTCATCCGTCATGCGCCGGCAAATTTCGGAAGCTAAAATATCGTTGGGGTAATCGCTCCAAAAGGTAATTTTTTCGTCCGCAGGTATCGGCGAAAGCGCTTGCAGCACAACTGTGTAAAATAATAAAACAAGGGTTCCTATACGTCGAACAAATATGCCGCTTTCCATCTTTGCCATTATACAAAAAAGCACTGTTTAAGACTAGACAAAAAAAAGTACAATCGATATACTATTTGCTATCGGCGCCATACCCAAGCGGTAAGGGAGCGGTCTGCAAAACCGCCATGCATCAGTTCGATTCTGATTGGCGCCTTATTAAAGAGGTTGGAAACGTGCAGTTTTCAACCTCTTTTTTTTGTTTACATATTTACATATCGTCGGCGCTAAATGCAAAGGGCAATAAATGCACGCTGTTCGTTTTTTCAATTTTACCTTTTAGATTTGCCAATAAAACAGTTAAGCTTTTTCCGCCCAACTCGGCAATTACTTGCCGGCATGCACCGCAGGGAGAAATAACGTCGTCCGTATCTCCGATAACCGCAAGCCGTGTAAAATCACCGGGCGCATAGCCGTCTGCTAAAGCTGCAAAAAAAGCGGTCCGTTCGGCGCAGTTCGTTAAACCGTACGAAGCGTTTTCTATATTGCAGCCAAGATAAATCTTTCCGTCTTTTGTTTCCAATGCGGCGCCGACTTTAAAACGGGAATACGGCACATAGGCTCTTTCGCGCGCAATGCGCGCTTGCCCAATAAGTTCGGTTTCAGTTAACATTACCAACCTCCGGCAAACAAACGATTTTCGGGAACTGCAGCATCGTGCCCGTTTTTAGTGTTCCGTTATGCTCTCTTTTTAGTTTGCGCTTCCCAACAACACTTCTTTATTTTTAAGCATAAGCACCGGCTGTCCGGTTGCATCGATAACGTCGCGCCACAAAGAACCTTCGGGGTTTACCGTGTTTCTGCGGCTGGTTACCAAGCGAATCGGTAAATGAACGTATTTATTGTGTACCAAGCCGATAACCAATTTAGTATTTCCTGCCATAGCTGCATGCACGGCGTTGTTTCCCAAACGCTCGCAATAAATCGAATCGGTTGCAGTTGTTCTCGAAGAGCGGATTTGATAACTGGGGTCAATGTATTTTAAGTTTATAGGGATTTTTTTTGCCGCAAAATACGATGTTATTTTATCCTTTAAAAATACGCCGATATCGCCCAGTTTTTTATTTCCCGACGCATCGTGCTCTCCGCTTGTTTTAAGGAGCTCTTGACCGGCACCTTCGGCTACAATGACAACCGCGTGGCGGCGCTTGTGTATGCGCTGCTCAAGGGCATCCAAAAAACCTCCCTCACCTTCCAAGTCAAAGGGAACTTCGGGAATAAGACAAAAGTTTGCTTCGTGGCTTGCAAGCGCAGTGGATGCTGCAATAAAGCCGGCTTCGCGTCCCATAAGTTTTATAAGACCTATGCCGTTTATTTGCGAATGCGCTTCCATGTGAGCGGCGGCAACGGTTTGTGTTGCTTGCTCTACCGCCGTATCAAAACCGAAAGATTTTTGAATAAAAATAAAATCGTTATCGACCGTTTTGGGCACGCCTACCACGGCAACTTTTAAACCGCGTTTTTCTATTTCGTTTGCAATTTCCAAAGAGCCGCGCTGAGTGCCGTCGCCGCCGATAATAAAAAGCATATTCATATTCAGCGCTTCAACCGCATCAACGATTTCGCCTACGCGGTTACCGCCGCCGCGGCTGGTTCCTAAAAAAGAACCGCCCGATTTGTGAATATCGTCTACAATATCCGGGTTTAAATCAACAGTTCCGTAATCGCCGTCGGAAAAAAAACCCTGAAAGCCGAAGCGCACACCCCGTATACGTTTAACGCCGTAGCGGTTCCACAAACAACGCACTACCGCACGGATAACGTCATTCAGCCCCGGACACAATCCTCCGCACGTAAGAATCCCGGCGTTTACGTGGTTCGGATTAAAATAAATATATTCGCGCGGCCCTGCTTTTTGAATTAAATTATTGTTATAAGCTTCGGCTTGTTTTTTCAATACATCGTCGTAAATGTCCACATTGTAACGGACAAATTCATCGTCCTGCACATAATTTGCAATAAAGTCGCCGTGCACTTTTGAAAGCGTAATGGGAGAGGGGATTTTACATTGTCCCAACCTATCGATAGAAAAATCAAATAAACCTTCCATATTCTGCAAAACTCCTGTTTTGCTATGGTAGTGCGTATCGAAAAAAAAAGCAACAGTACGCATACAACCTGCCGTACCCCTGCGGCAACACTTTGCAGCAGCCCCCTTTACACGCAAAGCTCTTGTGTTATAATAAAAACGTGAAACCAAGCGCAGTAAAAACATTTGGCATTTTAACGTCGGGAGGGGATGCTCCCGGATTAAACGCTGCCATCAGAGGGGTTGCTAAAACCGCCATCGAAAACTACGGGATGAAAGTTATCGGCATTCAAGACGGTTACCGCGGACTCATAAACGGTAATTTTAGAGAACTGCAGCCGGACGATTTTTCCGGAATTTTAACCAAAGGCGGTACCATTTTAGGCACTTCACGCGAAAAACCTTTTAAAAATCCCGTACAAGATCCCGTTTCCGGCTTTACTGCGGTGGAAAGCATAAAACGCAATTACGCAAAACTGGGACTTGACGCGTTAGTCGTTTTGGGCGGCAACGGAACAAATACAACCGGCTCTCTTTTATACGAAGAGGGCTTAAACGTTATAGGACTTCCCAAAACCATAGACAACGACCTTGCGCATACCGATGTTACGTTCGGTTTTCACACTGCCGTTACGGTTGCAACGGAAGCTATAGACCGCTTGCACACTACCGCACACAGCCATAACCGCATTATGATTATCGAAGTGATGGGACACAAAGCCGGTTGGCTCGCTCTGTATGCAGGAGTTGCCGGAGGCGGAGACGTTATCCTTATTCCCGAAATTCCGTATCACATAGAAGCGGTTGCCGAACATTTGCAAAAACGAAAAGAACAAGGCAAAGCTTTTTCCATCGTTGTTGTTGCAGAGGGGGCCTTATCCGAAAATGAGGCGGCGTTGGATAAAAAAGCTTTTAAACAAGCGCGCCGTGCTATGCCCTATTCCATTGCCTACCGCATAGCAGGAGAATTGGAACAGGCAACGGGTTTGGAATCACGCGTAACCGTGCTTGGCTACTTACAGCGCGGCGGCACACCTTCGCCTTACGACAGAATTTTAGCAACTCAATTCGGCGTTGAAGCCGCTCACATGATGGCGCGCGGCGAATTCGGTAAAATGGTATGCTTGGTAAACGGCAAAACCTCATCCGTTGCACTAAAAAAAGTTGCCGGCAAAATAAAAAATGTACCGTTAAACGACAGCGTGCTTTTGTGCGGAAAAGACGCCGGTACATGCTTCGGCGAATAAAAACCTTTACAGAAAAACGGTTTTTTCCGATAATAACATTATGTGCACACATTCGTTCAAATGCCGTTTTTGCGCTCAATGTGACGGCTTCGGCTGCACCGGAGAACTTCCCGGCATGGGCGGATTTTCCAACAACATCAATTTTCAGCTAAACTGCGCCGCGTGGGACAATTTAAATACAAACGGCCCCTTTGCCTTATCCGATGCACCGCTGCCGTCGGTGCGCCTCGCTCCCATAACCGGAGCCGTCGAAAACATCGGATACACAACCGAACAAAGTTTTTATTTTGATATGATAGAAGCCGCCGACAAAGCCGGCGTTAAACTTTCGATCGGCGACGGCTATCCCGATATTAAATTACAATCGGGAATCCGCGCCGTGCAAAAACGGCAGCTGACCAACCCGATGGCGCAAGCTGCAGTGTTTATTAAACCCTACCCCAATGAGCGCATATTCGAACGGCTTGAATGGAGCTATTCGGTTGCCGAAATAATAGGCATCGACATCGATTCATACAACATTCTTACTATGCGACGCCTTGTTCAGTTGGAAAAAAAGACGGCGGCAAAACTTATTGAACTAAAACGCAGAGTTCACATTCCCTTTGCACTAAAAGGTATCTTTACGGCGCAAGACGTCGATTTGGTAAAACAAGTAAAGCCCGATATCGTTGTTATCTCAAACCACGGCGGCAGGGTCGAAAACCGCATAGGAAGCACGGCGGAATTTTTAGCCGAATACGGTGTAGTGCTGAAAAATCAATGTAAAGAACTGTGGGTTGACGGGGGCATACGCAAATTGCGCGACATACAAGCCGCTGGCGCATGGGGAGTTGCACAAGTTATGGTCGGAAGACCCTTTATAACTGCTTTGTGCAGCGCAGGGGCAAAGGGAGTGGAAAGCGCCGTCAAAAATCTGTATTCGCCGCACGAAGGCTCTCAAACGCTCCCTTTAAGCGCTGACAGCGCCGCCTTTCTTACCGTTTAGTCTGTTTTTTTCAACAGCATATAATCGGCTGCATACAATAGCTACAATCGGCTATACCCCTATACCCTTGACAAAACCGGCATAAAAAGGCAGTCTTAACATATGGGGGGATTGTTTGCACATACTTAACGCTGAAACCGCACGCGCAATGGAACAGCTTTCACGTCACGGCGAAAATGATATAAAAAAGGCGGCCGCCGTTATAGCGGATGTATTTTCCTGCACCGCTTTGTTTTCGCTGCTTTCAGGTACCGCATCCGAACAACGCAATCAAGCCGAAAAAAAACTTATTACCAGCTTTTACAATAATTTAACTTTATTGGTACAAAAAACATGGGTTGAAAAATCCGACGAAACTTTAAAAGAACAAATACTGTTTCAGCTGAACGGCGTATGTGCCGCATTGGAAAAAGCCGAATATGCGCATGTATACGAAAACTTTATGCGCCTTTTGCACGACACAGTATATCTTTTATTCGGTCAGCAATCAAAAAAAGAAGATTTTGCCGAATATGCCATGCGCATAGACCCTGATTTCGGTGTGTTTTGGCAATTTTTACAAAATGTTCCCGCAAAAACGCCGAAGCACGAAAGCGCCGGCAGGCTGTACATCCTGCTCGGCATGTGCTTTTTAGCGAATTATTAAAAACCGGAAAAAATCACTTCGTTCAAAATATTTTCGTATAATTCCTGACGTCCGGACTGTACGCTTAATTGATCGTAGGGTTTTGCAAGAGACGCCAGTTTTTCAAAATCCATGCGGCCTTGAGCAAATTCCAAACCGTCGCCTTTTTCAAACGAAGCGTAACGTTCTTTAAGCAAAGAAGCAAAGCGTCCGTCCTGTATGAGTGCTGCCGCTTTTTCAAGACCAAGAGCAAACATATCCATGCCGCCGATATGGGCTATAAACAAATCTTGCGGGGCAGTTGAATTGCGCCGTCTTTTTGCATCAAAGTTTAAGCCGCCCGTTTTAAAGCCGCCCATACGCAGCACGGCACTCATAGCCAAAGTTGTTTCGTACACACTGTTCGGGAATTGATCGGTATCCCAGCCGTTGCGGCTGTCGCCCCGGTTTGCGTCTATGGAACCGAGCATTCCCCGATCGACACACACGCTTAATTCGTGGTAAAAATCGTGTCCTGCAAGCTCTGCGTGATTTGCTTCTATGTTCAGTTTAAAATCTTTTTCCAAGCCGTAAGCTTGTAAAAATCCCATCACGGTTTCGGCATCAAAATCGTATTGATGTTTAGTGGGTTCCATAGGTTTGGGTTCTATGTAAAAACAGCCGGTAAATCCTTGTTTCCGTGCGTAATCGCGCGCAGCGATTAAAAAGCGTGCCAAATGTTCTTTTTCGGCTTTCATGTCAGTATTTAAAAGCGACATATAACCTTCGCGGCCGCCCCAAAAGGTATAACCTTGACCGCCCAATTTAATGGTGGCATCTATTGCGCATTTAACTTGAGCCGCAGCTTCTGCAACGATTTCAAACTGAGGGTTCGTAGCAGCCCCGTTCATATAGCGCGGATTGCTGAATACGTTTGCCGTTCCCCACAACAACTTTACGCCGGTTTCTTTTTGCCGCTCTTTTAAACCGTCGGTAATTTTAATTAAATTATTTTCGCTTTCAATAGGAGTGTTTCCCTCCGGACTGATGTCTCTATCGTGCCAGCAATAGTACGGAGCGCCGATTTTGGTAATAAATTCAAAAGCCGCGTCCGCTTTGTTTTCAGCGTTTGTCATCGGATCTGAACAGCAGTTCCATGGGAATTTGACAGTTCCCGCGCCGAACGGATCTTCTCCTGACGCGCAAAAAGAATGCCAGTACGCGATAGCAAAACGCAAGTGCTCTTTCATGGTTTTTCCTAAAATCACTTTGTTTTCATCGTAATATTTAAAAGCCAAAGGATTTTTGGATTTTGCACCTTCAAATTCAATTTTTCCTATGCCGGGAAAGTATTCTTTGGATCCCTTAAAAAAAGACATAAAAACTCCTTATTTTCTTATGTTATCTATACATACAGCGGCACTACCGTTTGCAAAAGCTCACAATATGCCGCATACGAGCGCTCGTAGGCTTGAACATTTTTTTTATCGGGAACGACCGCTTCCGCTTCGTGTAACATCACATGATCGGCGCACAGTTTTTTAAGCTGTGCTTGCGTGCCGCCTTTAAGGCACCACAGCGCTTGTATTGCAGCTCCGAGCGCAGCCGCTTCGGTTTGCACCGGTATTTTTATCGGTACGTTTAAAACATCGGCTGCAATCCTGCGCCACAGCGGGCTTTTGGCTCCGCCGCCGATAAGACGGATTTCTTTGGGTTTAAAACCCATGGCTTTAAACGCATTTAATCCGCCTTTCATTGCAAAAACGGCGCTTTCCATTGCAGCGCGGCATATATTTTCCCTTTGCGCGTTTGCCGCCGTTAACCCGCTTATACTTGCTTTTCCGTTGGGTAAATTGGGAGTCCGCTCGCCGTTAAAAAACGGCAGCACGATAACGCCGGCACTGCCTGCCGGAGCTTGCGAAGCAAGCTTATCGAATTCTTTTACTTCCAAAGCGAACAAAGAGCGGATGCGTTCGGTTGCAACGGTACAATTCATTGTGCACAAAAGCGGAAGCCAACCTCCGGTAGACGAACAAAAACCGGATATGCCGTTTTTAGGATCGGCAATACTTTTATCCGAATACCCGTACAGCGTTCCGGAAGTTCCGAGGCTCATCGTTAAAAAGCCGTCGTTTACGCATCCGGTACCGACTGCGCCCATCATATTATCGCCGCCGCCTGAAGCAACGGGAATACCTTCCGGAAGACCGAACTCGGCTGCAGCTTTGTGCGACACGTGCCCTGCACAGCTGTCCGCTTCAATAAGCGGCGGCAAAAGCGCTAACAGATTTTCATCTATAACGGAACACATCTTTTTAGACCATTTTCTTTGCACCGGATCAAGCAGCGCCGTTCCGGATGCATCCCCGTACTCCATAACGTAGTTTCCGGTCAGCACATAATTGATATAATCGTGCGGAAGCATAATATACTGCAGTTTTTTCCATGCTTCGCTTTTGTGCCGTTTAAGCCATAAGATTTTAGGAGCGGTAAAACCGGGAAGCATTAAATTACCGCACAAAGCGATAACTTTATCTTGCGAACCGCAGCTTTCGGTAATAAGGCGGCACTCTTCGGCGGTTGACGTATCATTCCACAGTTTTACGTTGTATAAGGACTTGCCGTTTTTATCGAGTGCAACAAACCCGTGCTGTTGACCGGATACCCCGAGCGCGCATATTGCCGAGCGTAAAGAACTCGGTATATCGTTAAAACATTTTTTGAGCGCTTGATCGTACCATTGTGTTTTTTGTTCGCGCGTTCCATCTTCGGCGCATATTAAATCCAAAGCGCACGAAGTTTGTGCAGCTATTTTTTTGTTTTCATAATCGTATAAAACAACTTTTAAACTTTGCGTACCTAAATCAATACCGGCAGTCAGTTTCATAGTTAAAGTATGCGGCGTTTTTTTTCTTTTTGCAATACCCATAATTGATTTTCCCTATTAAAAATTGATATCACGTTTTTATGGGTTCAAATTCCAGCTTATCGCCTTCCACTTCAACACAAATAACGCGGTCTATGTCTTTGCCGTCGTGCTCGCTCAATTTTATAAGCCAACTGCTGTCGCCTTCGCATGTACAGCGTT
Source organism: Treponema lecithinolyticum ATCC 700332 (assembly GCA_000468055.1). Taxonomy (GTDB): domain Bacteria; phylum Spirochaetota; class Spirochaetia; order Treponematales; family Treponemataceae; genus Treponema_C; species Treponema_C lecithinolyticum. The sequence continues at coordinate 214,819 of KI260554.1, read as the reverse complement.
CAATAATTTTTAAAGGCGTTTTATCTTTGAGCATATACGCTTTAAGCGGTTTGTTGTGAATGTTCAGCAAATAAATCTTTTGTGAATCGTCGAATACGTGAATAAAGAGTTTTCCCGGCTTGAAAGTAAAATAGCCCCAATCGATATCGTACGGATACGGCGGAATTTTAACGGTGCCGTAAATACTGTCGCCGTTGTCTGCAAGAAATTTACCGACTTCTTTTAAAACGCTTATACACTCTTGCGGAACCGAACCGTCTGCACGGGGGCCGATGTTCAGCAAATAATTTCCGCCTCGCGCAACGATTTTAACCAACCGTTTGATAAGAACCTTTGGATCCGCCCATTTTGTGTCGAATTTATTATAGCCCCATGTCGAATTGACGGTTGCAGGCACTTCAAAAAAGTAATCGTGCGGAAGCAGCGGAATAAAATTATCGCCGGTCGTTACGTAATCGCCCAAGCCGTTGCCTATTCTGCCGCTGATCATGCAATCCGGTTGAATATTGCGGACAAAGTCGCGCAGTTCTTTCGATTGCGATTCGGTCATATACATGGGTGTATCGAACCACAACAGTTTTATCGGCGCATAATTTGTTAAAAGCTCTTTTATTTGCACAAGGCATTTATTTTTAAAGTAGCGTTCGAAATCTTTTCCTTCGCCATTTTCGCCGTCTTCGCATGCGTCCGGATCGTGCCAATCCTGTGCTTGCGAATAATAGAGGCCGAACGCAAGACCGTATTTGTCGCACGCCGTTTTCAGTTCGCGCACGGCATCTTTTTTTAAATGCGTGCGGCGGACTATATTGTAATCGTCAACCTGAGAATCGTACATAGCGAAACCGTCGTGGTGTTTGCTCGTAAACACCACATACTTCATGCCGCAATCTTTTGCAAGGCGCACGATTTTATCCGCATCGAAATTTTCTGCGGTAAAAGAAGCGGCGAATTTTTCGTATTCGGAAACGGGAATGTGCAAATCGTGCATAATCCATTCTGCAATATTGTCCGTTTTTTTGCCTTTGTATTCGCCTGCCGGAACGGCATACAGCCCCCAGTGAATAAACATACCGAACTTGGCATCCTGCCACCATTTTTGTATCATAACTTACCCTTTTACCTTTGAGCCGAGTACTTTTAAATCATAATTATAAATATATGTATGCGCGGCAAGCGCAAGTGCAAGGTTTCTTTCTTTGCAAGCGTATGCGATATCAAGGTGATACGGAACGGTCAGTATCCACTGCGCATGCGGATTTGCATATATACATTGATAATAATCTAAAGCGTCTATAAGATTTAATAACAGCTGCTTTAATGTTTTTGAACCCGCACAATCGTATAATTTTGAATGAAACTCTCTATCCGTTTCTATAGAATAGTCGCCCTTTTTTGCCAAAACCGTCATGTTTTTTGCTTTTTGTATGAGCTCATTAAACATTTCGTCGGTACCGTTATCGATAGCTTTTTTTATCGCCAACTTTTCCAAATCGGTTTTGATTTCAAGTATATCGGTAAAATTAACTTCAAAGAGCCGAACATCAATGTTTGCTTTGCCGTTTTCAAAATGTGTTGTTTTTAAAAACGAGCCTTTTCCGATATGACGGGCAATTATGTTTTTATTTTCCAAAGATAAAAATGCGTTGCGTATGGAATTTCGTCCTACTTTAAGCTTTAAAGAAAGTTCCCGTTCAGACGGAATTTTATCTCCGGCTTTTAAATGATTTTTTACAATATAAGTTAAAATTTCGTCTTCAACTTTATCGGGTAACAAGTTTTTTTCAATAGGCTGTATTTTGACGGATGAGTGGCGCACACGTTTCCTCTTATTTTTTCTCTACTCTTTTACCGCACCGGCGGTTAAACCTTCAACAACGAATTTTTGCATAGCGGCAAACATAATCGCTGTAGGTAATAAGGCTAAAACGCCGCCTGCCATTAACACGCCCCACTTAACATCATATTTCCCTATTAATGATTTTAACCCGATGGGAATTGTCCAGTAATTGGGCGTATTTATAAAAATGGTTCCTGCAATCAATTCGTTCCATGCGCCTATAAAAGCAAATACAAACACAGCGACAATACCGGGGAACATAACCGGCAAAACGATTTTTCGCAGTGTTTGCAATTTTGTACAACCGTCTACGGTAGCCGCTTCTTCCAGCGTATACGGAATACGTTCAAAAAAACTTCGCATCGTAATTGCGCAAAAAGGCAGATTTGAAACAAGGTAAAAAAGAAAAAGACTTAAACGCGTGTTGACTAAATTTATTTTTGAAAAAATAACGTACAGCGGAATAATTACCAAAATGCCCGGAATCATTTGGGTTACGAGAAAAAACAATAAAAACAGTGTTTTTGTTTTAAATTGATAACGGGCAAGGGCGTAGCCGCCGAAAATCGAAAGCATTGTTATGCAAAAAGCCGAAGACAGCGACACCGTTACACTGTTTTTCAGCATATTGCCGTAATCGTACATCGAAAACAGTTGATTATAATTTTCCGAAGTAAATTTTTGAGGGAAGTAGGTAAGCTCTTGCGTATTGATTATTTCCGCATTGCCTTTGAGCGACGTTACAACCATCCAATAAATAGGAAAAAGTACAAAAATTAAATACAAGCATAAAACGATAAATCTTCCGCTTTTTAAGGCTGTTTTTGTTACTTGATAATTCATACTTAAAAATCTCCGGCGCTGTTATATTTTGTTGCCTTCAAAAAGAACGTTACATAAACGACTAAAATTACCATAAGGATAACGCCAAGCGCGGACGCCAAACCGAAATCGTAAGCCGCAAACGCTTTTGTGTACATGTACGAGGGTAATGTTTGTGAATAGTTTGCCGGTCCTCCGTTGGTAATAATTACAATCATATCGAACGAATTGAAAATCCAAATGGTCCGCAATAAAATTGTGATTATTATAGTCGGCTTTATATACGGCAAAATAATTTGGAAAAAACGTCTTGCAGCCGAACATCCGTCCAAATAGGAAGCTTCATAAATATCATAGGGAATGGACTGTAGCGATGCCAATATCATAATTGCAAAAAAAGGAACACCCATCCAAATCATCGCAAGCGTAACGACGAGTAGCGACAACCCCGGCGTTCCCAGCCATGCTATCCTTTCGGGAATTATGCCGATTTTAAGTAACAAATCGTTTACCACGCCGTATTCTCCGTTAAACGACCAGCGGTACATTAAACCGATAACAAATGCCGAAAACGCCCAAGGCAAAAAAACAATCGACTGGTATAAACCCCTGCCCTTAAACGGTTTTTTTAATGCAAACGCCAAGCCCATGCCGAGTAAAAATTGTCCGGTTACCGAACAGATAACATAAATAAATGAATTTTTGATTATAAGACCAATGTCGGAATCCGAAAACAAATTTTTAAAATTGGCAAATGTATTAAAATATATTTTATTCGGCTGTGTAAGCTTATAATTTTGAAACGCCATTATCAGCGTTCGTATTAAAGGATAGCCGAACATAATCAATAAAAGAATAAAAGTGGGCATAAGAAAAGCAAAGGGTTCCAGTTTTTTTGCCGTTCCTATGCAAAATATTTTTTTGCCGGAGGCACCGACGGAATTATTGATTACAAGTATTCCGCCGATACAAAGCAGTGTAAAAAAAGCTAAAAAGCTTATCAAGATAACCATACTTTATTCCATCTTGCGCTGCGAGGGAGGGACAAAAATCCCTCCCTCATGCGATTTTAGTCAGTTTAGCCCTTTGGGTTTTTCCACTTTTGCGCCGGAATTTTCTTTTAAATACGCTTTCATTCTGCGTTCAAGCTCGTTGCTGACATTTTTTAAAGATGTTTCGGCACTTTGTTTACCCAACAAATATTTTTGGATTTCTTCGTGCATAGCGCCTTGGTGTAAATCGGTTAACGAAAACGGTCCGAAAGCACAGGGAACAACCATATCTTTGTCGTTTAACTGTTGAACAAAGGCCGCATAGGGTCCGTTCGGGCCGTAGTACGGATCGTTACCGACGGCTTTTTTGATGGGAATAAGACCGGTCAGTTTGCAGTAATTGATGTTGTTGTCCGGACGGGTAAGAAATTCGATTAGGCGCCATGCGTCTTTTTTGTGTTTTGAATTTGAAGCAATGGAGTACGCATACGGAGAGTTTACCGTGTTGTAGATTTTTCCGTCTTTGTCGCTTTTAGGCATAGGCATAACCATCCATTGATCCGGTTTTAAAGAAGCAATACACGAAGGAGCTACTTCCGAATCGTTAATAAGCGTTCCCGTTAAACCGCCGCAAAAGTTATCCACCATTTCTACAAAGCCCCAGTTTATTGCATCTTTCGGCGCGCAGCCGTCCAAATAAGACGAACACCATTTTTTATAAGCTTCTATGCATTCAGGGCTGTCGAACAACGCTTCTCCGTCATCGGCATAAGCGCGCCCTCCGGTAAAGCTTTCAAGGTATACAAACAAAGGGTCGAATGCACCGCGCGCTCCGCGGTAAGAAGTGCCGTAGCGCTTTTTTGCCGGATTGTTTAGTTTTTTTACGGTTTCAAAAAAATCGTTGTACGTCCAGCCTTTTTTCGGGTCCAAATTCAAACCGGCTTCTTTTGCCCAGTCTTTCCGTACAAAAACGCCCTTTACCATCATGCCGTCGGGGACGGTGTAAATATCGCGGTACAGCTCTTTTTCCGCTTTCCACACCAGTTTTGTTACCGTGTCGGCATATTCGCCGGAAGTATTGCCGATGTACGGCGCCAAAGGTTCAAGCCAGCCGGCTTCGGTAAATTGGCCGAGCCAGCCTGCCCACGTGGTAAGTATATCGGGCAAGTCTTTTGAAGCGCCCAATACGGTCAATTTGTTTGCCGCATCGTCCCACGGAACGCTTTCGTACACAACCGAAATGCCGGTTTCGTCTTTAAACTGTGCAAAAGCTTTTGTATAATATTCTTGCCGCGCCGGACCGGGATTAACGTCAAGGAAACGCAATTGCACGGAAGCTTTGTCCGCTCCGTCTTTGCCGCCTGCAGCAAAACTCATACTGTAAATCAAAGTAAAACAAAGCAGTGTTACCCATACCTTTTTCATAAAAAACCTCCTTATTAAAATTCACCGCACTGTAAAAAGCGTGTGATATTTCCCTGTATTATACGGTCGTTTTCACCGTGAATTTGTACCGGTGTGTGAATTTTTGTATCTTCATGCCAAACCATATTCTCCGGTTGCGCATGTACTTTAAATGGTTTACGATTTAATATGGCATTGACATAATCGTGAATATCACGCAGAGGCTTTTCAAATACAACACCTGAAAGTTTTTTAAATTGCATGGTGTCTGCACAGTGATTGTCCGAGCCGCCTGTAATCGGAAGTCCCAGCATTTGTGCATATCTTACAGCAAGTCCATTGCATTCCGGACTATTGGCAGAATTCACACCTTCAACCGCATCTACACAACGAGTAGATAGATGGATGGTCTTAATATAATCTCGTTCTCGGAAAGGATGAGCTTGAACTACACACCCCCCTGCAAGGTGAACTTGTCGGTATTGTTCTAGGCGGGTCCATTTTTCCATTTCCGGGTGCTCCGCCATCCATTTTTCATCTATTCCGTAAATCAGAAACTCGTCGCCGTCATAATATTCTTCCCACCCAAAAAAAACGGGAAAGTTTAGTTTATAACCGGCTTCTTTTGCATCTTCATAACCTTGGCAAAATAAGTGAACGCGTTGTTCCCAAGGCAAGTTTTTACTGATTCCGCAATTTCCGCGAAAAAAATGATCGGTAATTATAATCCCGGAAAATCCGGCGTCTATATATTTTTGAATATAATCTTTTCCCGGTGATTTTCCGCATGCACTTGCCTGAGATGTATGCATGTGCGTTTCATAAATATAAGGCATTTATATCTCCCTAGCCCTTTACAGCTCCCGACAGTGTACCAGAAAGGATTTGTCTTTGTCCAACAATAAAAACCACTATTGAAGGAATAAGTACAATAACGATACCTGCCATAATCATATTATACGATGCGGCTTCTCTATCGTAAAGCATCCCTACACCTATTTGTACTGTTCTCATACTGGTTTTGTTTGTTACCAAAAGGGGCCATAGGTAAGCGTTCCATGCTTTTATAAATGTGTAAATACAAATTGCTCCAATGGACCCCTTCGACATGGGCAGCAGCATTGTAAATAAATATCTGAAGTTGCTGCATCCTTCAATTCTGGCCGCTTCATACAATGCCGTAGGTATTTGCATAAACGCTTGTCGCATAAAGAAGATTGACATTGCCGAAGCAAGATTAGGCAGTATCATAGCCAGATATGTGTCATATAATCTCATGTCGCCGATTGTTAAATAATTGCTGATAACTAATGACTCCGCCGGGATCATCATGGTTGTCAGAAATGCCATAAAAATGATTTGTTTGGTTTTAAATTTAAAATGCGAGAAAGAAAACGCGGCCATACTCGCCAGAGTAATTTGTCCGATCATTACCGAAGAAGCCATAACAAAGCTGTTAAATAAATATCGAAACAAAGGCGCTGTTTTAAGCGCTTGCCGATAGCTTGTTAATAAAAAACTGGAGGGAATTAGTGTCGGAGGTCTTTTAAAAATTTCCGGTGTGGTCATGAAACTTACACTCATTGCATAAAAAATAGGGCATAAAATAATAAGTATCATAAAAGTCTTTAGTGCAAGCACAACCAACCGTTCCAATCGAAAAACAGATTTCATTGGTAAAACACTCCTTTTTTCTCCGTACGAAATTGAATAATGGAAATTACTAATAAAATAAGCAGGAAAACGATGGATTGTGCCGAAGCATATCCCCAACGGTTGTTTAAAAATGCTTCTTTGTAGATAGAATACGATAAGACGGAGGTTTTATTTGCGGGGCCTCCCAGAGTCATCAATTTTACCTGGGTAAATGTTTGGAAGGCTCCGATCGTATTAACTATTAACAAAAAAAACAACGTAGGGGACATGCTGGGTAATGTGATATACCATAGCGTCTGAAAGTAATTTGCACCTTCAATGCATGAATATTCATATAGACTGGATGGGATAGCTTGAAGACCTGAATACGCATAAATGAAATTCATTCCCATTGTCAGCCACCAGGTCGCAACTGTCACCATAAGCAATGCTAAGTTTCCGTTAGCGAGCCAGTCTATGCTTTTTCCCAGAACCCAGTTGACCAGCCCTGTGGTAGGATTGAAGAGCAATAACCAAATAATCGATGCGCAGGCAGATGAAACTGCCATTGGAAAAGCAAATATGGTGCGTGTTATATTAGTTTTTCTTTTGGAATCTGTTGCCAGTAAGCCTAAAAATACGCCGGTAATTATTTGTGCAGGGACAATCATCACCGCAAATCTTATTGTTAAAAAAAGACTGTTCCAAAATGCGCCGGCAGAAAATAAATTTACGAAATTCTTTAATCCGCAGAACGACACAACCCTTCCCATAGAATTTACAACAGAAACACTCATTCTGATTGTTCGTACTAATGGGTAATATATAAATATACCGAAGATTACCGACACAGGCAAAAGATACGTATAAGGCTCCAGTCTTTGCAATATTTGCCCTCGATAACGCTTTTTATTACGCTCCATACAGCTTTTCCTTTGCTTTTGCCTATTTGTTTGCTATGTTATATTCGGCTATCAAAATATCAATATCGTGAGCAGATTTATCGATGCATTCTTTTGCGCTGATTTCTCCCAACAGCATTTCTTCAAAATAGTTTTTGTATGTCGAACGCCCTTCCGTAAAAACACCGTAAATTGCTCCTTTTCCCATGTTTTTGGATTCTCTCATTATATCTCGCACTGTCACATATTGAGGATATTTTTGCAGGTTCTTTTTAACGGAATCCAAGTCATACACGGACTTTGTTACCGAATAATAACCGGTATTTAAACATAATATTGATTGTGCATCGACGGAAATCAAGTATTTAATAAATTCGGCAATGGAGTCCAGTTTTTTATCCGTATATTTATTATTATCGATTACGTATAAAGAAGCGCCTCCCAGCGTCACTCCCCCGTTTGCAGCTCCTTTATTCAATGTAGGCAAAGCACATACGGCAAGTTCAAACTTATTACTTGTTACATCGATATAATCCCGCAATGAACTGGAAGAATCCAAGATAATCGGAGCCATTCCGGAAAAGAATACGGTACGACAATCCGAAGATGAAAATCCGGTGTTCGAAGCGTAGTTGTTTTTATACAAATACAGCCACTTTTCTGCAATTTGATAAGATAAATTATTTTTTGCAAACACAGTACGGGTTGCAGCTCCGCTTCGCCCGTTATTTTGGTCCACTAAATTTACACCTTGTTGAAGTAACATTAATTCAAACCACCACATATTCGTTGAGAGTGCAATTCCCCATTTCGACATGTTTTTTTGTTGTACCGTTTGCGAAATTGTGATGATGTCATCCCACGATTTCGGGCCGTCTTTATATCCTAATTGGGATAGGATTGTTTTGTTATAGTAACAGATGGGAACGGATGTATTCATGGGTATCGAATACAGCTGATTATTTATCGTATAATATGCGAGGATGTTTTCTTCCAGATTTGATACATCAATTTTATATTTGTTGATAATACTCTGCATGGGCAGCACAAATCCGCTGTCTACCATAAAACGCGTGCCGGCTTCATAAATTTGTACCATGTCCGGTCCGGATTTTGTGCGCATGGACGCTTTTAATTTGTTAAGGGATTCTTCATACGACCCTTGGTATTGTGCATCTACATAGATACGATCTTGAGATGTATTAAATTGGTCTACGATCATTTGTAAAGCTTTGGCTGCGTTGCCGCTAAAACTATGCCAAAGCGTAAGTTCCGTCTTGCCTGACTCTTTCCCTCCAGCAGCAAAAACCATACCAAAAACTAAAGCAAGACAAACTTTCAATAAAAACGTCTTTTTCATACAATTCTCCTTTTCGTTTATATATGGTTCTTTTATAGAACCATATATAAAGAATAAATCGATTTTTATCAGCTGTCAATGTTTTTTTTGGGGGAAAATGGTTCTAAAAAGGAATTTTATAAAGAGGTTTTATACATAATGTTGCAAGAATATTGATTACGGCTTTTATTGATATGGGTTGTACATGTATATTAAATCGAAAAGTACACCGAAAAAAAGTGTAAAACACTTCCTGCCATAACGAACAAATGCCAAATCGAATGCATCCATTTCCGGTTTTTCATCGCATAAAACATCGTGCCGGCAGTGTATGCAATGCCGCCGCTTATTAAAAAAACGATGCTTACGGGCGGAAGCACGCGGTACATCGGCTTAAAGGCAAACACGACAAGCCAGCCCATAAGAATATACGTGATGACCGATGCGGCACGCAATTTGCTGGCAAACACGGAATACAGCGTAACGCCCGTTATTGCAAGCGCCCAAATAATGCCGAACAATGTCCAGCCGAGCACTCCGTTTAGCGACGCAAGACAAAAAGGCGTATACGTTCCGGCTATGAGCACGTAAATCGATGCATGGTCGAATACGGAAAAAACGCTTTTTGCCCGTGCAGGGGTAAGCGCGTGATACAGCGTAGACATAAGATACAAAATAACCAAAGAAGAACCGAAAAGTGTCCAACTCGTTACGTAATATGCCTTTAAACTGTGCGGCGCATATAAAGCCGCTTTTACGATAAGTAAAACCAACGCCGCTATCGCAAGACCTGCTCCTATGCCGTGCGTAATCGAATTGAATATTTCTTCGCCGAGCGAATAGCGCTTTGTGCGGTTGCGGTATTCTTCACGCTTTGCTTCGCGGTAGCGCCGCCTGTTTTCTCTTTTGCACGCTCGATCTATCGCCCGAGGATTGCCGACCAGCAATTCCAGATGCATATTGTACTTAACTTCTTCTATGTCCTGCTTTGCTTTTTGTTTAATATCGTAAATTTTCCGAGCGGCTTTTTCACGAATTTCTTCATTGCTTTGTTTATTGGTTTGTATATCTTGCATAAATCATCCTTTAAGTATCGGCACTTCCCGAACGGGCTTTTTCCAAACACTGACGCCGCCTTTCATACAGCAAAATTCCTGCGGCGACCGATACATTTAAGCTGTCCAGTTTGCCGCAGCACGGCACCGACAGCACGCCGTCACAGGTTTTCGCCAAAAGACGGCTTACCCCGCTTCCTTCGCTTCCCAAAACAAATGCCGTGCAGCCGGTTAAATCCGTTTTGTGAACGCTTGTACCGTGCGCATCGGCGGCGTATACCCAAAAACCGCACTTTTGCAGTTTTTCAACCGCACGCACCAAATTGGTTACCAACGAAGTTGCAACCCATGCCGAAGCGCCGGCACTCGAGCGTTCTATTATTTCGCTTTCGCTTACGGCCCTGTTTTCCGGCAGCACTACCAAATCCGCTCCGAGCTGATCACAACTGCGCAATACGGCGCCTACATTATGCGGATCGGTAAGAGAATCGAGCACAACCACAAGAGCACTTTTTTTTTCTTTTACCCATCGCTCGTGCAGCTGCGCAATAAAAATGTCAAAATCAACGATATGCGCCGCACTTTTTGTATCTTGTTTAACAAGCAGCACCGCTCCGCGATGGTCTTGCGCCGGAACGCTTAAATCCTTAACCAAAGCGTCTAAATCTTTTTCCGTACAGTGAATACAGGGAATGTGTAAGCTGCCGGCAAGTGCGCTTATTTTTTTTACGCGCGGTCCCGTTTTAGCGTAATGTAATTCAATGTTTTGCAAATTGTCTTTTTCGGCATTCGCCAAGCCCTTTTTTAAGGATTGTATACTGCGCAGCCGCTCTTCTATAGCGTGAAACCCTGTTATAACTTTCATCCGCCTTATTATATGGTTATAAGAAGTGCCGGTCAACGACACACACAACAGTCAATGCGAAACAAACGGTACTTAGCGGCTAAAAATTTATTTTTCACAATCACGCAGGTGCGGTGTAGCGAAAAAAATAAAAGTATGATAGTATTTGTACATCTATTAAAAGCCGAAGTATTCGGAAAGTATATAAAAGTTAACAGCGGAAGAAACATGGAACATTTACAAAACATTATCGAGTATTACGACGAATTATATCCCGTCTCTGAAGAACAAAAAGTTTTTTTTTCAAATTTATTAAAACAGTATGCAATGCCTGCAAAAATTCTGCGCACCGGCTGTGCAAGCGGCTTATTTGAACACACTTTAGCCCGTCAAGGACACGATGTAACCGGTATAGACGCCGCACATGAATTTATCGACACTGCCACAAGAAGACGGCGGATGCCCAACACCGCAGTGCGCTTTTTTCAAATGACCACTTCGGAAATCGGGCGCTTTTTGGGAAAAAGCTTTTATAATTGTATTACCTGCCTTGAAGGTGCTTTATATTTTATTCACGACCCTGTTTTACTGCGCAAATTCTTTTACGATTGCAAAGCCACGCTTGCTCCCAACGGCTGTATGATCATACACTTGCCCAATATAAAAGAAAGCCGGCAAAGCGTAAGAATAAAATTGATTTCAAGTTTAAAAACGAACGATGAAAACGGCACAACGCTTTTAACCCAAGAGCTTGAACGCGACGACAGCCGACGCATTCCGGTACGCACCGACGTTCCCGTATACATACCCCAAAGCGAAGAAATTGCACAATATGCAAAAGAAGCGGGGTTTACGTCTATAGAATACTTTAAAGATTGGAATACGGAAAGCTGCCCGCCGGAACAAGCGTTGTTATGGATGTTGCGCTGAACGACGATTTTGTCTGCAGCAGTCCTGCGCACAGCAGTGCAAATAGATTCAGGGACCGAACGGCGCTTAAAACGGGGACCTTTTAACACAGCCGCCTTTATCTTACAGCCAACTCAGGGAATCGAACCCTGTACCTGCTCATTACGAATGAGCTGCTCTGCCAAGTGAGCTAAGTTGGCATATTAAAAGTAAAAGCAGTATAGTAAAAATTGCCCGTTCGGTCAACCGTACAGCCGCCAGACTAAGAAGAGCTAAGACAAAAGTATTGACAGCACAAAAGTATCGCAGTATCCTAATACGATATCTTACCTGCCGTTTTTCGCGGTACCGGAAAAACGGTGTTTCAAAAAAAGGACGTACTATGGCTCAAAAAAAAAGCCTTGAAAAGAAAATTGCCGTATGGGGCTGGCTGTTTGTAATACCGGCGCTTTTATTTTTTACGCTTTTTTCGTTTTATCCGATTATCAATGCATTTTATTTAAGCTTTTGCAACAAAAACATGATATCGCTTAAACCGCCTGTTTTTGTCGGTATTGCAAACTATATAAAAATCTTTGCATCCGCCGATTTTTGGAATTCGGTGCGCGCTACGGTTGTTTTTACTCTAGGAACCTTTATTCCGCTGGTAATCGTCAGTTTAATTCTTGCAGCTTTTTTAACGTTCCGCCCGACCGCTTCGCGAGCACTGCAATTGATATACTATTCGCCTGCAGTTTTATCATCCGTCGTTGCCGCGTTGATTTGGAAGCTCATATTCGAACCGCGCGGAATTGCAAACCAAATCGCAAACACTATAATGATGAGTTCCGGCGTCGATTTTAAATGGCTGAGCGACGGCGTTATGCTCCAAATTTCAACTATGACCGTTTATTTTTGGAAATATATCGGCTACTTTACCGTTTTGTTTTTAACCGGGTTGGGAAAAATTCCGCGCGGAATATACGAAGCCGCCGTTATAGACGGAGCAAACCGCGGTCAAACTTTTTTCCGTATTACATTACCACTTTTAAAACCGACGACCGCACTTGTTTCGATTATGGCAATGCTGCAATGTTTAAAAACCTTTTCCACGCAGTATTTATTTACGCAATCCGGCTCTCCGCTCAGTCCCGTTAACGTTATTACACTCAACATTTACAATACGGCAATGCATAACTATAACGTAGGCAGAGCAAGCGTTATGAGCGTATTGTTGTTTTTGTTTATGCTGATTTTAACCATTGTGCAGCTGCGCCTTTCGCGCTCCGACGACGTATCATATTAAAGGGAGAAACCCGTGCAGTTTTTATTGATTTTAAGCGTACTTGCGCTTGCATTTATAGTTTTGTTATCTACCGTTCCGGAAAAAGGCAAAAATGTTTTAATGACGCTTTTTTTACTGGGCGCTGCAATAAGCGTTCTTATACCGCTTTTATTTATGTTTACGGCATCTTTTATGCCGGCAAGCGATATTACCACCATTCCGTACCGCTGGATTCCTAAAAAAATACATTGGTTTAACTTTTACCGCGCACTCGCCGGCAACGACGAAAACTTTATTTTTGTACGCAATGTGTTAAACTCGCTCATTATATCGACGGCGGTAACGGCTACAACCCTGCTTTTATCCTGTATAACCGGCTACGCACTGGCAAAGTTCCGCTTTAAAGGCAGAAATACGGTTTTTATGTTCATTATGATGACAATGATGATTCCGTTTGAAACAATCATGGTGCCTTTGTACATGGTTGTATTGAATTTGCATTTGCAAAACTCATACGGCGGGTTAATTATTCCGTTTATGATGAACGCTTTCGGCGTTTTTATGATGCGCCAGTACCTTTTAACCTTTCCCGACGATGTAATTGCTGCCGCACGTATAGACGGCTGTTCCGAACCGCGTATTTTTTCGCGCATTGTTTTGGTAAATTCGGGACCGGCTTTGGCAACCCTTGCCATACTGACATTCCGCCAGCAATGGGATAATCTTATGTGGCCGCTAATGGTTGCTCAAGATCAAAAACTAAAAACCATTCCGACTTACATAGCAAGTTTTGCCGAAGAAAAATTTGCCGACGAAGGCGCAATGATGGCAGTCGCACTCCTTGCCAGTTTGCCGATGGTATTGTTGTTTTTAACTTTGTCCAAATACTTTTTGGGCGGAAACGCTATGTATTCTGCAGGAAAAGAATAACTCCCTACGGAAAAAAACGGCAGCTTTCGGCAATTTTTGCCTGCTTTGCCGGATTGCTTACAAACTGCCTACTGTTTAATATACGGTGTATTGTTTGCCGCAGAAACGCCGCTGGTATTTGCAGGAAAATCGGAACACGTGACGTACAGAGCTCCGTTTTCCAAGCGCCAGCGGATTACCCACGTTTCATTTAAAGAGGTAGATGTTTCACTAAACAGTTTTTGTGTCTTTTTTTGACTGACTTTAAAGAGGATTTTTTTATTTTCTGCCGTCCACGTACCTATAAAAACAAGGTCATTCGGTTTTCCATCATATTCAATACGCATAAGACCGTTGCTTTCGATTACGATATCGTAAATCTCTTTTAGTATATGTGTGCGCCACGTACCGATAAAAGGCTGATTTTCCGGCGCTACGGACGTTTGCGGAGTTTCAAGAGATTCTGCAATTTCTTTTGTTAAATCTTCCGCCGCTTTTTGTACCGACACGGCGGCATCCGCTGCCGCATCACCGATATCTTTAAGCAATTTACGTGCATCTTCTTTGATAATTTCGCCGTTTCCGGCATGCAGCAAAGAAAGTGCACACAAAATCGTTACGGCAATAAAGGATGTATACTTTTTAAAACAATTCATAACAGTATGGGCCCACCTGGACTTGAACCAGGGACCGACGGATTATGAGTCCGCAGCTCTAACCAACTGAGCTATGGGCCCGCACGGTGCACCAGCGCACACCGTCAGTGAAATGGAGTATAACACAAAAACGAAACACCGGTCAAGCACACGTTTAAAACGTTTAAAAACGCCGCATGTCTTTCCTTAACTTGCTTGTTCGATTTTTTTTTGTTATATTTATTTTATGCGTATCATCTTTTATTTACTGTCCGTACTTGGCGGAGCGTTTTCTCTTTATGCGCTTTTATGCACCGTGCGGGTATTTCTTACCTGGATTCCTGCACTAAATACAAGCCCATTCGGCACTTTATTAAGTCAAATATGCGATCCGTGGCTGAATTTATTCCGCCGCCTAAGATTTTTACGCAGTACAAGGCTGGATTTTTCCCCCGTCGTTGCAATTGGTGTACTGGTTATGCTTTCTTCGTTGCTTAAATATACGGCTCACACCCGTCATTTTTCGCTAATTGCCGTTGTTTTTATCGTGTTACGCATGCTGTTTTCGGTAATTTCTTCGCTTTTAATGTTTTTTAATGTGCTTTTGGCAGTGCGTTTGACCGCAGAGCTTTTACATCGGACAAATAGCCCCGTATGGTATACTATTGATCAGGTTTTAAATCCTGTTGTATATAAAGTAAGCCGCTTTTTTTTAGGCAAACGCTTTGTGCAGCCTAAAACGGCGCTGCTTATCACGCTGGTGTGTTCAATAGCTCTGTATGCGCTTTTAGGATATGCCGTGAGCCGTTTTTTATAACGCCGATATGAAACTTCAGGACATAGGAATTCCGATAACGCACATTTCCGGCGTCGGGCAAACACTTGCAGCCGCGTTCGCTGCCGTAAACGTTTTTACCGTGTCCGATTTACTTACCTATTACCCGAGAACTTGGGAAGACCGCACACAAAGGCGTTTTTTATCACAGTTTGCACAAGGTAAAGTTCACACTGCCGCTTCGGTTATCTCACACGAATGGTTCGGTTTCGGGCGTATGAAAACGCTTAAAATAATTATCGGCGACGGCAGCGAACGCGGCGTTTTGGTGTGCTTTAACCGCCCGTTTTTACAAAAAACCTTGCCTGTAGGCGCTGTTATAAGCGTTAGCGGAAAATTTTCATACCGCTACGGAGAAATACAATCGTCCGCTTTTGAAGCGTCCGTTTTATCAAAAGAAGGCTCTCTTGACGAATGGCAGCATACGCCATTACCGGACAGCGCCGTGTATTCGGTGTATCCGCTTACCGATGGTTTAACGCAAACACAAGTGCGCAAAGCCGTTAGCCGCGCGCTTAAAGAATATACAAAAGGCATAGAAAGCGAAGTTTCTTCGGAAATACTGGCAAAACACGGCTTTTTGGAAAAAGCACAAGCGATAAAAGCGATTCACATGCCCGCCGATATGGCAGAAGCTTTATCGGCAAAGCGCTCGATTATATTTGAAGAACTGTATCTTTTTCAAAAAGCCGTACTTAAGCGCGCAGCACGGCGAAAAACAAATGCCCTGATACCGGAAAGCACATACGCAACGGAAAAAGAGTTTTTTGCTTCACTTTCGCCGCGCCAAAAACAATTGGCAGCACGCTTACCCTTTGCTTTAACGCAAGACCAGCGTACGGTTATAGCGCAAATGAACGCCGATATCGACGCAGGTTTTGTGTCGTCGCAAAAAAACAGCGGCACACACCAAAGCAATACGGATACGCTTAAAACGCCGTTCCATATGGCGCGGCTTTTGCAAGGCGACGTAGGCTCGGGGAAAACCCTAACGGCTTTTTTTGCTGCGCTGCGCGTTATCGATTGGGGTGCGCAATGCGCTTTTCTTGCTCCGACGGAATTGCTTTCGCGCCAGCATGCGGAAAACGCAAGCCGTCTTTTGGAACCCCTTGTCGGGGCAAACGGACAGGGTGTGCGCACGGCTTTTTTAACCGGAAACGTAAAAAATAAAAACCGCACGCCGCTTTTACAAGCGCTTAAAGACGGCGAAATCGACATAGTACTGGGAACGCACGCGCTTTTTTCCAAAAACGTATTGTACCGCAATTTAAAACTGGTGATTATAGACGAACAGCACCGTTTCGGAGTCGTGCAGCGTGCAACCATTATAGACAAGGGGCGCACCTCGCTTGTACAACCGCAAGAGCCGGCAGTATTGATGATGAGCGCAACTCCTATTCCGCAAACTCTCGCACACACGCTGTACGGCGATTTGGATGTTTCCGTTATAAAAACAATGCCGCAGGGTAGAAAAAGCATACGCACGTATTTAACCAAAAAAGGAAACGAACAACGCGTGTATGAAGCTGTGCGCGAAGAATTAAAAAAAGGACACCAAGCATATTTTATCTATCCGCGTATAGCAGGCGATGATGAAAGCGGCGATAAAATGCAAAACGAAGAGCTTAAATCGGCAGAAAATATGTACCGCTGCCTGTCGCAGCAAATATATCCCGAGTTTTCGTGCGCGCTCATCCACTCAAAAATAGAAGAGAGCGAACAAGAGCGCACACTGCACCGTTTTCAAAGCGGCGACATTCAAGTGCTGGCTGCAACCAGCGTTGTAGAAGTAGGCGTTGACGTTGCAAATGCAACTTGCATGGTTATTGAACAAGCCGAGCGCTTCGGCTTGGCAGCACTGCACCAATTGCGCGGGCGAGTCGGACGGGGGAGCGCGCAGTCTTTTTGTTTTTTAATTTACGGCACACGTTTAACACAAGAAGGCAAAGCGCGCTTAAAAGTACTGCACGAAAGCACCGACGGTTTTTTTATCGCCGAAGAAGATTTACGCTTGCGCGGCCCCGGAGAAGTCGGCGGCATTCAGCAATCCGGTTATTTAACGCTCGGTCTTGCCGACCCCGTGCGCGACAAAGAACTGCTCGCTTTAGCGCACGAAGAAGTGCAAAAAGAAGTTGAACATTTTTAGTGTGCCGGCTTTACAGCGTTTTTAACACTGTCAGCGCCGCCGGCAATTTAGCAGTTTAGCGGCTTTCTTTGCCGTAAAAATCTAAAATAAGCTCCACTTCACCTATTGTCAAATTCA
The DNA here is from genome assembly GCA_000468055.1 of Treponema lecithinolyticum ATCC 700332. Lineage (GTDB taxonomy): Bacteria > Spirochaetota > Spirochaetia > Treponematales > Treponemataceae > Treponema_C > Treponema_C lecithinolyticum. The sequence goes on along the minus strand of KI260554.1, from coordinate 197,174 downwards.
TAACGGCAGAAATTTTTTCGGTTGTCCAACCTTGGTGCGCCAGCTTTATAACATTTTCGCGTACGGCAATAGGAGGCGCACCTGCAGAACTTTTTTGTTTTTTACCCCGCCCTTCGTCCATAAGCGCGCCGAATAAATTAACTTGTTCTTGCGCTTCTTTAGTCATTTCGTTTAAGCGCACTTCGGTACGGCTTATCCAATCGCGCGCTTTTTCCACCTCTTCTATGCGTTCGGAAGTTTGTGCCAAAACGTCGTCCAAATCGTTTAACTTATTTAAAACCGTATCTATTTGTTCGGAAGCTTGTGCAAGCGAATCCATATCCGTTCTCAGCATAGAAACCGAAGCGGGCAAATCGGCAGTTTGTTCGGAGCAATCGTTTAAGCGCTGTTCCAATTCCCTCAAACCGGCAAAAGTTCGGTCGACGCCTTCGATGGTTTGCTCAAGCACAGTATTTTTCTTTTCCAAGCGGTCGTAGCGGACGGAAATATCGCCGAGCGTTTCTTGAAACCGGCGCACTTCGCCTTGTAAAATTTGCAAATCGTCGCTGGTGTTTTGCAACTCCGCAATCTTTTGATCCATAGAGGAAGAAAGCCCCATAAGTCGCTGAAATGTATGTTCCAGCGCGTCCATTTTGCTTTTTTCAGCAGCCGTTTGCTGCAGTTTTTGTGTAATTTCTTTGTCGGTTTCGCGTATCTTTGCAAACTGCGCTTCCAAAGCGTCCGCCGTTTGTTTAAAATTATCAAAACGCGCCGAATGCGCACGAAGTTCGCCGATTTGATTTTCCAAATGATTTTTCATTTCTTCAGCTTTGTCAAAAAGCTGCGTTTGCGCAACAAACTGTTTAAGATGCTTGTCGATATCGTTCATATCCATTTGCAAGCGGTTTGCTTCCGTTTGCACTTTTAAAGTCATTTGTTCTTGCGTTTCTTCTATTTTGCCGCGGACTTCTTGTACCATAGCTTTAAGCGAACGCAGCTTTTGTTCGGCATCGGTATTTTCTTCGCGGATTTTACGCTGCGTATCGGTAAGCATAGTTTCATAGGCTTTTTTAAATTCTTCAAGCATTTGTTCGGTGCGCTGTTCGTAATCGGAAACGCTTTTTTTACTTTGTTCGCGTAATTCGCTTAATTCTGCAGCAATTTTTTCTCTTTCGTCTTTTGCCATATCGGCAAAAGAAGCAATATCGGAGGCAAACATTTGCTTAACTTGATTGATTTGTTCGTCGGACGTTTGCTGCAAAGCGTTTAATTTTTCGGTATACAGCGAACGATTTTCTTCAAACTGAACGTTTAAACGCTCGCGCCACGAAGAAATATCGCCTAAAATGCTTTCCAACGATCCGTTTGTTTCTTCTTGTGTTACGGCAACAGAGCGTCCCAACTGATCTAATTGTGCGCCGATATCCCGCTCGTAGCGTTTTAATTGCTCCAGTGCGCTTTGCCCCTGTTGTTCCAATTCCGATTTTACATAGTCTTCGACAGCTTTTTTTGCTTCTTCTATGTCATTTTTTTGCGAATCGATAAACGCATGCAACATCTTTTCCATGCTGTCCATGCGCGCGGCAAATTCTTTATCGGATTTTTCTATGTTTTCCTCGCAGCGTGTGCATTGTTCGCGGTATTTTTCCTGCACGGACAAAATCTGTTCTTTAATTTGTTCGCCGTAGCGGCTTTCCAAGCTGAGCCGAGCATCTTCAAATTGATTTGAAATACCGCTTAAGCGGCTGTCAAAGCCGTTTTTCCATTCATCCAAAGAAGATGTTAAATTATCGCTGCGCTTGTTAAGGTCGGCAAAAAAATCATCTTCAAAAACTTTTAACTTTTCGGAAACGTTGTCGTATGCTTTTGTTTTTAATTCGGTTAATTCCCGTTCCAAATTATCGATAACGCTTTTCATTTCCGCATAAGCGCCGTTAACACTGCTTTCAAAATCTTTTTGCGCGCTACCCCTATTTTCTTTGAATGCTTCAAATTCGCAAGCAAGCCGCTGTTCGGTTTCCTGCATTAAACGGCGGAAATTGTTTTCCAAAGCGTCGACATCACTTCCCACGCTTTCCAGTTTTTTAAGCCGATAGTTTATATCTTTTTGTGTTTCGCTGATGTATTTGTCCAAGCCGGTTAAAAAGCCGTCGATTTTTGCATGCGCTTGTGCGGAAACCGCTTCGGTGCTTTCGCTTATATGCCGGTGCACATCGGAGACGGTGTGTTCAAATTCATCCAAACGTTGCAGCATTTGTTCGGCACGCTGGAAGTTTGCATTAAACTGAGCCAGTTCTTGTTTTTGCCTTCCGATTTCCGCTGCGCTGTGTTCGGATAACCGTTCCAGTTCTTCAATAACTTTTGCCCGCCGCTCGTCCAACGCTGCAAACACAGCTTCATCTTGATGTTCAAGTACCGATTTTATTTTTTCTTCTTGACAGGCAATCGTTTCATCGAGCCGCCTTTCCTGCTCTTGAAGCGCTTGATTTATTCTTTCGTTTTGACCTTCCGAAGCCGACGCTATCAAACGTTCCGTTTTTTCCACAACGGCGTTAATTTCGTTTTGGCGGTTTTCAAGTTCCCGCACCGTTTGTACGCGCTGCTCTTCTACCGCACTAAAAAGTTTTTCGCGGTTATCGCGCAATTCCGCAGCTACCCGCTCGGCAAGTATGCGCACCTCTTCTCTATGTTTGGAAAATTCGGAAAGCGTATTTAAAACTTTTTCCGATTGCGCGCCGACGTTTTCATTTAATTTTTCCTGCCGTTCGGTTAAATCCGCAAACATGCGCTCGGAAAAATCCTGCAGCGCCGCATTCATTTTGTCTTCTTGTTTTACCATAGCGCCGTTTATTTCGTTTTGACGCTCATCGAGTTCTTGCGAAACTTTTGCGTATTGTTCTTGTATCGCTTCAAACAAACGTTCGCGGCTTTCTGACAATTCTGAAAAAGCTTTTTCGGAAAACGCGTTTATTCTTTCGTTTTGAGCTTCAAGCACTTCGTTCAATGCCGTTTCGGCAGTGTTTTTAAACTGTTCGTACATTTCATCGTATGAATGCTGTTCGTCTTTTATTTTGTTAGACAAAGACGAACGTATTATTTCTTTTTCGCGGTCAATGTAATCGGTTAAGTCTTGGGTACTGCGCTCAAGCAATTGTTCAAATTCTTCGCTTCGGTGAGCGACGTTTTCTTTTAACTTTTCAAAAATTTCACCTTCAAGCGAATCCGCTTTTTCCGCAGCTAAAGACAAAGACTGTTCGTACACGCTTTTTATTTCATCAAGCAATTCTTGATTTTTATCGACAGCCGAATCGGCAAGCATTTGTAAATCCGCGCTGCGCCTCTCAAGAGCCGCCGTGTATTCCGCTCCGAGCCGGCTCATATACGCGTTGTTTTGTTTTTCAAAATCTAAAATTAAATCGGGTATGCGTTTTTCTATTGCTGTCAAACGATTTTGGTGTTCATCCAATAGTTTGGAAGCTTTATCTACATAAGCCGAATGCTTGTATATTTTTTCCAGATTTTCTTCAACTTTTCCGGTCATTTCGAACAATTCTTTTATAACTTGTTCGTAAGATGCAATGCGCTTTTGCAATTCGCTTATAACGGCCGTTTGTTTTGTAAATTCCGCACTGCGGTTTTCAAAAACGGCAATGTTTTGTTCAAGTCTTTTAACTGCGGCAACCGCTTGGCTTTGCTTTACGTCAAGTTCAACACCGGCGTTTTTAACTTGCGTTTCCCGGTTTTTTAAATACTCGCCCAAATCCGCAATAATTTTGTCCGTAAACTTTTTGACTTTTTCAAGCGACCGATTGTTTTTGTCCAGCTGCCGGAATACCAGCACAACGGCAAGACAAACTGCAACTGTAAGAATATGTGCAATCATCGTTCCCCACCCTATACCTACTACTGTAGCACAATTTTACATAATTGGCGATAGTTTTTAAAAGAAATATCGGCTTCTGCAGGTTTTTTATGCAAAATCCGGCGCCATAAAGGCATAAGATAGGCGGTTTTCATACCGGCGCTCTTTGCCCCGCGGATATCGCTGCGGATATTGTTACCCACATACAAAATACGTTCCGCTTTTATGTTCAAACACTGCTGCAGCATTCCGAACGGATAAGCCGAAGGTTTAAGCGCTCCGCATTTTTCCGAACCGAGCACACAGTCGAACAAGGGCAAACATCCCCACAAATCGCCTTTTTGCTCCGGAGGAAAATCGGATAACACGGCAAGTTTTAATCCCGCCTGTTTAAAAGAAGACAAAGTTTCTTTTATATGCTTAAACGGCTTAATGCTTTTAAAAAACGGAGACAGCCCGTCATAAATCTTTTCGCGAATCAATTTATGCGCTTGCTCAACCGAAACATTCATATAGGAAGCTAAAAGCCGTGCTTGATATTCAAAAAAATCCGGAAGCGGCGCCGTCCGATGCAAAATATACCGTACTTTTTTAAACACAAGAAAAAATGAAAAATTTTTTAAAAAGTACGGCGCGATACGCATAAACAAACGCCAGTCCGAATACAGCGTACCGTCGATATCGAAAGCGACCGCTTCTATGTCACATATCATCGTTTATTTATACTATAAATAAACGATGCTTGTCCATTGCCGGAACCGGGTTCAAAGCGCCAGCGCACCAATTGAGCGCTCAATTCCGTTTGAATTTGCGGCGGCAAAAGCGCTGCCGGCGAAAACCGAATACTCGACGGCAATACGTTTCCGTCGGGCAAAACGGTAAATTCCACATTTAATTTGCGCGAACTGTCTATCAATTTTTCATTCTGTTTCGATATGGTTAAAACGGGTTTGGCAGGGTCTAAAAGCTTGCGGGGTTTACCGTCTTGCGTTTTTACGTTGATTTCGCCGCTGCCTGCAATCGATGCGGAAAACGAAGACTTTTGAGCCGAAGAGCTTGCATCAGCGTTCGAAGCGGAAGAAGCGCGGCTATTTTCACCTGCAGACGACGAAGATGAAAAAGCGGCTTTTTGTGTGCCGATTTTTGCCAACAAATCGCCTGTTTCGCCGGATACTTTACTTTTTGTTTGTGCATTTTCTTGCGAACTTTGCGAAACGGCGGCGCTTGTTTTTTCACGGGAAGCAGCCGTTCCGGCACTCCCGCTTAACGCGTTGGAACTTTTTGTATTTGCAGAATCAAAAGCCGACGATGCCGTGCTTTGCCCGCTGGACGCCGCAGATGACGAGCGTACCGTTTTACCCGATGAAAAAACGCTATCGTCCCAAACCGGAGACGTTTTTTCTTTTGCCGTACGTGCTTGTTCCGCCATTAACTGTTCCATACTTTTTTGAAGGGGTACGTTTTCGCGCCGCATGGCAGCTTTTGTGTCGGCTTTTTTTGCTTGCGCAGCAGAAGACGCGGCAGCCGAAGAAGAGGCAGCCGGACTTGCAGCTTTTGACGAAGATGCTGACGCTCCTTTGGGCGAAGAAGATGCCGTTTCGGTTTTTTGTGCCGGTGCTTTGCGGGAAGCCGCTTTTGCAGGAGCGCTTGCTTTTTGTGCGGAAGCGGCTGCAGATTTTGCCGTTTGAGCGGTTTTAGCCGGTTTGGGCACGGGAGCATTTTGTTCGCTTTGTGTATGTTCCGGTGCGTCTTGTTGAAGCGGGCGCACGGCGTTTTTTTGAACCGTTTGCGGCAGCGGCTCCAATTTAATCGACAGTGTTCCGAACGTTTGCTCGGTTTTATACGAAGGCAGCGGAATAATAAAAGCCGCCGCAAAAAGAAACATCCATAACACTGCCGAAAGCGAAAGCGCTTTTCTATCTTTTGTCATCGATAGTCCGTAAATTAACGGATAAAAATCCGTTTTGACGCAAAATATCGAATATGCGCACGATAGTCCCGTTGGTTACTAAACTGTCGGCTTCAAAACGCACCGGAAAATCCGAAACGGACCTGCCCGCTTTTTTTTCGCTTTCGGCAATATCCGCCAGTTTTGCCGACAATTGCGCCGCGTTTACGGCAGTATCGTCGAGCCACATAGCCCCGTTTTTTTGTACGGTAAGCGTTATGCCCGCCGTTTTAACCGCTTCCGATGTGGAAGACAAGGGTAAATTTAATTTTATTCCCGGAAGTTGAATAAACGTTGTAGACACCAAAAAAAACAAAATCAATTGAAAAACAACGTCTATCATGGGGATTAAGTCGGCTTTAGCTTTATTTACGGGAAGTCGTTTAAGTTTCATTGCGTATGTCCCGTCCTTGCACCATCATAAGCAAATCGGACACTTCCGTTTCTATAGCGGCAATACAGCGGTTCGCTTTATGCGTAAAATAATTATGAAAAATAATTGCGGGTATGGAAACGGTTAAGCCTGCAGCAGTAGTTACCAAAGCTTCCGCAATGGCACCGGCTAAAAGCGCAGGGTTTCCCATAGTGCCGGCAGCCCCTAAAATACCGAAAGCGCGGATATTTCCCGTTACCGTTCCCAAAAGTCCGAGCAAAGTGGAAACATTGGCAATTACCGCTAAAGGACTTAAAAAGCGTTCCAAATGAGGAATTTGACGCGTTGTTTCCGTTAAAACAGCTTCTTTTAAATCGGCAACCGAATAAGAGCGGCAGTGAATCAACTTATGCAATACGGCGGATGCAGGCGTTCCGTTTTTAGCACACATATTTTCCGCCGATACAAAATCGCGGTTTCTGATAAACGAACGTACCATTTGAAACAAAATGCCGTCTCTTTTTTTTAAATCGGCAAAGTACAATATGCGCTCAATAATGATAAACGTTGCGGCAAACGCGCATAAAAAAATGGGAAGCATTATCCATCCGCCGCTTTTTATAATTTTAAACATACACCAAACTCCTTACAGGAATAATTTTGCAAATAAAGCAACGGTACCGCTGTCCGTTATAAAATCTCCGGCTTTGCGCCGAACTCCGCCGGAAAACAATTTTATCATATCTTTTAGTTCAAGTTCTATCCTAAATTCGGGAACAAAGCGGTAATAGGCGGATGCCGATAATACGGGCGTGTAGTCGATTCCAAAACATTCGGTTATACCGGCTTGTGCCCCCCACTTCCCTTTTTCAGGAGAAATCGTACCGCTTACCCCGATCGCATGAATGTCTTCGCCGGGTATAACATCGAGCCAAGAGCCTTTCCACGACGCGGCAATTCCCCAAATTCCGAACTGGCTGGAAATTTCGGTATTTGTGTCCAAACGCAGCAGATCTTTTGTATGCGATGTGTACAAACCGGAAAGGATGTGTTTGCTGCCGTAGTCGGGCAAAAGCGCCCCGTGCGAAAAAGCCGTTTTTGAAAAGCTTATACCGCCGTTAAAAGCAAAAGTTTGCGCAAAGGGAAAAGCCGCTTCAACTTCGGCAAACCAATCGGCTTGTTCGGCGGCATCCGCTCCGAAATGCACAAAGGGGTACCTTTTATACAAAGCGGCAAAATCGCTTTGTACTGTGCGCATACCTCCGGAAGTTTTTATCGTCAATTCCGGTTTTTTATACATTAGGTTCAAAGAAAACGGAACTAAAATCGGAAGCTTTATATTGTCTGCAAACACAAAGCCGGCTGAAGCTCCCAGCGTCCATTTTTCTTTAACCGTACCGGAAATATCCGTATAAAAAGAACCCCGGTTTATAATTTTTTTATCGTCCGTTTGATCGGCTTGCACAAACAGCCAGCGGTACGAACCGTCAAAACCGAGCGTTAAAAAATGGGGTTTCCAATGAAAACCCGTTTGAAAATCTCCGAATACGGAATGCGCGCTCACATCGGCTCCGGCAGGAACGGAAGCTATGTAGCCGGGAAAGCGTTTGGCGTGTACAGTTTGTGCGCCGACGGACGCTTCCCAATCGGAAGGCAGCGCGGCGGTAAAAAAAACGGAACCGTCTACGCTTTGCCGTGATGTATTGTAAAACAGCGGACTTTGTTTTTGCAAACCGTCAGTGCTTGTATCGTAGCCGAATGCAAAAGCAAGCTCGCGCTCGCCTGAAAATAAAAAGCGTCCGTCGGCGGATAAAGCCGTATCGGTTTTATTATACCCATCGGAAGCCGAATAAGAACCGAGTCCGTTTTGCGCCGTATGCGAAAAACGTATGCCAAACGGATGTTTGCCCGTATTTTGAAACAAGGAAAACTTTCCTACAAAAAAGCCGGGAAATCCCGCGCCGATAACACCTTCAAGCCCCAGATTCGATGTTTTAAAAGATGCGGAACTTGCAGCGCCCGCCGTTGAATCTGCCGTTTCGGGCAGTTTAACCGAAAGCAAATAATCGGGGTCGGCTTGCGGCAATATAAGAGTAAAATCGGGAACGGCTTGCGAGTCCAGGGAAGAGGTACCGCCTTCTATAGTTGTACTGACGTCGGGTATTTGTATGTCTTCTTCGGTGCTTTGCGTCTCTTTTGCCGTTTGACTATTCTGCCGCGAAGGAGCGGCAAAAATGGTGTGCGGCGCGCACAAAAAAAGAAAAACCATAACAGCTGCCGGTACGGATATCCTAAACACGGACAAAAGCATACCGAAATCAAACGGTGCCTTTCGTACGCTACGTGTTGCGTTTTTTTTACCGTGTTTGTTTATTATCCGCACAGCAGAACAATTATACACATCCATTTTTTACCTCTTTAATTACCGCTTATCCGTTATACTTTTTGCCCGCGCCGTCCACACGGAACCGGCATGATCTTTTTGCATACGTTTATACACCGCAAGCGCGTCGGCGCTCATTTTTGCACAATCAAAAGCTTCAACTGCAAAATACAGCATTTTTACCGTTTGTTCGGCGCTTTCTTTTTCCGGCGCGGCGGAAAAACGTTCGGCAGCTTTTAAAAAACACGGAGCCGCTTTTGCGCACTCGTTTATTTCGCGGTATATGCGTCCCATTTTTTCAAGAACTTGCGCATGAAAAAACGCTTCTTTACTACCGCTTATGCGTAATTCTTCGGCTATTTCGGTTAACAATTTGAGCGCTTTTGTGCGCGTTGATTCGGCAGAGGCATACTCTTGCGCTAATTGAAAACCAATTTTTCTTCCTTTAGGTGTTTTGTTTTTACCTGCTTCTTGCCACGCGGTTTCGCTGTGTGCCGTTTTTTCATCCGCGCCGGCATTAAGACTTTCCAATTCGCGCGCAGCGTTTTGTAAATCGGCAGCGGCAAATTCCGCCGGATAGCGTTTTTGAATGCGCCGCGCAGTTTCCAAAGCTTGCGCATAATCCCTTTGTTTGCGGTACAAAGACAAAAGCGCTTTAAGCGAAGCAAAACAATACGTACTGTTTTCAAAACGAAGCGTTAAATCGCGGTATAAAAACAGCGCGCCGAAATCGTCATTTTGTTTTTCGCGGCACTGCGCTTCAAAAAACAGCGCGGTATCGCTGTATATACCCGCAGGATAATTAAAACGGAAATCTTGAAAATATTGTTCCGCTTTTGCATATTGTCCAGCTTCAAAACGGATTTCTCCGCGCTTTACTGCAGCTTGCCTGCTTTGCGTTGTTTTGGGGAACAGCAGCATTATGCGCTCGTATTCACGTTCGGCATGCTCTATATTTCCGGAGCGCGCATACGCCGAAGCAAGTAAAAAGCGGGCTGGAATGCTGTCTTCCGTATTTTGCAAAGCGCTTTGTTTTAAAACGTCCGCCGCACGGCTGAAGTTTTTTTGTTCCATATACAAGCCGGCGGCAAAAAGCGCCGATTCTTGTTTTTGTTTTTCGGTGCGGGCGCTGCGTACGGCGGCAAGAGCTTTATCGCTTGCCGCTGAAGTTTTTCCCTGCTGCAGGGCGCTGAGCGCACACAGCATATAAGCGTCCCACGTATAGCGCTTAAGCGTATCGGATGCTAAAAACTGTTCCGCAGCCGCATAGCTTTCGGCGTATTTTCCGCTGCGGTACAATGCGTTTGCCCCGTAATACAGCGCCCAGCTTTTTGTTTCACTGCCGTATTGAACGGCATTTTTTTTGTCCGCTTGTGCCGCATTGTTGCTTTTTGCCGCCTTTACATCCTGAACCGCTACACTTTGTGCCGCCGAAAGCAATTTATCCGCAGCGGTTTTCCAATCTTCTTTTGCATAAGCGCACAAACCTTCAAGATACGGATCGTTTGCAGCGTGTGCGCTTTTATTTTTTGCCGCCGGCACAGGTTTTCCTGATTTTAAAAGCGCTTTTGCACTTTCGTTCGATTGCGGAAAACGTGAGGTAAAAATATTCAGCGCTTGCTCTTTTTTACCGCTCAAATATAAACTTTGAGCAAGCACAAGTTCTTTGCCCTCCGAATCGGACAACCGGCCGCTAAGCGCACTTGTTTGAAACCCCTTATCGTTTTCAAGCGCTTGCAGCACATCGGCAGCTTCGGCATACGAGCCTTTTTTAAATAAACACACCGCATACCAAAAACCCGCTTTATCCGCAAATTCGAATGGTTTTTTGTTCCGCTGTTCCCACGCTTGCCGTGCACACCGTTCACAGTCTTCCCAGCGCTCGTTTTCTCCGTATAAAACGGCGCACAGCGCGTTGTAATAAAAAAGATTTTCACCATCTTGAGGAAAACGCTCGTGCAGTAAAACAAGCGCTTTTTCATTTTCCCTTTCTTTATACAGCATTAAAGCTTGATACAAACCGGAAAGCTCCCGTTGCACACTGTGCCCGTTTTGAGTATTTCCGCTGCTGCCATCCGCAACGTTTTGCATGTCAGCTCTTCTAAAATATTCTTTTGCTTCTTTAAACTTTCCGTTTTTAAAGGAAGAAACGCCCAAATTCATCCATAACCCGCTCATAAAGGGAATAATTTCATCGGGGGTGTCGCTTTGCGCATAGTTTCGTATATAATAATTTAATACGGCATTTAAATCCTTTGTACGCCCAACTGCGGCAAGCGAGCGTGCACAGCACACAAGCACGTCTTTGTCCAATTCTTTGTCGCCGAAAGGATTTTTTACTAAATCATACAAATACACAAGCGCTTGTACGTGTTTTTCCTGCTCGGAATATATACGTCCCAACCAATAGCGTGCTTTTTTACCGGCAAATTCCTCCGGCACCGTATCCGGCACTTGCCCGGAAAGTGCACGTTCTTTTGATTTTGATACTGCTTTTTTATCGGTTTTTTCCGCCGTATGCACGGCAGCAGGGGGCACAGCGGAAGGAACGGAATTTAAAGAAGACCCTTTTTTTTCAAAAAAAGAGTCGTTTAACGATGTAAAAAGTTCAACTGCTTGTTTTGTTTGCGCGCGATAATATAAACTTTCCGCTTTGTACAACATAACGGAAGGTATGCGATTTGAATAAGGAAACTTTTTTAAAAAAGTATCAGCCGCAGACAATACGTATTCGTAAGACCCGGAAGTAAAACGGCCGACAATCTCCGCAAACAAAGCTCCTTCGCTTTGCGCTTCGGCAGCTTGTACAGACAAAAGGCTACAAAAAAACACCGCCGCACACAGGGCACCGCGCGCACGATACACTGTTCTCATAGCTGTAAAACAACGTTTATTCAAAAACGTTACTCGCCGCTTTTTCTTTTACGGAAGGCCGTTCCGGATAAAACCGCTTTGACGCTTTTATCCGCACTAAAAACACAAAACAGCGCGCATTTTTTTGTACATAATCGTCAAGCGTATATTCTTGCCCGTTTTCAAACACTGCCGTTTGAAAAGTGCCGGAAGCGTCAAACCACGGGAAAAAAGCTGCAGTTCCGGTAAAAACTTGTTTTTCGGCGCTTTGTCCCGCAGCCGCCGTTGACGGGACGGAGCGGCGTACCGCTCCCAAAAAAAACCGCCCCGGTTCCGTTACGGCAAGTACGTAAAGCAAAGATTTTAAAAGTTCAACCGGGTAGCCCGAATCGGCAACAAAGCCGGTTTTTTTTAAAGCGCCGGAATTGTCGCGGTACAAAGAAAACGCTTCGGTTTTTACGTCGGCACCCGATGTGTTGTAATAATACAAAATCCCGGTACGTGCGGAAATCGCCGCGGCGGCAGCATTGCGTATATAATCAAATGCGTTGTACTCATCCGCCGTTTGCGCTTCGGCAAGCGGTAAAGCGGTACTTCTTTTTAGCGTTTCGTCCTCAATCGTACTTCCCGTAAGCGGCTTTACCAAACCGTCGGCTATCCATTTTATAAAATCGACATCCGCCGTTTGTCCGGTAAAAAAAGACGCTTCGTTTACGGCAGGAAGCAGCTCGCGCAGCACACCGATCATCTGCATGTTATCTTCATACGAGCGTTCAAACACTTTAGTATAATTCCACGGAAGCGTATATTCGGTTAAACGTTTTACATCCTTTAAAGACGCCGTATAAAACCATTCAAAATTTACGGGAACGGGCACGCGGTATGCTGCCGCCGCACCGAAAATATAAAAATATGCATAGGATTTTTCGGTATCCGGAGTAAATTCCACAAAAACGCGGCTGTCGGGAACAATATAGTAGCGCACGCGCAGCGGCTTTCCCGTTTTTTCATCGCGGAATAAAATCCACGCACCGGGAGCGTCTTTAGGCCATGTTTCAATTAACTCTTCGCGTTTTTCTTGCGCGTCCTCAAGTACAATCGGCTGTTTTACCAAGGGAGCAAATATTATTTGCAGTTCGCCGTTTTCTTTTTCTTTTCGTACCAAAAAATAATCGTCCGTGCGGTTTTGCACCGGAAGCGCTTCTTGGTTTTCCAAAAGTTCAACTTTTTGCAAAAGCCACGTATCGACTAATTGGGCGCGGCAATATGCCGAATCGGGAATTTCATACGCGGCTAAAAAAGTTGACATGCCGGAGCACACAAAAACGGCGGCACAAAACACACAAGTTTTTAAAATCAAACTACACTTTTTTTTCATCGGGGTGCCTTCCTACAGGGGCGTTTGCCAAAAGCAATTTTAAGCGATTCAATTGATTGACTTCGCTTGAACCCGGATCATAATCTATGGCGGAAATATTTGCATCCGGATACCGGTTGCGCAATTCTTTAATCATTCCTTTTCCGGTTACGTGATTGGGAAGACAGGCAAAGGGCTGCACGCACGCAATGCTGGGCACCCCTTCTTCTATCAATTCCACCATTTCTGCCGTTAAAAACCAGCCTTCGCCGGTAATGTTTCCCAACTGCACGATGTCGTTAACGCCTTTCATCAATTCATATATCGACGAGGGCGCTTCAAAGCGTTTGCTTTTTTTCAATTCGCGCTTTATTGTGCGACGGAACAATTCCAATGCCCACACTAAAAAACGTGCATTGCGCTCGGTTTTTTTAGGAAAAGCAAGCTGGCGGTGGCGGAATATTCCGGTAGAAAAAGTATAAAACAAAAAATCCGCCAAATCGGGAACCACACATTCGGCGCCCTCGCGTTCTATGGTGCCGAAAATATCGTTGTTTGCAGTCGGGTGGAATTTTACCAAAATTTCTCCGACAACGCCGACGCGCGGTTTTTTTGCCGGCAAAAGCGCCAAGTTGTCAAAATCGGCTACAATGCCTTTTATAAGCCGGTTGTATGTAAACGGCGAAAGCGATTTTAAAGCTTTTTGTGCAGCGCTGTTCCATTTTTCGTAAAGCGCGTCGGCGGAACCGGGAACGGCTTCATACGGGCGTGTGCGGTACAGTACGCGCATTAATAAATCGCCGAGCATAACCGAACGCATTGCCCTGATAAGCAGCGGCGCGGTAATTTTAAAACCGGGGTTTTGTTCAAAACCTTGTGCGCTTAAAGAAATAACGGGTATGTGCGACCACCCGGCATCCGCCAAAGCGCGGCGGATAAAGCCGATATAATTGGTAGCCCGGCAACCGCCTCCCGTTTGTGTTATAAGCAAACTGACGTGATTTAAATCGTATATGCCCGATTGCAGAGCTGCTATCATTTGTCCTGCAACCAAAATGGACGGATAGCATGCGTCATTGTTTACGTACTGCAGCCCCACATCTACAGCAGCAGCGTCGACTTCGGGCAGTACTACAAAATTAAAGCCCGAATAACGGAACGCCGCTTGTACCAGCCTAAAGTGAATGGGCGACATTTGGGGCGCTAAAATCGTATGCGTAATTTTCATTTTTTCGGTAAAAACGCGCCGCTGCCATGAGGACGGACGGATTACCGGAGCTACGTGCCTGCGCGAACGTTCTTTTACGGCTGCAATAAGGCTGCGTATGCGAATGCGCACCGCACCCAAATTGGAACCTTCGTCGATTTTTATAAGCGTAAACATTCGGCTTTTTGCTTTTAGAATTTCTTCAACTTGATCGGCGGTTACCGCATCCAAACCGCAGCCAAAACTGGTTAACTGTACCAATTCCAAATTAGGCATACCGGCGCAAAAAGAAGCTGCACGATACAAACGGTTGTGGTACGTCCACTGGTCTATAATACGCAGCGGACGCTCTATAGTACCCAAGTGGGCAAGACAGTCTTCCGTTAAAACGCCCAACCCCAAACCTGCAATCAATTCGGGAATACCGTGATTTATCTCCGGATCCAAATGGTACGGACGTCCGGCAAGTACGATACCGTTTGCTCCGCGCCGAATCAATTCTTCTACGGCAGACTCTCCGTAGCGGCGCACTTCTTCCCGGAAGTTTTCCTGTTCTTGCCACGCGTGTTCAACGGCGTCTTTTACTTCTTCAAAACCAAGGTCCGAAAAATGCACTTGAAGCTCTTCATACAAACGCTCAACCAAGCGCTGTTTGTCGTAGATAGGCAAAAAAGGATTCATAAAAATAAGAGCCGGGTCGTTTCGCAGTTCGTCTACATTGTTGCGCAATACTTCAGGATAGCTGGTAACGATGGGGCAATTATAGTGATTGCCCGCAAGCGGATCTTCTTGCTGTTCGTAAGGAGCGCAAGGATAAAAAATAAAACGCACACCCGCTTTTAAAAGAGAAGCTATATGTCCGTGGCTTATTTTACCCGGATAACATACCGATTCGGAAGGGATTGTTTCCAGCCCCTGTTCGTATACCGAACGCGTTGAGCGCGGCGAAAGGCGCACGCGGAATCCCAAACGGGTAAAAAAAGTAAACCACAGCGGGTAGTTTTCGTACATATTCAATACACGCAAAAGCCCTACATCGCCGCGTTTTGCTTGTTCCGGTTTAAGCGGTACGTACGAAAAAAGGCGCTTGTATTTCCATGCAAATACATTGGGAAGCGGGGTGCGGTCGGTGTTTCCCGTATCAGTGTTGCGGGCGTTGGATGCATCTACAACCGTATGCACGCCTTCAAGTTCGGCGCCGCGCTCACAGCGGTTACCGGTAATAAAAACGCGACCGTTTCCGCCGGTTGTAAACGTGTTTATCGTTAAAAGACAATTGTTTGAACATTTGCCGCAGCGGCGCAATTCCAAATCTACGTGGAATTTTTCAAGCTGAGAAAGGCTTGCAATGCCTGAGCGGATTTCTCCGGCGGCAACGCGCTTTGCCAAAGTTTCAGCTTGTTCGGTGGAAGCTCCCGCAGGAACAGCGGTTAAATCTTTCCATTGATCCAAAGCGATAAGAGCAGCCCCGTAGGCACCCATAAGACCTGCGACGTCGGGGCGGAATACGTTTACACCCGAGATTTTTTCAAACGCGCGCAGTACGGCGTCGTTGTTAAACGTTCCGCCCTGCACTACAACCTTAGTGCCGATATCGCTTGCTTTGCGTAATTTTATAACTTTGAACAGCGCATTTTTTATAACCGAATACGAAAGCCCTGCAGAAATATCGGCGACTGTAGCTCCTTCTTTTTGCGCTTGCTTTACGCGGCTGTTCATAAACACCGTACAGCGGCTGCCCAAATCCACGGGGTTTTCGGCAAGCAGCGCTTTTGTGCTGAACGTGCGCACATCCATGCCCAGCGAACGGGCAAAATTATCCAAAAAGCTTCCGCAGCCGGAAGAACAAGCTTCGTTTAATTGAATGGATGTAATTGCCCCGTCTTTCATGCGCAAACATTTCATATCCTGCCCGCCGATGTCCAAAAGGAATTCGACGCCGGGTACAAAAAAATCCGCTGCGCGGTAGTGCGCAATCGTTTCAACTTCTCCGGAATCTACGCTGAGCGCGGCTTGAAAAAGCGCTTCGCCGTAACCGGTAGACACCGAACGGGCTATATACACGTTCAAAGGAAGCAGTTTGTACAAATCTTTTAAAACCCGCACGGCAAGGTCTACCGGGTTTCCCGCGTTTACGTCATAAAAACGCCACAGTATTTTACCGTCGGCGTCGATAAGCACCGCTTTTGTAGTGGTGGATCCCGAATCCAAACCTAAAAACACCGGACCGTTTGTTTGCTGCAAATCGCCGGTTTGCGCCATTTGTGCCGCATGACGTTTGTGAAATTCTTCCAACTCCGCTTCGTTTTTAAACAGCGGTTCAAGACGCTGCACTTCTTTCATTTCCGCGCCGACAAGTGTTTTAAGTGAATCCCTAAGTTCGCGCACGGCGGGAAAGTGTACTTTTTCGCTGTTTTGCACGCAATTAAGCGAACGTTCTGCAGCAAGGGCCGCTCCTTCGGCAACAAAAAGCTGCGAATCTTCGGGGACGATTGACGCTTCTTTTTCCAATTTAAGCGTCAATTCAAAGCGGCGGCGCAATTGATCCAAAAAGTGAAGCGGACCGCCTAAAAAAGCGACATTGCCGCGGATAGGTTTACCGCACGCAAGACCGGAAATCGTTTGGCTGACGACAGCTTGAAAAATACTTGCCGCAATGTCTTCGCGCCGTGCGCCTTCGTTAATAAGCGGCTGTACGTCCGTTTTTGCAAATACGCCGCAGCGCGCGGCAATCGGGTATATGGTATCGGCACCGGAAGCAAGTTTGTTTAATCCGGGCGCGTCGGTTTCCAAAAGGGCTGCCATTTGATCTATAAAAGCGCCCGTGCCTCCCGCACATGTTCCGTTCATGCGCTGCTCCATACCGCCGGTCATGTACGTAATTTTTGCGTCTTCTCCGCCCAATTCTATAACCACATCCGTTTGCGGTATGCGTTTTTTTACGGCAGTAGTTGACGCAACCACTTCTTGTATAAAAGGAATGGACAGCCAGTGCGCAACGGCAAGCCCCCCGGAACCGGTTACTTTTACGCTGACGGTTTGTGCTTGTGCTTGAGGAAAGTTTTGTTCAATGCTGTCGAGGGCGTTGCCGACAACTGAAATAATCGTAGAGCGTATGTCGGCGCGGTGACGTTCGTATTGACTGAATACAACCGAATCATCCGCTTTTAAAACCACAACCTTTACCGTTGTAGAGCCGACATCTATACCCATGCGCACCGGTTCGCTTACCGGTTTGAATACCGTATTTTCCACAGTTTTACTATTTTACAGGCATTGCCACAAAGAGGCAATAGCGGTATGCTAAAGTTTATGAAGCACTCTTTAGTCTCCGCCGGCATAAAGCTTTCCCTTTTAACGCTTGCTTCGCGCATACTGGGTTTGGTGCGGGAAATGACAAAAGCTGCTTTTTTAGGAACCAGCGCTTTAGCCGATGCATTCGGCGTTGCGTTTATGATTCCCAATTTGTTCCGCCGTTTGTTTGCGGAAAACAGCATATCGGTTGCTTTTATTCCCACATTTAAAGCTATGCTTGAAAAATCCGGCGATACCGGCAGCAGTACCGATGCCGTCGAGCATGAAAAAAACATCCGAGATTTTTTAAACGCGGTTTTTACGCTTGTCGGTTTTACTGCAAGCGTAACCGTTGCCGCAGGCATTGCCCTTGCTCCGCTTATAGTGCCGCTTTTTGTACGCGGTGATGCTTCATCTGTTTTGCCTGAAATGATTTTTTTAACACGCATAATGTTTCCGTATTTATTGGTAATTTCCGTTGCGGCATTTTTTCAAGGTATATTAAACAGCGTCAATGTGTTTACACCGTCGGGCTTTACACCCATTTTGTTTAACCTGTGCGTTATCGGAGCTGCGTATTTTATTTCGCCTTACACGGCAAATCCCGCGCGCGCTATGGCTTACGGAGTAACGGCAGGCGGCATACTGCAAGCACTGTTTCAACTGCCCTTTGTTATTAAACAGGGATTTTTTCCCGTTTTTACCGGCGTAAAACGAGCCTTTACGGATCCGGAAACGCGGCGCGTATTAAAACTGATAGCACCCACCGTCGTAGGTATGGCGGCTTATCAGCTTAACGATGTGGTTTCCACTGCGCTTGCCGCTCGTGCCGGAGAAGGAATTGTATCCAGCTTACAATACTCGCTTCGCTTACAGGAGTTGATTTTAGGCATTTTTGCCGTTTCGGTCGGCACTGTTATTTTACCCGATTTATCCGGTTTTGCAAAACGCCGTGATTGGAGCGCTTTTGAAAAAATGCTGATGCGCGCCGTCGCCGTTATTGCCTTTATTACCGTACCTGTTTCTTTTTTTTCTTTTATATTCGGCGAAAATATTATTATCCTCATATACAAATCAAAGCGCTTTTCCGACGCTTCGGTTGCGTTGACGCTTTCGGCATTCCGTTTTCACGCAGTCGGCTTGTTTTTTATCGCTTTAAACCGCATTATTGCGCCAGCTTTTTATGCACAAAGCGACACCAAATCTCCGACGGCGGCGGGTATAGCCGGCTTTGCCGTAAACATTGCACTTGCCGCTTTGTTTATACATCCTTTAAAAGGAGCGGGTATTGCGCTTGCGCTGACGCTCGCAAGTGCGGCAAACACCGCTTTTTTGTTTTTATTTTTAACTAAAACCGACAAAATCCGATCCGGCTATATAGTACGTACTGCCGTTTTATATGCGGTTAAACTTTCCGTTTTTTCTTTTGCCGCGCTGGTGCCGCTTGTACTGTTAAAAAAACATGTTTTTTCCGTTTTTTCGCACATGCACCGCTTTATTGCGCAAGGCATACCGCTCGCTATATTGTTTGTACTTTTTGCCGCCGCACAAACGCTTTTATTGCTTTTAACTAAAGATAAAATTCTGTTTGATTTTATAAAAGGGCGGCGCCCAAAGGTTGCGTCGTCTTATAAAGACTAAAGAGCGCGCGAGGATATCTACTGCAGTGTTACAGGTCACATAAAAGGCTATGTGTCTACAGCTCGCAGCCTGTGCGGGCAAAGCACTTACCGGTTGTATATCTGTCGTGCGCCGCAGTACTATTTGAGCTTTTCGTCTATACGCTTAACTTCAAAGCTTAGCGCCGCCGCATGCCCCTTGTCGGGCAGATTTTTCATAAGAGAATTCATATACGAAAGGGTGTGCTTTAAAAGCATACTGCCGTGCAACGTTTGTGCGGCGGGAACGGGTTCCGCCAAACCGCTGGTGTGCAGCGCTTGTGCAGCTGTTAAAAGACCTGGCTTGCATAAAAGCCGATCGATTACATATTCCAATTTTACCCTGTTTAAACTTGAAAAAAACTCATCTTTTTTTTGTTCGGGCAAAAACGAACATAAATTGCGCAGCGAACCGAACATTTCGCACGTACTGTTAAATTCGGCAACCGGCGGTTTGTCGAACACTTCTTTTAAAACGGTTCTCACTTTTTCCATTAAAACTTCATCGCTGGTTAGGTTTTCATCGTCGGCTTGAGCGATGATGTCGTCTTCGCTGTCTGTGTTGTTGCCGGTTTCTTCAGCGTCCGCTTCATCGGACAACTCATTTTCTTTTTTATCTCCGTATTTTTCAGCAAGCGCACGAAGTCCCTGAAGGTTTTCGTTTTGCTTTTCGGCAGCTTTTTCCATACCTTCGGCGGCGTCTTGCAACCCGTCTGCAGCTTGCTGCAGCAATTCGGCTTCGCCGTTTTGTTCAATAGCCGGTTCAATTTCAAACTCTTCTTGCACCGCCGGGTTTTCCGCCGGAGCGGGGTTATCTTCAGTTTGCGGTACAACTTCGCTTTCGCTTGCTTTGGCTTTGTTTTGTTCCGTCGGGATAAACGCTGCCTGCGGCTCACTTTTTGTAACGGGATCTTCAACCTCTTCGCTTTCCGCTTCAAAACCGCTGCCGTCTATATCCATAAACTCTTGTTCTTCCAGCGGTTCATAGCTTTTTGAATTTTTTCCGTCAAACTCATCAAAGGCTGCACTGTTTTCGTCCGCTTTTTCAAAGTCCAAAGGACTGTCTGCCGGAAGTAATTGCGAAAGATCAAAATATTCGTCGTCCGGTTTTTCCTGTGTAAGCTCTTCTTTGTTTTCAATCAATTCCAAAGGATCGTATTCGTCGTCGATACTCTGCTCGCTTTGAACTTTAAAATCATCAAAGGTAAAATCGTTGTAGCACTCGGTTTGTTCCGTTATATCGGGAAAGTCAATCGGTTCAAGCTCTTCATCAATTTCAGCTGAACCGGCATTTTCTTTTGCACCGCTTGCAGCACCGGCAAGGTTTTGTCCCGCGTTTTGGAACGACGACGGCATATCGGCTTCTTCAATAGCGGCAAATGCGTTTTCCCGCGCACTTATGGAATCCCGCACGGCATCCAAATTTAATTCTGCGCCGTTATTTTTATTAAGCACATCGGTAATAACGGACATAGCTTCTTTGTCTTCACTCAAGTGCCGGCTGAGCACACCTATCCGTTTAATAAGGGCGGTGTTGTTTGCATTTAAATCCAAACTGTGTTTCCATGCTGCAAGTGCCTTTTTATATTTTTTTAACGATTCATAACAGCTGCCCAAAGAATTCCACGCTTCGGCATCGTCCGGTTTTGCATGCACATATTCTTTTAAAAACCGTTCGGCGTCTTCAAACATTCCCGAACCGACAAACTGTTCGGCATTATCCTTTAAAAAACCGTTTGCTTTGGGATCAAGTTTGCGGATGTGTTTACAGCACGTATACGCTTTTTTTATTTCGCCGTTACGAATAAAATACTGGCTGAGCACATTAAGCATAGCGATGTCGTTGGAGTTTTTATCGTACACCCGTTTTAAACGAAGGGCAGCGTCGTACAAGCGATCCAGCGCGATAAGCACTTTTGCATAGCGCACGGCAACCCGCTCATCGCCGCTTTCCAGAATTTCAAGCTTTTCCAAAATATCGGAAGCTTGTGTATATTTTTTTTGTTTTTCATATGCTTTACTTAAACCGTTCAATGCTTCCGTGTTTTCGGCGTTCAGCTTCAGCACTTTTGAATAGGTTAGTTCTGCGTTTTCAAAATCATCCTGCTTTAAATACAAACGCCCCAATTTATTGTATGCGCTTTCATTTGCAGGGTTTAATTTTATATCCTGTAATAAAATATCTTTTGCTTTTTCAGTTTCTTTCATGTGCAAAAGCAAATCGGCATACTTTCCGGCAGCTTCCGACCACGTCGGCTTTGAGCGAAGCGCCGCTTGAAAATGTTTTTCGGCTTCTTCATCTTTACCCTGAGAAGCCAAACTTAATGCAACGTTGTAGTGCAAAACGGGGTGATTGGGGTCTACTTGCAAACCGCGCGAAAATGCTGCAATAGCTTTATCGTGATTGCCACGTAAATCTTCTATACAGCCTAAGTGATTATATGCAAGCACATCGTTCGGATTGGAATCGATAACATTCATAAAACATTCGGCAGCTTTGTCGTATTGTTTCATTAAGCGATACGTATAGCCCATATTGTAATCGACGGCGCCCGCTTTTGAATCCCTGTCGCGCACTTGCTCCATCATTTTTATGGACTCTTCGAATCTGCCCAAACGCCGGTATATACCGCTTAAATAGTTAAGCGCATCAAAATTATCCGGTTCTTTTTCAAGCACGGAAGTAAAAACGCCCAACGCATTTTCATCGTCCCCGGCGCTTACATAAGCAGAGCCGAGTTTTATTAAAATGTCCGTATTGTTTTCGTCAGACTTTAAAGCTTTGGTATATAAACGGATTGCCGAAACATAATCGCGTGCTACGGCAGCGGCGTTTGCCCGCTGAAGAGTAAAAGATATTTTATTTGCAGCTTCACTCATTACAATCCCTTTAACGGCCTCGCATACGCTTCTTCCGATAAAACGCTTTCAAGCCGCTTGTCCGTACTGTCGTAAGCGCTTACGGCAAAATAGTATATTTTACCGTTTTCCAAACCGGAAAGACGAAAGCCCGTTTTTTTTCCGGCATCGACGGGAGAAGAGCCCTGCGCTGCGCTTTGACCGATATATTCACCTGAAGTGCTGCCGTAGTATACCATATAACCGGACGGTGTGTCTCCCGAAGAAGCAAGCCATAAAAGATCGACATAGCCGTCGCCCGCTTTTGCAAACAAACGGACCGGTGCCGGCGGCGCTTCTTTTTCGATGTACGCAATTTTTAATTCCGTTACCGAAGGAGCTTTCATCGCTGCACCGTCGGTATACAAAGCGCCGGCGGTTTGCATCCATATACCCGAAACGTTTTCTATAAGCTTTCCGCTTTTTACCGGAACCCACGGCGGGTACACGGATGTCCATTCGTGGTAATTATCTCCTGCGCGGATAAAAAACTGCACATCGGTTTGCTCCGGCGTATCGACAACCGCCGTAATTCCCGTAAACGCCGTTCCTGCAGAAAAGGGTCCGAACGGTTCGGTTTCAAAATAACCGCCGCCTGCGGCATACAGGCTTTGATGATAATCGAATTGTACCGTTTTACGGCGGATACAAACTTCATCGATTTTCCCGCTAAAAAAGGGGCATATTTCCAATTCGGCAGGAACACCAAGCACGCCGGCATACACAGTACCGGAAGACGTGCCGTCGGATGTAATATAAGTAAGCGCTTCGATTTTGCCGTCTACCCGGTATTCCAACAACCCTGTTTCCTCGTCGAACGCAATTGAATGCAGCGCCCATTTATTCGGAATTACCAAATGATTTCCCGAAAGCACCACATCTTTTTTTTTGTCGGCATCGGTAAACACATTGGTAAAAGTCCATTCAAGCTTATTATTAAAAAAAGCAGCGCCTATCATTTGGTACAGCGGATTGCCGTTTACATTTTGCGATGAACGCCACAAAAATACGGTTTCGCCGTTTTCGGCAAGCGCCGGATTAAGCCAAAAAGATAAAGTAAAAGAACCCGCAGCTCCCGGTCTTCCGAACAAAGCTTTTTTTGAACCTTTTAAACGCAGCCCGCCGCCTGAGCCCTTGCCGGAAGCGGCATATTTACCCATAATGGTATCAGGTACGGCGGTAAGAACGGAAGAAACAACACTGTAATTTCCCGCAGCATCGTTAAAAGAAGCGTTTTCAAAATTAAGCAATAAATCGATATCGGCAGACAGCGTAATTGCCGCAGACGCAACGGTAACGGCTTCTTTACCGAACCGTCCGGCTTTTTTTGCGGTGTTGCGCGCCGTTTGAACGGAAGACCAGCCTTTGTCACCGCCGACAACGATTTCCTTTACGGAACTGCGCAGCGAATTCGGCAAAGCGCCGGAAAGCTGTTCGGCTTCGCAAAAAAACGCATACGAAAACAAAGATAAAACTGTACAAACTGCAAAAAAATGATTATTTTTAATCATAATAAAACCCCAAGCGGCAGCATACAATGAAAACGGAAAACAGTCGGTACCGGATATTACATAATACAGCTCTCGGCGCTCCACGTTCAAGCGGTGTATACTTGTGGAAAGACGGCGAACAAACCGTTTTATACGTCGGCAAAGCTAAAAATCTGAAAAACAGGTTAGCCTCCTATTTTTCCGGACAAAAAGACATAAAAACTCGCATTCTCGTATCAAAAGCTTATTCCATAGAGTATATTACTACCGCCAATGAATATGAAGCCCTTATTTTGGAAAATACGCTTATAAAGCAATACCGACCTCGCTACAATATCGATTTAAAGGACGATAAATCCTATCCGGTCGCCCGTATTACCAACGAAGCTTTTCCGCGCCTTATTAAAACACGCAAAATCATACAAGACGGCTCTGTGTATTACGGCCCCTTTCCCAACGCAGGAGCACTCAGTACGTTTATAGATACGCTTGGCAGCATATACCCGCTGCGTCAATGCAAAAAGATGCCCCACAGACGCAATCCTTGTATGTATTATCATATAGGCCGCTGTGCCGCTCCATGCTGCGGAAAAATCGACAAACAAACCTATAGTTCAATTATCGATGAAATAAAGCGGTTTCTTGAAGAAAATCCCGAAAAAGCTGTCGAAAATCTCGAAAACAAGATGAAACGTGCGGCGCAAGAATTAAAGTTCGAAAAAGCCGGCCGATACCGTGATTGTGCGGCGGCTTTAAAAACGCTTAGACTGCAAAACGCAGTCAGCGATTTTAACCCCGAAAGTAGAGATTACATAGGTTTTTATACAGAAGGAAGCCTTGTCAGCTTTGCAGTGTTAAAAATGCGCTCGGGTAAATTGGTTATGAAAGACGTATATCGCACGAGAAGCCTTAAAGAGGGCGGAGAATTGATATGTGAATTCATTACCGCTTATTACACGGAAAAAACGATGATTCCGCCGCGCATATTCGTGCAAAACAAAGACGGCTTGGAATTAATTGAAAAATGGCTGTTTGAAAGCTTCAATATTCACAGTAATATAACAACAGCTCAAGAAACGGATGCCTATGCCCGCCACGAAGCGGCATTGCGCATGGCAGAACACAATGCAAAAGAAGACATTGTGCGCCGCATGCGCGAACGCGGTGATACGCCTGCTTTGGAAGAATTAAAAAAAGTGCTGCATTTGGAACAGCTACCTTTACGCATAGAAGGTTTCGATATCGCTCATTTGGCAGGAAAATTTACCGTTGCAAGCCTTATCAGTTTTTACAACGGCAATCCGGATAAGAAAAACTACCGCATTTTCCGGCTTAAAAGCCTTGAAGGACGCATAGACGACTTTGCATCTCTTCGCGAAGCGGCAAGCCGGCGTTACACACGGCTTTTAAATGAACAAGCAGAAATGCCCGACCTTATTATGATAGACGGCGGTATAGGACAAGTAAACGCCGTAAAAGGCGTTTTGGACGCACTGGGATTGCCCATCCCTTTGGTCGGTCTTGCAAAACGGGACGAAGAACTGTACCTACCCGGAGTTTCGGAACCCATCCGTTTACCCAAACGTAGCGACGCCCTGCGGCTTTTGCAGCGCGTTCGGGACGAAACTCACCGGTTTGCTACCAGCCGCAACCAAGCGTTGCGCACAAAAGAAAACACGGTAAGCGTTTTTACCCGCTTGCCGCATGTCGGTCCCAAACGCGCCGCGCTTATTATGGAAAAATGGACCAATATCGAAAAACTGGCAAATGCTTCCGCCGGACAAATAGCCGATGTTTTAACCGTCAGCGCACTGCAAGCTGAAGACATAAAAAAAGGTGCACGCATTGCGGCGCAAACAGCTGCCGCACACACTCACGCACCGCCGGATATTACAAACGCGTATACCGCTCACCTTGCAGCATTGGCATTGAAACAAAACACGGAGCTGAGCGCCGCCGAAAAAGCACCGCCTTACCGACCGGAAAAACCGCAAAAATAACAAACACGTTCCGCAAATTTCGCAAAAGTCGGCTTACTCCGCCGCCGCCCCCTGTTATACCCTGCTCAAATACCACGATAAACCGCGGTTTTCCAATTTTACCAACCCGCGCTTTTCCGCATCAAGCGCCAGTTTTTTAAACCGCCCGTATCCGTAATCGCGGTAATTGATTTTTTTTGCCGCTTCGTTAAACGCCATCGGTTTATCCCCGTCTACAATAGCGAGTAAACGTTTAAACACTTCCGGTAAGCCTTTTTGTGCACGGTCTGCCAATTCCAAAACAGTACCGTCTTCATCGGCATAGCGGACGGAACGCACTTTTACCGCATCGCCGATAAAAGCTTTCCACGTACGGTAGCCGAGTTTTTTTTCGTTAAACCCCGAATTTAAAAGTTTCATGCGGATTTTAATCGCACCCAAGTGAGGAATTTTATGCTCTTTTTGCATAATGTCTACCGTGTTTTCCAAAAGTTCAAATGCTTGCTCTTTTGTCAACCGTTCGCTGCGTTCCGCTCCGTTTTCTTCATCGTTTGAACCGTCGGCAGAATCTGCCGCATCGATAATATCACGGTAGTCTTTGAAATCATCCGCCATTTTTAAAAGATCTTCGGAAGCGTTGTTGGTAACGTCACAAATAACGAGGGTTTGTTTACCGTATTTACGCAAACTGAGCAAAAGCGGACGAAAATCCGCATCGCCGGTAATCAAAACGAATTTTTCAATATGCGGATATTGAAAAATCAATTCAACTCCGTGTGCGACCATAGACATATCGGAGCTGTCTTTGCGCGAAGCGGGAACATGGATGAGTTCAAAACTGTTTGCCGCAAGTTCCGCCGCTATATTTTTAATGTGATTTCGGTTCCAATCGCCGAACGCCATTGCATAGGATATTTTTCCGTCTTCGGAAATCGTATCTATAATAAGCTGAATATAGTTTGTTCCGCGCGGCGGCGTAACGTTTTCTATATCCCATAAAATTGCCGTATTCATACTATTGTTGCCTCCGCAATAATTGTGTTTTACTATAGCACAAAAATAAAGATTTTCAAAGCTGTCAACAAAAATTTATTTATACGGCTTGATTTTTTGTATAAAATAAGGTATAATGTATGTATATTTTATTAGGAGGTTTTCTTATGAAGAAAATCGCATTTGTGTTGGTATGCGCACTTGCTGTTATGCTGCTTGCTGCATGCTCAACGACATACCCCTTTGATGCCGGTGCTACCGGTATGGTAGGTTCGAAAGTCGGAGAAGCTTCTCAGTCTTTCATCGGATCCTATTATATGGGCGCTGTAGCGGGCTTCCCCTTGAAAGGTGAAGGTGGCGTACAGATGGCTGCTAAAAACGGCGGCATCTCCAAAATCGGTACGGTTGATATCCGCATCGATTGGCCTGCCAGCCCCGCTATTCCTTTCTGCACTGTAACCACTGTGGTTTCCGGTGACTAAGGTTTAAAAAAAACAGTATCGCTTCGGCGGTACTGTTTTTTTTGTGGTAAATAATTATTTATGAAAATAAAATATTTTATATTATCAAGTTTATTCTGTTTTTGTTTTTTAAGTTGTATAACCTTACCGGGCACAACCGGTAAAGAAAAAGTTATAACAACTTTTATGTCTTCGGGTAATTTGCAATACTATATTCGCCCGGGAAAATTAATTTCAACAGAAGCAAAAGATAAATCTTTTGTTATGATAGACTTTACCTATCAAAAACAAAACCGCTCTTATGTTACCGATGCATACGTTAATTTTACCCTTCACGGTAAAACCGAAGCTTTTATTTCAGAAGCGCGGTTTGTGTTTACAGACAAAACATTTGTACAATTAAAAAATATTTCCTTACTCAGACGGGATGCAAAAGAACATCTCATACGGGTATCTACAATTCTCGAAAAAGACCGTATTCAAGATGTTTTGGAAGCGCTTCACTTATCCCAAGCTTTTTTGGAAATTAGCCTTGACGACGGTACTGTAAAACGATTTACAGTTACACCGGATATGATTGAAAGATTGAACGAAGCTTTTTCAAAATAAACATTTTTATACACTAAAAGGATTCAGTTTAAGGAGAGAAAAACAAATGAAAAAACTTTTTTTAGCGGCTGTAAGTGTGTGCTTATTATGTGCGGCGGCTTTTGCACAAGATATGCCGCTCGATGCGGAAACAAAAGCCGACCTGTCGGCACGTGCTAAAATTTTATTAAAAGATGTAAAGAAACATCAAGAAAAAATCCAAAAAATCGCTATTGAACTTCCCTATCAAGAACGTCTTTCTCTTTACAACAAAGAAAAAAAAGAGACTTTGGGACCTGTTGCAATAAATGTTTTTTCGTTTCTTGTTGGTATTCCGCCGAATTTAGGTATAGGATCTTTTGCTCAAAAAGATATAGCGGGCGGAGTAATACATTTAGGAACGGGACTTATCGGAACCGGCTGTGCGGTTGGTGGATGTCTTTCATTACTTATCTCAAAAAAACCGGAAGAGTATGCCATACCTTTACTTGTAGCAGGTGGCGCTATTTCGCTCGGTTCATGGATATTCGGCATCGTCCGTCCTATAACCTACGCTTCCAAATACAACAGACGTCTTGAACAAGCGTTATTACTGAACGACGCGCAAATGTCGATTGTTCCGCTCGCGGTTCCTAACGGACAATTCGGCTTAGCCGTGTCGGTGCGCTATTAAATTTTCCCGTTATGCAAAATTATGCCGGTGAAAAAAACTTACAATATCATTTAAACATCCGCCCCGGAGATGTCGGACGCTATGTTATTACCCCGGGCGATCCCAAACGCTGCGAAAAAATTACACGCTATTTGGACAACGCCCGCCTTATCGCCGATAACCGCGAATACATTACGTTTACCGGAGAGCTTGACGGTGTTAAAGTAAGTGTTACCTCAACCGGTATCGGCGGACCATCCGCTGCCATCGCGATGGAAGAATTGGTGCGCTGCGGAGCGGACACTTTTATCCGCATAGGTACGTGCGGCGGCATGGACATAAACGTAAAAGGCGGCGACATTGTTATTGCAACGGGAGCTATCCGTGCGGAGGGCACCAGTAAAGAATATGCACCTATAGAGTTTCCCGCTGTTGCCGATTTAGATGTAACAAACGCCCTTATCGGCGCCGCACAAAAACTGAATATGAACTACCACTGCGGTATTGTTCAATGTAAAGATTCTTTTTACGGACAGCATGAACCGGAAACAAAAGCCGTCAGCTATGAATTGGAACAAAAATGGCAAGCGTGGCTCCGTATGGGCTGTAAAGCATCGGAAATGGAATCGGCGGCTTTGTTTATCGTTGCCGCTTATTTAAAAGTACGCTGCGGTTCAACTTTTTTAGTTGTAGGCAATCAAGAGCGGAACAAAGCCGGACTCGAAAACCCCATCGTACACGATACGGACGCCGCCGTGAGGGTTGCAATTCAAGCTGTGCGCAACTTAATCGCACAGGATAAGTAAGTTTTAGGCTTACTTTCTCCGAACACAAAAAACACTTCCGTACAAAAACAAATTTGCCGGAGCGCAAAACTTTTTAGTACATTTAAACCAAATCCATCACAAGGAGTGCTGTAATGGCAACCCATCAATTTCAAACCGAAGTAAATCAACTTCTTAAGTTAATCATTCATTCGCTGTATTCAAACAAAGACATTTTTTTACGCGAAATCG
Source organism: Treponema lecithinolyticum ATCC 700332 (assembly GCA_000468055.1). Classification (GTDB taxonomy): domain Bacteria; phylum Spirochaetota; class Spirochaetia; order Treponematales; family Treponemataceae; genus Treponema_C; species Treponema_C lecithinolyticum. Next base: position 168,183 of record KI260554.1, on the reverse strand, counting down.
TATCAAACGCATCGGATGCATTGGACAAGCTTAAATATCTTACCTTGTCGCAAGATGCATACAAAGCAGTACAATTCGACCCGCGCATAGATATTTATTTTGACGAAACAAAAAAAACGCTTACCGTTCAAGACAGCGGCATCGGAATGGACGAAGACGATTTGAACGCAAACTTAGGCACTATCGCCCGTTCGGGAACAAAGGTGTTTTTAGAAAAACTCGAAAAAGACGCTCAAAAAAATTCCGCCCTTATCGGGCAATTCGGTGTCGGTTTTTATTCCGCTTTTATGACATCTTCACACATCGACGTTTTTACACGCAAAGCCGGAAAAACCGCTTCGGGTGCAGCGCACAGCGCATACCGCTGGTCAAGCGCGGGTACCGAATCCTACGACTTGGAAGAATTAAAACCGGATACGACAGAAGCAAAAGAATTCGGTTTTGACAACGAAAACGTGCACGGAACCGTTGTGCTTATGAAGTTAAACGACGACAGCGCCGAATACGCAAGCCGCTGGAAAGTGGAAGAGTTAATAAAACGTTATTCCGACCATATTGCTTTTCCCATTTACTTGCACTACGTACAAAAAAAATACGACGATAAAGGAAAAGAAACCGGAAGCGAAAATAAAGTCGATCAAATCAACAGTGCAAGCGCATTGTGGAAAAAACCGAAAAACGAGCTTAAAGAAGAAGACTACGACAATTTTTACAAAACGCTGTCGCACGACTCTGCAAACCCGCTGATGTACGTGCACACCCACGCCGAAGGCACGCAAGAGTACACAACTTTGTTTTACGTTCCCGAACACGCGCCGTTCGACATGTATCAAGCCGACTACAAAAGCGGCGTTAAACTGTACGTAAAACGTGTGTTTATTACGGATGACGAGCGGGAGCTTTTGCCGGCATATTTACGTTTTGTGCGCGGTATTATAGATTCGGAAGATTTACCGCTGAACGTCAGCCGCGAAATTTTACAGCAAAACCGCATTTTAAATGCAATAAAAACGGCCTCGGTAAAAAAACTACTTGGCGAATTCAAAAAAATGGGAGAAGAAGCAAAAAAAGAAGCTTCACACGCGGCTGACGGTAAAAGCGGCGATAGCCCAGGCGGTAAATCCGGCAAGGACGAAAAAGCCGGCGGCAGTACGGACGACAAAAGCAATGCGGACAAACCGAAAAGTGCAGCCGAAAAATGGAATTTGTTTGTATCGCAATTTAACCGGCCGCTTAAAGAAGGTTTGTACTCCGATTTTGCAAACCGCGACGAACTGTGCGAAATTATCAGGTTTAAAAGTACAGCGCCGGAAGGCACTGGTGAAAATAATTGGACAAGTTTTGCCGACTACGTTCAGCGCATGAAAACCGGTCAAAAAGCCATATACTATATTACCGGAAGCGACGAAGCAAATTTACGCAAATCTCCCCTTTTGGAAGCGTATAAAGCAAAAGACTTTGAAGTATTGATTATGTCCGATGAAATCGACGATATTGTGTTCCCTGCACTGGGAAAATATAAAGACTTTGATTTAAAAGCGGTAAACCGCGCCGGAAGCGATGAAGAGCTCGGAGTTGACAAAAAAGAAGCTGAAAAAAAAGAAAAAGAGTTTAAACCTATCGCCGAAAAAATCAAAAAAGCGCTTGCAGAACGCGTAAAAGACGTTGTGCTGTCAAAACGCTTGTCGGACTCTCCGTGCTGTATCGTCGTAGACGAAAACGACCCCTCGCTGCAGCTTGAGCGGATGATGAAAGCAATGGGACAAAGCGGCATGGGAGAAATAAAACCGATTTTGGAAGTAAACGCGGACCATCCGATTATTGCAACGCTTAAAGACAGCGAAGACGAAAACTATATTGCCGATGTTTCAGGGGTATTGCTCGACCAAGCTTTGTTGGTAAGCGGGGCGGAGATAAAAGATCCTGCGGACTTTGTTAAAAAGCTTAACCGTCTTTTAGTGCGCTAATACGCACTGTGCTTATAAAGCTGCAAGCGTCTGCGCGTGCCGGTACGGGGTTTGTAAATCGTGCAAACCCCGTATTATTTTTTCCAAAAAGACGGCATAAAAAATACAAGCATAGTGTACAATTCCAAGCGTCCTGCAATCATAGCAAAAGAAAACCAATACTTTACAAAGGGCGAAAAAAATCCGTAATTGCCGACAGGTCCCACCCGTGAAAAACCGGGGCCGATATTGCCGACCATGGCAAGGCTTGCACTGATCGAAGTTAATAAATCGGCTCCATCCAGCGCGGCAATAAAAGCACTGATAAACACAAGAAATAAATACAAAAACATAAAGGCGGCGACGGTAAACACAACGTCTTTGCGCCCCGCACGTTTATTAAGCTGTATATTAAACACACCGTGCGGATGCAGCATACGTTTTACTTCAACCCCCATTTGTTTGCCCAAAATTACCCAGCGGATAACTTTTATACTGCCGCCGGTAGAGCCCGAACAGCCGCCGACAAACATAAGGGCGCATAAAATCATTTGCGCTGCAGGATGCCACAAAGAATAATCGGCAGTACAAAAACCCGTTGTAGTTGTAATCGACACCACTTGAAACGACGCATAGCGTAAAGCCGCCGAAAAAGAACCGTACAGCGGCATAATAAACGGAATTACAACAGCCGTGGCGCACGCTAAAATCAGCAAATACACTTTTAATTCGGTATTTTGCAGCAATTCTCCGGCGCGTCCGGTTAAGGCGTGATAATATAAACTGAAGTTAACGCCGGCAAGCAGCATAAAAATAGTACAAATCCATTCAATAGGGGCGCTTGCATAAGAGCCGACGCTCGCGTTGCGTGAACTAAATCCGCCGGTACCTAAAGTTGCAAAGGTATGTCCTAAAGCGTCAAAAAAATCCATGCCGGCAATCATCAGCAAAGCGGTTTGAACCGCCGTAAGAGCAGCATAAATAAACCACAGAATTTTAGCCGTCATCGTTATTTTGGGTGTTATTTTGCTTTTTTCCGGTCCGGTGGTTTCCGCTTTTATCAACTGAAAACCGCCGACTCCGAGCATGGGAAGCAGTGCAACGGTCAAGGCGACGATTCCCATACCGCCCAGCCAGTGCATTTGCATCCGCCATAAATTTATACAGCGCGGCAAGTGTTCCACATCCGTCAAAATCGTCGCGCCGGTTGTCGTGTAACCGGACACGCTTTCAAAAAAAGCGTCGGCAAAAGACGGTATTGTTTTTGAAAGCAAAAAGGGAACGGCGCCCAACAAACTTGCGGCAAGCCAGGAAAGTGCAACAACGGCAAAGCCCGACCTAAAACTGAATTTTAAAGGGCGGTTTTTAAACACAAAAAAAATAAAAATTTCGCAAACAATGCATACAACGGCGGGTATAACAAAAGCCGGCATAACGGCAAACTCTCCGTATACCCACGCGGCGCAAATCGGAATCACCATTGTTGAAGCTATAACCGCTAACAGTATTCCGATAACGCGAATCAGCGAAAGCAGTATCAATTTCCCACCCCGAATGTTTCCAGCGTTGCTTTAACGTCTTTTGAATAGGTTAGCATAACAAGGCGGTCTCCGTTTTTAAACAGCGTATCGCCGCACGGAATATCAAAACACCCGTTGTCTTGCTCTTGTATTAAAAGCACGACAAAAGAACCGGGAGAAGCAATTTGTCTTAACTTTTGTCCCAAAACGGGAGAATCCGCCGGCAACACGGCTTCTATTATTTCAAGCTCGCCTTCTGCAAGCGTATGGATTCCCGTAACGCTTTCGCCGCGCAAATGGCTTAAAATGCTGTCTACAACCGCATCCTTTATCGGCACGGCAACGTCTATGCCGATATTGCGTGCAATGGAAGCATAATTGCTGCTTTGCACCAAACACACGGCTTTGCCGACCCCCAGCGTTTTCATATATGCCGAAGTTATCATATTCAATTCGTGATTGCTGGTAGCGGCTATCACTAAATCAAAGGTGTTTAAATCTTCCTCTTCTATAAAACTTTCGTCGGAAACGTCGGCATTGTATACGTTTGCATCGGCAAAGCGCTCTGCCGCTTCTTGCGCACGTTTTGAATCCGCTTCTATTATAATGAATTCGTGATTTGCTTTGTGTTTGCTGCCGAACAACCCGAACGGGGTGCGCTTTTTATAGTTGGAAATTAAACGGTCGGCAATTACCGTTCCGATTCTTCCGGCACCGACTAAAGCAACTTTTTTTAAAACGGCGGTTTTAGAACCGCACAAGGTTAAAAATTCATCTAAGTTTTTTTTGCGTGTTACCAAACCGATACGGTTGCCGGCGTTAAGCACGGTAGAGCCGGTAGGCAAAAAGGGCTCTCCGTTTTCTTCTATAAATCCGATTAAAAAAGCGCTTTGCGTCAGTTTTTTTAAATCCTGAACCCGCTTGCCTACAAGAAAACTGCCTTCCTCTACGTACAAAGACACCAATTCAAAATCGCAGTTTTCAAAATCCACAACATCGGTAACGGCTCCGTGCTCTACGGCACCGACAATGGCTTCGGCAGCTTCTATATCGGGGTGTACCATAAAATCGATGCCGTACAAAGGCCGCGTACTGTCTTTTTTGGTATCATCGTCTTTTCCCGCTGAATTGGCATAGTAATCGTCGTTGCGCACCCGGGCAATTTTTATAATATTCGGGTACACGGAATCTACCAAAGAACAAGTAATCATATTCAATTCGTCGGATTCCGTTACTGCAACCAACGCATCGGCTTTTGCAATACCGGCGTCTTGTAAAGTGGCAAGGTTATTGCCCTCGGCTTGCACAACCATACAATCAAGCCGGTTTAACGCATGGCGTACCGTTTCTTCGTTGCTTTCGATGAGGGTTACATCGTTTTTTTCTGAAATCAAGCGGCGTGCAAGCTGTGTGCCGGTAAAACCCGCTCCGATAATAATAATTTTCATTGTTTACCGTTTTTCGAATTCAATTTTGATGTGCGGTGTTCTGCAATGCCGTGTACGGCGCCGGTTACCGCAAGAACTAAAATAACCGCAGCAGCTGCTTCCAAAAAAGTATTTGCCGCTATAACAGCCCACACTACGGACCACGGAATCGCTTTTGCAAAAACGAGCGCGGTTAAAACAAAAAAAGCGTGCGCCACCGTTCCGATAAACGCCGTTAATGCGGTAGCAAGCACGACTCCTATGCGGTGCAAGGGGGTAAACACAAACGAAAAAAATCTAGATAAAAAATATACTGTGGCTGCAAACAATAAACGCGGCAAAACCGAAATCAGCGGATTTACAAAAAACGGGTCTATCGCTCCGAGTGGAGAAACAGCGGCATACACCAAAGAAGACAATCCGAATATACAGCCGACTCCCAAAGCCGTATGCAAAGCAAAAATCCCCGAGCCGCTTAAACACACGGCTAAAATAACCGGTACGTGCAACACAGTGATTGCAGTTCCTGCAAACCAAGGAATAAAGCCCAAGCGGGTTACCGTAAGCAATACGGTAAGAGCTCCCAAAGCACCGATCAAGGCTGCGGTGCGGTTTTTTTGTTGCGAAAAAGAAAACTCGTTTCCCATAGACGCAAGTTTAACACAAAAAAATAAAAAAAGAAAGCATACGTTTACCGCCGTGTACGTGCTTGTGCACTGTTCAAGCTTTCAAGCTTACAAAACGCTTGCTTGAGCGCTCTTTTTTTTATATAATTCTTTTATGATCAAACGCTTGGAACACATGGCTGAACGCTTTGACGAACTAAACAATCTTGTCCAAAATCCCGAACTCGCAAAAAACCCAAAGCAATACAAAGAACTTATGCGCGAACACGCCTATTTAAGCGAAGTAATGAATGCCTTCGGAGAATATAAAAAACTGCTGCAGGGCATAGAAGATGCCAAGCATTTGATTACCGAAGAAACGGATCGCGACATGAAAGAGTTTGCGCGAGAAGAGTTAAAAGAGCTTGAAGAAAAACAACCCGCTATGGAAGAAAAAATAAAAATGCTTTTAATTCCGCCCGATCCGCTTGAAGAAAAAAATATTATTATGGAAATTCGCGGAGGAGCCGGCGGGGACGAAGCTTCTTTATTTGCAGCCGATTTATTCCGTATGTACACGCGCTATGCCGATATAAAAGGCTGGAAATACGAAATAATGAACGCCAACGAAACGGAAGTGGGCGGCTTTAAAGAAATATCTTTTTCCATAAGCGGAAAATACGTGTACGGAAGCTTGCGTTATGAAGGCGGCGTACACCGCGTACAGCGCGTTCCCGAAACCGAATCTCAAGGGCGCGTGCATACGAGCGCCGTAACGGTTGCGGTATTGCCCGAAGCGGAAGAAACGGAAATCGAAATTAAACCCGAAGATTTGCGCATAGACGTTATGAGAGCAGGCGGTCCGGGCGGTCAATGCGTTAATACGACGGATTCTGCAGTACGTTTAACACACTTGCCCACCGGTTTGGTTGTTATTCAGCAAGACGAAAAAAGCCAAATTAAAAACAAAGCAAAAGCGCTGCGCGTTTTGCGGGCACGTCTTTTCGATTTGGAAGAATCCAAGAAAAATGCGGAACGCGCAGCGGCGCGCAAAAGCATGGTCGGCACGGGAGAGCGTTCGGAACGTATCCGTACGTACAATTTTCCGCAAAACCGCGTTACCGATCACCGCATAAATTTAACGCTGTACAAACTTGACCATATTATGCAAGGCTATTGCGACGAACTTATAGATGCGCTGTGCATTTATGCAAAAGAAGAAAAACTGCACAACGAAGAACAAAACGCCGACCGAAGCTAAAGGATACGCAGCCTTTTAACTGCGATTGAGTTATGGATATAAGCGTCTTTCAAGTTGCCGGTCCGATTATGACCGGTCCTTCCAGTTCACACACAGCAGGAGCTGCGCGCCTTGCACGTATTGCCGCCGCCGTTGCACGCCCCCCTTTTACAAAAGTACGATTCGGTCTTTCCGGAAGCTTTGCCGACACCGGTTTCGGTCACGGTACCGACAAAGCGCTGGTTGCAGGCGTTTTGGGTTTTTACGAAGACGATGAGCGTATTGCCGATTCTTTTTCTTATGCCCTAAAACTCGGCTTGGAATATGAATTTTACAAAACAGAGTTGGACGGCATGCATGAAAATTCGGCAAAGCTTACGTTTATACACAAAGACGGCTCAAGCGTAGACATAACCGGCTCTTCAATCGGCGGCGGCAGAATCCTCATTAAATCGATAGACGGTTTTGCTACCGAATTCGGTGCGGAAACAAACACTCTTGTCGTGTTCCAAAAAGACGTTCCCGGTGTTATCAGCGAAATTTCGGGCGTTTTAGCCGAAAACCGCATAAACATAGCGGTGATGAAAGTAAGCCGAACAGAACGGGGCGGTAAAGCGTGCTGTATTATCGAAACGGATTCTCCCATCGATGCGCGCTTAAAAGAAAAACTCAACGAACTGCCGAACGTTCTCGCGGTAATCGTTATAAGCGTATAGGATAACTATGTATCAGAATTTTGAACAATTAGCCCACCTTTGTTCGGCTCAACAAAAACCGTTGTGGCGCGTTATTTTAGACAACGAATGCGCGCTTCAAAACACAAGCGAAGACGCTGTGTTTGCCGAATTGGACAAACGGTTTAAAGTTATGGAAGAATCTGCACAAAAAGCGTTAAACGGACCGCTTGCTACGGCAGGAAATCTTATAAGCGGCAATGCGAGCCGCCACCATTCATACACGAAAAAACAAAACAGTTTATGCGGCAATTTTATAAACCGCGCAATTTCTCTTGCTTTATCGGTCAGCGAAGTAAACGCTTCTATGGGCCGCATTTGCGCTGCGCCGACGGCAGGAGCAAGCGGTATTATCCCCGCCGTGCTTATCGCTTTAAACGAACGGGAAGTTGATGAAAACCGGAAACAAAGTGAGCGGCTAAAAGTACTCCGTGCGCTGTTAACCGCATCGGGAATAGGAGCGGTTATCGTAAAAAACGCAACCGTTTCGGGAGCTGAAGGCGGCTGCCAAGCCGAGTGCGGTGCTGCGGCAGCAATGGCAGCCGCAGCGGCGGTTGAATTTACAGGCGGTCTTGTTGAACAAAGCTTTCACGCTTTTTGTTTTGCACTTATGAACGCCATGGGTTTAATATGCGATCCGGTAGCGGGCTTGGTGCAAATTCCGTGCGCACAAAGAAACGCAAGCCAGGCAGTAAACGCACTGGTAAGCGCGGACATGGCGCTTGCCGGAATGCAAAGCCCCATTCCTCCCGATGAAGTGCTGGAAGCGATGTACCGCACGGGCAAAATGCTTCCGCCGGAATTAAAAGAAACGGCAAAGGGTGGTATTGCGTTCACCAAAAGCGCAAAACAATTGGCAAAAACGGTTTTACAAAATAACGGGTTTTAAGATGAGTTTATATAGGCTAAAAAATAAAGCAGTTTTCGTATCTGGTTTTGTTTTAATGCTGTTATTTGTCTTTTTTATTTTTTTTATACAAAAACCGCCTTTAAAAAACAAAAATCATATTCCGCGGAAATTCGGCGCAACGTATATGACTATGGACAATCAATACTTTGAAGTGTTAAATTCCGCTATCGAAGAAATCGTCGTATCCAACGGAGATATATTGATAACGCGGGACCCCGAACAAAATCAACAAAAACAAAACGAACAAATTCTTGATATGCTGTCTATGGGGTGTGAATTTATTTTTATAAACCCTGCAGACTGGAAAACCGTTACCCCGGCACTGCTTGCATGTTCAAAACAAAAAGTTCCGTTTATTATCGTAGGCACGGATGCATACCAAGCAAACCTTGCCCTCAGCGTTATTTTATCCGATAATTACGGCGCCGGTATACAAATAGCAAAAGACCTTATTGCCAAGCGTAAAAAAGCAAAAATCGTTATTATGTACGACAAAGTTATAGCTTCAACCGATTTGCGTGCTCAAGGTTTTTTAGATACGATTAAAACCTCGAATTTGGATTATAAAATCGTATATATGCTTACCAATACCACAAAACTAATTCCGTCTATGATAGAAATGCAAAACTTTATAGAAACGGATCCGGATTTTGACGTATTTATCGGAGGAAACGACCCTACTATGCTGGGTGCTTTTGCCGCTATGAAAAAAGCGCAACCGGAGCGCACAACGCTTATATACAGTATAGACGGCTCACCTTCAGGTAAAGAAATGATTCAAAAGGGCTATATAGAGGGGACGGTTGCACAGTTTCCCTTAAAAATGGGAAAAACAGCGGCTCAAACGGCATACGCGTACTTAAACGGAAAGTCCATTGAAAAACGTATATGTATTCCGGTGGAATTGATTACACGCAAAAACCTTAACCGGTTTGACGTACACGGATGGCAATAAGTATGGAACAAAGTGCAAGCATTCAAAAAATAAAATATTTTATGTTTGCCCTTAACGTAAGCGCGTGCCTTTTTATTATGGCAGTTATAAAATCGACGTCGTATACGGTTTGTGCGTTCGGTAAAGCAAGCGAATTTTTAGCCGGAGCCAATTGCATCCCCTTAAACCCGGCAGCATCTTTTGCCCATACCCTTATCGTATGCACGGGATTTTTTATAACTTTTTTAATCCGCCGTTTTATCAGTGTACAAAAAACAAGCGTGTTTTATACAACCTTTGTTATAGATATTATTTTAAATATGCTGCTTTTAAAAACCACAAACTGTAATTACAACGGTTTTATGCTGTATCTTTTAGCAAACATAATCGATAACGTAGAAAAATCATGGCGCTATCCTGCAATGATTTTCGGAATATTCATATACATGCTTTCAAGTTACGAGTTGGTTAATTCGTTTTATCCGTTGTTTTCGGTGCGCAGTTATATGTTGTTTTATCCTCATTCTATAAGCCGCACTTTACTTTTTATTTTTTATACGCTTTCCGCCCTTAATATGATTAGTTTTACCGTTTTTTGCATTAAAGTTATTCAAGAACAAAAAGACATTATCGACGAAAAAAACAAACTGTACGGTGAACTAAAAAAAGCCAACGAAAAACTAAAAGAGTACGCCGACATAAAAGAAAAAATGGGACAAACAAAAGAGCGCAACCGCCTTGCTATGGAAATACACGATTCGGTAGGGCATTCTTTAACCGGTATTTCCGTAGGAGTCGACACTTGCCTTGCCATTATGGATAAAACCCCCGCTGCGGCAAAAACGCAATTACAAGTTATTTCCGGAGTGGCAAAGGACGGTATTGCAGATATACGCCGTTCAGTAAGCACATTGCGCTCCGACTCCGGCACACAAACACCGCTCGACCAAAACATTAAAAACATGATTGAAAAAACCAAACGCGCAACAGGCATTGAAATTCAATTTATTTGTTACGTACACTTATGTTTTGGCGAGGACGAAGAAAACGCTATTTTTAGAATAATCCAAGAAAGCGTTACCAACGCAATCCGCCACGGTAAAGCAACAAAAATTGTTATCGTTATCTCCAGCCAAAACGACAACTTGGAAATAGTTGTATCGGATAACGGATGCGGCTGCAAAAACTTAATCGACGGATTCGGCATTACTCATATGAAAGAACGAATCGCCCTTTTGCACGGAAGCATCGGTTTTATTTCTCACAATGGCTTTACGGTAGAAGCTCTTTTACCGCTACGGGAAAAACAAAATGATTAAAGTACTTATTGCTGACGACCAACAGCTTATAAGAGAAAGTTTGCAGCTGTGGCTTGAAAACAAAGAAGACGTTGTCATTACCGGAGCCGCTTCAAACGGCGCGGAGGTTTTGGAATCCATAGAAAAAGAAAAACCGGACGTTATATTAATGGATATCCGGATGCCCAAAATCGACGGTGTGCAATGTACAAAAAAAATAAAACAACAATACCCTCATATAAAAATAATTATTTTAACAACATTTGATGACGACATGTACGTATACAACGCGCTAAAATACGGCGCCAGCGGTTATTTGCTCAAAGGAATTGCTTTGGATGATTTATACGAATCGATAAAAACTGTGTATAACGGACAATCGATGATCAATCCGGATATAGCATCCAAAGTACTTAAATTTTTTTATGAAATGGCAAATCAAGGTATCGGCATGGCATTTGACAATAAACACGAGGAAAATCTAACCGCTGCAGAATGGAAAATCGTGCGCGAAATAGAAAAAGGCGCTTCAAACAAAGAAATTGCGGCAGCTTTATGTCTTTCGGAAGGCACGGTAAGAAACTATATTACCGCCATATTGGATAAGTTGGAATTACGCGACAGAACACAGCTTGCAATTTGGGCGGTACAAATGAGTTTAAGTTCATAGTTAAAGGAAAACAAATGAAAATCCGCAGTAAACACATAATCTATGCACTTATTTTTATAGTTTTTTCGGCAGGAGCCGCCCTGGGTTCCGTTTTTTATTTACAAAAAACCAAAACAATTACACTGGAATTAGGTATGTTTGTCGACAGCAATTGGGAAATGTCGCAAGGCGACAACTACCGAATTATAGACACCGCTATTGCAAAATTTGAAAAAACCCACCCCCATATCCGCATCCACTATTATTCAGGTATTAGAAAATGCGATTACGAAGAATGGTTTTCTCAACAAGTGCTGTTAGGAAAAATCCCCGACGTTGCTATGATTTTAAACAGCCAATTTAACAAATTGGCAGCCATGCATCTTTTAAAAAACCTCGACAATATGGTACAAGCGGATGCTTCTCTTAAAAAAACCGATTATTTTACCGGAGCGTGGAATTCGGGTATGTACAGGAATGCTTTGTACGCCCTGCCCTATGAAGTAAACTTTATGCTTATGGCAGTAAATAAAACCTTGCTCGACCGACACGGCTGTGCTCTGCCCGGCAAAAACTGGACATGGAACGATTTTTATTTTTTGTGTAAAAAAATGACCGCCGACAAAAACGGAGATTTTGCTTTAGACAGCGCCGGCGTGTGCCGCTACACGTGGCAGCAAGCCGTTTACTCAAACAACGCCCGTTTGTTCGACGATGCGGGAAAAAAGTCTTTTTTTTCAAATCCGAATGTTGTTGAGTCGGTACGTTTTATGCAAAACCTTACATCGCTGACAGAAGAACAAATTTTTACCCAACAGGATTTTGATGAAGGAAAAGTTGCTTTTATGCCCTTATCTTTTGCGGAATATCGTATGTACACATCTTATCCTTATAAAATAACAAAAAACCTCGATTACGAGTGGCGCTATTTAACTATGCCGGCAGGCTTTGCCGGAAGCAATGTTTCCGAAATGGACACGCTTTTGATGGGGATCAGCGCATACACAAAGCATGCGCAATACGCTTATGAACTTTTAAAAACCTTTGTATACGATAACGAAATACAAACCGCCTTATACCGCTATGCAAACGGAGCATCCGCATTACGGCGCATTGCCGTTTCCGATGAAGCGATGCGCCTTTTAACCGAAAACATGGACACAGATGATAAGCAATACAACAGCTCTCTTTTGTCGTATATTATGAATTACAGCATTGTGCCTCCCAAATTCCAAAATTACGAAGAACACATGGTTTTTGCCGATACAAAAATAAAGAGTATTATTGCGGAAAAAAAAGATGCGGGCATTAACTTGCAATCGCTGCAGCAAACCGTGCAAACCCGATTGGAAAAACAATAAAAAATGACATTTGTCATAGTAAATTGATGACAAATAGCACTTGTGCTTTTAATATAAGCCTTTATACTGAATAGTATAAGGAGGCGCATATGAAAAAATTCGCAAGCGCATTAATTTTGTTAATAGCAGCCGTAAGCCTTTTTGCCAACGGTTCAAAAGAAGCCGGAATGAAAGACGGCGCCAAGCACTATAAATTCGGTTTTACGTGCATGGACCAATCCAACCCGTTTTTTGTTTTAATTGAAAAAACAATCCGTCAAGAAGTTGAAAAACGCGGAGACCAATTGATTTCCGTAGATCCGGCAAACAACGTTACCCGCCAAATACAGCAAGTGGAAGACGTTATTGCCCAAGATATCGACGGTATCTTTTTGAACCCGGCAGAAGCTGAAGGCATTATTCCCGCTTTAGATCAGTTAAAAGCGGCGGGAATTCCTATCGTTAATTTCGATACCGAAGTTGCAGAAATGAGCTATGTTGCAACATACACCGGATCGGATAACTACAACGCCGGTAAAGTATGCGGCGAAGACCTTGTAAAAAAATGTCCCAAGGGCGGAAAAATTATTGTTTTGGATTCTCCGACAATGAACTCCGTTGTAGACCGGACAAACGGTTTCCTCGATGCCATTAAAGGTCATAATTTTACCATTGTTGCTCAGCAAGATGCAAAAGGCAATTTGCAAGTTTCAATGGGTATTGCCGAAGACCTTTTACAAGCAAACCCTGACGTCGTCGCCATTTTCGGCGGTAACGATCCTACCGCGCTAGGCGCATTGGCGGCAGCAAATGCCGCCGGCATTAAAAATGCTAAAATTTACGGCGTAGACGGTTCGCCCGATATAAAAAAAGAATTGGCAAGCGGTAATTCCTTAATAGAAGGAAGCGGCGCACAGTCTCCGATGGCAATTGCAAAAAAATCCGTTGAACTGATGTACAAAATCGTAAACGGAGAAAAAGTCGATGCACGCTATCCTGTTTCGACCTTTTTAATCACAAAAGACAACGTTGCAAAATACGGAACGCAAGGCTGGCAATAAAAACCGGCTTTAGCCTGCACCGTCTGACAAGCCGGCGGTGCAGGCTGTTTATGCCGCACATTTTTTTATTTTAAGGACAGCAACCCATGAGCGAATACACATTGCTCGAAATGAAAAACATTCACAAACGCTTCCCCGGAGTATATGCGTTAAAAAACATACATTTTGAATTAAAAAAAGGAGAAGTACACGCTTTACTCGGAGAAAACGGAGCAGGAAAATCCACATTGATTAAAGTGTTGGGCGGAATTTATCAAGCCGACGAAGGCGAAATTTACATTCAAGGAAAAAAAACCGCCATACATACTGTTTTTGACGCACAAAAAAACGGTGTGGCAATTATCCATCAAGAATTGGTTCTTGTGCCGTATATGACTGTTGCCGAAAATATTTTTTTAGGCAGAGAACCGCTTAAAAACGGTTTTGTAAACAAACCCAAAATGAACGCCGAAACCGAACAATTGCTCAAAGACTATCATTTGAATTTCGGACCGGAAACATTGATTGCCGATTTAACTATCGCCCAACGGCAAATGGTGGAAATCGTTAAAGCGATTTCATTTAATTCAAAAATTCTAGTAATGGATGAACCCACATCTTCCATTTCCGATAAAGAAGTAGACTTTTTATTTACCATCATAAAAACGTTAACGCAAAAAGGCGTCGGCATTATTTATATTTCTCATAAAATGAGCGAGCTGTGGCAAATATGCGACCGCGTAACGGTTTTGCGCGACGGCGAATATGTAGGAACTGAAACGGTTAAAAATATAACAAAAGATGCGCTTATTTCCATGATGGTCGGGCGGACACTCGAACAGTATTATACACGGGAATTTCAAAACCCGTCGGAAGAAATTTTACGTGTTGAACACTTGTCCGACGGCAATACGGTACAAGACGTTTCTTTTACCGTGCGCAAAGGCGAAATCGTCGGAATGGCGGGTCTTATCGGAGCCGGCAGAAGCGAAACCATGCACTGTATTTTTGGTTTGAAAAAAAAGTATACGGGAAAAATCTTTTTACGCGGAAAAGAAGTTCGCTTTAAAACAGCGGTTCAAGCCGTAAACGAAGGAATGGCTTTTGTTCCCGAAGACAGAAAACTGGAAGGTTTATACCACGTCCAAAGTGTTGCATATAATACATCCATAGAAGTTTTGCATGAATTTATTACAGGTATTTTTTCTAATAAAAAACGGGAGGCCGAAATTGCACAAAAATACACAGGTATGATGAAAACAAAAACACCCTCTCTTGAACAAAGCGTCGGCTTGCTTTCCGGAGGAAACCAGCAAAAAGTTATGATCGGCAGATGGCTTGCAACAAAGCCTGCCGTTTTAATTTTGGATGAACCGACCCGCGGTGTAGACGTAGGTGCAAAAGCCGAAATATATGCAATTATGAACTATTTGGTAAAACAAGGAATTTCCATCATTATGATTTCATCAGAGCTTCCCGAAATCATCAATATGAGCGACCGTGTTTATGTTATGGCACAGGGAAAAATAACCGGCTGTATCGACCACACGGATGTAAGCCAAGAAAAAATAATGAAGCTTGCGGCGGAGGAATAAGGTATGAATAACGCTTGGATAAAAAAATTACATATCGGACGCGGAATCGGACGGTATTTTAAAGAGAACATGGGGATTATAATCGCTTTTATAGTGCTGTATTTGTTTTTATCTTTAAACCCTGCAACGGCAAAAGCGTTTTTAAAATCGCAAAATATGTTTAACGTATTGCGCCAAATATCCACCAACCTATACTTGGCATGCGGTATGACTATGGTTATTATTTTAGGCGGAATCGATTTATCGGTCGGTTCGATAGTAGCTCTTTCCGGTTGTATTGCTGCCGCCGGAGTTGCCCGTTACGGACTGCCCATACAAGCGGCGGTTTGTATAGGCTTAGTTGTCGGTGTTGTATTCGGTATGTTTAACGGCGCCATTATAGCAAAAACAACTATCCCGCCCTTTATTGTAACACTCGCTACAATGGATATTGCACGCGGTTTTGCTTATGTATATACCGGCGGCTCTCCGGTACGCATCGTTTCCAAAGAATGGCAATTTATCGGCGCCGGTTATATCGGCGTATTCCCCACACCTGTAATTATATTGGCTGTTGTTTTAATTCTAACAGGAATATTGATGAACAGCACCCGCTTCGGGCGGCATATCTATGCGGTAGGCGGAAACGTTCAGGCTGCTGTCTTTTCGGGAATATCCGTTACAAAGGTAAAATTTTGGGTATACACATACTCAGGTTTTATGGCAGGAATTGCAGGCGTTGTTTTAGCTTCCCGTATGTATTCGGGACAGCCGACGGCAGGAAACGGAGCGGAACTTGACGCAATAGCGGCAGTTGTTGTCGGCGGTACGTCTATGTCCGGCGGGGCGGGAAAAATCGGCGGAACCATTATCGGTGCTTTAATTATAGGATTTTTAAATAACGGCTTAAACTTAATGAACGTTAATTCCTTTTGGCAATACGTAGTAAAAGGATTGGTTATTTTACTCGCCGTGTTTATGGATTTTTTAAGAACACGCAACAAAAAATAGAGGTTTTTTATGTTAGTTTGTTTATCCGAAATTCTTAAATCGGCGCAGCGCAAAAAAATAGCATGCGGCGCTTTTAACATTACAAACTGGCAAACCGCTCAAGCAGTGTGTAAAGCTGCCGAAGAAACAGGAAAAGCGGTTATTATGGAATATGCGAGCGTACACAGTCCGTTTTTGGAAATTTCAGATGCCGCTGAAATTATGCTGTATTTTGCCCGTAAAACAAAGGTTCCGGTCGCCGTACACCTCGACCACGGTTCAAGTTTTGAAGTGTGTATGCAGGGTATACGACTCGGTTTTACTTCGGTTATGATCGACGCGTCAACCTTGCCGTACGAAGATAATATCCGTTTAACGCAAGATGTCGTACGGGCAGCTCATGCGGCAAACGTATCGGTAGAAGCCGAACTGGGGCGGATTTTTACTTTACAAGCGGACGGCAGCACAACGGCTTCCGGGAACGCCCACAAAACAGCACAAACGGAAAATCCCTACACTGATCCTCAAGCAGCACGGGAATTTGTTAAACAAACAAAAGTTGACGCCCTTGCAATAGCGTTCGGAACGGCACACGGCATTTATAACACAAAACCGAAGCTTGACCTTGAACTTGTAAAAAAAATACGCAAAGAAATAAAAGTTCCCCTCGTTATGCACGGCGGATCCGGATTAACAAAAGCCGAATTTCAAACGGCTATACAAAACGGTATATCTAAAATCAATTATTATACGTATATGTCTTTATACGCAGCTCAAGCGGTTAAAGAAAAAATAAACAAAACGGATACAGCTTCCGCCAACACAGAACAAGCACCTGTTTTTTTTCACGATATTTCGGCAATTGCCGTTGAAGCCATGAAGCAAGACGTTAAAAAAGTTATAGAGATTTTTTCCGAAACCCCGTAATCCCGTAAGGAAGTACGCATGAAAAAAGGAATTGCAGTAGCAGGTTCTCTCATCGTAGATACGCACTATGCTGTGCCGTTGTATCCGGCAGAAGGGCACTTAACCGAAATTACCGATGTACACACCGATGTCGGCGGAACCGGAAATCTTATTTTGGATTTGGCAAAGCTTGATGGCAGCTTGCCCGTAAAAGTTTCGGGTTTTGTAGGGTACGACGAAGCCGGTGAGTACATTCTTTCATCTTTTGCCCCGTACGCAAACATCGATACTGCAAATATAACCAGAGAAGGAAAAACCGCAACAACTTTAGTGATGGATGCACACAATACAAAACAGCGTACTTTTTTTCACTTTCCGGGCGCAAACAACGTATACGGCGAACGCTATATCGATTGGAATGCTTTGAACGCCGATATTTTTCAACTTGAATATCTTCTTTTAATGCAAAAACTTGATGAGGCGGATTCCGGATACGGTACTCATGCGGCAAAAATTTTATGCCAGGCACAAAAACGCGGATTAAAAACGTCGATCGATATGGTTTCACGCCATGGAGCGCACGTACAACCTATAGTACGTGCGGCTTTGCGGTACACCGATTTTTGCGTAATCAACGAGTTGGAAGCGACAGAAGTTACCGGCATTCCTTTGAATACGGCAACAGCCAACTTAAACGACTTAAACAGCCGAGCAAAAAAAGCTTTGCACACTCTTGCGCAATACGGCGTTTCAACATGGGTAATTATTCACTCTGCAGAATGCAGCTTCGGCTTAGATTGTAAAACGGCAAAAACCTATACTCTTTCCAGCCTTAAT
Source organism: Treponema lecithinolyticum ATCC 700332 (assembly GCA_000468055.1). Lineage (GTDB taxonomy): Bacteria > Spirochaetota > Spirochaetia > Treponematales > Treponemataceae > Treponema_C > Treponema_C lecithinolyticum. Next base: position 150,233 of record KI260554.1, on the reverse strand, counting down.
TTACCTGCCGGTTATATAAAGGGAAAAACGGGAGCAGGCGATGCATATTGCGCGGGTGTTTTGTACGCAGCATATACAGAACAGCCCATAACCGAAGCGATGAAGCTGGGCACCGCATGCGCTTCGTGTTCCCTTTCAAAATTAAACGGAACAGACGGCTTACGAGCGTATAAAGATGTGTGTGCACTGTACGATTTATACAAGGAAAAAAAACGCTGTGAAGAGATCTGAAATCAATCGCGTTATTAAAGAAATGGAAACCCTTATCGAAAAATTTAATTTTTCTTTGCCGCCTTTTTGTTTTTGGACACCCGAAGAATGGCTGCATAAAAATCATGAATACGATGAAATACGAGATAATATGCTCGGATGGGATATTACCGACTTCGGTCTCGGTGATTTTGACAAATGCGGATTTGCCCTCATAACGCTTCGCAATGGAAATCAACATAACCCGAAATACAAAAAAACCTATGCGGAAAAATTGCTTATGCTGCGAGATGGGCAAACAGCGCCCAGACATTTTCATTGGAAAAAAAGCGAAGACATAATCAACCGCGGCGGCGGTACTTTATGCATCGGTGTATACAACGGTGCACCGGACGGTTCTTTGGAGCAAACGGAAGTGCTCGTTAACAGCGACGGTCGCTCTTATTACGTAAAGCCCGGAACAAAAATTTTGCTGCAAGCAGGACAAAGCATCACTCTGTGGCCGTACCAATATCATGATTTTTCGGTTGTTGCAGGTTCCGGTACCGTCCTTATAGGCGAAGTGTCGCAATGCAACGACGACACCACCGATAACCGTTTTTACGAAAATATCGGACGCTTCCCGAAAATCGAAGAAGACGAAAAACCCTACCGGCTATTGTGTAACGAATATCCGAGCGCCGGACAAGCATAGTTTTTCTTATTTTACATCTGCGGATACACGTATGCGTCAAAAGGCTGCGCTTTTGTTATCGACTCCACTTGAACTTGTGCTTCCGGATTACCGTGGTATTCTCCCACAACGATTTTTCCGGTTACGCTGAGCCATTCGCCTTTTTCCAAGGTGTCAACACCGTTATACCGGCACACAAGACCATAGGGAATTAAATCCGCCGCGCAGCACACCATCAAAAGGCGCGCAGGTATAAATTCTTGTTCGCCCATAAACTGCGGATCGTGAAACATCATTCCCGTAACGGTAATGCGGTAATCTTCAAATTCAAAAGGATATTTATAAATAAGATCTACCCATTGTAAAAATTCTTCATTATCGATTGCAATGGTTTTATTTTTTTCATCATAGCCTGCAAGAAAAGACGCCCGTTTACGCGCCGCTTCCGAATCTGCTTGGCTTGCCGTTTCATCGCTTTGCGTCAGCGTTTGCGCCGGCACAGTTATAAACGGGTTGTTTTTTATAGTGCTTTGAGCCGGCGACGACTGCACCGAAGCGCGTCCGATACCGGGGGCATAAGAAAGCGAATTGATGTCTATTTGTGAGCGCGGTAAAAGCAATAAAATAAAAGGAATAAGTATAACTGCGGACGCTGTCGGCGCAAGAGAGTGCTGTCCTGCGAACGCGGATTTTACCGCAGAAAATGCCCACAGCAGCATAACCAGTGCCGTAAAAAAAAGCCACGGTTTCATACGCGGAGTAAGGTAAGATAAAAAAGCGTCGGTAAAAGTCAGTTTAAAAAGAAACAAGCCGAATAAGGCACAAACGGCGGCTTCCGCAAGCGTTTGTATGTCAACATTTTTTTTGTTTATACTGTTCATAGTATCGCCTCCAAGCCGCAAAGCATACACAGTAAAAGCACTGCATAACACACAATAAAAGAGGAAATCAAAAGGCGAAAACTGAATTTTTTAGTAAAGCCGCCTGAAAGCATAAGGATGTTTTTTATGTCCATCATCGGACCGAATACCAAAAAGCCTAACACCGCACCGATTGAAAAACGAGGCATAAACGTGCGGGCGACCACAGCGTCGGAAGACGAGCACAACGAAAATAAAAATGCAAATGCCATCATTACAAACAGCGAAACCGCTTTGCCCGAAAACGATGTACTGAACGGCAGCTTACCGCCGACCACTTGAAAAACTGCAGAGATTGCAGCACCTACAATTAAATAAGTCCCTACGCTAAAAAACTCAACTCGCGCATGTTCCAAAAAATGCACAAAGCGGTTTTGCGGCTTTCCGCCGGTGTTCGTTTTACCGGGGACAGGTGTGTGCTCTTCATCCGCTGCACAGGAGCAGCAAGCTTCGTGTGTGTGTTCATCGCTGTGTGCACAACCGCACGAACATCCGTTTACTCCGCCGAAATGCTCTCCTGCAAGAAGCACTTCTTTCGGCTCGCGGATTAAAAAGGATAACCCGATACACACTGAACAAAAAATACCGAGCAAAATACGGACTGCAACAATGCGCATATTTCCGTTAAAAGCATAATACGTGGAAAGAATCACAACCGGATTAATTACCGGAGCGGCAGTCATAAATATAACGGCTGACGTTAGCGGTATTCCTTTTTTTACCAAACTGCGGAATACCGGAATGGAAACGCAGTCGCATACGGGAAGACAAAATCCGCCCATCAGCGAAAACAAAATACCGAGCGGAATATTTTTCGGAAAATGCCGCTCTATAAATTGCTTGGAAACAAACAGTTGTATTAAGGAAGAAAGCAAAACTCCGGTTATTAAAAACGGAAAAGCTTGTAAGATGATTCCTAAAAAAGCCAATATCATTATATGTACTCCTACCCTAGCGGCGGCACAATTTGCAACTCGTTTGCAAATTTAACGCTTCTTTCGGCTACTGTCAATAGAAGCTCAATAGTTATAGTAACAACAATAATAAGAATGAATTACAAAGCTATTGCCTCAAAAACGTCCCCCGTCGCCAAAACCCTGTTTTATAAAGTACTTTACAAAACAAAGCATATGTGCTATAGTCTTTTTAAGGAGTTTGATATGAAAAAAATTATCTTCTGTATTTTGTTGTTGTGTGCCGTATGCACTTTTTCGTTTGCAAAAGAAGGTTGTGCTTGGAATAAAAGTTCCAAAACGGGCGTCGGTATTGATTATGCCCTGGTCGGCAGGAACAATAAATTCGGCATATCCGCTGCTCTTACTTCGCCGTGGCTGATTGCCAATTCTCTGGGGTTTCGGGCAAACACGGAATACTTTTTTCCGAACAAGGAAAACCGCAACGGCTTTTTTGTTCTTGACTGTTCCGTTATGGGCGGTCACATTATGAAAACGGCAAATATCCGCTTATATGGCGGCGGCGGCGCTTTGTTTTTGTTTCCGATGAAAGACGGGGAACCTAAAGCTAAGTACGGCGGACACGGTTTTTTCGGCTTTGAATATTTTATGGATGAAACCCCGGTCGGTTTAAGCCTTTTTACGGAAATAGGCGGAGGAAACTTAGGTTTTTGTGCAAAAGCAGGCTTGCGCTACACCATTCCCATACGCTAAAATTATAAAACTATTTATAAGCGGAGCAAATGATGAACAGCGAAGAAATAAAAGAACGACTGGCGCTGATCGGCGCGTTAGCAGAAGATGCGCAAGCCGGCTTTGAAACAATGCTCGTTCCTTTTTTGCTGTACGGCATCGCTATTCCTGCCGGAACTGCCGCAACGTACTTTTTTGTTCATTTGGAGCTGGCAAAATTCGTTTGGCTTTTTTGGCTTGCGCTCGTAGGACTTTGCCAGCTTTTTTTGTCGCTGTATTTTCGGCGGGATCGGCAGGTAAAAATACAAAGAGCATCCGACCGTATTTTTGCCGCTTTATGGGGCAGCATAGGTTTTACAATTATGCTGAACTTTGTATTCTTTATGGTCGGAAAAATCGCATTCGCTGTAATATTTTTTAACATCGGAATTCTGATAGCCATAGGCAGCGCCGTCAGCGGAACTCTCGTACAAAAAAAAGTTCAGCTTTTAATGTACCTTGAAAGCGCCCTCTGGGCGGCGTGTGCCCTCAGCTGCCTGCTCGTCTCTCCGTATAACGCACCGTTTGTTATCGCCGGCGCAACCTTTGCATTGCTGGCAATTCCTGCCTTTACAGGATTACTTATTATGAGAAAAAAGAAAACCGGCGATGAGCGATGATAAGCGGCGCGGCGCTTCGTTCGACCACCGCGCTTTCGACGAACAGCTGTCCTCCCGTTTACGGCTTGCGGTTATGTCCGTTTTGCTCGGCTGCGAAAAAATTGAATTTACCGCTCTGCGCGATAAAGTGCACGCGACCGACGGCAATTTAACCGCCCACTGTAAAAAACTCGAAAACGCCGGCTATTTAACAGTGGAAAAACTTTTTGTAAACCGCAAGCCGCTGACTCTCTACAGCGCAACGGCTTTGGGACGAAGCGCCGTAAAAAAATATGCGCAGCAACTCGCTTCCCTTTTATAAAACTCCAGTTCTCACTATTGTCATAATAAAAAAAACATACTATATTACTTATATTGAATACATTGTTTAAGGTGCAGCACAGCACCCTACAATGCAGATAAGTAGATGCATTTTACAGGAGGTTAGTAAAATGACAAATACATACCGTGCATTGGATATCGCAAAATACATCATAAACCATGAGCACGAAGAAGGACGGGAAATAAGTAATCTTCGCTTGCAAAAATTACTCTATTTTATACAGGCAAAATTTATAGTAGAAACGGGAAAACCTTGTTTTTCCGATCCGATAGAAGCATGGGACTTTGGACCCGTTGTTACATCTGTATATCATGAGTACAAGCTTTTCGGCAGTTTTGATATTGCGAGCACTGATACAGCTGTGAGTATAGATGAAGAGAGCGCCTCTAGAATAAAAAATATGCTTGATTTTTGTTCTCATTACCCGACATACCAACTTGTAGAAATTACTCATAATCAAACACCTTGGAAAAGAGCTCGTGAAAATCCGTTTTCACCCGTAATCACGCTTGATTCAATGGAACAATATTTTAGAAGGCAATAGGTTATGGCAGATGTAAATTCTGAAATTCTTGACCAAGCCGAGCCAAAAAAAGAAAACAAAGACAGTTATGTTCAACAACTGAGAGAAGCACAAGAACAATTATGTAACAGTCTTATATCTTCGAATTTTAATTTTAAAAAATGGCTTTTAGAATTTAACACATATATCAAAAATTATGATCGTTTTTTTTATTCTACCATTTCCAATTTTATTCTTTCAAAGTCCAACGATGAAGAAGTTTCTTCAATCACTCAAAATATAGCAGACAGTATTTCAAAAGTAAAAAAAGAAGAAACTCTTCCTGATGATACAGAAATATCCGAACAAGACTTTTCACAAACTCTTGTTCCCGTATCCGAAAGGAACTATAAACTTTTATTAAAATTTCTTGATCATTGCAATCTCGCAACCATCCAAAGAGCAGCATATAACACAACAAAAGAAAACATAAAAGCCGAAGTCAATAATTTATTTGATACAAAATATAAAGATGAATATGATACTAAAATAAAACCCAAGTTGGACTATTATGAAAAGAACATAACAACACAGCTTATTTCTTTAATTTCAATTTTTACCGCTCTTTCTTTTGTTATTTTCGGCAGTATAAGCATACTCGATAATTTACTTGTCAATATAAGAACACTTCCCATTTTTAAAGTTATCTTTATCGGTAATTTGTGGCTTATTTGCATGACCAATATATTTACGTTGTTTGCACGAATGATATCTAAATTTATTTCTCAAGATTGGAAATTGTCAAAACCGTTAATAATCTGTAACACAATTATGATATGTATCTTAATAGCAATCATAATAATTTATGCAAAAAGTTACGGTATAAACGGCATATTTACTTTTTGACTTTTAATACGCTTCAATTACAATAAAAAAACCGCTCGGCGGTACCGGCAATAAAACGACAGTACAGCCGAACGGCAAATATTATTAAACAATCACGTAGTATACGGATATTTTAATTTTGCGAAACGGTTTTTCCGGCAATGCGGCCGAACACAACGACGTCGGTAATGGCGTTGCCGCCCAAACGGTTGGTGCCGTGAATGCCGCCGACAACTTCACCTGCAGCGCACAAATTTCCGATCGTGCCGCCGGCTTCGCTTTGCACGCGTGTACTTTCGTCGATTGCAACACCGCCCATCGTGTGATGTGTAGACGGAGTAACCGTTTGAATATAAAAGGGACCGTTTTCAATTTTTCTAAACGCGCCCGTTTTTTGGTATTTGGGATCTTTTTTACCGTCTACAAACGAATTGTATTCCGCAATTTCGGCAAGAAACGCTTGCACATCCAAACCGGCTTCTTTTGCGGCATCTTCCAAAGAATCGGCTTGTACAATCAATTTCATCTCTTTCATTTGCTCAAATTCTTTGCTGTGTATTTGCGTCATATTGCCGACGCTTTCGATTTCGCTTCCCCATACCAAATAAGCGCATTTACCCGTTTGGGCAAGAATTGCTTGAGAAATAACGTCGCGTCTGCCGCCTTCGTTCGTAAAACGATGTCCTTCTTTGTTTACCAAAACGGCTCCGTCAAAGCGGGAATTCGCCACATACGAAATAATACCGGTCAAAGGATTGCACGTAGGATACACTTGAATGTAGTCCATGTCGACCAGTTTTGCACCGATATCCAATGCCATTACAATACCGTCGCCCTGCGCGGCTTGTATACACGTTGTTTTATATTCTTCACCGTAAGCGCTGTTGTACTTTGTGCGCATGGCAACGTTGGCTCCGAATCCGCCGGTTGCTAAAACGACGCCTTTGTTGGCTTTAAAGGTAACGGTTTTACCGCCGTTTTCCGCTTCAACTGCGGAAACACTATCGTTTTCTTTTACCAATTTTACGGCTTTTGTTTGATAAAAAATATCGATTCCCATCTGTTCGCATTTTTTTAACAGTGCATCGGTTATCGTATAGCCGGTGTTTCCTACGGGAATACACGCGCGGGGAACCGAATGTCCGCCGAACTGTTGCACGCGTTCTTGAATAAAAGGAACGCCGATATCGTCGCGCAGCCAATTGTACGCAGCTACGGAAGAACGCGCCATAATACCGACTAAAGCGGGGTTGTTTTTGTTATCGCCGCCTTTTAAAGTGTCTTCGGTAAATTTTTCAGTGCTGTCTGCAATGCCTTTTTTTTGCTGCAAATCGGAACCTGCAACGTTTAAACCGCCGCCGGATACCATTGTATTACCGCCGGCAAAACCGTTTTTTTCCAAAATAACAACGGAAGCTCCGTTTTGTTTTGCCGTAATGGCGGCGGTTAAACCGGCTCCCCCGGCACCGACGATTACCACATCGTAATCGTACGATGTTTTGTCGGCAAGGGGTCTCACGCGAACTTCAGGCATAGCTTGAATAGCTTTGTCCGAAGCGCCTGCTTGCTTTAAGGTTTCCTGCATAATCCGTTTTACACAGTTTGAAGATACGGTTGCTCCGGTTACACTGTCTACGCGGATACTGTTGTTTTCCGTCATAGAGCGGCATAAAAGGTTAATACCCTCTTGTCCGAGCCCTTTGGTTTCAGAGCTTTCTACGGTTGCAATGTCCGTTATTTTACCATCTTTTATGACGGTTTTTAACGTAACAAGACCGTTGTGTCCGCCGGAAGACTGCATATACACGCCGTCTTTTAAAGCATTTTTTCCGGAACCGGAACACGCGGTAAAAGCGGCAGCGCATACAACTAAAAGCGCAATTGCAAGTTTTTGAAAATGTTTCATTTTCCCCCCATAATTGCGCTATCTTATACTTTTTGCCGCGAAACTACAAGATGTGTCGTTTTAAGAAGTAGCGCTTCATCATTTGTACTACCGTACACGATAGGGACGGTTCACACCGATTGTGTGAGCTCTAGGGGCGGCAAGCCAAACGCAAGCCAAGACTGCCGTTGCGATAGTCCGGGTCATTGTATCTCCGATGGGCACGAGCGACGATCTCTGCGTAGACGATCAAGCTGCCGCTGCGTAAGACGCGGGCAGAACCGGAAGCATCCCCGGTTGGATCCTGCCCGCCGGTAGGTGTAGTGGAGCTATACCAGTCCCAGCACCATTCCCATACATTCCCGCTCATGTCGTAAAGCCCGTAGCCGTTCGGCAGCTTTTTCTTTACTTCGTGGGTTTTATTTCCGCTGTTTTCATCGTACCATGCATACTCACCAACTTTGTCTTCTTCATCCGTTCCTGCCCATTTGTCCTCAGTGCCGCCCATAGCTGCCCATTCCCATTCGGCTTCGGTGGGTAATCGGAAGCCTTTTTTACTCATGTCCATAACAGGTACTTTTTTTGCTGCTGCATCGGTCGTGCCGTAGGTATGACCGTCAACCGTGTATACGCACTCGTTGTCAGAGCCTTTATTCACTTTCTTGGTAAGCTCATTGCAAAACGCTATACAGTCATACCAACTTACATTCTCTACCGGGCGCTTTTTTTGTACTTCACCGCTTGCAGGCTCCTCTCCGGCTCCCTGAAACTGACTCGGATTAGTACCCTTCACTGCCTGCCACAGTTCCTGTGTTACTTCGGTCTCTCCGATCCGGTAGGCGGAAAGGCTTACCGTGTGCGGTTTGTTATTTTGCTTATTTCTGTGTCCTACAGTCTTGTCCGTTACCGTATCAATGATACTCATCGTAAAGCTTACGCCGTCTACCGTGTAGGTTTTGTCGGCAAACTTAAACTTTACCGTTACGTTTGCAGCACCGGTTACGTTAGAAAGTGTTACGGTTGTGCTATTAGGCGGTGTTGCAGTTACGCCCGTCCACCCGGCTACTTGCCAGCCGTCATCAGGCTTTGCCGTAAAGGTTACGCTTTTGCCTCGCTCTACATTGTTGCCCGAGCTGATTTCGCTGCCGTCTACTGTTGCTTTAAGCGTGCCGTTTCCGTCGGCTACGTTGAAGGTTACGGTGTATTTTGGAGTAGGAGCAGGCAGTGTGGGACTGCCGCCCGCGTTATTCGGACAGCCGGTAAATATAAGTGTTATTGCAATAAGTGCGGTTATGATGAGTACCGCGGCTCTGGTGTGTGTCAAGGTAAATGCCTTGTTCTTGTTGCTTGTTTTCATCTTGAAAATCTCCTTATATGCATATAAGAATATGATGCTACATTTTTACTCTTTTGTCCATTTTTACCGCGCTTATACGGCAAAAAGAACCAAGGTTACCAACAAAAGAACTTTGGTTACCTGGAAAACGGCACTATTCTTCCCACGGGGAAAAATGCCGATACTGTAAGCGGAGGCTATACAACAATGAGCTTACAAAAAGCTGCAGCAAGTGAAAAAAAATACAAACTTTGTGTAAAAACCTGTATATACTCGGCGAGCGTATTTTTATTTTGCTTTGCGGTGCACAACACTTATGCAAAAAATATTTTTGAAGATTTATCTGAAATAAAAATAAGTATTTATTCGCAAAAAACTTTTGCCGCGTGCGGCAAACTGGTTGCAAAATACGATGAAAACATAAAAAAAATAAAAGCTCAAATGAGCAAAGAAAAATTACTTGCAGCAGAAAACGTACTTGCAATCGAACGGACAAACTTTTTTTATGCAACACCCGACCTTGACGAAAAAATCCTTGCGGTTTTAAACGAACGCAACGACACGTGCACTCAATTTGTTGCAAATAAAAAATTGAAACAGCTCGACAAAGCTTTTTTAGTTTCCTTTGCCGATATAAAAATTCGACGGCTGCGATTTTTACAAAAAAAAGAAGCTTTAAACGAATCGATGTACGCAAAAAAACTGTACGAAGCAGCATTGCACCAAGACAAAAATTTTTCGCCCGCACACACTTCGTATTCTTTGTGGCTTTTTTTTGCACCGCCCATTGCAGGCGGAGGCTATAAAGCGGCATTTGAAGAAGCGTCAAAAGGTATTGAAAGCGCACAAAACAATGCCGAACTTTTTTTTGCTCTTTTATACCGTTCTCAAATATTTTTTGCACAAAAAAAAGAAAAAGAGTGTAAAACCGACTTGGACAAAGCTCACGCGCTGTTTCCTTACGAAAACCTTACACCCCTTGTCCGTGAGGTAAACCAATCGGGAAAAAATTTCCTTGACTAAGGTGTTTGTTTAATTCTTCGGTTAAAACATCGGCTGCGCGTTTATGGCATATCGGTCCCGGATGTCCGCCGGATAAAGCGTCTTCTTTGTCCACCGCAGGCAAGCGTACAAAAAAAACATTTCTATCCTGCGTTTCACCGCAATACCGGCAGACGGCAGCTTCAAATACATCGGTAAAACCCGTAAGCACCATACCGTAGCACACAAAAACAAGCGCGCTCCTGTTGCACTGCCTGATTGTGCGTATAAAAGAAATCAACGTTTTTTGTATGCGATCTTCATCAATACCGCGCGTTAATTTATACTCGCGAAGCAAAACAGGGTCTTGCCACGCAGGCTGATCCAATGCAAACTCATCGTTTGTGCCCAAGTTAATAAAAACAGCATCCGCGCTGCGTTTAGAAAAATCCCATTCCTCATCGGCTCCGGAGATTTTGTTTTTTGTACCTTTTGCAAGCGCACACACCTTTGTATAAACCGGCGGCATTACACACGCAGGGTCGTTGTTCCAGCCTGTCGTAAGCCCCCACCCGCTTTGCGCCAAAACGGAAATATCGGCGTTAAAACGCTGGGCAAGCAGCAAAGCAAAATGCCCGCGTAAACCTTGTTTTTCCGGCGACCACGTTTTTGTATGAACATGTTGTTCAAGCCCTTCTCCGCTTGTTATACTGTCGCCGACAAATTCAAACATCAGCTTTTTTTTAGGCAACGGCAAAAAAAGTTTTTTAAGATATGCTTTTTCAACAAATTCGGCACAGTTTTCGCTGTCCCCGGCAAAACCGTCTTCAAAAAAGTCGTCATCGCCGATATAAAAACCGTGCACGCACAAGCGGTGCACAAAGTCCCCTGCCATAGCTTGGGAATCTTTAAGAAAGCGAATGTGCACGCCCTGCGTGCCGCAACTTTTAACGGCGCAGCTTTCTTTTCCGCTTGCAGCACAGGGTGCAGCTTTAAACAAACACAACCGGCTTCTCCCTTTTTCGGGGGCATAGCGGATAACTTGAACACCGTTTATCCACACGCTTACATACGGACGGTAGCGTTTATAATCGCATTCCACATCTGCCCACAATTGCATACCGCAAAAAAGACAGTCAAAGCCGCTTGCCGTCCAAAACAGTACCAACGGATCCAGCCGCTTTTGTCCGTCTGTGCGGCAGCCGGTTCTTCCCCACACGTTTAAGCGGGAGACGCCGGAAGAATGTACTGCGTTTGTATCGTTTTCAACAGCTTTTTTGTTTTCAAATACTTTCAGCGGTATATAGCGCATAACCCATCCTACCGCGCTTATCACGGTTTGACAATACGGACAAAAAAAGCTAGGATAGCTTATCTGTGACTTTCGGGGGATAAGATGAAAAAAGGCGGAATAATTGCGCTTGCCGTTATCGGTATTTTAGTACTTATCGGTTTGGGAACATGCAGTTTTTACACGGGTACGTTCAACTCCATAGTATCTATGGATGAACAGATAAAAAGTCAATGGGCGCAAGTTGAAAATCAATATCAGCGCCGCTTGGATCTTATTCCCAATTTGGTCGCAACGGTGAAAGGTTACGCTGCACACGAAAGCACGGTTTTTACAGAAGTTTCTCAAGCGCGCGCGCAAGCCGGCGGCGTTATGCACATGGATGAAAACCTTTTATCCGACAAAAAAGCGATCGCACGGTTTCAAGAAGCGCAAAATTCATTGGGCGGAGCATTGCAGCGCTTGCTGTCGATAAGCGAAAATTACCCTGAATTAAAAGCAAATGAACAGTTTTTAGCTTTGCAAAACCAGCTTGAAGGTACCGAAAACCGCATAGCGGTTGAACGCAAACGCTTTAACGAAAGCGTTCAACAATACAATAAAACTATCAGAATGTTTCCCCAAAACATCGTTGCAAACATGGGCGGCTTTACTGCAAAAGCATATTTTTCTGCTGACGAAAAAGCCTCTTCCGCTCCGGCGGTTTCGTTTTAATGCCGCCAAACAGTGCCGACCGCCGCCGGCGCATACTAAAAAAAGCGGGGTTTACGGAACAAGACGAACAAGCGGTTGCTCAAGCAATCGTTAAAGCCGAACAAAACACAAGCGGAGAAATCGTCGTCGCAATTACGCCGGCAAGTCATACCTATTCTTTTTGGGAGTTATTGTGCGCGTTGATTTTTTCGGCGGCGGTTTTTGCAATTTTTATATTTTTTTCCAAAACGGTTACCGCAACTTTTGAGCGTTTGCTGTGGACAACGCTTTCCGTCCGTTTTGTAAGCGCTTTTTCGGCATTGCTTATTTTTGTTTGCACCGCACTGTTTTTTTTATGCGCAAACATTCCCGCCGTTGACCGTATGATTGTCCCTGCCCGATATCGAAAAGAAGCCGTGTACCGCCGGGCTTTGCGCTTTTTTGCAGAAAGCGGCGTATACGAAACAAAAGATCACTCGGGTATTTTAATTTTTATTTCGCTTTTAGAACGCGAAGCTTGTATTATAGCCGACCGCGGCGTGCATGCAAAAGTCGCTCAACAACAATGGAACAACCTTGCTTCGCAGTTAGCAGCCGGCTTCGGCAAGCGCAAAAACAAAAAAAATGCTGCGCACGGCGGAGTTCAACTGCCGTCCGGCGGGGAACAAACAAAGCTTGCAGCACAAAAGCCGGATTTTACGTACGCATCGCCGGAAACTTATATACCGTCTGCGGCAGCAAAAGCTTTAATACAAACAATAGAAAACTGCGGCGATCTTTTAGCATCGCACTTTCCCGCACCGGATAATAACATCGATGAATTAAACAACAGCCTCGTTGTTTTGGAGGCAGGTGAATGAAACGTTTTTTTGGACACGTGCGTTTTATATGCCTGCCGGTACGTGCACTTATTTACACGGCAGCATTTTTGTTTTTTGTCTTTCCGAGCTTTGCACTGTCCGTTCCGGCCCTCGATACTCCGGTAAACGATTATGCCCGCCTTTTAAACACAGAAGAAAAAGAAAACTTAATCCGCTACCTCGGCGAACTTAACCGAAAAACCGGCATACAAATCGCAATTTTAACGGTAACCGGTCTCGATGGCGAAGACATAGAAAGTTTTTCCATCAAAGCAGCTGAAAAATGGAAATTGGGACAGCAAGGCAAAGACAATGGAGCCATCGTTGTAGTTGCACTCAAAGAACATAAAGTGCGCATCGAAGTCGGCTACGGTTTGGAAAGCACATTAACCGACGCTCAATGCGGTTTAATTATACGGAATATAATTGCGCCCGCTTTTAGAAACGGAGAATACGGCAAAGGCATTATCGGTGCCATTCAAACAATGGTGAATCTTGCTGCAAAAAGCGAAGGCTTTTCTATCGATGAAAACGATGACATCCTTGCCTCCGGCATCGAAACGGATGAGTCGGAAGAAGCCGGAAAAACGGCAAGCATTTTATTCTTTTTAATTATGCTTATGCTCAGTTTAATATACGGTCATGCACGGCGGCGCTCGTTTGCACACGATCCGTACGGCGCACGGCGCATGGTACGGGATGTTGCCGCAGCCTCTCTTTTATCCTCTTTTTTGCGCTCGTCTTCAGGCAGGTTTTCCGGCGGTTTTGACGATTTTAAAGGCGGCGGAAGTTCGGGCAGCGGCTTTGGAGGATTTTCCGGAGGGGGCGGAGGTTTCGGCGGCGGCGGTGCTTCCGGAAGCTGGTAAAATCAAGGACATTTATGGAAAAGCATATACTCGACAAAGCCGATTCGTATCCCGATTTTGTTCCGCTGGACGAAAAAGAATTCAGCAAACAAATGGAACAAATTGTCGTACCTTTTTTGCAAAAATTAAAAAAAACATACACGCTTAAAACGACACACGGCAGTGAACTGTACGGTGAAACATTTGTACCGCGTACAAATGGAAACGCGTCTTACCGCGCCGTCGTCGTACTGTTTCACGGATTTTGCGAATTTTGTGCCAAATTCGATGAACTTACCTATTATCTTTTAAAACAAAACTATGCCGTCTGCCGGTTTGATTTTTCCGGGCACGGCTTTTCAAGCCGTCAAATCGGCGACACGAACAAAGTACATATCCGCAGCTTTCAAACTTATGTACAAGACGCGTTTTATGCAGCAAACGTACTTGCAAAACCGCTTACCCGGCTTACACAGACGGACAATCCGGCACAAACGCAAAAACCGCTCCCGCTTTTTTTACTTGCCCACTCTATGGGCGGTGCCGTCGGCGCGCTTTTTTTACAACAGCATCCGCATTTTTTCAATGCGGCAGCCTTGTGCTCGCCCATGTTTGATTTGTCGCTCAACGGCATTCCGCTGTGGGCGGGAAAACTGTTTATAAAAACCCTACGGTATACAGGCGGTGCAAAATGCTATGTTTTAGGACACCATGCATATCCGGCAAGCTATACTTTTCCCGAAAGAAAAAAGGCAACGTGCAGCGAAAACCGTTTTATGTACCACTACAACAAACGAAAGGAAGACAAACGGCTTCAAACATGGGGGGCGACTTTTGCATGGCTGGATGAATCTTTAAAAGCGATAAAACGGATTTTTAAAAAAAGCGCGCTTGCTTCAATTACCGAACCGCTCATCGTTTTTCAAGCCGAAAAAGACGATACAGTTGAACTTGCAGGACAAACTTTTTTTGCCGAACAAATTCCGAGCGCACAACTGGCACTGTGCTTAAACGCAAACCACGAACTGTATAACGGTACCAACGAAACCTTAAACCGCTGGTACCCCGAACTGTTCCGCTTTTATGCTGCGCATTCCGGCTAACCGCGGCTTTTAGTTTACAGATAACGGGAGATTTATGGTCGGTCAAAACACATGCACTATTAAAAAAAATGTCAAACGCCTTTTATTGATTTGCATAGCGGCGGTTTTATTTGCCGCAAACGTAAAAACGTTTGTACACGCAGGTAATTTGCTGCCCGGAGGTTTTACCGGTTTAACCTTGCTTATTCAGCAAATTATGCTGCATTTTTTCGGAAAAACAATACCCTACAGTTTTATTAATTTCGCTTTAAATGCGGTTCCGGCAGCAATTAGTTTCCGCTTTATAGGCAAACGGTATACGCTGTATTCGGTTTTAATGATTATTTTATCGAGTTTATTAACCGACGTTTTTCCGGACTACCCCATCACCGATGATATACTGTTATCTGCAGTATTCGGCGGGCTTATCAATGCGCTTGCCATAAGTTTATGTTTATTTGCAGGAGCGACCAGCGGAGGAACGGATTTTATAGCAATTTTTATTTCCGAAAAATACAAAAAAGACGCATGGAACTATATTTTACTCGGCAATATTGTCGTCCTCGGCGTTGCCGGTTATATTTTCGGTTGGGAAAAAGCGTTGTATTCGATTTTATTTCAATTTACAACTACACAGCTTTTAAATTACTTGTACCGCCGGTACCAAAAAATGACCTTATTCGTCATTACTACACAAACCCAAGAAGTTTTTGAAGCTATCAGAATAAACACCCATCACAGCGCAACGGTTTTTCACGGCGAAGGCTGCTATAACCACACCGAAAGAGATTTGGTATATTCGGTTGTTTCCGGAGACGAAGTGCGAAAACTTGTTCCCAAAATAAAAAAAGCCGACCCTGCCGCTTTTATAAACGTTGTTCACTCCAAGCAAATTTTGGGGCGTTTTTATGTGCGTCCAAACGATTAAAACTTAGCCGTTTTGTTCTACGGCAAGAATATCTCCTGCAGCAATGCGCGTGCTTCCTTTGGGAATAATCAAGCGGCTGTTGCGTTTTATTAATACGATAAAAGTTTTTTCGTGTTCCGCTCCGATTTCCGCAAGGGTTTTGCCTACCCATTCATGGTTTTTTCCGATTGTCGTTTCCACTAAAGCTCCGCCGTCCGCATCACTTTCGTTTAAATGACCGGCAAACACTTGCGCAGCTAAAACCAGCACATCGCCGCTTCGGATAAGTGTTTCGCCGCGCGGCACAATGCGCTCTTTTCCGCGTAAAATAAGTACCAGCAAAGTTTCCGGCGGCAGCACAAGCGATTTTATCGCTTGCCCGTTCCACGGGTGTTCTTCCGGCTGCGTTACTTGAATAAAGCGCACGGGCGTTTCGTCCGGATAATCGTTAAACGTGTACAAAACGTTGGTGTTGTCGTCTATCATCTGCAGTTTGTGCGCAGCAAAGGGCAGTAAACTGCCTTGCAGCGAAATAGAAAACAAAACGATAAAAAATACAATATGAAACAAATCGTGCTGCAAGCCGCCGGAAGGAAACGCTGCCGCCGCCGTTACCGCCATAACGGCAAAAACGATGGAAGCCGCGCCGCGCAAGCCCGCCCACGAAATAAGCAACTGTTGGCGAACCGGATATTTGGACGGCGTTAAAAGCAAAAAAACCGCCAAAGGGCGCGACACAAAAGTTAAAAAAGCCGCTATGGCAAGAGCCGGCAAAAGCACACCGGCGATTGAGGAAGGAAAGGCGAGCAATCCGAGCAAAAAGAAAACAAACATTTGCATAAGACCGGTTATGCCGTCAAAAAAATGCACCAAAGCTTTTTTATTGGGTATTGTGCTGTTTCCTAAAAGCAAGCCGGCAATATACACGGAAAGATAACCGTTACCCCCGATAATCGATGGAAGCGCATAAGAAGAAACAGCGGCACCTATAACAAAAGCGGAATCAAAACCTGCTTCGGCAAATTTAAATTTGCGCAAAATAAAAGAGGCGCCCTTGCCTATCCCGAAGCCGAAAGCGGCACCGAAAACAAGCTGAGACAGCACCAAGTATAAATGCGATACAACGCTTTTTCCTTGTACTCCGCTTTTAGCTTCCAAAAGTGATAAAGCGATAATCGTAAGCATATAGGACAAAGGGTCGTTACTGCCGCTTTCGGCTTCCAAAAGCGAAGCGGTGTTATACTTTAAGTTAAGTTTTTTTGAACGTAAAATGTAAAACACAGACGCAGCATCGGTGGACCCCGTTACCGCGCCGATTAAAAAACTTTCGCCCCAATTGATATGCAGCACAAAGCGGCAAAACAGTGCGGTAAAAGACGCGGTAAACACAACGCCTGCGGTGGACAACAAAAAAGCTTGAAACGCTACCGGTTTTGCCGCGCTCCACTTAGTGCCGAACCCGCCGTAAAACATAATAAAAACCAGCGCTACAGTACACAGTTTTTCGGCAAACGGATAATCGTTAAAATTGATTTTAAAAATCCCGTCCGCACCGAACACCATACCCAATAAAATAAAAGCAAGCAGCATGGGCATTCCGATTTTTGCCGAAACTTTGTTAAGCAGCACACATAAAAAAATAACAGCAGAAACAGTCAGCAAAAAAAGTGCCATACACTCTCCTACAATACGGTACGTAAATATCAGTATATCAAAAAAATAGTTTTTTTGATATACTAAAAAAATGAAACTGTTTATAACACGGCACGGCGAAACGGACTGGAACGTGCAAGAAAAAGTGTGCGGCATAAGCGAAGCGCTGTTAACCGAAAACGGCAGACAGCAAGCACAGCTTCTTGCGCAACAGCTTGAACGCGACAAAGATAAAAATAATATCGGCGCTATATATGTGTCTCCGCTTAAACGCGCACGGGAAACGGCAAGCTATATTGAACAAGCTTTACATATACAAGCCGTTGTGGAAAAGCGGATTCAAGAAGTTAATTTCGGCAGCTTTGAAGGAAAAAATTGGAAAAGCGACGAGTTTTTAAAAATACGCAACAGTCCGTTTATGAAATTTCCGGGCGGAGAATCTTTAACTTCGGCAGCCGCGCGCTCTTATTCTTTTATAGAAGAAATTGCAAAAAAATATATTCACGCCGACCGAGCCGCTCTTTCCGATACGGCAGTTCAGAAGAGCACTGCAAACAGTACGGTCAGTGCGTCGGGAAAACCGGAAAAAAACGTTTTATTTGTGTGCCACGGTTTAATCAGCGCCATAATGTCAACGTATTTTAAAAGTATGAGCATTGAAGATTTTATGAATTTAAAAATTAAAAACTGCCAGCTTCTTGAATTCGACTTATAAACAAACGCTGGCACCGCTTGCAGTAAATCGGTAAAGCGTAAGGAGAACGCTATGCATATAGAAACACAATGCTTACATTCGGGCTACACTCCCAAAAATGGAGAACCGCAAGTTTTACCCATTGTACAAAGCACAACTTTTCGCTTTGATTCTACCGAACACATTGCTCAATTGTTCGATATGCCGACCGAATTTATGTATTCGCGCATTTCAAACCCCACATGCGATGCGGTAGAAAAAAAACTTGCAGCTTTGGAAAACGGCATCGGCGCACTGCTTACTTCAAGCGGACAAGCGGCAACGCTTCTTTCGATTTTAAATGTATGCAGCGCGGGCGACAGTTTTATTTCAACCGCAGCCGTGTACGGCGGAACGGTTAATTTATTCGGCGTTACATTAAAAAAACTGGGAATCGAATGTATTTGGATAAATGCCGACAGCGACGGGCAAACCATACAAAAAGCTTTTAAGCCGAATACCAAAGCTGTTTTTTGTGAAACTATCGCAAACCCCGCGCTCGCCGTATGTGATATAGAAAAACTTGCGAACATCGCGCATACAAACAATGTCCCTTTGATTATCGACAATACCTTTGCAACTCCGTTTTTGTGCCGCCCTATCGAATGGGGCGCCGACATTGTTGTGCACTCCACAACCAAATACTTGGACGGACACGCCGTTCAAGTCGGCGGCGTTATAATCGATTCGGGTAAATTCGATTGGAAAGCCGCTTACGAAACGAGCGGAAAATTCAAAGACTTTGTTGAACCCGATTCAAGCTACCATGGCGTCGTTTATACAAAAGATTTCGGCACAGCGGCATACATTATTAAAGCTCGTATGCAGCTTATGAGGGACTTCGGCTGTTTTCCGGCAGCGCACACTGCATTTTTACTTAACTTGGGCTTGGAAACGCTGCCGGTGCGTATGCCGCGCTATTGCGAAAACGCTTTGCGCGTCGCACAGTTTTTTAAATCATCCAAAAAAATCGAATCGGTACGCTACCCCGGACTTCCCGGAGACGCATACTACAGTCAAGCTCAAAAATACCTTCCGCTGGGTGCAAGCGGAGTTATTAGCGTAACCGTAAAAGGCGGTAGAGCTGCAGCAGTACGTTTTATGGACGCGCTAAAACTTGCTTCAAATGTCGTTCACGTTGCGGATATACGCACCAGCGTTTTACACCCCGCTTCGGCAACACACCGCCAGCTGACCGACGAACAGCTTAAAGCGGCGGGAATAGACGGCGGCTTGGTACGTTTTTCGTGCGGTCTTGAACACATCGACGACATTCTTAAAGACATCGACTGCGCACTTGAAAAAGTGTAACACAAACCGGCCTGCTTAAACACTTACAAACGCTTATACTTGCTCTTTTATGTAAGGAAATTCTTTTTCAAAAGCAAGCCATGCGGCGCCGTACGCTCCCATATTTTCATCAAGCTGCGGCGCTAAAATTTTCAATTGTTTGGAATTTTCCGCTATGGAATTTTCGCATAGAGCGTTATATACGGTTTCTATAAAAACATCGCCCGCTTGCGCAAGACTTCCGTACAGCACAATATACGCGGGTGCTAAAATATCCACAACAACACCCAGAGCAGAACCCAAACATTCGGCAAGCGATTTCATAAATTCAATCGATTCACCGTCGCCTTCTTGTATGGCTAAAACCAGATTTTCTACCGTTAAGCGGTTGTAGTCGTTTTCAACACGGTTAAAAAGTTGGCGCATTTTTCCCAAAGAAACCGCTTCTATCAGTTTTACTTTTATTCCCACATCGGATATTTCCGAATTAAGGCACCCGTGTTTTCCACACGAACAAAGGCGGTTGCTGTTGGGTATTTTAAGATGACCGAGTTGTCCGGCATAGCCTTCATTGCTTAAAAAAATTTCGTTATTTATAACAGGAATTACCCGGATGCCGTTACGGATTGAAACGAATAAAAAATCCTGTAAGTCCGGATGAGCCACGCTGTACTTGCGTTTATAACCGACTGCCATAACGGAAACATTACTTTTTATATAACATTTGATATTGTACCGCTCTTCTATCAAATTTTTTAAAGGTATGTGTTTCCAGTCTTGAATATACACGTATTCAACAACTTCGCCCGTGTGTGAATTATAATAACCGGGAACACCTATACCAATGGCAAATATTTTATTGTGTGCAAAACGCGTTTTTATTTTATTTAAAACGGTAAAAATACTTTCGAGCACTTGTTCGGCACAAATATTTTTAGGAAATTCGACTTTATCGCTAAAAACAATTTGCTCGTCAAAATTCATCAACACGCAATCAAGTTTAAACGAATTGAATTCAATTCCGATAAAATAACCGGCATCGGGATTTATTTTCAGCCACAAAGGTTTTCTTCCCACGCGAGTGTCGTCGGATTCTTTTTCGCAAAGAAACTTTTCTTCTATTAATTCATCGATAAGACCGAGAATTGTGGTCATGCTGTAATTGGTGATTTTTTTTAAATCGAAGCGGGAAAGGTTTTCGCTGTTTTTTATAATGCTGAGAATTTTATTGCGCTTAAATGTTTTTCGGCTTTTTACAATCGAATCTGCCGTATTTTGATCGTCGGACATAATAGCATATCCTTATTATATCAAGAAATAACATGCTTCACGGCTTTATACAGTTTTTTATAAGCGTTGAAGTTTTTATCGTATAACAGAGTATACTCTTTTTTAGGAATAAAAGACAATCTTTTTTCCTTTTTAATACAATTAAAAAAAGATTCAACAAAACCTGCATCAAGAGCCGAGGCGGCAAGCATAGCAGCACCCCGGCATGCGGTTTCCTGCACAGGACAAACTTCTATCGGTAAACCGAGTACATCGCTTTTTAACTGCATAATCGTGCCGAATTGACTTACGCCGCCCATAGCCACCAGTTTTGTTATCTTTATTCTTTTTTTGCGTAACAGCCGTATATTCAGCAAAATCTCATACGTAACGCCTTCTACCAAAGAACGGAAAAACTCGCCTTTTGTTGTGTGTATATTTAAGCCGATTACCGCCCCTGCACTTGAATCGTCGTTATAAGGGGATCCGGTCGAAGTAAAATGCGGTAAAACCAACAACTTGGTCGGCTCTTGCGCCATTTCAGCGACAACGGATTGATAAGACTTATTTTGCGCAAATCGTGAACAAAACCATTGTATGATATTCCCGCCTGTAAAATTTCCGGGTAAGGTAATAAATTTATTGTTTGCAACATACGGATAAGACGGAAGACCGATTTTCCTCAATTCGGGCATAAATGAAGACGTTTCGCAAATCAACGTTTCCGTTGTTCCCAACGAATAAGCGGCTTCCCCTTCTCCTAAAACGGCACAACCGTATTTGTTGCACGGCTGATCGTGTCCGCCTTGAACAATGCACACATCTTGCGGCAATCCTGTTTGCTTGCAAATCTTTTTGTCCGGTTTTCCCAGTAGCGTTCCCGCTTTAAAAACCTGCGGCAATTGGGTTTTTGTTATTCCTATTATTTTTAAAATCTCATCCGACCACGCCAGTTTTTGTACGTCAAACATCATTGTCCGGGCGGCAAGAGAATAATCGGAAGACGGCGGTAAGCCGAAACACGAAATAATATAATCGCTGACGCACGTAAAAAAAACGGGCGGTGTTTTATACCGCTGTTGATTATTTAAAATCCACGCGATTTTGGGAGCGGTATGCACGGACGATACGATTTGCCCTGTAATTTCATAGACTTGTTCATCTCCAATACGGTTGCGCAAACTTTGTGTTTCGGCTTTTGCACGCCGGTCGTAAGACAAAATAATATTTCCGACCGGAACAAAGTGCGAATCCAAGGGCACAACGCCTTCGCCCTGACTTGAAAAACTTACGGCAAGAATTTTTTCTTTTACACATGAGGTTATTTCACACAAAAGTTCTCGCACGTTTTTCCAAAGCAAATACGGGTCCAATTCCGCCCAGCCGGCTTGCGGAACATAAATTATATTTTGTCGTTTTTTTACACACACGAGCTTTCCCGTTCCGTCAAAACAAGACGCTTTTACGGTTGTTGTCCCCAAATCTATACCTATAAACACAGCCTACCCTTTTATGGCTCCGGAAAGCATTCCGCGGACAAAATATTTTTGTACTGCAATATAAAATAAAATCATCGGGGTACAGATAACGACAAGAATTGCAAACAGCGCGCCCGGCTGACTAAAATAAAATCCTTGGTACTGCATTGGAATTAAAGTGAGGGTTTTCATAGCGGCTTCGCTCATCGTAACCAAAGCTAAAAAAAACTCGTTCCAAGAGGTTAAAAACTGCCAAATCATAACAACAATTAAACCGGAGCGGATAACCGGAAGTATAACTAAAAAAAACAAACGCCACACCCCGCAGCCGTCTACAATGGCAGCATCTTCCAAGTCGGACGGCACGTTTTCTAAAAACGCTTTTATAATAACTAAGCCGAAAGGAATGCCCAGCGCCGTATACGGAAATATCAATCCTTGATACGTGTTTATCCAGCCTAAAGCGCTGTTTATTTGGGTAAGCGGAATAACCAACGCGCTTATGGGAACCATTAACGTAAGCATAAGCGTATTATAAATAATTGTTTTACCGGCTACTTGTTTGCGCGTTAAACCGAAAGCAGCCATTGCCGCCGTTAAAGTAACCAAAAAAACCGAAAAGCTTGTTATAATAAAACTTGAAATAAAGTTCGGCAATAAATTATTTTGTCGAAAAACCAATTTAAAATTTTGTAAAACAAGGGGAAGCAAAAAAAGAACCGGCTCAAAAGCTTTTTCCGGTTTTCGCAACGACATACTTATCATAAAAATAAGCGGACACATCCATAAAAAACCTATAATTAAAAGCACGGTCGTCCAAATGATTTGTCTTTTTTTCATCACCTTTAAAGTCATACCGCGCTCCTCTTGCTTTTTACATTACCGGAACCGAAAGACACCACTTGCCGTATGGTTAATAACAACGCCGTTAAAAGAACTACAACGGAAACGGCAGACGCATATCCCATTTTTTGCATGCGAAAGCCGGCTTTAAATATATATGTGCCGGGCATTTCCGAAGCGGAATTCGGCCCGCCGCTTGTCATCGTATATACAAGGGCAAAGGTTTGCAGCGAACCGATAATTCCGAGCATAATAAGCGTTTTATGAACGGATGCTAAAAGCGGCACGTATATTACAAATATTTTTTTTATTTCGCTTACACCGTCTATTTCCACCGCCTCTCGTATATCCGTAGAAATTTGAGAAAGACCGGCAACATACAACAGCATTGACCAGCCCGTCCATTCCCAAATATTTACCCCTATTACGGCAAAAATAGCGGTTTTATAATCTCCCAGCCAATTAAAAGGACCTTTAAAACCTATTTTATACAAAGCATTTGTTATAAGACCTTGATACGGGGAAAACATATTTTTAAACACTATCGCGATTGCAACAACAGACGTAACAACCGGTATAAAAAAAAGCGTTCTAAAAAACGGTTTATTACAAAACAATTTTTCTTCAATTATATATGCTAAAGAAAAACCCAATACCATTTGTATAAAAACGGTAATTAAAATCCAATATAAGGCATTGCGCGCTGCCGTAAAAAAAATACCGTCTTTAAATAAATCGATATAGTTTCCGATACCGATAAATTTCATATTGGCTAAAGAAGACCAGCTGAAAAAACTTCCATATATAATAAAGCATACCGGATACGCAATAAAAACAATAAAAAAAACGGCTGCCGGAACTATAAACAAATAACACGATATTGTTGTTTTTATAAGGTCTGGTTTTTTCACAGTCTTTCTCCGTGTAATAAAAAGCGCAAGAGAAAATTGAGGCTGCCGTAAAAAACACGGTAGGATATTTTAAGACAGCCTCAAAGTTTTATTTTTTATTGCAGCACTTTATCCTGCGCCGCTTGCAAATCGGACAGTGCTTTTTTTATAGTCAGCTGACCGGAAGCAACACCCTGACATGCATTTTGTAAAGCAATTTCGATTTCCGGAGAAGCAATGCGCTGGTTTACCGCTACGTCCAGTTTTGAAGCATAGGCATTTATTTGAGTTTTCAAGTTTGCAGGTATTGCACCCTGGGGCTCTATGCCCTTAAACGCGGGAAGATTGTTTAAATCGTTGATCGCTTCTTGGTTTGCTTTTCCGCCGATAAAAGAAGACAACACTTTCCATGCAGCTTCGGGGTTTTTGCACGATTTACTGATTCCGTAACCGAAGTCCATTCCCCCGATAGGCGGTGAAGCTTTACCGCCGTCCGTATAAGGCGGAAGATAAAAGCTGTCGTACACCCAGTTTTTTACGTTATCCACAGGCTCCGGAGCGGTATATTCTTGCCACCACCACGAACCGAGCGCCATCATGCCGACTTTTCCGGCAGTAAATAAATTTACTCCGTCCGGGTACGCGTTATTCGACAACGCACCTACTTGGATAATTCCCGAATCAAACATATCTTTAAATGCTTCCATTGTTTTTTCGAAAACAGGATCTGTCCATTTTGCGCTTCCGTTTTGTGCCTTTGTTACAAAATCGCCGTACTGATATGCCAGCATTAAAAATAAGTTGACATGCTGCCATCCGTCAGCACCGCCGAAATACAGAGGCGCATAGCCGCCTTGCGTAAGTTTTTTTGACACATCTTTTAACTGCTGCCACGTAGTAGGAACGGACAAGCCCAATTCGTCAAAAATCTTTTTGTTGTAAATAATATTTATAATTTGAGACTCAACGGGTAAAATGTATACACTGTCATCACCGGCGGCATTTCCGAGTTTGATTTGGTCGGCGTCTATTTTATAAAACTTTTCCATCCAGTTTTCGCCCCACTCGGCTTTTGCATAAGAGCTTAAGTCTATCAAATAATCCTTATACTGCTGTGTTAAAGAACCGGGCTGTAAGCCTAAAATATCGCCTAAGGTATTTGACCCGGCGCCGGCTGCCAAAGCCGCCAAATATTCGGGGTTGTAATTATAATTCGTATACGAGATTTTAATGAGCGTATTATCATTTTCAAATGCGCTGATCATTTTATTGATAGTCCGGGGTATCGGTGTCCATGTCCAAATACTTACATTGTTTTCCCCTCTACTCATCATAGCGTTGTCAGCTTTTCCTTTTTTACTGCAGCCCGTTATAAGAGCAAAAAAAATCACAGCAAATGCAATCAACTTTAACCTTTTTTTCATTTCAGCCTCCTTATGGCAAAACCCGATATGTTATTCCCCGTACCGAGGAAAATAAAGCTCTATTTGTCTAAAAACATTTGCACTTCCGAATCTTCCAAATTTTTTACAGGAGTTCCCATCCGTTCGGCATAGTACAAAACTTTTGCTATAGCTTCGGCAGCTTCCACTTTATTCATTGCGTCCATAACCGTTTTACCCACGGCAACAACCCCGTGGTTACCGAGCAGCACAATATCATGTTTTAAAATATATTCGCGCGCTTTATCAAAAATTTCACTACAACCGGGGCGTCCGTACGGAGCACAGGGAATTATTTTAAAATTTCCTATCATTTCAGGGTAGGCTTTTGTTTCGACGCTTTTTCCGCACAAGGCAAAGGCGGTAAGCATTGTCGGGTGTGCATGAACTACCGCACAAATATCGGGGCGGGCTTGATACGAGCCAGTGTGTAAAATCAATTCGGAAGAAGGCTTTCCGACGCCGCTTACTTGTTTCATAGTAGTTTCTTCAAGAACAACTATTTTTTCTTCCGTTAAAAATGCTTTGTTTTGTCCGGAAGGCGTAATATATATATACCCGTCCCGTTTAATCGACACATTCCCCTCGTAGGCGTTTACCAAACCTCTGCTATCCAAGCGTTTACAAACCTCAAGTATTTCTTTGATTGCTAAAGTATCCATAAAAAAATCTCCTTCTGTTTTTTTAGTCTTTTTATTTTCGGCAACTATAAAATATTTTTTTGCATACACAGTTTAAGTTTTTCATCCCATTTTTCTTTTTCGGAAGCATTCGGATATAACTCTTTCATTTTGCAAGAAGCCGAACTCAATTGTCTTATGTCCGAAAGGGAACCGAGTTCTTTTAAAGCATACAACTGCACCAGCGCATTTCCCAGCGACGAAGCATTCGGGTTTCCGGCATATACGGGCATTCCGGTAGCATTGCATATTAATTGCGCTAATAACGAATTGTTTGAACCACCGCTTATTAAATACAGTTTAGTAAATTTATTGTTGAACAATTGCTGAAAAGCGTTTACCGTTTGTTTTATTTTTAAAACTATACTTTCATAAATACAACTCATATATTCGGCGTTATCGTTCAACGTGTTCGGCTGATTTGTTTTTTGCAAATACGCGTTTATTTTTGATTTTATATCTGCCGTATCGTTGTTCAAATTTTGATCTTCTACATCTATATAATTTTTATTATGCAGTTTTTGCACGCTGCTGTTAATTTTATCAAAAGAAAATGCCCCGGTTGTTTTTTCAATATCTTTTTGAAGTTTTGTAATAAACCATCCGGCAGAAAAATCTTTGTACAGCAAGTTTTTAGCGGCAAACCCGCCTGTGTTTTTTAAGCCGAAGTCAAACGCTTCGTCGGATACGCACGGCGTGTCGGTTTCAACACCCATATTTATATTTGTTCCAAAACTGATATAAATGCTTTGTTCGTCAAAGTTCGCAATGGAAGTAACGGCGGAAGCGGTATCATGGGAACATACGGAAACAACCGGAACATTGCAATCCAAATTATAATAGTCGGCAAGTGCCGGCAATAACGTTCCTTTTACGGTTCCCGCACGGACAATTTTTGTCAGCAAATTTTGCGGTATTTTGAATTTATTTAAAACATCCGTACTCCACTTGCCGTTTTTAATATCGAGCAACGCCGTTGTTCCCGCAAAACTTAATTCCGTTGTTTTTGCTCCACATAAAAAATACGAAACCAAATCGGGCAAAAATAAAATTTCGGAAGCGTATTGGATTATATCATCTTTTGCTTTTACAATCGAAACCAACTGGGGTAAACTGTATGTCCGTGCCGGCTGACATCCCGTTTTGTAAAAAACATTTTTTTTGCTGTAAATATGTTCCATATAGGATAAAATATCTTTTGTCCGTAAATCGCGGTAATGAAACAATGGTTCGGCTAATTGTCCTTTTTTGTTTAAAAAGCCGAAACTTGCTCCCCAAGAATCAATTCCTATCGAACATAGGCTCATGTGTATGTGCGAAAATTTCTGTAATCCGGTTACTACGGAATCATACAAAGAAAAAAAATTCCAATATAAACAAGGGTGTACATAAACAGGCTTATTATCGAAAACGACACTATTATCAAGTAAAATTTGTTTTCCGTTAAAGGAATATAGACCGATTTTAATATTTGTTGCGCCCATATCTACGCAGCAAAGGTGTTTTTCCATAAAATCCTCTAAAACACGTCCGTTATGTACACAGTATACAGCATTATAGGGATATGTCAATAAAAATTTTATCGAAAAAGAAAAAATTAACTTGAATTATTGCCTATGTGGTGGTATAGTTTTTATAGAAAACTTGATTTTTATGGAGGTTTTTATGGGAAATTTGGTTTCATTTAACGCTATGCTTGAACACGCCCGAAAACACGGATATGCGGTTCCGGCTTTTAATGTTTCGAATATGGAAACAATACAAGCGGTTGTTTGTGCTGCCGATGAAAAAAATTCGCCGCTTATAGCGCAGTTGTATCATGCAGACTTGGAATATGCCGGCGCCGATTTTATGATAGCCAATTCAAAAACGGCTGCCTTAAAAGCGTCTGTTCCCGTGTGCGTAAGTTTGGACCACGGAAGATCTTTTATGCAAGCAAAAAAATGTATTGAAGCGGGTTTTACCGGCGTAATGATAGATTTGTCTGAAGACAGTTTTGAAAAAAATATACAAACAACAAAAGAAGTTGTCGATTATGCTCATGAAAGAGGCGTTTCCGTTGAAGCCGAATTAGGAACAATCTTTGACGCTTCCGAACCGGATTCCGTTCGAACTTCCGGATTTACAGATCCTGCTCAAGCAAAGATTTTTATTCAAAAAACCGGCGTAGACGCTTTAGCTGTATCCATAGGAACTGCACACGGTGTATATTCGTCAAAACCGAGCATAAACTTTTCGTTGGCGGAAGAATTGGTAAAAACGCTTGATATTCCGATCGTTGTACACGGCGGTTCAAACACCCCCGACGAAGATATAATCCGATTATGTAAACTGGGTGTTGCAAAAATCAACATCGGAACCGATTTAATGCAAGCATACAACGACGGTATTTTAAACGCTTTTCAAGAACACGGAAAAAGCGCACCGCTCAGGGTTGTAATGGGACAGGCAAGGGAGTATGTAAAAGCAACGGCAAAGCAAAAAATCGATTTACTACGCACATATGCCTGCGTTTAAATTCTGCTAAAGAAAATATTTTGCAATTTTGTAAAATGACAACTTAACAGGTTTTGTCGTAATCGGTGGCGGATGATTTTTTGCTAAGCGCTATACCATCCTTACAGTGTTTTTGTATGTATGTGATAAGTACGGATAGGTCTCTTGCTGTTTTACGCCTTTGCACAGTATACTGTGCGCATGAAAAGCTTTACAAAAGAACTGTGGTTTAATACCTCAAAGGAACGCGAATTTATCAATATTACACCGACGGTTGAACAGTTACTTGCCGAATCCGGCATACGTGAAGGATTGGTTTTGGCAAACGCCATGCACATTACCGCAAGCGTTTTTATAAACGATGACGAAAGCGGTCTTCATCACGACTTTGACGTATGGCTTGAAAAGCTTGCACCGCACGAACCGGTTTCGTCTTATCGGCACAATGTCGGTGAAACAAACGCGGACGCCCACATGAAGCGTCAAATTATGGGGCGCGAAGTGGTCGTCGCCGTAACCGAAGGAAAGCTTCACTTAGGTCCGTGGGAACAGATTTTTTACGGCGAATTCGACGGCAAGCGCAAAAAACGGGTGTTGGTAAAAATAATCGGAGAATAAAAAACCCGTGGCAACAAAACAAAACTTTGACACGCTTTTTACTTTAGAACTGGAGCACATCGCACGTTCACCCGACTTTGTACACAAAAAACCGCGCCTTTTACTCCACGCGTGCTGCGGTCCTTGCTCTTCGGCTGTGTTGGAACGCCTCGCCGACTATTTTGACATTACAATTTTTTATTACAACCCAAATATCCATCCTCAAACGGAATACATTCGTCGGCTGGAAGAACTTGCCCTTTTTCTAAACCGGCGCCGCGCTAAACAACAAAAAACGGAAAGTGCGGACGAACTTTTTCAAACGGATATACCGGATACGGCAGTCGAACTTATCCGTGCCGATTACAACATCAAAGATTTTTTTGCAGCCGTCAATATCGAAGAGTTCCCTGAACGGGCAAGCGAACCCGAGCGCGGTGAGCGCTGCTTTGCCTGTTACCGGCTGCGCATGCAAAAAGCGGCTTTATACGCGCTTGAAAACGGTTTCGATTATTTTACGACAACGCTTTCGATCAGCCCGCACAAAGACAGCGAAAAAATCAATGCAATCGGAGCCGCACTTGAACAGGAATTAAGCGCCACCCTCGCTTTGTCGCCCGGCGTTCCTACCCCACCCGAAGCCTCGCTCAACACCTCTAATCCACCCAACACGCCATTTGAACAGAACCGCACAGCCCCGCGCTATCTGTATGCCGATTTTAAAAAACAAAACGGTTATAAACGCTCTCTAGAAATTTCTGCCGAATACGGTTTATACCGCCAAGATTATTGCGGCTGCATATATTCCAAACAAAACAGTGAAGCTCACCGCGCAGCACAGCAAAAACAAAGTCCGCTGCTGGCCGAATCTGCACACAGCCGTTAAAATGTTTCACGTGAAACATTTTAGGAGATAGCTATGAAAGATCGTTTTCTTTTTATTTGCCTTTGTGTAATAACCGGCTTCTTTTGTTTTTCCTGCTGTATGCTGTCCGTTCAAAAAATATACACCCTTGATTCCGCAAATCATACCGTAACAACAAATGTCCCGAAAAAAGATTTCAGGCGACGCTTTTTACACAAAAAACAAAACATTCCACCCAATATAAAAAAAGTAAATACGAACGGCGGATATTTCAATACAACTTTCTTACAAACCGGAAGCAAAAACAGTGTCCGAATTATGCAAAACAAAGAAGTCCGCGCCGAGGTTTTTACAAGTTCGTTCCGTTCAAACCCGCTCGCAACAGGTTTTATATTCCCCCCACCCGTACATGTAACCAATATCCGGCGTATAATTTCCGAAGAGTCGTTTATATGGATTGAATTTCCGCTTGCAAAAACTTTTTCCTTAAAATTGCTTATAGACGGAAGCGAATACAACCTCACATTTAAACAAGCGACGGTTTGGAGCGTGTGGGTTGTAACGGTATAAAATCCTGTATAAGAAAATGCGGAATAGCGCATTTTTACCTTTTTTGTTTCAAAAGGAAAAGAAAAAACTTTTTCAGGATGCGCCCAAGGATTAAAGCCGAACTGATAGACCGTGTTTTAGAAAAACAAACAGGTGTTTTATTTTGAACACCTGTTCTTTATCTCTACTCTTCTTCTTTTTCTACGCGGTCTACACCGATAACAAAGTCGGGTGAATCGATTTTAAGGATACATACGCCTTGGCTTGCGCGTCCCTGCTGACTTATTGCGGACGCCGCAAGTTTTAACGTTTTTCCCTGACTGGTTATACACATTACTTCGTCGCTGTCGGCGACGGCAATAACTCCGACAACTTCGCCTGTTTTGTCAGTTATGTTGTAGCCGATTTGCCCCTGCGTTCCGCGCGAATGCACGGAAAACTGGTCAAACTGCACGCGTTTACCGTAACCGGATTCGGTAAGCAAAAGCATACGCGCACGTTCGTCTACGCGTACAGCTGCGGTCAATTCGTCGCCGACAGCAAGCTTTAAGCCGGAAACACCGCGTGAAGATCGCCCCATCGGACGCACCGATGTTTCGGTTATGCGCAGCACTTTCCCCCGTCGGGAAGCAAGCGCCAAATCGTCGTTTCCTTCGGTAAGAATTGCCGAAACGATTTTATCGCCGGCATCGAGGCTTATTGCAATAATACCGCGCGTTTTGGCGTTTTTAAAATCACTGGTTTTAACTTTTTTAATTACACCGTTTGCAGTAGCCATAAACAAATGTTTTTCTTCGCTGAACTCACGAAGCGATACCACCGTAGCAATTTCTTCGTTGCCGCCGATAGCCAAAAGGCTTTTTATATGCACACCTCGCGAGTTTCTGCCCGCTTCCGGAATTTCGTGCACTTTTATCCAATACGCTTTTCCCTCTGTAGAAATAAAAACAATATAGTCGTGCGTCGACGCAACAAAAAGCTGTTTTATGTAATCATCCTCAACCAGCTTGGCACTGTTCGAGCCTTTACCGCCTTTTCCCTGATTTTTGTATGCGGTAACGGGAACACTCTTTATATAACCGAGTCGCGAAATCAATATTACCATATCTTCTTCTTTTATAAGATCTTCTATATTGATTTCTTCCACTTCGTCGGAAACGATGTCGGTGCGCCGCTCATCTCCAAATTTTTCGGCAAGTTCAAGCGTTTCGGTTTTTACCAACTGAAGAATTTTTTCCGGATGCGCGAGAAGATCTTTGCATTTTTCTATAAAAAGTTCCAGTTCTTTTAATTCGGTTTTTAATGTTTCGATTTCAAGACTTGTTAAGCGTTTAAGCTGCATGTCGACAATCGCTTGCGATTGAACCTCGTCAAAACCGAAACGCTTGGAAAGCGCATCTTTTGCCGTTTGCGTATCGCGCGATGAACGTATAATTTTTATAACTTCATCGATATTGTCTATGGCAACGATAAGAGCACGCAAAATGTGAGCTCGCTCTTCGGCTTTGCGTAAATCGAATCGAATGCGCCTCGTTACCACTTCGTTGCGGTGTTCTACAAAATAGCCGACAAGCGATTTTAAAGTTAAAACTTCAGGTCGCCCTTTTACCAGCGCAAGATTGTTTACGCTAAACGAAGATTGCAAAGCCGTTTTGGAAAAAAGCTGGTTTAATATAACTTTTGCAATGGCGCCGCGTTTTAATTCGATAACAATGCGCAATCCTGCACGGTCAGACGTTTCATCGTTTACCGCAGCAATGCCGTCGATTGCTTTTTCGCGGGCGAGTTCGCCGATACGGCTGCACAATACGGTAGTGTTTACTTGATAGGGAACTTCGGTAAATACAATGCTTTCGCGGCCTTTTTTATCGGTTTCGATGTTAAAGCGACCGCGTACGATTACCCTGCCCTTACCGGTTTTAAACGCTTGTTTTATACCTTTACGGCCGTATATA
Organism: Treponema lecithinolyticum ATCC 700332; assembly: GCA_000468055.1. Lineage (GTDB taxonomy): Bacteria > Spirochaetota > Spirochaetia > Treponematales > Treponemataceae > Treponema_C > Treponema_C lecithinolyticum. The sequence continues at coordinate 117,796 of KI260554.1, read as the reverse complement.
ACGCCGCCGGTAGGAAAATCGGGTCCGGTTATATATTGAGACAATTCATCTATCGTTATATCCGGATTGTCTATATAAGCTGCGACGGCGGCGGCAATTTCACGCAAATTGTGCGGCGGCATATTTGTCGCCATACCGACGGCGATTCCGCTCGAACCGTTGGCAAGCAAAAAAGGAAATTTTGCCGGCAAAACGGTCGGTTCAACGGTGGACTCATCAAAGTTCGGAATAAAATCGACGGTTTCTTTTTTTATGTCCTCAACCATCGTTTCGGCAATCTTTGCCATTTTCGCTTCGGTATAACGGTAAGCAGCGGCAGGATCGCCGCCGATCGTACCGAAGTTTCCTTGCGGATGTATAACCGGATAGCGCAGCGAAAAGTCTTGCCCCAAGCGCACAAGCGCGTCGTACACGGAAGCGTCTCCGTGCGGGTGGTAACTTCCCAGTACATCACCGACTATTTTTGCACACTTGCGCGTCGGTCCGGAATGACGTAAGTTGCGCTCTTCCATGGAATACAAAATACGCCGGTGAACGGGCTTTAAACCGTCGCGAACATCGGGTAAAGCACGGCTTACAATAACCGACATCGAATAATCGATATAAGCGCGCTTCATTTCCGTTTCTATAGGTACGGCGATTAAAACGCCGCCTTCCGGTGTTTGTTGCTCTTCCATTTTTATTCCTTAAACTGTCATTTATTTAAACGCTTTTTACCGGCACACCAAAGAGCGCCGGCAAGCCGGCTACACATCCAAATTTGCGTAAACGGCGTTTTCTTCTATAAACTTCCTGCGCGGTTCAACTTCTTCGCCCATTAACGTACTGAAAATACGGTCTGCTTCTACCGCGTCGGGAAGCGTTACTTTCATCATCTTTCTTCTTGCAGGATCCATAGTTGTTTCCCATAACTGTGTTCCGTCCATTTCACCCAAACCTTTGTACCGCTGCACGCTGATTTTTTCAGAATCGCGTCCGATTTCTGCAAACACTTTGTCGCGTTCGGCATCGTCGTATACATACCACTCTTTTTTATTAAACATAATTTTATACAAAGGCGGCATGGCAAGGTATACAAATCCTTTTTCGATAAGTTCGGGCATATAGCGGAAAAAGAATGTTAAAAGCAATGTACGGATGTGAGAACCGTCGACGTCGGCATCCGCCATAATGATGATTTTATGGTAACGTATTTTTTCTATATTAAAGTCTGTACCGATACCCGTTCCCAAAGAAGCGATAACCGGCTGCAATTTTTCGTTGTTTACAACTTTATCCAATCTTGTTCGCTCAACGTTAAGCATTTTGCCCCACAAAGGAAGTATCGCTTGCGTTTTGCTGTCGCGACCTTTTTTTGCAGAACCGCCGGCAGAATCTCCCTCAACTATGTACACTTCGCATTTTGCAGGATCTTTTAAAGAGCAGTCGGCAAGTTTTCCCGGCAATCCGAAACTATCCAAAGAACTTTTGCGCCGCGTCGCTTCTTTTGCTTTACGCGCTGCAATACGGGCTGCCGCTTCTCCGACGCATTTTTCCAAAATAAGATCTACGGTTTTCGGATTTTGTTCAAAAAATAAAGTTAACTGTTCGTTTACCAAAGAGTCGACCATGCCGCGTACTTCGGTGTTTCCCAATTTTGTTTTTGTTTGTCCTTCAAACTGAGGTTCGGGAACTTTTACCGACAGTACTGCGGTAAGACCGGCGCGTACATCTTCTCCGGTTAATTTTTCTTCTTTGTCGAGTTTTTTTAAAAGCTTTGCATTGTTTTTTAAAAACTCGTTCATTACTTTTGTAACGGCGGATTTAAACCCTTCCAAATGGCTTCCGCCCTCTTTTGTGTTTATGTCGTTTACAAAAGATAAAATATTTTCGTTATATCCGTCGTTATATTGAACGGCGGTTTCTATGGAAACATCGTCTTTAACGCCGCTGATGTATACGGGTTCTGCAGGAATAATACTTTTTCCTTCATTTAAATATGAAACAAAATGACGTATACCGCCGTCGAATTGATATACGATTTCTTTCGGAACGCTTAAGCGCTCGTCGCGGAACACAATCGTTACGCCGCTATTTAAAAAAGCCAATTCGCGAAGCCGCATGGCAAGCACTTCAAAAGCGTATGTTGTCGTTTCGGTAAAAATGGTAGGGTCTGCTTTCCAGCGGACGGTTGTTCCGTGCCGGTCGGTTGTTCCGACTTCTTTTACCGGTGCAAGCGATTTTCCCATTGCAAATTTTTGATAGTATTTTTTGCCGTCTTTTTCGACATACGCTTCAAGCCACGTAGACAAAGCGTTCACGCAGGAAACACCGACACCGTGCAAACCGCCTGAAACTTTATAAGAACCTTTGTCGAATTTACCGCCTGCATGAAGGCGTGTTAAAACCAATTCCAAAGCACTTATGCCTTCAGTCGGGTGAATATCTACGGGTATACCGCGTCCGTTATCTTCAACGCGGACAACATCTTCCGGTTCCAAAACAACGACAATGCGGTCGCACTGTCCTGCCATCGCTTCATCTATGGAGTTATCTACAACTTCATATACCAAATGATGTAAGCCGTCCGGTCCGGTAGAACCTATATACATACCGGGGCGTTTGCGGACTGCTTCCAAACCTTTTAAAACTTGAATATTTGTCGCTGAATAGCTTGCGCTCATGAAAAACCCTTAAAAATACATATAAAAACTGTTATTTTAATTATAGTCGTATTGCCGAAAAAAGTAAAGGCAGGCTATAATAGAGCGCTATGTCTACTTGGGATTATTCGGCATTTTGGCAAGAATGCATTACACAAATACAAAACGAATTTGAAGCAAAAAAACGCTCGCAAGAATTCGACTTGTGGTTTTCTTCTCTTGAATACACAGGTTCTAAAGACTCCGTTGTTGTATTGGCAGTGCCGTCAAAATTTGTGCAGGATAATTTTATTTCGCGAGGATATGCCGCAGCTGTACAAAACAAATTATACGAACTGTCGGGAAAATCAATAAATATTGAATTTACGATAAAACCTGCAGCGCGGCAAAAACCGGCTGCGGAACAAAGCAAAAACAAAGTAAACGAAAACGGACGCTTTAGTCAAAACGCGGCATCCTCGCCAAACGTACAAAATACGCAAGGAGAACAAAGTGGACAAAGCACGGCAAAAAAAAAGCATACCGATTTACGCGAAGATTATACCTTTGACACTTTTGTTATGGGCGAAAACAATTCGTTTGCATACAATGCCGCAGTTGCCGTTTCAAAAAATCCGGGAAGAGCATATAACCCGGTACTTATTCACGGCGGCGTCGGTTTGGGAAAAACACATTTAATACAAGCTATAGGAAACGCTGTTTACCAAAGCGGCGGTTTAAAAGTTATTTACATAACGGCTGAAAATTTTACCAACGAATTTATTCAATCGTTAAACGACAAAACGCCGCAAAAGTTTAAAAACAAATATCGCTCGGCGGACGTTTTGCTTATAGACGACATTCACTTTTTACAAAATAAAGAAAGCACTCAAGAAGAATTATTTTATACGTTTGACGCGTTGTACAATTCTTATAAACAAATTGTGTTTACTTGCGACCGGCCCATATCGGAATTAAAAAATCTAACCGAGCGGTTGCGCTCCCGTTTTGAACGCGGTTTAAACGTGGATTTACAGCCGCCCAAATACGAAATGCGCCGCGCTATTTTGGAAAAAAAGTTAGCTTACATACACGATCAATCTTGTTCAAAAATCACTTCGCTTATTCCGCAAGAAGTAATCGATTTAATAGCACAAAATGTGGAAACCAATGTCAGAGATTTGGAATCTTGTTTAACTAAAATTATAGCTTATGCCGAATTGGTTGAAAGCAAAGTAACTTTAGAAATAGCTCAACAACAATTACGCGATAAATTTTCATCGTCTCAACCTTCGAATATCAGTATAGATGTTATACAGCGTGTTGTCGCCGACGACTTTAACATATCACTTGTCGACATCAAAGGAAAAAAGCGTACAAAAAACGTAACCCTTCCACGTCAAATAGCTATGTATATAGCGCAAGAAATAACCGAATTTTCAACAACGGAATTGGGTATTGAATTCGGAGGAAAAGATCATACGACGGTTATGCATTCATGCCAAAAAATCCGCGAAGCGATTCTTACCGATTCAAAGCTCGATTCGAAAATACAGTATTTAATAAAAACCGTAAAAGATTATAAAAAATAAGATACACAAACTGTGGAAAATATGATAGTATATTGTGGAAAGACGGGGAAAAATAAAGCAAAATTGTATTTTGTGGATAACTTTGTACAAATAAATGCCATTTATTAAATGTCTAAGTTATTGTATAAAATAAAAATACCGTGCGTATCCACATTTACACAAGCTTTATTATTACTATTGTTTATATTTATGTATATATAAATTTGGAGGAATCATGAAATTCACATTTGACCGGGATGCCATATTAAAAGAAATAGGAATAGCTCAGGAAATCATTTCCACAAAAAATGCGCTTTCAATACTTTCGAACGTATTGTTTATAGCAGAGCGAAATACGCTTACCATAAAGGCCACTGACATTAAAGTTAACTTTGAAACTAAAATTCCGGTTGAAGTTGAAGAAGAAGGAACAACAACCGTTTTTTGCGATAAATTTATCAGCATATTAAATACGCTTCCTTCAGGCGATGTTGAGTTTTCTCAAAGCGATATAAATATCGTTATAAAGCCTATAACAAAAAAAGTACGCTTTCAATTAAAAAGTATGGCAAGCGATAAGTTTCCCGAATTTGCTTCCGAACAAAACAATTTGTGGTTCGACGTTCCCTGTGCCGAATTTAAAGATATGATTACGCAAACCATCTTTGCCGTTTCCGATGATGAGACACGCTATTTTATGAACGGTATTTACTTTGAAAAACAAGAAGAAAATCTTATTATGGTTGCTACCGACGGAAGAAGACTTGCGTATGTTTCAAAACCTTTGTGTGCCGGTGTAAACGATTTTGAAAGTTCAATTGTTCCGCCGAAAGTATTAAATATAATTCTTAAACGCCTTCCGTCCGAAGGAAATCTTTCAATTGCCGTTGTAAATAAAATGATTTATTTTAAATTCGGAAATTACAGTTTTGCTTCGGTTTTAATAGACGGACAATTTCCGAATTATAAACGCGTAATTCCCGAAACGCAAACAAAGCATTTTCAAATAAACAGAAAAGATTTACTCGATGCTTTGCGGCGTGTAGGATTGCTTGTTGAACAAAAATCGCGGCGAGTGTATTTTGATCTTTCAGACGGTATGCTTTCCATAACCGCTCAAGAGTCGGAAATCGGAACGGCAAAAGAAGAAGTACCGTGCCGCTATGCAGGCGAAAATATAACCATTGCGTTAAACTATTTATATGTGGAAGAACCGATGAAAGTAATCGACACCGAATACATAACTTTTGAATTCAGTGAAGCTATGAAAGCAATTACAATGAGACCTGAACCGGCACAAGACTTTTTCCACATTATTATGCCGATGCAAGCGGAGTAAAATTCGTGCCGTTTTTATCGGTATCGCCGGTTCATTTCCGCAACTTACAGGATACGACTATAGATTTGCTTGCTCCGCAAGTATTTTTTGTAGGAGACAACGGACAAGGCAAAACCAATATTTTGGAAGCTTTGTATGTTGTTTCTTACGCTTCGTCGTTTCGTACAAGAACTGAAGCTGAACTTGTTAAAACAAAAGAAAATTCTTACAGCGTACGCGGTTTTTACCGAGACCAAAACGGCAAAGCGGATACGGTAGCCGTACAGTATGACGGCAGCAAAAAAAAAATTCTAAAAAACGGCAAAACGGTAAACGATCGCAAAGATTTAATCGATACCATTCCTTGTGTGCTTTTTTGTCATGATGACTTGGATTTTGCTGCAGGAGAACCGGAACGCCGGCGTTTTTTTATAGACCAATCTTTGTCTATGTACGATGTTTTGTATGTGGACGTATTGCGAAAATATAAAAAAATATTAAAAAGCCGCAACAGTGTTTTGCGCGAAGAACGTTTTGATATGCTCGATGTGTACGATATTGAGCTTGCTCAAACCGGACGAGAAATCGTTAAAAAACGCTACGAAACGCTGTACCGTTTTAATCATATTTTTACCGATTTGTATGAACGCATAACGGGAATAAACGGTGTAACGTTACTGTACGATTCGGCATGGAAAGATAAAAAATACGAACAGGTTTTAGATATACTGCAAAAAAAACGTGAAAGCGATAAAATAATGAAAACCACGCTCAGCGGTCCGCACAGGGATAAAATACGTTTTATGCGTTTTGAACAACCGTTTATCCCGAGCGCATCTACCGGTCAGCGCCGGCTTGCCGCATTGCTGTTACGCGTATGCCAAGCCGTGCATTATACCGAAGTAACCGGAAAAAAACCGGTACTGCTTATGGACGACGTTCTTTTAGAACTTGATCCGAACAAACGCGAATCGGTAACCGGAATGCTCCCCCCTTACGATCAATTGTTTTGTACGTTTTTAACCGAAGAACCGTACCGCCGCTATATGAAAAATGAAACCCGCGTTTATTCGGTAAAAGAAGGGTGCGTAAGTGAAAGCTCATAACGAATTGTATATACAAACGGTACCCGAACTGTTGGATACGCTATTTACCGATATTTTATCTTTTTCAGACAAAGGACCTCTAAACTTAGAGCGCGGGTGGAAAAAGGTTTTACAAAGTATAAACGGAGACGGAGAAAAACTTGCTGCACACAGCCGCATTGTCGATTTAAAAAACAATTTATTGTACATAGAAACCGACCACCCCGGATGGATACAGCTTTTCGGATTGTACCGTCAGCGCATATTGCGTTCGCTAAAAAAAGAATTTCCGGAGCTTTCGGTACACGGGTTTTCGTTTACGCTTAAGGGAAAAGAACAAAAAAAAGAAAGCGGACTGCGTACTATTACGGTTGAACAGCGGGAAGCGTATCTTAAAAGCAAGGAAATATAAGTAAAACCCCTTGACCGATTGTATATCGATATGTTATTCTAACAAACCTGTTGTGCAATACTTGGGAATCTTGCTTTTGCACGGTTCTTGACATATAAGGAGAATGTTCCATGAAACGGACATATCAACCCAGTAAAGTTAAAAGAAACAGAAAATTCGGTTTTCGTGCGCGGATGAAAACACGCGGAGGCCGCTTGGTGCTTAAACGGCGCAGAGCAAAAGGACGTTATAAGCTTTCCGTTTCCGATGAAAAAAAGCCCTATTGATTTTATAGAACACAAAAACAGTCCGGTTAAAACCGGGAATTTTACCCGCTGCGAACGGATAAAAAAATATGCGGATATTCAAAATCTGTTTAAAAAAGGAACAAGGGTCGGAACAAACGGGGCAAAGCTGTTTTTTTTGTTAAACGGCAAAACAATAAACAGAATTGCATTTGCTCTTCCGAGAGGATACGGAAACGCCGTACAGCGAAACCGATGTAAACGCTTTAGCCGCGAAGCATACCGGATTATAAAAGCGCGCTTAAACGGCGGATACGATATGGTTTTGCTGGTGTATCCGGGGAAAAATTCTTTTACTTCGCGGTATACGCAGCTGTGCGATTTATACAAAAAAGCCGGTTTATTTGTATGAATACAACGATACTGAAAAAAATACCGAAACTTTTTTTCATTGCTTTAATACGCTGTTATCAAGTATGCCTTTCTCCCCTTTTTCCGCCGTGCTGCAGGTTTTATCCGACTTGTTCAAATTATGCGCTTGAAGCGTTTAAAAAACACGGGGTTTTTAAGGGTTTGTTTTTAACGGTAAAACGTATTTTGCGGTGCAATCCGTACTGCAGCGGCGGATACGATCCGGTACCGTAAGGTAAACGATACTTTTTTTATGAGGAGCAATGGATGGACAAAAATACGATATGGGCTATCGTGCTTTCTTCGATAGTGCTGTTTGCTTCATTTTTTATTCAAAATAAATTTTTTGCACCGCAAAAACAAATGCAAGCCGATGCTGCAAACGGCACAAGCACTGCCGGATCTCAAGCCGGTGTAAACACAGCCGGTTCGGAAAAAACTGCTATGCAAAATACCGCCGTGCAAAACTCTTTTCTTTCCGCCGTACAGTCGGAAACGGAAAACGGCGGCGAAATGCAATCGGATGACGCACAATTAACCGAACAAACTTATACGATAGAAACCGAAAAAATAAAAGCCGTTTTTACCAACCGCGGCGGCGATATTATCGATTTTGAATTAAAAGACCATTTGGACGGTTCAAACTATGTGCAAATGGCAAAAAATATTACCGCTACAAACCGAGCATTTTCTCTTTCTTTTGGTGGACAAAGCGAAAACATTATAAATGATTTGTTTAACGTAAAACGTATTGACGATAAAACAATCGGGTTTTATAAAAAATTCAGCGTAAAAAACCTTTCCGGAAATACCGACACATTTACTTTGGTAAAACAGTACACCTTTGATCTGCAAGAATATGTTTTTAAATTAGACATTACAATAGACGGCGGAGAAAGCACAAGCGCTTTAGCCTTCGGCAACGCCGCATACACTTTGCGCACATCGCCGCAAATCGGACCTTATTACAATCCTAAAGTAGACCGCTACGAGCGGCGCACGTTTATGTTTTATTCAAACGGTAAACTTAAAAAAATGAATTTGGGCGCAGGTCAAGTAAAAAACTACGACAAAGGTTTTAAATGGGCAGGCGTTGCGGGAAAATACTTTGTCCAGCAAATTGTTCCGGTCGGTGCCGATACCGTACAAAGCGTATCATATTCAACAAAAAATACGGTTGATAAGTTTTCAGATGCACAGCTTTTTGTCGTGCGCGCTCCTATAAATACTTCATATACGCAAGATTCGTATTATATTTATATGGGACCAAAAGTAGAAAAAAATATAGGCATATACAACAACGCTGCGGAAAACAAATGGCATTTGGCAGATTTAAAGCTTGATGAATGTTTGGGTTCCGGATGGCTTACCTGGCTTGAAACCATTCTTAAGTTTTTAATGGAATTCTTTTATAAAATAATTCCCAACTGGGGCGTTTCTATTATTTTAATGACCGTGCTTTTAAAGCTGGTTATGTACCCGCTGACTAAAAAGAGTTCGGTGGCAACGCTTAAAATGCAGGAATTGCAGCCGCGCATAAAAGAAATACAGGATAAATATAAAGCAAATCCCGAAAAAATGAACGCCGAAATGGCTAAGTTTTATAAAGAAGCCGGTTATAATCCGCTTTCCGGATGTTTGCCCCTGCTTATCCAATTTCCGCTTATTTTTGCAATGTTCAATTTGTTCAACAATTATTTTGAATTCCGTGGGGCAATGTTTATTCCGGGTTGGATTCCCGATTTATCCGTCGGCGACAGTATTTATATTTTTCCCGCCTCTATTCCTTTTATAGGTGATACTCCGCTTCGTCTATTACCGATAATCTATGTTGCTTCTCAGCTTTTGTTTACAAAGGTAACGCAAAGCGCTGCGGCGAATACGGCTGGCGCAAACGGCGGTTCTATGAAAATGATGATGTACGGTATGCCGCTGTTTTTCTTTTTTATGTTTTACAGCGCGCCTGCCGGATTGCTTTTATATTGGACGGTAAGCAACTTTTTGCAGCTTATTCAGCAAATTGTAATAAATAAAGTTATGCACGCTAAACGGGTGGAAATGGGTTTAGCCGAAGCACAAAACGATAAAAAACGTTTTACCGGAAAACGGAAACGATAATAAGAGGTGCGTATGATATATGAGTACGAAGCTAAAACGGAAAAAGAAGCTATTGAAACGGCTGCAGCGGAACTGGGTTTGGAACAAGACCAATTTGATGTAGAAATTATTGAAACACAAAAAAACGGGTTGTTTAAAAAAGGGTATGTAAAAATCCGCGTACACACCGATGTTCCCGTATCGCATACGGCAGCAGCAAAAGATAGTGCTTTTTCTCAAGCGGACGCGGGCGAGCAAAAAGAACGGTTTTTTGCAAATCCCGAACCTAAAAACGATTTTGAAAAAAAACTGATTGATTTTATTTTATCGCTGGTTCACAAAATGGGTTATGAGTGTTCGGCTGAAATTATGTTTCGTGAAGAACACAAAATCGGTTTAAAACTGTCTTCTCCTAATTCTTCGGTTTTAATCGGACGCAAAGGAAAAACACTGGATGCATTACAGCTTTTGGCAAATATCTATGCCGGACGGCTGGGTAATGAAGATATAAAAGTTATTTTGGACAGCGAAAATTACCGCATCCGGCGCGAAGAATCTTTAGTCCGTTTAGCGTATACAACCGCTGACAAAGTGAGGATGAACCGCGGTTCGCTGCTGCTTGAACCCATGAATCCTTTTGAGCGCCGGCTTATTCACACTACGCTAAACGAAATCGGCGATGTTGAAACCAAAAGCGAAGGCGAGGGTTTATATAAACAAGTGAGGGTTTTTTATAAAGGTGTCCGTTAAGCGTTGTTTTTATTACGGTTTTTTATTTTCGTTTTTTTTACTGTGCGCGGCATTTGCGGCAGCTAAAACACTTGAAATATCCGAAGCGGCTGAATGTTCGGAAACCGCCGAAACACCTGTCGTTGAAATGTCTGCCTGCGAAACAGCAGCTGACGAAAATACGGCGCTTTCGATTGAAAACCTTTTTTCATCCGATACGGTTTTACAGCTTGTAAAAACGGGGCGAATGCAGCGATCTTTTTACGGCAAAAAAAACGTTAAGCTCGAATTGTTTCCCGATACCCCAGCCGGACGGGATACTGCGGCAAACTGGGACGGAAAAAAAGAACCTGTTTTTATAGTCGAATCTTTATATTTAATACCGGTAACCGATGAGAAAGACATAGCCGATATAAACGATGTTTCTCTTGTGCTGCGCAGTTTTTCTAAAATGACGGGCATGCGCTATTATTCCAATTCCCGCAAACGTTACGAAACATTGTATATGGATGTGCATTGCGTAAACAATCCGGAAGAGAAAAAAAGCGTGCCGGATCCGCTGGACGTAAGCGCGGACGCTTTGGTGTCGTACGTGTACCAAAAAGACCGCTCTTTAAGCGGCTGCGTGTACCGGTTTTCGTTTTTTCAAACGCAAAATGAAATCGGCGCGCGCGCGGTAAATACGGACGAAGTACAGTACAAAGGTTTTAGTATTTTAAAACCGGAGCACCTTGTGTTAAACGTGCACGCAGTTCAAACAAAAGAAGGCATTGTTTTTTATATTTTAGTACGCGCGGATGCGGCAAAAATACCGCTGGTTTCTGAAAAACTTGCAAAATCTTACGGTTCAAGGGCGGACGCCATATACGAATGGTGTGTGTCGCTTTTGAAAAAGGAATAAGGTATGAATAAAAAATTTATGTTCGGTATGTTGATTTTATGCGCACTCGTGTGCGGAGGGTATGCTCAAATGAATAAAGGTGTAAATGCAATCGGCAGTAAAGACGGTATTTTTGCCGTTATGGAAACGGCAAAGGGTGATATTGTCATTAATTTGTTTTACAAACAAACGCCGTTGACGGTTGTCAATTTTGTCGGTTTGGCGGAAGGAAAGCTTGATGCGGCAAAAGAAAAGCCGTTTTACGACGGTTTGAAGTTTCACCGCGTTATAAGCAAAGCTAACGGGGATGAGCAGGATTTTATGATCCAAGGCGGGGATCCCAGAGGAAACGGAACGGGAGGTCCCGGTTACACGTTTCCCGACGAATTTGTAGACACGCTTAAGCATTCAAAGCCGGGTATTTTGTCTATGGCAAATTCCGGGGCTGATACCAACGGCAGTCAGTTTTTTATAACGATTGTCCCTACCCCTTGGCTCGACGGAAAACACACCGTGTTCGGTGAAGTTATTGCCGGACAAAACATTGTAAACACGATAAAGCAAGACGATGTTATAAAAAAAGTAACGATTGTGCGAAACGGTGAAGAAGCAAAAAAATTCAGCGCAACGCAAGCGGATTTTGACAAATTAAAAAAAGAAGCTGCGGGAAAGATTTTTAAAGAAATAGAAAAAAAATTCCCCGGAGCAAAAAAAGACGATAACGGTATTTTTTACGTAACGAAAAAAGACGGGTCCGGTTCAAAAATCGGAAAAAACCGCAGCGTTGCCGTGCATTATACCGGTTCTCTTTTAAACGGAACCATGTTCGATTCTTCTCAAGGGCGCGAACCGCTTGCATTTACTACGGGCGCCGGTCAAATGATAAGTGGCTTTGATATTATGGTGCAGGATATGAAATTAAAAGAAAAACGCACTGTTATACTGCCGCCGTCTTTTGCATACGGTGCGCGGGGAATACCCGGTGTTATTCCGGGCAATGCGTATTTGGTGTTCGATATAGAGCTTATTCGGGTGAAATAATATCTTTAACCACTTGAGAAGCGATAAGCAAACCAGCGGCGGCAGGCACAAAAGCAATGCTTGCCGGCGGTCGCTGTGAGCATATCGGGTTTTCTTTTGAATATACCGTTTTAAGCGATTTTATACCGCGCGCTTTTAATTCGCGGCGCATAACTTTTGCAAGCGGACACACGCTTGTTTTAAAAATGTCGGCAACTTCCAATAAACCGGGATTTGTTTTATTCCCGGTTCCCATACAGCTTATAACCGGAATATGCAGTTTTTGCGCAGTTTGTACAATCAACAGTTTTGCGCTTACGGTGTCTACGGCATCGACAATGTACGAGCAATCGGCTATATGCAGTTCGACCGAAGCGGCAGTTTGCTCCGAGTAAAACACGTTCAAACAATCGGTTTTAATATCTGAAGCTATAGCCGAAAGCCGCGTAACGGCGGCGTCGGTTTTAAATTGACCGACACTCGTTTCCAAAGCAAATAATTGGCGGTTTATATTGGAAACGCTTATACGGTCGCTGTCGATTAACACAAAGCTTTTTACTCCGCTTCGCGCAAGCGCTTCGAGCACGTAAGATCCGACGCCGCCCAAACCGAAAACGGCAACCTTTGCCGCTTGCAGTTTTTTAAGGGCGGTTTTTCCGATAAGCTGTTCCGTCCGCGTAAATCGCGTTTCGTTTTCGGCTGAAATGCAGCCGCTTTTATTTACGCCCGGAAGCGGCATAAGTCTTTAATTCTTTTAATTCATCGGCAAAAGTACGTATACCGTTTTGCCAAAACTCTTTTGTTTGAATGTCAAAGCCCGCTTTGCGGCACACTTGTTCGCATGAAAAAGAGCCGGTATTTTGCAGCAATTCTTTGTAGCGTTCGGGAAAAGAATCTCCTTCTTTTTCGAAGCGCGCGTACAGGGCAAGGGCAAAAAGTTGACCGAAGGCATACGGAAAATTGTAAAAATCAAAAGAAGGAATGTAATAGTGGGTTTTAACCGCCCACATATATTCATGGCGTTCTTTGGAAAGCCCTGAGCCGTACGTTTTGTTTTGTGCATCTGCCATAAGACGGCAAAAGTCGGCTGCCGACAGCTCTTTTGTGCGCCGTTGTTCAAATACTGAACGTTCAAAGTAAAAGCGGCATAAAATATCTACCAATACTTGGTTGCCGTCGGATAAATGCATTTCCAGCAGTTTTGCGCGTTCAAATCCGGTTGTTTTTGAAAGCATGTCTTTCATTACGATTGTTTCGGCAAAAATACTTGCCGTTTCGGCAAGGGTCATCGGGTATTGCACAAACGGATAATCCAAATCTTTTACACACCACGCATGGTATGCGTGCCCCAATTCGTGGGCAAGCGTCATAACATCGGAAAAAGTTCCCGTAAAATTGGACAATACGCGCGTTACTTTATGAAACGGAAATTCGGTACAGTACGCCCCGCCGACTTTTCCGCGCCGTACTTGTGCGTCTATCCACTTGTTTTCAAATGCGTGGCGGGTAAAATCACCCATATCGGCGGAAAAAGAATAAAAGCGTTCAATAATGTACTTTTGCGCTTGAGCGAACGTCCACGTTTGGTTGTGGTTTTCTTTGGATTGCAACGGTGCAAAAATATCGTAAAAAGCACAGGAAGGCAAACCTAATAGCGAAGCTTTGGTTTTTAAATACGAGCGCCACATTGGTAAAGAGTCTTCGATAGCCGAAATTAAAGCATTCAATGTTTTTTCTTTTATGCGGCAGTAAAACAAACTGCGTTCCATCGCTTCTTTCCACGAACGGCGCTTGCACAAGCTGACGGTAGCGCCTTTAATATTGTTTAGCGAAGCGGCAAGCGGAATTTCTGCTTGTTTTAAAATGTGAAGTTCTTTTTCGTATGCGGTTTTGCGTACTTTTCTGGACGGAGCATGCGCTTCGTTTCGCAGTTCATTAAACGTTTTACCCGTTTCGCTGTCGACGGCACAAGATAAAATTTGTTCTTGCAAACGGCTCCACGCATCCGCACCAAAACGCTGCAAATCATCGGCGATGCTTTCTTGGTCATCAGACATCCGGTGTTTTTGAAAAGCGATATCTTCTTCAAAAATAAAACGATAGCGTTCCGCTTGTGGAAAACTTGTGTAAAACCCGTCCAGTTCTTGTGAATGTTCGGTTAAAATGCTGCGGAAAGTTCTGTGCATTTCGTTGAGCATTAAGCCTTTTTCCTGTAAAACCGACACTGCATTCAAATACAGCGTATTTGTCGTATCGGTTGTGTAAGCGGCGTTTGCATAAGATAGAAGAGAAGCGTATAACGCGCTCAGCGAATTGCGCAAATCGACGGTTTTTTTAAGCCATTCGACAAAAGAAGTGCGTATTTTATCGTCCGTAAAGCGTTTTTTGAGCGCAAGGCAGTCTTTGTCCAGCTTTTTTAACGCCGCCTCGTAGTCTTTTCCCTGTACCGACGAATAAATAGTTGAAAGGTCCCAACGCGGGGCTTTTGTATGTGTGGAAGTATTTTTCATAACTGCTCCTTTGTTATATACAAATAATACCGAGAATTACACCTTTGTGCAAGGTAATCTCTTGTGGAAAACTTGTGGATATTTATACGATTGTGAAAAAATTGTGTAAAAGACGGCAAAAGAGGCGTGGGTTTTATATTATTTTACATGATTTATTTTACAGGATTTTAGGGATTTTCACTTGACACAACAAGGTAAAATGTCATAATCTGGTCATAAATTACCGTGGAGTAAAAAAATGTCTGTTATAATTCAAGGTACCGGAAAAGCGCTTCCCGAAAAGTGTATGAAAAATACGGAAATAGCTTCCGTAATCGATACCTCGGATGATTGGATAAAAAGTCATACGGGAATAACGAGCAGACGGGTCGCTTCTGAAACCGACACGAGCGCAACGCTTGCTTCGGCTGCATGTATGAGCGCGTTGCAAAACGCATGCGAACGCGGCGCCGTCGGCTTAAACGCGGATAGTGTCGATTTAATTTTATGTGCTACGGCAACTCCGCAATACAGCGGTTTTCCGTCGAACGCGTGCCTTATTCAGCAAACTTTGGGTGCGCATAACGCCGCGTGTTTTGACTTGTCGGCTGCGTGTTCGGGTTTTTTATATGCGCTTGATACTGCCGCTTCTTTAATGGAACGGCACAGTTGGCGTTATGCGCTTGTGTGCGGATCGGAAGTTTTAACCCGTATTGTCGACTGGAAAGACCGCTCAACTTGTATTTTGTTCGGCGACGGCGCCGGGGCGGTGGTATTGGAAAACACTTTTGTACGCTCCGGTTTAGGAATCGGGGCTGTGGTGCTCGGTGCGGACGGAACGGGCGCCGGAGAATTGTATTTGGATGAAGAAAACCGCATTCGGATGAACGGACGCGCAGTGTATAACTTTGCCGTTAACGTTATAACCGAAACGGTAAATAAATTGCTTGAAAAAGAGCATTTAAGCATAGAAAACATAGAATTGGTAGTGTGTCATCAAGCGAACGAAAGAATTTTGGAAGCCGCCGCAAAGCGTTTAAAATGCGACCCTGTAAAATTCGTGTGCAATATGGAAAATTACGGCAACACGTCTGCCGCATCCATTCCCATTACTTTGGACGATCTTATGAAAAGCGGTCGTATCGGCAAGGGAATGACTGTTATTACTGCAGGTTTTGGAGCCGGGCTTACCTGGGGCGGCTGTGTTATCAGATTTTAAATGGAGTACGGTATGAAATATGTATTTTTGTTTTCAGGACAGGGCGCACAATTTAAAGGAATGCTGCAAGATGTGTGTGCCGAATATCCTAAAGCGCGCCAAACGATAGATAAAATGAGCGATATTTGCGGTGAAGACATAGCTTCTTTTTTGTGGCATACTGAAAACGCCGAGCTTTCGAGAAGCGATAAAAGCCAGCTTGCCATAACGGCTTCGCAAATAGCACTATGCGAGGTTTTAAAAGACAAAGGAATACAGCCTGCAGCTGCCGCAGGTTTTAGCTTGGGAGAATTTGCTGCGCTGTATGCAAGCGGAGTTTTATCCTTAACCGATGTAACTAAACTGGTATGCGCGCGCGGTAAAATTATGCAAGCGTGCTGTGACCGTATCGCTTCGCAAACGGATGTCGGCACAACCGGTGCCGGAAAAATTACGGCGGGCGCTGCCGGTACAACCGGTGAAGCGGCAAGTCCAAATACCGTAAGCTCTGCGCTCGCCGCTCCGGGAATGGCGGCTGTTATAAAGCTTTCGCCGGAAACGGTAGTGCAGCTTTTAGAACCGTATTCGTCGGAAAAAAACGGCAGCGTTTTTGCGGCAAATATGAACAGCCCCGTGCAAACGGTTGTTTCCGGTACAGCTGAAGGTCTTGCCGAAGCGGAAAAACTGTGTATGCAAGCCGGTGCAAAGCGCTTTATCCGTCTTGCGGTAGCAGGACCGTTTCATTCTCCGCTTATGGCAAGCGCCGCCGAAGATTTTGCCGAAGTTTTAAAAACCGTAGTCTTTGCAAATCCCGTTATTCCGCTTTTTTCGAATGTTACCGGAGATCTTGTAAAAACCGGTGAAGAAGCGAAAAAAAACGCCGTATTGCATATAACGCATCCGGTTCGCTGGACGCAAGAAGAAAAAGAAATCGATTCTTATATACCCGCAAGCGAGCGGACTTTGTTGGAAATCGGACCGGGAACAACGCTGTGCAATTTGTGGCGGGACAGCGGCTGTGAAAGCGTGTGTATGCCGACCGGTACGCTGGATCATATAAAAACCGTACTGCAAGCTTTGCACTAAGGTGTAAAGCGGCAACGCTTTACATTCAATATATTTTTAGGTAAGGATGAATATGTTATTAAAAGAAAAAAAAGCTTTGGTAACCGGATCTTCACGGGGAATAGGTAAAGAAATCGTAAAACGCTTTTTGGAAGAAGGCGCACAAGTATGGGGTTTGTGCACCAAACCCTCGTCTTCAAAAGCCGAGTTGGAAGAGCTTGCCCGTGCCAACGGAAGTTCTTTTTATGAAATATACGCCGACTGTGCGGATGCTTCTGCATTAAGCGCTGTAATAAAAAGCGCGCTCGAACAATCCGGTGGCTTTGACGTTTTGGTAAACAACGCCGGTATAACGCGCGACGGTCTTTCGTTCCGCATGAAAATCGAAGACTGGGAAAGCGTTTTACGCGTAAACCTTACCGCCGCTTTTATCGCTTCACAAATCGTATCGTCCGATATGATACGCAAAAGAGCCGGCTCTATTATCAATATGTCGAGCATCGTAGGCTTGCACGGACAAGGCGGACAAGTAAATTACGCGGCAAGCAAAGCCGGTCTTATCGGCTTTACCAAAAGCCTTGCCAAAGAAACGGCAGGACGCGCAGTGCGCGTAAATGCCATAGCGCCCGGATATATCGAAACCGATATGACTGCGGCAGTAAACGAAGAAATGCGTAAAGCATGGGTGGAAGGAATTCCGCTTAAACGTGCGGGAACGCCGGCTGATGTTGCCAATGCCGCCGTTTTTTTGGCTTCCGATTTATCGTCTTATATTACGGCTCAAGTGCTGGGTGTAGACGGCGGATTAGGTGCATAAAACAGGGCTGTCGAAAAAGTGATCGGCTTTTAAGACAGCCCCTTTATAGGAGAATATATGAAAAGGGTTGTAATTACGGGTTTGGGAGCGGTAACGCCTTTAGGAACCACGCTTGAGCAAACATGGAAAGGCGTAAAAGAAAACCGCTGCGCCATAGGAAACATTACGAATTTCGATTGTTCTGATTTTAAAGTACAAATCGCTGCCGAAATAAAAAATTTCGACCCTGCCGAATTTATTGATAAAAAAGACGCGCGTAAAATGGCACGCTTTACCCAGTTTGCCGTTGCCGCCGCTTCTCAAGCGATGAAAGATGCCGGACTTTCCAAAGAAAATATCGACGGTTCCCGCACAGGTGTTGTTTTGGGAAACGGCATCGGCGGCTTTGAAATATACGAAGCATCTTTTGCAAAATATTTTGAAGCAGGAGCGCCGCGCATTCCTCCTATGACCATTCCGCTGTTGATTCCCAACGAAGCTGCAGGAAACATTTCCATGCAGTTCGGTATTCACGGTCCGGCATGGACGCTTGCAACCGCGTGCGCTTCGGGAACGGATGCGCTCGGCAATGCGCTCGATATGGTACGTTCCGGAAGGTTGGACATTTGTCTTGCCGGCGGTACCGAAGCTGCCATTACGGGATTCGGAATAGGTGCGTTCAGCATTTTGCAAACACTTGCTGCGGGTCACAACAGCGACCCACAAAATGCGTGCTGTCCTTTTGACAAAAAACGAAGCGGTTTTATTATGGGCGAAGGCTCCGGAATTCTTATTTTAGAAGAATACGAACACGCAAAAAAACGCGGCGCTAAAATATATGCCGAATTTGCAGGCTACGGCGGATCTTCGGACGCTTACCACCTTACCAGCCCCGATCCGTCCGGAGAAGGCGGCGCTTTGGCTATGACAAAAGCGCTGCAGGATGCAGGCGTAAAAGCCGAAGACGTGCAATACTACAACGCACACGGAACATCAACTCCGGTAAACGACCCTGCCGAAACGGCAATGATAAAAAAAGCATTCGGCAAACACGCGTATAATATGAAAATCTCATCTACAAAATCGATGATAGGACACTGTTTGGGTGCAGCCGGCGCTATTGAAGCTATTTTTTGTATAAAAGCGATGGAAGACAGTTTTTATCCTGCAACCGTCAATTTAACCGAACCGGATACGGAAGCCGGATGCGATTTGGACTACGTTCCTTGTAAAGGCGTTTCTGGCACCATAAACTGTGCCGCTTCCGGTTCTTTGGGCTTTGGCGGGCACAACGGTGTTGTCGTATTTAAAAAGGTGGAACAATGAGCCTAACAAAAAACATAGAAAATTTGCTACCCCACCGCAAACCTTTTTTGTTTGTGGATGAAATTCTTAGCGCAGACGATAAAGGCAGCATCAGCGAGCATACGTTTACTCAAGACGAATTCTTTTTTAAAGGACACTTCCCCGAATATCCGGTTGTGCCCGGCGTTATATTGGTAGAAACGATGGCGCAAGCCGGAGGGGCAGCGCTTAGTTTTCAAAATACGTTTGAAAAAGGTGCGTTGTTTTTTTTGGCAACCGTAGATAAAGTAAAATTTCGCTCTCAAGTACGTCCCGGGGACACCGTCCGTATGGAAATAACGAATTTGCGCGTTTCGCCGAGGATGGTAAAACAAGCGGGTAAAGCCTTTGTAGGCGATGTATTGGCGGCGGAAGCCGAGTGGATGTGCCTTGTAGGCGCCAAACAATAAACACGCAAAAAGAAATAACACAGGAGTTATACTATGATTATTAAACCTATGGTGCGAGGCAATATTTGCTTAAATGCACACCCTGCAGGATGTAAAAAATCCGTAGAAGACCAAATCGCATACACAAAAAAAGGCGGCAAACGTACATCGGCGCTTAAAAACGCTTTAATTTTAGGTTGTTCAAACGGTTACGGACTTGCAAGCCGTATAACGGCTTCTTTCGGCTACGGAGCGGCGACGATCGGCGTCTCTTTTGAAAAAGCGGGAAGCGAAACAAAATGGGGAACACCCGGTTGGTACAATAATTTGGCGTTTGATCAAGCGGCAAAAGAAGCGGGGTTAACTGCCGTAACCATAGACGGAGATGCTTTTTCCGACGGCATAAAAGAAACCGTCATCGGCGAAGCAAAAAACCGGGGAATGAAATTCGATTTGGTTGTGTACAGTTTGGCAAGTCCTGTCCGCGTCGATCCGGATACGGGTGTTATGCACAAATCCGTTCTTAAACCTTTCGGTAAAGCTTTTTGCGGAAAAACGCTCGACCCGTTTACCGGAAAACTTTCTGAAATTACCGCCGAACCTGCAACCGACGAAGAAGCGGCTGCAACGGTAAAAGTAATGGGCGGCGAAGATTGGCAGCGCTGGATGGACAAACTATATAAAGCCGGAGTTCTTGCCGACGGCTGTATTACCGTAGCCTATTCGTACATCGGACCGGATGCAACACAAGCGCTGTACCGCAAAGGTACTATCGGCAAAGCAAAAGAACACCTTGAAGCGACTGCACACACGCTGAATAAAGAAATGGCGGCTTTTGGCGGCAAAGCGTTTGTTTCCGTAAACAAAGGTTTGGTTACGCGTGCAAGCGCGGTTATTCCGGTTATTCCGCTGTATTTGGCATCGCTGTTTAAAGTGATGAAGCAAAAAGGAAACCATGAAGGCTGTATAGAACAAATGAACCGTTTGTTCGACGAACGCTTATATCGCAGCGACAAACAAATTCCGGTTGACAGCGAAAACCGTATCCGCATAGACGATTGGGAATTAAGCGACGATGTGCAGTCGGCAGTGCGTGCTTTAATGGAACAAGTTACCGATGAAAACAGCGAAAAACTTACCGATTTGGAAGGGTACCGGCACGACTTTTTAGCGGCCAACGGCTTTGATATTGCCGGCGTCGATTACCAAGCCGATATTGAACGTTTTGACCGGCTGTAAAACTGCGCACAAGGTTAGGTAAGGCTATGAAAGATATTTTTGTTTTAAAATTAATGCAGCATTTTGAAAAAAGCAACAGCGTTTTTTTGCATATAAAAGACGGCGAAAACGAATTGACGCTGAAAAAAGAAGGAGCTTTTCACTCAGTGTCTCCGATACCGGTCGGCTTTCCGGCAAATCCGGCGCAAAACGCTGCTGTGCTGTCAAACGCTGCGCAAAATGTATTTACTGCCCCCATGGGAGAAGCAGCGTTGCAAACAGCCGGGCAAAGCGTAGAAAGCGCAGTTGCGGCATCCGCTACAACAGCGCTGCCAAACAATATTCAGCAAAATACTGCCGCGGATGCAAACACGGTAACGGTAAAAAGTCCGATAGTCGGCACTTTTTACCGCTCGCCTTCTCCGGATGCACCCGCGTATGTTGAAAAAGGAAGCACCGTGCATAAAGGACAACCTTTGTGTGTTTTGGAAGCGATGAAAATGATGAACACGCTTGAATGCGAATACGACGGCGTTGTTGAAGATGTTTTGGCGGCAAACGGAGATTTGGTTGAATTCGATCAACCGCTTTTTGTTATCCGGAAAAAATAATGATAAAAAAACTGCTTGTTGCAAACCGCGGCGAAATCGCCGTGCGCATTATCAGAGCGTGCCGTGAAATGGGTATTAAAACAGTTGCCGTATACTCTACTGCAGATAAAAACTGTTTGCATGTACAGCTTGCGGATAAAGCCGTTTGTATCGGACCTGCGCCGTCGGCAAAAAGTTATTTAAACCGCCAAGCGCTTATTACTGCCGCCCTGTGTACGGGCTGCGAAGCGGTGCATCCGGGGGTCGGCTTTTTGTCCGAAAACGCAGAATTTGCGCGCGAAGTGGAAAAAGCCGGCTTATACTGGATAGGTCCCAAACCGGACACTATCGAAATGCTCGGTGACAAAGTAAAAGCGCGCGCTACTGCACAAAAAAGCGGACTGCCGGTAACCCCCGGTTCTGCAAACGCCGTAAAAACACCCAAACAGGGAGCCGAAGAAGCAAAAAAATGCGGATATCCGATTATTATTAAAGCGGCGTCCGGCGGCGGCGGAAAGGGTATGCGCATTGTATGGAAAGAAAAAGATTTGGCAGAAAACCTTTCTATTGCTTCGGCGGAAGCGCTGTCGAATTTTGCTGACGGCACGGTGTATATCGAAAAATATTTGTGCAATCCGCGCCACGTGGAATTACAAGTAGTCGGCAACGGTAAGGGTGCGGTTGCCGTACTCGGCGAGCGCGATTGTTCGGTTCAAAAAAATCATCAAAAACTGATAGAAGAAAGCCCGTCTCCTGCTGTAAGCGATAAAATGCGTCAAGCTATGTGTTCGGGCGCAATCCGTTTGTTTTCGTCGCTTAAATACCGCGGAGCCGGAACCATTGAATTTTTAGTATCCGGCGATGATTTTTATTTTATGGAAGTAAACGCGCGCATACAAGTGGAGCACCCCGTTTCCGAAATGATAACCGGTACGGATATTATCCGCGAACAAATTTGCGTGTGTACCGGAGGCACAATGAGCCTTCCTTCGGGCGTGCTGCCAACCCGCGGTTGGGCTATGGAAGCGCGCATAAACGCCCGTACGCCCGGTACGGTTAAAACACTGCGTATTCCCGGCGGTAACGGAGTGCGTTTTGACGGATTTTTGTACCAAGGCTATACGGTTGTACCCTTTTACGACTCGATGACTGCAAAGCTTATCGTACACAGCGAAACACGGGAGCAAACCATACAAAAATTACTGAGCGCGCTGGATGAACTGTGCATAGAAGGAATCCAAACGAACAAAGACGAACAAATAAAAATTTTAAACTCGGCTTTGTTTAAATCGGGAAATTTCGGCACCGGTTTGTATGAAGAATTATTTACGGCAGGAGAAAAATAATGGACTGTCCTCATTGTAAAGTATCGCATGACGACGAGGTCTTTGCGGATAATTTAATGGTATGTCCGCACTGCGGTTATCATTTACGCATAAACGTCGCCGCACGGATTGCTTATTTAACCGACGAAAATTCATTTACGGAATTGGATAAAAATCTTAAAACGGGAAATCCCATTCAAATGGAAGGCTACGAAGAAAAACTTTCTGCAGCCGAAGCAAAGACGTCGATGAACGAAGCGGTAATTACCGGTTCTTGCACAATTAAAGGACGAAAAGCATTGCTTGCGCTTATGGCCTTTAATTTTATGGGCGGTTCGATGGGCTCGGTTGTCGGCGAAAAAATTTCGCGTTTGATGTTTAAAGGCGCCGAAGAAAAAACGCCGGTTATTGTGTATGCCACTTCCGGCGGCGCGCGCATGCAAGAAGGTTTGTTTTCGCTTATGCAAATGGCAAAAACGTCCGGAGCCGCCGCCGAATTGGATGAACAAGGGGTACCTCTTTTTATTATGCTGTGCGACCCTACGACAGGAGGGGTTACCGCAAGCTTTGCCATGCTCGGCGATATCATCGCCGCCGAACCGGGCGCGCTTATCGGCTTTGCCGGTCCGCGTGTTATAGAAGGCACTATCCGCCAGCAATTGCCCGAAGGCTTTCAGCGCGCAGAATTTCAGCTAAAAAAAGGCTTTGTAGACTGTATTGTTCCGCGCCAAATGCAGCGTCAGTTTTTTGCACGTATGATAGACGCTCACGTACACAAGGAGGTTTAATGTGAACGACAAAACCGTAACCGCCAATACTGTAACCGACAGTGAACAAAGCGCATTGTTAACCGGACTTAAAGATATAGCCGAAAAATCCGGCTTGGATATAAGTGAAGAATTACATAAAATAAACGAAAAACTGCAAAGCTGCTCTGTCGGCGCTAAAACGTGGGAAAGGGTTGAACTTGCCCGCCACAGTGACCGCCCCCGAACGCTCGATTACATCGATATGATTTTTGAAGATTTTACCGAATTGCACGGCGACCGCTTTTTTGGTGATGATCCTGCCCTTGTCGGAGGCATAGGTTTTATAGAAGGAAGAGCGGTAACCGTTATAGGCAATCAAAAAGGACGCAATTTGCGCGAAACAATAGACCGCAACGGCGGCATGGCACACCCCGAAGGCTACCGCAAAGCGCTGCGTCTTATAAAACAAGCGGAAAAATTTCATCGTCCGGTAGTAACCTTTATAGATACACAAGGGGCGTATCCGGGATTGGGAGCGGAAGAACGAGGAATAGGCGAAGCGATTGCAGTTAATTTGCGCGAACTGAGCCGCGTAAAAACACCGGTGATTTGTTTTATAATCGGAGAAGGCGGTTCCGGCGGTGCTTTGGGTATCGGTGTCGGCGATAAAATATACATGCTCGAAAACGCTATTTTTTCGGTTATATCGCCTGAAGGATGCGCTTCCATTTTGCTGCGCGATTCAAGCCGTGCAAAGGACGCTGCCGTTATGCTTAAAATAACCAGCCGCGAAGTGCTCGACTTAAAAATGATAAACGGCGTTGTTGCCGAGCCGGACGGCGGTGCGCATATTGATCCGCAAAAAGCTGCCGCGGCGGTACGCGGACAATTGGTAAAAGACCTTGCCGATTTGTGCAAACGCGATGTCGAAGTGCTGGTTAAGTACCGCAAAAAAAAGATTCGGTCGGTCGGCTGTTTTTCGGAACACTAAGCGGCGTGCGGCATCTTGACAGGATGCGGATACCGATTTATGATAAAACAGTCTTGTATAAGATTATAAAAACGTTTTTTTCAAAGAGGAGAAAAATATGAAAAAACTTATTACACTTGCAGCGGCTTTAAGCGTGGCGCTTGTTTGTTTCGCACAAACACCAACCCAATACCAGCCGCCGGTATCGTCTTTGTTAAATGACAAAACTGCAGGTTTGTTTGAAAATCAATTTGACAAACAATTTTCTGCAAATGCAGATTTTGGCAGCTACGATCAGCAGTTTTTGTATGGCGGTTTGGGCAATCCGAGAAAAGAAGGGGCATTGTTAAACGGCAGTGTAGCAGTAACAAATATTATGTTCGGCTACTACCGTCCTACGGCAAAACCCTGGTCTGTTTTTGGCAGCTGGGGTGCTGAAGGTGATTTTAGCCGCCAAGGAAGCTGGAAACAAGAAATTGGCGGAGTAAAAACAGAGTTTACCCCCTTAGGAGTGTTCCTTTTTAAAAAGTATACAACAAATTTACAGTTTTTAACCGCTTTAGGCGGAGAAAAAAATCTTGTTATCGGCGGTCAATTTTTTATGCACAGCGATTTTTCTGCTTTGGACCCCGAACACTTTAGCAAAACTAAAATAGAGGGCGGAATTGCTGCCGGAACCCTTGAATTATGGAATATGGCTGCCGCAAATGCTAATCCTAATTCAGCTACAAACAATTTTGAAATTGGCATGCCGCTTTCTTTTACAAAAGGTGCTACAGAACACTCTGCCCGCATTTTTGTAAACAGCAATATTACCAATAAAGACGGTTCTTTCAAAAGTACGCCTGATAGCGGAGCTAAACAAGAAGTTAAGATTACCGATGTGGAAGCATATACTAAAGTTGGGGCAAAGTATGAAGTAAGCCTTCCGGTGCGCGATCGCGAAGAAGACAGCTGGATAATCGGCGGAAACTTTAATATCGGATTTGCAGGTGCAGACTACAAAAAAGAGCTTGAAGGTCCTCACCCCCCTGCCATCAAAAAGGGAGAAAAAAAATATAAAACAACAGTAGGCGGCGGTTTTATGCTTGAAGGTCAACGTTTGTTTAACTTTAACATCGCAGACAGCGCTAACTTTAAAATCCGTCCCGGTGTTGGTTTCGGTTATAACGGCGCACACAATAGCGCTAATGCAAAAAAAGCTGAAGCGTATTTAACTAAAGCTGTCGATGGCGCAGCGGAAACCACGCATGAAGATCCTAAACAGTGGAAGTCTGCACATGAAGTTGTTACCAAATTTGAATTGCCGATGGGTATAACGATAAAACCCGAAAAATGGGTATGCGGTTTTATGCTTGGAGCAACACCGTCTGTAGAATTGACTGCGGATGTTAAGTATGACGAAGTTATGTTGGACACCGGCAAAATCGGAAGCCGCACCGTTGCTTTTAAGCCTGAGTTCAAAGAAGAGCACGTTGTAGGTCTTACTTTCGACTTTGCTGGCGGTGTGCATATCGATGTGTATGCAACCGGCAATTTAACGGAACTTGACAAGTACACGGCACAAGTATTTATTCCGCTCGGACAGCCTAAAGCAAAAGCTCCTAAGGCGAAAAAAGGTGCGGAAAAAACCGAAGCTGCAAAGAAAAACTAAATAAAACTTTTTAGTTTATGTATCCCCTGAAACGCACGCGCTTCAGGGGTTTTTTTATGGATACATAATGACGGTACGCCAAGCGCGAAAAAAAGCTTTAAGTATTTTTCAAAACCTTTTAGATCCTGTTTTTACGTCCTCTTTTATGTTTACGCCCGCACTCGATGCGGATTGTTTGCTTGCACACGTGTTGGGCAAAGAGCGCTCTTTTTTGTTGGCTCACGACGAAATTGAACTTTCTGCAGCACAAGAGCGTGCTTTTTTTTATGCCGTAAGCCGGAGAAATGCGGGGCTGCCCGTTGCTTATATAACGGGCACAAAAGAATTTTTCGGCTTTGATTTTAAAGTAACGCCGGATGTGCTTATTCCCAAACCCGATACGGAACTGCTGGTTGAACGCACATTGTGCGAACTGGAATGCTTAGCAGCGCAGCGCCGTTCTAAAACCGATATTGCTATCGGCACCGCTTCTGGCAGCACGGCTATTGATACCAGTGCCGGCACAGACAGCGCGTTATATGCTGCCGATGTGTGCACGGGGTCGGGCTGTGTTGCGCTTTCGGCGCTTGCTTCGCTTCAAGCGGTGAATACAAATGTTGTGCAGCCGTTTTCCGGTTTTGCACCGCCCGTGTTTTTTATCGCAAGCGATATTTCAAAAAAAGCGCTTAAAATTGCCCGCATAAACGCACACAACCTGCTTTTGCCGCAAAAAGCGCACAGCATCCGCTTTGTCCGCGCCGATTTACTTGATTTTCCGCATCCGCCGTTTGATCTTATTGTAAGCAATCCGCCCTACGTACCGTCTGCGGCGGCGGCACAACTTTTGCAAGACGGAAGAAGCGAGCCGCTTTTAGCCCTCGACGGCGGAAGAGACGGACTGGATCTTATTCGGCGTTTGGTGGTGCAAGCGTTTGGTGCGCTCAAAAGTGGCGGTGTTTTGCTTTTGGAAACAGGTGAATACAATGCGCGGCAAACTGCCGAGCTGATGACAAAGGCGGGCTTTACCGATATAGTAACGTATAACGATTTATCCGGTATGCCGCGCGTAACCCGCGGCCGCAAACGGGACAATGACGATGAGCGATTTTCAGCTTACCGAGCAAGAGCAAGCGTATATACAAAAACCGGTGACCTCGGAAAATGCTGCTTGCTGCGAACTTTTAAAAAGTTTTTTTCAAACTTATCCGCGCTATGCCGACGAGGTAAACGGTAAAAAAACAATAACCGAAGCGTGGGATTTTTTGTGTTCGTGCGCACAAACTGCAGACAAAGTTTGTGCTATGCCGCCAGCTTTTTCCGCCGTTGATCATTCTTTTAGAGTGGCTTGTATTTTAGCCGAAAATAATCTCGATACCGACTGCATTGTCGCCGGCATACTGCACAATATCTTTAATTTGAAAACCGCACAAAACAAAACCGATACGGTACAAAACGCTGCAAAATCTTTTTCCGGACTTTCTTCCGGCGCCGCTCAACCCGACACCTACGCTTCCTGTGAGCGCGAAATCGAAAAGCGCTTCGGTTGTGCCGTTTTAAACATAGTGCAGTCAATCCGGCGTATTACCGGTCTTAATATGAAAAGCAAAACGCTCGACCAAGCGGATGCATTCCGCAAAATGCTTTTTGCCATGACCGACGATATCCGCGTTATTTTGGTTAAAATGGCTGAACGTTTGGACAGCATCCGAAGCGCTTCATCTTTAAAAACAGATCGGCAAAAACAGCTTGCCGCAGAAATTATCGAAATCTGGGCGCCGCTTGCAAACCGTTTGGGTATGTCCGCCGTAAAAATCGAAATGGAAGATTTAAGCTTAAAATGTTCCAACCCCGATGTGTTTGCTCAGCTTAAGCAAATCGTTGCACTGAAAAAAAACGAGCGCGCCGAATACATAGAAAAAGCACAAAAAGAAATTTACAAAGCAGCTTCAAAAGCCGGCTTGGAAGTAACCGTATACGGCAGGGCAAAGCACTTTTATTCAATTTACCAAAAAATGAAGCGGAAAAACCGCACAGCCGAAGAATTGCTCGATTTGCTTGCGCTTAGGATTTTGTGTAAAACAAGTGCGGATTGTTATGTTATGGTAGGGCTTGTGCATAACTTGTGGAAACCGCTTGAAGGGCGCTTTAAAGATTACATCGCTATGCCGAAAGAAAACGGCTACCAAAGCATACATACAACCGTGTTGTGCGGCACCCGTCCTTTGGAGGTACAAATCCGTACTCACGAAATGCATTCGGTTGCCGAGCTGGGTGTTGCCAGCCACTGGCTGTATAAAAAGGGGATGAACAAAGACAGTGTGGATATCGGAAGTTTAAGTATTATCAATCAATTGCGGGAATTGCGCCGCGACCACTTAAACGACGAAGCATTTTTTAACGAAATAAAAAACGAACTGTTAGGAGATTCCATTTTTGTGTTTACGCCGCAAGGGGAAGTAAAAAAACTTGCTGCAGGCGCTACGGCTTTGGATTTTGCTTATGCCGTGCATACGCACATAGGGCAAACGATAACCGGCGCAAAAGCCGACGGTCATATAATCCCTTTGTCGCGCGCGCTTAAAAATACGCAGATAGTCGAAATCCTCACCCATCCGCAAGCCCACCCTACCGAAAACCAGCTTGCAATGGCAAAAACTGCCCGTGCGCGTTCTAAAATACGCGCATATCTTGCCCAGCATGCTCAAGACGGCACTCAAGGTTCGGTTCCGGTGCAAACGCAAAATCAAGGGCAGGGACAAACTCTAGCTGCCGTATCGGCACAAACGTCTGCTCAAACATCGTCCGCTTGTTATGCGGGTGCGCACAGCGAAACCGAAAGTGAACAAAACACGCCGATAAAAATCCGTATAGACGATACATCGAATTTTTTGGTTACCCGCGCAAAATGCTGTAATCCGCGCTACGGCGATTCCATTGTCGGCTATGTATCGCGCGGACGCGGCATAACCGTACACCGCGCCGATTGCAAAAATTTTAACCGCATCGCCAACGTTAACGAACGCAAAATCCCCGTACTCTGGGAAGAACAAAAAAACGGCACACCCAAACCGGCACGTTAAAACAGGGTACTTCTAAAAAACCGGCGTATTAAAAGCAAGGCGGACGAATGAAGCGTTTCTAAAACCGACGAGAGCCGAACGGTTTATAGGTTTTTTATTATAAATGGTACTTTACCGGGCTTTTTGCCGTATAATCCAATCGCTTTGGAGAGCGTGCGCCGTATACAACAGGCACGGCGTGTTGTGGCTTACGCTGCGTAAAAGCTCTCCGGTTTCCGGGTTAACGAATTCATAACTGTTTGCACTTAGCTTTACGCAAACCGTATCCGGACCGACTGCTTCCAAGGCTGTTTGGCTGTCGGTAAAATTAAGTGGCTGATATTCGTAAAAAAACCGGTTTTTGCGCATTTTTACCGTGCGCAGCTGTTTTTCGGGGTGTTTTTGTAAATCCGCTTCTTTTGCCGCGCGCGCTTTTGGGTGCAGTTTTTTTAGCGATTGTAAAAAAGTCGATTGAACTTCCTTAGCCCTTGCAAAAATGCTTTGTGTTTTTTCCGCTGTCAGCGTTTGTCCTATTGTTCCGGTCATTTCGTATTTACCGCTTGTTTCGCCGCACGTTGTTTTGTCAGCGTTTTTTGCATTGTAAAAAAAACCGGAAGCGAATTCGCGGTGGCTTGTTTTGTACAGTTCTTTTATAAAAGGCTGTGCGTCTTTTTTACTTATGCGGTTTTCTGCAAGGTCTACGGCTTTGCGGTATGCGCGTGTTACCACTGCAGTGTAATATAGGCTTTTCATTCTGCCTTCAATTTTTAAACTGTCGGCACCCGCTTTTTTTAAATCGTCTAAGTGTTCTATCATGCATAAATCTTTTGAAGAAAGCACGGCAGTAAAATTATCGCCTTCAAAAACGGGAAGGTATGAACCTGGCCGCTCTTTTTCTTCCAAAACCAAATTTCCGCTTTGCGCAAGTAATTTATAATTCCACCGGCACGAATGAGAACAAAAACCTGCATTTGCGCTGCGTCCATTCATATACGCGCTCATAAGACAGCGTCCCGAATATGCAATACACATTGCTCCGTGCACAAACACTTCCAATTCCATGTCGGGAACGGCTTGCTTAATCTCTGCAATTTCCGCAAGGGAAGCTTCGCGCCCAAGCACAATTCGGGAAAATCCCAATTCTTTGTACAATTTAACGGCTTCTCGGTTAATGCAGTTTGCTTGCGTGCTCAAATGCAGTGCCGTGTTGGGAAAATGCTTTTGCAGAATATGCACCATGCCCATGTCCTGTACGATAAAAGCGTCAAAGGGAAATGCTTTAAAATATTCAATTTCGTTTAAAAAAAGGTCGATATCGCGGTTGTGAAAACTGACGTTCAGCGCACAAAATAGTTTTTTATCGGGATAGCACGCTTTTAATTCGTGTACCGCCCGATGTTCTTGCCTGTGAAAATTGTCTGCTTTTAAGCGCAAAGAAAAGTGTTTTAAGCCGATGTAAGCGGCATCCGCTCCGTATGTATAGGCGTAACGCAGCTTATCTAAATTCCCGGCGGGGGCTACCAATTCCATGTTTTAATTTCCGTTTGAATGTTTTGTTTTTATATGAGTACCGATTTTTTCCATAGCTAAATGCGCTTGCGGAAAAACTTCATCCGCCATTTGGAATAAATGCAGCGTGTCTTTCCACACGTCAAGCGTACAGGGAACATCGGCTTTTCTTAATTTATCTTGAAAACACACAGCGTCTTTTAAAAGCAATTCGTCGTCCGCCATTTGCATATACACGGGCGGAAGACCTGAAAGCAATTCGGGGCTTGCAAACATCGGAGATACAAAGGGGTTTGTGCAATTTGATTCATACGTATACAGTTGTGCTGCCGCTCGAACGTTTGCCGGAGAAAGCACCGGATCGGTATTTTTTTTGTTGAGTGTTTTTAAAGTTTCCGAATCTGCAGATATGTCCAGCCACGGAGAAAATAAAATCAATTCTTTTATTTTTCCTCTGAATTTTTCTTTAATCGTCAGCACCAGCGAAACGGCGATCAGCGCACCCGAACCGTCCGCACCGATGATAATATTGTCTGTTTCCGTATACAGTTTTTTTATAACGGTTTTTAAGGTTTCCAAAGCGGCAGGATAGGGGTGTTCGGGAGCCAGCGGGATTTCGGGTAAAATAAGTTTGGTACACGAAATATTGGCAAGGGAAGCACAAAAATTTGCCCACGAAGCGCAAGAGCCTGCAGCAAAACAGCCGCCGTGTACATACAGCATAAGGCGGTTGGAAGCATATACTTCCGGCACAAACACGGCACAGTCAATACCGTCAATTGTCCGCTTTTCTTTTTCAACTCGATTGGGGAGCATAGCGTCGGCAAATTCGGCTTCTAAACGTGAACGGAAATCTTCTGCATTGTCTTTTGGGTCCAAAATTAAGCGTTTTAATTTTTTTACCGCCGTTTTTGTATTTTGCCGCATCATAAAGTCAAGTATAGCAAAAAAAAAGCGTATATGCTATACTGCCGTGCATATGCCTATAAAAATTCGCTCGGATTTGCCCGCTCGAACCGTTTTGGAAAGCGAAAATATCTTTGTTATGACCGAGCGGCGTGCAAAAGTGCAAGACATCCGCCCGTTAAAAATAGCCATAGTAAACCTTATGCCCACCAAAATAGCTACCGAAACACAGCTTTTGCGCCTTTTGGGGAATACGCCGCTGCAAGTAGAAATATCGCTGGTGCACATGGAAAAACACAAACCTAAAAATATCCGAACCGACCATCTGGAAAAGTTTTATATTACTTCAAAAGAAGCGCTTGAGCGAAAGTTCGACGGGATGATTATAACCGGTGCTCCGGTAGAACAGCTTCCCTTTGAACAAGTGGATTATTGGGACGATTTAAAAGCGATTATGGATTACGCGGCGCAAAACGTATTTTGCACGCTGTATATTTGCTGGGGGGCTCAAGCGGGTTTGTATTACCGTTACGGTATTCAAAAATACGATTTACCCAAAAAACTGTTCGGCGTGTTTTACAATAAAAAAATAGTGCCGACCGAACCATTGCTGCGCGGTTTTGACGATAGATTTGTATGCCCGCAATCGCGCTATACTCACGTGCGAAGCGAAGATGTTGAGCGCTGTAAAGATTTAACCGTTTTGGCTGTTTCAGAAAAAGCGGGCATTTTGCTGGTAAAATCCAAAGATAACCGCCAGCTTTTTATGACCGGTCATTTGGAATACGATACCGATACGCTTGAGCTTGAATATAAGCGCGACATAAAAAAAGGCATTGCAATAGACATACCGGAAAATTATTTTCCCGACGATAATCCGGAAAACATTCCCCGCTCCACGTGGAGAAGCCATGCGCACTTGTTTTACTCGAATTGGCTGAACTATTATGTGTACCAAGAAACCCCGTTCGGGTTTGCGTAATCGGGGTATAAGATGGATAATAATGTGGATACATGCGTCGGTTACAACGCTTCTTTTGATGCTGCCGTTGTGGGAGCAGGACACGCAGGACTTGAAGCCGCTCTTGCACTGGCTCGGCGCGGTTTTCGTACAATCGTTATAACGCAGTCAATCGACGCGATATGCCGGCTTTCGTGCAATCCGTCTATCGGCGGTATTTCCAAAGGGAATATTGTGCGCGAAATAGATGCGCTCGGCGGAGAAATGGCGCATTTAATCGATAAAAGCATGATTCAGTTTCGGCTTTTAAACAAAAGCAAAGGCCCTGCAGTGCAAGCGCCGCGCGCACAAGCGGATAAACTGTTGTATGCCGCGCTTGCCCGCCATATGCTGGAAACGCAAAAAAATTTAACTCTTTTACAAGATACCGTTACCGACATGGAAACGGTTGCAGCCGCTTCCGGAAAGCGGCAAAAAATAAGAGCGATCGTTACACAGCGCGGCAGGCGTATTCCCGTGTGCGCGGCGGTGTTAACAACCGGAACTTTTTTAGGCGGAAAAATTTTTATCGGCGATTACGAAGAAAATTGCGGCCGTTTGGCAGAACCGGGAGCATTCGGTTTAACTGAAACGCTTGTGCGCTTAGGTTTTACCGTTTCACGTTTAAAAACGGGTACACCGCCGCGTATTTTACGCTCTTCCATCGATTTTTCCCGGCTGGAAATCCAAAACGGGGATGAAAAAATACTGCCTTTTTCTTTTGACACCGAAAACGTCGAACGTCCTATGGTGCCCTGCTACCTTGCTTACACAAATCAACATACGCACGATATTATCCGCCAAAACATAGGGCGCTCTCCCTTGTACAGCGGAAAAATCAGCGGCATAGGCCCGCGTTATTGCCCCTCTATAGAAGATAAAGTAATGCGCTTTGCCGAGCGCGAGCGCCATCAGCTGTTTGTGGAACCCGAAGGCTTGGATACCGATGAAATGTATTTGAACGGATTTTCTTCATCGCTTCCTGAAGAAGTACAAGACCGTTTTTTGCGTACGCTGAGCGGCTTTGAAAACGCCGTTGTAACACGGCCGGGTTATGCGGTCGAATACGATTTTATCGATCCTACCCAATTAACTGCAGCTCTTGAAACAAAAGCCGTTGCCGGTCTTTTTACTGCAGGGCAAATAAACGGAACTTCCGGTTACGAAGAAGCTGCCGGTCAAGGCTTAGTCGCCGGTATTAACGCGGGAAATTATATTGCCGCCCACAAAGATTTGTGCGGCGCGAGTATTGAAGGGCACGTTGACCGTTTGCACGATATACCCCGCTACGAAGAACTTGTGCTTGCGCGCGATGAAGCGTATATCGGTGTTTTAATCGACGATTTGGTTACGCTCGGCACAAAAGAACCGTACCGCATGTTTACCGCCCGCGCCGAATACCGTTTAAAACTGAGGCACGACAGCGCCGATGTACGCTTAACGGAAAAAGGATGGAAAGCCGGTTTAAAAACGGACATGCAAATGGAGCGGGTGCGCGAAAAAATCCGTATGCGTGATGAAATTATAAAAGGGTTTGAAACAAATCCTGTACAAGCCGCCCGTGCCGTCGAAACCGAAGACGCTCCCGCACCCTATAGTCAAAGTGCTTGGGATGCGGCGCGCATAGATTATAAATATAAGTATTATATAGAAAAACAAGAAAAATCCATTCAAAAGTTACGCCGCATGGAAAACGCGCTTATACCCGACGGTTTTGATTATGCAGCTCTTGCGGCGCTGTCTTCCGAATCCCGGCAAAAGCTGGAAAAAGTGCGTCCGCGCACGCTCGGGCAAGCGCTTAGGATTTCCGGTATCCGCAATTCGGACATAATGCTGTTAATGACATACCTTCGATAAGCGCTTATGCGCAGACAATGCGCACGTTTTTGCTTTGCAAATCGACTTTTAAGTCGGATCGAATTTGTTCGTCCGTAATTACCGTGTGCACTTCTTGTGCCGAAAACAAACGTGCAACACTGTGCACTCCGAATTTGGACGAATCCGAAAGGACAAATACTTTATCCGCGCTTTTACTTAATTCTTTTACCGTTCGCGCGCGCGTGTGATTTTCTTGCGAAAACCCATGTTCAACCGTATAACCGTCTATACCGGTAAATAGTTTTTCCACGTGGTATTCTTTTGCACACATTTGCGTAATGGGACCGACCATAACTTGCGCATCGTTTTGGTAGTCGCCTCCTAACAAAACGGTTTTTGCCGAAGGAATATGGCGTACATAACTTGCAATAAAAGCCGAATTGGTTACTACGGTAATTTCTTTTGCAGCAAGGGCTATTTCCATAGCGAGCAAAGCGCATGTGCTGCCTGATTCTATCATTACCGTTTCACCCGGCTGCAAAAAAGACAGTGCCGTACGCGCAATTTTTTGTTTGGTTTCGTAAGCGTAGGACAAGCGCGAATTTATGTCGTCGCGCGAAATACGCAGCGCATAGCCGTGAAAACGGCGTAAAAGTCCCTTGTCTTCGAGTACTTGCAAATCTTTACGGATAGTTACCGTCGACACTTGTATGCGGTCCGCAATTTGTTTTACGTTCAGTTTGTCGTATTCGTTTAATAAATTAACAATATCTAGCTGCCGCTGTATTATATCGGTTCCCATAAATTATTCCGGTTTGGTGGTTTCTTTAATTCTATAAGCAGATTAAATACTTGTCAATCGAGTATTTGCTTTTGAATTTAGTATACATAGCTTTTATTTGAAATAAAAATCTTTATAAAAAAAACTTGACTTCTGAGAAAACGCGTGCTAGTATATTTTATCGAAGCTTTTTAAATTTCATTTGAATGTAAATTGCTTTTGTTCAAAACGCTGCAAAAGAGGAGAAAAATGCAAAAAAGCATTTTAAAAATGTCGCGTATTTGTAAAACGTTTCCCGGTGTACAAGCGTTACAAGGCGTCGATTTTGAACTGTACAAAGGCGAAGTTCATGCACTGATGGGAGAAAACGGAGCGGGGAAATCCACTCTTATGAAAATTTTAAACGGAATGTATACGGCAGACAGCGGTTCCATAGAGCTTGAAGGTAAAACCGTTTGCCCCCGCTGTTCGCACGATGCAATTCAATTGGGCATATCGATGATTCACCAAGAGTTAAGCCCCATTCCCGCCATGACAGTTGCAGAAAATATTTTTTTAGGACATTTACCCGGCCGCTGTTTTGTTAATAAACGAAAGTTGAATGAACAAACGGAAGCTTTGTTTAAAAGTTTTGATCTTCCGGTTATTCCTGCAAACGTAACGATGAACACGCTCAGCATTGCACAAATTCAGCTTGTTGAAATAGTAAAAGCCATAGCGTATAAATCGCGGATTATTGTTATGGATGAACCGACATCGGCTATTGCCGACACGGAAGTTGAATTGCTGTTCAATATTATACGACGTTTAACGGCAAGCGGCGTTTCGATTGTGTATATTTCGCACAAGATGGATGAAATCTTTCGGATTTCCGATCGGATTTCGGTTATGCGTGACGGCACTATGATTGGAACGGATGAAGCTTCTCAAACGGATCAAACGCGTTTGATAAATATGATGGTGGGAAGAGATGTTTCGGCGCTTTTTCAGCGCAGAGGTGAAAGTTTCGGAGATGTTAAAATATCGGTGCACAATTTGTGTTCTCCCGGCTGTTTTGAAAACGTATCTTTCGATGTGCGTTCGGGAGAAATTTTGGGCATAACCGGTTTAATCGGTTCCAAACGGACAGAGGTTGTTGAAGCTTTATTCGGTTTGCGCCCGATAAGTTCGGGGAAAATCCTAATCGACGGAAAGGAAGTTTGTATAAAAAAACCGCAAGATGCCATAAAAAGAGGTATGGCATTGGTAACCGAAGACCGCAAACAGCAAGGGCTTTTTCTCGATAAATCGCTTATATTTAATACTTCGCTGGTAAATCTTACCAAAATGGTATTCGGACCTTTTATAAAAAAGAAAACCGAAAAAAACATCAGTGCCGCCATTTTAAAAAAATTAAGCGTTAAAACGCCGTCGTTTACGGTACCCGTTTCTTCGCTTTCCGGCGGTAATCAGCAAAAAGTTGTTTTGGCAAAATGGCTTTCGACAAATCCTGAAATTTTAATACTCGATGAACCGACGCGCGGCATAGATGTAAAGGCAAAACAGGAAATATATATGCTTATCGACGCGATTGCCAAACAGGGGAAAGCCGTTATTGTTATATCTTCGGAAATGCCGGAAATAATGGCGATAAGCGATCGTATCATTGTTATGAACAGCGGCAGAGTGCGCGGCGTTCTTTTAAAAGACGAAATCAATAAAGAACAAATAATGCGCTGTGCATTAGCGTTTTAAAGTAGAGGAGAAATTATGCAAAAAACCATAAATGCGGCTGCAGTAAAAAAAATATTTTCGGCTTACAGTTTGTATATATTGTTGTTGGTTCTTATAATTGTCGTATCCGTACTGAACACGAATTTTTTAAGCGCTCAAAACATAAAAAATATTTTTCAACAAGTTTCCATAAACGGAATTCTTGCCGTGGGCATGACCTTTGTTATTATAACCGGCGGCATAGATTTGTCGGTGGGTTCTCTTTTGGGGTTTTCCGGCGTTATAGCGGCG
Source organism: Treponema lecithinolyticum ATCC 700332 (assembly GCA_000468055.1). Classification (GTDB taxonomy): domain Bacteria; phylum Spirochaetota; class Spirochaetia; order Treponematales; family Treponemataceae; genus Treponema_C; species Treponema_C lecithinolyticum. The sequence continues at coordinate 80,585 of KI260554.1, read as the reverse complement.
AGTTTGGTATCCGGCGGAGGAAATCCGCTGTTAGCCGTTTTAGCCGGAATTGCCGCAGGACTTGTGTTTGGCGTTGTCAACGGTGTTTTGGTTTCTTATGCAAAAATAGTTCCCTTTATAGTAACGCTGGGTATGTTGTCTATTGCACGCGGGTTTACCAACGTGTACACACACGGAAGCCCGATTATAAAGCTGAATAAAGCGTTTACCGCATTGGGGCAATCTTCCTTTTTGGGAATAGGGCTTCCCGTGTGGATATTCGTATGTATGCTTTTGGTCGGCTATGTGCTTTTACACACGACAAAATTGGGACGCTATACGCTTGCAGTCGGCGGAAACGAAAGCGCCGCTAAAACATCCGGTATAAATACGGCAAAAATAAAAATGTTTGCTTATACGTTTACCGGCTTTTGCTGCGGGTTGGCAGGTATTTTAATGACCGCCAAAACAAATGCAGGAGCGCCCAATGCCGGAACGGGCTACGAATTGGATGCCATCGCCGCAGCTATTATCGGCGGAACTTCTCCGTCCGGCGGAAAAGGAAGCATATTCGGCACGTTACTCGGCGTTTTGATTTTCGGTATTATCCAAAACGCCTTGGATATTTTAAATGTATCTTCATATATTCAACAAGTTATAAAAGGTTTAATTATTATCGGAGCGGTTTGGGCGGATAAAGCAAACCGCAGGTTTGAATAGCACTAAAACACAAAATACATTTTAAGGAGGCTTTGTGTGAAAAAGAAAATTTTGTTCGTGTTGCTTGCCTTTGCGGTTTTAATGCCGCTTGCTGCAGGGGGCAAAGGAGAAGCGTCGGGTGAGGGAACTTACAAAATCGGCGTTTCCATGTTTAATTTAACGTCGGAATACTTGACGTCGTTAAAAACACATATGGAAAAGTATGTTGCGGAAAAACCGGAATATGCTTCCGTAAAATTGGTGTTTTTAGATGCGCAGTCCGATCCGGTTAAACAAAACAGCCAAGTCGACAATTTAATAACTCAAAAAGTTAACAGCATTGTAATGATTCCCTTTGATCGCGAACAGCAAGTGCCCGCAGTTGAAGCTGCGGCAAAAGCGGGCGTTCCGCTTATTGAAATGTGCGCATCGACCGTGTCCGATAAAAAACTTGCCTATGTCGGTTCCGATGATATTCAATCAGGTTTATTGCTTGCAGAAGAATTGTTTAAAAATGTAAAACCCGATGCAAAAATTATTGTCCTGCACGGACCTGCCGGTCAAAACGCACAAGTTATGCGCTATGCCGGATTAAAAGAAGTGATGAAACGTTTTCCGAACGCAAAAATCGTTGCGGAAAAATTTTGCGATTGGGACCGCTCGCGAGCTTTGGATGCCATTCAAAATATTATACAATCGGGAATGGCGTTTGATGCAATTTTTTCGGAAAACGATGAAATGGCGATGGGAGCTTTACTTGCGTGCGAAGGCGCTAATGTAAAGGGAAAGTTTATCGGCGGTGTGGATGCCATTCCCGACGCATTGCTTGCGGTTGAAGCCGGAAGATTAAACTGTACGGTTTTACAGAATTCGGCAGCGCAAGCCCGTACTGCTGTTGACGTTGCGGTAAAAATTGCAAAAGGTGAAAGCATAGATAAATTGTACGATATTCCGTATGAACTGGTAACAAAACAAAACGTTGCCAAGTATAAATAAAAAAACTCATTCATAATTAAAAAAGCGCTTTCAGTTAACTCCGAAAGCGCTTTTTTATTTTTATACGGCTTGTTCCGTTCTTTCTATGATGTCATCCTGAGTTGCTTTTGACAGCACGTTAAAAAATGCCGAATAGCCGGCAACCCGGACGATAAGGTCGCGGTGTTTTTCGGGATGTTTTTGTGCATCCAGCAGTGTTGCGCGGGATACTACATTATATTGTACGTGAAACCCCTTTAAACAGTTAAAAAAGGTTCTAATAAGGGCAACCATTTTAACTTTGTCTTCTTCTTTTTGCAGTATTTGCGGCGTTACTTTTTGGTTTAGTAAAACACCGCCGGTAATCTTTGCCGTCGGAAGTTTTGCAACCGATTTAAACACGGATGTCGGCCCATGTGTATCCATCGCGTGCGAGGGAGAACAGCCTTCGGCAAGCGGTGTTCCCGCATTGCGTCCATCCGGAGTTGCCGGTGTTCCAATCCCCTGCCCTACGTTTGCAGAAATGGAAGATGTTCCGGCATAGCGCAAACCGCCGATAGGACCTCGTTTGTACCGGGTGTTCGGATATTTTTCGATTTCATCTATATAACTGCTGTAAGCGCTTACGATTAAATCGTCCACATAATCGCTGTCGTTACCGTATTTTGGCGCTTGCGTTATAAGAATTTCTTGAATTCGCTTGCCGTTTTCTCCCTGAAAATCATTTGTCAGTGCATCCCAAAGCTCTTTTGGGCTTATGCTTTTGTCTTCATATACACATTTTTTTATTGCGGCAAGCGAGTCTGCCAAATTAGCTATGCCGACTTGTAAACCGCTGATAAAATCGTATACGGCGCCGCCTTCTTTTAAAGTTTTGCCGCGCTTGATACAGTCGTTGCATAAAGCCGAACACAGCACATCGGGCACATCTTTTTCGAGAACAATATCGCATGCATTTTCGATAATAACGCTGTGCCGGGCAAAATCGCGTATTGTATAATCCCACGCTTTTTGCAAGTCGGCAAAACGCTTCATATCTTTAAAGTGCCCGCAGCCCTTTGTCAGTTTTATGCCGCTTTTCGGTTCAACTCCGTCGTTCATTGCAATAAGCAGCGATTTGGGGAAATTCAAAAAACTCATACCCGTGCAGCGGTATCCCCATTTGCCCGGAACGGCAACTTCTACACAGCCTATAGCGCTGTAATTGTAAGCGTCTTTTTCTTTTACGCCGCGTTTAATAAAAGACGGTATGATAATTTCGTCGTTGTTAAATGCGGGCATACCGAAGCCCAGTTTTACCACTTCTACACATTCTTTCATAAAAGCGTCGTCCAGCCCCGAATGATAGCGTACGGTTAAATTGGGCTGCGGAAGTCTCGTTTGCGCTACCGAGCGCAATATAAGATAGGTAAGCGGATTTACCGCATCCCTTTTATCCGCTGTTTGTCCGCCGACGGTGACGTTTTGGTACAAAGGGCTGCCGGCACTGTATTGGGTATGCGTCCAGCTGCGTATTTTATTTATGGTAAATGTTTTTATCCATAAATTGGTCAACAGTTCGCACGCTTTTTCTTCCGTGAGGACTTTATTTTTAATATCGCGTTTGTAATATTCAAATAAATATTGATCCATTCTGCCGTAAGACAGAGAGTGTCCGTTCGATTCTATTTGTAAAATTAAATGTACCAGCCATAAGGACTGTACGGCTTCGTAAAACGTATCAGCTTTGTGCGCAGGCACCTTTCGCAAAATGCGGCTCAGTTCTTTTAATTCCGCTGCACGCTTGGGTTTTGTTTTTTGTATTTTTTTTGCTTTTTCTTCGGCTAAATCGGCATAGCGTTTTGCAAACTGCACCGATGCGTCAATTAAAATCAAAACCGCTTGGTAAAAATAGTATTTTTGCAAATTATTAAAATCGGTTAAGTTAAGCTTTTGTATTGCCCGTTCGGTTTGTTTTTTAAAATCGAGTAAGCCTTTTTGGAGCACGCGTTTATAATCTACGGCGATGTGTGCATCTCCCGATGTAATGTTTCCTTCGGCTTTTATAACGCCTAAATCGTAAAACACTTTGCTTGCCGGCGGAATGGCGGCAAGACCTTTATCTTTTGTTGTATTGTGTTCCCAAAAAGGCGCTATGGAGCGGAGTTCTTTTTTTGTTTTTTCCGAAATAAAAAACACATCGCCGGAACGTTTTTCGAATTCGTCCAATTCGGCGATAACCCAGTCCATGGCATATTCGGGAAAAATCGGCGCCGCACGGTTTTCGGATGCTTGGTTCCCCGCTAAAAGACTGTCGTCTTCAATGTAAATGCTCATGTTTTCCAAAATATTTTTCATCATGTATGCACGTTTTAAAATAACGGGCTTGTCTGCGTGCAATTTATAACTTTGCGTAGTTAACAAAGCTCTTTGTGCACACACACGCGGCGGTGTGCTGAGCACTTCTTCTCTAAAATGTTTCATTCTGTCGGTTAATTCGCCGAAATACATATTTTACCCCCTGTACGGTTTAGTATAATAATTCCCGTGCGCCGATAATGCCGGCATTTTCTCCCAAAGACGCGTGTTTAAAGTAAACGGGATACGAATTATTGTTGTATGCGTCGAATAATTCTTTGCTGCGTTTGAACAGTTTGTCTCCCATGCAAAGCAAGCCGCCGGAAAACACAAAGCAGTTTATATTGAGCGTAACATATAGATTGAACAGCCATACGGCTTGGTATTGAGCCATTTGTTCGACAGCTTGTTTTGCCGTTTGATCGTTCTGTTCCCACGCTTGGCAAATATGCATAGCGGTAATTTTTTCGCTTCCGCCGGCAAGCTCTTCTATAAGCGTTTTTTCTCCGGCTGCAATTTTTTGCTGAACATGTTTGACTATCATGCTTCCCGAACACCACGACATAAGACAGCCGCGGTTGCCGCAGCCGCACAAAATACCGTCGTTCGGCGTTATCAGCATGTGGCCGCTTTCTCCCGCCCAGCCGTATGAGCCACGGAATAATTCTTTGTTTATAATAATTCCCGATGATATGCCCGTACTGACCGGACAAAACAGCATATGTTCAAAGCCTTGCCCCGCTCCGTGCCGGAATTCCGCCAAAGCGCCGGTGTGTGCATCGTTGTCTATAACAATGCGGACGGCATTTTCAAAACGTTCGGAAAAATAGTCACGGGCGGGAAAGTCGCGGATGTTTGTTAAGTTGCTTGTTTTTAAAATTCTTCCTTCCGAAAACAAAACAAAAGACGGCATTCCGATTCCAATTCCATCCAAATCTTTTACCGTTAAATTTTGCGATTGGATAAGTTTTTTACAATGCTCTGCAAGTTCGTCAAAAAAAGCTTCCGGTTCCGCCGTTTTGTTTGACGGGTATTGTGTGCGCTCGATTAAAACACCGTCGGACGCAAAAAGTCCTAAAGCGGTTTTAGTTCCGCCGACGTCAATGCCGATACTGTAAGGCGCGTTCATTGCCTCGACCTCCTTTTACCAGCTTTTATCTTAAGTATATCACGGTGGTGTTTTTTTTGCAAGTAAAATATTTACGAATGAAACATAATGCTTTTCAAAAGATTGAAAAGGTGATATACTAAAGATATGAAAAGCACACAGGCTCTTATTTTTAATATTCAAAAATTCAGTATTCACGACGGACCGGGAATTAGAACTGTTGTTTTTTTTAAAGGCTGTCCTCTGTCGTGCAAATGGTGTTCTAACCCCGAATCGCGCTCGGGTAAAATAGAAACGCTTATGCCGTTAAAAAAAGGCGGCAAGCCGACGGTATGCGGCGAATATATGGGCATAGAACGCATAATGGGTGAAATTATGCAAGATACGGATTTTTACAAAGAATCTTGCGGAGGGGTAACGCTTTCCGGCGGCGAAGTGCTTGTTCAAGCCGATTTTGCCCGTTCGTTATTGCAACGCTGTAAAAAAGAAAACTTACATACGGCTGTTGAAACAACCGGTTATACGCCGCTTAACACGTTAAAAAAAATAATTCCGTTTACCGATTTGTTTTTATTTGATGTAAAACACTACGACCGGCAAAAACATTTTGAAGGAACCGGCGTGTATAACGATATTATTTTGGATAATTTGCGCTTTGTATTAAATGCGGAAAAAAAAGTACTTGTGCGTATTCCTGTTATTCCCGGTTATAACAACGGATTGCCGGATGCCGAAGCGTTTGCCGTTCTTTTAAAAAAAATCGGTGCCGTTGATGTACAGCTGTTGCCGTTTCATCAGTTCGGGCAAAACAAATATCGTCAACTAGGTGTTCCGTATACGTGCGAAACCTATGCACCGCTGCACGCCGAAGATTTGGACTCTTTTGTTGCCGTCTTTAAAACTTTTTCTTTGAATGCTTTTGTTTAACGCTGTGTAAACACGGCTGGCGGTACATCTAACGGCGGCTAAACGTACCTGAAGATTGCTGCCGATGTGTTTACCTTGCCCCCTCACCTCATAACAGCCGTTCCTCATACTTGATTGTTTGGGTTTTTTTGCTTACACTTTAAAACACACTGTACAAAGAATGGAGGAATTCGTATGAAAAAAATCGTATCGTGCGTATTGTTGATTGCCATGGCTGCAATGCTTACGGCAGCCGGAAACAAAGACGGCGAAAGCGAAAAACGCTTTGAAATCAAATTTGCGCACTATCTTGCAGAATCGCACCCTGCCCACCAAGCTGCCGCGGCGTTTGCAAAAGCCGTTGCCGAACGGACAGGCGGCAGCGTAACGGTCGTTATGTATCCGAACAGTATGCTCGGAAACTCTCAAGAATTGGTAGAGCAAACCACTGCCGGGGCGCTGGACTTGGTTATTCCGACAGACCCTGCAATTGCAAAGTATGTAAAAAAATTCAATATGGTGGGCGCGCCTTTTGCGTTTAAGGATTATAATGCCGCAGACGCATTTTTTGCCGGAAAATTTCTTGAATGGGTAAAACCCGACCTTGAAAACGTCGGCTTAAAATACTTGGCGCGCTGGGAATACGGATTCCGCAATTATACGACGTCGGTTCGCCAAATTACCACACCGAAAGATATGCAAGGTTTAAAAATCAGAACGCCGCCGGATTTTGTAAACGCGGCAACGGTAAAAGCGCTCGGCGGCATTTCTCAAACCATTTCGTTTACGGAACTGCCGATGGCGCTTAAACAGGGCGTTGTGGACGGTCAGGAAAACCCGATAGCTACCATTTTAACGAACAAAATGTACGAAACGCAAAAGTATTTGTCGGTCGTCAACTATACCTATAATGCCACCCACTTGCTGATGAACAAAGACAAGTTCGACAAAATGTCCGAGTTGCAGCAAAAGGTACTGATTGAAGAAGCCGTTAAAGCCGGAAAAGCGCTGCAAAAAATCGTGCGTGAGCAAGAAGCGCTGCAAATAAAAGAGCTGGAAAAAAACGGAATGCAAGTTGCTTTCCCCGATACCAAACCTTTTATTCAAGCAGCAGCTCCCGTGTATGAAGAATTAAAGGTTCAAGTAGGAGAAGCGGACTACAAGTACTTTATGGACTTGCTCGAAAAAAGCAGAAAGTAAAGATGGGAGAACCGGTATGCTTACCTTTTTAATTTTTATCGTATTGATTGCCTTTATCGTTTTAAATGTGCCCGTTGCGGTCGCTATGGGTATGACGGCGGTATGCTTTTTTATCGGTTTCGGGCAAACCGGTTCTCTTACCATGCTTGCACAAAGAATGTTTTACGGCACTACGGGATTTACGCTGCTTGCCGTTCCTTTTTTTATTTTAGCGGGAAACCTTATGAATTCGGGCGGAATAACGAACAGAATTTTCCGTTTTGCCCGCGCATTGGTTGGGCATGTTCCCGGCGGCTTGGGGCAAGTTTCCGTTGTGTCGTCGATTATTTTTTCCGGAATGTCCGGCTCTGCCGTTGCCGACGCTGCCGGGCTCGGACAAATAGAACAAAAAGCTATGATTGACGACGGATACGATCCGGTTGTTGCCGCCTCTATGGTTGCATCTTCTTCCATAATCGGACCGATAATACCGCCGTCCATTCCTTTTGTATTTTACGGGGCGTTGACTGCGGTTTCCGTACCCCGTTTATTTATGGCGGGCTTTATTCCCGGTATTATAATGGCTGCCGCTCAGATGATAATCATTGCGGTTTTGGCAAAAGTCCGCGGTTTTCCCAAAAGTGAACGGGTAAACGCTAAAGAATTGTTTTGTGCCGTGCGCGGCGCTTTTTTTCCGCTGATGACTCCGGTAATTATTATCGGCGGCATAATGTCCGGTTTGTTTACCCCTACCGAAGCGTCCGTAGTTGCCTGCCTATATGCAATCGTTTTAGGCTTCCTTTATAAAGACCTTAAACTGCAAGATTTACCGCGCATAATGTGGGACACGGTAAAAGCGTCCGCCGGGCTGCTATTTATTATGGCGGTTGCCAACTTTTTCGGATGGTTTGTTATGTACCGGCAAATTCCCAACAAACTAATAGAAACGCTCGCTTCTATAGGTGCCGGTGCAAACGGTGTTATGGCGATTATGATTGCGGTCGTCCTTGTTTTGGGCTTGTTTATGGAAGGAAACGCCATACTTTTTATTGTTATTCCGATTTTTCTTCCCATAATAACGATGTACGGTTTTAATTTGGTAAACCTCGGCGTTGTGCTGACGCTTTTAATAATGATAGGAAATTTAACGCCGCCGGTCGGTATGTGTTTGTTTGCCGTCGCAGGTCATGCAAAAGTTCCTATTCTTAAATTGGGAAAAGAATGTTTACCCTATATTATCGGAGTGCTTGTTATTACCATTGTAATGGCATACGTTCCGCAAATTGCAACCTTTTTGCCCGATTTGATTATGGGCGCCGAATAAGGGGGTAATTATGAAACCAGCTGATGTTTTAAAAAAAGCCGATAACATTGTACGGTTTTTGCTTAAAACGGTTACCCTGTGCATGTTTGCCGTTTTAATGATAATGATTGCTCTAAACGTGTTTAACCGGTTGGTGCCGATAACTTCTTTTCACTGGCTCGACGAAATTATTGAACTGTGCTTTGCCGCAATGACTTTTTACGGCGCTGCCGCAGTGTGGATTATAAAAGGGCATTACAGTGTCGGAAATTGGCTCGAAAACCGGATTACCCATCCTGCGGGAAAAGCGTTTTTGCGTATATTGATTGACAGCATTTCCTGTGTATTTTTTATTATTTTATTTAGATACTCGCTTAATTTAATGCTGAAGACAAAAGAAGTTACCGCTGTGTTTCAAATACCGCGTTCGGTGCTGTATGCGTGTATGCCGATTTCTTCTGCCGTTATGGTGTTTTATACGGTCGCTTTTATAGCAAACGAAATTATCGGTATATGTAAACGCAGCTGATGGTAGTATATCTAACGGCGCGCATACTGTCTGTAAAGGCTTTCCTGTGCACGTACGGCTTTTTCTCCTGATCGCGGCATTTTTAGTGTCCACGTGCCGTCGGCATTTAAGCGGTGTGAGTGGGTGTTATCCTTAAAGTACAAAAGCAAAGTGTCTTTTAAGCGCAAAAGCAAATCTTTTTGTGTTATTGCAAATAAAAGTTCAACACGCCGGTCGGTGTTGCGGCTCATCCAGTCTGCACTGGAAAGATACACTTCTTCATCACCGCCGTTTTGAAAATACAGTATGCGGCTGTGTTCCAAAAAGCGGTCGACGATGCTGACAACTTCAATGTGTTCGCTTTGATTTTTTACGCCGGGCACCAGCAAACAAATGCCGCGTACGTTCAGCATAATCCGTACATGAGAACGGCTTGCTTTGTACAGCGCTTCTATTATTTCAGGTTCTGCCAGTGCGTTTACTTTAGCCATAATAAAGCCCGGCTTTTCTTTTGTAGATAAGGTACGTTCCCGATTTATTAAAAAAAGCAGTTTGGATTTTAAATTAAAGGGCGACATGTACAAGTGCTGCAAAGAATTTGCTGCAAAAAACTCTAAGCCGTTTTTTTTGCCGGAAAGATACTTAAAAAAACTAAGTGCATCTTTCCCGATTTTTTTATTTGCGCTCAGTAAAGATATGTCCGAGTATAAGCAGGCGGTTTTTTCGTTAAAGTTTCCCGTAGATAAATATACGTAGCGAACGAAGCTTGTCTTTTCGCGGCGGACGATGAGCAAAACTTTTGCGTGTACTTTTATATTGAACGCACTCGTTCCGGCAAAAGCGGCGCTGTCTGCAAGCTCACCGGAAATTTTGCATATAACCTCTGCGCCTGCTTTTTTAAGACGGTGTGCACAGCGGATGTTTTGCAATTCGTCAAAGCGCGCTTTAAGTTCTATAAAAACCGTTACCTGTTTTCCGCAGCGCGCCGCTTTTTCCAAAGTTTTTACCACGGCAGAACAGCTGCTTGTGCGGTACAGGGTTATTTTTATTTCCGTAACGCGCTCATCGTCCGCCGCACAGTTTAGTAAGTTTAGGACGGTGTTATAGGATTCGTAGGGAACGTGGAGCAACCGGTCTTTTTGTTTTATACGCTCCCATAGCATACCGGGTGGAGCACCCGTGTTACCTGAGGCGACTGCATTTGCCGAAACGCTTTCCCTGGCGGCCGAAGCGGTTTGGCTCGACGTATCTTCTGCGGTACGCGTCCACGCCGGCACTTGCGCTTTCCACACAGGATAGCCGAGGTGTGCAAATTCCTTCTTTTTTGAAAGTGCCGTTAGTGCGCCGATGTTTAAAATTGTACCGGTTGTGTATACGTCGCGTTTGTCCAAATGCAAGTGCTCGCACAGCATACGGATAATGCCGGTTTTTCCTGCTGTACAAATTAAAGCTATAGCGGGTGAAGTTTTTCGTTTTAAAACCGTTTTTTTTACGGCGCGCATGTATTCGCTGTCCGTTAAACCGGCGTTTTTTTTATCTATACAAAAAGATGCGCTGCCTAAAGTTTTAAATATGAGGCTTTGTGCCGCCGGGGACTCCGGTGCGGCACAATCTGCCGCATAAGCGGACGTTGCACAGTCTGCTGTGTACTCTCCCGCATCGTCTTTAAATAACGCAGAGCCGAACAAAGCGATAAGGTTTTCTGCCAAAGTAAAGCGGTATGCGAGCGTAGTTGAATCAAGCGGTACAATGTGCTCTATTGACGGGGGAACCGGTATAAGCGCTATCTTTTTTTTGCAAGAGTCTGAAGCGGAATTACCATGCGGTAAAAACGCCGCGTATGTTTTACAGTTTTCGATGACGCTAGATGAAAGCGGCTTCACCGTTAAAAACGGCAATATGCGTGTGTAAAAAACACGTTTACAAAGAATTCTGTCTTTATCGGTAAAATCTTTCGGCGGCACGTAAACAATATTTTCTTTTTTGAGCAAGGGTAAAAGCGTGTTTTGCACAAGCTTTTGCTGAGCCGTGTATATTTTGTGAGAACGTTCGCATATAAGGTGGCGCTGTTGTTTTGCGGTTAAACCGGAAAGGCGCACCATAAAAAACTCTTCAAAATTCGAAGATACAATTGCCGAAAATTTTATGCGTTCCAAAAGCGGCACATCCGCTCTTGCCGCTTCGGCAAGTACGCGTGCATTAAATTCAAGCCACGACAAATCTCTGTTAAAAAAAACGTTTTTTTGTTTTTCGCGTGCCGTTTTTGTTTTCAAAGCCGGATCTTAGAGCTTATCTATCAGCATGGAGCACTTTCCCGAAGGAATGGGCAGCGTTTTTTTCTTTTGACCGAGTATATTAATCGTAAAATAGTATAATTTTTCGCTTTCCATTTGGATTTCCCAGCCGCGTGCACTTTTGTTCGATAAAATCGTAATCATATTGCGCTTTAACGACAGGTTTTCAATCCCCATGATTTCCAAATTCGGAATAATCCAATCTACCGTTTTGCGCGGCAAACTTATCGACAAGCCGATAACATTTTCTATCATCAGCGCTATTGCCGAAAGTGCGGTAAAAGCTAAATGCCGTTTGCGCGGAAAGCCCGGGTTACCGTTCATTTTTGCAATCCCTTCTTTTCCCGGTAAATAAGCTTCCCACAAATCACCTTTTTCGTCTCCATGGGGGAACATTCCGTCCAAAATATAGTACAAGTGCCGTATAGCCGCTTCGCGCGCCAAATCGTACCGCTGATATTTTTCCAAACCTTTTATAACCATAAAATTAAACGCCGGAAACACGCTGCCTCGGTAAGCTTCGCCGTGCTGGCTGAACGATTTTTCGCTTGCGGCAAGTGTCGGAAAAGGGTGTTCCGTACCGAACGTTTTAGGGTCGGTTAAATGGAAAATAAGCGCTTCGGCTTTGTCTTCGTTCGGAATTTCAGCTAAAAGCGGCCAAAAAGAAGCTATGGTTTTGTGAGGTAAACGGTTGCCTTTTTCATCCAAATCGTGATAAAACCCGCTGTCTTTATCCCACATCAGCGAATTTATGCGCGTTTTGAGCGAAAAATATAAGCGTTTGTATTGAAAATTCAAATCTTTGTCGTTGAGAATATCTCCGAGAGCTGCCATATACAATGCACTGATAGCCATAGCGCTGTTAAAATCGATCGGATAGGCGGTTTTTTTACGCGGAGAGTTAAACATAGTGCTTGCTTCAGCCGGCACCGCGTACAATCCGTTATCTTTTTTAAATGTATTGTCTATCCATGTTATATACTTTTGTAAAACGGGCATAACTTCTTTTATGCGCCTTTTGTTTGCCGATTTGTGGTATAAGTTGAATTCCGCCCATGCAAACAGCGGCAATCCTATTCCTTCGGGGTTTTCTTTGCCGGTAACGGGACTGTTTCCCTGCAAATTATATTTCCAACGGATAGCACCGCTTTTTTCTTGCCGGGCATATAAATAGTCCAAATTTTGCTGAGCGGGAAAGTTACGGTTTGAGTATACCAAAAAAAATGAAGCAAAAATTGATTCCAATTGGTCGATAATCAGCGGCTGTCCTTCTTCCGGATATACAAAATAGCCGATATCGCTTTGTTCTTTTTGTTTTTTGGTTACCGGTGGTGTTTTCCAAAAGTCTTGAATCCAAGACCATGTTTTATCATATATATCTACAAAGTCCTGATCGTAAAAATGGATCTTAGGAAAATCGCGCTTATTCACTGAAACTCCTTGCGCCAATGCGATTTCCGGCATAGCCGTTATTTATTCAGTATATCACAGAATTTTAAAAAAGGGTACAAATTTTTTAAAAAAAATGCTTTTCTTTTTATTTAAATTTTGCAAAAAGCTCGGCTAAGGTTCCTCCGCTGCGTTTTCCTGCTGTTCGGTTTCTAAAGCTGCACTTTGGTCTCGTTTTTGTTCTTGGATCGGTGCCGTATTTGCTGCAGCAGGCGGTGGTGCGGCAGGCGGCGTGCTTTGTTTTTGAGTCGCTTTTTCCGTTTCCGAAAAACCGGCGCTTGCCTCTTTTGCTTCGGATGCCGGCGGAACACTGCCCACATTGCCTGTGGTGTAAGTCGGCTGTCGTTGATTGCGGTAGTATAATTTTACTGCTTCCACTTCTTTTTTGTGTTTGAATTTTAAAAACAGCGTTTTTGATTCAGCATTGTAAATATAACCGGACGAATTGTAAATTTCAAAACGCGGATCGGTGCGGTACGGCATTTCATAAATTTCGATGGAACCGAACGGTTCTATGCCGTTAAGTATCATATAGTGCGTTTCTTCGGGAATAAAAGAGGCTTCGACGGTTACCGTCCCATTTTGGTCTTTTGCATACTTTATTTCCGGCGATACTGTCCATGCCCATACGGGGTTTCCTTTTTCAAAGCCGATTACTTCCGTGTGCGGGTAGAATTTGTTGTCGTCCGCTATGTAAGGGTACAATTCTGCTAAAGTCCGTACGTCGGCACTGTCTATGTTTTGAAGCGCGGAAACAAGAAGCATAATGCCGCCGGAGCGTATATCGTGTTTGGATGCAATGATGCCGTAGTCGTACAAAGCTTTTCCGGCTTTTGCCGTTAAAACAGCGTCTGCAGGCTGTCCGTTTTCCGAAAGAGAAAGCGTTTCGTTATCGGATAAAGAACACGCGCTTTCAAGGCTGTCTACGCACATGCTTAAAACCAAATCCAAATATGCGGCGGAAGCGGGCATTTGACTGTGCAATCTCGCATATACCGACAAAATACCAGCCGCTTGAGCAAGAGTCGGCTTAAAGTCAGGTAAAGAAGCCGGCAGCGCCAAAATTTCAGCTGTTTTTTCCGGAGAATTTTGGCGTACAATGGAGCAAAAGCGGTCAAGTTCAAAAACATCGGGCGTTTTTTTATCTAAAGAATATTGAATGCGGTAGGCGATGTTTTCTTGCTCCATAACCAGCGTTTGGTTCATTTTTGCCAGCGAATTAAAATACGGAGCGGTAAAATACGTACGCTTTGAACTGTCTTTAAATGCTGCGGGAGTGTTTTCCAAAGCTCCGCGGTAATTTCCGGTTAACGCGTTTTCTGCTATGTATGCGGCAACGCTTTGTTCGTTTAATTTATCGGCAGAGGAATCTGCGAATTTTTCAACCAGTTTTGTGCGTGCTTGTGAACGCAGTAAGTTCAGTGTTTCCGGCTGTGCGCCGTTAAACGAAGCAATCGAAGCAAAAGAAAACGTAAATACTTCGGTGTATGGGGTAAAGTGTACAAATGCGGATGCTTTGTTTGTGTGTATATAATCGTAGCTAAGTGCTTCTGCTTGCAATATGTACGTGTGCAGTTTTGATTTTATAAGCGCGCGCTGTTGACCGATTTCCGTAACGCTGTGATTTTTTGTTGTTTTATAAGGTATGTTTAGGATTTGTTTTTTTAGGGGGACGGTTGTATTTAAAGTAAACTGATCGCCCGAACCGTCGAACGAAAGAACGACATTTTCGGAAAAAAACAATTCAAAAGACGTATTGCTTGTTTCTTGCCAGCTTTGAAGCATAAGCGGCGTTTTGTGTTTGTCGGAGCTTTCCAATACAAGCGGGTTTGCCTCGTCTGCATACAGTGTTAAGCCGTGTGCAGATACATAAAAGCTGTTTTTGGGAACGTCGGCTAAAGTAAGGCGTAATTGAAGGGAGCCGAAAGTTTTGGAAACGGATGATTCATTTCTAAATTGCAATACAAAAATGCCGAAAATAATAATACCGTATATGACAAAAAGGGCGGTAAATTTACGAACGGGATGACGTGCCATTGTTTTAGTGTACACAACGGTGCTCTTAAAATCAACTCCCCCGTTAATGATAAGGAAAAAAAATGAGAAGCCGATTTTTGAAAAAAAAGATGTTTACGATTGTATGCACAGCAGGATTTTTATGCTTTTCGGGGCATGTTATTTCTTGCAAAACTCCCGCAGTATCTTCTGCCGCAACTGCGGTAAAAACATCAGCTGCGCCGAATACTGCAGAATCCGTAAAAAAAACGGAGACAGCTCCGGCTGCTGCCGTTTCTAAAACAAATACCGCTGGAACCGCCAAAAGCGGCGCAACCGGCAACGGCAGTGCGGCGGAAGCAAAAAGAACGCCGGCGCAACGCTTTACGGACAATTTACAGCAAGTTTTGCAAAAAGGCGGTATAGAAAAAGCGCTTGCTTCCTTTAAAGATATGCCGGATGAATGCAAAAACGACCCTGACGTAAACTATTTGCACGCTTCTCTTTTACTTTCCGCCGGCGACATTAAACAAGCGGATGAAAAAACCGCGGAATTGCTTAAAAAAAATCCGAACGATAAACAAATAAAATTGTTAAGCGCTATGGTAGCAAAAGCCGGCGGGGATGCAAAAAAAAGTAAAGATATTATTAAAGATATTTTAAAACAAGATCCGGGAGACCCCGATGCCAATGCTGCGTTTGCCGACACCTTTATGCTGACGCGTAATTTTAAGCAAGCAAACGTTTATTTTAGAAAAGGTCTTGAGCGTGATCCGGAACACCGTTCTTCTTTATTCGGTTATGCGCAAACAAGCTGGTATTTAGACAAAATCGACGTTGCAAAAAAAACGTTTACAAAATTAACCGAACTCGATCCTACAAACGATATGGCGTGGGCGTACCTTGCAAAGCTTGCAGGAGAAAGCCGCAATTATGCAAAAGCTTTGGATTATATAAAAACGGCGCTCAAATACGAAAACAATTCGTATTATCATTGGCTTGACGCCGGTTCGTATTATTTGGGCGTAAACGATTACGACAACGCCGATAAAGCGTGGACACGTGCAATTGAAATCGATCCGAATTATTTTCTTGCCTATACGTACCGCGGAGGTTTGCGAGACGAGCGTGCCCGTTATAAAGAAGCGCTAGCCGACTATCAAAACGTTATCCGGTGCAATCCCAAGTACTATTATGCTTACGAATCGGCTGCCCTTCTCGCGTGGCGTGTGGAAAATTGGGAAGAAGCGCTCAAAAATTTTATAAAAGCGCAAGAAGGCAACCCCGACAACATATCTTATGCGCTTATGGTATCTGCCGTATACCGCAAAATGGGTAAAACAAAGGCAAGCAAAGATTTTTTAACAAAGGTTATAAAACCGTTGGACAGAAAAAGCCTTGACTATGCAATGGCGAGACTGTATTATGACGATACGGGCGATAATGCCGTTTTAAATAAAGTGGTAAACCAAGACAGCAGAACTACAAAGGGAAAAATGCTGTACTATATGGCACTTTTTTATGAATTAACCGGGAAACAATCTTTGGCAAACAAATTGTACCTTGAAGTTGCCGATATGAACGCGCCCTTATTTTTTGAATACCGTTTAACGCAGTGGGCGGTTGAAAAAATGAAACCGCAAGACAAAAAAGCGGCGCAAACAAAAGAATAGACATCCTTCAAATATGGAAAC
The DNA here is from genome assembly GCA_000468055.1 of Treponema lecithinolyticum ATCC 700332. Taxonomy (GTDB): domain Bacteria; phylum Spirochaetota; class Spirochaetia; order Treponematales; family Treponemataceae; genus Treponema_C; species Treponema_C lecithinolyticum. The sequence goes on along the minus strand of KI260554.1, from coordinate 64,159 downwards.
AAATATGCAGCAAACCGTAAAAGAACTGTCATTTACCGATAGCGGCAAAGAAATTATTTTAGTCGGAACCGCGCACATTTCAAAAGAAAGTGTGGAAGAAGTGGAAAAAACCATTCGGGAGCGCAATCCCGATTGCGTTGCCATAGAGTTGGATGAACAGCGCTATGCGTCCATAAAAGATCCGGATTCGTGGAAAAATCTGGATATTGTAAAAGTGCTTAAAGAAAAACGCGGTTTTATTATGCTTGCAAATGTGGTGTTAAGCGCTTTTCAGCGGCGTATGGGTGCCGATATCGGGGTAAAACCCGGAGATGAAATGCGCCGCGCTTTACATGTTTCCGAAGATATGCATATTACTTCCGTTATGGTCGATCGCCCTATTCAAACGACACTTAAACGCGCGTGGGCAAAAAATTCTTTGTGGGGAAAAATAAAATTGCTGACAGCTTTGCTGGCTGCAGCTTTTGAAAAAGAAGAAATTTCTGCCGAACAAATCGAAAGTTTAAAAAGTTCAAACGAAATGGATTCTATGATGGCAGAATTGGCAAATTCGCTGCCGACGGTAAAGCAAGTGCTTATAGATGAGCGCGATCAATACCTTGCTTCTCATATTTGGGATTGTCCGGGCAAAAAAATCGTTGCGGTTTTAGGCGCAGGACATCTTCCCGGCGTTCAAGAACACCTTACTCAAATTGCCGCAGGCAAAGAAAGCACGGATGTGAGTGAAATTGAAAACGTACCGGTAAGCGGAATCGGTTCAAAAATTGCAGGGTGGATTTTCCCTCTGCTGCTTGTGTGTTTGATCGGTGCAGGCTTTTTTATGCACGGCGCACAAACTTCGGTTACAATGCTTTCCCGCTGGCTGTTGTGGAACGGTTCTCTTGCCGCACTGGGAACGCTTGCCGCTTTCGGACACCCCTTGGCGGTGTTGGTCGGTTTTTTCGGTGCCCCTTTGGCAACGCTTAACCCCTTTCTTGCCGTCGGACTGTTTACCGGCCTTGTGCAAGCGTGGGCGCGAAAGCCGAAAGTTGAAGATATGGAACACCTTATCGACGATGCGGTTTCTTTAAAAGGTTTGTATAAAAACCGTATCGGACGCGTATTGTTAGTGTTTTTTTTCTCCAGCTTGGGCGGCGCTATAGGAAATTTTATTGCCGTTCCGGCTTTAATAAGTTCTTTATTTCATTAAAGAACAAGGAGTTACCAGTGCGGATACAGATCGGTAAACGTGCAAAAAAACTGCTGTTGTGTATATGCTTTGCGCTGTGCTCTTTTGTTTTTCTTGCCGCACTCGATTTTAACCGCTTGCTTGCCGGTTATGCCGAAAACGACATTGAACTTAAAGAACTGGATGTAAAACTGCGCCGCGCTCTCCTTGCCGAGCAAAAAACGGTCGGCGAAAATACCGTAAATCTTTCACTTTCGACCGGTACAATGACTTTTACTGCAGACGGCAAAAACACTTCCGTTTCGGTATCGCCGGAAATAAAGCTGACGCTGCCTTCTTTAAATAATACGGAAATAAAAGCGGAAGTTCCTTCTTCGCTGCAAACGGCGGACGGAAGCGTTTCAAAAAGTCAGCTTTCTCAAGCCGGTGTTTCGCTGAGTACCGACATTGTTTCGAGTGCAAAAAGCGTGCGGAATTTGGCAAACGAAAAAGCGCGCCGCACAACGGAGCTTGCCCGCCGGGCTTTAGAAAACCGTTTTTTGCAAGTGGAAAAAAACTTTTGGACACAATTACGCGCTTTATATACCGAAGCTGCCGCGGCGGCAAAACTGCAAGATATCCTGCTTAGTTCAAAAAAAGAACTTGCTTCGGTGCAAACGCAAGGCTATGAAAAAGGCTCTTCAAAATACCGCGGTGCCGAATTAAAAGTAAAAACCGATGAACACGAGCTGGAAAAAAAACGGCGCGAGCTTGCCAGCGCTTTGGCTGACTTTGCTTTAAATTGCGGACTTTCCGCTTCGGATATAAGGGAGCTTCCTCTGGTGCCGGATGAAGCGGTTCACAAGCCCTTGCTTTCCGTTATGGATTTTGATAAAGAGCGCTATGTAAAAACCGAACAAGCCGAATGGAACAGCGAATATGCCGAAAAAGCACGTTCGGCAAAAAAAAACTTTTCGCTTCGGGGGAGCGCCGGCTACTCGTATACGAACACTGCGGCAAGCACAAACGGCGTAAATACGCTTTCGGCAGGCTTGATATCTTCATGGAAAGGTGTTTCGGCTGCCGCTGGTGTTTCCGTTCCCGTCGAAACGCCGGAAAAACCTAAATTTAATTTGTCGTTCGGCTGGGATATGAACAAGCATAAAAGTGCCGATTTTACCCGAAAAGACGGTGTTTATGCAGCAGAGCTGGACGGGTTTTCCGTGCAAGCGGCAAAAAAAGAAGCTGACCGGCAAATACGGCTTTTTGCCGTAAAAGCCGACGATTTGGAGTGGCAGCGCAAAAAAAATGCCGAAGAGCTGAATTTGGGCAAACGTTTGTATGAAGATACGCAAAAATGGTACAAAGACGGTATTGTTTCTGCCGACGACGTGCTTAGGGCAAAAACCGCATACGAAAGTATTTTGTATAAAACAAACGGAACCGAATTGGATTGTTTGATTTACAATATCGATCTTACGCTTCTTTTTGTAAACGGCGGAGACAGCCGATGAGCATTATAAAATTGGAAAACGTGTGGCGCTCTTACGAAATGGGAGAATTGCAAGTAGACGCGTTGCGCGGCATCAGCTTTGAAGTTGAACAAGGAGAATTTCTTTCCATAATGGGGCCGTCCGGTTCGGGAAAATCGACATGCATGAATATGATCGGCTGTTTAGACCGCCCGACAAAAGGCGATGTTATTATAAACGGAAAAAAAACTGCCGAAATGAGCGAAACCGAATTGGCACATTTGCGAAACGAAACGGTCGGCTTTGTGTTTCAGCAATATCACTTACTTTCGACGATGAACGTGCTGGAAAACGTTATGCTGCCCCTGCGCTACCAAGGACTTTCGGTTCGCGAAAGACGCGAACGCTCTATGTTTGCTTTGGAGCAAGTGGGCTTAAGCGAGCGCGTAAAACACCGGCCTTCGGAGTTGTCGGGCGGACAAAAACAACGCACGGCAATTGCCCGTGCGTTAGCTTGTGCGCCGCGTATTATTTTAGCCGACGAACCTACCGGAGCTTTGGATTCGCATACCGGAAAAGCAGTGATGGAATTGTTCCGCGAAATAAACGGACGGGGTACAACTGTTATTATCGTTACCCACGACAGCACTATCGGACACAGCGCCGACCGCTGCATTCATATTTTAGACGGAAAGATTGCAATAAACAGCTGAAAACTCTTAACCCTGTAATAGTTGCCGTATGGCGGCACGGGAAAAACAGCGCATGTCTTTATGATCGCAAATGGGAATAGTATAAGAAACTTGACATTATAACCAATATATGGTTATAAAAAGTATCAAAATTTCTTATAAACAACGATAATAAGTATATAGGAGGAAGACCATATGGAAGCAGTTCTTACTAAGTTTGATGCCGATACGATTGAAAGGCTTACAACACTTGCTAAAATGACCGGTAAAACCAAATCATATTATATTAAACAAGCCGTGAATGAAAAATTGGAAGATATGGAGCTTCTTTATTTAGCAAAAAGCAGATTGGCGGATTTAGAGGCCGGTCGCAGCTCAACAATTTCTTGGGAAGAAGTAAAACGACGCAATGGCTTACAAGATTGAATTTGGAGAGAAAGCTCTTGCCGAGTTTGAAAATCTTGACGGTTCTGTAAAGCGGCAGATTCAGAAATACATCAATAAGATAGAAGAACGGCAGGATCCGAGAAGTTTAGGTGCACCGTTGCAGGATAATTTATCAACTTTTTGGAAATATAGAGTCGGCGATTATCGGCTTATTGCACAGCTACGGGATGATAAACTTATTGTGTTTATGTTGGTTGTAGCGCATCGAAGAGAAGTTTATAAAATCGCTAAAAAGCGGCTGACAAATACATAGGAAAAGAGCGATAAGTCCGCGTATGGCGCGAAAACTCGGCGAAATATTCGGGACAAAGTATCAAAATTTCTTATAAACAACGATAAAAGGAGAATCGTTTTAATTTTCCCATTCGATGTATAATTGCGTTTCGTCGGCATTGGCAAGAAATTTATACAGCGATAAATCTGCCGAAACCGAAGAGCCTGTTTTACGTATATTGCCCGAAGCTGCAGGCGTAAGGCTTGCTTTTGTAACGCGGCCGGGAACTTCAATATCGAATACAAAACGCTCGTTTTGCAGCTCTTTTTGTAAATTGCTTCCATACATACTGCCGATAAGCTGAACATACTCATCTGCACTCATTTTTTCTCCGGTAAAAACGGGCGCTAAAAGCAAATCGGCATAGTCGGCTGTTTGTTCGGGCAGCGCTTTTAAAAGCTCATTTAAAGTTTGCGGCGTTAAATGCACGCTCAGCTTACCGCCCGTTTGGCTGTTTTGCAAATTAAATAATTTTGACTTTCCTACCCTGTTTAAATCTGCGCTTTCGGCTGTAAGCGATATGCCCGTTGATGAAGGAAACGTCAGTTCTTTTAAAGACAGCCCCGTTTGGGAAAAAGCGCTGCGGATTGCCTGTTCGTCAAACAGCAAAGCGTTTTGTTCGGCTCCCGTAATTGAACGGATTGTTCCGTCAAGCGTTTTTCCGGTAGCGGTTTTAAAAGTCAATACGGCGCTTTTGTCTTGCGCTACCGAAAGAGAAGCGCGTGCGCTGCAGCCCAGACCCGTAAAAATACAAGCGACGCATAAAATATATGCAGCCGCTGCAAAAAAACGTGATTTTTTATTCATAAAATTATAAACTCCTTTGTTTTAACAAATCGGAAGCTTTGAGCGTTACGCATACTCCCGTAGAAAACACTAAGCCGGCAACAACGGATTCTTTAGGCGGCAAAGCGGAATTGTCAAGGTTGTTAAATACCGTCCAGCGTATGTCTTGAATAAAAGAAAGTTCCGTGCGTCCGATTTTTACCCCCGGACTTTGCCATCCTGCACCGAAGGTTCCGGGAAAAATCGAAGCCGAAACGATTTGATCGCTTCCGATTAAATGTACGTTTCCTGCAGTAAAAACCGGTCCTGCGTATATGCGGAATCCGTGCGGAACACTGAGCGTAAAAAGGAGCGGAAACTGAAACATTCCCATAGGCGGTTCTATGCGGATTTCTGCAGCAAAGCCCGGCTGCACGGTCCATTTTGTCCAGCGTGCATGCGCTTGCATATACACGCCGCGAAAGTTAAATAAAAAACTGTTTACCGTATAAAAATTCCAGCCGACTTGAGTTGAAAAATCGAAAGCGCAGTTGTTAAAAAAAGAAGCGGCGGTTGTATTCTGTGCCGCTTCCTTGTTGTGTTCTGCGCTTGCTGTGCGCGCTGTTTTTCCGGCTGCAACACGAGCTCTCTTCCCCTCTTCGCCGGGTTCCCCGCGCGCAGCGGCAGGGCTTTCGTCCGTGCGTGCGGTCAGCATCGGGTCGGTTTCGCTTGTATCGTTTGAACGCTTTTTTCCCGGCGGCAAAAATTGACCGCAGCCGGCATACACGCTTTTCCACGAATGCTGGTTTAAAGACGATACGATAACGCCGGTGTTTAATCCGTCGCTTACCGCGTGAATAAATTGATTGTTTCCGATATAAAAACCGGCATGCGAGATTTTTGAGCCGACCGTTTTAAAAAATAAAATATCGCCGATTTCTTTGTCTTTGTCCGGAACAATGCGGCAAAAGGAGTACATTGCCGTTGTCGTACGCGGCAGCTGCACTCCGGCGGCTTCGCGGGCAACCGTATAGATAAAACCGGAACAGTCCATGCCGGATACATTTGTGCCGCCGTAACGGTAGGGCACGCCGACATATTGTTTTGCAGCTGCGACAACCCGTGAACGCAGCTCGCTTGCTGAAGGATTTTTAACCGTTTGCTGTGCCGCAAGCGGTACGCACAGCGGTAAAAAAAAACAAAAAAACGGCACGGCAAAAAATACTTTTCCCGCGCCGTCTACGGATTTTCGCATGCACTTAGTATACGCCATTAGCGCTAAAGGTACAAGAGCGCGCACGGACGTACAGTTTTTCAAACCCTCACGGCACCGTCAAAACCCCACGAACGGCTTTTTGAAGTCCTTCCATATCGGGGCATTTTGGTAGTCGCCGACCGAGGCGGCGGGCACTTTTAATGTTACGCCGGCTAAGATTACGCCGCCAAAAGCGCTTTCCAGAGCAGGCGGAGTTGCCGCCTTACAGGTAACGCTTTGCAGTGCCGTACAGCCAGTACAGAGATTACCCGCCTTAGTAAGGCTTGCAGGCAGTTCAAGCGTTTTTAGCGCCGAACAGCCGTCAAGGAACTGGTAGCCTAATTTGGTAACGCCTTCGGGAATCTTGACATCTTCAACCTTGCTGGCGCCAAGGAAGTGGCTCCCTATGGAAGTAAGCGATGAAGGAATGTAGACCGTTTTTAATTTCTGGCAAGCGTACAAAGCCAAATCTTCTACCGTTGTAAGACCGTCCGGTAAAATAAGGGAAGTAAGATTATTACTGACGGAAAAAGAGTACGTCCCCAGTACTTCAATGGAGGAAGGTACCATATAAGAGGTGCCGGCTTTATTGCGCGGATAGCGAATCAGTTTTGTTTTATCCTTATCGAATAAAACCCCGCCTTCTACGCTTAAAAAGTTACTCGGACCGCTTAACGCAAAAGCTTCTAAGTACAGCAAACCGTCGAAGCTGATTATGCCTTGTTTGCTGAAACCGGTGAGGGTATATGTAATACCCGAATATTCGGGATTTACATTGACGGTATAGACAGCGCCGCCGGCATCGCTTTCCCGCTTTGTCATTATTACCTGCTTTTGCACCTTGTCGGTTACTTTATACTCTGCACCGTTCGGGAGCGTAAAATTATCGGGAATCGTTACGGAAGACACAAAAGTTACCCGTATATCCGCCGCCTCTGTTACGGTGTGCTCGTAGGTGTTTGAGATATGACCCGGAACGGCCGTGCCGTTTACCGTCCATTTTTCCACCTTGTAGTCCGCAGCAGGAGACGCCGTAAAGACAAGTACGGTATTTTCTGCAACCGCAGTGCCGGAAGTAAAGGCTGCTCCGCCCGCCTTGTATGTTGCGCTTATGGTGCCATTCGGCGGTGTGCCGTCTACGCCGAAGATTACGGCATAGGTGGTAGGAGGTCTTAGCTTAAAGGAGACGGCAACCGTTATCGGCTCGGTTATTTTTACCATAGCCGTCGTATTTTCAGGATTTCCGCCTGCAAGGAGCTGCCCGCCTGTAATCGTCCACGTGTCTACCATGTAGCCTGCATGAGGAGAGGCGGTAAAGACAATCGTTTTATCCTCTTCCACTTGCGCAGGAGAGGTGATTTCGGCTCCGTCAACTTCCGCCTTGAGCGTACCGTGTCCGCCGTCTACGCCGAAGATTACATTGCCGAAGGTAACCGTTACGGTAACGTCTTCGGTAATTTTGAGCGTCGCGCTCGTGCTTCCCGGACTGCCGCCTAGTAAAAATGAGCCCGACGAAACCGTCCATTTATTCACCGCATAGCCTGCATCCGGTACTGCCGTAAAGATAAGTTCGGTGCCTTCGGGCACTTTGTGATGGCCGGGCGGGATTACCGGCACAGTATCTACACTGCCGTGCTCCGGCTCGGTAAGCGTTACCGTGCACATGGCAGGAGGCGGCTCACCGTTCCGTTTAAAGAATACAAAAACCTGTGCGTTTGCCGTAACTTTGAGCGTGTAGGTAA
>KI260554.1:0-56265 GCA_000468055.1 Treponema lecithinolyticum ATCC 700332 | reverse complement strand
GTAAAGGTAAGCACGGTGTTTTCGGCTACCATACCGTTTTCACTCAGTGCGGGTGTTACTTTTACATTGCCGCCGATATTGCGGTCAAGCTCTACCTTGTACTTCGGTACCGCAGGCGCGGGTGTTCCGCCGCCGCCCGCACTGTTCGGGCAGGCGGTCATTCCAAATAGCGCAATGAGCGCTACTACTGCGGCTGTGATGAAAAGCGCGGAGCTTGTAATCACTTCACACTGTTTTACAAAGGGAGATTTACTTAATACCCCCCCCCTGCCTATACATTTGTGTGGGTTTTTCGTTTTTATCATAAAGTCCTTCTATTGTGTATAATAGTAATTTCTTTACCTATTATAACCCAGCTTTGCTAAAAAAACAAATACTTTTCCGTCTTTTTGTAATCAAACAACAATATGGTGAATACTTTGTAATAAATGAGCGTTCTTAGGTGGTGGCATTAGCCCTTAACGGCGCCGACAGTCATGCCGTCTATAAAATAACGCTGAAAAACTAAAAACACGGCAAGCGGAACCGCAGCTGCGATAATGGAGCCTGAAGCAATCATATTATAATTGGTAACGTATTGTCCTTGCATATTTGCCAAACCAAGCGTTACCGGTTTAAGTTTGTCGCTTTGCAATAAAATCAAAGCCCATAAAAGGTCGTTCCAAATCCATGTAAACTCTAGTACACTTAAAGCGGCAAAGCTCGATACGCACAGCGGAAGAATAATACGCCGGTATATGGTAAACTCGCTTGTACCGTCTATGCGCGAAACTTCTATTAAACTAAACGGAATTTGCTTCATAAAGTTTCGCAAAAAAAAGGTACAAAACCCCGATTGAAAAGCGGCGTGAAACAGTATAACACCGTGCAAGGTATTGATTAATCCTGCCCTGTCAGAAAACCGGTATACGGGAATAAGCAGCATTTGAAAGGGTATAAGCATACCCGAAATAAAAATAATCAGCACGGTTCTATTTAGTTTGAATTTGTAAAACGCTAAAGCAAATGCGCCCAAGCTCGACACAAAAAGTGTGCCCAATAAAGAAGGAACCGTAATAATAAAGGTGTTCATAACGTAGCGCCCCATACCTGCATTGGTCCATGCGCGTACAAAATTCGAAAACACCCATCGATGAGGAATTTTCCACATATACGGATTTCCCATAATTTCGTCCATCGATTTAAATGCGGTAAAAATCGCTATGGCTATGGGAAACAACCACAGCACCGTTAACACAGTTCCGAGCGTGTAAAAAAGGATTTTTATTCCGTAGCCGCGGTTTTTTGTTATCATTATACAACGTCCTTAATTTTGAATTTCTTTGTTTAAGCTGTTGTTTACGTATACCAAAATAAAAGCAAGCGTAATGGTAAATTGTATAACCGCTATTGCCGAACCGTAGCCGTAATCCTGATAGTTAAAAGAGGATGTGTACATATAGGTGGAAAGCACTTCGGCGGCGCGGGCTTTGGTATTGGTTAAAACATAAATGGCGTCAAAAGAACGAAGAGAGTCTATAATGGATATGGTTACCGCCATAACGGTTGACGGGGCGAGTAAGGGAACGATAATGTGGGTAAAGCGTCGGCGAAAATCGGCTCCGTCTATCAGTGCCGCTTCGATTAACTCTACGGGAATATTTTTTAAGCCTGCCAAATACAAAATCATGATGTATGGAATTTGCCGCCACACTCCGACCGCAACCAGGGCTCCGGTCATATAGCGTTTGTCGCCGAGCCATTGGCGGGTAAAGCTTTCCAAGCCGATACTGCGCAAAAATACGTTTAAAACGCCGTATTCGGGTAAATATATCCATGCCCAAATGGTACCGATAACGGTAAATGAAAGGGTCATGGGAATATAAAAAAGCGTTTTATATGTGTTTGCTCCGGCGCAATCAATATTAAATAAAAGTGCAACGGCAAGACCGAGCGGAATGGGAATGAGCACAAAACAGATAAGCCATACGAAATTATTTTTTAAAGCCAAATAAAATTGAGGGTCTTGAAAAAGACGGATAAAATTTGCCAACCCGATGAATTTGGATTGAATAAGAATGCTTTCCCGGTAAGTAAGACTGAACAATAAACTTTGAAATACGGGAATAATTACCCATATAAAGTACATACACAAGGGCAGGGCTAAAAACAGCCACGGTGTAAGAATCGTTTTTATTTTTTTCATTGTAAAACTCCCTGCCCTTTGCGTGTTTTTATTTAGCGTAAATACGTACTCGTTCTTTTTCCAAATCGGCAAGCGCCGTATCAAGCTTTGACGGATCCTGCATAATGTCTACAATGGCGTTCATACCTTTTGCGGCCATTTCTTCGGGAGCATCGCGGTCGTAAAATTGTGCCGCACTGGCAGCTCCGAGCACCATATCCAAACCGCGTTTTGCTTCGGCATTTACCGGAGACACGTTTATGTTTGCCGCCAAGCGTCCCAATTTTGCACAAAACAGCTGTTGTGCTTCTTTTGTTGCGGCATAAGCTATGAATTTTTTAGCATTTGCTTTATTTTTTGCCTTTGCAGGAACTATAAAGCCGTCGGTCGGCGTATCTACCGCATAAAAGGTGTTTGAACCGTACAAGGGGAAGGGGAAAAAGTCTATTTTGTTTTGCATATCGGCGGGAATAACATCCATAATAAACTGCCCCATTAAAAACATAGCCGCTTCGTCGCGGATCATAAAGTTTGCTGCTTCTTGCCACGAATAGCTTGATGCATTCGGCAAAAAAAAGCCTTTTTGAGCTAAATCGGCTATTGTTTTAAAGCTTTCTTTAACTTTCGAGTCGGTATACGCAACTTTGCCCGAAGTTAAATTGCGGTGAAAATCGCCGCCGTTTACCGCACTGTCTATGTAGTCAAACCATCCGCCGGCAGTCCACGTTTCTTTTGTACCGATGGAAATGGGGGCAACCCCGTTTGCCTTTAAAGTTTGGCATATTTGTAAAAATTCGTTCCATGTTTTCGGCGTTTTTAAACCGTATTTGGCAAAAACGGCTTTATTGTAGTACAGTGCCCACCAATACCATGCTTGCGGTAAAAAGTATACACTGCCGTTGTAAGAAGCAGCTCCTTTGAACGATTTTGGAAACTCTTTTTCAAAGCTGCCGCCGGGGAATATGTCGTCGGTTAAAGGTTCCAAAAGTCCTTTTTCCGCAAAGCTTTGCATGCGGTAGCCTGCGAACCACGTTGCCACATCCGGTGCCCGGTTTGAAGTGAGCCAAGAAGGAAGCAGTGTTTTGAACTGCTCGTGCGCCGTTGTGTTTACGGTAACTTTAATGCCGGGGTTTTTAGCTTTAAAATCGGCAACCAGCTCGCCAAATGCTTTTTGTGAAATTTCGTCGGAATGGTATGAATTGATTATCAATTCATCGGATACATTGCCGTCTTTTGCTCCGTTTGCAAAAAGACAAAGCGCGGTAAAAAAAACCGCAAGCGATACGGAACATAGTTTTTTCATTTTTTTCCTCCTGATTACACAGAATAAAGCCGAAGTGCTTTACACGCAAGGGACAAAAGTACCTTATTTTGCCGGCATATGAAAAAAATATTTATAAAGGACGCAAGCGGTTTGCCAGTTGTATAATTTCAAAGCGGTCTTTTACATCCAGTTTTGAATAAATCGTGCTTACCCTATTGCGGACGGTGCGCAAGCTGATGTGTAGTTTTTCGGCAATTTGGTCGTTGTTGTATCCGGTGGCCAGGAGTGCAAATGTTTCGCGCTCTTGTTTGGTTAATTCATCCAAATACCGCATATTATGTTCGCCGTTTTCTTTTTTATGGTCAACGTATTTTTTACGCACAAGATCCCGTGCAATATCCGGCGAAATGAGCGTTATACCGGTGCTTAAAGCCCGTATGGATATGATTAATTCCGTAGGAGAAGTGTCTTTTAGTAAATAGCCGGACGCTCCCGCCAAAAGCGCTTCGCGTACAAATTCGTCTTCATCGTAAGTTGAAAGCATAACGATTTTTATGTCCGGATGCGCAGGTTTTATCGCTTTTACCGCGCTGATGCCGTCCATTACCGGCATGCGCACGTCCATCAATATAACGTCCGGCTTAAGCTTATCGGCAAGGGCGCTTCCGATTTTTCCGTTTTCGGCAATGCCGACAACTTTTATATCATTTGCATAGTTGCTTAAAAAAGTTTTTAAACTTAACGCAAAGCACGCTTGATCTTCTACTAACAAGAGTTTTTGTTTTTTATACATTGTCTTTTATTCCTGTAGGTTTTGTAGGAATACGAACCGTCAAGCGAAATCCGCCTTCGTCCGGAGAGGTTGCCTGCAGGCTGCCGTTCAGTTTTACTAGGCGTTCTTCCATGCCGGCAAGCCCTATCCCTTTTACAATCTCTTTTGAACCGATACCGTTATCGCATACGGTCATACTCAAATAATCGGGAAATTCCCAAAACAATATGTCTATACGCGTTGCCCGTCCGTGGCGAACCGCATTGGTAAACGCTTCTTGCACCGTGCGTATTAAAACAGCGTTAAGCTCTTTGCCGTAATTTTTTTTCATATTGCCGCTTTCGATAACCACACGTATACCCGTAACTTCTTCGAATATCTTTTTCAATTGATATACGGTATCGATACTTTGAAAAAAAGGATCTTGTACTTCTCTGATTGAACGCAGGGTTTTGCGCATTTCCTGCAACCCGTGCTGCGCTTGTTCGCGGGCAAGCTGGCAGGTTTCCTGCGTTTGTCTTTTATTTTTGCATCCGCTGCTGACTGCAGCATCCATCAGCGCAGCAATGTTGGTAAATACATAGCCTAAACTGTCGTGCATATCGCGCGAAATGCGCAACCGCTCTTCGTGTGCCGCTTGCAACCCCCGTTTGCGCGCTGCGCTTTGCAATTTTCGGTTTAAAAGGCTCATATTGCTCATCGTATTGTGCAAATGCACTACCGTATCCAAATTTTCCTGCCATTTGTCGCATGCAAAGCGCAGCGCATAAGACAAAAGGGTTACAAAAGCGCTAAACAAGTATAATACGTGCTTGTGTTCGGCAAGCGGCACACGTGTGTGAATGTCAAAACTGCCCGTGCCAATATCGGCGGCAATTTCGTTTGGGCTTAACAGCATGTTAATGCCGAAAATATCGGGGTGTGTTAAAACGATTACAAAACAAACGCTCCCCGCTGCACCGGCGATATAGTTAAAAGGAGAGCTCGTCGCAAAACATACGGCAGAAATCCATGCAAAATACAAACACAAGTGTATGCCGATGTCCGAAGCGGCGGTTGCCGTGCTTAAACTTAAAAATATTAAAGATAAAACGGCGCAGGTGAACGCTTGGGTATTGTTGCGCTTACACTTGCGCTCGCCGGTGTTTTGATTTTGCAAGCTGCCGTACTTATGTGAAATGCCGCATTTAAAGGAAATAAAATACAAAAAAAATAAAAAAAAACAAAACGCGGCAAAAAAGATATAAAAGGTAATAAAAAAAGAGCGTTCAAAAAACGCCGGAATTTCACCCGCCGGCATGCCGTTGTTTTGCTTGTGCCCGTATTTTAAGTTAAAAACAAGCACGGCGCACAGTGCCGTGCACGCAGACAGTATGCTCGGAAAAAGCGAGCGAAAAAAGCGTATAAAAGCTTGCTGTTTTTGAAAACCTGCGGTACCCGTCATGCCGATTTAATTATAACGGTTTTTATAAAAAAGGCTCAATATATTCTTGACATGGTAAAAAAAAAGAGATATTTTATTGTTATAGTTTTCTAACAATAGGATGCGCCATGGTGCCTTTAATTATGGTTCAAGACGGTGAAAAAGCGGTTGTTATACGGTTTGAAGGCGACGGTGCCGAATTTAAACGTATCCGCAGTTTCGGTTTGGATATCAATACCGAAATAACAGTTGTAACCTCTCAAGCTGCCGCCGGCGGACCAATGATGCTTGCCGTAAACGGCGCCCGTTATGCGCTTGATTATAATTTAGCTAGCAAAATATTGGTGCGGCCGTTATAATGTGTATGTAAAGGAAAACAAAATGACACTGGACGAGTTAAATGAGGGAGAAGAAGGTATTATCGACGAAATGGGAGTTGAAGGGGTAACGCTTCAGCGCTTGGTTAGTTTGGGCTTTATTCCGGGAACTGCCGTATCTATTGTGCGCAAAGCACCGTTTTTAGATCCGTTTGATATTTCCATTTGCGGTTCTATGGTCGCTGTCCGTAAAGACGAAGCGCGCCGTATTTTTGTACAAAAAAAAGGAAAGTGAAGAACATGATACGTATTGCTTTCGCGGGACAGCCCAACTGCGGAAAGTCTACACTGTTCAACATGATGACGGGCTCTCATCAGCATGTAGCCAATTATCCGGGAATTACCGTCGAAAAAAAAACCGGTGATTACGTATTCGAACAAAACGAAGTTTTTATTACCGATCTTCCCGGTACATACAGTTTAACATCTTATTCTCCGGAAGAACGCGTAACGCGCGATTTTATTTTAAATGAACGCCCCGATGCGGTGGTAAACGTATCGGACGCATCGAATTTGGAGCGGCATTTATACCTTACCTTTCAGCTTTTGGAAATGAAGCGTCCGCTTATTATGTACGTAAACAAATTGGATGCCGCTCAAGCTGCGGGGCTTCGCATTGATGCCGATACGCTTTCCAATGAACTGGGGGTTCCCGTTATAACCGGCAGCGCCAAATATAAGCAGCATGTTACCGATTTGCGTCGTTTGATTGCAACCGTGGGTACGAATTCTTCATATAAACAGGATTTTACACTGAACTACGGCGAAGAAATGGAAAGCGTTATCGGCACGATTGTAAGCAAATTGGAAAAAGCGCGCAAAGCCGATACCGATAATTCTATGCCCCTGCGTTGGATCGCGGTTAAATTGTGTGAACACGATACAAAAGTTGTTGCGGACGCACGCGCGCAATTCGACGATTTTGACGGCATCGTTAAAGATGTTGAAGAGCTGGAAGCTTCGTATAAAGAACGTACCAAACGCAGCTTTGAAATTGCCATAGCTTTGGTACGCGCAAAAGAAGCGCACCGTATTGTTGAACGCTGTATTTCAAAAGAAAAAGTCGGCGCTGCCGAAATAAAAAAGCAAGACACAAAAAAAACTTTGTTTGCGCTCAGCGGAGCTGCGGTTCTCGCCTTAGTAACGTACTACATTTTGTATTCCGTATTCGGTTTTATTCACTCTTTGGACGCTTTTTTTGCCGTAAAAGTTGCCGCCTCGGCTCTTGCCGCTGCCGGTTTTACTGCAGGTGCTGTAGCAATATATCGCGGAGGCGGCAGCGTTATTAACAGCACCGACCGGGTAGACCGCGTGCTATGCCACCGTGTGTACGGACCGCTTATTTTGGTGGAATTGATATTGGTTTTTTATTGGATTACCGTTATTTTGGGCTATAAACTAACCGATCTTGTGTTCCCCTTTTTCCGTTTTACCCGTGCGTTGGTATCGCAGGTGGTTCCTTCCGTCAGCTTGCTGGATTCCGGCCCGTTAAGAGGTTTGCTTTTAAACGGCGTTATCGACGGCGCGATTATGATTCTCAATTACGTGCCCATCTTTTTGTGTTTGTTCGCCTTAGTTGCTTTTATGGAAGATGTCGGGTATATGGCGCGCCTTGCCTTTATTATGGATAGGATTTTGCGCAAATTCGGCTTGCATGGGCAGTCGACGCTTCCGATGATTCTTTCCGGTGTTATTATGGGCGGCTGTGTGGTTCCCGGCGTTATGTCTACAAGAACTATCCGCGACGACAAATCCCGTTTGGTTACCATTTTAATTTTGCCGCTTTTAAACTGTATGGCAAAAATTCCTTTTTACGTGCTTGTAACAGGTATCTTTTTTGCCAGCCGTCAGTGGCTGGTGCTGGGAGGTTTGTCGCTTTTTACGCTGATTGTTGCGCTGGTTGCCGCAAAGTTTTTCAGCTCTTATGTAGTACCCGGTAAAGCCGAGCCTTTTGTACTTGAACTTCCTGCTTACAATATGCCGACGCTTTCGGGCGTTGCCATTCGCACGTGGGAGCGGTTGTGGAGTTTTATTAAAAAAGTTGCCACTACGGTTGTTGCCGTTTCGGTTGTTATTTGGGTGGGAGTTTCTTTCCCTTCGCTTAACAAACAAAAAAAAGCCGAATTTAATGCGCAAAAAGATGAAAGAATAGAACGGTTTAAAAAAACGCTGAACAATCCCTATGCCCGCTATGTAGGAACGGATAAACACCTGGTGCAGTACATGCAGTTTGAAGAAAAGTACAGCCTTGCCAACAGTTTAAACTGGTTTGGCAAAGACGAAGGTGCCGAAAAAATCAATGCACGCTTTTTTTTGGAAAATCCCGAATTTGCCAAAATCCTGATGAAAGGAAAAATAACGCTTGGACAAAATATGCCGCTGTTTAAATCCTATTATGCTTCTTATACGGCGGAAAAAGCGGCTTTTGAAGCCGAATATGCACTTGCTGCAAGTGAGGATCGCAAGCAGGAAGTCAAACAAGCGTTTTACGGCAAATGGATGAAAGCAAATCCGTACTTTTTTGCCATTGTGCGCACCGGAACTCTAACTTTTAAAGGCGACAGCGTAATCGATGAAGATGCAAAAAAAGCAAACAAAGAAATGCGCAGTCTTTTTGCCGATATCAAAACAATCGGCCGTGCGGTGCATAAAGAAACGCTGGAACATTCGGCTTTGGGCTTTTTGGGTAAAGCGCTCGAACCGGTCAGCCGGTTTGCCGGCTTCGATTGGAAAATCAACATTGCAGTTTTAGGCGCATTTGCGGCAAAAGAAGCCTTGGTTTCCACTTTGGGAACTATTTACAGTGTGGAAGCCGGCGGGAACGACGGTAAAGAGTTGGAAGCGCGTATTAAAAACAATGAAACGGGAATGACGGCTTTGGACGGTTTGGTTATTATGCTTTTGATTTCGCTGTTTCCGCCATGTATTGCAACAATGATGGCTATAAAAACAGAAACGCAAAGCTGGCTGTGGATGGCGTTTAGCGTTTTATATCCGGTAGCGCTCGGAGGAATTCTTGCGACGCTGGTATTTCAGATCGGCAGATTATTGGGCTTTTAATAGGAGAATGGGAAATGTATATGAATGGATTAAAAAGAAAAGTTTGTGTGGCAGTGCTGTGTGTTTTTGCTTCAGCGGTTGTGCTGTATGCGCATACGCCGCTTCTTACCGTTGAAGATAACGGAGACGGAACGATTTTTGTGCAGGGCGGTTTTTCCAACGGCGCAAGTGCAGGCGGTGTAAAACTGTACTTAAAAGACGCTGCTACCGGTGAAAAATTATACGACGGCGTATTTCCCGATATCGGGGAAACCAACTTGGACATTCCAAGTGTTCCGTATACCGTTACATTCGATGCGGGACCCGGTCATATTGTTGTAAAAGACGGACCTCCCCCTCCCGGCGGTTTTGGTGCGGCAAAAGCCGATAAAGCGGCTAAAAACGATGCTGCTGAAACTGATTCTTCCGGTTCCGCTGCCGTTTCGTCCGGCAAAGGAACAAACTCCGCTGCGCCCTCTTCCGCCGCAGCTGTAGATTGGACACCTGCCGATACGGCTTCCGTTATGCCGAACGCCGGAGTGTCTTATGTTTCGCTCATCGCGATGATTATGAGTTGTATAAACACCGTGTTGTTATTATTTGTACTGCGCAAGCGCAGATGACACGGATTAAAGTATTTTTTGCAGGAGGTAATACATGCAAAGTATAAAAAGGATATTTATCCTTTTGTTGTTGTTTTCGGCAGCTTCCGTATTTGCTCATTTTCAAATGATTTATACGCCGGAATCGGTTATTCCGGAAAATACGGCAGCAGTTGATTTTAAACTGGTTTTTACCCACCCTTTTGAAGCCGGTCTTACGATGGATATCGGCAAAGACGAAAGCGGTACAATAAAAGGAATGAAAGAATTCTTTGTTGTTCACAAAGGTGCAAAAAGCGATTTAACCGGAGTTTTAAAAGGAATTACGTTTACATCGCTTGAAAATTCGGGACAAGGTTTTGAATTTACATTCGGTAAAGAGCAAGGTTTAAAAGGCGGCGGAGACTGGGTGTTTGTTGCCGTACCCGAACCGTACTACGAAGCATCGGAAGATATTTACATTCAACAAATTACAAAAGTAATGATAAACAAAGGGGAACTGTCCACAGATTGGAAAAACCGCGTTGCCGAAGGCTATCCGGAAATTCTTCCTTTGGTAAAACCCTACGATGTGTGGACGGGCGGCGTGTTTAGAGGTATTGTCGTAAACGCCAAAGGCAAACCCGTTGCCAATGCCGAAATAGAATTCGAATATATCAATTACGACATCGATATGAAAGAAAATAAATTTACCGGTAAACCCGTTCTTAAAAAAAGCGGAGCCGGAATTATTCTTGCCGATAAACAAGGTGTGTTTGAATTTATTCCGAACCGTGCCGGTTATTGGGGCTTTGCAGCACTCGGCGCCGGAGGAGAGTTGGAATTCGGCGGCAAAGAATTGTCGCAGGATGCCGTTTTGTGGTTTGAAGCTTCCGGTTTGAATATGAATATGAGCGCTTCCGCATCCGATACAATGGGTATGAAAAAAGGTGCGCTGTCGTTGCCCGTCCTTGTAGGCGTAATTGTGCTCATCGTTTTGCTTATATCGGTTCCCATAGTACTTAAAAAGAAGAAAAAAACAGTCTAAAATTTGGAGGTTATAGTATGATAAAGAAAATTATATCAGCTGCAGCGATTTTGCTTGCGGGAAGTTTGGTTTTTGCGCATTTTCAAATGGTGTATACGCCTACGTCGATTATCGCCGATGATGTAAAGGATGTTCCTTTTAAATTGGTGTTTACTCATCCTTTTGAATCCGGTCATACGATGGATATCGGAAAAAACGAAAAAGGCGAAATTAAAGGGATGAAAAATCTCTTTATTACACACAAGGGAAAAACGATCGACGCTCTTTCGTCTTTAAAAGAAATTACATTCAGTACAAACGAAAATTCCGGCAAAGGATACGATTTTGTGCTGGACAAAGACAGTTCTTTCCGCGGCGGCGGAGACTGGGTGCTTGTTGCAGTTCCTCATCCGTACTACGAAGCATCGGAAGATGTTTACATTCAGCAAATTACAAAAGTAATGATCAATAAAGGCGATCTTTCTACCGATTGGAAAAACCGTGTTGCCGAAGGCTATCCGGAAATTCTTCCTTTGGTAAAACCCTACGATGTATGGGTCGGCGGTGTGTTTAGAGGAACGGTTGTGGATGCCAAAGGCAAACCCGTTGCCAATGCAGAAATCGAAATTGAATTTGTCAATTACGATCTGGACATGAATGCAAATAAACTTGCCGGAAAGCCGAAAACCGAACGGGGCGCTGCGGTTATTTTAGCCGATGAAAACGGAAACTTTTCATTTGTTCCCACCCATGCCGGTTATTGGGGCTTTGCAGCGCTCGGTGCCGCAGGAGAGTTGGAATTTGGCGGTAAAGAATTGTCGCAGGATGCCGTTTTGTGGATTGAAGCCTTTCCTGCGGAATAACGGTATATGAAAGAATTTATTATTGCAGGCTGTATATTTGCCGGTGCCGTTTTCTTTTTAATACGGCATTTTTACCGTGTTTTTTCGGGAAAAGGCTCCGCATGCAGCTGCGGTACGCATAAATACACTGTCAAAAACGGAACACTGCTCGACGGTACCGACGGTGGCTGCTGCGGCTGCTGCAAAAACTGCGCATGCGATAAAAAATAAATTTGTTAGTCTGTTTTGCAAAAATTTGGAGGTAAAAATGACTAAACAAAACATAAAATGCATATCAGTATGCATTGCCGCGCTGGTAATTTTCGGCGCATTGATAGGTTGTGCAAGCAATCGCTCTATGGATATGATGAGCGAAGGCTCTCTTGCGCCGTGGAAAGGTGAATGGCGTTCTTTTGATGCGGTATCTCAAGCTTCAAAATTAAAAGATGCGTATGATCAAGCCGCAAAATCGATGAACAACTACACTGTAGACGGCTTTAAAGCTGCAGCTGCGGCTATGTATACAACACCGTTTTCAAAAATCAAATTTAACGGTTCCAACACCGTTAAATTTACCGTCATGGAAAGCGACGGAACTGAAAAAGAAATTTCCTGCGAATATAAATACGAAGGAAAAGTTCCTATGGCAGGGTATGACGGTTATTTTTGGGAAACCTATAAAGCTGTAAAACCGGTGCGCGGTTTGTCCAAAGCCCAGTATTTTATTGCAACATCTCCGCACCAACACGGCGAAGGCGGTTTAAATCACTGGCACGGACGTTTCGGGGCAAACAGCATAGAAGCGTTGGTAAACGCCGATTCGTTGTGGTGGCCTACGTATGTTGCTGCCGATATGACCGATGAAACATTAACGGAAGAATTTGCTAAGTCCATACCTTCCTTTGCCGGCATGCTTCCCGTTTCTCCTTTTGAAAAGTATACGGGAAAATGGATTAACACATCCCTTATTTACGAAAATACAAGCGAAGCGGTTCAAAACGTATACAAAAAATTAATTGCCGAATTTGCCGGTAAAAACCCCAAAGGCGGTGATTTTACCAAAGACGACATTATTGCCGTAATGAAAGGCGCATACGGTACAACCGATGATTTTACCGAACTTGAATTTATCAGTGCAGACGGCAAAAATGAAATGATTGTGTACAAAGACGGTAAAAAAGTACGGCAAATGGCTTACCGCAGAGACGGTGCGCTTGCCGGTAAAGAAAGCTTAACCGCTTTTAGCGCAACGGATACAAAAGCTGCCGATCGCTTTGCGTGTTTTGTATGCACGGGGGTTCACGGCACACCGAAGCATTTTCATTTGTGGTACGGAGCCGATGCGGATGCGGTAAAAAATATTAAAGGTGTTCCCACGTGTATTCCCTCCGATACGTCGGATGCGGATATCGCTTTACGTGTAGAAAAAACCTGCCGCAAAGTTTTAAAAGATATGATAAACTAAAAAACGTAACGGTTTAACAATAACGGTTTAAACGGGTTTTCGGGGATATCCGGAAAATTCGGTTTTTGGGATATCAACGCAGCCCGTTTAAACTGAAAGGAAAGAAACATGAAAAAAATAAGTATAACACTCGTGTGTGCGCTCGTGTTGTCGAGCGTATTTTTATTTGCGCACACTCCTTTATGTTTTTGCTACGATAACGGAGACGGAACCGTTACTTGCGAAGGCGGTTTTTCGGACGGGTCTTCTGCTGCGGGTGTGGATGTACGCGTTATAGATAAAAGCGGTACCGTTTTAATAAAGGGTAAGTTCGATAAAAACAGCGAATTTACGTTTAAACGCCCGAAAGGAAATTTTACCGTTGTTTTTGATGCCGGCCCGGGACATGTTTTAAAAATCGATTCTTCAAAAATTTCATAACAAGCACCCATTGCTCTTATTTGTAAATAAATATATACTCAAATAAACTGAATAGTCGGGAGGTTTGTTATGGTAAGTGCGCTTATTTTTATAGTTTTTGTGCTCATTGCCGCTGCCTTGATTATTATATGGGTAAAAAGACAAAACTCCGCTCCCGATACCTATCCTGCCGGCTCCGTTCTTACTCTGCATATAACGGGTATGCATTGCGAGAAATGCAGCGCTTCGGTAATGCAAGCGCTTAATGCCCTTAACGGAGTCCATGCCGAAGTTGATTTAAAAAATAATTGCGCCGCAGTAAAGTTAAGCGAAAGCGTTTTTTCAAAAACGCTTAAAGAAGCGGTTGCTGAACGCGGGTTTAAAGTGAGCGGCATACAGGTTAAACAAAAAGCGGACGCACAATAACGGATACTGAAGCACACCGCGCTTTATGCGCAAGTGCTTGTGCTATATTTTATGGAGGTAGAATTATGAACTATGCGGAAATTATTTCCGTAACGGGCAGGGAAATTATCGATTCCCGCGGAAACCCCACCGTAGAAGCCGAAGTTATGTTGGCTGACGGTACTGTCGGACGCGGAGCGGCTCCTTCCGGAGCTTCTACGGGAACCTATGAAGCGCTTGAGTTACGTGACGGCGATAAAAAACGCTTCGGCGGAAAGGGTGTTTCAAAAGCGGTTGCCAATATCAACGGTCCGATAAACGAAGCGCTTATCGGAGCAGATGCGCTCGACACTTATGAAGTCGACAGGCTTATGCTTGAAGCCGACGGAACAAAAGACAAATCCAAATTCGGCGCCAATGCGATTTTAGCTGTGTCTATTGCAGCCGCCCGTGCGGGAGCCGAATTTTTGGAAATTCCGCTGTATAAATTTTTAGGCGGTTCAAACGCCAATGTGCTGCCTGTACCTATGATGAATATTTTGAACGGCGGCGCTCATGCGGCAAATACCGTCGATTCTCAAGAATTTATGATTATGCCGGTCGGTGCAAAAACCTTTACGGACGGTCTTCGTTGGTGTACGGAAGTGTTCCATGCATTGGCAGCCATCTTAAAATCGAAAGGTTTGGCAACTTCGGTAGGCGATGAAGGCGGCTTTGCTCCCAACGTTGCAAGCGATGCCGAAGCAATTGAGCTTATTTTGGAAGCGGTAAAAAAAGCCGGTTACAAACCCGGTAAAGATTTTGTATTGGCGATGGACCCCGCTTCCAGCGAATGGAAAGGTTCTAAAGTCGGTGAATATAAAATGCCCAAAAGCGGCAAAAAATTCACTTCGGCGCAATTGGTAAAACACTGGAAAGACTTGGTTGAAAAATACCCCATTTGCTCTATCGAAGACGGTTTGGATGAAGAAGACTGGGAAGGCTGGGCTCTTTTGCGCAAAGAATTGGGCGATAAAATTCAGCTTGTAGGAGATGATTTATTCGTTACCAATACCGAGCGCCTTGCAAAAGGTATTAAGCTTGACTGTGCCAATTCCATTCTTATTAAACTGAACCAAATCGGTACGATAAGCGAAACGCTTGAAGCTATAAAAATGGCTCACAAAGCAGGCTTTACCGCCGTTGTGTCGCACCGCTCGGGCGAAACCGAAGATACGACTATCGCTGATTTGGCGGTTGCATTAAACGCCGGTCAAATTAAAACCGGGGCGCCGAACCGCAGCGAGCGTGTTGCCAAATACAACCAGCTTATTCGCATTGAAGAAAATTTGGGAAGCGCTGCCCGCTACATGGGAATGGCAGCTTTCGGTAAAAAAAGTAAATAAAGCTTATTTAAGGAAACCGTCGATTATGGCGGTTTCCGCTTCTTTTTCGGTTAACCCCAACGTCATCAATTTCATCAGCTGTTCGCCTGCGATTTTGCCGATGGCGGCTTCGTGTATAAGGTTTGCTTCCGTATCGTTTGCAGAAATGGCAGGGACTGCTGCAACTTTTGCATCGTCCATTATAATGGCGTCGCACTCTACGTGTGCATAGCACTTTGTGTTTCCGTTTATACGCGATATGAATTTTTGTTCGGAATTTCCCGAAGCTATGGAACGTGAAGTAAGGTGGGTGCTGGCGTCTTTTCCGTTCAAATTAACTTCGAATTCCGTTTGTGCGGTTTGCTCTCCTGCCGTCATAATTTTTTCGGATACCGTAAAGGTGCTGTTTTCGTCGAGGCTGCCTCTGGTAATGCGGTACGTGGAATCCACGCCTTTTATTTGAACGGAGTTCATCGTTAACGAAGCGTTTTTTTTCAGTTCAACTTCGGTTATCGGGTTCATAATGCGTTTGCCGCTTCCCTCCCCTTCTCCGTAATGTTTTTCCGTGTAGGTAACTTTCGCGCCCTCTTCAACAAAAAACCGGTGAATGCCGTCGTGGCTTGTTTCGGTGCATGCGCAATTATGAATTCCGCAGCCTGCAATAATATCGACTTGTGCGTTTTTGCCGATGTAAAAATCATTATACACGGTTTCCGTATAGCCGCCTTGCATTAATAGAACGGGAATGTGAACAGATTCTCCTTTGGTGTTTTCTTTAATATAAATATCCAAACCGTCTTTGTCTTTTTTGCTTTGTATAATGATATTTGCCGAACTGCTGCGTCCTATGCTTTTACCGTCTTTTCGTATATTGTAAGCACCTTTAAACGGCGTATCGGTATTCGTTTTTTTCAGCTTGCCCGTTATTTTTTCTAAAAGTTTAATGACTGTCGTTTCCATTTTTTCCTTCTTTGTACAAGCTTTCCACAAAGACTTTTTTGTCTTGAACACTCGTAATAACGCCGTTGTCCAAAAGCAAAATCTCTTCGGCAATATTTAAAATTCTTTCTTGATGTGAAATTACCAAAATGCTGCCTTCTTTGTTTTTGCGCATAGTATTGAATACCGAAATTAAATTGCCGAAACTCCATAAATCTATACCGGCTTCCGGTTCGTCAAAAATCGTCAGTTTCGATTTGCGCGCTAAAACCGAAGCGATTTCAATGCGCTTTAATTCTCCGCCGGAAAGCGAATTGTTTATTTCTCTGTGTAAGTATTCTTTTTCGTCCAAGCCGACCGTCGCCAAAATTTCGGTACACGCGTTTTTGCTTAGCGCAAAGCCTGCTGCCAAATCCAAAAGGTCTTGTACTGTAATTCCTTTAAAGGTTACCGGGCGCTGAAATGCAAACGATATACCGCGCCGTGCGCGTTCATCCGTTTTGAGTATACCGATATTTTCTCCGTTAAATATAACGCTGCCGCTGTCACAGTTTTCCAAACCCGCAATTATTTTTGCCAAAGTGGATTTTCCCGAACCGTTGGGACCGGTAAGAACTGTAAAAGTATCGGCTTTTAGATGTAAGTTTATATTTTTTAATATGTCTTTACCGTTGCGGTTAAAACATATGTCTACAAGCTTAAGCATGATTTTGCCCTTTATACGCTATAAAGATACTGCGATTTTTACCGATTGGCTACTGCTTTTTTTATTTTTATCTATAAACGGCAATGGGTATTTAAAAGAGGCAGAGCTGCCGGACGAGAGCAGCTCTGCATGGAGACTCAATATTTTTACATAATAGAAAACACACACCCTCGTATCAACGATACAGAGGAAAATTATGGCCAAAAATTAAAACGCGGCAGCTTCTTTTCCGAACGCCGTGCATTTTTCAATATCTTCGGCTTCCGGAGTAAGGTGAACGATTAAACCGGCATCTTTAAATAATTTTGCACCGGCACTGCGCACGCGGTCTTCCCATGTACGCATCCATTCTCCGTCGCCCCAATCGTAAGAACCGAACAAAGCAACTTTTTTACCGCTGAGCGACGATTCTATAGAAGAAAAAAACGGTTCCATTTCTTCTTCTTCCAAAACTTCCGCACCCATTGCCGGGCTTCCCAAAATGAGCATATCGTATCCGGCAGCATCTGAAGCTGAAACCGATCCGGCTTTTAAAAGCGAAACTTGCGCTCCGCCGGAGGTAAGTCCGTCTTGAATGGCTTTTGCCATCGCTTCGGTGTTTCCGGTTGTACTTGCGTAAATTACTGCAACTTTCATATTCGCTCCTTGTAAGGTTAAGCTAACCTTATGTGTTAATTATAACTAACTTTAAAAATAATGTCAAGCATTTTATCATATTTTATCGTCCGTCTATCCACGGTTCGCTCGTCCGCGTAATACTTAAAACCCGTTTTGCATTTGCGCTTGATACAGCGCTGTGTATAAACCGTTTGCCGCCAAAAGCTGTTCGTGCGTACCCTGTTCAAAAATACCTTCATCGTTTACTACAACGATAAGGTTTGCATTGCGCACGGTAGACAAACGGTGCGCAATAACCAAAGTAGTGCGCCCTTGTGCAAGTTTTTCAAACGACTGCTGAATTTTAATTTCCGTTGCCGTGTCCAAAGCCGATGTGGCTTCATCCAAAATAAGTATGGGCGGGTTTTTAAGAAAGGTACGCGCAATAGATACCCGCTGCTTTTGACCGCCGGAAAGCCGTATGCCGCGCTCGCCTACAATTGTGTTATAGCCGTCGCTCATTTTTATAATGTCGTCGTGAATTTCAGCTCGCCGGGCGGCCTCTTCAATTTCTTTATCCGAAGCGCCTATTTTGCCGTAAGCGATATTGTCCTTTATTGTTCCTGCAAATAAAAAAACGTCTTGCTGTACAAAACCGATTTGTTTGCGCAAACTGTCTACGCTTATGTCCTTTATATCGCGCCCGTCGAGCGTTATACTGCCGCCTTTGAGTTCGTAAAAACGGGCGAGTAAACTGCACAAAGTGGTTTTTCCGCTTCCCGATGGTCCTACAAAAGCAATCGTTTGACCTGCGCGTATTGAAAGGTTTACATTATCCAAAACGGTAATATCGTTATTGTAAGCGAATTTAACATTTTTATATACGATATCTCCCTTTGCCGATTCTATGGCGACAGCACCCTCGTTTGCCTTTGTTTCGTCGGTTGTGCTCATTATTTCGGTAAAGCGTTTAAAACCTGCCATGCCGGTTGTGTATTGTTCAACAAAATTGGTTAAACGGCGGATGGGCTGTAAAAAAGATGCGGTAAACAAAGTTGCTGCAATAAGGTCTGCAAGGTTCATTTTGTTTTGCATAATAAGAATGCCCCCGCATGCAATAAGTATAACATTCAATATTGCGGTAAAAAAATCCAAGTGGCAGGAAAAAAACGCCATAACGCGGTAAAAGCTTTTTTTTGCGCCGTAGTATTCGCGGTTGTATTCGCCGAAGCGGATGTTTTCGTATGCTTCGTTGGTAAAGGTTTTGGTAACCCGCACGCCGGAAATGCTCGATTCTATGGCAGTGTTTATAGCGGCTGTTTTTTCTTTTACTTGTTTGGACGCGTTCATTAAACGCCGCCGCGTGAGCGCTATGTGTATAACGATAAAAGGAATAACGCATGCCATTACTACGGTAAGCTCCCAGCGGATTGAAAGCATAAGAATAAAAGATCCGGTAATTGTCAGCACCGATATAAACACGTCTTCCGGTCCGTGGTGGGCAAGTTCGGTTACTTCAAACAAATCGTTTGTTATGCGCGACATAAGCTGCCCTGTGCGGTGGTTGTCGAAAAAACGGAACGATTGTTTTTCTATGTGGGCAAAAATGTCGGCTCGCATATCGGTTTCAACTCGTGCACCGAACATGTGACCGAAATAAGTTACAAAGTATTGGGCTGCGGTGCGTACAAGGTACATACCTATCATACATGCGATAACAAGAAAAAAAGAACGGTATGCCGCTTGTGCTAAAAACGTATTTATACTGTAGCGTGTGAGCATGGGGAAAAACAAATCGACCGCTGCAATAAAAGCTGCGCACAATAAATCGGCGGCAAAAAGTTTCCAGTGGGGCTTAAAATAAGAAAGAAAATACTTCATAGGTGCATTGTAACGGCTGTACAGCCGAATGTACAGAGGCGCTTTAAAATCCTTTTTGACTTTTTGCCGAAAATGAAGTACTATATATAAAGTATGAATGTAATACCTGATTTTCCTTCGTTTGTTCCGATAACAGCTTCTATGTACGGAGAATTGTATCCGTTTTTAAATGATTTACCAGACGGGATTTCCGAATTTACGTTTTTAAATTTGTATTTATACCGCGCAAAATACGATTACCGTATTTGCCGTTTTGCACAAGACGGTTTTGCTGTAAGCGGTAAAGACGCCAAAGGTACTTTCTTTTTTTTAATGGGCGGAAAACCGGATAAAGAACATATTTTGTTTTTGCTGGATACTTACGGGCGGTGGAAAAATATGAGTCAAACTCATTTTGACGCCTACTCCGAGTTGTTGAACGGCATGGGCTATACCCCGCAAGAAGACAGAGATAACGAAGATTATTTGTATACGCGCGAAGCGCTTGCAACGCTTGCAGGTAAAGCGCTGCACAAAAAACGTAATTTGGCAAACGGGTTTGAAAACGCATATACGTGGGAAGTAAAGCCTTTAGATGAAACAAATGCGGCAGACGCTGCAGACGTACTGGAACAGTGGCTTGCCGCCAGAGCCGACGGTACTGCTGGAGACTATGAGCAGTGTGTGCAAGCGTTGGAAATGCTTACAGTAACCAACTTTAAAGGCTGGATGGTGTACGTGGAAGGAAAGCCCGTTGCTTGGGCTTTGGGCGAATATTTGGCAAGCGGCAGCGTGTTTTTAGTGCACTTTGAAAAAGGTGTGGATTCTTACCGAGGCGTGTATCAGTTTGTAAACAGAGCAACTGCGCGCGCATTGCCGGAAACAGTGCGTTTTATAAACCGCGAACAAGATTTGGGCGATGAAGGCTTGCGTCAAGCAAAGATGACTTACCGCCCGGAAAGCTTGGTAAAAAAATACTGGATAAAAAAAGTTTAAAAAAAAGAGGATGCCATGAAGTTTGTCAGTACCCGGAGCGGCAAAAAACAAGTAAGTTTTTCGCAAGCAATACTGCACTGTCTTGCCGATGACGGCGGTTTATATGTGCCGGCTTATGCGGAAGATTTACATTTGTGGATTATGTACATGGACGAAAAAACGTCTTTTCAATCCGTTTCCGGTACTTTAACTTCGGCACTTATAAAAGAAGAATTCAGTCCGATTATAAGCGAAGCAATAGCATCGCGTGCGTTTCCGTTCAGCCCGGAATTAAAAAAACTGGATAATAACCTGTATGTTTTGGAATTGTTTCACGGACCGACGGGTATTCACAAAGATTTCGGTATTTCGTATTTAGCCGCTTGTCTTGAGCATATTTTGCTTATGCAGGAAAAAAATGCGTTAATTGTAGCACCGACCAGCGGCGAAACGGGAGCATCAATCGTTCATGCATTAAAGAATAAAAAACATATAAAAGCCGTACTGCTGTATGCCAAAGGCACTATGCGCGGGTTTAACGAAGACGATTGCGTGTGGAACGGCGGAAATGTGTATCCGATTGAAGTGGACGGCGGTATTGATGATTGTATAAATCTGGAAAGACGTTTGTATGCCGATGTTGATGCGGTAAACACATATAATTTAACTCTTGCAAATACGATAAACATCGGCAGACTCCTGCCCCATACGTTTTTATACATGTATGCATTTTCCCGTTTGCGAAAGCAAGTGTACGGAGATATCTTTTATACGATGAGCGCAAGCAATTACGGTAATTTAGCCGCCGGTTTATACGGATGGAAATTTTCTTTACCGGTACACGGTTTTATTACCAACTGTACCGCAGCTTTATCTTACGATGTGCAGGGAAAATGCTGTATGCCCGATTCCATTGTACCTTTGGAAAAACGGGGGGCGGCCGACCCTGCGCTTCCGTCCAATATTGAACGTTTGGAACAGCTTTTTGCCACAAGTCCTGCGGTAATGAAAGGTTTAGTATACACCGCTCAAGTGAGCGAAGAAGAAAAAGCGGCGGCATTTCGCGATTTGTTCAGCCGCTACGGATACTTTGCCGACCCCGATACCGCATGTGCGTATGCGGCATCATGCAAAAGAACGGATGTAACAAATGCCGATGACGGAACCGTTGTTTTGATGGCGCCCAGCGACCCGTCGCTGCATGCTCAAACGATTAAGCTGTGGTGCGGCGAAACCCCACCGAAAAACGAAAGACTGCAAGCGGTGTACGAACCGGTTGCGCCGGCAAAAAAAATCGGCACTTCATTAACCGAGCTGAAAAACCATTTAGCGCAAATCGTGTGAAAGCACTTTGTGTGCGATTTTTAACAATTCCGTCAGCTTTTCGGTTTTATAACCGGATTGTTCGATGATTTTTTCTACCGTATTCCATACACGGTGTATGCGCACAAACGAAGAGGGGCGGGCGTAAAACAGCGTATACAGTACGCATGATGCCCACGTCATTTCAAGTGCTTTTTCGCGGTTAAACCATTCAACTCCGCCGAATGTATTGACGCCCAACACCACTGCGGATGCGGGGCTTTGTATAAGATTACACACAAAACCGTATACGGCGCTGTCTATCGTACGCGCATTGAGCGTCATCTCGGCTAAAAGGGCGGCTTCCATAAATTGTTCAAAGCGGATAAGCGTATCTTGAATCGGGCAGCCGTACACGGCTAAAATATCGCTCATTTTACGCTCAAGGTTCCACATGCGGATCAATTTATTTGTTTGCGCGCCGGATGTGTGGCGTTCTGCTATATCAGTAATTGAGTGCAATATGCAATAGGCGCTTATAATGTGCGGAATAAAGGGGCGCTCGGTTATGCTGCGGTATAAATGTGCAGCAAAAAGATCGTTGCCGTGTGCGGCGTTTTTGCCGGCAGAGTGCTGAAAACCGCCGCCGGCAGTGCTGTAAAAAGAGCCGCGGTCGATACTGCCGTTTTTTGTCAAAATGGAAGATGCGTACGTGCAAAAGCCGACCAGCGCTTTAATGCGCAGCCTAAAGTTTTTCCATGCAAGATCCATTTTTTGCTTTGAGGTTTTTGAAAGCGCACTGCCGTCAAGTTCGCCAAGCACCGTTTGCGCACCGTAATCACCTTCAATAAATGTATGTAAAGTAAGGAAATACGCGTAAGCTTCTTTTTTTATAGTTTCAAAAAGCTTTGTAAGCTGGGTTTGCGGATTTTTTACTGTCTTTAAATACGGAGTACATAAAGATGAAATGCTCTCAAAAAATTCTTTTGACGCAAAATTATTTAGCGCACGGTATAAATCTTTTAAAACAAATTCGCGCAAGGTTTTTTGTATATCTTCGCAGCCTGTTCCGTTTAAAAAGCCGTTCAAACTCGCGTATGTGCCGTCAGTGTCAAACACTTCGTATATGTTAAGCAATACTTGGCATTCAAAACCGTTTAGTTTTATAAATAAACCTTCTTTAAAAAGCTGCGCGTTTGAACGGATAAACCACAATCCCGTTTTTTGTTCTTGAAAAATACAATACGCGTTTTTGTCGTTTGTTAAACCGAGCGCTTCAGCAAAGCATTGGTTTTTTAATTCGCGCTGTACCGGATCTTCGCTTTGCTGCGCCGCATAACGGCACGAACGGTGTACGCTGCCTGCGGTTTGTTGGAATGAGTTGTTGTAAAATACGGCGGTTTTTTCGTTTTCAAAACAGTTTGTGTATGCAAAGACGTTTTCGTTTACTGTACCGTTTTCCCATACATCATAAAAGCGGAAGTGCTTTATGCCGGCAAACAAATACCGTTTTTTAATTAAAGGAAATATTTCTTTATTGTGCCGTTCAATCAATTCCGTGTCGTCTCTTTCGTTTCGGTACGCTTTGGTAAATTCCATGCCGTATTTTTCACTAAAACCTTCGATTTGTCCGTGACCGAAAAGAGGTAAGCCGGGCATTGTAACCATCATCGTACATACACCGAAGTATTTGTCCCCTTTGCCGAATTGTGCGCACGCCGTATCTTCGTCGGGGTTATTCATAAAATTGACAAAACGTTTAAGCACTTCGGGATCAAATTCAAGCGTGTTTTTTATGGTTGACCGGTATTTAAAATTTTCTTCTTTTTTAAGCATATTCATGAATGCGCTGTTGTATACACGGTGCATTCCCAGCGTGCGCACAAAATAGCCTTCCATCATCCAAAACGCTTCGGCTAAAAGCAGCGTATCGGGAACTTCCGCTGCAACGCGGTCTACCACTTCGCGCCAAAATTCGTTCGGGAGAGCTTTTTCAAACGCTTCGTTATTGAGCGAATGTTCGGCGCGTCCTGCAATATCACCGCCCTTTCCCGGTTCGGGGTACCACAACCGCCGTATGTGTTTTTTAGCCAATACCATTGCCGCGTCGAGCCGTATAATGGAAAAGTTTCGTGCAACGTGCAGTATTTTTTGAATAACTTCTTCGCGCGCTTGCGGTTTAAGAAAATCGATTTGCGCAGTATCGTTCCACGGCATACCGGTGCCGTCGTTTCCATGGTAAATATAACGCACGTTTCCGTTGTATTTGTCGGTACGCTTAAACACAACGGCGCAATCGGTTTTGGAATAATAATGGTCTTCCAACACAATTTCGAGGTTGGGGTCGGAAGAAAGATTTTCTCCGGTAAAACTGTACGAGGGAAAAGGGCAGTATGAACTTTGCATAAACAAATCTGGCTTTTCGCTCATCCATTTTGAATCCATGCCGGTATGATTGGGTATCATATCGGCTGCAAGCCGTATGCCGCGCCGCCGTAAACGCTCGCGTAAATTGTTTAGCGCTTCCCATCCGCCTAAACTGTGTGCTATATCGTAATCATATAAACTGTACGCACTTGCTGCCGCTTCGGCATTGCCGTTTATTTGTTTTATGCGCTTGCTGGCTTGCGAGCGCTCCCATAAACCTATAAGCCATAACCCGGTAAAGCCCCGCCGCTCAAGCGTATCCAATTCTTCATCGGGAATGTGGTCCAAATGAGTGATTGTTCGCCCGTATTTTTTGCTTAGCTGATCCAGCCATACTAAAACGGTTTTTGCCAAAAGGACGACGCGGGGCATCCATTCGCAATCGGGGCTAAAGCGCTCGTATTCGCACTGTAAAGAATCGTACGTATACGCGCTCATCGGCGGCGCGCCGTTTAGGGGAGCGGCCCATGCAGGTTTTTTTTCTTCGGCTATGGTGTCGAGAGCTGAAAGTATCAGTGTAAGCTGTTCGCCGAGTATAGCTTTCCAGTGTTGTTTTATGTATTCCAACTGTCCTTTTAAACTGTGGGGGCTTGCATAAAACGGTTCGTCCAGCATGGTAAGTAAATCGTTTGAAAAAGGTTCAAAACGGGGCTGGGTTTTAAAAAAATCGGCAAAAACGGGTTTTAGTTTTGTATAATATACGCTGTGTACGGCTTTTTCCCCGTCAAACAAAACAAAAAAAGGTTTGCAAGCGGGGTTTTCGCATATTTTATGCAATAAAAGGATTTTTTCCACCGTGTAAGCATCGCCACCGTTATGCGTCTGAGCATTTTTTTGATAATTCTCGGCATCCGGAAAGTCTGCATTAAAGCGCGCAAAAATATCGGCTGCGGTTTTTTGTCCTAACCGCTTTTTAATATACTGCAGCGCTTGGCTGAATACTTGCGGGTTTTTTTGTGCGGCGAAAGACCGGCATACCGCGTGTTGAGCGTAATGTATCAATACCAGCGCATTTAATCCGGCTGCGCTTATGTTTGCCGTTAGGTGCTTTTCTTGAAAGCTTCGTTCGGGAACCGTGTTGTTCCGTATGGCGTCCTTGCGGGGCTTGGCGGCTTCGTGTATTTTTTGCACAAGCAAGCGGACGGTGTGCATGCGCTCGCCGGTTGATTTTTCGTGATTATGCAAGGGAAGCGTAAAAGCATACACATCGCGTGCGGTTTTTGAAACGGGAAATTCCATTATTGCAAAGCCTCCCTGCACTGTATTTATTGTATGCTATAACGGTTCATTTGTAAATCCGCTTTTCCAATGCCATAAGGGTTTTGCCAAAGCGTTTGAAAAAGGCTGAAAACGGTTGAAATCGGGAAGCCACGAATCGTCCGGTTCAAGTTCTTGGTAAAAAAGATATTCGAATTCATATTCGTCTATAAGTTCTTTTATATGCAAAAATTCTTCTTCGTTGATAAAACGGTCGGGAAAAACACCTGCCGGTTTTTGACTCCGTATGGGCGTATATTGGCTCATCAGCGAAATACACGCTTTTCCGTCTGCATTTTCTTTAAGCCAATCCAACACGGCGATTGTATTATCCATACAGCCGGGTAAAACCAAGTGGCGTACAATAACACCGGAAACTATTTTTTCGCTTTTGTCGGAAAATTGAGTAAAACGCAAGGGGGAAAGTTCAATCATCCGCTTTATAGCCGCTTTTGCCGTTTTTCCGTAATCGCGTATGCCGAACAAAGCTTGGCTTAATGCGGATTGCGCCGTTTTTAAATCGGGAAGCCAAATATCTGCCGCTCCTGCAAGCATATCAACTGTGCTGACGCTTTCGTATGCGGACGAATTCCAGCAAACGGGAATATCCAATCCCTCTTTTTTTGCTTGCATAATGCCTTTTGCAAGCGCCGGAACGGCATGGCTTCCTGTAACAATATTGATGTTTTCGGCTCCCGCTTGTTCCAAAACACGGCACATACGGACAAATTCTTCGGTGTCGACCGTTTTTCCCATGCCCTGCCGGGAAATTTGGTAGTTTTGGCAAAAAAAGCAGCCTAAATTGCAGCCGCTTACAAAAATGGTTCCGGAACCGCCTTTACCGGTTACCGGCGGCTCTTCTCCGAAGTGTAAACATGCCGAAGCGATTTTTAATTGCGCGCTTTCTCCGCAAAAAGCGGTTTTTCCGGCATTTCTGTTTACGCCGCAGCGTCTGGGGCAAAGCACACAGGATGTGTATGCTTCGCTGGTACTGCAAGTGCTGTCGGTACGGTTTGCTGTATCGGTGCCGGCGTTTTTGCTTTGTGTTTGGTTCATATTACAGAACCTTGCGTTCGGTAAATACGGACATAAGATAAGTAAGAACGCTTATCGGTAAATCTTCGGCTTCATAATCTACCAAAGTGCGAAGTTCTTTCCAATCGCGCATCGAAAAAATATCGCAATCTTCATCTTGGGCACCCAGATTTCCGTTTAAAAGCTCGGCTGCGGCGGCAAGCCATTCGATATTTTGTGCCGACGGTTGTTGTTCGCTGCCCTGTCTTTCGGCGATATACGTGTTAAACCAATAGTCGGCAATGCTGCGCGGCAAATCGCCTAAACCTTTTTGGCTTTGTATAAAGTATTCGGCGGCGCTTTTGCTTGCTCGAATACCGTCATATACGCCGCCGTTGTCCGAGCGTTCATGTTTGACAATGCGTTTAATATCCGCACAGAATTTTTGAAAACTGTTCATAAAATCAGTATAGCATATTTTGCTGAGAATTTGTCAAAACTGTGAATTTTATTCTTGACTTTTCCACAAACAACCCGTAAGATATGAGTATGAACTTACGAACCGTTTTAAACACTGATACCGTTGAACTTCATTTGAAGGGAACGACAAAAGAAGAAATTATCGACGAAATGCTCGAAATTCTGGTTAAAGCCGGAAAAGTAACGGACAAAGATGCCGCCCGTGAGTGCGTGCTTGACCGCGAAAAAAAGATGTCTACCGGCATGAAACACGGCATTGCCATTCCGCACGGAAAAACCGACACGGTAAGCGATTTGGT
Source organism: Treponema lecithinolyticum ATCC 700332 (assembly GCA_000468055.1). Classification (GTDB taxonomy): domain Bacteria; phylum Spirochaetota; class Spirochaetia; order Treponematales; family Treponemataceae; genus Treponema_C; species Treponema_C lecithinolyticum. Next base: position 29,287 of record KI260554.1, on the reverse strand, counting down.
TGCCTGTATCGGTATTTCCGATAACCCCGTCGATTTTGATTCTTTGGATCAGGAACCCTGCCGGATTTTTATTATGACTTTGTCTCCCGTAAACAAAACGGGACCGCACTTGCAGTTTTTAGCTGAAGTAAGTCTTTTGTTTAAAAGCGCGGATAAGCGGCAGGAAATACTCAAAACAACCGATAAAGCGGAAGTAATCAGAATTCTGACCGAATAAACGAGTTGCCTTTGCATACGTTTCGATGGCGGTTCTACAGCATGGTATCTGAGGAGTTAATTTAAGAACTCTGTTGTGTCGTCGTGTGCGCCGATTTAAATAAACTTTTATCAAAACAATATATAATATCATAAAATACTGAAAAGGAATTAGCCATGCATTTACACAAAAAAACAAAACTGTATGTTCTTTGTTGTGCCGTTTTAATGGGCTTTGCTTTTTTAAGCTGCGCGACAACAACAACACAAGTTATTTGGGATGAAAATCTGCCCGAATCCGAAACGACCACCGTTTGGTGGGCAGGGGCGGCAAGTTATGTTCAACCGGAATTTTATAACGGCAAACCTGTAGATTGGAATATATCTCCGTGGGGGATTAATCTTATTAAAATCCCGGCGGGAAACACCGTGTTTGTACTTAAGGGTCATACGGAAATGAGGCAGGAAACGTTATATACGATTAGCCATATTTCGTATGACTTTACGGGAGCGGAAATAGATTACGATTTTGCCGCAGGTGAAGAATACACGGTATTCGTTATAAAAGACAAAATTACAATTCATAAAGGAAAATCTATTTCAAAAAAGACAATCCTTAAAGAATTTAAATTTGAATTTAATAAGTAAATAGAGGCGGCTGTCCAAAAACTGAAGCTTTGGACAGCTTCCTTGATTTAGCCTGAATACACTCGCGTTTTATTCGGTTCTTCCGGCAAGCGCGAGCGCTTTGTTGTCTCGCGTGCGGAAAGTTGCTGCAACTTTAGTATCGAACATATTTTCCAAACCGCGTTGGTAAGTCATAATATTCGAAATATAGTTTAAAGTCATGTGCGGCGTGCCGTTATTGCGCACGCGCCGCGTTCCCGCATTGTACATGGCAAGCGCCGCTACTTCATTTCCGCCGGTATCCAAACAATAGCGTAAAAAAGCCAAACCTTGCTTTGCGCTGACATAAGGATTAAAAAAATCGTCTTCCGAAAAACCGGGAAAAGACTCGCTGTTTAACTGGAATAAACCCCGGTCTATGGACGCGTTTGTGTTGCCGTTTACCGCATTTATTTTGTAGCGGCTTTCGGTAAACGCCAGCGAAAAAGCAAGAGACAGCGGGATGTTGTACACATCCGCATATTCAAGGATGGCAAGCGTTACGTCTCTGCTTCCGGTAACTTTTTCGTAAAACGAAATAACCGCACTGCGCGAAATAAGCTGACGGTACATATCCAAACCGGAATCTTTGCGGTTTGCGTTGTCGGTAATTTGAGAATGAATATTAACCGGTTTGACTGCGTATTCGAGCGGTTTTCCTGCCGTTAAGGGTGCATCCGTGCCGTGATTTTCGCCGTTTTGAGCCAGCCATGTTTTTTGAGTGCGCAACGAACTATCCATTGTACGGATTTGTATGGTTTGAGGTAAAAAAAATCCTACGCACACGGCTGCCGCAAAAAACACAAAGATGAGTGCTGCCGGTCCCATAAGAGGACGCACTGCGGTAAAACGGCCGTTTGTTATCGACTGCATATAAAACTCCCACCAAAATATAGGTTTGTTAAACCCTAGGGTCTTGAAGCACTGTATAATATACTCAAATATGGGAGTTTTGGCAACCTAATTTAATCTTCCGGTGATGCGCTCTCTTTTTCTTTGTTATCCGCTGCGGATATTGCGCGCACGCCGATAATACCTTCAATTGCAGCAATGCGCTCAAGTGTTTGCGCCGAAGCAAGTCCTTCCACGTCGATAATATTGTATGCAAGTTCAAAACGGTTTCGGTTTATCATAGCATAGATATTTTGCTGCGCTTCGGCAAGGATTGTGGTTATTTGACCGACCATGTTCGGTACGTTTTTATTTGCTATACATAATCTGGTACCGCCGGAAGGAACATCGCCTTCCATTTTGCATTTTGGAAAATTAACGGAATTTTCAACAGTTCCTTTTTCCAAAAAACTGCGCAATTGACGTACCGCCATGCATGCGCAGTTTTCTTCGGCTTCGGGAGTGGAAGCTCCCAAATGCGGCAGACAAATAATGCCGTCGGTATGCAGCAGCTCTTCATCGGTAAAATCGCTGACAAAGCAAGCTACTCTGCCGTCTTTTACCGCTTCGCACATGTCGGCATTTACCACTAAACCTCCGCGGGCAAAATTCAATATACGCAAACCTTTTTTTGCGTTTTTTAACCGCTCCGAATTGATAAGTCCTTTTGTTTCGCTTGTTTGCGGCAAGTGCAAACTGATGTAATCCGATTTTGCAAACAGCGTATCCAGATTTTCCGCTTTTTCTACGTCTCGGTTCAAAACCCATGCCGAATCGACCGAAATAAAGGGGTCGTATCCGGTAACGTGCATGCCCATTTCAACTGCAGCATTTGCAACCATCGCGCCTACGGCGCCCAAGCCTATTACCCCCAGCCGTTTGCCTCTCAGTTCTGGTCCTATAAATTGCGCTTTTCCTTTTTCCGCCAAATCCGGAATGTCACTTCCTTTGTCGTGCAGCGTTTGTACCCAGCGGGTTGCCTCTATAATCGGACGGCTGGAAAAAATCAGTGCGGCGATTGCCAATTCTTTTACCGCATTTGCATTTGCTCCGGGAGTATTGAATACGGCTATGCCGCGTGATGTTAAATCGGCAACGGGGATGTTGTTTGTTCCTGCTCCGGCGCGCGCTACCGCTTTAACGCTTTTGCTTATATTCATATTGTGCATATCTGCGGAGCGCACGATAATTGCATCGGGGTTCGGTATTTCCGAGGCGATTTCATACAGTTCGCGCGGAAGCAAGTCCAAGCCTCTTGCGGATATTTTGTTAAGCGTTTGTATTTTATACATAAAATTCTCCATTTTTTGCGTTTTCCGTGTGCGCGATTTTACGCGGTTATGTGTTTTGTTGAGCAAAGTTTTTCATAAAAGACACCAGTTTTTCTACACCTTGAATGTCCATAGCGTTGTACAGCGATGCTCTCATGCCGCCGACTAAACGGTGTCCGGCAAGGTTTACCAAGCCTGCTTTTTCTGCTTCGCTTACAAAGCGTTTGTTCAGTGCAGCCGCTTTTTCGCTGTCAGTTTCGTATGTTAAAAAGGGAACGTTCATAATTGAGCGGCTGTTTTTTTCAACCGGGCAGCAGTAATAGCCGCTGTTGTCTATGTAATCGTATAATAATTGTGCTTTTTTTTCGTTGCGCTCTTTCATGCCTTGGGCGCCGCCGTTTTTTCGGATCCATTCGAGAACTTTTCCCATAATATAAATGCTCCAGCACGGCGGCGTATTATACATTGAAGCCGAATCGGCATGTACTTTGTAAGAAAGCATAGTCGGCGTGCCTAAAATCGGCTGATCCGGTATTAAATCTTCGCGGATGATGACAAGGGTAACGCCTGCCGGGGCAAGATTTTTTTGTGCGCCGGCATACAATAAACCGAAACGGGACACATCCAAGGGTTCCGATAAAATACAGCTGGAAATGTCGGACACAAGGGGAACGTTTGTTCTGTCAGCGGCGGAGCTGCCGACAGTTCCAGTTTGGGGAAGGTATTTCCAGTGTGTTCCCATAATAGTATTGTTAAGCGTTATGTGAACATAATCGTAATCGCCTTCGATTTTTTTTATTTCGGGAATGTAAGAAAAATTTTTATCTGCAGAAGAACCTGCCGTGTGTACGTTCAAATATTTTTGAGCTTCTTCAAGCGCTTTTTTTGCCCACACTCCCGTGTTTACGTAAGCAGCTTTTCCCTTTTTGCGTAAATTCATGGGTACCATGGCAAATTGTGTGCTTGCTCCGCCTTGCAAAAAAAGCACTTTATAGTTGTCCGGAACGTCCATAAGAGAGCGCAGCAGTTCTTCGGTTTTGCGGATAATCGGTTCAAAAGTTTTTGAGCGGTGACTCATTTCCATAACGCTTTGCCCGCTGCCGTTCCAGTCGACCATCTCCAGCGCTGCCGAACGCAGCACTTCTTCGGGCAAGCACGACGGTCCTGCCGAAAAATTATATACTCTCATAAAGCCTCCCGGTATGCGGTTTTACAAAAAAGGTTGTACAGCGAATTTTGTAAAAAAAGATTCTCTACATGTGTTGTTCCGTTTTCTGCAAGAATTGCAGGGGTATAGTTAATGATGCCTTTTATACCGCAAGAGAATAATCTTTTTGCTGCTTCTTTTGCAGCGTTTTTTTCTGCCGTAAGAATGGCGTATTCTATGTGTTCGGCTAAAATAACCGATTCGAGGCGCGCCATAGGGTATAAGGGAAACGGAGCTTTGAGCGTTTCCGTGCGGTTTACACTTGCGTCAAAACCGGCGGCACACATAAACGGAGACTCACTTAAACTGCCGCTTTTTATAAGCGCTTGCGCTAAAGGCGTAAGTCCTACGATACAGCATTTTTGTATGTTTCCCTGTGAGGGCAGTTTAAGCGCGTGTTCGATTGCGTAAAGTAATTGTGTGCGTTTGTAGCCGTTTGAAGCGCCCCGTGTCCGTACTTTTGCCGTGTGCGAACTGCATTCGTTTGCCGGCAGCGCATGAGGTAAGTTTTGTGTGCCGCCGAGAACGTAGGAAAGGTCTTTTCGCACTGTTGCGTTTGACCAGCCGGTTAATTGTTGTATGCGCAGCGATGTTACCGTGTCTTCGCTAAGAGAAGAAAGAAGCTGTACTGTCTGTATCAGCCGACGCAGTGCCGGTGCTGGTATGTGCATAAAAAACCTTTTTTGTGAAATAAATCACAGAATTATGTTAAAATTATACAGCTTCGGCAGTGTTTTGTCAAGAAAATTCAGTGTTTTATCGGTTTTAGTTTGTTTATTGTGAATAAAATCACAGCGGTTAAAGCAACAGACTTTATATGCGTACTTTTTTTTTTGTTATGCAGGATTTGTAAAGGTTTTTGAATAAAGTGCGCCCAAACGTATCGCTTCTATCATGCTGACGGCGCTTGCTTGCCCTGTTCCGGCTATATCCAGTGCGGTCCCGTGATCTACCGATGTGCGTAAAATCGGCATGCCGCCGGTTACCGAAATCGTCCGCTCGAAATCAAGCGTTTTTGCCGCAATATGCCCTTGGTCGTGGTACAGCGACAGTACGCTGTTAAATTTGCCTTGCAATGCCAAATGGAATACCGAGTCCGCTCCTATAGGGCTGCTTACTTTATAACCTTCTTCCATTAACTCGCGGACGGCAGGTTCCACTTCGTTTACTTCTTCGTTGCCGAATAATCCGTGTTCGCCCGAATGAGGGTTTAAGCCGGCAATCGCCATTGTGCCTTCCGTTACTCCGAGGCTGTGCAGCATGGCATAACAGCGTTTAACGTAATCTTTTATGCGTTCTTTTTTTACCATATCGCATGCTTTGCGCAGCGGTACGTGGCGCGTTAAAAAAAATATGCGTAAACCGCGTACTTCAAACATAGTAAGAGGGTCGGCTGTGTGTGTAAGCGAGCCGAAAATTTCGGTATGTCCTATAAAACGGATGCCGCCGGCTTTAAGCGCTTCTTTATTTATCGGAGCGGTGGCAACGGCTGCAACTTTTTTTTGCATGGCAAGTTCAATGCTTTTTGCAATATATTCGTAAGCCGCTTTTCCGCACATGCCGTCAACAGTGCCGTATGCAAAGCGTGCAAGAGTGATGTTATCGATATTCAGTAAATTCAATATGCCTTGTTTGTAAATACCGTCTTCGGCTTTTTGTACTTTGTGTATGCGAAGTGAACTTCCCGTAATGCGCAAAGCTTGTTTCATAATTGAGCTGTCTCCGATTGCAAGACAGCGTGCCGTGTTTAGGGTTTGTTTGTCGGCAAAAGCTTTTGCAACGATTTCGGCTCCTATTCCCGCAGGGTCTCCTATAGGAACGGCTATAATCGGTTTTGCTGTGGTTTTGCTCATATTTCTCCTTTTGGTACAAAGCAACGCACATATTCTACGGTGAGTTTTTATGATTGTCAAGTTTTTTGCTTTTTGCTCTTGTATAAAAACTTAAAAACGGGTATGATTGATTTTATGAAAATAAGTTCGGCTATGCGGTACGGTAAAACTTGCAAAAAACGATACATTTTATATAAATTTCCGGTAATATCCGGTATGAAACTGACGGCGCTCCTTTTTACGGCAGCGCTCTTTTTTTATATAGCCGGTTGTTCGCATAAAAACAGCGGAGAATTGCATTCGGCTAAAAAACAAAAAAACAATACGGCTTCTGTTTTGAAAATAGATGAAACAGTTCAAAACCGCGCCGTCGTGTTGTTTTTAGGCTACGGTTTTAATGAAAACGGACAAAAGCAAACCATAGAAAATAAATTAAAAGAATACTACGGCTTTTTAAGTGCTGAAAACCGCTTGCATATACTGAGCTATCCGGACGATGTACGTGTTGCCGGAAAAGTACGGTTGCAGTCTATAGTTCAAACTGTAAAAACCATTCACGAAAGTACGCCTGTTTGCGTTTTTATTACGCTGGGAGCGCCGCAAGGTATGCACACAGTGCTTGCCGCTTTGCAAGATACGGATATGGAAATCCCTGTGTTTTCAGTTTTTTCGCAAGATGACATTTTGGGAACGGAAGCCGGTTCCGACTTTGTAATGGATTACCGTCCCGCAGCAGAAAAAAATGCTTCCGGAGTTGAAAATCTTGCAGCCGAAGACAGCGAACTGCATTATAGCGGAGAGCCGATAGATATATTGATTCCGCTTGTGTATGCCGCATTTAATTGGAAAAGCGCTAAAGACAGCGCTTCTTTAATACCGGTTTTGCGTACGGAGTTTCTAAAGCGTACCGGTTGCCACTTGACGATTTATGTCGACCCTGAAACAACGCTTCGTTCAAAAAATCACTACGTTCTTGAAGGCGGCACAGGAGATAAAGAATGAACGAACTGATCCAGCAAGAGTCAATGCTGATTTGTTCGCAGCAAGACGCCGCTTTTCTTGCAAAAAAAGAAAGGGCGCGTTTGCTTGTTCTTTCGGACAGTCACGGGCAATCCGAAACGGTAAAAAAGATAATTATGCTGTTCGGGCAGCAATGCGATGCTTTAGTATTTTGCGGCGACGGATTTTGCGATATCGCTTTTTGTATGGAACAAGCATTACAAGACGATAAATTCAAAGAAATGCTGCCCCCGGTTATAGCGGCGGTGCGCGGTAACGGCGATGCCGATACATATCCGATAAAAACGGCGGAAAGTTCGGAAGAAAACGAAGATGAAGCGGTGTACCGCAAAGTGCTTTTACCGCAGCGTTTGGAGTTTACCGCTGCAGGGCGAAATATTTTGGTTGTGCACGGACACCGGCACGGAGTAGATTGGGGCTTGGAAACATTAACGGCAAGCGCATATACCATGGATGCCGATATGGTGTTTTTCGGTCATACGCACCGTGCGTTTTGGGAAGAAAGCGGGGCGACGCTGCTTTTAAATCCGGGAAGCTGTTCTCATTCGAGAAGCCGCTTACCGCCCAGTTTCGCCCTTGTTTCTTTTCCCGGCGAAAGGGAACGTTTTAACGTTGAATTTTTTGGAATAGAAGAAGCTTTGTTCGGAAATATACAAGTTGTGCCGTTGGCACTATAAATTTTTAAGATCGCCGAAAAACGGCGAAGGAGAGTACATGAGTACACATGAGGTGTTGGGGCCGTCTGAAAAGCCCCGTTTGTCGCGCTGGATACCGCTGAGTTTTCAGCACGTATTTGCTATGTTCGGAGCAACGGTTCTTGTTCCACTGCTTACCGGACTTAGTCCTTCCACGGCTTTATTTACAGCCGGTACCGGAACGCTGTTGTATATTTTAATTACCGGCGCAAAGGTACCGGCTTTTTTAGGCTCGTCTTTTGCCTTTATACCGGCGCTTACGGCGATTGCCGGTGCATACGGAATGCCTTATGCACTCGGCGGCGCTTTTTGTGCCGGTATTTTTTATGCCCTTGTGGCATTGTTGGTAAAAGCCGCCGGAACACGCTGGCTCGACAAAGCGCTGCCGCCGGTTGTAATCGGTTCGGTTATTATCGTTATCGGACTTAACTTGGCGCCCACTGCAATGCGCTCTTCAATGTACGCTGCCAACGGCAACTATTCGCTTGTGTACTTTTCCATCGCTTCGGTAACGCTTGCGATTGCCATCATAGCAAGTATTTTCTTAAAAGGATTTTTTAATACCATTTCCATTTTAATAGGACTTGTCGGCGGTTACATTTTTACCTTTGTTATGGGATTGTTTTTTCCCTCTTATGCTCTTATAGACTTTACCGTAGTGCATAACGCCGCATGGTTCGGTTTACCGCATTTCGGCATACCTAAGTTCAGCTTTGTGCCCATCCTTACCTTTATTATAGTGTCGCTTGCAACCATTTGCGAACACTTAGGAGATACAATGGTAACATCAAAAGTGGTCGGGCGCGATTTTTACAAAGACCCCGGATTGCATCGCACTTTGCTGGGCGACGGTTTGGCTACCGCATGGGCTGCTTTGTTCGGCGGACCGCCCAATACTACATACGGTGAAAACATCGGCGTTATGGCAATAACTAAAGTATACAGCGTGTGGGTTATAGGCGGGGCTGCAGTGTTTGCCGTGCTTTTGTCCTTTATCCAAAAATTCGGCGCAATTATTCAAACAATTCCGGCTCCGGTTATGGGCGGGATTTCTATGCTGCTGTACGGTCTTATCGCTTCAAGCGGGTTGCGCACAATTGTAGAAAGCGGCGTAGATTACAAAGATAAACGTAATTTAACGATCTCTTCGGTAATTATGGTTATCGGTATCGGCGGTGGCTTGCTGCAGTTTAATATAGGAAAAGACTTCCACTTTATGCTTGGCGGGGTTGCTTTAGCAACTGTAATCGGTATTATCTTGAACTTAATTATTCCGGTTAAAAACACGGAAAACTGACATCGCTTTGTCCCGAATTTTATAAATTCGGGACAAGGTTTAAAAGACAAGGTAAACTGCGCGCCGTTTTTTTAACACTTGCCTGTTGGCGTACAAATCGCTATCATAACGTATGAATTTAAACGATAAGCGCATACAAGCATATAAAAAAACGGCACAACACTCCGCCGAGCCTAAAGGCGGTTCCGGTGGTGCCGCCGGCTTTACTGAAAAAGCGGCTCAAAGCGCAGAATCCGGGAGTGCGCACAGCTTTGAACTTGAGCCGAACCTGACCGCTGCAAATTCCGCTTCCGTGCGCGGCGGCGATTCGGGAAAAAACACAGTAAAAAAAATGCGCACGCACATAGACGCGCTTATGGAGCGCGACGGACTTTTAAAAATCGTAAAAGCGCAAAACTTAAACAGCGAAAACAAAACGGATGGGCTAAGCGCCGCTAACGGAGAAAACACCGCTAACGGGGGCCCTGCAGGCGATTCGGTGTACCGCAGAGTGGCAAAATTTTTGCTGCTTATCGGTGTAAACGAAGCTGCAAAAATACTCCCGCATTTAACCGACGAACAAACCGAAAAAATCATACCCGAAATCGCTTCCGTGCGCAGCGTCGATCCGGATGAAGCTTCCGCTATTTTTGCAGAATTCCAATCGCTTTTACAGCGCTCCCGTCAATCCGGCGGTGTGCAAACGGCACGCACTATTTTGGAAAAAGCGTTCGGTCCGGAAAAAGCGCAGCATATGCTGGAAAAATCCGTTCCCTATCCTGAAGGAACGCCGTTTGATTATTTGCAAGAAATCGATACCGACCGCCTTGAACAGCTTTTAAAAGACGAAATCGCTCCCGTGCAAGCGCTTGTTTTATCGCGCTTAAAACCTGCGCTCGCTGCCGATTTTATAAAGCGGCAGAACCCGCAAAAACAAAAAGAAATTATCAGCCGTCTTGCAAAACTTTCATCGCTGCCGCCGGATATCGTGCGCCGCATAGACGGAACAATGCGCGAAAAACTGCAAACGCTGAGTACGGAAGCTACCGACAGAATAGACGGAAGAAACGCCCTTGCCGGAATTCTAAAAAAAATGAATGCGGATGCGGAAAAAAACGTTTTGACCTTACTCGGTCAAACCGACCCGGAGCTGGAAGACGATTTACGCCGGCGCTTGTTTACCGTTGATGATATTGTCAATGCGGACGACCGCTTTATGCAGGAAAAACTGCGCTCTATGAGCGACGAAGAAATTGCCGTATTGATTGCCGGCAAAGAAGAGCGCTTTAGACAAAAGATTTTAACAAATGTTTCTAAAACGCGCGGCGACATTATTTTGGAAGAAGAACAATTAAAAAAGCCGGTATTAAAAAAAGACAGCGATGAAATTACCAATGCGTTTTTTACCTTTTTGCGCCGTGCATGGGAAGACGGAAAATTGGTGGTAAAAGACAGAGGCGAAGATGTGTATGTGTGAACAGTGGGAATTGCTGAAACGCGAAAAAATGAGCGACTATAAATCAACAGGCATACACCTGCGCCACAAACAAACGGGAATGGAAGTGTTTCATCTTTTTAACGATGACGAAGAAAACTTGTTTGCTTTCGGTTTTAAAACGCTGAACAATTGTTCAAACGGAGCCGCCCACGTACTTGAACATTCGGTGTTGTGCGGTTCAAAACACTATCCTTTAAAAGATCCGTTTATGCAGTTGAACAGTCAAAGTGTAAAAACGTTTTTAAACGCGATGACTTTTCCCGACAAAACGCTGTATCCTGCATCTTCAATGGTAAAAGCCGATTATTTTAATCTTATGGCAGTATACGGGGACGCGGTTTTTTTCCCGCTGCTGCGTCCCGAAATTTTTGCGCAAGAAGCTCACCGCTACGAAATCGATAAAAACGGCAATCTTTCGATTCAAGGCGTTGTATACAACGAAATGAAAGGTTCGTATTCAAGCTTCGACGCCGTTGTGTCGGACTTTGTGGTACAGTGCAGTTTGCCCGATACTCCGTATGCATTCGATTCGGGAGGAGACCCTGCCGATATTCCGTCTTTAACTTTGGAAAAACTAAAGGATTTTCACCGCGAACACTACAGCCCGTCAAAATGCCGCTTGTTTTTGTACGGAAATATTCCTACCGAAATGCAGCTTGATTTTATAGAAAAACACTTTTTATCTTCTTTTAATGAAAAGAATTACGCTGCGGCAAACACCGTGAACGGGGCGCCGGGCAAAATCGAAAAAACGATTTCGTTTAAGCCTTTTGACAAACCGTGCACGTTAAGCTTGTACGGTCCGTCGTCATCCGGAGAAAAAGGGGCAACCGTAGTGCTTAACTGGGTGCTGGGTAATGCCGCCGATACGGACAGCTATATGGAAGCCGTATTGCTGTCCGAAATACTGGTCGGTCATGATGCTTCTCCTTTGCTTAAAGCACTTTTGGATTCCGGCTTGGGCGAAGACATTGCGCCTCATACGGGTTTGGAAACGGAATTGCCGCGTTTAATGTTTTCTTGCGGCATGCGCGGAGTAAAGGCGGGCAATGCCGATAAAATTGAAGGCTGTGTGACGGATGTGCTGCAATCGCTGGCAGCCAAGGGTATAGGTGCTCAAGATGTGCAAACCGCCGTTATGGCAGTCGATTTTTCGCAACGGGAAGTGCTGCGTTCAGCAGGTCCTTGGTCGCTGGTGCTTATGCGCAGGTCTTTCCGCGGTTGGCTTAACGGCACTGATCCGTTTTCGCCGCTTAAAACGAGGGCGGCTTTTGAGCGTATTAAAAGCCGTATTTTAAGCGGCGAAGGAAAAGACTATTTACAAACACTTGTAAAACGGCATTTTTTGGATAATCCTCACCGGCTTTTACTTACCGTTACTCCCGATCCATCTTACGATGCCGAGCGGGAAAAAAAATATGCGCAAAGTCTTTTAACATGTACGCAAAAAAAAGAAGATATTTTAAAACAACAGCAAGCTTTGCACACCTTTCAGCAAAACGGCGACGGCAAACGCTCGCTTATTCCGCATATAAAACCGGCTCAGCTGGAAAAGACAATAGACCGCATTCATACCGAAAAAACCTGCGAAAACGGTGTGTGTCTGTTTGTGCATAATGAAGCGGTAAACGGTATTGTGTATGTTACGGCGGCTTTTCCGGTAGATGTACTTGAGCCGTCTTGTTATCCGCTTTTGCCGTTTTATGCGCAAGCTCTTACAAATACGGGCTTTAAAGGGATGGATTGGGCACAAGCGGCGGCAAAAATTGCGCATATTACAGGCGGATTTTCCGCTTCCGTTTTTACTTCCGCTGCAAGCGAATGGGCACAAAACGAGCGAGAGCTTAATTGCAATGAACTTTTGGGAAGAGATTGGCTGTTTGTGCGCGTAAAAACGCTTGCAGAAAATGCGGAACAAGGCATAGATCTTTTGTTTGATTGTTTTGAAACGGCGGATTTTTCCGATGCCAAACGGCTGCATACACTTGCGCTCGAATACCGCAACGACTTTGCTTCCTCGGTTATTCCTGCCGGGCATGAATATGCTTTGTCTCGCTGTGCTTGTGCGTTCAGCCGCTCAAAGGCGGTAGAAGAAATGTGGAGCGGTTTAAGCCAGTTGTATACGGCACAAAAAATTGCTTCGTGCAAAACCGAAACCCTGTGCACCGAATTGCAAGCGATGCATAAAAAATTAAAAACAGCCGGCATTGTATTAAACATTACCGCAGACGATACGGGATTAAAAAGGGCACGCAAAGCTCTTGCCGCCCGTTCGGCGCACTACAGCGCACCTGCTTTTTTAAATAAAAGCGAAGTTTTGACTTTACAAGATTTTTTGCCTTTTACCCTTATAGAAAAAAAAGCCGGTGCTCCGGCACAAACGATACGAACAGTGCAAACGGAACAATCGGTGCAAGCACAACAACGCGGTTGCGTTTTGAACGTATACACGGCTCCTTCGCAAACAGGTTTTGCCGCCGCATGTTTTTCTGCTTCGGCATTCGGCACAAAAAAAGCGGTATACGAAAGTCTTTTTGCGCACTGGTTTACCAACAATGTGTTGTGGGAAAAAATCCGCACCGTCGGCGGCGCTTACGGTGCGTTTGCTTTTGCCGATAGTATGGAAAAAGTTTTTTCTTTTGTTTCGTACCGCGATCCGGATCCTGCACGCTCTTTGGATGTGTTTTTCCGTTGTTTGGAAAAATCATCCGATGAGCGCATACAATCGGAAGTGTTGGAACGAGCGGTTACCGGCTGTTACAGTAAAGAAGTGCAGCCGCGCTCTCCGTCAGCCCGCGGTTTTACAGGTTTTATACGCGCATTATACGGTATACGCGACGAAGAGCGCGAACAAAAGTTGGATGCGCTTTTAAGCGCAACAGCCTCTGATGTACAAAAAGCCGCCCGGGCGCTTTCGGAAAATGCGTACAATGCGCACAAATCGATTTTGTGCGGAAAATATACCGGCTCTACTGGAACAATTATTGCTTTACCGCTATAATGCGCCTATATGAGTGTCAAAAAAGCGTATTTGCGGAAAAACCGCGAAATGCCTGTCGGAAAATACAAAAAAAACGGCTTTGTATGCTGGCGCCACGTATTTACCGGGTTAAACGTTAAAACCGGTGATAAAAAAACTTTTTTTATTGAATGCTTTATCGTTAATCCGAGCCGTTTATCCGAACAGCCGGTGTTCGGTCAATTATATGAACAAAAAATTAAAAAATACTATCCTTCATACATTATGGTAAAAGCGGGCACATGGGGAAAAAAATCCGTACAAATACACCGTTTTTATCCGGTTTCCGACATGCACTGCGAGCGCAGATATTTTGACATCCGTTTACCCGATTTTCAAATGGGCGAAGAAACGCTCAGCGGCAGCGTTTTTATGAGCGAAAACGATGTTCTTGTGCACCCGGAATACATGAGCGATGCGGGCAGTATGTCGTGGAATTTAACCGTAAGAAAAAACTTAGCTTATACTTTTAAAAATATAAACTGGCACACGCAAGGCATAAAAGCCGAATACGGCGGAAAACTCGTGTTTTGCGGAGAAGATTATATTGTAACCCCCGAACAATCGTACGGTTATGCCGATAAATTCTGGGGTTGCGATTTTGTCAGCCCGCTTATATACATAGCGTCCTCTCATATCATAAGCGAAATAAGCCGGCTGCCGCTTAAAAATACTTGTTTTGCAGTCGGCTGCGGCGGTTCCAAAACACTCGGGCCTCATGCAGAGCCGTTGTATTCGGCGGTTTTTTACTATGAGGGTGAACGTTACGATTTTCCCTTAAGCGGATTATGGAAAAAAAGCCGTATAAAACTCGATTTTAAAGAGGGAGAAGAAAACCTGCATTGGCTTGTTTCCGCCGAAACTAAAAAATATTTATTTGATATCGATGTTTTTTGCCCGCAAAACGAAACGCTGTTTATAAACTACGAAGCTCCGTCCGGCAACAAGTATCACAACCGCTTGTGGAGCTGCGGCAACGGGAGCGGCGAAATAAAACTGTTTCACAAAGGCGGAAAAAAACTCGAATTGATAGAACACGCCCGTTTGGAAAATTCATTTTGCGAATACGGCGAATACGACATGCTCGATTTTATTTGACGTTTGTTTTTTTTAATCGTAAATTTATTATATGAATTATGATAAAATGACAGTGAAAGTGCAGGATGCGCTGCAAAGCGCGAGCGCTCTTGCGCAGCAAAAAGACCACAGTGAAATCGGTACGGAACACGTACTGTACGCGCTGCTTACCCAGGAAGGCGGCATTGTCGCACCGATCGTCGAGCGTATAGGCGCGGATCCGGCGCAGCTTGCGGGACAAGTTCAAACCTTACTCGACCGTTATCCGGTAGTGCACGGCAACGTGCAAATGGGCTTGTCGGCAGAATTTTCAAAAATCCTTGCAAAAGCGGAGCAGGAGGCTTCCGCATTAAAAGATGAATATCTTTCGGCCGAACATATTTTATTGGCAATCGTGTCTTCGGACGGAGAATGTGCCTCGCTGCTCAAGCAAAACGGTATAAATCGATCTTCGGTTTTGGAAGCGCTTAAAGCTGTGCGCGGCAACCAGCGCGTAACCAATCAAGACCCCGAAGCGACTATGCAGGCGCTGGACAAATATTGCCGAGATCTTACCGCCCTTGCGCGCCAAGAAAAAATCGATCCGGTTATCGGGCGCGACGAAGAAATCAGGCGCGTTATGCAAGTGCTGTGCCGCCGCACCAAAAACAATCCCGTGCTCATCGGTGAGCCGGGCGTCGGCAAAACCGCAATAGTCGAAGGGCTTGCCCGCCGCATTGTCGCTTCCGACGTACCCGACAGTTTAAAAAGCAAGCGGCTTTTAGCCTTGGATTTGGGCTCTTTGGTTGCCGGTGCAAAATTCCGCGGCGAGTTTGAAGAGCGCTTAAAAGCGGTTATCAACGAAGTGCAAAAAAGCGAAGGGCAAATTATTTTATTTATCGACGAATTGCACACCTTGGTCGGCGCCGGTGCGAGCGAAGGCTCGATGGACGCTTCCAATTTATTAAAGCCCGCCCTTGCGCGCGGAGAACTTCGCGCCATCGGAGCGACCACCTTGGACGAGTACCGCAAATACATCGAAAAAGATGCGGCACTGGAACGGCGCTTTCAGCAAGTGTATTGCGCCGAGCCTTCGGTCGAAGATACCATCGCTATTTTGCGCGGCTTGCAGGAAAAGTACGAAGTACACCACGGTGTGCGCATCCGCGACGACGCCCTCGTCGCTGCGGCGGTGCTTTCAAACCGCTATATTACAAACCGTTTTTTACCGGATAAGGCCATCGACTTGGTTGACGAAGCGGCGAGTAAGCTGAAGATGGAAATCGAAAGTCAGCCGACTGAACTCGATCAGGAAGAGCGCAAAATTTTGCAGCTGACAATCGAAAAACAAGCGCTCAGCAAAGAAAAAGACGAAGCGTCCAAGGTGCGCCTCGATAAACTGAATAAAGAATTGGCGGAGCATAGCGCAAAACGCGATGCGATGAAAATGCAGTGGCAAAACGAAAAGGAGCGCATAGACGCTTCGCGCAAACTCAAAGAAGAGTTGGAGCAACTGCACACCGACGAAATCCGCTATACGCGCGAAGGCAATTTGAACAAAGCCGCCGAAATCAAATACGGGCGCATACCCGAAATTGAGCGCAAACTCGAACAAGCCGTCAGCAGCGAACGCGATGCGGCTTCCGGTAAATCATCCGGCGCCGACGAAAGCTTATTGCGACAGGAAGTGTCGGAAGAAGACATTGCGCGCATCGTTTCTACGTGGACGGGGATACCCGTGAGCAAAATGCTTGCCGGCGAAAAGCAAAAGTATTTGGAATTGGAAAGCGTATTGCACAAACGCGTCATCGGACAGGACGAAGCGGTAAAAGCCGTTGCCGATGCGATCAGGCGCAACCGGGCCGGCTTGAGCGACGAAAACCGTCCTTTGGGAAGCTTTTTGTTTATCGGCCCGACGGGCGTCGGCAAAACTGAGCTTGCAAAAACGCTTGCCGACTTTTTGTTTAACGACGAAAAAGCGCTTACCCGCATAGACATGAGCGAGTACATGGAAAAATTCAGCGTAAGCCGCCTTATCGGAGCGCCTCCCGGCTATGTCGGTTACGACGAGGGCGGACAGCTTACCGAAGCGGTACGCCGGCGTCCGTACAGCGTCGTACTGTTCGACGAAATCGAAAAAGCGCACACCGACGTATTCAACGTACTTTTGCAAGTGCTCGACGACGGCCGTTTGACGGACGGGCAGGGACGCGTCGTGGACTTTAAAAACACGATTATCATTATGACCAGCAATTTGGGAAGCGATTTGATTTTGCAGGCGGACACAAACGAAAAGCTGCGCCAAGCTTCCGGTCAAATCGACGCGCTTTTAAAAGCGCAGTTCCGGCCGGAATTTTTAAACCGCATAGACGAAATCATTACGTTCAGCCGCCTCGACAAAAGCTGCATGGAAGCGATTGTGCGCAATCAATTGGAACGCCTTGCCAAGCGTTTTGCCGAACGCCGCCAAACGCTCGAGGTTTCCGACGATGCCGTCCGCTGGCTTGCCGATACGGGTTACGATCCTTTGTTCGGAGCACGGCCGGTTAAACGGGCTATTCAAACCTATTTGGAAAACCCGCTTGCGAAAAAAATCCTTGCAGGCGATTATCCCGAAGACTGCACCGTTCACGTCGGCAAAGGCAAAGACGGCTTAACGTTTGCATAAAAGCCATAAGATAACCGCAAGACGGCTTTCGATACAGGTCTTATTGATATTCAGATAAAACACAGTGCAAGGCGGGCAAAAGTCCGCCTTGCACTGTGTTTTACCGCTCATAATTCAATGCCTCTTTGTCGTTTATATAACCGTATTTTTTAGGATATATTGCCGATACGGGATTTTCCAAAACAGTGTTGCCGTCGCACAACCTTTTTTGTGCAAGTGTACGGTACTCGAAAACGACGGCACCGCTTGAACAGTTGTAAAAACATTCCCCGCACAGGATACAGTTTTTTTGATTTTTTATCGACGCTTTTCCCCCGCTAAAAGCAATATTATTGACGGGGCAGGCTGCAACACACTTTTTGCATCCGGCGCATTTTTCACGCAGTACGGATACGGTTTTAAAACGCGCGTGTATTTTTTTTTGCGGCAACATCCGTAAAATAAAACGCATAGGCGCCTTTGTGTATGCAAACGAAGCGCTGTTATCCCGTATTGCGTTTTTGGTTGAGCATATATCGAATACCTTGTTTACAGCGGTATCTATTAAAAGCGCTTCGGCGTCTCCCGGTTTATTCGGTAAAATTTCCGTATGAAAATACCTGCTGAGTGTATGAAAAGACGCAAGTTTTATTCCCAGTACCGGTACGTAGTTTTTCTTTTTTAATGCGCGCGCCATTTCTTCCAGCGCGACAAATGAATGAGCGCCGCCGTAGGTTATAAAGGGAACAGCGCATTTTGCGCGTTGTGCGTCCGCTTCGGGAAGCGCTTCGATAACGCGCAGTACACAACTTTCCGCGTGCCCTGCATATACCGGAGCGCCGACAAAAAGCACATCGAATTCCGTCAACTTGTTTTGCAAATACTTTGTTTTTTCCGAGCGCGGCGCGTACAGTAAAATATCGTCTTTGGTGATGTTTATAATATCGGCGCGGCTGCCGGCTGCATCCTCTTTGCTTTCAAAGCTTTTTTGTATCATGTGTGCTGCACCGAGCGTGTGTCCCGACGGACTGAATACGATGACGGCTGCTTTCATATTCTTCATATTTTCTCCTTGCTTAAATCGGGAATGCACTCGTCAACTAATTTTGCCAATTTTTCCAGCGCGGCAAATTCTTTTTTTGAAAGAGAAGTTAAATACGATACAAGTTTGGCCTTAAAATCCGCGTGAAATTTTTCGTGATTTTTATAGGCGGCCTCTCCTTCTTCGGTTAATTTAAAATACACTGTTTTTTTGTTACCCTGTTTTTTATATTTTTCTATTAATTTTTTTTTCAAAAGTTTGTCTGATACTTGCGTTACCGCACCGTTTGTAACGCCGAGTTTTTCCGAAAGTTCGGAAGCACTGTATCCGCCGTCCAAACCGATTGCGTCTATAAAATGTATTTCGCTTTGGTACAGTTTGTGCCGCGTGCCGAAACTTTTAGGTTTTTTATCGTTGGCGCTTATGCGGTATTGAATTTTTTGCGTAAGCTTTATAAAAGATAATACATCGTTCATAGACCCTTCCGCTATATTTGTTTTAGTTGCTAAAATAAATATAACACAGGTTTTTTTCTTTGTCAATATATTTTAGCTGCTAAAATATATTGGTTTGCCCAAAAAGTTTGCAGAACCTGCAAAGGTCCGTCTTGAACTGTGTTTTTGTTTATTTAAAATCCCTTTTGCATTAAATCGCGGATTTCCGTTTCCGAGGGCATAACTTTAAGAGCCCCGCGTTTTGTTGTAACAAGAGATGCCGCCGCGTTTGCAAAAATCAGCATATTGTGCAGCCTCTGTGCGGTAAAATCGGTAAAGCCGTTTTGCAAAACATCGTGCAAAATACATGCACTGAACGTGTCGCCGGCTCCGGTTGTATCGACGGTTTTTACTTTTTCAAAAGTGGGCGCTTGCGTTCTTATACCCAAATCGTCGGTGCAGTGTTCATCCGCATAAAAAAGGATGCTGCCTTTTTTGCCGCAGGTAACGCCGATAAGGGGAATACGGTAATGCGAGCGCAAAGTGCGTACACCTTTTTCGATGTCTGCACAACCCGTTACAAATTCCAATTCTTCTTCGGCGATTTTTAAAATATCGCACTGTGATAAACCGAATTTGATGCACTCTTTTGCGTGTTCCAAATTGTCCCATAGCGGAATACGCAAATTCGGATCGAACGAACAAAGCGCGCCGCTTTTTTTTGCCGAAAAAATTGCCTGTTCAGTTGCTTCACAAGCCGGATCGCATGTCATAGAAAGGGTACCGAAATGAAATATTTTTGTTTTTTCAAAAATCTGCAGGTTTATTTCGTGTGATGCAAGCTGCGTATCCGCTCCCGGATTTCTGTAAAATGAAAAATCACGGTCGCCGTCTTGTTTTGTTTGCACAAAAGCAAGCGTCGTATTGAATTCTGTGTCGACGATAAGATTTTCCGTTCCGATACCTAAATCGTCAAGCACGTTTTTTAAATGTTTGCCGAAAATATCGTTGCCGACTTTACCGATAAAGGAAACCGAATGCCCAAGTTTTTTAAGCATTGCAAGAACGTTCGGGGGAGCGCCTCCCGGGTTTGCTTCCATAAGCCAGTTTCCTTCACCGCTTAAACCGTTTTGCGTAAAATCAATCAGCAGTTCGCCTAAGGCAGTAACGTCAACCGTTTTGTTTTGACTGTTATTCATAGTTTCCTCCGGCATTTTATATGCAGCTTTAAAAACGCATTTAGCGTACCGTATCCGCCTTTTTAAGCCAATTGTAAAATTCCAAACCGCTTACTGCACCGTCAGGCTCGAACCGTTTTCCTTCTATTAAAGGAATAACATCCTCTTCAACAGTGCCTAAAACGGCATCAAAGTACATATCGTCTACGCTCACGTCTTGCACCGGGCTTGCGGCATTCCGTTTTTTATACTTTTCGCTGTACCGATTTAAAAGAGCCGGGTTGTTTTCGGCAATTAAGTGCCATAAAAACAAAGCCGCATCTTTTCGCTTCGCCGTATCTTGTGTAAGGTTTGCATCCGGTGCATACCAGCCGTCGGCTTTTAAACGCTCGGCAAGACGTGTACTTTGCCGGCGGGCGGTTCCCGTTATAAAATCAAGTGCGTTTGTGTTGTCTTGAGCTAAAGCTGCCATATCGGTAAGCAGCAGGACATTTTGGCTTATAATTTGAGCTGTTTCTTTTTTAAGATTTTTATCAACCGTATAAAATTTGGCGCAGTATGTTCTTTTTTCAGCGTATAAAGAACCGTATTCTTCGGGTAAAAAATCAAAAGCGGCATCAAAGGCTGCCAAAGCGTTTGTGTAATTTTGTAGTTCGTAGTACACAGAGCCGAGCTCTGCGGTAAGCCGGTAAAAATCGGGATTTTGTTTTACGGCATCTTCAAGATACTGCCGTTTTTCTTCATTTTTTGTTATTAAGCGGGAGTTTACCAAGCGTACATATTCATCGTATGAATCGTAGTTTTCAGCCGTTTTAAGCATTTTTTTTGCCGAAATTCTGTCGCGGTTCAGTATATACCAGTCGGCATACAGCGCATAAATGCGCGCCAAATATTCTGCATCGGAAGAGGGTACGGATAAAAGGAAATCCAGCTCTTTTTTTATAAGCGTGTTTTTTTCGGAATTGAATTCGCGGTATTGATTTATGATTGAACGCTCGATAAATTCAACAAGCATGCGGTTGTCTTTTTTTGCGGATACCGAATATATGTCCGATTGTTTTAAGCCGCGCGGTATTGTTGAACAAGCCGATAAAAAAACGACGGCTATGCACAGCGCACATTTTCCGCAAGCTTTGTGCAGGGCATTTTGTTTGTTTTTTTGTACGTTCATTTTAAAGCTCCGGTATATGCATGAATGGTATTGTCTATGCCGCAGCTTATCAGTTCTTTTTTGCCGTCGCCGTCGGCGTCGATAAAACAGGGCGTTCCTGTTCCCGAAACGGGAAACCCGTCTATGGGTATAAATTGGGACGTATACGCATAGATAGCGTTGCCGCCGCCGGAAACTAAAAGTTCATCCGTTCCGTTGCCGTCCAAATCGATAAGGGTGAGCGTATAGCTGCCGGCATTTTTTTGTTTTACCGCGGTTTTGTCGATAATGCGGCAATTTCTGTCGATTTTATACAAATCGCCGCGGTCGGTTACAGCAAAAAACATTTTTAGATTGGCAGAATATACCGGCTGACTTTTGCACGGTGCATTAAGGGCAACGGAAAATTCGCACAAATCATCATAAACACTGTCTGAAACCGCCTGTTCATCGCTTTGCCCTGCTTCGCCATCTTTACCATCAGCGTTTGCAGTATCTGCCGCCGTAGTGCTAGCCGTACCGACCGGGGCACCGGTAAAGGTGCTGTCCTTATCTTCCGGCTTGCAGCGGAACAGTGAAAAAGTGCCGTCTTCGGTTAAAACGGCGCAGTGTAATTCGGCTTTATCGTCTTTATATAAAACACCCTGCACAGCCGAAATGGAATTCAGTGCAACCGGAAAACCGTCGGCAATTTTTCCTTCGATATTAAAAAGATACAAAGAACTGTCAAAAGAGCGCGGCACGGCGGCTGCAGCGGTTTCGTACACTGCCGGCGGATTTTTAAGCTTTGCGTTCATTTCGTCCGAATAGTATGTGTGTGCGTTCGATTCTACAAACAGTATAAGCGGTTTATCCGCAACCGGAATAAGTGCCGTGTTTTGCATAATGGTCGGACTTGCGGTACAGCGTTCGCCCGTTAAAACGGGAAAGCCTTGCGCCGGGTTAAGGCTGTAATCGGTTTTGTATACCGTGCCGCGCGCAGAAACCGCCCACACCGCTTTTACCGTATCCGTTTTGCCCGTTTGTACGGTTAAATACGCCGTATCGTCCAGTTTTAAGGTGTGTACGCTTTGGTCTGCCAAATTAAGCGCATACACCGATTGACCGGAAGCCCAATAGGCAAAAGGTACGTTTGCAGAACTTTTTGCACAATATATGCGCGACTGTATTTTTACAGCGCACTCGTACGGAAAAGCGGCAATTTCGGCTAAAGAATGCGAAGCGGTTTTTTGTGCATAAACTTCAAAGTTTATTTTTTGGGAAGCAGACAGCTTTACCGACACAACCCCTTTGCCGTAATTTTTTAAAATCGATTTCATAGCACGGTTGTTTTTTAAAAAAGAAGGAACGTGGCGGTCTACCGTGTAGTATGCAAAAACCGACGTTTCTGAAGAAAACGCACGGGTAATGTTTTTCCAGTTTTCGGTTTTTACCAATAAATTACCGCTTTTTACTTCGTTTACCAATGCCGCCAAAGCTTCGGCGCTTTGCGAAAGGTATACATAGCCGTTTTGTATAACATAAAACGGGGTAGGTAAATCGGTGTTAAACGAGTGTAAAAGGGATTTAATAATGTCCGGAAATTCTATGCGTGGAATGCGAAGCCCATCTACAACGGCGGATACGTCTTTTTGCGCAAAAGCCGACGAAAGAATTTGATTGAAAGCGTCGCGGCACCGGCGCTCATTTTTTACCGAAACAAAAAAAACGGGACTGTCGGTGTGTTCTGTTCCGAAAACGCCGATTTCATCACCCATCCACGAAAAAAACAGTTCGTCAATACTTTTTTTAAAAAGCAATTTGCAGCTTTTTGAAACATTTTCATACGAGCGCAGTATATCTTTGCTGAATAAAGACGAAGCGTGTTCAAATAAAAAAGACGGAGAGCCTATTTTAAGCAGCGTGATGTATTCAATCGATTTGGGAAGACGAGATAAAATTCCCGGAACCGCCGATTTTGTTTTTAAAATCGTTTTTAAACCGTCGGAACTTGTGTCCCAACGGACGTTTCCCGAAGCGCTTAAAGCACTGTCGTTTAAATCGATATTAACGGCGGTATATTCGGGAAAATTCAAATCGGCAATAATATTGCCGTATGCGGGAGACTTGCCGATGCTTTCGGTAAAATAATTTATATCGGTTAAAATGCCGAACGTATCTGCTCCGGCTTTTTTTGTTTCCCGAATAAAACGCTTAACCGTTTGAATGTTTTGCGGTGTTTCGGAAACTTTCGTCGTTTGTATAGTTTGCATAAATAAAGCGTGCGAAGAAGAACCGATGAGTAAATCTTTGTAAGCACCGATGTATATTTTTTGCCCGTTTCCCGCATCGTATATCCAGTATAAAAAACCGTTTTCCGTTTCGCGCGAAAGATTTTCCATAGATAAAAAAGACGAAAGCAAAGAGGTATTGTATTTTACAACAACGGAAAAAAGACGTACTGCAGCGGAACGGAAGCCCAGTTTTGCGCAAATTATATATGCACCGTTTGAATAAAAAGCGGCATCCGTCCTGAAATTTGAAGCAAAATTAAACCATTTTGCCGACAGCACAGGGGAAATCCGCAGTGAGCGCAAACTGCCTTGCAGTTTTGCCGTGTGCTGCCCTGCCGGCAGCGAATCGAGTGTTTGTACCGAAACGGTTTTTTGTAAAAAAGCACCTGCCGACGGCACGGTAGCATAGGCGTAAAATCCTTGCGGAACGCATACGGCAGGCTCGGCGCCGTCCAAGGCGGAATAAGCTAAAAAACCGCCGATACATAGCACAACAATAATAATAACGGTTAAAAACGTAACCGCAATTTTATATAAAAACCCGTGTTTGTAAGTTTTTTTAACCGCTTCCGACATTGTTACCCCTATTGTTTAAGTGTAAAATGTTCCGTTGTATGTGTCAAGGTTTCGCAACACTTGCAGCATTCGTGTAGCAATACTCTCTGCAGCCATAGTGCCGCTGCTGGCCGGTTACGGTTTTTTGATTATAGGTTCACCGATTTTTATTTAACCAATGTGTTGTATTTTACGGTTACTTCCGTTTCTCCGCTTTTCAAATGTAAATTTTTATCGTCAGAGGTTTTTAAGTGAGGATTGCCTGCGAATTCTATTTTCCACTTTGCCGGCGTTAGCAACGGTGTTGTTATAAATTTTATAGAGAATTCTTCCGGTACCGTTGATCTAACTTTTAGGGTTTTTGAAGTTTTGTTGTACTCAGCTGTGCCGAGATACGTATCGGTATCGGTTCCTGTTTTATCGAAAAAAGTAATATTGGCGACAGTATCTTTAGTTAGCGCAATACGCAAAGTATGCGGTTTTCCGTCAGTATCGGCTATGGTGCCGTGTGCATCCCATATAAGATCTTGTATATCGAGTTCGCTGAACTGAACTTTTACATCCGTATTTGCGGTTATTTTTAAAGTTGCGCTTTTTTTATCTGTTGTTACCTGTAGTTCCGCAGGTCCCGTCCAGCCGGTTATATAATAGTTATCTTTAGGTTCGGCGCTAAAGGTTACAATTGTGTTTTTTGCAACTTTTTCACCGACGGTCAGTGCTCTGCCGTTTGCAAGTTTTGCCGTTACTTTTCCCGTATCCGGATCTTGGGGGGCAAAAATTACTTGGTATATGTCATCGGCAGGTGTACCGCCGGAGCTGTTGTTGTTAAATTGCGTACAGCTTGCAAAAAGCAGTGCACATACGCTTATGTACATAATTAATTTTTTCATGTTGTTCTCCTTAAATATCGATTTTAGCATTTTTTTGTAAAAGTTTCAATGTTGTACTGTTTGCAAAAATAAAAAAAAGCTGTACGAAAGCGACAGTTATACACTGTGTTTTCGACAGCCTTTTCGTTTGTAAAAAGCGGACGACCTCAAAACCGATCGCCGACGGCAAGATGTCGGCGGCAAAACCCGAAACGGTGTCCGGATTTTGCCGATTTGTCCGAAAACGGTATTAATACATACCGTCCATACCGCCCATTCCTCCCGCACCGGGCATGGGAGCCGGCGGCGCTTTTTCAGGAATATCGGTAATCGCAGCTTCGGTGGTCAATAAAAGACCGGCGATGGAAGCGGCGTTTTGCAATGCCGAGCGGGTAACTTTTGCCGGGTCTATAATACCTGCCGACATCATGTCTTTCCATTCTTTTTTTGCCGCATCAAAACCGATACCCTTCTTTTCGTGTTTTGCGCGGTCGGCAATAACAGCACCGTCAAAGCCTGCGTTTTCCGCAATTTGGCGGATAGGTTCTTCCAAAGCGCGTTTGACGATTTTAAATCCTACTTTTTCGTCGTCGGTTAAAGCGCTCAAATCGGCTTTTTCAAGAGCTAAAGAAGCTTGAATAAGCGCCAAACCGCCTCCGGGCACGATTCCTTCTTCCAAAGCCGCACGGGTAGCGGATAAAGTATCTTCTACGCGGTGCTTTTTTTCTTTCATTTCGGTTTCGGTAACCGCACCGATATTGATAACGGCAACACCGCCGGACAATTTTGCCAAGCGTTCTTTTAATTTTTCTTTGTCGTAATCGGAAGTGGAAGCGTCTATTTGCGTTTTAATTTGTGCAACGCGTTCTTTAATGTCTTTACCGTTGCCCGCACCGTCTACGATAATCGTATTGTCTTTATCGATTTTAACGGTTTTTGCGGTACCGAGCATATTCAGTTCCGCCGTTTCCAGTTTTAAGCCGAGTTCTTCGCTGATAACTTGACCGCCGGTAAGAATAGCGATGTCCTCAAGCATAGCTTTGCGCCGGTCGCCGAATCCGGGGGCTTTTACCGCACAAGTTTTAAGCGTGCCGCGCAAACTGTTAACAACCAACGTTGCCAAAGCTTCGCCGTCCATATCTTCGGCAATAATAACCAGCGGTTTGCCCGTTTGCGCAATTTTTTCGAGCAAGGGAAGCAAATCTTTCATGCTGGAAATCTTTTTGTCGTGAATGAGGATGTACGGGTCGGAAAAAACCGTTTCCATTCTATCGCGGTCGGTTACAAAGTAAGAAGAAATATAACCGCGGTCGAACTGCATACCTTCAACAAATTCGGTGGTCGTATCCATAGTTTTGGATTCTTCAACGGTAATAACGCCGTCTTTTCCGACTTTTTGAATGGCACCGGCAAGAATGCTGCCGATTTCCGTATCGTTGTTTGCCGAAACGGTGGCAACGTGTTCAACTTCTTCGGAACCTTTAATTTCTTTTGAAGCTTTTTTTATTTCTTCTACCGAAAGGGCAACGGCTTTGTCCATGCCTCGTTTTATTTCAATGGGAGTAATGCCTGCCGCTACCGCTTTTAAGCCTTCGCGTACCATAGAATATGCAAGAACCGTTGCTGTTGTCGTACCGTCGCCGGCAACGTCATTTGTTTTTGATGCAACTTCTTTTACCAGCTGCGCGCCCATGTTTTCGTAAGGGTCTTCAAGTTCGATTTCTTTTGCTACCGACACTCCGTCTTTGGTAATGGTAGGTGCGCCGAATTTTTTATCCAGCATTACCAAACGTCCTTTAGGACCGAGTGTTACTTTAACTGCGCGGGAAATTTGCTCTACACCTGAAAGCATTTTTTTCCGGGCGTCGTCGTTAAACAGCAGTTGTTTAGCCATTTTTTTCATCTCCTTATCTATTTGGCATATCAATGAATTTGTGTTATACTCAAAAGATACTGTTTTTTAGCCGAAACGGCAAGGGAGTAAAAAGTTTTTATACATAATTTTAAGAGGTGCTTATGGAAAAAGAAGCTGCAAACGGCGTGGTTGTATATACCGACGGCGCATGTTCGGGGAACCCGGGACCGGGCGGGTGGGGTGCCGTTATTTTAAACGGTAAAGAAGAAATTGTGTGCAGCGGCGGCGAAAGCTATACAACAAATAACCGCATGGAACTGAGTGCCGCTATAGGCGTTTTGGAAAAAATAAGCATGCTCGATGCGCTGCGTACAAAAAAAATAACAGTGTACATCGACAGTCAGTACGTAAAAAACGGTATTTCAAGCTGGATACTTAAGTGGAAACGCAACGGCTGGAAAACTGCCGATAAAAAGCCGGTAAAAAACAAAGATTTATGGGAACGCCTCGATGCGTGCGTTTCTCTACTGGATATAGATTGGCGTTGGGTAAAAGGGCATGCCGGCAATACGTATAACGAAATGTGCGACCGCTTGGCAGTGCAGGAAAGCCGCAAAGCTGCCGCTCTTTAGTTCTGCCGCAGCCATAGCAGCCGGTTTTGTCGGCAGCAGGCAATGTTTTACTGCTCCGGTTCGCCGAAGCCAAGTGTCAGCTTTCGCCTGCGCCTAAAAAGTATTTCATTAAATTTACAAAAAGGTAAATTTGTTTGTACAGTGCGATACCCTGTTCTTTTATCGGCTGGTCGGCAAAGTGTATAAGTTCTTGCCAGTTCATCAATATTTCCGGCTTTTTGCGGTCGATGTCTTCCAAAAGGTTTTTAGTGTTTTTTCCTAAAACGATAAAATCTTTAGTTGCCGATGTGAGCATAGCATACGCTTTTTCGTTTGCGTCGCGGATAATCGAATTCAATATGTTTTTAGCTTCTTTATCGCGTTCGGCACGCAACAAATAGGTTTTTATCTTTGCACCGGTTTCTCCGTCCTCTGCGAGCATGTTGTCGAATTCGGTTATTTTTTCCGAAATCCCCAACAATTCGTGGTAAGCTTCGGACATAGGGGCAGACAACGTGGACGATACCCATTGACCGCGCACCAGTACCAAGTCGGCAAATTCGCGGATGTATTTTTTCATGTATTCGATAAGAAAAGCTTTAAGATAGTTTAACGGAGCGCAGTAAGTATAGCCGGACAATCCTTTTTTTTCAAATATTTTAGTGTTTTCTTCCGTATAGTTTTTCAACCGTGCGCCGGCACTGTCGCCGAAAATACTGCGTACAATTTCGTCGATTTTTGAATTCTTTTGTTCGGTTTGAATTTTTTGCAGCGCATTTTCTACCGTGTGCCGCATTTTATTTAATTGGTCGTCTATGATGTGTTCTTTGTGTTCGGTTATAACGGTTTGATAGCCCGGATCTTTTGCAATCAGCTGAATAATCATTTCGAATACCGCTTTGTCGCGGTAGCGGCGCAAAAGCTGCATTGTTTTATTCCATGTGCCCGTAGATAGGGGTTTAATGTTCGGCATTTCTTTTAAAACGGCAAACACTTCCGTCCAATCTTCATTTAAAGGAAGCGACCATGCAACCGAAGTAAAGTCTTTTAAATCTTCCAATATATACTCGGCGCGGATATTGTCGAAGCGGGGAGTGTAAGAAAAATTTTGTTCTTGCATGCCCGAATCGAATTTTTTAAGTAAAAAATAATAGTCGAACATACAAAAACCGATAAACAACGAAAGCTTTGTGTATACGGTATCTATTTTTGTTATTTTTTCGGTGTCGAATGCGTTCAAATACGCGCTTAAATCCGCTTTTACTTGCCCTGCCAGCTCTTTAATGGGTATTGTCTTGGCTTGTTCCAATATAGTGCTTTCATCCAGTTTTTCGGCAAGGTTTTTTTGAGCGTCTGTAAGATAGTGATTTATAACCAGATTTTTAAAAGTGTTCGGGTTTATTGTGTTTTTAAAAACAAACTGCGTAGGACCGACGATTTTGTATAAGCCGAAAAAGAATTTGGCAAGCTGTGCGAGCGCTTCGCCTGAATTATATTTGTAAAATTTTACTTTGGTTTTATTTAATTCTTTGTTTATCCGTTTTAAAAGCCGTGCTTTTTCCGCATCGGCATCCGACGAACCGAACAAACTGAACAAGCGTTCAAAAAAGCCCATTTTGCCGCTTGGTTTTTTGTTAGCCATAAATTAAATATGGACGAAAAGCCGTCCTCTGTCAAGGGCGCCGCCGCAGGCACAGCGGCAAAAAAACGCCCTCAAGCCGAGCTTTTCTTCCGGCTTGAGGGCATTTTTTAATGGGTAATTATTGGCTTGCCGCCGGTATCAATTACCCATTGGATTTGTCCATTAAACTCTAGGGGCGACAAGCCAAACGAAAGCCAAGCTTGCCGTTGCGACTTTCCGGCTCGTGGTCGTCCCGATAGGCACGAGCGGCGTCGCCCGCGCTGTAAAACCAGCTGCCGCCGCGTCTGACGCGGCGAGAACCGGAAGGCACCCCAGCCGGATCCTGCCCGCCGGCAGGTGTAGTGGAGCTATGCCAGTCCCAGCACCATTCCCATACGTTTCCGCTCATGTCGTAAAGCCCGTAGC
>KI260553.1 GCA_000468055.1 Treponema lecithinolyticum ATCC 700332 | reverse complement strand
TTGTCAAACGGATACATCGGGCGGGGAAGCTCCTTGTATTCCAAGCGCGTAAATATTTCGTTTGTACTGCCGTCGGTAAGGACAAGCATGGAACGCTTTGCAATCGCGCGGATCTCCGGCTCAAGGTAGCCGAGCTTGACGACGATAACTTTCAGTTTTTCGGGTTCGACGCCCAATGCCCGCATCATTTCGGGATCGTAACAGCCGACGTGTTTGCTCGTAACGACAACATCGACGCCCTGCACGTCCAAAAGCGCCATATCGCTGTTTTGAGCGCCGGCCCATGCTTTGCACAGTTTTTTAACCTTCGCGTTGACGGGGATCGGAGAACTTTTTATTTTATCAAAGGCGGCGCCCAATGTGCCGCTTACCGTATTGCCCTCGCCCGCTTTAAAGGCCGCTTCCACAAGTTTGGGGTCGTAAAACGCTTGATAGCACAGGGGCGGTTCGAGCGACGACAACACCGGATCGGCGATAATCATCTTTAAAAAGTTTCTTACGTCTTGCGAAGATCCGGCCGTAGGGTTGTCGCCGGAATCGGAAAGCACAACGGGACAGGTTCCTTCCTTGACGGCAACTTTCGTTTGTTCCAAAGCGTCGGCGCATTCGCGCGTTTCGTTGTAAAAGCAAAACTCGCTTCTCGTATCCCAAAAAAGCTGCGCACCGCGGCGAAAACTCCGGTGCCGGTGCACAGTGCGCAGTCCTTGAACTTTCCACCGTTGGAAATCCCTTGGAACGCGGAGAATTGCCCTTAAGCGATATTGAATTGACACTTATACGACAATAAAAGCAGCGAAAAACTTGAGTACAAAATAAAAAACTTGACAAAAAAAACGGTATGAGTTATCCTTATCACAATAGGATTGTTACTGTAAAGCAGGCAAAACCGAATCTTATTCAAAAGAGCGGTTTTGTCTTTTTTTTTGCCGCTTGTGGTTTGGCAGTGTATCGACAAGGAGTTTGAATCAACATGATTGACCTTTCAAAATTGGCAACAGAAAAACGAAATGCCAAAACGACACATTTGGACAGTATGTCCGCTTTGGAAATTGCAACGATAATGAATGAAGAAGATCTGTGCGTTATCGAAGCGGTTAAAGCACAACTTCCGCAAATAGCAAAAGCTATCGAATATGCAACAAAAGCATTAAAAAATAATGCGCGTATTATATATATCGGAGCGGGAACAAGCGGAAGATTGGGAATGCTCGATGCAGCAGAATGTCCGCCGACGTTCGGAGTTTCCGACAATACCGTTATCGGTTTGATTGCGGGCGGCGACAAAGCCTTTCTAAAAGCGGTGGAAGGTGCGGAGGACAGCCATACACTTTGCGAACAGGATTTACGGAGAAAAAACATATCGTCCGAAGACGTAGTAGTCGGTTTGGCGGCAAGCGGAAGAACGCCCTATGTTGTATACGGGCTTAGATTTGCAAAAAAACTCGGTTGTAAAACAATCGCAATTTCCTGTACAAAAAATGCGGAAATTTCAAGTGAAGCCGAAATCGCCATAGAATTACTTGTCGGTCCTGAAGTATTAACCGGTTCCACACGTTTAAAAGCGGGAACTGCACAAAAAATGGTGTTGAATATGATTTCAACGGGAAGTATGGTCGGTATCGGTAAAGTTTATCAAAACATGATGGTTGACCTTATGCAAACAAACGAAAAATTGCATGTAAGGGCGGAAAACAATGTAATGGCTGCGGTTGGCTGTACCAGAGAGACAGCTCGCAAGATGTTGGATGAAACCGGCGGAAGTGTTAAACTTTCAGTAGCAAGTCTTTTATTGCACACTACGGTAGAAGAAGCGCGGAAAAGATTGACGGAAGCTGAAGGACATATATGCAAAATGTAGGTTTACATTATTTTTAAGGAGGAGAATATTATGAATAATGAAGAACTGGCAAAAAAGATTATCTCACTTTGCGGAGAAAAATCGAATTTAATCGGTATTACCAATTGTATGACAAGATGTCGTCTTACCGTATCGAATCCCTCGTTGGTACAAACCGAAGCGTTAAAAAAAACAGACGGTGTTTTGGGGCTTATTTGTGATGACAAAAGTTTCCAAATAGTGCTTGGTCCGGGCAAAGCAAAAAAAATAACGGATATTATTTTGGCAACGACAGGGTTTGTTTCAAATGTTACGGAAAATTGGAAGGAAAACAAAGAAAGAATCAAATCAAAACAAAAACAAAATTCCGTAAAAACATTTATACGTGTAATAGCAAATATTTTTATCCCGTTAATACCTGCGGTTATTGCAGCGGGATTGTTTAACGGCTTGGCAAGTCTTCTCGGTACTTTGCAGGGACAAAAGATTTTACCGGATACGGGATTTTGGAAAGTTGCACAATTATCCGCAGCGCTTATCGGCGGCGGCTTTTTCGGTTATTTTGCCGTTTATACCGGCATTAATGCAGCCAAGTTGTTCGGTGCAACGGAAGCCCTCGGCGGTATGATCGGGGCTATATCAATCGGTGCAAATATTACTGCAATTTCAAAGATATTCGGTTTATTTAATGCAGAGGTTCCGCTAAACTCCATTTTGACTACGGGAAAAGGCGGTGTCATCGGTGTGATCGCCGGTGTATGGATTTTGTCTAAAATAGAAAGGTTTTTACGAAAAAAGATTCCCGATGTATTGGATCTGGTACTGACACCGTTTTTAACGATGCTTATTACGACAATTCTTTTCGTTTTTATCATTATGCCGACTGCCGGATTTATTTCAGACGGAATGGTTGCGGGATTAAAAGTTATCATTATGTCACAAAATCCTTTTATCAGCATAACAAGCGGATATATCCTTGCAGCAGTGTTTTTACCGATGGTATTGCTCGGTTTACATCACGGTTTAATACCGATTTATGCTGTACAGCTTGAAGCTTTCGGCGGTGTTTCATTGTTCCCTGTTTTAGCTATGGCGGGTGCCGGACAGGTAGGAGCGGCGATAGCCATTTATTTAGTTGCAAAAAAAGTCAAAAATGAAAGAATACAAAAAGTAATAACCGGCGCTTTACCGGCAGGTTTTTTGGGAGTCGGCGAACCGCTGATTTACGGCGTTACGCTGCCCTTATTTAAACCGTTTATTACGGCGGGTTTGGGGGCCGGTTTTGGCGGAGCTTATGTCATGCTGACTCATGTAATGTCAAGCGCATGGGGACCGTCAGGACTTGTTGCCATTGCAATCATTCAACCGCAACACATGCTTAACTATTTTTTCGGTCTTGTTATTTCTTATGTTGCAGGTTTTATCATTACCAAATTGGTTATAAAACCTAAAGATTTGGAAAATGTGTAAAACACTCGGCTGGTCGGTATTTAAATCACAATTTGACTCCGTAAAAGATACATTGCCCCTTTTGTATACAAAGGGGGCAATGATTTTTACCTCTTTACATATTGCGGAAGAATTTGATGAGGATTACAGCAAGCAGCTATACCGTATGTGCTGTGAACTTAAAGATATGGGATATCGAATTATTGCGGATGTTTCGCCGAGAACGCTGCATGTTTTTAATGAAACGGATATCGTCGCTTTGGTAAAAAAATTGGGAATTTCAATAGTGCGGGCAGATTACGGATTTTCTTTACAGGAACTGGCCGAACTTTTAAAGAAAGTTCCCCTGTGTGTAAATGCGTCTACCTTAAAAACGGAAGATATTATTGCACTGAAAAAAAACGGCGGCAAATTGTACGCAATGCATAATTATTATCCCCGCCCCGAGACGGGACTTGATAAAAAAACATTCAAACGTATTAATACACGGTTGCGCAAGCATAATATAAACGTTTTTTCATTTATTCCGGGCGATAATCTTTTGCGCGGTCCGCTTTACGAAGGGCTGCCTACTTTGGAAAAACATCGAAAAATCTCCCCCTACGCGGCATATATCGATACGGTAAAAAAATATACCGTATCGCATGTTTTTGTCGGCGACGGAATTATCAGTCGTAAAGAATATGAATATATTCGTAAATTTGTAACGGAAAATATTTATACCGTACCGGTTGTATTAAAAAAAGAATATACATACTTGCATGACAAAATCTTTACCATTCGTCCCGATTCACCGCGCGCTTTACTG
This sequence comes from Treponema lecithinolyticum ATCC 700332, assembly GCA_000468055.1. Lineage (GTDB taxonomy): Bacteria > Spirochaetota > Spirochaetia > Treponematales > Treponemataceae > Treponema_C > Treponema_C lecithinolyticum. Next base: position 3,897 of record KI260553.1, on the reverse strand, counting down.
CGTTTTCAAGAAAGCAGAGAATATGCAACACGAGGAAAAACGGTTCCTGTAGAGGGTACGGAAAAACGACCGAAAGGTACACTTACCGTTGACAATGAAAAATATATGCGGTACAGCGGTGAAATCCAAATTACCCGAAAAAATCTTCCGCACGACAATCGGGTAAACAGTATCGGATACATACCGGAAAAATATCTTTTGCTGTTAAAGCATATTAAAGGTGGAGATACGATTCAAATACATAGTGAATAAAGCGTATGAAAATTATAAAAATTTTGAATAATAATGCAATTATCTGTACGGACTCAAACAACATAGAAAAGATAGCATTAGGTAAAGGATTGGGATTCGGCTGCCGCATCGGAGATACCGTTCAAGAAAACAAAATAGAAAAAGTTTTTACACCCGATACGGATGAAGTAAAATCACGGTTTCAACAGATTGTAGCGGAAATACCGATTGCATATATTTTATTAACGGAAAAAATTATTTGCGCAGCTAAAAGCCGGCTGCCTATACTGCATGATACCATTTATGTAACGTTGTCGGATCATATCGGTATAGCGATTGAAAGATATAAACAAAATATAATTTTAAAAAATCCTCTTCTTACCGATATTCAACGGTTTTATCCTACAGAGTATGCCGTATCGAAACAAGCGCTTGAGCTTATGGAAAAAGAAACCGGTATTCACTTTGAAAATGATGAAGCGGGTTTTATTGCGATGCACTTTGTTAATGCGGAATTGAATATCGATATGCACACTGTTACCGACATCACACAAATAATCGACGATATTGTAAACATTATAAATGATTACTTAAAAAATCGCTATGACGAACATTCTTTTGCATGGTATAGATTGTTGACGCATATAAAGTTTTTTGCACAGCGTTTGAAAAACGGTGAAGATTACGATATTGAAGAGTCTGCATTATTTAACAAAGTCTACACATTATACCCCGAATCGTATTGTTGTGTAAAATTAATAAGCGAACATTTACAAAAAAAATACAATCATACCGTAAGCAGTGAAGAAAAAGCATATTTAATTTTGCATATACAACGGCTGAAAAATGCACTTTGTAATACAAAAGCAGGAGAACAATAATGTTTTTTAAAAGACAGGAAAAAACCATCGTATACGCACCGCTTTCCGGAACATGTGTTTCGTTGCAAGATGTTCCGGATGAAGCTTTTTCCCAAAATTTGATGGGCTTGGGAATTGCAATAATACCGTCAGTCGGTAAAGTTTTTGCTCCGTTTGACGGATATACATCTATACTGTCGGACACAAATCATGCTCTCGGTTTAATGAGTAAAACGGGAATTGATTTATTGATTCACGTAGGCCTGGAAACGGTTCAGCTTGCAGGAAAATACTATATCGTTCATACAAAAGAAAATGCTTCTTTTAAAAAGGGAGATTTGTTGTTGGAATTCGATATTGTTGCGATTAAAGCAGCCGGCTATAATATTATAACTCCGGTAACCGTTACCAATAGTGCCGAATTTGAAACCGTTGACTTTTTAGTTGACGTAACGAAAGGCATAACAATAGATGCTGGTTCGGATTTTATTCAAATAACAAAAGGAAAAAATAAATGAAAGAAAAATATTATACGATTGCTGCAGAAAACGGTGTACACGCCCGTCCCGCCGGATATTTGGTAAAAAAGGCTTCGGAATTTCTATCTGAAATAAGTATTTCCTGCAACGGTAAAACCGCCAGTGCAAAAAAATTATTTGCACTTATGAAGTTGGGAATAAAAAAAGGAGATACTATACACATAAGTGTAACGGGTTCGGATGAAGAAGTCGCCTCACAAACAATATTTTCATTCATTGAGGAAAATTTTTGATGGAAATACTAAAAGGTTTTGCCGTTTCGCAAAATATTATTTTCGGTAAATTATTCTTTTTTAAAAAAGAAGAAGCGGTAATTTCTACGGAAAATATTTCAGATTGCGTTGCGGAAAAAAAACGGTTTTTTGCAGCTCAAAAAAAAGCTTTAGAGCAACTGGACCGTTTATACGACAGTATGGATACGGCAAAAAATGACGACGCAAAAGAGATTTTTCAAATTCATAAAATGATGTTGGAGGATGAAGATTTTTTATCGTCGGTTACCGCAAAAATCGAAGATGAATATGCAAATGCGGTTACGGCGATACAAAAAACCGCTCAAGAATTTATTGCGGATTTGCAATCGGTAGACGATGAATATATTAAAGGCAGAGTAAAAGATATAGAAGATATTGCGCAAAGACTTATTGCCGTATTATGCGCAAAACAACAGCAACCTATTGCATTAAAAGAACCGGTTATTATTGTTGCAAAAGAACTCACACCGAGCGATATTGCCTCATTTTCTAAAGATACATTGCGTGCAATTATTACGACAAACGGTGCCGTTACCTCACATCTTGCCATTATAGCCAATTCATTGGGAATACCTGCCTTATTGGGTACCGGTTTTATATTTTCGGAAAAACATACGGATTGCGATTGTATTATCGATGAAACACAGGGAACGGCATACCTTGTTCCTGATAAAAAGACAATCGATGCAATGGAAATAAAGCGGAAAAAGATATTGGAAGTTCAAAATGAATTACAAACGTTAATAGGTATGGAAACAAAAAGCATAAGCGGAAAAAAGATAAAACTCTTTGCTAATGCCGGCAGTCTTGAAGATATAGAAGTTGCATTGAAAAACGATGCAGAAGGAATCGGGCTCTTTAGAACGGAAGTATTTTATCTTAATCGGACCATACTTCCGGCCGAACAAGAGCTTTTTGAATTCTATAAAACGCTCCTTGAAAAATTGGGGAAAAAACCGCTTACCGTCAGAACGCTTGATATAGGTTCCGATAAAATAAGCCCGTACCTTACAGAATGTTTACATTTAAAATCTGAAGAAAATCCTGCATTGGGAATACGGGGAATAAGGGTTTCACTTTTCCATACGGATATATTTATTACACAATTGCGAGCGTTATTACGTGCTTCGGTATTCGGCAATATGGCTATTATGTTCCCGATGATTATAGCTGTCGATGAAGTAAAAAAAATAAAAGAGATACTGTATCAAGTACAAAGCGATTTAAAAAGAGAAAAAATTCCATTTGATGAAAATATACAAATCGGCATAATGATTGAAACGCCGGCGGCTGCATTGTTATCGGATGAATTGGCCCCACTCGTCGATTTTTTCAGCATAGGGACAAACGATTTGGTGCAGTATTGTTTGGCAATCGACAGACAAAATACGGATCTTATGCGCTGTTATGATACGCATAGTCTTGCGGTATTACGGTTAATTGAAATGACGATTGCAAATGCTCACAAACACCGCATAAAGGCGGGGCTTTGCGGCGAATTTGCCGGTGAGTTATCGCTTACCCAAAGCTTTCTTGATATGAATGCGGATTATCTATCCGTATATCCGGGCGGAATTTTACCCGTGCGTAAAAAGATACGGGAAAGCCGATGAGTACACCAACTCATATCCGTTATAACTGTGCTTGCAGGATTGTCAGCTTGTGCGGAAAGAACGAAAATATTATATCCGTTGAACACTGTGCAACAAGGTTACGCATTCAAGTAAAACATACTGATACAATCGATTACTATGAGCTGGAAAAACTTTCTTGTGTTAAAGGGGTAATTAAACGCTCGAATCAGGTACAACTTATTATAGGAAGCGATGTCAAAGAGCTTTTTACCTTTGTCCATTCGCTGTGTTTAAAATAAACTATAGGGAACCTCTTGCCAAAAATGTGTCCGCTTCATTTTAATTAAAACGCACAAATAGTGCGCTAAACTTACACAGTTTACTTTCACGCTTGCCAGCTCATATCCTTGTCAAACGGATACATCGGGCGGGGAAGCTC
>KI260552.1 GCA_000468055.1 Treponema lecithinolyticum ATCC 700332 | reverse complement strand
CCGCTCTTAACGTGCAGGGCTTAAACGCTTTGCAATATCTGTACTGCCCCAAAAATCAGCTTACCTCTCTTAGCGTACAGGGCTTAAACGCTTTGAGATTTCTGGGCTGCGCCGAAAATAAGCTTACCGCTGATGCGTTTAAAAAGCTCTTTGACGATTTACCGCAGCGCACTGCAAATGCGGGTGCACAATGCTATCTTTACACCGAACGATCCGGCGTTATCGAAGGCAATCATAGGGATTTTACTTCTCCGGGGGAACTGAAAACCGCCTTCGATAATGCAAAAAACGTAAAACACTGGAAAATGTATAAACAAACTACGGGCTTGAATGGTGTTGAGATTTAGTTCCGTCTAATTGATAATTACATATCAATTAAATAAAACTAACCGCTTTCAAATCGGATAATGATACGACTTTGAAGGCGGTTTTTTTATAAGATGCTTGCCGAAGGTGAGCGGGGTATGCTATTATGTACTAGGAGTTTTACCGATGAAAGAATTCGTGTCGTCCGATAGTATACGAAATAACGCGCTTAAAATGGCGCATCGTATTTTACAGGACGGTTTTATTCCCGATGTTATTTACGTATCGCTTCGCGGCGGCGCATATGTGGCAAACGTACTCAGCGAGTATTTTAAGCTTGCCCGTAAAGATGTGCATCCTGTGCTGTATGCTGCAGTTGTTGCGCGCTCCTATTCGGATATCCGCTGCCACAGCCGTGTTATGGTCGACGGCTGGACTTATTCGCCCGAGCATTTGCGTTCTGGCGACCGCATTTTGCTTGTGGACGATATTTTTGATACCGGTAGAACTATAAATCATTTGGTTGAGATTTTACTTGAAAAGGGCATTCCGCGCAAAGATATAAAGGTTGCCGTTCACGATTACAAATATTTTACCGATTTGAAAGAACAGCTTCCCATTCAGCCCGATTATTGGTGCCGAAAATTTACTCAGCCGAACCGCGATAACGACAATTGGCTGCATTATTTGAGTCACGAATTGGTCGGTTTAACAGCTGAAGAGCGCGAAAAATACTATTACAGCCAAGATCCCGATTTGCGTGAAGTTTTGGAACCTTTGTTTACGGAAAGCAAATGAAGCACGGCCTCATATTTCGTATAAAGTTTTTGTTTTGTCTGCTGTTTGTTTTAAGTACGTTCGGTTTTGTCCGTACTTTTGCATACACTAAAGCGGATGTTATAAGCCCGGTTGCCGGCGTGTGGGCAAACTGTCAAAGTTTGGTGCTTGATTTACCGTCGGGCGCAGAAGCTTTTTATTCTTTAAGCGAAGAAGACCCTGCCGTTTCGGGCTTTGCTTATGACGGTCCTACGCTGCTTAACGTAAGCGGCAATGTGCATTTAATGCTTTTGGTGGTTTATGAAGGCGGGCTAAGTGAAAAAATTGACGTACGGTATACGGTTACGCCGCAAAAAACTCCCGATTATATTGATTTGAGCGAAAGCGACGCTTTTGTGCGTATTGATGCTTCACGCTTTGTCGATATACCGCAAACGGTTTCCTATACTTTCGGCAACAGTTCTTCTTTGTTTTCAGGTAAGCGCCTTATATTGCAGCGTAAAACGATTTTTGAACGTTTTGTGCCTTTGGTGTTGTACGACGGACAAGTACCGTTCCGCTATGTGCTTTTGTGCGGCGGAGACGACGGGGTGCTAAACGAAACACAAGCACAAACGCAAACACAAAGCGGCGCTGCGGATTCCATCCTTGAATTCTACGATTGGAATTATTTTTCGTTTAAATCGAGCGTTCCGGTTGAATACCGCATAGATGATCAAAACCTGCGCGAAAGCCGCTCGGAGCGTATTTATATACAGCGCGGAAAAGACCACGTGATTTACTGGCGGCAAAAACAAAGCGAAGATCCTTTTACCGAAGTGCTCGTTCCTGCCAAGCCGTCGGTGGTAGGCATTCCCGAAGCGCCTGCCGTAAACACTGCAGTCCGCCTCAGCCTTTCCGATCCGCGTTTTTCTTTTGGCTGTACTTCCGGCGGCGGCAAAATTCGTTGTGCATCCGTTTGCACGATAGACACGCTAGACGGCGATTCATTCGGGTTTTTGCGCGATATAGATATATATTACAACGGAATAAAGCAGGGGAGTATGCGCCCCTCTTTTATTATCGATAAAATTCCGCCGTCCCCTCCGGTTATTAGCGCTTCGGATAATCGTGCATACGTGCGTAAATCCGTTTTACTTAATTTTTCCAATACCGACACTGTTTATTATTGTTTAAAAGAGCCGTTTGCCGCTGCCGAAGGCTTTACCGTTCAGCGCATAAAAGAGTTAAACAGCGCATCCGTGCCGCTTTCATCCGATGATTTTGTAAAATTAACTTCACGCGATATGGTGTTGGAAAGTTCCGATACGCATGCTTTATTTTATACGCTGCACGCATACGCGCAAGATGTTGCCGGAAACCGCAGCGAAACGGTTGTGTTTCAAACGGTTATAGACCCGCTCAATTACTACGTGCGCGGAAAAGCAAACGGTTCGTCTTTGCCGGTTTCCTCTGCAAAGTGCCCCGCTTTTGCAGACGGCTCTCCCGACCGCCCGTTCGGTGATTTTTCGGCACTGTTTGAAGTGCTTAAAACTACGAGCGCACCTTTTGTGCGCTGTGTCGCCGAAGGGGTGTGTACCGATATTCCGCCGTTTTTTATCGAGCGCGATATGGAAATATGCGGAAACGGTAAAACCCGCTTAATTTTTGAAAAAGACGCGTTTGTAAAGGTTAAAAACTGTACGTTTACTTTAAAAGACTGCACGCTTGAACAAAATCACCGTTCTTCAAACGGACTGTATCAAAGTAAACTGCTTGAAGCTGAAAACGCCGTTATACTGTTAAGCGGCGATGAACTTATTTGTAAAGGTTCGGGAAGTACTTCGTGCATATCCATGCGCAATTCGTCGCTTGAAATTACCGATTCCGGAGTAACCGTAGAAGCGTTGTCTTATGCGTGCGGCATACATGCCGAATTTTCAGTTCTTGCGGCAAAAAATATCCGTACCGTTGTTTTATCGGAAACGGCAGTCGGTATGAGTGCAAATCACAGCTCCGTATTGTTAAACGCATCGTCTTTTACCCTTGCCGCGCATCTTGCCCGTGCGCTTGAATTTAGCGCATCCGGTTTTACCCTTATGAACAACACCTTTGTTTCGCAAAACGAAATGAAAGGAACCGGCGCAGTGTGGAGCGACGGCGTGTTGTCCGCTTCTCAAGCGCGTACCGCTTCGGGAAATACATACAAGGGGTTTGCTTCGCTTTTTGCAGAGTCGAGACGTTAAAGGAACGCTCAATGCTGGTGTGCGGTTTGGATGAAGCGGGAAGGGGACCTTTAGCCGGACCGGTTACGGCGGGTGCTGTTTTTTTAAACGATGATTTTCCCGTTGCACTTTTAAACGATTCCAAAAAACTGTCGGCAAAAAAGCGTGAAGCGCTTGAAGTTTTAATAAAAGAACAAGCGCTTTCTTGGGCGGTCGCGTCGGTTAACGAAAAAGAAATAGACCGTATCAATATTTTGCAAGCAAGTCTTGCTGCTATGAAACAAGCGTTTGAACGTGCGCTGCAAAAACTGCCGGATACAAAACGCTGCGGCGCCGAACTCGAGTGTATTGAATGCATTACCGACGGTCTTTTTTGCCCCGATATAGCAAGCGAATACGAGTTGTGCGCCGGTATGTATCCCGCTGCTGTGCACTGCAGCTCACGGGTGCGCGCCGATTCATGCGTGCCTGCGGTTATGGCAGCTTCCATTTTGGCAAAAACCGAACGCGACCGCATTATGTGCGCTTATGCGCGGCTATACCCCCAGTACGGCTACGAACGGCACAAAGGTTATCCGACTGCAGAACACCGTAAAATATGCCGCAGTTTGGGACCTTCGCCGATACAGCGTATGACGTTTTCGTATTAAACTTAAACTATTTATTTTCTTTTTTTGCAGTCCGCTTTGATACGATGTGTACCCGTCCGGTTTTTTTAATTTCAGGCATACTGTCTTTAGCGGCAGCAGCACTCGCTTTTGAGCGGTATACGACTTTTTTTGCGGCTTTTTTTTGCATTGCAAGTTTTGATTTTTCTTTTTGCTGTTTTTCTATAAAAGATAGTGCGGCTTCAAATCCTTTAAGATATTTTTGCATATCTTCGGCAAAAACGGCTATTTGATGTCGGTCGAACGCTTCTCCGTTTTTGTTTTTACTTTCTACTATTTGTAAAAAAACATCACCGGTGCGGTTTTCTTTTACATTAAAAAAATACGACCTGTTATCCAGTATAACTTGCGTAGTAAAAAGCTCGCCGCGTGCGCCCATAATTAACCGCCTTATAATTTGTTAAAATATAAAAGAGTATATCAGCTATTGTCAGCCTGTACAAGCATATCGGTTTCCCACTGTAAAAGCTCTTTTTCGCATGTACTGTTGTCGCCTTTTACGTCGCATAAAATACGGAATACCGGTTCGGTGCCACTTCCCCTCATCCATATAAAAGCAGTGTTTTCGCCTTTTTCGTTTTGAAACGTAATTTTTAAGCCGCCTTTTCCCGATATGCCGAAATCGTCGGGCTGGGCAATCTCTTTGGTGCCGACTGTTGCAAAAGCTTTCCAAGAAACTATACCGTACTTTTTTTTAAGCTGTTCTTTTTTTTCTTCCCATTGCGCGTAAAATATTTTTTGAAAATTCCGCTTTAACTGCACGTGGTCATTTTGCTTTATGTGTAAAAGCGCGCGTTTTTCGGATACGCCGGTAGTGGTGTAAACGGGCAGGGTGCGTATAACATCGGAAAGGGTAAAGTCGTCTTTGTATGATTTTTCTTGATTTGACACCATGCACCACAAATGGAATAAGCCGATTTGTGTGTCCGTGTCGCGTATGGTCAGCAATTTAAGCAGTGCAAACAGCGTGTTCATCGGGTCGCGCACTGCCGCAGGATGAGTGATATTGCCTCCGTTTGAACCTTCGCCCAAAATAGGAACATCGTAGCCTTCGCTACGCAGCTCGCGTGCACGGTTTACCACGTTTGCTTCTCCGACTTCGCTTCGGGCAACGAGCGCACCGAAAGCGTTGCCGATATCTTCTATGCGCATAGAAGTAGGGCAGTTTACCGATACGGCGCATTTGTATTTTTTTGAATTTTGTAAACCGATATCGCCGTATTTTCTAAAATTAAAAGCCAATTCGCTTAGTACCGACAGGGCAAACACTTGTTGAGCGCGCAATATATCGGCGCATTTTTTTTCTTCATTCCAATACACTATATTTCCGCGGTCCCCGTCGCAGTCGGGCATGTAGCCGAACAGTACGCCGCTTTTTCCCTGCGCGTGCAGTTTTTCCATTTCGCGTGCGCAGTACACGAGGTTTTCCGGTTCGGGGATAATAGCGTGCGCTATGGCGCCGGGCTTATCGTTTATTGCGTAAAATTCGATTCCGTTTTCGGTTAAAAATGTTTTATCGATAGACACCGTGCGCGCACTTCCGTTCATGTCGCACACAACACCAAGGTTTTGCTTTTGAGCGGCGTTTTTTATGCCGTGTAAAAAGCGCTGCCGGGCATCTGTGTCGGTTTCGCCGCTTACCACTTGTTCGGTAAATTCGCGGTAAGCATTCAGTGCTTCTTTTTTTCGCATGGCGCTTTCGGCATATACCGCTTCAAATGCTTGGCGGGGACATTCGTGTATGATATTTTGTGCATCTTGTTCGGGGTTTTGCGAAGCGCATAAATCTTTAAAAGATTGAATAAGAACGGCAGCTTCTTGCGCGGGAATAACGCCGCCGTCTGAAAGGCCGAATTTTATACCGTTGTGTCCTATGGGGTTATGGCTTGCCGAAATATAAGCAAAGCCGTCGGCTTTACGCGCATACGCCATAATTTCGGGTGCAGCGCTTATACCTACAAAATAAACGTTTAAGCCTGCGCGTAACAGTGCGCGGATTATACACTCTGCTATTGCGCTTCCGGTCGGGCGCGTGTCGGTTCCGACTACAACCGTACAGTCTTTTCCTTTTTTATCTATCATATAGCGGGCAAATGCCGTACCCGCCAACACTGCAATACTTTGTTTTTCTGTGCTGATGCGCTCGCCGCCGTCTTCTTCGTTTCCGGAAAGGGCAAATACTGTACGCCATCCGGAAGCCGATAAAATCATGGAAGAAACCGTGTCGTCAAATATCTTTTTCATCGCATGCCTCCGGAGCTGTTAAATTACAGATATATACATTTATAACAGAATCCGTACATATGTCAAGATATCCTGCATCCCATTCTGTATACGCGTATGTCGGTTGCGCGCATAGGCTGACAGGGTAACTGTTAGTTCAGCAATCTTGACAAATGTGAACGCTTATTATAGCTTTAACTTTATGAAAATAACAGGTTTTTTTATAAACAAAACGCTAGTGAGCGTATGTGCCGTTTTATGCGTTACTTCTTTTTTAGGAGCTAATATGTTTGGTTTCGGAAAATCGAAAAAAGACGGAGATAAAAAAAGCGACCAGCCTTTTTATACCATTTCTGCGGAAAAAGCAAAAGAGCGTATGCAAAGTGCGCCTGCGCCGATTATCGTCGATGTGCGCACTAAAGGCGAATACGAACAAGCTCATATTCCTTCGGCAATTCTTATTCCGAACGAAACTATCGGTACGCAGCGTCCCGAACAGCTTCCCGATTTAGATGCCGAAATTATTGTATACTGCCGCTCCGGTGCAAGAAGCCGGCAAGCCGTAAAAAAACTTGCGGCAATGGGCTATACCAGAGTGTACGATTTAGGCGGTATTATGAGCTGGCCCTACGAAACGACCAAGGATTGATTTTTTATAAACAATGTTTACCGACACGCACTGTCATATAACGTATCTTGAAGAGCGCGGAATCGACACAGCGCGTGTGCTGCGCTCTCTTGCGCTTAAGGGTACGCCCTTTGTTTTAGATGCAGGAATTAAAGCCGGCGATTTGACGGAACGGATAGCATACGTAAATAAAACAGCTGCAGCAGCGGATGCACTCGGCGATGATGCCGAAGACGATAGCGCCGGCGGCAAGAATGCTTTTTCCGGCGGCGCAAATGTTTGTGCCGATAGCGGAGTGCCGAGCGGCTCACAAAGCATGCCGGGTGCCGTACACGGCGCAATCGATGACGTACACAGCCTGCGCCAAAGTATTGATGCCCTGTTCCGTTTTGCCGCAGGCATTTGGCCGGACAGACAAGCGGTTAGCGCCCGCGTTGAACAACTCGATCTTTTGGAACGACAGTTCGGTTCTTGTACCGACGGACGGGTGTGCGCGCTCGGTGAATGCGGTTTGGATCACTATTGGGAGCCGGATACAATCGACTATGCGGGCGAAGCCGAATTGTTTGAAATGCAGCTTGCCTTAGCGTGTAAACTGAATCTTCCGGTTATCGTTCATTCAAGGTGCGCTTTTGAAGCGACCCTTTCGTGCATACAAAATTTTCCACAAGCGTGCGGGGTAATACATTGCTATTCATACGGCATAAACGAAGCGCGCGCGTTTTTGGACGCAGGCTGGTATATTTCTTTTTCCGGTTCGGTAACCTATGCAAAAAAAGCGGCGCTTAAAGATATCGAAGATTTAATACGCTTTGTTCCTGAAAATCGGCTGCTTGTGGAAACCGATTCTCCGTATTTGGCGCCGGTTCCTTTGCGCGGAAAACCGAATACGCCGCTTTTTATTGAACATACGTACCGTTTTATAGCGGAAAAACGGAATGCGAGTGTTCAATCTCTTGCCGATACGGTATTCAAAAACGCGCGCGCGCTGTTCGGTTAGTCGGCTTTACTGCCGTTTTCGGCACTTTTGTTTGCCGCTTCCCAATCAATTATAAAGCGTTCGTATGCGGCAATTGTTGCCGCAATGGTAATATCGCCGACGGGGCCTCTGCCCTCGTAATTGTTTCCTTCGCTTGTATATAGGGAATCCAGTATTCCTTTTAGCTCGCCTACAGTTAAATCGGGATCATGCGCTTTGCGCCTTTTAAGACCGCGTATTTCTTCTTCAAAAATATATGTGTACGCGCGATCTTCCCAATCGGTGCTTTCTCCCATACAAAAAATATACTGTCTTTTTTTTGTAAATACAAGTATAATACAACTATGAAAAAAAACGGACACATAGGGCAGGCGGGACAAACTAAGTGTATCGGGCACGCGGAGAAAACCGTGCAAACAGGACAAAGCGAGCAAACCGTGCAAGGTAAAACGGATACGCAGCTTTGCAGCGTACCTTTGGAAGACGGTCTTAAAGAATTGTATAAAGTTATTGCTTCTATGGATAATGCCGTTTTTGTCGCTTCGTTTTTTGAATGTTTGTTTACTCCTGCCGAACGAAGCGATTTGGCAAAGCGATGGCTTTTGGTACGCGAGATAGACAAAGGTACTACCCAGCGCGACATAGCCCGTATGTTTAAAATGAGTTTATGTAAAATTACGCGCGGTGCAAAAGAATTAAAAAAAGAAAATAGTGCGTTTAGAAAGGTGTTGGATAGTTTAAGCGATTTTAACGTTATGTCAAAATAAAAACGACCCCGCAAATCTTGTACCCGCCGAACCTTGTATAGCCATCGATCGAGTATAAGAGGTTTACGGAGCCGTTGTTATACTTTAATAAAACGGTTTTATTATTTTAATAGTGCGGCGGCTTCCGGGCGTTTCCATCTGATCGCAATATCGTACGCCGTTTCGCCTGAAATATTTTTTGCCGTTTTATCGATACCCATCGACAGCAAGCGCTGAATTGTTGCAGTGTCGGCTTCGCGCGCGGCATAGTGCAAAATAGTTTCGCCTGCTATATCGCGTTTTGTTCCCGCGTTTTGCACAATTATGTTTAAAATTTCGCCGTTATGTTTAAGTGCAAAGCTTAACGCGCACTCGCCCGAATTGTCGGTTACAAAAGGATCGGCATCGCTTTCCAGCAGGATTTGTGCTGCTGTTTGCTTGCCGTCTTTTACTGCAAGCATAAGAGGCGTAGTTCCCTGTCTGTTCCGTCTGTCGGCGGGGTATCCTAAGCCGAGTAAAACGCTTAACGTTTTTTGTGTAATCGAACTTTCCACTGCAATGTGTATCGGTGTATTTCCATCCGAGTCCGCTAAATTAACATCAGTGCCTAAAACCGCTTCTATAACTGCGGCATCTTTTGCGAATGCAAGAGAAAGCGGCGTGTTACCGTATGTGTCGCGCGCCAGAGGATTGCCGCCGGCAAGCCGTAACTGGCGGATTAACTTTTGGTGCGCTGTTTCGGCAGCTTCATGGTACGCCGTTCTTCCGTACATATCTTGAATTGAAGGACTTGCGCCGTTTTTTAAAAGAAGCGCGCACATATCGCTGTCGCCTGTTTGTACCGCATCCATAAGCGGTGTGCGACCCAACGTATCGGCTGCGTTTATATCGGCATCGTTGGTTAATAATAACTGTGCAATGTTTTTACGGCTGCTGCGGGCTGCTTCATGCAGTGCGGTTTTTCCCGACAGGTTTTTTGCATTTACGTCCGAACCGCTTTTTAAAAACAGTAAAGCTGATTTTTCCGCATCCCAGCGTACGCATGCGTGAAGCGGCGTGTTGCCCCAATAGTCGCGGATGTTTTTGTTTGCGCCGTGTTTTAAAAATAATTTAACGGTAGAATCGCTGTCAGCTTTAAGCGCGCTGAACACGGCGCTTTCGCCGTTTGCATTTTGTGCATCTATCGGCGCGCCCTTTTCGATAATGACGGCTGCGGAAGAATCGGATTTCCATTCGGCTGCATAGTGCAGGGGAGTGTTCCCTATACCGTCAAAAGCTTTTATAACTTCGGAAGTAAGCAGCCAGTCCAGCACTTCACCTCCTGCGCTTAAAGCAAGACGCAGGGGGGAATAATTTGCCGTATTTGTTGCAAAAACATCAGCACCGCTGGCAAGAAGCATTTCGCCGGTTAGGCGAGAATTTTGTCTAACTGCCGTATATAAAGGAGAGTCTCCGTTTCTGTTGCGTGCGTTTATTTCGGCTCCGCTATCCAGCAAAAAGCGTATGTACTCGGGAGCGGCTTGTTTGAACACTGCTATGTGAAGCGGCGTATTACCCAAAGAATCCCTGGTGTTTACAGTCGACGCGTTTATAAGCAGCTTTATAATATCCAAATTGGCTTCAAGCGCACGGGTAAAGGGCGTGTTGCCGTCTATATCTTCTGCGTGGATATCCGCTCCACGCGAAGCAAAAAAGCCGATATGAGCGGTGTTTCGCCGCTCAACCGCTTGTGCAAGGGGTGTTACTCCTTTTTTATTGCGTCCGTTTATATCCGCCGCGCGTTCACTCAGTTCTTTTAAAACGGCAACTTCGGTTTTTGTCATAGTCGCTATGTGCAAAGCATTGTCGCCGAACGTATCGGTTATATTAGCTTGTGCATTGCGCGATAAAAGCAAACGGTACATTTCCTGCCTGTTTTTTTCCGGCGTAATGATAAGAAGCGGCGTTTTACCGATACTGTCACGTGCATTGATGTCGGCACCCGCATCCAATAAAATTACCGCTATATCTAGTCTACCGTACCGCATGGCTTCGTGAAGCGCAGTTGAACCGGAAATATCTTTTGCTTTTATGTCTGCTCCCTGTTCGATTAAATAGCGCACAATTCCCGTTTCGCCTAAAATAACGGCTATGTGCAGCGGGCTTTGTCCGTCGTTAAAGCGCATAGACGGGTTACGCGTTTTTACCGCATCTTCAAAATATGCATGCCGTCCGCGCTCCGGAGCGGCATTCCCCAAAATCAATTCTGCGGCAATGTACGCAGATGGAAGATCTTTTTGCGTATAAGCGAGTGCAAGCGCGCTTACACCGTTTGCGTCTTTTGCCGAAAGCGGAAGTTTTTTGTGTATGCAAAAACGTATGCCGTCTAAATTCTTTGCTTTTACCAAATAATGGATAACCGTTTGCCCTTGTTCGTCATGCAAACCGGCGGTGTACGGCGTTAAAAGCGCTTCGTAAAATAGCGTTCCGCGTGCAAGCCCTATTTCCAGCGCCGTACTGCCTTCTTCGTCTTTTGCAAAGATATTGTTACCTAATGCGGCAAGGACGGCGGCAGCTTCTTTTGCTTCCGATTTTAAAGCCGTGTGAAGAGCCGTATCTCCGGCTTCATTTTTAATTTCGCTGTCGGCGCCTTTATACAGTAAAAAAGTTATAAGCTCTGCATCGTTTACCGTAGCTGCGGCGTGCAAAGCGGTATTCCCCTGTTCGTCCACAGCGTTTACATCGGTTTTTGTTTGAAAAAGCTCGCGCACTTGCTCGGACTTTCCCGCGAGAATCATTTGCTGTATGCTTTCGCGTGAAGATGCCGGACGAGGCGTTCCGGCACAGCCGGCAAAATAAACAGCTGCAATACAAAGTAAACTACAGCCGTAAAATAAATGCTTATAAATAGAATCTTTCATATTGATATTATCGATATTTCCGGAAAAATAGTTAACGGAATAACGCGTTTGAAAAACTGTGTGAGGAAAATGCGGCGCTCATATCTTTAAGGGCGTGCACAAGGGCATCAATATCCTCATCTGAAACGGCATGTCCGAACGAAAAACGCACTGCTTCAATTGCTTGTTCGTTTGTTATTCCCATAGCTTGTAACACGGGACGTTCGTTTTTCCGCGCTGAACAAGCCGAACCTGTTGAAATACAAAAGCCTTTTTCGCTAAGCGCGCGCACGGCAACTGCGCCGGGTATGCCTTTAAAGCGCGCTTGTACTATCCACGGAGAATAGTTTTTGTTTTTGCTTATGCGTTCTTCCGGTATAAGCATGCAGCCGTCTATTGTTTTAAGCCGATCGATAAAATCCGCCGTTATTTTGTGCTGTTTACACATAGCTTCGTTAACTGTTTCGGCTGCCGCGTATTTTTCAAGGGCGCGCATAAATGACCAAATTGCCAAAAGGTTTTCGGTTCCGCTTCTTTTACCGTTTTCTTGACCGCCGCCGCGTAAAAAAAATTCTTGCATACCGGCGTTGTATAGAATTCCCGCGCCGCGCGCGCCGCCTATTTTATGAGCGCTCAGCGCTGCGCTGTCGATACCGCTTTTAGAAAAATCGAATGGAATTTTACCGACCGCTTGTACGGCATCTACGTGAAATTTGGGCTTTTTTTTATTTGCCTGTGCGAGCTTTTGCAAGCCGTCTGCAATTTCGTATATCGGCTGTACGGCGCCCGTTTCGTTGTTTACCGCCATAATGCATACCAAAGCGGTGTCTTCTTGCAATTTGCCGAGTATGCGCTCTGTGCTCATAATACCGTTTTTTTCGCAATCTACCGAAATGATTTTCCAGCCGGTGTGTTTAAGCGCATACGCTTGTTCGCGTACCGAAGGATGTTCTATCGATGAAATGAGGATACTGCCTTTTGCCGGCTTTGTTAAAACAGAAAGCAAGGCTATTTGATTTGCTTCGGTTCCGCCGGAAGTAAAGGTAATGCACGAAGGTGCAACCCGTAAAACGGCGGCGCAGCGTGAGCGCGCTTGTTCAAGTTTTTCGCGGGCAATTTTTCCTTCTTTGTGTATGCTCGATGGGTTTGCAGGGCATTCAAGCGATACTTGCACCGCTTCGGAAAGTATGGCGGCATCTTGCGGCGCTCCTGCTGCCCAATCAAAGTACTTGTGATACGGTTGTGTCATCGATTTCCTCCGTAAAGGTTGAACATACGCTGCGCTGCAATACAAAGCGGATACGGTTTGTGCTGTTTTTTTTATCTTGCTTCATTGCACTAAGTAATGCTTTTACCGGATTTTCAATACCGTCAAGTGCGCTGTGGCGTTTTTCGGTACACCATCCGTAGCTTGCAAGAACGGAAAATACATCATCGCGGTATTGTGCATTGCAGTATCCCAAAATAAAGCTTAATTGTGCGGCGCGCCCTATGCCCCATGCTACGGCTTCCCCGTGGTTGATTTTTCCCAAACCGCACACGCTTTCCAGAGCGTGGGCAAATGTGTGCCCCAAATTAAGATGGGCGCGATGTGAGCGCTCGGTAAGGTCTTGTTCCACTACAGCGGCTTTTGCTTTTACACACTGTTGTATTATAAAAGATAGCAGTTTTTTATCGCGGCTGCATACCGATTTTTGTTGTTCGGTTAAAATACGCAGCGTGTGCTTGTCGTATAAAAGCGCTGTTTTAAAAACTTCGGCAAGTCCCGATTTAAACTCTTGCTCGCTTAAGCTTTGCACAAAATCCGAAGCTATATAAATGCGCCGTGCAGGATAAAAAGTGCCGATTGCGTTTTTATAGTTTGCAAAATCGCAGCCGGTTTTTCCTCCGATTGCCGCGTCTACCATAGCTAAAAGGGTAGTGGGGATTAGTTCCAAAGCGGCGCCGCGTTTAAAAACCGAAGCGGCAAACGCACATATGTCGCACACAACGCCGCCTCCTATTCCCGTAAAAACGGAAGTGCGGTTTAAACCGGCATTCAGTGCCGCCTGTAAAACGGTGCACAAAGTTTCCGCCGTTTTATAAATTTCTCCCACTCTTATAATTACACTTGTATGTCCGTTTTTTTCGGCTTTGTTTAAAAAACTCTGCACGGCGCCCAGATGTGCAATATGGCTGTCGGTTACGTAAAGCCGCTTTGCGCTGCCGCCGCAAAGCGGCGCTTCCGTAAAAAGAGAAACAATGTCGTTATAAAAGGTAATGTCGGTGTATGCCGTTCCCGGATGCACCGATTCGTAGCTTATGCGAAACGCTTTGTCGTTCATAGCTTTATTTTAATAAGTATGCTCGTCCATTTCAAGGAAAGTTTGCTTTACTTTTTCCAAGCGTTTAAGCTCGCGCTTCAGCGTTGTTTCGTAGTTTAAATCGCCCGTGTCGATACGGTAACATTCGTCTTCCCAATTTTGAATGTCCGTTAAATGCAAAAATTTAAATTTTTTTTGATTTGCTTTTTCCGCCCACACTTTTGCTTCTGTCCAATAATACAACCCGGCGCGGTAACAGCTTTCGGCGGTTTCCAAGTCGCGTATGTATTGGTCTTGCCACGGGGCGTCGTAAAAATATGCAATTTTTTTGTCCCATGTACGGCCGAGCCTCATGTGCTGTTCAATTAATTTTAAATTAACGTGCATCATAAACAAATAGCGGTATTTTTCCCAATCGGTTTTGTCTTTTATACGGGAAAGCGCGTGCTGCGGGTTTGCAAAATCGGCTGCAACGGCGCGTTCAAGCCAATAGATGTTTTCCATTACATCATCGGGGTATTGTTGGTAGTGAATGTGGTAAAGTTTATAATATTGTTCTTTGTAACTTATTGCATACGAAGTAAATACCAGTATACAAAAGATACATGCGCACGCAGCGCATACCGATTTTAAAAAAAGTTTCACGTATTTAATATCGGCATACTGCTTATAACAGTCCAGATGTTTTTTTCAACTTCATCCGCACTCAATGATGCATCTATGTCGATTATGCGCATATCGCACTGAGTTTTACGCATTGTGT
Organism: Treponema lecithinolyticum ATCC 700332; assembly: GCA_000468055.1. GTDB lineage: Bacteria > Spirochaetota > Spirochaetia > Treponematales > Treponemataceae > Treponema_C > Treponema_C lecithinolyticum. The sequence continues at coordinate 124,437 of KI260552.1, read as the reverse complement.
CAAATACGGTTTCGTAAGAAGTTGCCGTTTTTTTTAAAAAATCCGTTTTTTCGTAAATTTCGGTTACGCTTCGCCCTGCAATGCGTTTTAAAGACTGTTCCGGCTGTATGCGGAAATAAAAAACAATTTGCGGAAGAGGAAAGTCTTCGTTCAGTTTTTTGGGTAATTGCATGCCGCATTCAATGCTTTGGTACGCAAGGCTTGAAAAAACATAGCGGTCGCATATACATACGCGCCCGGCATTGCACTGTTCGATAATGCCGCCTGTACCGTATACATGCTCGCTGCGGTCTGCGGCAAACAAGCGGGCTGCCGTTTCGGGGGTAACGGAAATATTGCCTTTTAATATACGCCGTAAAAATTTTCCCGTTTCCAATTCGGTGGGTTCTGCCGTAAAAAAAACGGGTTTGTGTTTAAGCCGTTTTTGCAAGCGTTCGATTTGGGTGGAAGTTCCCGCTCCATCGATACCTTCAAAAACAATAAAGTGAGGTAATATCATCATTTACTCCCTACCACAACATCATATTTTTTGCTATTATAGCGTATTACGCGGATGAAAAAAAAGAGCCTCTTAGCCGGTATCAGTTTAATTATTCTCGCAAGTATATTGCTTTGTTCTCTGTTAGTCGTACGTCCGGTGCTTTCGGCATGCGGCAAAGCATTTGAACGCATGCGCGAACGCTATGTTGTTTTAATACGCGAGTATACCGGTTTGGATATTTCATACCGCTCTTTGTCTCCTTCGATTTTATCCGGTATTCGTATGGCTGACGTGCGCGTATCGGATATTGAAAGCGGTTCGCCGGTTTTAACGGTTAATTCGGTAAAACTGCGCTGGAATATTTTAAAACTACTCGGTAAAGATCCGGTACAAGCCTTAGGCGAATTGGTTGTTTCCGGTATAAAAGCCGATTATAACGATTTAAGCCAATATGCGCTGCGCGAAAAACTGCAAGTGTTGGGAAAAGCCGTAAAAAACGATACGTACAAAGCGGAGCACCGGGATAGCGTGCAATCTTTTGCCGCCGCTCTTTATACAACCCCGATCCGTGTTCGGGTAAAAAATGCGCTGTTTTCGTATACCGACGCGTTTATAAAAAACGAATTGCATATTTCCGATGCGCGCATACAGCGCTCAAAGCAAACAAATTATTTTAATTGGGAAATCTCCGGTAAAAACAGCGTGCGCTTGCTTAAAAACAACAGCGCTTTGTCGGGAAATCTTGCCGCTTCTTTTTCGGTGCAAGCAAGCATTGCTCCGTCTTTACAAAACAGTTTTGCTCAAATACGCTTTTTTGCGCTGCGTGAATCGGATTATGCAGTGCCGGCGGTAAATATGTATGCCTCTTACGAGGGGACATCGCTGCACGCATCGATTATGCAAAATAAATTGCCGTTTTCGTTAAATTTAAACGCCGACACAAACACTCAAAATCTTACGCTTGAATTTAAAGCGGAAAACTTTGATTTTTTATCGGCATTTAAAATCAAAACGGCGTCTACTCCCTTGAATGCATTTTCGTCGTCATCGCTTTCCGGAACGTATACGCTTTCTTGGGACTGGGCGCAAAAAAGCGCTTCGTACAGTGTCGACGGCTCTGTTAAATTCGCGTCAAAAACAAAAGAAAATGCCGAAGCTTTTTACCGTTTTAGCGGTACAAGCGAAAAAGTAAATTTCGATTCGGTACAAGTGCGCTCTTCAGCCGTTTCCGCCGACTACAGTGGCAGTTTTGATATACGCAATTTGCGGCCCCAAGGAAACGCGTTTATCCACTCGCTAAAATTGCCGAACGGAAATGAATTGTCGGCGGAACTGTATATGGAATCGTCCGGAAACGAATCGCTTTTTTTTATACCGCAACTGTATTTCGGACAAAACAGTTTAACCGCGCTGCAATTACGCGTGTTCGGCGACGGACAGTCGCGCGATTTTAGCTTTGAAGCATACGATTATGCAAAGTCGGACATTGCCGGAGCCGGAGCTGTGCGTGCCGACGGCAGCATTACTTTAGGCGAGCAAAAATATATGCAGCTGCAGCTGTCCAGTGAAAACTTGTTTTTGGATTCGGCCGCCGGCATTATTTCGTGGTGTTTGCCCGAAGCGCAGCGTCTTGCGCTTAACGGTGCTGTACCTGCTTTAGCGCCGTATATATTTTCTTTTGATTTGTTTTTTTCAACCGACTTTAAATCCATAACGTATAATACACCCTATGCCGTTATTGCAAACACGAAAAAAAACGGAGAATTGCTTTTATTTGCCGTCGACGGCACCGAATCGGTGTTTCAGCTTTCCCGTTTCGATATGCTTGCAGGCGGACAATCGGTTCAAATGCAAGCAAATGCCGATATCGGCGCTGCCGGCAGTGAAGTGTTTTTCGGTTTATCGCTGTTTATCAATTCACTGCCGTACAGTTTTTCGGGCGTATACATTCCCGGACGCTACGTAAACGTTTCCGGCGATTACGGTTTTAATGCGGCATTTTATTTTGACCAAGCCGGCGGCTTTACCGGTTCGCTGAGCGCGCAAAGCGTGCCGCTTGTTTTAAGCAAACTGCACTTTTCGCTTTCAACTTCGCTGCAATGTGTTTACAGTTCCCCTGATAATTGGAATGCGCAAATCGAGCGCTTGGATATCGGCGAAACATCAAAAACGCTCGCCGTTTTGCCGCAAATTTCTCTTAAAGGCAGCGCCGACCCGCTCGGTGTCTATTTTAACTATGCGCGCTATTCGGATGAACTGTCTTCTTTGGACGGCAACTTAAACCTTTTGTGGACATGGCAAAAAGGAATACCGGAAGCGTTTACGCTAAATGCCGCTTTTTCGGACCGCTTTTCTTCGGAAAAATACGACTTTATTATACAAGCGCACAACCCCGACCGCTTTGCTGCAAACGACCCGGACTTTTTAAAAAATGTGTATTTTTCCGCCGAAGCTGAAATAGAACACATGCCGTCCGGACGTTTTGTCCGTTTGCAAAAAGAAAAAAATGTTATAAGCGGCAGTTTAACTGCCTTGGGCACTTTAGCAGACCCTTCGGCACAGCTTAACTTACGCGAAGCTTCTTTTTCGTCGGGACATTCGGAAATAAAACTCAGCGGTTCGGCTGCCGTAGAAGATAAAAATTTAGTGTTTACCGATTTTGATGTAAACGGTACTACGTTTAATTTAAATAGTATGTCCGGTTCATTTTCGCTTGCACAAATGAGCGGCAGCCTTGAAGGTTCTTTAAGCGGAAAGGTTTCAGATGAAATATATTTTGATAAAAAAACATTTTCCGGTCCGTTTACCGTTACTCTCACGCCTTTAAAAGACAACGCCGGTATTCCCGTTAAACAAAAAGAGTTTAAAGCCGAATTGCTTATTGCGCGTTTGGAATCTTCTTTTTTTGCCACAATGAACGATTACCGTATTCAAGCGGTTCGTACAAACGGCCGCTTTGACATAACAGCCGGAACCCATGCCGAACTTTCCGGTTTTGTGCTTGACGACGGAGAGTTGTCGTTCCATGCGGCTAAAGGGTTTCCCGTTCTTTTTGACGCATACGGTATTGTAGATAAGGGCGAAATAACGGTGGTGTTTGAAAATATGTATGCCGAAGGAAAAACCTTTGCCGGTCTTTTGGATTTGCCCGTATTTTCTTTGTACGACGGAACGGCAACGGGGCAAGCTACGCTCAGCGGAACGCTTGCTAATCCGCTTATCGATGCCGAATTTCAGGGAGACGGCATACTTGTAGGAGTTCCCGATTATATAGACGAAAAAATGCTATGCAAAGATTTTCGCGTTAAAACCGTACACAGCGTGTTTTCGGCAGCCGACAGTCTTTTTACCGGCGATAAAAGCGGTGCCAAAGTGAATTTAACGGTCGACTTGACTTTGGAAAAACTTTTGTTTTCTTCGGTTGTGTTAAAAGCAAAAACGCTCGGCTCAAGCCGCGTAAAAGGCAAATATGTTATGCCGCACGGCATATTTACCGGAACGGCTCAAGCGGATATTTTTTTACAAGCAAACCGGGATACGGTAGAAGTTTCAGGCGACATTGCCGTACAGGATTTGGAAGCGGTTGTTTCGTTAAGCCCCGAATTTGCGGAAGAAGTGCAAATGGATACGGACGCTATCGTGGATTTAACGGTAACGACCGATACAAAATCTCGCTTGTTTATCCCTAAAAAAGACAATCCCATTGTACGCGGTTTGGTAACTCAAACCAATCCCTTAAAAATACAAATGGATACCCGCTACGGAACCTCTTCTTTTACCGGCTCTTTTGCAATGAAAGGCGGAGAAATTTTATATTTGAACAGAACTTTTTTTATAAAAGAAGCCGATGCGGTTTTAAATGAAAATGTGGATTCTTTTGATCCGCGCTTAAATGCCCGCGCCGAAATCCGCGAGCGCGACAAAGACGGAAATCCGGTACGCATAGAGCTTAGCGTTGCCGACCAGCCGCTTAGCCGTTTAAATCCTGCTTTTACATCGGTGCCGGCAAAAACACAGCAGGAAATATTAACTTTGCTCGGTCAGATTTTTTTAGCCGACGCTACCAATACCAATGCGCTCTCTTTGCTCGGAAGTTTAGCCGATTACGGTGCGCAAGTTACCGTATTCCGGCACGTTGAAAACCGATTGCGCGACTTGTTTAAATTTGATATATTTTCACTGCGCACTATGTTTTTGCAAAATGCATTTATAAGTGCGTTAAAATCGGAAAGCGGTACGAGCAAAATGACCGCCGGTAACTTTTTAGACAACACGACTGTTTATATAGGTAAGTATCTCGGAGATACGCTGTATGCAGATGCTATGCTGCATTTAACATACAGCGAAAATCTTGCAAAAAAAGATACTCAAACGGGCGGATTGGTATTTCAACCTGAAATAGGTCTTGAACTGCCTTCTCCGTTTGCGCTCATACGATGGAGTATAGCCCCCGACTTGAATTCGGATTGGAATAATTTGCTTGTTCCCTATACATCGATCAGTTTGTCGTGGAAATTTAACTTTTGAAAATCGAACGGGATAGGAGGTGCGTAATGCACAGTAACCGGCGTGTGTTTACTATATTATGTGTGTGCATATTGAGCGCTGTGTGCGCTTTGCTGCCGGCTCAAAGCGAAAGCGATTGGTATTACGGAAAAGAAATCCGCAATATACGGTTTGTAGGCTTAAAAGCCGTAAAATCGGCTGATATAGATGCGGTAGTTTCTCCGTTTATCGGTCAAAATTTTTCCGATGAATTGTATACGGAAATCTTAAATAAAATTTATGCGCTTGAATACTTTGAAGAAGTAACACCGCTTGCATTGCCTGCGGACAGCGAAAATAAAACCGTTATTATTCAGTTTACCGTTATCGAACGGCCGGTTGTAAAAAAACTGAGTTTTTCAGGAAACAGCAGGCTGCGCACATCAGAATTGCGCGACACGGTGTCGGTAAAAGAAAGTGATGTATACATAGAATCGAAAGTATTGCTCGACGAGCAAAAACTGCAAAACTTATACCTTGAAAAAGGTTATACCAAAGCAAAAGTAGCGCGCGAAGTAACGGAAGTAAACGGTGAAATAAATATCGTTTTTAATATCAGCGAAGGACAGCAAACCGTTGTTTCGGCAATACGTTTTCAGGGCAATGTAATCGCTACCGAAAAGAATTTAAAAAAGAACATGAAATTAAAAGAAGTAAATTTGGTGCAAAAAGGTGCTTTTCAAGAATCTTTTTTGGAAGCGGATAAACAATCTTTGCTTTTATATTACCAAAACAAAGGGTATATCGATGCAGCCGTTACCGATGTGGTGCGCGAAACTACGTACAATGCCCAAAAAATGCGCGACGAACTTACCATAACCTATGTAATTAAAGAGGGTGCGCAATATTTGTTTGACGGGATGACGATTGAAGGCAATGTGATTTTTCCCACCGAGCAATTACAGTCTTTAATAAAATTAAAAAAAGGCGCGATTTTTAACCAAACACGTTTTCAAGAAAGTCTTGCCGCCATTGCCGATTTGTACTACGAAAACGGCTACACGTCAAACGGTTTTTATCCTGAAACAAATAAAAATACGGAAACACGGTTAGTATCTTGCGTACTGCACATAAGTGAAAAACCTCGCAGTCATATCGAACGCATTTTGGTTACCGGAAATACTAAAACCAAAGATTACGTTATTTTGCGCGAAATTCCTCTTGAACCCGGCGATATTTTTTCAAAAAAGAAAGTGGAAACCGGTTTGCGCAGTTTATACAATCTGGGCTTTTTTTCAGCCGTTATTCCGAACATCCAAAGCGGTTCCGAAGAAAATTTGGTTAATTTGGTTGTAGATGTGGAAGAGCGCTCCACTACGGCAATAGAGTTCGGCGTTACTTTTTCGGGGGTAACCGATCCGTCGGCATGGCCGGTTTCATTGTTCGCCAACTGGAAAGATTCAAACTTTTTGGGAACGGGAAAAACAATCGGCGTTAATGTAACCGGTTCAAACGATGAACAAGTGCTGTCTTTTAATTTTTCCGATCCGTGGTTTTTAAATAAACCGCTTAATTTTTCAGCCGGTTTTAATATAAAACATAAAGCGCTTACCGCGCTGTACTATAATTACGTTCCCGGCGGTGTAAACAAAAGCAATTATTACATGAACTACGACCAGCTTTCTTTCGGTCTTGAAGCGGCTTTGGGTAAACGCTGGGTGTGGAACTTTGCAGCTTTTACGTTAACCGGCGGCGTGGCAAATGATTTTGCGCGTAATTTTTACGACAATAAGCTTTATGTTCCGGTAGATACAACCGTCAGCGATAAATACGGTAAATTCGGCGTGCAAAATTCGATTTGGGTGAAAGGTGCGCTCAATGCGCGCGATGTACTGTTCGACCCGTCAAAGGGCTGGTTTGCAAGTCAGCAGTTTAAGTGGACGGGCTTGCTCCCCAAATTAGAATCGGAGTATTTTTTGCGAAGCGATACCAAGGGTGAAATTTATTTTACGCTTTTGGATAAGCCGATGTCGGAAACGTGGAATTTAAAGTTTGTGCTTGCAGCCTATACGGGCTTTTCATTTTTGTTTCCCGCACAAGGTTCTCCCATCGGTAAGTTAAACAAATTGTATATAGACGGTATGTTTAACGGCCGCGGCTGGGCTTCGGCGGGAGACCAATCTTCATCGCTTATCGGGCATGCCATGTGGAGCAGTTTTGCGGAATTGCGTATGCCGATTGCACCCGGCGTTTTTTCACTGGACTTTTTTACCGACGTTATTGCCGTAAAAGAAACTCCGAAAAAAATGTTTACAGAACTTTCCGGAAACGATTTCTTTTTTAGTTTCGGTCCGGGACTGCGCTTTTCTCTTCCGCAGTTTCCTCTGCGCTTAATGTGGGCGTGGTCGTTTAAAACGCGTGACGGAGCTTTTGAATGGAATACGTCAACTAAAAATACGGGGAAATTCGTATTGTCTTTTAACCTTACCAATCAATAAAGCAGGCGGTGATTATGAGTATTATTAATAGAAAAAAAACGGTTGTTTTAATTTGTGTACTTTTTGCATGTGCTTTCGGACTTTTTGCACAGCAAATTACCAATTTCGGCGTTGTGGATACGGCGCGCGTGTATACAACATACTTTCGAGAATCGTCTGCCGTGCGCAATTACGAAGCAAAAAAAAGCGAGTTTCAAGCCGAAATCGACAAAAAAACCGCAGAATTAAAAAACTTGCAGCAAAAAAAAATCGACTATGAACAAAACGGCAATGAAGCCGCCGCTTTAAAAGTGCAAGCGGATATCAATAAAAAATCGGATTATTTATCGGCATACACCGGTACAAAAAATGCGGAGCTTGAAAAACTGCGGCAAAATTTGGCTACATCAAATTCGTTTTATCAACTGTTGTATAAAGCGATCGGACGCATTGCGGAAAGTGAAGGCTACAGTATGATATTGAGTTTGCAGCAAGCTAACGGTATTTTGTGGTACAGCCCCACCGTAGACATTACCGAAAAAGTTATTGCCGAATTGGGTTCACGGTAAAAAAGCGGTATGAATGAAAAAGAGCGGCAGCCGGCGTTAACGCCGTTAATGGCGCAATACCAAAGCATCAAAGCACAGCATGCCGGTGAAGTGCTCTTTTTTAGGCTGGGCGATTTTTATGAAATGTTCGATTCTGACGCCGAAGAAATTTCGCGTCTTTTAAATTTAACTTTAACGCACCGCGCGGGACACCCGATGTGCGGTGTGCCTTACCATGCATCGCGTATATACATTGCGCGTCTTTTGCGGCTGGGAAAAAAAATCGCCGTTTGCGAACAGTTGAATTTAAACGAAAACGGCAAAGGCTTAGCTGAACGCAAAGTTGTTGAAATTATAACGCCGGGTACTGCGGTAGAAGAAGATTATTTGGAGCAAAATGCGCATAATTTTTTAAGTGCCGTTTGTTTTGCTTCTCCGAAAAAAAGCGAAGTTTCTTTTGCCTATATCGATATTTCAACCGGCGCTTTTTACGCAACGCATTGGCAATTTTCCGATACGCTAGAAGAGTTTTCAAAAGAGCTGGGACGGGTTTTGCCGCGGGAACTGATTATATCGCGTTCATTGTATGAACATAAAGATACGGCAAAAATACTCGAAAACTTTCCTTTTATCTCGATTAATACGGAAGACGATTGGCGCTTCGACAGAGAAGCCGCATACAAACAGCTTTTGCACCAATTCGGAACCGTTAATTTGCATTCGTTTTCTTTAGCAGACTCTTCTCCGGAGGTGCCGGCGGCGGGCTGTTTAGTTGGATACATATTACGTACTTCAGCCGTTTCGCGTACCGACGCAAAATTGCCGCAAATTACCTCGCTCGTGCCGTATAAAGACAGTGATTTTGTTGTTATAGACGATTCTTCGCGGCGCAATTTGGAATTGATATCGAATTTGCACGACGGCACAATACAGTATAGTTTATTGGAAACGGTGCAGCATACTGCAACTGCTATGGGATCGCGGCTTTTACGCAGTTTTTTTATGCATCCGCTGCGCAACGGAAACGATATCCGCCGCCGGCAAGCACATGTCGCTCTTTTTGTACGGAATCAGCCGATATTGGATAATGTACACTCCGTTTTATCCGGTATTTTGGATGTGGAACGGCTTGCAAGCCGCATTGTATTGGAAAAAGCGCACGCAAAAGATATTCAAGCGCTGCGCTTTAGTTTAAATCAATGGCTTAAATTACGAGAGATTTTTGCATCCTTTGCACCGGGCGATTTTTCCGATGCGCTGTACGTTGCTGAAACCGATACGGCTTCGGATATGATAAACCTTATCGGTAATGCCATCCTCGACGACCCGTCTACCGTTTTAACCGAAGGCGGCATTATAAAACCCCAGTGGTCGGAAGAACTCGACCGCTACCGTCAATTGCAAACGAATTTTAATCAAGTGCTCGACGAATATCTTGAAGAAGAAAAAAAACGGACCGGTATTGCAAACTTAAAAATCCGTTATAACCGTATTATCGGTTATTACATGGAAGTATCAAAAGGTAAATTGGATGCGGTTCCCGACCATTTTATTTTACGACGTGCTTTGGTAAACGGCGACCGCTATACTTCCGAAAGGCTGCAAGAGCTGGAAGCCGAATTGACAGTTGCCGGCGAAAAAATAATCGAAACGGAAAAGCGTTTGTTTTTGGAAATCAGAAGCAAGCTCGCCGTTCATATACGGTATTTGTTAAACGTTGCAGCCGAAATTGCTTATATCGATGTTATCGCTTCTTTTGCAAAAGCGGCGCTGCTGCACAATTGGGTGTGTCCCGATATGGCAGACGGCAAAGTGCTTGAAATAGAAGACGGTAGGCACCCGGTTGTGCAAATGCATTTGCCTGAAGGCGAATTTGTACCGAACAATACCTCTTTGTCGGACGGTTGTTTTGCCGTGGTAACCGGACCGAATATGGCGGGAAAAAGTACGTATTTACGGCAAAACGCGCTTATAGTGTTTTTGGCGCACATAGGTTCGTGGGTACCCGCCCGAAAAGCGAAGATTGGTTTAGTCGACCGTATATTTTGCCGTGTAGGCGCTTCGGATAACCTTGCCCGCGGACAGTCCACGTTTTTAGTGGAAATGAGCGAAACCGCGCTTATTTTACGGTCGGCAAGCGAGCACAGTTTGATTATTATGGATGAAGTAGGGCGGGGCACTTCTACGGAAGACGGTCTTGCCATTGCGTGGGCGGTGTCCGAATATTTATTGAACACGGTAAAAGCCCGCACCTTTTTTGCAACACATTATCATGAGTTAACCCGAATCCGTCATAACTGTTTGCAGCTTTTGTGTTTGGACGTAAGGGAAACCGACGGTCACATTGTGTTTACCAAAAAAATCCATGCGGGGGCTTCGGAAAACTCATACGGATTGCACGTTGCGCGTCTTGCAGGCATCCCGCTGCAAGTAATCGATCGTGCACAAATTATTTTAAACGGTTTGCAAAATAAAACGCCTTTTGCATTGCACAAGCCTAACGCTGCACATTCGGCTGCAGATACGCCAATGGGAGACGAGGCGGAAAATGATGAGTTTATTGAAAATGGAAACTCACCTGAAAATCCTGCGGAGGGACTTACGGTAAAAGGTGCAAAAGCGGATAGCGTATCTGCAAGCGGCATTCCCGCTTTATTCAGCGACGAAGAGCTTGTTTTAGACGAAATTCTTTCGTGCGACCCGAATACGCTTACCCCGCTTGAAGCTTTACAAGCGCTTTCCCGCTGGCACAAAAGTCTTTGCGGAAAATAAAAAAGTATGGGAATTTTATTTAAATGGTGCTGTGCGCTGCGCAGTGCCGGTGCCGCAGTTTTGTCGGCATCGCTTTTTAGACAAAGTTGCATTTCTTGCGCTACGCGCACGTATACTATGCCGCTGTGTCCGCTTTGCCGCAGTGAGCTTATGCATGCCGTTGTTCCTTTGGAACAGCGCTGTATGTACTGCGGACGGCCGTTGATTTCAGAAAAAACGCTGTGTTTTGAGTGCCGCAGCAGCCGAACACTTTTTCATACCGATGGTGTTTTTCCTTTATATCCTTACGTATTGTGGAAAAAGGAATTGCTTTTTACGTGGAAAATAGCAGGAAACCGCTCTTTAACCCCTTTTTTTGCTTCTTTAGTGTACAAAGTACTGCAAAAATATTATAGCGGGCTTCCGGTTGTGCCCGTTCCGCCGCGTCCGGGAAAAATACGTAAAACGGGATGGGATCAAATCGACGATTTGTGCCGCTGTTTGCACGGTTTATACGGGGTGCGTATAAAAAAAATGCTTAAAAGGCTTACTTCAGATCAGCAAAAAAAATTAAACCGCAAGCTGCGCTTGGAACATGCCGGTACAGGTTATGTGCTAAAAAAAGAATACAATCCGGCACAACCGCAACGTCACATAGGCGCCATCAGCAGCGTTTTATGCAGGTTTAGCTTTGTTCCCGAAAAAGTTGTGCTTCTAGACGATATTTTAACAACCGGTGTAACGGTAGAAACCTGCGCTCACCTTTTAAAGCAAGCGGGGGTACGCAGCGTGTACGCCGTAACATTGTTCGGCTGTTGACGGCTGAGACAACCGTGAATCATAAGCCGGCTGTTGACAGTCTTTTTTCAAAGTGTTATAGTACATATAGAACAAAGTAATATCCTCACAGTTGGGAGTCGTTCAAACGGCTCTTTTTTTATATACGGGGACCAATATGGAATATACGGCTTTGGAAAGCCAGCAATATTACAGCGAATGTAAAGCGCTTACGGAAGGTTTGGGCTATGCACTGGTAGAACTGCATATTGTTCGCATACATTCGGGAGTTCAAGTGCGAGCTGTTATTGCTCCTTTGCGTACGGCTGAAGCGAAAGTACAAAACCGCAGTTCTATCGGCGTAAACGATTGTGCAAAAGTACATCGGTTGTTGCTGCCTCGTTTGGAAGCTCTGCTGCGTTCCCAAGAGGTTTACATGGAAGTAACTTCTCCCGGTATGAACCGCAATATAAAAAATGCTGCCGAATTCGCTTTGTTTGTCGGAAAAGAAGTGCGTTTGTGGGATAAAAACGTTTCAGATTGGGTGTCGGGCATTATCGAAAAATCGGATACCGCCTCGATTACTTTTACACATCCGAAAACCGGCGAAAAGCAAACGCTGCAGTATACGGATATAGCAAAAGCAAAACTTGTAGATACGGAGGGCTGAAAATGGCGTCACAGTTAGCTGAAGCAATTCACCAGCTTATTCAAGACAAAGGATTAACCGAAGAAGCGGTTTTAAAAACGGTCGAAAATACCATAAAAGCGGCTTATAAACGTGCATACGGCACTGCCGATAACTGTTATGTTGAATTCGAAGACGATTTAAGCGATGTATCCGTGTATTCGCGCAAAGTGATTGTCGACGGCGTATACGACCCCGTTACCGAAATCGAATTGGAAGAAGCTTTGCAAATGAGCCCCGAATGCGAAGTCGGCGATGAAATTGATATTCTTATAGATCCGAAAGACTTTGAACTTTCTGCAGTGCAAACGGGAAAACAAACCGCCCGCCAATCTTTGTCCGAAATTCAAAAAGATACGCTTATGACAGAATACAAAGAAAAAATGGGCGAAATCATTATCGGTTATTACCAAAGAGAGCGTAATGGCAATATTTATGTGGATTTGGGAAAAGTCGAAGGTATATTGCCGGTTAAGTTTCAATCTCCGCGTGAAGTGTATCATAAAAACGACCGCATAAAAGCGCTTATTATAGACGTTAAAAAAACGCATGCGGGTTTGCAAGTGGTGCTTTCGCGTACCGATCCCGAATTCGTGCGTTCTATTGTTGAATTGGAAGTTCCCGAAATTTATGACAATACGGTTGAAATTTTTAAAATCGTGCGCGAAGCCGGCTACCGTACAAAAATCGCCGTTTTTTCACACCGGGAAGATGTCGATCCTGTGGGAGCATGCGTCGGCTTAAAAGGTGTGCGCATTCAATCGGTTATACGCGAACTTGAAGGCGAAAAAATAGACATATTGCGCTACGACCCCGATCCGCGTATTTTTATAAAAAATGCGCTTTCGCCGGCAGAAGTTACCGGTGTGGTGATTTTGGATGAAGAAAAACGGCAAGCTTTAGCTATTGTGCCGGAAAGTCAATTTTCGCTTGCCATAGGCAAACAAGGGCTTAACGTGCGTTTGGCAAACCGTCTTGCCGATTGGAATATCGACGTAAAAACCGAAGAGCAGTACGAAGACTTTGATTCTCTTTTGGCGGAATCTCGCAAAGCGGCGCACGATTTATTTGCCGCAAGCGATGAAGTGTATGAAATCGCTTCGCTTGCAGAACTTCCCGGCGCCGATCAAAAAATCGTGGAAGTGCTTGCTTCTCACGGCATAAGCGATATTCAGGATTTTATAGCTGCAAAAGACGAAGGTTCTTTGAGCGCGTTTGAAGATCTTTCTTCCGAAGATATTGATAAAATCGGTGCTCTTATAGAACAAACGGTTGAATTTGTAGAAGAGGCAAATCAAGTTCAAGACGGCGATGAAAATGAACAGCCGGAACAAGCTCAAGAAACTGGCGATGCTGAAAGTGCTGAAGTGCAAGAACCTTTTGCAGCACAAGATACGGAAGATGAAGAAGTATATGAATGTCCCGAATGCGGGGCTAAAATAACGACCGATATGACAAATTGTCCGAATTGCGGTATCGGTTTAAGTTTTGAATATGAGGACGAAGAGTAGGATTACATGGCGGATGAATTAGAGAAAAAACCTAAATTTCGCGTAAACAAACAACGAAGCGAAAACGCCGTTGCTGCGGATAGCGTTTCTCCGGAAAAGAAAAAGGTTGTTGTCGTTAAAAAAAAGGTAGTTTCCGTAAAAACGGATACGACTCCGGCACCTTCCGTAAAAGTTTCCGTAAAGGCCGTACCCGTTGCACACAGTGCGCCGCCGGCACAAGGTGCGTCTCCTGTAAAGCCTGCAGCAACACGAGCTGCAGGTGATAGTAGCGTTGTAAAAAAACCGTCATCCATTTCGGAATTAAGTCCTGCTCGTCCGAATGTGCGTCAGGGAAACCTTGCCGTAAGAGCAAAAAACGGCGGGCGCTACCAAAATTCGTATTCGGATAATTTTACCGGAGCGCAAGCGCGCGAAGGGTATCAAAACCGCAACGACCGTTCCGGTTTTCAGCAAGACGGAAGACAAGGCGGCCGCTATCAAAACCGCCCGTATATGCAAGGGCAAGCTCAGGGCGCCGGTCGCGACGGTGCTTCGCGTTCTTCTTTTTACCCGCGCTCGTCTCAAGGCTCTTTTTCTTCTCAAGGCGGTCAGCGCGGTGCAAACGGTTCTTTCCGCTCGGGTACAGCCGGTGGCGGCAGGGGCGCTTTTGGTCCGCGTCCCGGTTTTGCTCAAAAAGGCGGTTTCGGCGGTGCCGGTGCTTCTGCGGGGGTACTTCCCGAAGCAAAAAAAACGCCGTCTAAAAAGACATTTACCAAAAAGAAAACGGTTTATTCACGTAAAGACCGTGAAGAAGATTTGGAAGATAAATTATTTAACCGCAAAAAAAAGCAAGTGGTAAAAGCGAGTGCGGTTCCCGAAAAAATAGAAATTATGGAAACCGTTTCCGTTTCCGATTTGGCAAAAAAAATGAACTTAAAAGCGTCTGAAATTATTGCCAAATTGATGTCTATGGGAATGATGGTTTCCATAACACAATCCATAGATTCGGATACGGCAACACTTTTAGCTTCCGAATACAATTGCGACGTAAAAGTAGTCAGCTTATACGACGAAACGGTTATTGCAACCGAAGAAGATACCGAAGACGCTATGGCGCCGCGTCCGCCCGTTGTTACGATTATGGGGCACGTCGACCACGGTAAAACAAAAACATTGGATGCTATCCGCAGTGCTAACGTGGCGGATATGGAATTTGGCGGCATTACCCAGCATATCGGTGCATACATGGTGCAAACGCCTAAGGGACGCATTACTTTCCTCGATACGCCCGGTCACGAAGCTTTTACTATGATGAGGGCTCGCGGTGCAAAAGTAACCGATATCGTTGTTTTGGTAGTTGCGGCGGATGACGGTGTTATGCCTCAAACGGTAGAAGCTATAAACCACGCAAAAGATGCGCAAGTGCCGATTATTGTTGCCGTCAACAAAATAGACAAAAGCGAAGCAAATCCCGACCGTGTTATGACTCAACTTTCCGATATGGGGCTCATTCCCGAAGAATGGGGCGGACAAACGCAGTTTGTTAAAATAAGCGCGCTTAAAAAAGAGGGTTTGGATGAACTTTTGGACGCTATTTTGCTGCAAGCCGAAATTCTGGAATTAAAAGCGAATTGGAAGTGCCGTGCGGAAGGTAAAGTAATAGAATCGCGTGTCGATCACGGACGCGGCGTTGTTGCAACTATTATCGTGGAACGCGGCGTGCTGCATACCGGAGATTCCTATGTTGCAGGAATTTATTCCGGACGCGTTCGGGCTATTTTTAATGATTTGGGACAAAAAATAGATGAAGCTACACCGTCTATGCCGGTTGAAATACTCGGCTTGGAAGAAATGCCGAACGCAGGAGACCCTTTCCAAGTTACCGACACGGAACGCACGGCGCGCGCTATATCGGCAAAGCGTCAAGAATTAAAACGTTTTGAAGACGCAAAGAGCGTAAAAAAAGTTACGCTGGACAATTTGTACGATACGATCGATGCCGGCGAAGTTATGGAACTGAAAGTTATTATAAAAGCCGATTTACAAGGTTCCGCCGAAGCGCTTAAACAGTCTTTGGAAAAACTGTCTACAAAAGATATACGCTTGGTTGTTATTCATTCGTCTGCAGGTGCTATAAACGAAAGCGATGTTATGCTTGCCGCAGCGGATTCCAATGCCATTATTATAGGTTTTAATGTGCGCCCCACGCCGAAAGCAAAATCTTTGGCAGACCAAGAAAAGGTCGATATCCGCAAGTACAACATTATTTACAAAGCGGTTGAAGAAATAACACTGGCTATGGAAGGTATGCTTAAACCGAACGTAAAAGAAGAAGTTATCGGTATGCTGGAAGTACGCGAAACTTTCAAAGTGCCTAAAATCGGTCTTATTGCCGGATCCTATGTTACACAAGGTCTTATCAAACGGACCAGCAGCGTCAACGTTATACGAAACGGCATAGTGCTGTACAGCGGAAAAGTTTCTTCGCTTAAGCGCTTTAAAGACGATGCAAAAGAAGTAAATACCGGTTTTGAATGCGGTGTAGGTATAGACCAGTGGCATGATATACAAGCGGGCGACCAATTGGAAGTGTTTGAATATGTGGAAGTTGCGCGTAAATTGGGCGATAGCGAGGCTCCTGCAAAAAAAACGGCGGATAAAGACGCATCTTCGCCGTCTCCGGTACAAACTTCGAATTAAGGGAGCTGTGAAGTTTTTATGGGTGAATTCCGCCTTGTGCGCTTGGGAGAACAAATCAGAGAAGAAATCGCTTCGATGATTATATCGGGTCACGTAAAAGATCCGCGCGTATCCGCTTTTTTGAATATAAATCGGGTAGAAGTCAGTGCCGATTTAGCTTATGCAAAAGTATACGTGTCCAGTTTTTTGGCGGATAAAACCGTCGAAAAAGGCGTTAAAGGCTTGGAAAGTGCAGCCGGTTTTATTCAAACTTCTTTGAGTAAAAAACTCCGGCTGCGCCAATTCCCCAAACTTCAGTTTATTACCGACACCAGCATAAAAGAGGGAATGGAAATGGTTCGCAAATTAAACGCCCTCGAAGCCGAAAGCGAAAGCACACATTGATGGAAACCCCTTTTTGTGTTTCCGGTATACTGCCGTATGCAAAACCTTACGGGATAACCAGTTTTGCCTCTTTAAACATTGTTAAAAAAACGCTCGGCACTAAAAAAATCGGACATACCGGAACGCTTGATAAATTTGCCGAAGGGCTTTTGGTTGTGCTGAGCGGAAGTCTTACCCGTTTGGTACCTTTTTTTACCTTGTTCGATAAAACCTATGAAGCGCTTATCGCTTTTGGCGAAGAAACCGATACGCTCGATTTATACGGTTCGGTAGTAAAAACCGCTCCTTTACCAGATGTACTTTCTTTTGAACGCGCGTGCGCTTCTTTTTGCGGAAACCTTATGCAAACGCCCCCGGCTTATTCTGCCGTTCACGTAAACGGCAAACGTGCTTCGGACCTTGCCCGCGCGGGACAAAAACCGGAGCTTGCCGCGCGTTCTATCAGTGTGTACCGCAGCACTATCATTGAAAAACGCCTTTGCGCGCAAAATCGTGTGAGCTATGCGCGCGTTTTGTTTTCTGTTTCCAAAGGAACGTATATTCGCTCTTTGGTGCGTGACATAGCCCGTGCATGCGGTTCGGCAGCTCATTTAATCGGATTAAAACGGACAAAAGTAGGGTGTTTTGATTTGGAAGCTGCCGTGTGGGCGGATAAACTTGAGCCTTTTACCATCGATATGGTTACAGAGCGCGTCCGGCGTATACAAAAAAACGCCGACGAGCAGTACAGCGAACCGGAATGCACCGAACGGGAACGCACGGAAAAAAACGCTTACGGTGGTTCTACAAGCGCCGTTTTAAACGGTGTATTAAATTTTGAGCGCAGTACGGCATTGCAGTGCGGTTTCGGTATTCTTGAACTGCGTAAAAAATACCGGTTTGATTTTTTTAACGGAAAACCTTTAAAAAGCGATTTTTTTGAAAATTATGAGCAAGCCGTATGCCAAGCTGCAAAACATACTCAAGATAAAATATTTTTTGCCGTCTTCTTGCCTGACGATACTTTTGGGGGTATAATTCAAAGTACAACTTGTGCTGCGCAGAAACTTTATGCACCGTGCGCTACGGATTCGTCCGGCAAAATCGGCATAAAGTTAACATACGGTTTTGTCGTTGCACATAGGTAACCGCTTAGGCGCGGATAACGGCGTTTTATACTTAAAATAAGGGAGAATACAATGAAGTACAACTTTGATATACCGGTAGACAGAAGAAATACGGACTCGCTTAAATATGACGGAGCCGAATCCGTATTCGGTAAAAAAGATATTATTCCGCTGTGGGTTGCCGATATGGATTTTCCGACCGCGCAGCCGGTTATCGATGCGGTTTGCAAACGCGCAAAAAGCGGTGTTTACGGTTATACGTCAAGACCGGCTTCGTATTTTGAAGCGGTGCGCGATTGGCAAAAAAAACGGAACGGCTGGATCTTCGATACCGCTCTTGCATCTTTTTGTCCGGGAGTGGTTCCGGCTCTGGCCGCCGTTATAAGCGAATTTACCCGCAAAGGCGATGCGGTTTTATTTTTTACGCCGGTGTATCCTCAGTTTTTTAATGCGACAAAAAACTGCGAGCGCATCCCGCTTACCGTTCCTTTGATGCAAAAAGAAGGCGGCTCTATCGATATTGATTTTGACACTTTTGAAAAAGCGTTGCAAAAAAAGCCGGCTTTGTTTATTTTGTGCCACCCACACAATCCGCTCGGTCGCGTGTGGAAAAGATCCGAATTGGAAAAAATCGATGCGCTGTGCCGCCGCTATAAGGTACCAGTCGTATCCGACGAAATCCATTCGGACATTATGCTGTGGGGAAACAAGCATATTCCGCTCGCTTCGATAGGTCGTGAAGCCGCTTTGAACACGATTACCTGCACGTCGGCAACAAAAACTTTTAACCTTGCAGGTTTGCAAGCGTCGACGATTATTTTCCCCGATGCGGCATCGAAACAAAAATTCGATACCTTTTGGCAACGTATCGATATCGGACTGAATAATTGTTTTAGCGTTGTTGCTGTTGAGGCTGCTTTCCGTGAAGGCGAAGAATGGCTCGAACAGCTTTTGCACTACATCGAAGCCAACGCAACGTTCGTTAAAAATTATTTTGATACGAAAATCCCTGAAATCAAAACGTATATACCGCAAAGTACGTATTTAATGTGGCTCGATTGCCGCGCGCTCGGTATGACCGCTGACGAATTTTGTGACTTTATGGTTAACGAAGCCGGTTTGGGGTTAAGTGACGGACGCGCTTTCGGTTCCAAAGACGGTTATATGAGAATCAATGTTGCTTGTCCGCGCTGTACGCTTGAAAAAGCTTTGTCCCAGCTTGAAAAAGCCGTTGCTAAACGGCGCAATAAAAAATAGTCTCCGAAACGAATTTCCGTCCGGCGTGAATACAGTCGGGGACGGTCCCTTCAAGCGTAACGACGTTTCAACTTGCTATTTACATCCCACACTATAAAAATCTTAAAACAACACCCTCTCTATCATCAAATGATAGAGAGGGTGTTGTATAATCCCTATAGTTAGTGATGAGATTAAAAAAATACATTATTAGTAACAATGGGCGAACTGCGATGAGAATAAGATATTATATTGAGAATTTAGAAAGGAACGAATGTTATGCAATAATAGGGTATTTTTATAATATATGTAAAAATCTTGACAGTTTTAGGGGTTGTTCAAAATTTTTTTGTTTATTCAATGCCTTGGTAGAAAGGTTTGAACTCGAAAATAGAACTTTAGAAGTGATACGGGCTGTAATTCAAAAAAGTATACAAGAAAAACAGCTGACTTTATTTAATCCGAGGGAAAATTACCTGCACCCATTTGATTATAGAAACGAACTTGAACAAAATTTTGAAGAAGATTTGATGATAAGTAAAAAGTTTGAAAAATTTAATACCCATACTATTCTAAATATAAATCTATGCCGATGTATTTTTGCGAAAAACGAAAATTTTGCAAAAATTATTGCCTTAACATTTTTTTATAAAGAAACCGAGCAAATAGATTTAGATATACTCGAAAAGCAGTCTAAAGACATAAAAATGCCTTCCCATATCTCACAAGCAATTAAAAATATAAAACCGATAGCTTTTTTAATTGAGGCACTCAAACTTTCTGAGGAAGAAGCAAAACTGCTTTTATTGGCGTATAGGACAGGTGCTGTTTATGAATTACGCGAAGCGGTTATGTGCAGCCTCTCGGATGATTATACGGATATATATGCAAAATTTCTTGACATTTCCGGCTTAAAAATCAAGACACTTCTTCGTCCCGATAAAAAACTTGTTTCTTTCGGATTAATGAATGATAACGCAGAAGTACCGGACGATTGTAATGAGTGTATTTTCTCAAGAACTCTTGATCCGTTTTTCTTTAATATTTTAAAGGAAAACAGCACGGAAATTTTTTTTGATATAAGCACCTACTCTATAAAGAAAGAATATTCTAACTTGGCCTTACAATTTTTAAAAAGCGATTGTGCTTCAAACATTCTTTTATACGGAAATCCCGGATCAGGGAAAACGGAATTTGCAAAAACTCTTGCTGCACAGAGCAGATTAAAATTATTTATATTTAAAAATGAAATGGAAAATAATAATGATAATGAAAAAGAAAATACTTTATACCGTTTAAATTGTTTACTTTCAATTCAAAAAAACGATTCTATTATTGTTGTCGATGAAGCCGAGAATATTCTACAGAGTAAATCATCTTTTTTTGGAATGCAGTTTACGAGTCCTAAAAAAGGTATTGTAAATAAGATGCTTGAAAACAGTGTTAATAAGGTTATTTGGATTTTAAATTATACTGACGGGCTTGATGATTCAACCTTGAGGCGTTTTACATATTCAATTAAATTCGGCGAAATGCCTAAAACTATGCTGCAATCTATTGCATATTCAAAGTTAAAAAATATTAATTTCAAAGGAAAATTATTGAATGAGCTTGTCGGCTTATGCGGTTCATATAGAGTAACGGGAGCATCAATTACAAATATGCTAAAAACAGTAAACAGCGATGTAAATGAAAATGAAGAAAAAATAATTCTTGATGTAAAAAATATGCTTGAAGCAAATTCGGAGTTGTTATACGGTACATCCAATATTCGAAAAAAACTTCAAGACAGTTATGAGCTTGAAGCTTTAAACACATCTATTGCACCGAACGAGATTGTTGAAATGGTAAAAAATGCTGTTGAGTATTCTAAAAGTGCGGAAATTAAAACAGGTATCCGCATGCTTTTTTACGGTTTAAGCGGAACGGGTAAAACGGAATTTGCCCGCTACATTGCGGAGAACTTGGATAAAAAACTTATCTTAAAAAAGGCTTCCGATGTTTTAGGAAAATATGTCGGTGAAAGCGAACGGCACATTAAAGAAGCATTTGAAGAGGCTTTAATGGAAGATGCAATACTTTTGTTTGATGAAGCCGATTCTTTTTTTGCGAACCGTCTTGGCGCAAATAATAGCTGGGAGCGTACAATGGTAAATGAGTTTTTAATGCAAATGGATGATTTTAACGGTTTATTGATTTGTACGACAAATATCAAAGAACTTATGGACCCTGCAATGCAAAGGCGTTTTCATATTATGACTGAATTTAAGGCACTCAATGAAAACGGAATAAAAACACTTCTTACAAAATATTTTGCTTCCTTTATTTTTTCGCAAGAAAATATTACAGCATTACAGAATTATAATTCGGTTACACCTGGAGATTTTAATTCTCTGTATGGAAGAATACGATTTATGAATAAACAAAGTATCAGCAGTGAATACATCATCACGGAATTATCAAATATGCAAAAAGAAAAAACTTGCAGCCGAAAAATCGGGTTTGGGGAGTAAGGGGAAAGATTTATGGATTAAAAAAACATTGCCGGAGTTTTTGCTGCAAGCCTTGGAAGAGGAGGAAGAAATAATCAAGTGCTATCCAGATTTAGGTGATTTTCTGAATATTTAATCTAATTGCAATACAGTGTTCTCCAGATTTTTTAGAGCCTGATCAAGAGATTTAAAATATGAGTTAATCGGTTCGTTATTATAAATAAAATCCATATATACCCAATTTTCATTATCTTTTATCTCACCGTCTATATTCAAACCGCCGATATCTAAGTTTTCAAGAACTTTCCTTAATTTTTCTCTTTCAGATTTCTTAAATTTTTCTGACCAAAAACCTATTTCTGGTGCATATTTATATATAAACAGACAATATCTATTTACTTCTTTATAGAAAACCCCTTCATTACTATCATAAAGCCAGTCTTCTTTATGTTGTTGCTTAAATTTATCGGCAAATATTTCCCGTAAAGCGTCGTCCTTTCTCTCCCATACGCTGATAAAATCCAAAGCATTTTTTATGCTTTCTTCCGACTCATAGATTTTACTAATCAATTTTTTTTCCGCACTTGTCATAATTTCTCCTGCAAGTCTTATTAATAGTTTTGAATACTGTTTCAAAATCATTTTTAAAAGTTCATTTTCAATTTCCTTTTCCTCAGAACACCTATCAAAAAAATCGGAAAGACTTTTTTCCTTATCATTGTCATTTTTTGCTGATATATATGTGATAATAGGTGTTATCTCAGGAATCAATGTATAGTATTTTTTCTGTTCCTCCTGTGAATACTTTTTTTCTTTTGACGGTTTATATAGATCCTGTAAATCTAATTCTTGAATAGACTTTAATGTTAGATATACTATTTTTCTTACAGTACAACCATCTTCTTTTGACTTAAGATAATACCGTGCAAGTTGGAAGTCTTGGTTCGATGCTCCATAAAGCTTGCTTTCTACAATAACAGAGTTTTTATCATTGTGAATATAAATATCTATACGATGTCTTTCTCTTTCAACTTTTACTGCACCTAAATCTGGGAAGAATTTTTTATATTCTTTTAATCCTATAAACTCAAAGAATTTTTCTAAAATTATAGGATTTCCTATTTCTGCAGTATTTGGATCAAGCAATATTTTCAATATTTCACTGTTAGGATTTTCCTTTTCATAAACATTTTCTCCGGGACGATACGCTTCGGAAATAAGTGAAAATAGATTAAAATTGTTTTTATCAAAATTTTGCCGTTCTTGCCGTAATTCATTAAATAATAAACTATTTAAAAAAGAATATTCATTATCTACAAAATCTGATGAGCATTTTTGCCAAAAATTAAACATTTCATCAATATTCATGCTTAAAAATCTCCTTACATCCGCTTAACCTGCATTTACGCAATAAGTTCTTATAACAAAACTTTATGTTTGTCTGCTTCATAGACAATATTATTTACCGGATGTTCAAATGCTTTTCAATAATTCTAGCATGTTTATTTCTGTTTTATCGACTATAAAATAAATCAGATAAATCGGGAAAAAGCCCAAATATACCGACCATACTTAAATTATGTTTAATAGAAGTAAAATGTCAAGATTGCGCCGAAGATTTGATTTTTTAACCAATTTTATCTTCATTTTTATTGCTCATATATCAATCTCTGCTTAAACTATAAAATCTTAAAATATTTCTATCTACTCCAATCCTCTTTTTTACGCTATAATTGTACATATGAAAGAAACAAAGCGACAGCGTGTCAACCATCAAATGCTTGAGCGATTGATTTATGTTCACAGAACAATTAAAGCCGGAAAATATCCGAACTGTACTTTTTTAAGTAAAAAACTGGAGTGCAGTATTACTACAATAAATCGGGATATAGAATTTTTGCGTGATAGGTTTTTAGCTCCTATAGAATATGACTCGGCAAAAAAAGGGTATTATTATACTCAAGAATATAATATGCCTCTTAACAGTATTTCGGCAAAAAACTTAATAGCTCTTTCGTCTGCAAAAATTCTTTTATCTAATTATAAGGGAACTCCTATTTATGATGATCTATGCAATGTTATTAATTTAATGACCTTTTCCGAGATAAGGGGAAATACGGATTTTATTGACAGGATTGCCGTGCCTCCAGCTTCGCCCATAATAATTGATGAAACAATTTGGAATACTATTTATTCTGCTATGAAAAATAATTCGATTATAGAATTTGATTATAGCGGGAGACATAATACCGAAACAACTCATCGCCGTGTACGCCCGTATCAGATTTTATTGGATGATGGATTATGTTTTTTATTCGGATTTTGCGAGCTGCGTAATGCGGAACGACTGTTTTGTCTTTCACGAATTAAAAATCTTATCATCACTGATGACAATTTTACGCTGCCTCAAGATTATGAATTTTCATCCCGATGCGGAGGAGGTAAATTCGGCACCTTTATTTCAGCCGATATTCGAAAGTATAAGATTCGTTTTTATGGTCATGCTCGTCAATATGTAAAAGACAAAATCTGGGCTGATGATCAAAAAATAATCGACTATGACGAAGAAGGCTGCACCGAAATTATTTTTTCTTCCGCACAAGATGATGTCATTATGGAATGGGTTTTGGCTCAAGGAGCAAATGTACTACCGATTGAGCCTAAAGTTTTTGCAGCCGACTGGAAAAATCAAATAAGATGGATGGCAGAGCGGGCAGGTATATTATAATACGGGCGGGCATTGCTGTGCGTTATTGCAATAGGGTATTTAAAATAAATTGCGAAGCAATACCGCGCAGGGTATTTTTGCTTTCGTCTTTACCGCGCAACAGTGTTATATTTTCAATTTTTTTTGCGGCGGTTGCGCTCATGATGTGGTCATAAAAGAACGGCAGCGATTCTATAAGCGATCCGCCCAAAATGACGGCCTCTAAATCGGTTATGCGCAAATAATTCACCAAGCAGCAGGAAAAAACGGCTGCGGCATTACGTACGACGGCGTGTGCAACCGCATCGTTTTGTTCCAATGCATTTGCTATGTCTTCGATTGTAAGAGTGTCGATATGTTCCTGCATACAGCTTTCCTGTCCCGTTTTTAATACTTTTTGACAGTCCTCGATAATTGCGTATTTATTGACGTAGGTTTCGGCGCAGCCGTAAGAGCCGCAATAACATTTTTTACCGTTTAATTCTATCGTCATGTGTGCCAAACCGTCCAAAACAATGTGGTGCATGTGCGGCTTACCGTTTAAAATCATCCCGGAACCGATGCCGGTACCGAGTGTAATGTAAGCCAGATTTTTATATTTTCCGTATAAATCGCCGTAATAATGTCCTTGCAGACAAGCGCTTGCATTGCAGTTATATTCCACCGGTTTATTAAAACAATTATGCAGCATATCTATAAATGGAACGCCCGCCCAGTTGCCGGCTTGAAAATGTATCGGCTGCAGCATTTGTTTGCGCGCATAATCGATAGGGCCGACTATCGCAACTCCGATTCCCAACACGTCTTTGTCTTGTGCCTTGCATTCGGCAAGCATTGTGTTATAGTCGTTTGCAATACTTAAAATAACGTTTTCAGGCGGAACCGCTTCGGTAAATGCGTGCGTGCGCCGGCTTAATATATGCAAGCCGAAGTCGGCGAGGGCCGTGCTGTAGCCCGTGCGTTCAATATGGATACATAATATTCTGCCGGCTTTTGTGCTCATTCCGATTTTTTCGGTCGGCCGTCCTTTGATCGTTTCTTCCGCAATGCCGGAAACCGCAATAATTTTGCGGCGCAATAAATCGTCCGTTATGCGGTAGACGGTGGGAAGTGTATAACGCGTATAGGCACACAATTCCTGCCGGGTTGTCGTATGCAAAGAAAAAATGTGACGTACTATGTTTTTTTCTTTTTCATTTAAAGCAGCGTACGGCATAACATCCTCTTCTTATATATTATCAGATTTTTTTCGTTTGGCATACTTATTTTACCCTATATTTTATTAAAATAATAAAAAAAACGCTTTTTTTGTTGACAGATTGGTATTTTGCACCTATAATTTTTTTATATTGCGTATATTATTACCGTTTTAATAATTAAAGGAGTGAAGGGTATGAAAAAAAACTACGTTTTTGTATGTATTTTTTTTGCGGCTGTTGCACTGTATGCCGGCGGAAAAAAAGATAATTTATCCTTTATCGGGCAAACGGGGAACTATTCAAATGCGGCAAAAGTTTTGTCCGAAAGATTGGCACAAGAAAACGGAAGTACTCCGGTAGATATATATGACGTTGCTTACGCTTCTTTGCACGAAAGTATAATGCTTGACCTTTCCGGCGGTTCGGGCAGTTACGATTTGGTTATGACCAATGCTTCTTGGCTCGAAGAATGCTCTCAATATTTTATGGATTTAACCCCGTTTGTTAAAGAAGCCGGTATTGATTTATCGCAATTCTCCAAAAGTACGATCGATGCTTGTATGATAAACGGAACGCTGTATGCTTTACCCGTAGCGCCGACTCCGAATATGATGGCTTATCGTACTGATTTGGTTAAAAATCCGCCGAAAACATGGGATGAATATTTAAAAATTGCCGCTTCATATACCGATCCTTCCAAAGGTATGTATGGCGTTTCTTTGCCCGGTGCAAAAGCTCAGTGTGCGGTATTATTTTTAGTGCGCTTATGGTCTATGGGGCAGGATGTTGCAGATGAAAACTGGAATGTAATTGTAGACAGCAGTATCGGACGGAAAGCTATGCAGCATTTAAAAGACACGATGCAGTATGCGGATCCTGCGTGCCTCACATGGGGATTAAATGAAGCGCATGCCGCTTTTTTACAAGGAAATGCGGTATTTTGTGAAGCATGGCCTACATTGGGAATTGCGCAAAAAGCGGACAATGCGGAACTTTCAAAAATTAAAGGCAAGTGGGCTATGGCTCCTTTCCCCGAAGATGCATCCGGTGTAAAACAAATGAGTTTGCAGTGTTTCGGTATTTCAAAAAGCTGTAAAAATCCGCAAGCGGCGTTTAATTTTATAAAAAATTATGTTTCTGCGGATTATCAAAAAGAATGTTATGGAACATATTCAACTTTGCCGTCTTTGTTAAGTTTTTATGATACGACAGCCATACGTAATTCGCCCTTAGCGGCTTTAGGCGACGGTTTTAGGGGGATATGTTTGACCAAATGGAATATTTATGCAAGTGCCGAACAAGATACGATAATGACTAATGCGGTAGGAGCTTTTATGGCAGGCGAGATGGATTTAAATGCAACGATGGACTATTATCAAAAAAATCTAAGCCGTGCTTTGGAACAAACCAAACCTAAATATAAAAATCAGCATGCAATAAAAATTATGCAAGCCGTAAAAAACCGGAAGTAATGTACATGCACGGGAATATTTGTGCTAAACATACTCGGCGGGCAGATAAAATAACATCGTGGATATTTTTACTGCCTGCGCTGATTATCGTTTTATTGGTGGTTGTCTACCCATTGTTGAATTCGATATTGTTAAGCTTAAAAAGCGTGCGCTTAAATATTGCACAGTACGAACATAAATTCGTCGGTTTGGAAAACTATGTGCAAATGTTTAGAGACAACGACTTCGGAATAACCGTAAAAAGTACGTTTATATTTGCACTTGTATCGGTGCTGTGCGAATGTGTTTTGGGAACGGTTGCCGCCATGATGTTTGCAGGCGACGGTCATATTCCTCGATTTTTGCGCTCGTTTATGCTTATTCCCATGATTATAGCTCCGGTCGTATCCGGTAATTTGTGGCGGATGATGCTCGATAAAAGTACGGGTATTATAAACTACGGTTTAACGTTGCTTTCTTTACCGCCCGTAAATTGGCTCGGGAATGCAAAGCTTGCAATGCTGTCGATTATCTTTGTGGATGTATGGCGGATGATGCCGTGGGTAGCGCTGCTATTGATTTCCGGCATAAAAGCAATTCCTTACGATACCATTGAAGCTGCCATAGTAGATGGTGTTACCAAATGGCAAAATTTTATTTTTATAGTTCTTCCGCAACTGTATAAAATTTTCATTCTTGTATTGATGATTCGCACAATAGATGCTTTTAAAGTATTTGACGTGGTATATGTAATGACGAGCGGAGGTCCCGGACGTGCAACCGAAATGCTGCCTAATTATATTTATACACAGGGATTACGGTATTTTAATGCAGGATATGCTGCAGCCCTTGCAATAAGTTTTTTGCTTGCTATGGCTTGCCTTGCGCTTGTATTTCTTTTGTTGCGCCGTGCAAAAAAAGACTGACGGCAAACCGGAGAAAAAACTATGAAAAAAAATAAAAAACTGCTGAATTCGGATGAAATATTTGAAAATTTTTTAGGAAAAAATGTCCGCCGTATCGTTACCGTTTTATTAATTTTACTGATTTCGTTTCCGTTGTATTGGCTTGCCGGAAATTCGATAAAATCGGAAGCCGAATATTTGGCAAGCCCTCCCGTTTTTTTTCCGCACCATATTACCTTTGCAAATTACTACACAATACTATTTAAAGATATCGTTTTACACGGATTGTATAATTCCGCTGTTATTGCCGTTTGTTCGACTGTTTTAACCGTTTTGTTCGGTAATTTGGCGGCATATTCTTTGATTAAAGGAAAACTCGGAAAAATCAAGCATGCTTTTGCTTTTATTTTTTTAGTACAAAAAATGTATCCGGCTATTGCAATGGCAATTCCCATATACATAACTATGCGCAAATTCGGATTAATTGATACTAAACTTGCTTTAATGATTATGAATACGAGTTTTAGTTTGCCGCTTGTAATTTGGCTTATGATGGGATTTTTCCAGGAAATACCGGCTGCGATAGAAGAGTCGGGAATTATCGACGGTGCAAATATGTATCAACGCTTTTTTTTATTAACTTTTCCCATTGCAAAAACCGGTATCATAGCTTCGGCTATATTGACCTTTGTAAACGTGTGGAACGAATTTTTATTTGCGGTTATTTTAACGGTTAAACATGCAAAAACCTTGCCGGTGATTATCTCTGCGTATATTACTGATCGCGGGTTGGATTGGGGGCCGATGACTGCTACCGGTATGGTTATTATCATTCCTGTTTTAATTTTAGTGTGGTGTTTGCAAAAAGATTTTGTAAAAGGTTTGGTTATGGGTTCGGTAAAAGGCTGATTATGGTCGATATAAATAACAAAAAAAGTATTGCTTTGCTTTACGAAGATGTGCGCACGCATTTGTTAAATGCAGTTCTTTCTTTTTGGTGTGAATACACACGTGATACGGTAAACGGCGGCTATACAACAGCTTTAGACCGTACGGGAAAGCCGCTTAAAAGCGAACGGGAAAAAAATATGTGGATGCAAGCCCGCCAAATATGGATGTTTTCCAGAATATATATAGATATAGAGCATGATGAAAAATGGCTGAATTTGGCGGAACACGGCTGCGTTTTTTTGTTGTCGTCGGCAGCTTATGCAGGAAAAGGCAGGTGGAATTATTTACTCAGTGAGGACGGAACTCAGGTACTAAAAGGCAGTATATCTATCTTTACGGATGCTTTTGTTTTAATGGCTTTGTGTGCATATGCCGAAGCGGTGCAAAAAAAAGCGGCGGGTATAAACGGTACGGCATATGCAAATAAAGCTGTAGGCAAAATATCACAGCCACCGGCGGAATTAGCGGAATTAATTGAAGATACGTTTGCCGCTTTAGTACACAATATGAGTGATGAAAATTTTCAAGATATTTTTCCGCACGTATATCGTAAAGGCATTGTACATCACGGTATATATATGATTTGTATGAATGCTTTATCGGAAGCATCCGGTATTATAGGTTATAAGCGTACTGATCCGTACATACGTTTTTGTTTGGATAAACTTTTTTGCATTATAAAAGCACCCGATGCGCATTATTTTTTGGAATATAAATACGCGGACGGCTGTATTTTAGAAGAGGATAGCGGCTGTATTTTAAATCCGGGGCATAATTTTGAATCTTTATGGTTTATTTTAAAGGAAGTACAGCGTCTAAAACTGGATGCATATTATCGGGAAGCCGTAAACATGCTCTATACGGTATGGGAACTTGCGAGAGACAGGCAATACGGCGGTGTCGTATATATGCTCGATACACGATCACGTATACCGTCTTTGCAGGATTGGAATAAAGAGCGCAACTTGCAGTGGAACGAAAAAGTATGGTGGACACATGCCGAAGCTTTGTGCGCGCTTGCAGCCTATATGTGCGTACAAAGCGATCAAAAACTTGCCGATGAATTTGAACGACTGTGGCGCTATTGTTTGGAACATTTTTGGGATAAAGACTATAATGAATGGTACTCCGTATTGCATGCAGACGGCTCCGTACGTATTGACAATAAGGGCGGTCTACAAAAGGCGGCATTCCACATTCCGCGAAGCTTGTATTCCATTTGTTTATTTTTAAAAGAAAAGGAGTCTTCATTTGTATGATTGCAAATACCGATAAAACGCTTGCGGTCGATAAGAGAAAATCATCCTTGCCGGCGTATTTTTGGAAACATAAATATCTGTATGCAATGCTTATACCGGGCATAGTGTACTATGCGGTGTTTTGTTACGGACCTATGTATGGCGCGGTTATGGCATTTAAAGATTTTAACCCGCTTAAGGGTATTATGGGCAGTCCTTGGGTCGGTTTAACGCATTTTAAACAGCTGTTTGCCCTCGATAAATTCTACAATGTTTTTTGGAATACGCTGTCGATCAGTTTTACGCGGCTTTTATTCGGGTTTCCTTTTCCCATAATCATTGCGCTTTTATTGAATGAAATTAAAAACAGCCGTTTGCGCAGCAGTATTCAAACGGCAATTTACATACCCAACTTTATTTCGTGGGTAGTGCTCGGCGGCATTATGGTTAATTTGTTGTCGGTGGAAAACGGGGCGGTAAACAGTTTGCTTAAATTGTTCGGTGCAAAGCCGATAGCCTTTTTGAGCGATGAAAAATACTTTGTGCCGACAATGGTTGTTTCTATGATTTGGAAAACATTCGGCTACAATACTATAATTTATTTTGCCGCCCTTACGGGAATAGATTCTCAATTATATGAAGCGGCAAAGGTAGACGGCGCGGGGCGCTTCCGTCAGCTTATTCACATAACGCTTCCGGGGATTATGCCCATTATCACCGTTATGTTTATTATCCGCATAGGCAACATAATGCAGGCGGGCTTTGAACAAGTGTTTGTGCTGTATCATCCGGGAGTATACGGTACGGCGGATATTATAGATACCTATGTATACCGAATCGGTTTGCAGGAAGGAAAATTCGAGTTTTCCGCTGCAGTCGGTTTATTCAAATCGCTTATAAACTTTGCGCTCATTGTTATTGCAAACCGGCTTGCCCGTATGGCAGGTGAAGAAGGGGTATACTGATGGCTTCAAAAATCAAACAATCTTTTGCAAGTTACCTTTTTGATGTCGTCAATGTTGTTTTTTTAATTGTTTTGGCAGCAAGCTGCATATACCCGTTTTGGGATACGCTTATCGTTTCGTTCAGTTCCTTAAAAGGCTATTTGGGCACCAGTGTTCATATATGGCCAAGCGGATGGTCTTTTGCAGGCTATGCGTATATGTTCGGCAATAAAGATTTATGGCTTTCGTATGCGAATTCGCTGTTTATAACGGTTGTGGGTACCTTTGTAAACGTTATTATTACGGTAATGACCGCTTACGTGCTTTCCAAAAAAAATCTAAAAGGGCACCGAGTGCTTACCTTTTTAGCCGTGTTTACGATGATGTTCAGCGGCGGAATTATTCCGACGTATATTATCGTAAAAGAAGTGCACCTTATCAATTCGCTGTGGGCGCTTATATTGCCGACGGCAATCACTACGTCGTATATGATAATAATGCGCAACTTTTTTTTCGGCATCCCCAAAGAGCTTGAAGAGTCCGCCGTAATTGACGGATGTACTGAAGTTGGGGTATTATTCAAAATTATGTTGCCCGTATCTTTGCCCGGTGTGCTTACGATTGCTTTGTTTTATTCGGTCGACCATTGGAACGATTTTTTTAACGCCATCATGTATTTGAATGACCGGTTTAAATGGCCGCTGCAATTGTTTTTGCGCTCAATGCTTTTTGAAAGCGATGCGGCATATTCGAGCGGGGCCGAAAGTTTGTTTTTGCTCGGTCAGCCGATGAAAATGTCTGCCGTTATAGCGGCGATTTTACCCATTATGCTTATTTTTCCGTTTTTTCAAAAATACTTTACCAAGGGAATGCTGCTCGGAGCGGTAAAAGGATGAACGGATAAACATTGCAAGTCTGATTTAAGGAAAACCGCTAAGGTGGAAATTTTTAGCGGTTCCCATATTTTTATTTTGTAGGAGGAAAACTATGATACAAAAAAAATCGGTAAAAACAGCTGCATGCTCGTTGTGCGCGGCAGCGCTGGTGTGCGTTCTTTCGCTTGCCTTTGTAGGCTGCGGCGGCTCTTCCGGGGGCAAAAAAGGCACTGATGTGCAAATCAAATGGCTTACAACCGGAGATGCCGCGGCAAAGGTTATAAAAAGCGACGACCGGATTGTTGAGACAATCAACAAAAAATTGGGCATAAAACTTTCCGTGCAAGTGGTTCCCGAAAACAACACGGAAAAAGTAAACGTCATTATGGCGTCCGGCGATATGCCCGACATCGTAACCGGAGCATACGGAACTTCGGCAACTCAACAGTGGATAGACAAGGGCTTGGTTATACCCTTAAACGACTATTTTGCCGCCAATCCCGATATAAAACATTGGGACGAGGATATTTATTCGTGGTCGGCTATCGGCGGAAAATTTTACGGTGTTCCGTTTATTACCCAGTATGAAGCGGCAAACCGGCTTATTCTTATGAGGCAGGATTGGCTTGATAAATTGAATATGAGTTATCCGCGCACTTTGGATGAAATGAAAGCCGTGCTCACCGCGTTTACAAAAAACGATCCGGACGGCAACGGCAAAAACGATACGGTCGGCTTTACGGCAGCCCGCCCCGATTCGGTTGCAGGCACTACGCCGTTCGATTGGGTGTTTTTTGCGTACGGTCAAAAATATGCCGATTATGCGCTCGATGCAAACGGCAATATTATTCCGTGGTTTGAAGACGCTTCATTTATACCCGGTATGCAGTATATTTGCGATTTGTACCAAAGCGGCGTAGTCGACAACGAAATAATGCTTAACCAGCAACCCAAGGCGGAAGAAAAACTGTATCAGGGTAGGGCGGGCGCCGCGCTGCTTCCCTTGTTCCGCCACATTACGCGCCACGAAAACAATTTGCGTCAAATACATGCGGACGCTTCTCTTTGCTATGCATTGCCGCCTGCAGGACCGAACGGCGATTTCGGCTTAAGCAGACAGGGAAAAACTGGCTTTTTTACCTGCGTTACCAGTTCGTGCAAAAATCCGGAAAAAGCCGCCGCTTTTATTAATTTTATGATTTCAAAAGAGGGTACCGACCTGTTGCGCTTGGGTATAGAAGGCGTTCACTACACAAAAGAAAACGGTAAAATCGTCTTCAACGAAGAAGAACGCGCAAAAGATTCTTTTTCGCCGAACGGTTGGGCGCATGCGCTTGCATGGGGCAGTTTCTTTTGGCCGCTTGAAAGTTCATACCTTCCGGCAACCGATCCGAATGCGCCGCGTGCACTGGAAACGGTCGCGCTTGCTACCAAAGCGCAGCGCCCCAATTTAATAAAAACGATACCGCCCATTGAAATCGAAAAAAGCGGCGTTTTAAACGATATTTACATACAAGCGTTTTCCGATATGATTCAAAACAGAGTATCGGTGGAAGAGGGCGTAAAAAAACTGAGCGAAAAATGGCGTTCTCAGGGCGGAGACGAATTGCTTAAAGCGCTCAACGATATATATAAAAACAATAAATAAATCAGGGAGTTGTTACGTAAAAATGAGCGAAAAACCGAATATACTTTTTATTTTGTGCGACGATTTGGGACCCTGGGCGCTTCACTGTGCGGGAACAAAAGAATTGCATACGCCGAATATCGATAGCATAGCGCAAAAAGGAATGCTTTTTGAAAATTTCTTTTGCGTATCGCCGGTGTGCTCTCCGGCGCGTGCTTCGCTTTTAACGGGAACCATCCCCTCAGCTCACGGCGTGCACGACTGGCTGCGCTCGGGCAGTGTGGATAAAAGTAAATTCGAGCGGCAGGGAAAACAAAATCCGTACAGCGGCGGCTACAGAGACGAAGACAAGCCCATTCAGTATTTAGCCGGCAAAACGACGTACACCGATGTGCTGTGCCAAAACGGTTATACATGCGCTCTTTCGGGAAAGTGGCATTTGGGCGACAGCATCCACCCGCAGCACGGTTTTTCGTATTGGTATACGATAGGTATGGGCGGCTGTTGTTATTACCACCCCGATATAGTCGAAAACGGCAATATAACCGTAGAAGACGGAAAATACGTAACCAACCTTATAACCGACAAAGCGCTGGTATTTTTGGACGAATTGTCCGAAAAAAAACAGCCGTTTTATTTAAGCGTACACTATACCGCGCCTCATGCTCCGTGGGGAAAGGAACATCACCCTGCCGAATTTATCGACATGTATCAAAACTGTACGTTTGAAAGCATTCCCGATGTTCCCGATCATAAATGGCTGACAGGTTCTCCCGTGTACGGTACCGATAAACGCTTTGAAAACCTGCGCGGTTATTTTGCGGCGATTTCGGCAATGGACGCCGATGTGGGACGCCTTTTAAGTGCCCTCGATAAAAAAGGTCTTACCGACAATACTATAGTGATTTTTACGGCGGACAACGGTATGAATATGGGGCACCACGGCGTGTGGGGTAAGGGCAACGGCACATTTCCCATGAATATGTACGATACGTCGGTAAAAGTACCTTTTATTATATCCTATCCGCCGATGATACGCAAAGGAAGCCGAACCGATGTGCCGGTAAGCGCATACGATTTTTTTCCGACCATCCTCGATATGCTCGGCTTTGATTTTAAAGTTACCGAACGCTTACCCGGCAAAAGTTTTGTTCCCGCACTTAAAGGCGAGCAGTCCTTTGAAGGGCACGTGGTTGTATTCGACGAATACGGTCCCGTGCGGATGATACGCTCAAAAAAATATAAATATGTTGCCCGCTATCCGTACGGCGAAAACGAATTGTACGATTTGGAAAAAGATCCGGAAGAAAACGTAAACCTTATAGACGATGAACGCTATGCAGATATTATGCTCGATATGCGCTGCAA
The DNA here is from genome assembly GCA_000468055.1 of Treponema lecithinolyticum ATCC 700332. Classification (GTDB taxonomy): domain Bacteria; phylum Spirochaetota; class Spirochaetia; order Treponematales; family Treponemataceae; genus Treponema_C; species Treponema_C lecithinolyticum. The sequence goes on along the minus strand of KI260552.1, from coordinate 89,557 downwards.
ATTGGAAAAATGGTTTAACGACTACGTTAATCCCGATATAGACGGTGTAAAAGAAGGCGTTACCGGTTTGGGGCAGCTGTGTTCTGCAGGAATATATGCCGAAAAGCCGCTAAAATACGCTCAAACCGATTGAAGATGTAAACGGACAAATGCGGCTAACAGTTTTGCTGTATGTGCTGTGAGCGTATGAAAGTTTTGAGTACGTTTAAGCCATGCGCTGTAGGGTAAAAGGCTTGCCAAAACGGCTTTATCCGTTGCGCTTGCACTGCCGCTGTGTTGCGTTTGTAAACTATTTTGCTGTTCTGCCAAGTTTTGCAAACGCGATACATACCATTGACCGAACTTTTGCTCATCAAAACATTTACTCAAACGGCAAGTACCGGCTGTGTTTGCCGTACCGCTTTGAGCTTGAATAAAGCGGTCTTTTTTTTCGCTTGTATCAGCTGCATTATGTTTGTCCGTTGCGATGTGTTCAAAGCGTTCAATATACGGAAAGCGCCGGCACAATTCGTTAAATGCGTGTGCGTATCTTTTTAAAAGCTGTGTAGTATATCCTTTTTCGGCAAAATGTTCATCTATAAGTTCTACTTCCGTTCTAAATATCAGAGAACAAAATTGTTTTTCAAAAGTATTAAAACGCGTGCTTTGCATACCGAACAATGCGTCAAAGTATGAACCTGCCGTGTATGCTTTTCCGTCCGTATACGCAAAGTCGGCGCCGCCGGTTATAATGCGTTTAAACCCCGCTTGCACTGCAAAATCCAAGGCGGCGAGGGTAACCGTACCGCTTGAAGCGTTAAAAACGGGAAACAGTTTATTTTCCGGAGTGCAGCTGGTTTGAGCCGGCATAGTTTGTTCCCCTACCGTTTGTGTAACGCAAGTATCAGGAGCGGAATATGTTTTGTACCACAGTTCTGCAAGACTGCACAAAGGATGACCGGCGTTAAAAAAAAGCAGCGGAGATCCTGCACAAAACGCAGCGCGCACTAAAGCGGTGTTGCAACATAAATCGCATATAAACAGCGTTTGATTTGATATATGTGTGTGTATATGATTAACGGAAATGTGCTGAGGATCAACGCTTACAACTGCATCGCTTATAATATTGTGCGCGTTTAGTGCGCGGTAAGCGGTATCGGTTGCGATTATATAATAGGAGTTGCGTTCGCTTTTTAAAACGTCAAAGCAAGCTTGCAAACCCGGTCCTGCTGCAGCAACAAAAGCCGTTTTATGCACGGGGAAATCGGCTGTATAAAAATCGAGCGCGCGCTGTTGCTTTTGAGCTTGGGAAAAAAGTTCCAAGTTTTGCAAAATATTTTTATGCCATATTTTTCCGAAATGGGCTTGAACGGAAACGTCTTCGGATACGGTTTTTAAAGCGCGCGAAACGGTTTGTTTTATTTGTTCTGCAAGTTGTTCGTTCGCATCTGCCCACGAGCGGAGCGGAAAAAAACAAAAGTTTCCGTGTAAAGGTAAAAGGTAATGCTGCAGCAAAAAATCGTATAATTCATTTGCGGTACATACGGCTATGTCTTTATGCAGTAACACTTTACTGTCACGCAGTACAAAGTCGGCGGACGCTTTGTTTGCTTCTACTACGGCGATAAACGCATTAGGAAAACGTTTTTTTAATTCGTTTAAATAATGCGCGCTTCCTATGCCGGCGGTTAAAATAAAACCCGCATTTTTAAACGCTTCCGAATTTGCTATGCCCTCGGCTTCTTTTTGGGGGCTGTACAAAGATGCCGAGGCTTTGCCGTTTTCGTAACAGGGAATCGCATCTCCGGTTTTAGAGTATGCCCACGATACATAGCATGAGGTTTCGTTTTTATTCATACGCGCACAGCCTTTTAAGTTCGTCGAATATGCCGGATACGGTGTTTGTAAGCTTTTGTTTGAATTCGCTTGAAGCAGGATATTTTAGCGTTGAAAGATATTCGGCGCACGCACAGTTTTCGTACCACAGTTTTTGACTTTTTTCGTCTTTAAGTTCTAAAACTTTTTGGTGCTGTTCTTGTAAAAAAGAGGTGCATTGTTTTTGAGCGTCCGTTTTGTCTTTAGTCAGCGCTAAAACAATGTGCTGGCCGTCCGCATTTTTTTGTGCAGTACAGGCGCAGGTTTTACTTTTTTTACCGTCCGTGCCGCTTTTGCTTTTTTTTCCGGCAAGCTCAGCATTTATATTGTGCCACAAAATATCGGTAATTGAGCCGAGCTTGTGTTCGTAAGGCAAACTCGATAAGCGGAATACGCGTGAATTGAATTCGCCGTCTCTTTCGGAAAACCAGCGGCGGTATATATCGAGTGCTCCGGATTCGGGCTCATAGGTGCGCGATGCTAGCGGTTTTAAACGGGTATCGTAGAAGCTTGCCGTACTTTCCAATTCGTTCGGCAGCGTGTGCGCATAACCTGTGCCGTTTTTAAGATCCAAGCCGCAAAAATATACGGCGCCGCTTGTAATGCGCAATGCAAAATCGGCAGCAGTTCCGCTCACGCTGCCGTTGCGTAGTGCGTGCATATACGGTATGTTACAGTAATTCAAAAGCATAGTTTCTATTCCGTCGCCGTACGCAAGCGGTATAACAGGCAGCGTGTTAAGTAAAAAACTGCCGATACGGCTTTCTGCCGCAGCGGCGAGTGGAATGTGTATGCCTTGCCGCTGCAGTTCGTATAAAACTTTTAAGTGAGCTTTCGCATAAAAGCCGCCGTCGGTACTCATGCATAGGTCCGGATATATGTGCGCGTGTATAAGCGGTTTTAACGCGGAAGACAGCGCTATTACAAAAAAGTGTTTGCGCAGTTTTTTTATAAAGGGTAGAGAAGCTGCAAGAGAAGGACCTGATGCCGCAATTAAAACATTTTTGCTTCCCCTTTGTATGCGGTATATATTGCGGGCGTGTAAACAAAAACGGATACTGTTTTTTAACCAGCGTTTTGAAAAAAAACTGCGCGTTGCAAGAACGTCCCTACTTTTTTGTAACAAAAGCTTTACCGCTTGCCACGCCGTTGTGTTTTCCGTTTTAAAAGCGTGTTCCGACGGCTGCCATACGGCAAGCAGTACGGCAAAAACGGCTGTTTCTCCGATAACGGAAAACAACTGCTCGGAAAGTTCTTCAGTTCGCGTATGTGCAGTACATAAAAAACTATAAGACCAGCAATCGTTTTCAGACGGAATAACCGTGTTTTTGCTGTTTTGTTTACCGCAAAATACCGCATCGTATTGGATCGCGTATAAGGGTACCGACGGAAAGCGCCGTGCAAGTTCGGGAGCGCAATAAGAAAGGCATGGACCGAGCACAAGCACGCATGAAGGATTAAACGGGCAGTCTATGGACGAAACGAATTTGTGCGCTTCTTGCTGAGGATTGTATTTTGAATGTAAGTACTGATTGTTTACGGTGCATGTTTTGCCGCCGTTTTTGCTGTCTTCAAGGCAAATTGTCATATTTTTCTATTAATTTTAAAAGCGAAGCGCCATCGTTTGCTTTTCCGGCAAATTCCGCCGTTATAAGCGAGCTGCGCTTGTTTTCAAAAAGCGCTTGTATCGATTTTTTTATGCGCTTGCCGAATTCTTCACCGTTTTGAGCGCCGAGCACGGCATATATAAGTGCTTTTTCTTCGCTTATACGGCAAAAGTACCGAGGTACAAAAGCACATGCCGAACGCACGGCGGCAAGCAGTGCATCTTCAATAAAAGCAAAATCGCTCGGTAAAAGAACGGCAGAAAGCGATTCAAACAGTTTGTTTAAACGGATAAGGTATAAACCGGCACAAAAAGATGAATGTTCAAACAAGCGTTTTACGTTCATTCTTACCGATAAAGCGCCGCCGTTTTCTGTAAATACATAAGGACTTACGGCATTTAAACTTTTAACAAAAGGCAAACAGTCCGAAACAAGTTTGTTTAGCGTTGCGTTTTCGTATGAGCCCAATACAATACAGATACTTTGCGGAAAGGTGTTTTCCAATTTTTTTATGTGCAGTTCGGTTAAAAAAGCTGTGTCTGCTGCAGAAAAAAACTGATAAAACGGCGTAAGCTGTCTGCCGGTAAATCTATACCATTCGCCGTTTTCGATTGTGCCGTTCCAAAAGTCCCGTGTGGATACCGATTTGCGCACCGTTTGTGCGTTTAAGCCGCAGCTGAACGCTATTTTAAAACTGCCCGACAGCTCCGCTAAAACGGCAAAACGCTCGACTATACCCGATTCTGCAAAATGCCTAAAGCGGGTAAATAAATCGTCAAGCGGTATTGCCGTTGTGTTTTTGCTTTCGCTTGCATTTAATAAAGCGTGCGCACGGCGGTACAGTCCCATTTAGGATAATCCGAGTTCCGTAAACAGTTTTTTGTATACCGTAAAATGTTCCGATTTGGCAAACTCAAGAATTTTATCTTCCGGAAGATTTTCAAGCAATTGATCCATATACAGCAATACCGATTTAATATCTTCTCTCATGTTTTCCGGTATGATATTTTTTTCGCCGTCTTTTTCTTCCGCACCGATCGCTTTATCTTCAGCGCTCAAAACAGTGCTTTGCGGTACAGCCGTATCAACCGTTTCCATGTTTGTTTCGTCTTCGGTTTTGCTTAAATCGTTTTCGATTTCATCAAATACTTCATCTTCTTCTTGCCATTGATTGCTGTCAAAAACGTCGTGTATGGGAGAATACTGGCTCATCTCCTCTTCGTCGTTTTCATCTTCACCGCCGTTTTCTTCTTCCGAAACGGCATCGTTTTCTTCAATTTCAGCACCCAACTCTTCTGCCGGAAGTTCTTCGGCAAACGTTTCATCCGCTGAAAGATCTTCAGCCGGCATTTCTATTTCGGCTATTTCTTCCGTAGCAGGTTCTGCAATTTCGTTGGTAAGCGTTATATCCGCATCTTCGATTTCGCCGTCATTTTTATCTTGGCGTTCGTCAGGGTTTTCGGCTAAAAACTGTATAGTGTTTTCATCCAATTCTTTGGGACTGTCCGTTTCTTCAAGAAAATCCACATCGGAAGAGCCTACTACCAAGTCGTCCATAACGGGAATATCTATTTCATCGGGAAGCTGCTCGCTTACGTTTTCGGTTACTTCTTCATCGATATCAAAATTGATGTCTTCAAGCTGTGGCTCTTCAAGTTCTTGCTCTTGAAAGTTCGATGTATCGATGTTTTCCATATCCGGAAGTTCCGTTTTTATTGCCGAAGTACTTTCATCAAGTGTTTGTTCATCGGCGTAAGCGGTTTTTTCCGCAGCGGAATCCTGCGCGGCAAAATCTTCCACAGTTTCCGTGTTTTCTGTACTTTCAGAATTTTCTTCTGCCGTAAAATCGGCACTGGTTAATATGTTGTTAAGCTCATCGTTTGACAAAGCTATGGTATCATCGGTTTCATCGGAACTAAAAAAGCCGCTTGTCTCGTCTTGCACATGCTGTAGGTTTTCATTTGTTTGTTCGCCGGCTTGTTCAATAAGGCTTTTTTCCATTGTCGGCAGACTTAGCTCGGCAGTTTTTGAATCGGCAGGAGAGGTTTTGAGCGAATTCAAATCGCCTTTAAGATCGGTGATATCTTTTCGCAGTATAGAAAGTTCGCCTGCTATTTTTTCGAGCAAACTTGAACTCATTGTTCCGATTGTCGCTTCCGATGTTGTGCTGCCGTGCTGTGAAGGATCGTCATCGTCTGCGCGTACGGCTATATCGTAAACCGCTTCTCCTTCGCTTTTTTCTTGAAGCGGCTGTTCTTCCGCAACGGTTTCCTGCACTTGTTCGCTTGTGTTAACTTCTTCTGTTTCTTCGGGTGCATAGCTGTATGTGTTAAACGAATCGATATCGATGTTTTCTATAGGAGCTTCATCCGGTTGTGAAACTTCTTCCGGTGTTTTTTCGGTTTCTATACCGATATCTTCAAGATCGATTTCTTCTATACCCGTGCCGCTTGTTGTGCTGAATTCTTCGCTGTTGTCGCTTTTTTCTTGAATTTCGCTTTGCCCGATTTCTTCTGCTTCCGGTATATCTTCAAGCTCTTCAATGGGTTCGGCATCGTCTTGCGTATCGAGAACGTCTACGGGTAATTCTTCGGGAACCGCCTCTTCGGCATTTTCACCGAATGAAAGATCTATGTTAAGCGGTTTTTCGTCGGTAATTGCGGAATCTTCTTCGCTTACGGGATCTAAAAAGTCTTCAAGGTCGACTTCTTCTATACCATCGATACCGCTTTTTGATGAAGCTGATGTTTCCGTTTTTTCTTTGTTTTCAGTTTCCGCTTCGTTTTTATTTACAGATTCCTCTTGCGGCTGTTCAAGCGCTTCGGTGTTAACTTCTTCCATATCTTCCATAGATGAAGATTCTTTAAGCATTTTTTCGATTTCTTCATCAGTGGGAATGGGGGGGATGTCTTGCATATCTTCAGCGCTTGTATCGTCAACTACATTTTCCGCTTCGGGGATTATATCTTCAGGAATAAAGGTATCTTCGATTTCGGCGTTTGAACTTTCTGCACTGTCTTGAATCGTTTCGCTTTCGTTTGTTTCTAAAGGTTCGTCCAGTATTGCATCGAGCGTGGCATCGGACAGTTCTTCGTTTACCGTTTCCGGTGAAACTGCACTTTCATTTGCAAAATCCAAGTCATCTAAAAAAAAGTCTTCGCCGGCTTCATCCATTTTTTCGGGCGTTTTTTTTACCCATACGCCGTATTGGTCAAGCTCCGTTTCGTTTTTTTGAATATTATCGAAGTTTTCCTGTTCTATAGACATAACTGCTCCATGAATACATAAATATAGGCATACTTATGTATCGGTAAACTAACGGCTTTTATTAAGCACATAGTATTTTTTTCCTTGCTTTGATTATAACATACTTTTTGTGTTCAGTAAAAGGGGAAAGTTACCGAAAATGAAAAATATGAACCGCTTTCATTTTTTATTATCGATTTGCTGCGCCGTGCTTGTGTATGTGTGCATTTCGGTTTTAGCAGGACAAGAAGGTATATGGGCGTACAATCAATTAAAAGCGCATAAAATTTTTTTAAGTTTGCATGTGGAAGCGTTACAGCGTTTAAACCGGCAGTTGGTAAGCGATGACAATGCTTTACGTTCAGACAGCGATGTTATTGCCGCTTATGCAAAAAAAATGGGCTTTGTGCGCGACGGAGAACGCTTGGTAAAAATAAGCGGCATAAGTGAAACGCCCGCTTTTGTATACGATCCTGGAACCCGTGTTATGCGTCCTGAAATTATATTTGTTCCCGAATGGATTGCAAAAAGTATAGCGTTTTTAATATTTATCTTATATAACTTAGCTTATTCGCTGCTATGCGTACTGCACCGTTATGATACTGCAAAAATCTGATCGCCTTTGTTTACAAACGGTTTGTCAAGCTTTAAAAAAAAATCAAATCGTTATTATTCCCACCGATACGGTATACGGATTTTCCGGCATTGTGCCTGAAAGTGAAGATCGTATACGGCGGATAAAGGGTAGGGATAAAACAAAACCGTTTATCCGCTTGATAGCCGATCTTGAAGATATTGCTTTATACAGCGATACACGTATACCGCAAAAAATAAAAGATCTTATGCCCGCTCCGATTACCCTTATAGTTGATGAGCGCTGCAGTGCCGCCGGCGTTGAGCGCATGAGCGGCGATACCGGTACTGCCCCCCTTACTTCCCTTGCTTTCCGCTGCCCTTGCGATGAATGGCTTCGCAATTTAATACGCTTGTGCGGCAAACCGCTGTATTCAACCAGCGTAAACCGTTCAGGCTGTCCGGTTTTAACCGATGTACACGAAATGGAAAAAGAGTTTTCAAAAGAAGTGTTTTGCATTGTAGATGGGCATACGCCGCCGTCCTCTTTGCCGTCAACTATTGTCGATATCAGAGACGGCAGTATAAAAATACTGCGTCAAGGAAGCGTAAAAATTACCGTATAAGTTATGCGATAAAAGTACAGGTTCGACAGCTAACGGCGCCAGCGCACGTTTATACTGCCCTGCGTTACGGAAGGCTGTCCGCTTCCTTTTGCTTCTACAAGGGTATACTTTACGCCGCTCATAGCAGATTCGCTTTCTATAGTCATTTCCCAGCGAACCGGTTCTGCGTTTACCGCATTGATTAAAGCGGCTTCGCGCGGAATTTCGGGGAAAAAGGAAGCGTTCGGTTTGCTTTGCTGCAAAGCGGTAAGCGTTTTTCCGCTTATAGTGACGCTGATATTCATCGATGCGCCGTTTTTAAATATAACAAAGCCGCGCCCGCCGCGAAGCAAAATAATTTTATCTATGTATTCTTCGCCGTACCATGTACCCGACAGGTTTTCCGTGTTCGGCGTTTGCGGCTGAAAAACCTGTTTGGCTTGCGAAATTTCTCCGTTTCCGAAATCTTTAATTAAAGAAGCTAAAGAATTTTTTGCTTCCATAAGAATTTTATAGTAGCCGTCGTATTGTTTTTCGGTTACCGCTTCTTTGCCCGTCGCCGCTTCCACCAAGTGTAAAACGGATACCCATTCGCCTTTTTTTTCGTATATTTGTGCATAAAAAAGCAAATCGGAAGTATTGGCATGTTGTTTTAATATATCTGTAGAATATACCGTTTGGCGGCGGTCTTGTATGTCAAATAAATCGAGCGCTTCAAGCTGCGAAAAAAACAAATCTTGAGTCAGTTTTATAACGGCATCGTCTCCGGATACGGAAACGGCTCCGTAAAAATACAAGGGGCTTTTGCTTGCTTGAGCGTTTCCCGAAGCGATACAAATACAGATAATCCAAAGCAGCGTATACCGTTTTAAGCGATATATCGTATTATGTTTCATGAACCGTTCAAACCCCTGCGGAAATCCCGCTGTATATCGCGCTTTACATCCCGTTCGCGGATATCGGCGCGTTTATCGTATTGTTTTTTACCGCGGCACAACCCCAGTGTAAGCTTTACTCTGCCGTTTTTAAGATAAAAATCCAACGGGATTAAAGTTACCCCTTTTTCTTCAACCTTTCTGTTCAGCCGTTTTATTTCATCTTTGTGCAAAAGCAGCTTTTTAGGACGGTTGGGGTTGTGGTTAAATACGGACGAATACACGTATTCGCCGATATGCATTTGCTTTACCCATACTTCTCCGTCTGTAATTTCGGCGAACGCATCCGGAAAAGATATATTGCCGGCTTTTACCGATTTAACTTCCGTACCTTTAAGCTCTATGCCGCATTCTACAGAATCTTCAACGGTATAGTTAAAACGCGCTTTTTTGTTTTGTGCAATCATTTTTATGCCGGCAGAATTCATATCAACAGTATACGCTATGTGCGAAAAACTCACAAGTAGCCGGCAATTGACAACAACTTTGGATGTATATAAAGTGGGAAATATGGATTTTATCAAAAAAAACGGACTGGGAATTGCCTTCTGTACGGCAATAGCCTTTCCTGCGTGGTTTTTGGGAAAAGCCGCTCCCGTTATCGGTGGACCGGTAATTGCAATTTTGTGCGGAATGCTCGTCACGGTTTTTTGGAAAAGCAAGGGTGCATTCGATAACGGCATTAAGTTTGTTTCCAAAAAAGTGCTGCAATGGGCGGTCGTTCTTTTGGGCTTCGGATTGAACTATACGGTTATCTTACAAACGGGTAAGCAGTCGCTTCCGATTATCGTTTGCACGATTGCGGCGTCTCTTTTGACGGCGTTTATTTTACAAAAAGTGTTTAAAATTCCCGCACGGATTTCGACGCTTGTCGGAGTCGGCTCGTCGATTTGCGGAGGTTCTGCGGTTGCTGCGACGGCGCCCGTCATAGAAGCAAGCGATGAAGAAGTTGCGCAAGCGATTTCGGTTATCTTCTTTTTTAATGTGCTTGCTGCGCTTGTTTTTCCGATTTTCGGAAAACTCATCGGTTTTAACACTGTAACGGGTGAAGCGTTCGGCATTTTTGCAGGTACTGCCGTAAACGACACATCGTCCGTTACCGCAGCCGCTTCCACGTGGGACAGTATGTGGAAGCTCGGTTCTCAAACGCTTGACAAAGCCGTTACGGTTAAATTGACGCGGACGCTTGCCATTATTCCGATTACCTTTGCCCTTGCACTTATGCGCACGCGAACGGCAAAAAAAAGCGGCGGTGCAGGGACTTCGCTTAGCATAAAAAAGATATTTCCGTTTTTTATTTTGTATTTTATTACAGCATCTTTAATTACAACAATCGCGCTGAAATTCGGCGTAAAAAGCGAAACGTTTATCCCGTTAAAAAACTTGAGCAAGTTTTTGATTGTAGAAGCGATGGCGGCGGTTGGCTTAAACAGCGACATGGTAAAACTCATTAAAACCGGCGGAAAACCACTTTTTCTCGGAGCCGTTTGCTGGATTGCAATTACCGCCGTCAGTTTGTTTATGCAGCATTTTATGGGGATATGGTAGCCCTTTGACTGTGTAGCGCAGACGGATAATGTATGCTATACTATAAGATATGAATATCGGCATAGATGTGTTCGGCTGCGATCACGGGCGGTCGGGATTCGGCTCGTATGTGCTTTCTTTGGTAAAAAATCTTCCGCTTGATAAAGGCTGTACGTATGATTTGTTCGGTGCGGAAATCGACCGCTACACATTCGATCCGGGCGACGGCCGTGTGTCGTACAGCGCCGTTCAGATTCCGGACAGTGTAACTGCCGAACAAATGTGGCATCTGTTCGCGGCGGAACGTTTTGCCGCAAAACAAAAATACAACGCTGTTTTGTTTCCTGCAGGTTCAAGAATTGTACGCTATACACGTAAAACTCCTGGCGTTGCAGTAGTGCACGATATACTGAACGAACAAACAACTTCTTTTAACGGCAAAACGTGGATATCCAAACTTTTTATACAATCTCTAAAAAAAGCTGAAAAAATTATTGCACCGAGCCGGTACATCCGTAAAAATTTAGTAAATTTGGGCTTTGCGCAGGAAAAAATCGAAGTGATTTACAACGGCATAGACCACAGTATGTTTTATCCGCGCCCTGCAATTGCAAGTGATACGCTGAGCATTCAACCTTTTGCCATAAAAAAACCCTATATTATTTACGCTTCGCGCTTATCTAAAAGCGAAAAAAAACATATTGAACTGATACGTGCGTTTTCTTTGTTTAAAAAGAAAACAGGATTACCGCACCGTTTGGTGCTTGCAGGAAGCGAAGACGATTATGCCGAGAGCGTTCACAAAGAAGCCGCTTTAAGCGAGTATGCGTGCGATATATTTATAACCGGCTATTTTCCGTATAAAGATTTTCCCGAATTGTATTCGGCGTCTGAAGCGTGCATATTTCCGTCCGTCGCCGAAGGAGTGGGGCTTCCGGTAATTGAAGCGATGGCTTCCGGTGTGCCGGTTGCATGCGCAAAAGCAGGTTCTTTACCCGAAATTGCAGGAGATTGCGCGCTGTATTTTAACAGCGACGATATTGAGCAAATGAGTTCGGCTATTGAAGCAATTATAACTGATGAAAAATTGCGCGCTAAATTGCTTAAAAGCGGTTTTGAGTGGGTAAAGCGCTTTTCGTGGGAAAAAACGGCTGAAAAAACGGTAGAGCTGTTGATGTCTTTAGCTTTTTAACCCCTTGTTTTTTATTAAGCCGTTTTTTGCACGCACGTCAGCTGCGTGCTTGCTTCTTGTTGTTTGTTGACGATTTCTTTGGTAATGGTCAGTTTTTTTCTACCCTTAATCGAAGGCGCTTCAAACATAGTATCCAACAGCAATTTTTCTACTATGGAACGCAAGCCGCGTGCTCCGGTTTTTTGTGCAATCGCGCTTTCGGCTATTGCATTTATGGCATCGGCGGTAAAATCCAATTCCACATCGTCCATTGCAAACGAAGCTTTAAATTGCTTGGTAATTGCGTTGCGCGGTTCGGTAAGAATGCGCACCAAATCTTCACGTGTTAATTCTTTTAGCGCTACGCTTATGGGAAGCCGTCCGACCAATTCGGGGATAAGACCGAATTTTACCAAATCGTCGGGGATGGTTTGATTTAAAAGCTCTGCCTTTTGGTCTTCGGAAAGCATATCAACCGATGCGCCGAAGCCTACCGTATGCTGGTGAATGCGCGCTTCGACCGTTTTATCGAGACCGACAAAAGCGCCGCCGCAGATAAACAAAATATTGGTCGTATCGATATCGATAAGCTCTTGATTGGGGTGTTTACGGCCGCCTTGCGGAGGCACGCCCGCTCGGGTACCTTCAATGATTTTTAAAAGCGCTTGTTGTACGCCTTCGCCGGAAACATCGCGGGTAATGGATACATTTTCCGAGCGGCGTGAAATTTTGTCGATTTCGTCTATAAAAATGATGCCTCGTTCTGCGGCGGCGACATTGCCGTTTGCCGCATTTATCAGTTTTAAAAGTACGTTTTCAACGTCTTCTCCTACGTAACCGGCTTCGGTAAGCGTTGTGGCATCGGCAATAGCAAAAGGAACTTTTAATTTTTGTGCAAGCGTTTTTGCTAAAAGGGTTTTTCCCGATCCGGTCGGTCCTATAAGCAAAATATTCGATTTTTCTATTTGTACATCGTCTGCATTTTTATCGCGTCCCTGCGCTTTTTGCGACATGCGTTTGTAGTGGTTGTATACCGCAACGGCAAGGGCTTTTTTTGCATAGTCTTGACCGACAACGTATTGATCCAAATATTCTTTAAATTCTTTAGGTGAGGGTACTTCGGTTAATTCTATAGGCGAAAGTTCGGTTTTTTCTTCGTCGAGTATAGTTTGGCATACGGCAACACATTGGTCGCATATACAAATACCGTCGGGACCGGCTACTAAATGGCGCGTTTTTCCTGCCGGTTGACCGCAAAAGGAGCAGATTTGCTGAGAAAAAGAATTTTTAAACTTAGCCATTGGACTGCCTCCTTGCTGCCATAATACTGTCTACAATACCGTAATCAAGCGCTTCTTGTGCGCTCATATAAAAATCGCGTTCCATATCTTGGGCAACTTGTTGCGGTTTTTTTTCGGTGTGGAAAGCAAAATAATCGATGGTCATTTTTTTTAAGCGCACGATTTCTTTTGCTTGAATGGCAATGTCTGCGGCTTGCCCTTGCGCTCCGCCCCAAGGCTGGTGAATCATTACCCGTGATGAGGGCAGGGCAAAACGCTTACCTTTTGTGCCTCCCGCTAAAAGAATGGCGCCCATGCTTGCCGCTTGTCCCAAACAAATCGTTTGCACATCGCTTTTTACGTACTGCATTGTATCGTAAATCGCAAGTCCTGCGGTAACCGAACCGCCGGGGCTGTTGATATACATACTGATGTCTTTTTCGGGGTTTTGCGATTCCAAAAATAAAATTTGGGCAACGATAAGATCTGCCGTTACATCGCTGATTTCACCGTCTACAAAGATAATCCTGTCTTTTAAAAGACGGGAAAAAATATCGTATGACCGCTCGCCGTTTCCCGTTTGTTCAATGACATAGGGAACCAAGCTGCTCATTTTTTCGTTCATGCTGTCCTCAACATCGATATGCGTGTGTTATTTTTTGAACAAATCCTCAAACGTTGTTTTTTCGCCTTTGGTAATTTTAATTTCGGAAAACAACTGATCGTACAGTTTTTGTTCTTTCATATCATCTATAAGATACTCTTTTTTTGATGCATCCGCATAGTGTTTTTTTACTTCATCAAGCGAAATTCCTGCGCCGTTTGCAATTTTTGCGTATTCGGCTTCCACGTCTTCAGGCGTTACAGTGATGTTGCGTTCTTTAAGAAGGTTTTCTACAATAAGTCTGCCTTTAAGCATTTTTTCCGAATCGCCTGCCCATTGTTTAAGCATATCTTCTTTTTTTTGTCCGCTTGCGCCTACCATTTTTTCAAGCTGGTCGGGAGCTATCTGAAATTGGCGCGCCATCATCTGCCAGCGTGCTTGTGTTTCCGCTTGTACCATAGAAGCGGGCAGTGTAATCGGATTTTTTTCTATCAGCTGTTCAAGGAGGGCATTTGACTTTATTTCGCGTAATTTAGTTTCAAGTGTTTTATTTAAGTTTTTGCTGATGTCCGCTTTCATATCGGCAAGTGTTTTATATTTTTCGTTTACGTCCTGCGCCAATTCGTCGTCCAAATCGGGCACATTGCGCAATTTTAACGCTTTAAGCGTTATGCCGATTTTTTTTGTTTTACCGGCTAAGTCGGCGTCTTTATCATCTTTTTTCCACGTTTTAACGATTGTTTTTGTATCGCCTTTTTTCATACCGATAATATCATCATCAAAACCGTAAATATTTTGACCGCTTCCTAGGGTAAATACAAAGTCTTCGCGTTTAGTGTTTGCTACCATAGCATCGTCGTCGCCGATTTCCCAATAATCTACGGTAACCACATCGCCTTTTGCAGCTTTTTCACCGTCTTTTTTGTCTACAACCATTGCATTGCGTTCGCGGATTTCTTCAAGTTCTTTGTTCAGTTCCGCATCTCCGATTTTTACTTGCGGTTCTTGTATAGTTATGCCGTTTATATGTTTTACGCTGACTTTCGGCATAACATCGTATACAACACTGAACTCAAGGTCTTTTGAAATGTCCGCATCGGGCGCTTTTTCCATTACCGGCTGTGCATACGGCAGCGGACGGTTATCTTTGTCGTTTTTATCGATATCTTCAAATACTTGCTCAAGCGCTTTTTCCGCCGTTTCGGATACTGAATCCGCTTTAAGTGCGTCTCCGTATTTGCGTTCCAAAACCGATTTTGGGGCTTTGCCCTTGCGGAAGCCCGGAATCTGCAAGGATTTTGCGTATTTATTAAGGGTTTGATTGTAGTTTTCTTCTACGTCTTTTTGGGCAACCGTTATGGTCAGTTTTACTGCCGAATTTTCAAGCACTTCGATTTTTTTTGTTGTGTTCACAGCGTTTCCTTTTTACGGCTTTTAAAAGCCGTACGTAAAAATTAAGAAAAAAAAAGGCGATTCAGATTTCTCCGAACCGCCTTTCGCTTCGAGCGGGAAACGGGAGTCGGACCCGCGACATCCACCTTGGCAAGGTGGCGCTCTACCACTGAGCTATTCCCGCAAGTAAAAACGCTTCAAGCGTTTCGCACGGTCAAAAGACTATGCGAGAGAAGGGACTTGAACCCTTATGCCTAGGGCACCGGAACCTAAATCCGGCGTGTCTGCCAATTTCACCACTCTCGCCCTTAGCAGGCAGCAAAACATACCCTTACGAACGTATTTACTATAGCAAAAGCTAAAAAAAAAGTCAAGCATCGGTAAGCAGGTTTTAGGCAAAATTGATTTGCATCGTTCTGCTGCCTTTTGCGGCGCACTCAATTTTGTGCGGCGTTATATGAATAATTTTTTTCTTGACAAAAAGAAAAAACAGCGTATAAAATACAGTAGGTAGAAAAAGTATTTGGCATTGAATATAAATGCCGCACGCCTTTCTTTTACATATAACAGCTTTGCGTAAACTCCTACCGAAAAACGGATAGCCGTTTAATTTTCGAATTTTACAGGAGCAATTATGTTTAAGAAAATTCTATGTACAAAAGTACAGCACATGCCGACAACGGAAGAGCTTGCCTTATACGGTATAAGGGAATTGAGTTTTGAAGAGCTTTTACAAATTAACGGCGGCCGTATGAGAAGCAAAAGCCGCTGTTCATCGAGTCCAAGCGGTTCAAGCAGCAGTTCAAGTTCCGCCGGTTCATCCTGCAGTTCTTACAGCGCACAAAGGCGGCAAAGAAGAAGCTATTCGAGCGGTTCTTTTGTATCTTCCGGAAACAAATACAATTCGACGTCCGGTCAGCCCAAAAAAGTTTCGTGGTTTGCCGGAGCTGTTTCGAAGAACAAAAACAAAAGCGTTGTATCGACAAATACAGTTTCCGGTTGCACGGTACAAAAAAGCGATGTATTAAGCAGCATTGCGCACAGGCGGTATCCGAGTGCTAAAGCACGAGAGCTTAGACAAAAAATAAAAGAAGCGGAGCAAGAAAAAAACGGAAGCACTTATGCGATGACGAAAAAAAACAGCGGCAGCATCTCCGGGAAAAAAAGAAATTTTGTAACAAAGGTACGTGACTTTTTTGACGATGTAATCGATAGTGTAAATATTGCCGCTACAGAACGGCAGAAGGGAACGATACAAGCTGTTGATAAGATATACGAAAAATCAGCAGGGGCTGCAAAACACTTATGGAAACAAGCAACAAAATGGCACTATGAAGACCGAGATGCAAAAAATAAAAACTTACCGTCTTATGATGAATTAAGTAGGGATAGAGAAGATTGGCGATTGGAAGATGAATGGAAGTCAAAATATCACCAAAACGGAATAGGAAGCCCGGAATTAAAATTTGTCAATACAGACGGTAGAGAGGCGGTATATACTAAAGATTTTTCATCGGACGGCTCGTATGAATTGTATACGGACAGTCAATATAAAGGAACCTATAATTATGCAACACCGTCTATTAATCCTTCTGCCCCTGACAGTATTACCGATTTTAAAGGGATGAGAAATTTTATAACCGGCGGAAGTAAATTCTTGGTAACGGGTACCGGACATTTTTTTTGCGATATGCTTCCCTATTACGCATTGGGAAACGAACGGTAAGCCGATGAATAAATATAAGTTTGTTATTTTGTTGGGAGCGCTTATGTCTTTTACTTCTTGTTTTTATACATTAGTAATCACTTATGAGAGCAAAGATTTAAAACTGTTTAAAAAAGACAATTATGAATTTGTTCAAAGACGCACATTTGATGACAATTTAGTGTTTGTATATTTTGTTAAACGCGGTGATTATGAAACCGAGTGGTATGTAGTAGGTATGGAATTTTATAATAAAACGGAAAAAGCACCCTCTATAAAAATTTCCGATTTTACGGTAAAAGATGAAAGCGGCAATATCGTTTTTACGGCGGAAGATATTGGTTCGGATAATGTTCGAGTATACAAAGCGGAAAAGATGACGGACAACGGTTATTACCGCTATTTTTTCGGATTTGACCGTACGATAAAAGCTGAAGATATAAAAGATCGATGCTATTATATCAATTGTACTCTAAACGGAACTGAGTTCAAAGATACGCTTATTCGTGTTGAAAAAAAATATGGGAGCACATTTGTATAACGGTAAGCCGATGAATAAGTATATTTTTTGGGTTTTATTGGGAGTGCTTATGTTTTTTAATTCTTGCAAAACTTATACTATAACCAGATATTACAGTAAAGATGAATTGGATTTTATATCGGGGAAAAAATATAAGTTTTCTAACGAACATTTGTTTAATGAAAATCTGGTGTTCGTATATTTTAACGATTGTTTTGAAGCTGAAGATAACTTTTATTCGGTTTGTACGGCTTTTTATAATAAAACGGGAAAAGCACCCTCTATAAAAATCTCGGATTTTACAGTAAAAGACGAAAATGGTAAAATTATTTTTACTGCAGAGGATGTCGATTCTGATAAAATCCAGCTATACAAAGCGGAAAAAATGACGGATAACGGTTATTATCAGTATTTTTTCGGATTTGACCGCCCGATAAAAACCGAAGATGTAAAAGATCGATGTTATTATGTCAGTTGTACTCTAAACGGAACGGAGTTTAAGGATACGCTTATTCGCGTTGAACAGAAACGCTTCGGTCCGTTTGTGTAAAAGTTTTGCAGACTAATGTTTTTTTTTCTAAATAAAAAAAGGATTTTCAAATTAATATTTGAAAATCCTTTTTTTGAGCCATGCCGGCTTCGAACCAGCGACCCACAGATTAAGAGTCTGTTGCTCTACCAGCTGAGCTAATGGCCCGTTGTATGCTGTTAGCGCGTCCGACACGGTTCGAACGTGCGACCTACGGATTCGAAGTCCGTTGCTCTATCCGGCTGAGCTACGAACGCATTAAGCGGATATCCGCTCGGGTGCCCGAAGGGATTTGAACCCTCGACAACCAGATCCACAATCTGGCGCTCTACCCCTGAACTACGGGCACCGAAACAGTACCGCACGGCAAAGCATACGCAAGCCTACGCGATACCGAAGCAGTATATCAAAACCGCGGTATTTTGGTCAAGTAACCGGCGTTCCCGGTTTTACGTCTTTTTCCGGTTTAAGCAATACGCATGTTGCTCCGTCTTCGCTTTCGCTGCACAACAGCATACCTTGTGATTCTATGACGCGCATTTTCCGCGGTTTAAGGTTTACCAAAACGATTATGCGCTTGCCGACTAATTCTTCTGCCGTGTAGTAATCGACTAAACTGGATACGATTTGTCTGTGTTGCGCTTCGCCGACATCAACCATGATTTTGTACAATTTTTCGGCGTTTTCAACTTTTTCGCACGAAACGATTGTTCCGGCGCGCATATCAAGTTTTGCAAAATCTTCGTATTCTATAGTGTTCATAGGTGCTCCCGTTTTATTCCCAGCCGAATGTTGCCGGGGGTTTACTCGAAATATCGTAATACAGTGCGTCTGTAAAAGAAAGTTTTGTTATTTTATCTGCCGCGCTAAAAAGCACTGCCGGATCGAGGCGGGCAAAGCGGGCGGTCATAACGTCTTCGGAAACAACCGGGCGCAAAACGATTGCGCAGTTTTTTTGCTGCACGGCATAGGGTAAGTTAATCGTCAAATGCTGAAAAATGCGGCCGTACCAGCCGGTTTTATGCAATTGTTCAAGCATAATCGCATCCGCTTCGCGTATTTGGTCGAGCCGCTCTTTGGTACAATATGCTTGGTGCAGCGTACACTGCGGTTTTTCGTACAGGGCAACTACGGTTCTGTTGATGTATTCGGCATTGTTTGTAATAAGCGAAGACGTTTTTTCCAAGCTGTCCCACGCTTCATTGGCGGAGGCGAAAAATGCTTTGATATCGTCCATATAGAGTACTGCCGGAAAGCGGTAGGTGCGAAAATCGCCTTGAACTCCAACCGATTTTATCGGCAAAACGCCGATTTTTTTTAATCCGGCAAATTCGGCGCATATTTTTCGTACTTCCGGCTCAAAGCGTTCGGCTTCGCACAAAGCTTGCTCGTATTCTTTTTGATCCGGTGTTTTTTTTGCCGTGCACAATACGTTTATGGAAAGTCCCGGTCCGGGAAACGGGTGGCGCATAATCAATTCGCCGCTTAAGCCCAATTTTGTGCCGAGTATGCGCACTTCATCTTTATATAAGTCTTTAAGCGGTTCGATAATCAAGCCTTTTTCTATAAGTTTTTGGATGCCGGCGACTCGGTTGTGGTGCGTTTTTATAACGTGCGCATTTTGACTGCCGCCCGATTCGATAATGTCCGGATACAGCGTTCCTTGTGCCAAAAGCCATTTGTCGTCCGTAAAGCCGCAGCGTTCGGCGATTTCGTCGCGCACGCGGATAAAGGTTTCACCTACGATGTGCCGTTTTTTTTGCGGGTCGGTTTCGCCGGCTATAGCTTGTAAAAAAGTGTGTGAAGCGTCTTCAACTATAAAATTGGTAAAGCCGAAAGCACGGTATCGTTCGGCGATAAGAGCGCTTTCGTTTTTGCGCATAAAGCCGTTGTCTATGTGCAACCCAGTAACTCGCTCTTTTCCGAGCGCTTGGTTTAAAAGCGCAAAAGTTACGGTGGAATCTACGCCGCCGGATAAAAACAGCAATACATTGCGCTCTTTTGCCTGTTCGCGGATTTGCTCTATAATTAATTTAAGCACGGTGTCTTGATTCCAGTTTTGTTTTATGCCGCAATAACGCGCAAAGTTTTCCAAAATTACGTTGCCGTGCTGTGTATCTTTTACTTCAACGTGAAACTGTAAACCGAAGTATTTGCGTTTTAAATCCTGCAGCGCGGCAAAACTGCAATCGCGGGTAAAGCCCGTGCGCTCAAAACCTTCCGGCAAACGGACGACGGCGTCTTGATGGCTCATCCACACTTGCAAAGGAAAGTTTATGCCTTTAAACAGCGGACTGTCGGGGCAGTTTTCGTTGTTAAGTTTTGCTATGCCGAATTCGTTTGTTTTTGCTTTTTCTACCGTGCCGCCGCAATGTTGCGAAAGTAATTGGTGACCGTAGCATAATCCCAAAACGGGAATACCTAAATCAAATACGGCAGGGTTAACTTGCGGGATGTTTTTTTCGTATACGGACGACGGCCCGCCGGATAAAATAATGCCTTTGCAGTTTTCAAAAACCGCAGTAGGCGACGAAGGCAGTGCAATATCAGAATAATAGCCCATAAGGCGTAGTCTTTTTGCTATTAGATGTGCATATTGACTGCCGAAATCCAAAACAGTAATTTTTTCGCGCATAATCTTACCTGTCCGAGCCGGTATTTGTTGAACTTGCCGCTATTGAAGCTCCGATAAAGTCTCTAAACAAAGGTTGTGCCCGGTTCGGGCGGGATTTAAATTCCGGATGAAACTGTACGGCAAGCATCCACGGGTGACCGGTTGCTTTGTCCAATTCCACGATTTCGACCAAGTTGCGCTCGGTGTTTATACCCGTTATGTTTAATCCGTTTTGTTCAAAAGCGCTGCGGAATTCATTGTTGAATTCGTAGCGGTGTCGGTGACGTTCCCATACTTCCGTTTCGCCGTATGCTTTTTGTGCTAAAGAATTGTGCGTCAAATCACAACGGTATTTACCTAAACGCAGCGTACCGCCGAGCACCGCGCCGTTTTGGTCGGGCATAAGAGAAATAATGGGATACGGCGTTTTTTCGTCAATTTCGGTTGAATTTGCTCCTTTAAGACCGAGTACATTGCGCGCGTATTCTATAACGCATATTTGCATACCCAAACAAATACCGAAATAGGGGACTTTGTTTTCACGCGCATACTGTGCTGCGCAAATCATACCTTCAATGCCGCGGCAACCGAACCCGCCGGGAACGATAATGCCTGCACTGTTTTTAAGACGCTCGCGTGCACTTTTGCCGTCGCCGATTGTTTGCGCGTCTACCCAATCTATTTCCACTGCTGCATTGTGATAAATTCCTGCATGAATGAGTGCTTCCACTACCGATAAATACGCATCGTGCAATTCAATGTATTTACCGACTAAAGCGATTTTTACCGTTTTTTCCGGATGGTGCAAACGGTCTACCATTTTTTCCCAATCTTCCAAACGGCTCGGCTTGCTTTCTATGTGCAAAGCGCGGCATACGGCATTTCCCAAACCTTCTTTTTCCATCATCAGCGGAACTTCGTAAATGGATTTGGCGTTTAGGTTTTGTATAATAGCGTCGGTGGTTACATTGCAAAATAAAGCAAGTTTTTCTTTTGTGGCAAAGTCTATGGGCATTTCGCTTCTGAGCATAACAACGTCGGGTTGAATTCCCAAACCCTGCAAACTTTTTACACTGTGTTGCGTAGGTTTTGTTTTAAGCTCTTGCGCTTTTTTTATGTAAGGCATAAGTGTTAAATGAATGTATGCACAGTTTTCAAAGCCTACTTCGTATTTTATTTGACGGATTGCTTCTATAAACGGAAGTGATTCTATATCGCCGACCGTGCCGCCCACTTCGGTAATAATAACGTCCGGAGCTGTTTTACTGTCTTGTGCGGCAAGCATCATGCGCCGCCTGATTTCGTCGGTAACGTTGGGAATAACTTGTACCGTTTTACCGTGATAACCGCCTTCGCGTTCGGTGTTCAGTACGGAAAGATACACTTTGCCGGCCGTGGTGCTACTGGTTTTGGACAAGCTTACATCGGTAAAGCGTTCGTAGTGCCCCAAGTCTAAATCGGTTTCCGCTCCGTCGTCGGTAACGAATACTTCACCGTGTTCGTAGGGGTTAAGTGTTCCCGGATCTATGTTTAAGTACGGATCGAATTTTTGATTTACTACCCGCAAACCGCGGCTTTTTAAAATAAGCCCGATTGAAGCTGCTGCAATTCCTTTGCCTAAACCCGAAACGACACCGCCGGTAATAAAAATATACTTGGTCATAGATTCTCCGAAGAAAGCTGTGTTTTTTGGAGTATAGCACAAAAAGCGAGGGCACTGCAACTAAAGTTTTGATGCCTACTATCTCATCTTCCTCTTTGCGATTTCCAGTAACTTTTCTTTTGTGTTGCATGCAGGGTCATCCAAAACGGTTTGGAGCAATTCTTGCAGTAAAAGCCCGAGCGTTTTTCCTGCTGGAATTCCTGCCCGTATAAGGTCGGAACCGCTTACTGCCAAATCTTTTAAGCCGATAGCGTTATGGCTGTTCAATTCCTTTTGTATGCGCTCGCGGAATTCGAGAAGGTTGGCACTCCACTGTCCGGTATGCAAAAGCGCTGCAGAGTTTGTCATGCCGCTTACATCGGCAATGCGCACATCGAACAAGTCATTAATCGTTTGTTCAAGCGTTCCCAAGCCCGCAGGTGGGCTAACGCGCGCCATAAAGCGTCGCACGGCGGCATCGGTCCACGAGCTTTCGTAGTGAAACATGTGCTGACTTACCAAATGGCTTACATAGCGTACGGTTTTTGCAGGAAAACGCAAGCGCTCCAAAACGGCAGTACAAATGCGCGCGCTTTCTTTTTCGTGCGAATAAAAGGTAATACGTTTTACGCCGTCGTGCACTTGTTCGGCGCGCACACGCGGCTTTCCTATGTCGTGAAAAAGGGCTGCAAGGCGGATTACGAGTATGCGGTCGGCAAAACTGTCGGATGTGCCCGTGCTGTTTTTGCCGCCGTTTTTTTGTTCGCCGTCATCTTTGCCCGCACTGCTTTCGCCGCCGGGTTTGTCTGTAGTTTTGGCGCTTTCGATACAGCTTCGGCACTGTGCGTAATCGCACGCATAAAACAAATGATCGAGTACGTCGAAGCGGTGAAAGCCTCTGCCGTCATCTTGTGTAACATGGCGGCATGCGCACAATTCCGGTATAAAAAGATTGAGCACTTCCGTTTGTTCGAGCAGTTTAAGACCGTACGAAGGTTTTTCGCCGGTAATGATTTTTATAAACTCGTCGCGCAAGCGTTCAATACTCACACACTTGATGTTATCGAGCGATAGGGGAATCGCAGCCAAGGTGTCGCTTTCTATCGTAAAGTGCAGGGTAGAGGCAAAACGGATTGCCCGAACCGGACGCAACCCGTCTTCTGCAAAGCGGTCGCGGGCTTTGCCGACCGTACGGATAATTTTTGCTTTAATGTCTTTTTTGCCGCCGAACGGGTCGCACAGCGCTCCGCTTGAAAGATTTAGCGCAAGCGCGTTCATCGTAAAATCGCGGCGCGAAAGATCCTGTTCAATCGAAGCTTCATAGCTGACTTCATCCGGTCGTCTGCCGTCGCTATAGCCGTGTTCGCTTCTGAACGTGGTAACTTCAATATGGTGAGACATAAAGATTACGGTGAGCGTTCCGTGTTCTATGCCGGTGGGAATAACTCGGCGAAAAAGAGCTTGCACTTGCTCCGGGCAGGCGTTCGTTGCGACGTCCCAATCGGACGCACTTTTGCCCCTGAGCATATCGCGCACGGCTCCGCCGACGAGGTAGGCTTCAAATCCTGCGCGCTCAAAAAAAGCGTTCATTTTTTTTAACACGGGCGGTACGGATACGGTTTTTACCATAGAGCATCAGTATACCGTATTGCGTTTTTTTGTAAAGGACATCTTGAAAACGCGATTCTAACGATTTTTTTACAGACAACGGTTTTACCGTCATTTCTTTGTATTCATATTGAAATAATTAAATAAAAAGCTGTATAATTTCTAATATGAAAGATTATACGATTACAACTGAAAGTGCGGTCGGTCAGCGTTTGGACAAAATTGCCGAATCCGAACATGCTTCGTATTTGATATTTCAAGATACGAAGATCAATCTTGTAGCGCAAATTACGATAGGACGCGCTTCGGATAACAGTATCGTTATCGACAACAAATTGGCAAGCCGTCATCATGCCGTCATTCAAAAAATAAAAGACAACTATTTTCTTAAAGATGTCGGCAGTACAAACGGTACTTTTTTAAACGGAAAAAAAATTCCTGCCGACAAGTACGTAAAGCTGGCTAAAAACGATAAAATCACTATCGGAAACGACAGCGTTATTTTATCTTAGGCGGCGCTTTAGTGTATGTAAATTCGCTCCCTTCCAAAAGGGTACTTTCCGATTTGGTGGAACAAACGCTTGCCGTTTTGGATACCGAACCGGAAATGCTCCGTCCCGCCGATGCTTCAGGTATGCCCGGCGGTTTGCTGTATTTGAAAAGCTTTGCTCCGGACGTGCCTGCGGTTTTAGTACCCGATTTACACGGGCGTACCGGTTTTTTTGACGAAATCCTATCCTTTGTGCTGCCTGAGGACTTTTACGGCAAAACGCCGGGTAAACGCTTAACGGTTGCGCAAGCACTCGACTTAAAAAAACTGTACCTTGTGTGTTTGGGTGACGGTTTTCATACGGAAGTGGTTTCGCGCGAGCGTTGGAAACAAGCTTACGAACAGTGGAAAGCCGGAAATATACGAAGCGCTGCTATGCTCGGCGAAATGAGCGACAGTTTGGGGTTAATGCAGCGCGTTATGAATTGTAAATGCCGATGGCCCCGCTATTTTCATTTTTTAAAAGGCAATCATGAAAACATATTAAACGAAAGCGCGCACGGAAACCTTGCATTCGGAAAATACACGTATGAAGGCGAATTGGTCCGTTCGTTTATGCTCGATGTGTACGGTGAGTCTTTGCTTAACCGCTATGCTCACTTTGAGCACCGTTTGCCGCTTTTTGTGTGGGCTGCCAATTTTCTTGCAAGCCACGCACAGCCTTTGTGTATGTTTTCAAAAGATGACGTTATCAACGGTCTAAAAGATGAAGCGGTTGTGCTTGGCTTAACGTGGACCGATAACGATGAAGCGCAAAAAGATTCGGTTGCCCTTATGCTTAAATCTTTTTTACCCGATAGACCGGACGCTTTGTATTTCGGAGGGCACCGTTTTATATCGGGTACCTACCGGCTTAAAGCAAACGGAAAATACGTACAGCTTCATAATCCGGACAAACACTGTATTACTTTAATTAGAACTTACCGTCCTTTTAATCCCGATACGGATATATACGATACTTCGGCATCTGCCGGAACAAATCTTTTACAGGAGTAAAAAATGCCCGTAAATCCCGATAGAATAGGTAAATACAAGATTGAAAGCGTTGTTGCCAGGGGCGGTATGGGCTTGGTGTACTTAGCCGTGCATCCTACGCTCAAGCGTAAAGTTATTATTAAAAAACTGCGCATACGCGGCAACACTGCTGTTCTTGAACGCTTTAAACGCGAAGCGCAAATTTTACTTGATTTACAGCACGTCAATATAGTGCACATGTTCGATTATTTTACCGAAGGTCCGTTCCATTACATCGTACTGGAATATATTGACGGTATGGCGTTGGATAAATTGATTGCAAAACGAAAGCGTTTAAGCTGGCAGCTTGCTTTTTTAATTGTGCGCGATGCATGTAAAGCGCTGTCGTATGCGCATAAAAAAACGATTGTGCACCGCGATATAAAACCGGGTAACATCCTTATGTCCAAACGGGGAGCTATAAAACTTGCGGATTTCGGTATCGCTTTTTCGGAGCGGACGGGGGAAAGCGGCGAAGGTACGGACGAAAGCAAAACCGTCGTTTCAAACGCTGCTACGGTTTCCGATAAAACGCTATACGCTGCAAGTTCCGAAGAAGATGTGTATGCCGGTACTGAACTTGATGAGCGCACGGTAACTTTAGGTACTCCCGCATATATGCCGCCCGAACAATTTACTGACAGCAACAGCGTAGATTCCCGTGCCGATATTTATGCAATGGGCGTTATGCTGTACGAAATGATAACCGGGGTAAAACCGTTCGGAAACAGCATGAACTCGGATACTCTTTTGCGCATAAAAACCGGACGCTGTATAGCTCCTGAAAAGTTGGAAAAAAAATTACCGTTCGGTGTTGCCCGTATTATCCGTAAAATGATGGCTGCAAAAGTGTCGCGCCGTTACCGTTCCGCTGCAGCGGTTTTAAAAGCGTTAAACGCAAAACTAAAGCGTTACGATCAGCGCGAATTGCGCGTATCCATGGTAAAGCTTATGCTTTTTCCCCAATACAGCGAACCGGCTTTGTATGAATCAAAATATAAAAAACACTATAAACGCATGGCTATTAGCGCTGCCGTCTGCGCCGCGCTTTTACTTATCGGCGTGTGTTGGCACAAAGGCTATATTCACCGCACGCTTTTGCGTCCGTGGTACACTCCGCTTGAATTAACCTTGAAGATTCCCGCATCGGCTTCGGTAAACCCCGATTTACCTGTCGGCGCTTTTTTCTTTTACAACGACAACGACCTTATTCCGGAAGTACCGTACAGCCGCCGGTTTTTTTATAAAAAACACGAAACTTCATCGTCCAATTTATATACCATAAAACCTCTGTCTTTGCGTCCCGGTAAATACCGCATAAAAATAGCCGCCGGTCCGTACGTGTGGTGGCGTTCGGTAAACATAACGCGTAAAAAAGCTGAAATATACGTTGACTTTTCTTCAAAAACGGGAAGACCCTTGAGTATTCGAACCGAAGCGCGCGATTTAAAAACCGGAGCAAATATAAGCGCTTCAACCGAATTTTTTGTATGGTCTGCCGGCTCGTGGATACCGATTCAAGATATTAATAAAAACGGATTAACCGGAGCAAAGGTCTGGAAAATTAAAGCGCAAAAAACCGGCTATAAAAGCGAAATATTTTCTTTGCGCATCGAATGGTATCAAGAAGATTTGTTTATTTCGGCACTGCTGCAGCCGGAATAAAAATTACGCGTGTAAGCGAAAACAGCTAAAACCTAAGCAAGTCTGAGCGAAATTAAAAGTGCTGCTGCAAGACGGTCCAAAAGCTGTTTGGGTAAAAACGCTTTTTTAATATCCCGGTCGGCTATCAGCGGTATGATTTGTACGGTTAATCCGTCTACATTGTATTGCGCATAGCCGATCCTCTGTCCCGTAGCAACCGGCGCGTACACAAAGGGATTTGTTTTAAGAATGCGTTCCACTCGCTTGCCGGAAGCGGGTACAGTCATTACCGCAGGAAATGCTTCTTTTGCATACAACGCATTTTTTGTTCCTTTGAGCGCGGCAATCGGCAATGCAAATTCGCTGCTGCAGTGTCCGCTATTATTGCTTTTGCCGTCTTTATCGTTGCTGCTGCGGCTGCTTTTATACGCATCAAAAGTTTTAAAATTGGAAAACACATAGTCGCTAAGATTTTGTGCATCTTTTAAGCGGTAACTGTTACCTTGCGCCGTTCCCTGTCCCGGCCCGCCGAGCATAACCGCAAATATTGCTGTATTATCGCGCTCGGCGGTAAGGGTAAGATTATAGCCTGATTCGGGAATGTAGCCGGTTTTAAGACCGTTTACTCCTTTAACCGCACCGAGCGCGGGGTTGGTGTTTTTTTGTACTATCGTCGGATTCGCTTCTTTTGATAAGCCGATTATATTGTGCTCTTTGGGATAAGCGAATTCTTTTACCGAATGAAAGTTCGGTATGCTTTCAGGATAGCGTTCGAGGTATGTGCGCACAAAAGAAGCAAACTCGCGCGCCGTTGTCGTATTTTGTTCGCTGTAACCGGATGCGTCTACAAAAACGGTGTGTTTAAGCCCCAGTTTTTTTACTTCATCGTTCATGCGCTGAACAAAAGCTTTTTGCGAACCGCATATATAATCGGCAAGGGCTATTGCCGCATCGTTTCCCGACGACACTGCAAGACCTAAAAGTAACTCGCGTACGCTTACCGTTTGTCCTTGGTTTAAAAACATCAGCGAAGAGGATGGCGGTGCGTTTACCGCCCAGCTTTCTTTTGGCAAGGGGACAGTGTCGTCAAGCGAAATGGTTCCCGCCGCCGCTTCTTCAAAGGCAATGTACATAGCGACCAGTTTTGTCATAGACGCGGGGGGGATGCTTTGATCGGCGTTTTTTTCGTATAAAATACTTCCCGTATGCATATCCGCGGCGAGCACGGATAACGCATATACGGACAGCGTTGTATCTTCGTCTATTCCGGCTTCTTTTTTATCCCAAAATAATTTACTCAGCGGCGCGCGGGGGAACTGTTTGTCTACCGTTGTACGGTACATAGTTTCTTCTTGCGCCGATAAAGCGGAAACTTGAGGATGGGCGAGGGTATGTACGTACCATCCGAAAACGAATGCACAAAGTATATAAAAAGCGGAAGATAAAAAAATGCTGCCGTTAAGGATACGTTTGATTTTAGTTGACACCGCTGTACTCCTATCTAAAAGTGCTTGTATTACAAATGTGCATGTGCGTTGCGCATATACATATCGGCAAGGCACAAAGCGCTCATAGCTTCTACAACGGGAACAATGCGCGCGCACAAACACACATCGTGCCGCCCTTTTATTTGAATGTCGGTATTTTCAAATACAGACGCTGCACGGATACGCACCGTTTTTTGCACTATGCGCGCACTCGGCACCGGTTTTACCGCCGCTCTAAAAACAATCGGCTCTCCGTTTGATATACCGCCTAAAATACCGCCTGATCGGTTTGTTTTAAAACGTACTGTTGTGCCGTCGTCCGTAAAAAGTTCGTCATTGTATTCGCTTGCGCTCAAATTTGCACATAAAAAGCCCAAACCGAATTCGATGCCTTTTACACCGCCTATCGACAGTACCGCTTTTGCCAATTCCGCATCCAATTTCTCGAATACCGGTTCTCCCCATCCTGCAGGAACGCCCGTTATAATGCATTCGACAATACCGCCGCAGCTTTCTCCTTTTTTGCCGAGCTTTTCTATGCGCTCCATCATAAGACGGCTGCTTTGAGCGTCGGCGGCTTTCATCGGATTTGCCTCTATTATAGCTTTGTCGGGTATGGATTTAACGTTGCAGTGTATGCCGGCAGCGCTTTTTGTATATGCGGTAATAGTAACGCCGATTTTTTCCAAAAGCATTTGCGCTACCGCTCCTGCCGCTACGCGCGCTGCGCTTTCTCTTCCCGAAGCTCTGCCGCCTCCGCGCCAATCGCGTATGCCGTATTTTGCTTGCCACGTGTAATCGGCGTGCGAAGGTCTAAATACGTTTTTAAGCATTTTGTAATCGTCGCTGTTTGCGTCGGTATTTTTTATAGTGAGGGTAATGGGTGCACCGGTAGTAACGCCGTCATAAACGCCGCTGATTACTTGTAGCCGATCCGGCTCTTTTCGCGTACTTGTTGCAGGGTTTTCGCTGCCAGGTTTTCGTTTATCGAGGGCGTTTTGAATTTTTTTTATATCAAAAATAAGTCCTGCGGGGCAGCCGTCTATAACTGCTCCGACGGCTTCACCGTGGCTTTCGCCGAATGTGGTAACACGGAATATGCTGCCGAAAGTATTGCCCGACATATACAGCACTGTAGCATATTTTATATGCTTTGTATATGTTTTTGCGCGGTTTTATTGGGCTTACAGCTTTGTGCTTTCAAGCGCTTTTTGCACAACTTTGTAAGCACCGTTGTAAATACCCTGTTTGTTGTTTTTTATTATGTGCGTGCAATACAAATCCAGTAAATCGGTATCGCTTGTTAATACGCGCAATGTGCGGTATAAATCGGAAGAAGCTTCGGTTTCTATAGTACCATCGCCGCATTCGGAACTGCGTATAGCGCCCCATGCTTCGTGCCGTCCCACGCGGTGAATAAACAATTTGGGCACCGGATAAAACGAAAGCTCGCTTGGTTTGGTAATCATCACATCGCATACGCGCATAAGCAAATTAGTGGCGTAAACTGCCGCATAAAAATCGTCGTGTAAAAATACGTGCACGCCGTGTACATCGTGTTCGCGTATATCGTCTATAAAAGCGCGCGTTTTTTGCCAATCGTCATGCATAGTCCATAAAATACCGGCAGCTTTAAACTCTTTTTGTAAATCCGCCCATCGTCCTTTGTGATCGCCCATATTGATAAGCAAAGCGGCTTTTTTTTGTTCAACGGCGCTTTTTTGTGCTTTAGCGATACCTGCAAATTTTGCCACTTGTGCGCCGGCTCCGCCCATGGTAAGCAAAAAACGGCGAGCTTTTCCGTCTTTCATCCGTTTACGGCGCAATTCGCAATCGTATTCGATATTTGAAACGATTTCGTGGTCGACAAAGTGCCCCGCTTCAAAAATATCGTTTTGCGGCATACAGTGTTTTATAGCCGTTTCGCCTGCCATATCAAAAAGAGTGCGGTAGCCCATAAAAGAAGAGGGCGATTGCACCGCGTGAACGCTTCCTTCTACAATATGGAATGCAAGCGGGTAGTTGTCGGGCACTACCGTAATAATATGCTGCAAACCTGCGCCGACCGCTCCGTGTCCTACCCACGGATGTGTGGATAAAAACGGCATTGATGGAGGAATATCACGGAAAAGTGCGGCGTACATATCGGCCATAACGCCGTTTTGAAGCGAAGAGGAAAGGTGTTGACCTGCGGTAGAAGTCAATTTTTCCCACACGGTATTGTTGAACAATGCAGATTTTTGTGAAACGCGTGAGGCAAGGTTATACCAGTATTCAAGGCTGCGTATTGTTTTTCCCGCCGCGCTGTCGGGAAAAGAAAGCATATCAAACCAATAGGGAATACAGCCTGCATGGTGTGCGGCAGAGGCAAGAGCGATTGCAATTCTGCAGTGCCCGAATCCCATACGCATAGTACCGAGCACTATGCCTTTTTTTGTATCAAAAGAAGCTTCGTTTGCAGCCCAAGCGCCAGATGCACCGCAAACGGAACCTGATGGCGCCGCACCGAAAGTGTCAGCTGTCTTATCACAAACGTCAAGCACTTTTTTTTGCGTTATGCTCATAAGATTAAAATCGTCTTTTCCTAGAGCATGAGGAACGCAGGTTAAAGCAGGATAATCATGGGCTTTAAAACCGTATTTGCGCTTATAATAGCGGCACAGCAAGGTGCCTAAACGCAATTCTTTTTTAGGAATTTCGTTGCCGTATACCGTAAGTTTCATAGTGTAACTACCGTATTATAGTTGATGTTACGCGAGTGCACAATAAGCCGTGTTGCCTTACGTAAGATTTACCATTTTTTTTACTTTGCTTTTTTGTTTTAAATATGTTGACATTCTTTTGTTTGAATGATAAATTAAATATAAAAGTTAGTTTAAACTAACTAACTAATCTAAAAAGGAGCACTTTTATGAGTAAAAGTAATGTAAATCGAAATGAGATTGCCCTTTCTTTTTGGACGGTCTTTGTAGCGCTTTGTGTGCTTGTTGTCGTAAATTTTACCGGATGCAAAAATGCGGTTGCCGATAATTCTGCGGATATCCGGCTGTTCGATAAAATCTATACGGTAGACGGTATAAAATTTACGATGAAAGCCATTGATGCCGTAACCGACGGTAGTGTGGGGCACAAAGATAACGATGACAACAATGTACATACGGTAAGTTTAACAGCGTATTACATAGCTGAAAGCGAAGTAACGCAAGAGTTATGGTATGCGGTTATGGGTAATAAGCCGAGCTATTTCGACGGTACTACGGGAAAAGAAGCTGCCGACCGGGAAAATCAAAAAAAACGTCCGGTTGAAAAAGTGAATTGGTATCATGCAATAACTTTTTGCAATAAACTGAGCATAAAATGCGGTCTTGAGCCCTGTTATACGGTTACGGTTAAGGGAGTGCCTGTGGATTTTTCTTCGCTTAAGTTCGATGAAATCCCTACAACCGAAAAGTATGCAGGAAGCGATGATTGGAACAAAGCCGTATTGGATATAAGTAAAAACGGGTTTCGTTTGCCAACCGAAGCCGAATGGGAGTGGGCTGCAAAAGGCGGAAAAAACTTTAAATGGACCGATACCGATGACAGTACTTATTTGAAGGATTATGCATGGTATAAAAACGATGCAGGAGGAGACTCCAACAAAAAGACACACGCAGTAAAAATGAAAAAACGCAACGGTTACGGATTATATGATATGAGCGGGAATGTATGGGAATGGTGTCATGATTGGTATGAAGACCCGCTGCCCAATCCGCTGCCGAAAGATCATCAAGGTGCTGCCGACGGTACATATCGTGTAGTGCGCGGCGGAGGGTGGAACAGCCTTGCCGATTTTACTACCTGTTCTTATCGGCTTATTTTAGGACCGGGAAATCAGTTTTTCGATTTAGGCTTGCGGATAGTGCGCCGATAACTATTTTTTACACGGACGGGTTGTGCGGTTAACAAGAACTTCAAAATGTTTAAAATCTTTTTTTCGATACTTGTGTTTTTAATCAATTAGAGATATAATGCAGATAAGTTAATTTTGTAGTAAACACAGGAGAAAAAAATGATTGATGCCGAAAGCGCACATGGAATAGTTTTATACGAAGACGACAACCATAAATTTATTTGGCTCGGTTCGGAAAGCCGGTACCGTAAAGGGGCGGTGCAAACAATGCAGTACCTTATTATAGATAACGGACGCGGCGTTTTGCTTGATCCGGGCGGAGTGCACTTGTTTTCCCGTGTCGTGACGGCAGTCAGCCGCTATATTTCGGTAGATAAAATCGATACTATTTTCTTTTCGCACCAAGATCCCGACGTTTCATCGGGAATAGCGTTATGGCTGGGGATTACCGATGCTAAGGTATATATTTCTTCACTTTGGGTACGTTTTATGCCGCACTTCGGTATAGTGGATGTTTCGCGTATTGTTCCCATACCGGATAAGGGAATGGAGATAGGTTTGCCTTCAGGCTCTAAAATGCGCTGTATGCCCTCGCACTTTATGCACTCTCCCGGTCAATTCAGTTTGTACGATGAGCGCTCCCGTATTTTCTTTAGCGGCGATATAGGAGCTGCCGTTTTCGGAGAAGACGATGAAGTTGCCTTTGTGGAAGACTTTGAAAAACACCTTCCGCTTATTGAAGGATTTCACGTGCGCTACATGGCATGCAATAAAATCGTGCGCCGCTGGACGGAAATGGTGCGGCGTTTGAATCCTACTATGATAGTACCGCAGCACGGTGCAATATATAAAGGCGAACAGGTCGACAATTTTTTAAACTGGCTGAGCGAACTTCAGTGCGGCTGCGACCGTATAGAACAGCTTTTTTAATGCACAAGGCGGCACCCTATGAACCAAAACGAAATAAACGATAATTTTTCCGATGCCATTCATAAAATGAATATCCGGTACAATAAAAGTGTTGTACTTGACTTTGTAACGGTCCATTCTTTGGAAATTATAGACGAAGCTATGGACAGTTTACAGGACGGCTTTAATACAATTCTTGCGGCTTTTGAAGAAATACGGGCGGGAAGCGGAAGCTCGGCTACAAATGCAAGCCGTGTAAACCAAATGATGAGCGAAATTCTTGAAAACAGAAAAAAACTGCAAATAGAAATTCATAAACGCGTCGGTGAAATCGAAACGGCTTCGCAAAATGCGCAAAACGCTGCCTCCGCTTTTGAAATCCTTAAAGAAAGAACTTCGGATGTGGAAGATATGCTTGCAGGTATTCAAGACGTATCGGTTAAAACCGGTATTCTTGCCATCAATGCGTCGATTGAAGCCGCCCGTGCGGGTAAAGTGGGAAGCGGTTTTAGAATTATAGCCAACGAAGTGCGTTCGCTTGCAACTCAAACCGGCGATTTTACAAAAAAAATCGAAGCAAAGTTAAACGAGTTTAGAGAAGCGGTTGACGAAATCAACGGCAATATGAGCGTATTTATTCAGCTGTTTTCAAAATTCCAAAAATCCTTTACCGGCGTTTTGAACAATTTTGACGAAAACTCCATCACGATGTCGCAAGCCGGCGATTCGCTTGCCGAAATTACCGCTTCCATCCAAGAGCAAGCTAACGCAATTCAAGACGGCGTTGCTTCTTTGGACAAAGTAAACGGTTCGTTAATCGATACCCGCGCTATTTTGGATGTAGTGCAAATAAGCCATTCGTTCTTAAACAGATTGTTGGAAAAGGCAGACTGAAAAACCGCAAAAACAACAGCGTGCTGAAAAAACAACAGCGCTTTATAAACGCGGTTTTTGTGCCGATACTCAAAAAGTATGAACACCTATGCATTTTTATATGCCGGCGCTTTGTCGTCTTTTGCGGATAAAAAACTTTTTGACGGTTTGAGCGCACGGGAAAAAACTCGGTTGTGGGCACAAAACCTTGCACACTGTGCCGGAGTTGAAATTCTGGATACGCCGCTTACGGTAAGCGAACTTTTACATAAAATGGACGCGGTTTTAAGCGAAAAACACGCCGATCACGCAGTGTTTGCATGGGCTGATTGTCCGTTTTTAAACGCCGGTATAAGCGAACGCTTGGTTTCGCTTCATACACGCTATGCAGCAGAATACACATTTGCCGACGGTTATCCCTACGGTTTTGCGCCTGAAGTGCTTGCTGCAGGAACCGTACGCATATTGGCAGCTCTTGCCGATTCCAAACCGGATGCGGGAAACGTAAGTGTGGGACGCGAATCGATTTTTGAACTTATAAAAACCGATATCAATTCGTTTGAAATAGAAACTTTTATTTCTGCCCGTGATTACCGTTATTTGCGCTTGAATTTAAGCTGCAGTTCCAAACGGGACACGCTTGCTTGCACCCGTTTGTTTTCTTTAATGCAAAACGCTGCAAATGTGCATGCAGATGGCGGAATCGATGCGGACGCCGTGTGCGATTTAGCGGCAAAATCGGCTGAAGTGCAGCGCACGTTTCCCGCATTTTACAATGTGCAAATATGCACCTCTTATGCCGCATCCGATAAAAAGGCGCAAAACGGTATGTCTTGTATATACGAGCCTATTGTACCTAAAAAACTGTCGCTTCCCGAATTCATGGATATAAAAGACTTTGAACGCTTTATCGATAAAGCCTTTGATTTTTCCGATGATGCGGTAATCGGTTTATCGTTTTTAGGCGATCCGGTGTATCATCCGCAATTTACGGATTTTGCGCGAGCGGTTTTAAGGCACCCGAATTTTTCGCTTTTAATAGAAACCGACGGTCAAACCCTTGATGAACATACCGCACGCACGATATTATCTTTTGCGCCTGAAAATCCGCTGCGCATAACAGGATATCCTGCGGTAAATTGGATAATAAAACTTGACGCTGCCGACAAAGACGGGTATGAAAAGCTGCATCCGGGAAAAAGTTTTGAGCGTGCCGTGCACACGGTAGAATTTTTACAAACTTTGTTTCCGCGTGCGGTATACCCCCAATTGGTACGCATGAAGTGTAACGAAAATCAATTGGAACATTTTTTTAGGCAGTGGAAAGCCGACGGCAGCGGAAATCTTATCGTCCAAAAATACGACTCTGTTTCCGGATTTTTAAAGGATGAACGGACTGCGGATTTATCTCCTGCTGTGCGTACGCCGTGCTGGCATATCAAGCGCGATGTATGCGTGCTTTCAGACGGGAGCGTTCCGCGCTGCAAAGCGGCTGTTTTTGCTGCCGGAAGCGGCTCGCACTGCGCTGTCGGATCCGAAACAAGCGGGTTTTACGGCAATGTGTTTACCGAAGAACTTCAAACTTTATGGGAGAGGGGAACTTTTAAATTACAAGAACAATTGGACGGCATATACAGCGATCAGTGCGGAACAAGCGATGAATACTATACCTTTAATTTTTAACGAACGGCAAATAAAGCGGACCGTACTGGGGCAAAAAAAACTATCCGCACACTCGTCTTCTTTTTTAGAATCCGTTGCCGTTATGCTTTTAAACCGTAACGGCAGCCACTATTGCAGGCGCAATATCGAAAATCTTTTAAATTGCGGATTTACCGAAATTATTGCGGTTGAAAATTCTTCTCACAGTTACAGCGTTGAAGAGTTTGCCCAACGCTACGAGCAAGTAAAATTCGTCGTTCCGCTGGAAAACGTTACTCCCGGTGATATGATTAACATCGGTATGGCGGAAACCGAAAGTGCTTTTGTTTTGGTAATTTGGGACGATGTAAGAACCGTTCCCCCCTTTGTATCAAAAGAAACGCTGCGCAGCCTGGTACAAAGCGGACATTTGTGCAGTGCACCGGTTTTGCAAAGCGCCCACTTGCAGTATATTCCCGTACGTATGCAGCCAAAAATAGAAAAAAACACCTTTTCCGTTGTGCCGCCCGAT
Source organism: Treponema lecithinolyticum ATCC 700332 (assembly GCA_000468055.1). Classification (GTDB taxonomy): domain Bacteria; phylum Spirochaetota; class Spirochaetia; order Treponematales; family Treponemataceae; genus Treponema_C; species Treponema_C lecithinolyticum. The sequence goes on along the minus strand of KI260552.1, from coordinate 53,603 downwards.
TTTTCCGCTATGCGTTCAAACGCCGGTTTAAAAACGGTGTACCCGTTTGATTTTATGGGGATATACGACAGACAAAAATTTATGCAGTTAGGCGGCTACGATTATACTATTGTAAGCCCCTATTGGCAAAATTTGGATTTTTCGCTTCGCGCTTGGCTGTGGGGTGAACGTATAGAATTGGACCAGCATTTCCGTTTAGTGTACGAAGAAGACATACCTTCTGAAAATACAACTGCAGACTATGCTCAGCTGCGTTTTTATTTAAAAAACTGCGCACCCGTATTTTATGCCGATCACGCATATATACCGAAAATCCGCTATTTTGATTTTGCCCGGCGCTATCCGGGCGGGATGTTTAAAGCATATTCGCTGTTTGCGGATGCCCGAAAATGGGTACACGAAAACCGCTTCCGTTTTAAAACGGATGTGGTGCAGTTTTGTCAAAATTGGGACACACAGCCGTGACAATCGTTGTCGTACAGTGCCGGCTTTCTTCTTCGCGTTTGCCGGAAAAAGCATTTTTACCGTTAGGAGCGGAAAAAAAACCGCTTTTTATATGGACTTTGCGTGCGATGAAAAAAGTACAAGCCGACCAATACTGGCTTGCTTGCGATTATGCTTCGTATGAGCGTTTGAATCCGCTTGCACAAAAAGAAGGGTGGAATTGTTTTGCCGGACCGGAAAACGATGTTTTGGAACGCTTTTGTCTTTTAGTGCAAAAAGTTAAAGCAGATATTATCGTGCGTGCAACGGCGGATAATCCGTTTTTGTTTTTTGAAGCCGCTCAAGCTTCTTTAGACGAATTTAAAAAAAGAGCTTGCGATTATTTTACCTATAGCGGATTGCCGCACGGAAGCGGAGTGGAAATCCTTTCTGCCGCCGCTCTTTTAAAAGCGCGCAAGGAAAATCCGAGTGCATTTGAAAAAGAACACGTAGGACCTGCTTTATACAACCATACCGATCGTTTTGTATGTATCAACGAAAACTCCGATGAGCGCTGGAATTATCCTTTATTAAGAACAACAGTGGATACGCTTGCCGATTACCATAAAGCGTGCCGTTTGTGCCGCTTTTTGGAAAGTTCGGAAACTTTAGCGCAGCAAAACTTACAAAAAGGGTATGCCGCAGCAGCTCCGTATAGTGCCGAACGTATAATTTGGGCACTGCAGCACCCGTACATGCATCCCGTTTTGACGGTTCCTGCCGTGCGTTCAGGATGCGGCACAGGGCACGTAAAACGCTGTTTGTCTCTTGCGTTATCGGATGCTTTGTACGCCGACGTGTATGTTCCTGCCGAACTGTTATCCGCAGACGATGCATCTTCGTCGTTTGCTTGCGGTGTAACATTACCGTCGTGCGGAGAAGCTGCGCTCAAAACCGCCGCCCTGTCCGGCGCCGCCGCTGAGATGATTAAAAAAGCGGTAACACAAAACGGTTTGCCTCAAAACCGCATAGTACACACGCTTCCGAAAAAAGGCGAGTATGCTCTTATCGTAACCGACGGTTTTTGTACCGATGCTGCACTCGGCAGTGCGCTGCACGAATGTGCGCCCGTTATCGCTATAGACGAAGGTTCGCGCCGAAGCGATTGGGCGGATTTTCTTATCGATATAATCCCGCCGCTAAAAAATAAAACCGTATTAAATAAATATGCCCCCTATTTTATTCCGCTTTCTGTTACCCGCAATAAATTAGAACCGGCGCTTAAAAAAACGGTTACCCGTATACTTATTTGTTTAGGCGGAGAAGACCCCTCAAACCTTGCACTTCCTGCCGCCCGTTGTTTTGCCCGCGTGCTGCGGGGAACGCATGTGCATATAACCGTTGTTACAAGCGCCGCCGAAACTGCAAGGGCTGCGGCAAAAGAACCGAACATTTCTTATGTTCCCTTTATTCCCGGCTTACCGGAGCGTATCGGCGAATACGATCTTGTAGTTACGCACTACGGTTTTACGGCTTTTGAAGCTGCTTCTGCCGGCTGTTTGCTGCTTTTGCTTGCTACCAGTACGCTGCATAAAAAACTTGCCCAAAAATACGGCTGCGTTTGTATTGAAAAAAAGCAGTTAAGCGAAAAAAAAATACATTCACTTTTATCAAAGCCGGAATGTTTGCAGCCGAAAACTTTATGCTCGCTTTTAAACACTGCTGAAGCTGCCGGAACTGTCAGTGTTGCCTGTACGGCCGGAACTGGCGAAGCGCGCGATTTGGCGCCGTTTATTGCCTCTTTAACCGGAGGAAAACGCCGAAATTGCCCGCTGTGTTCAAACTTAAACGGTTTGCAAGCCGAACTTAACCCGGTTGTTGCGCGCGACGAAGTTAAAACCGTCAGGCGCTGCCGCTCATGCGGTATGCTGTATATAAGCTGGCTGTGCGTTCCCAAAAAAGAATATTCAAAAGCTTATTTTTTTGAAGAATATAAAAAACAGTACGGCAAAACCTATCTTGAAGACTTTGCTTCAATAAAAACACAAGGATTGCGCCGTATGGCGCTTATAAACCGTTTGTGCCGTACAAAAGCTGTGCGGCAGCCGGCACAAAAGTCGGCGCAAAAATCGCTACAAAAACCTGCACAAAACGAGGTGGCAGTGCTCGATATCGGTTGTGCATACGGCGCTTTTTTGTCTGCCGCTGCGGATTTTTTATGGCAGCCGTTCGGCTTGGATATTTGCTCCGATGCCGTCGATTATGTTGTAAACACACTCGGCTTTTTTGCCGTGTGCGCCGCATTCCCTGCCGAAAAAGCTTATTTTAACGGTACAAAAAAAACATTCGATGCGCTTACAATGTGGTTTGTTATAGAACATTTTGAAGATTTGCATGCGGTGCTTTTAAAAGTAAGCGAATCGGTAAAAAAAGGCGGTGTTTTTGCATTTTCCACACCCTCTGCTTCCGGGCTGTCGGCACGTTTTGCAAAAAAAAGCTTTTTAAAAAATAGCCCATCCGATCATTTTATAATTTGGGATATAAAATATTGCCGCGCCGTATTAAAAAAGTACGGTTTTAAAGTGTGCAAAATCGTATCGATAGGGCACCATCCTGAACGTTTTCCCTATCTTAAATTAAAACAAACAAACCGCATTGCGCTGGCGATAAGCAAATTATTTGCGCTCGGCGACAGTTTTGAAGTATACTGTAAAAAAATTCGGTAAACACAGATAAATAAGGTAAATACAGGTGAAATAAATGGAAAAAAAACACGTATTGATACTCGGTGCGGGACTTATGCAAAAACCGGCTGTAGAAGCCGCCCATAAACTGGGCTGCCGCGTTACCCTTATCGACGCAAATCCGCAAGCCGTGTGCCGCACTTTGGCGGAAAAATTTGAGCAAATCGACTTAAAAAACACCGAGCAAATTTGCGATTTTGCCCGTTCTCTTAAAAAAAGCGAAGGCTTGGATGCGGTGTTTACCGCCGGAACAGATTTTTCTTATGCAGTTGCTTGCGCCGCGCACGAATGCAATTTAAGCGCCCACACAAGCCAAGCGGCAAAGAACGCAAGCGATAAAGTGCTGATGAGAAACTGTTTTGATAAAGCGGGGGTACCGTCGCCGCATTTTGTTCAAGCCGACAGTTCTTTTGCCGCTTTTAACCAAAAACAAGCCGAAGATTTTATACACAAGAACAAACTGGATTTTCCGCTTGTGGTAAAACCCTGCGACAATATGGGCGCACGGGGATGCCGTTTAGTGCGCGGCGCAGAATCTTTGGCGGAAGCGGTAAAAGATGCTTTGCGCTATTCGCGGACATTTAGGGTAATAATAGAAGAATATATGGACGGAAGCGAATTCTCCATAGACTCTTTAGTGTTTGACGGACAGCTTACCGTTACCGGTTTCGCCGAGCGGCACATTTACTTTCCGCCGTATTTTATAGAAATGGGGCACACTATGCCCGCTCTTATAGATAAAACGGATAAAGAGCGTTTGCTCGGCGCTTTTTGGTCGGGTGTAAAAGCGCTCGGTTTAAGCTGCGGCGCTGCAAAAGCTGACATAAAAATGATGTCAAAAGGTCCTATGATTGGCGAAATTGCCGCCCGCCTTTCCGGCGGTTATATGTCCGGCTGGACATATCCTTATGCTTCTCAAATGAACCTTACCGAACAAGCGCTTCTTTTAGCTTTGGGCGAAAAACCTGCAGAACTGCTGCAGCGCCGCCGCCTTGTTGGCGGTACTTCTGACATTTTTGACGTCCCCTGCAGTCATTGCAGCGCCGAACGCGCATGGATTTCAATTCCGGGTAAAATCGCACAAACAATGTTTTTTAAAAAAGCCGCAAATACTGAAAATGTAGTAGACTTTTTTCCGCGCATACAAAGCGGTCAAACAGCCGTATTCCCCGTTAACAATGTGGAAAAAGCGGGAAACGTTATTTCCCGTGCGCTTGAGCGGAATAAAGCAATTGAAGCTGCGCAAACGGCGGTACAAACCGTTTTTTTGCGCTTGCAAGCCGATAGCGCGACCGGCGCAATGAGTACAAGTGCCGCGAATGACGGAACTGCCGTGTTGTACGGCGCAAAAGACGGCAGCGGACAAAACTGCAAAGATACGCACGATTTTTTAAACGCACCGCTTAATACCTCGTTTCCGCCGTCGGCCTTTGTGATGCCGGATGACGTTATACGAAAAATCGACTCGCTGGATGAAAACGAATACACCGATACGGTAAAATCTGTCGCTCTTTTACCGTTTTTGGAAAAATATGCGCAGCTAAAAGATTGGAACGGAAAAACGCTGCAAAAAACGCTTGATTTATACAACGATTTGTTTTATAAAGAGCAGGGTAAAGCGGTACGCTTGTCCGTAAAAAAGTTGTGGCATTATTTTATCCGCGGCGGCTTACAGGGTGCCGTTTTTTATACCGACAGTAAAATCGGAGAACACTGTTGAGGAAAAAGTCAGTGAAAAAAAATACATACGGCTTTTTGTGCGCTTTGGTTGTATGTGCATTTGGTATTGTGCAAAATGTACCGGCGCAAAAAGCAGTAAACAAAAACGCAACAAACTCTTCAGCGTTAATATCACTTGCGGACATTGCAAAGCAAACTCAATCGGCTTTATATTGGGACGGTATGAGCGGCACCGGAATGTTCGAAAAAAACGGACATACGGTCAGCTTTTCAGTTCACAACGGTGTATTGATAGCCGACTATACAAACATGTCGCTGTGTTCAGTCCCCGTTAACAAAAACGGCACTGTGTATGCTGATAAAGAATTTTCCGATGCCGTAAAAAAAACGTTTGAAAAACTTCCGCCGGAAGTACATTTCCGCATAGGAGCTATTTTAATCGATCCGGGGCACGGCGGAAGCGATCCGGGAGCGGTTGCCGAGCACACGGTTAAAGGCAAAAAGGTGAATGTGCGGGAAAAAGACGTGGTATTGACGACTGCAAAGGATTTGTACCGGCGTCTTGTGCAAACCTATCCCGATAAAAAAATTATGCTTACCCGCAACACCGACACTTTTTTAACGCTTAATCAGCGTACCGATATTGCTAATACCGTAAAGCTTGAAGAACACGAAGCTATAATCTACGTTTCCATACACGCCAATTCGGCTTTTTATTCAAAAGCAAAAGGTTTTGAAGTATGGTATTTAAGTCCCGGTTACCGGCGCACACTTATTAAAAATACCGGAGCGGTTAAAGATAAAGAAGTGCTTCCCATCCTCAATTCAATGATGGAAGAAGAATTCACTACCGAAAGTATTTTAATTGCAAAATATATTCAAGACGGCTTAAAAGCCCAAGTGGGGAATATAACCGTCGACCGCGGCATAAAAGAAGAAGAGTGGTTTGTCGTGCGCAATGCGAATATGCCCAGCGTATTAATTGAATTGGGCTTTGTTACCAACCCCGAAGAAGGACCGCTGCTTTTAGACGAAAGCTACTTGCACAAAATGTCGCTCGGGATATATAATGGTTTGACTGCGTTCGTTACCCATTTTGAACAGTCAAGAGGATTTACCGGCGGCAGATGATCGATTTTAAATTGACTATAAGCACATTACACAAAAAACTTTTTATTGCTATTGCCGCTCTTTTTGTATTTTCGCTTGCTTTGTATATTATTTTTTATCCGGGAAGCCGAAAGCTGTTTTTATTTGAATCTTTGGATAAATCCGCAGTTTATGCCGAAGCGCGCTATATTCCCAGAAAACACTTCCGTTCGAGTATGCGTTTTTTTACGGATGAACTTTTGCTCGGACCGCAAAGCGACCGTTACCGTCCGCTGTTTGCTCAGGGAACGCGCGCCCTTGATTTTTTTAAAGGAGCTGACGGCGTTTTGTACGTTAATTTAAACGAAAAAGCCGTGTTGCAAAACGGCTCGTCATCGGCAACGCATACGGCGTGCAAACTGCTTGCACAAAACCTGAGGAAGAATTATAATGTACATGCTATAGAAATTACTATGATGGGGCATGAAATATATGTATACGAGGGCGGAAAATCGCGGTTTTACGAAAAAAACCGTTGACAAAAACCCACAGAAAGTATATTTTATATATACAAGGCTACATCATCTTGTATAAAAGGAGCTTTGAATGAAGAGGTCTTTCGTTTTAGTGGCAATGGCATTCCTTTTGATAGGAAGCTTTGCTTTTGGTGAAAAAGCAGTTCTTATTGACTTTTCAAATCTTGAGCCGGATATCGTCGCTGACGAAAACGGCAATCCCACTGTACACAGCAGAACCGTAATGGATTTTTCAAAAGTGTCGTCAATTCCGTTTGATGATACTCAAAAAGCCCTGATGCGTACTTCGCTGGTTTTAACCGATTGGGAAGTTCACTTAAATTCTTCCGCTCAGATTGTGGCTAACATGCAGCGTTCTATTGTTAAATCGGCTCCCGTTGTAGGCGGACCCTTTGCCGGTAAAAACATTATGGGCGTACGCATTGTATTCCCCACGGCGCCGGTAAATGCCAATGCGCGCATTGAACCTCCCTTTGACATTCCCGCATTTGAACCGATGGCTCAAATCGACGAAAACGGTCAAGTTGTTGAAGGTTCAAAACAAGCTAACGCATACCGTTTCCGCAAAAACGGTGACGATACTACCGGTTACGGTGTGTTGGACAACGTAGGAACGATTAAAGCGATTTCGTTGACAACGTACGGATACAACTATCCTCACGCTGTATACGTATTGCTTAAAGATAACGACAACGTGGAACGCCGCTATTTTATGGGTACGCTTAACTTCGACGGTTGGAAAAATCTTATTTGGAACAACCCCGATTACGTTACCGATATCCGCAACCGCGAAATCCGTGTATATCCTTTGTATCCGCGCGGACTTCCCTATGCCAAATTGTCCGGTATTTATGTTACCCGCGATGCGGCTCACGACGGCGGAGATTTTATAGGTTACTTTAAGCAAATCGATGTTATCTACGACAAAGCGGTTGCACAAACCGAACGCGACATTGCAGACGAAGACTTGTGGGGTATCGTTACCGAAAAAGAACAATACCGCCAATCTATCGAAATGCGGATGTTCGGTTCTCAGCAAGTTAACCGTTTTATCGAAAAGAACAACATGGCTAAAGAAGAAGGTTTCAGTGCTGCTGTAACGTCTTCTACTGAACAACAGTAAAACTGTTTTAGCTTAAGTTTATAAAAACGGGGGCTGTCTAAGAACGGAAGTTTTTGGGCAGCCTTGTTTTTTTATAGGGATATTGTAATGCCCGCACAAAACATTCTTTCGTTTCGCTCAAAAGACGAACTGCACCGTTTGTACGATGAATGTAAAAATATTTTTGTTTTACTTTTAGAAGAACTTCTTAAAGAATTAAAAAAAAGCATATCCTGTGTTTCAATGCCTTCGTTTAAATACCGGATAAAAGATTTTAACAGTTATTACCGTAAACTTTTAAAAATCGCTCCGTCCGCTCCCTCTGTGCTTGAAAGCAATAAACTGCCCGTTTTAACCGATTTACTCGGCGTACGGGTTATTTGCTCTTTTTTGGAAGATATCGGAAGCGCGGAAAAACAAATACTTGAACGCTTTGACGTATGCGAGCTTGAACGCAAAGGTTCGGAACGCACGTTCAGCGAATTCGGCTACGAATCGGTTCATATATTGCTTAAAATTCCGCAGTATATTTACGACAGCGTTTTGAGCAAAGAACAAAAAAAACTGATTCCGGACGGCTTAGTGTGCGAAATTCAAATACGTACTATTTTACAAGATGCGTGGGCGGAAGTTGAACACGAGTTAGTGTATAAATCGGAGTTTTCTCCTTTCGACCTTCCGCTGCGCCGAAAGCTTGCGTCTATGAACGCTATGCTCAGTCTTGCAGACATTGTGTTTCAAGAAATCCGCGATTACCAAAATAAATTGAATTCTGAAATAGATATGCGCCGTACCAGTTTTTATGAACAAGCCGATATTCTTTCTGCCGATAAACTTGATGCCGATGGAGAAATCAATAAAATGTCGTCTTCGCTAAAGGAGTTTGCTTCTTCTTCACCTTATGTGCAGGGTACCGTTGACGATATGCTTTTGGAAGCAATTCACGCGCATAATATAGGCAATTTGGACAGCGCTATCGATATTTACAGCCGCATATTACAAGCAAAAGCTGCAGCAAAACCCGTGGTGCTTTCGGTAATATACAAACACCGCGGAATGGCTTATTTTGCACAAAACCGCTACGAAGAAGCTAAAAAAGACTTTTTAACGAGTGTTGAAAAAAACGCTAACAACTATATGTCGCTGTATTATGTAGGTATTGTATACAGCGTTTTAAATGAAGAAGAAAAAGCGCTTGAATACTTTGACCGTTCATTGGAAATAAACAAATATCAATCGCATGTGTATTATCGCAAAGCTTTAGCACTTTTTCATTTAAGCCGTTTTGAACAATCGCTGGATAATTTGAATATCGCTTTTGCTTTGGGGCTTTCCGACGCTGAAGCGCAACGTTTGCGCTTATCGCTTGTAAACCGCTTGAATACGTAAAAGTCTTCATTTTAATGCTTGAGCTGTAAACATGCTGTAAGCATCCCGCTTGACACAAAAATAAAATTTTGATATGGTATGTAAAGTCGTTTGATACAAAATGTCTCCTTCGTCTAGTGGTTAGGACATCGGGTTTTCATCCCGACAACAGGGGTTCAATTCCCCTAGGAGATGTTCGCTAAGTCCGAAGCTGCGGTTTTGGATGTTTTTTGAAAAACGGGGTGTCTAAAAGCAGAAGACTTTTAAGGCACCTCTTTTTTTATGCCGGAGTTCTTTTTTGGTGGAACAAAACAGCTTTTCCCCGCAAATTTTGGATACGCACGCTTGTTCTGCATGGATTTCTTCCGGCGGGCCGCTTGAAAAACTGTTTGACGATTTTGAAGAGCGTCCCGGGCAAATCGCTTTGCTTGAACGTATTTGCGAAACATTTAACAAAAATAAAGTCGGCGTGTTTGAAGCGGGGACGGGTATAGGCAAATCTTTTGCCTATTTGCTTCCTGCCGTGCTGTGGGCGCTTAAAAATAAAGAACGCGTTGTTATTTCCACCGGTACCATCAACTTACAGCAGCAGTTGTTCGAAAAAGACGTACCTGCAGCCCGGCGGATATTAAACGAGGATTTTAAAGCCGTGCTGATGAAAGGCAGGCAAAATTATATATGCCGGCGGCGCTTAAACGATGCGTTAAATGAAATCGATTTATTTGACGACGAAAAAGAAGAACTGCAGCGGATAAGCGCGTGGGCTTCGCAATCCGAATCGGGAAGTAATTCCGATTTGTCCTTTATGCCGTCGCAGTCTTTATGGCAGCGCATTAATTCGGAAAGCGACGCGTGCATGGGCAGCCGCTGCCGTTTTTACGAAAATTGCTTTGTCATGAAAATGCGCAAAGAAGCGTCGTGCGCTTCGGTTTTAATCGTTAACCATCACTTGTTGTTTGCCGATATGGAAACGCGCTCTGTTTCGGCTTCTTTTGACGACAACGGTATTTTACCGGCTTATAAACGTTTAATTTTGGATGAAGCGCACGACGCGGAAAAAGCCGCCACTGGATTCTTTTCCGAATCGCTGAGCCGTTTTTCACTTTTAAAACAGTTAAATAAACTTCACCGCACACGGAAAAGTGCGTCCGCAGGTTTTTTATACGATTTACAAACCTTTGCAAGTGATGAAACTGCTGTGCAGGAAGTATTGACGTCTCTTATAAAATTAAAAACGTACATTCAAACTATGGAAGAACAAGCTCTTTCGCTGTTCGGCGAAAATTCAGTGTGGCGGCTGTGCGAAAGTACTGCAGTGCAAGCACAAGGTTTTATTACCGCTATGGATACTCTTGCCAGCGGTCTTAGCCTGCTGTGTTCGCAGCTTCGCACGCTTATAGACAGTATCGACGATGAAAATATTTCAGCGCCTGCAGTGTGGGAATCCAAGCAAATTATGAAGCGCCTTGAAGCCTATGCTCAATTGGGCAAAAACTTCGGTTTGTGGAACGAAAACGCCGATAAAGTATTTTGGCTTGAAAAACGCTTTTTGGAAAAAACGCAAGCGTATCCGGTGTGTTACCAAACACCGCTCGACATTGCGCCTCTTATGCACAACGGATTGTTTGAGCCTTTAGACACGGTTGTATGTACATCGGCAACGCTTACGGTTGCAGGAAATTTTTATTTTTGGATGAAACGAAGCGGTGCGTTTTTTGTAGATAAAGACCGTCTTTTAAACGACAGTTTTGCTTCTCCCTTTGATTATAAAAACAATGTATTGTTATCGGTTGTTTCGGATATGCCGCTGCCTTCGTCTTCGGATTTTCAACAGCATTTGGAACAGGCAATCGTTAATTTGATCCGTTCATCAAGCGGGCGTGCTTTAGTTTTGTTTACTTCGTACGAATCCATGCGTTCAGCTTGCGATTATGCGCGGAACATGCTTTCCGGCGAGAGTTTTTGCATATATCGCCAGGGAGACGACGACCGTTTTAGGCTGCTTGAGCAATTTAAAACACAAAAAGAAAGCGTTCTTTTTGCAACCGATTCTTTTTGGGAAGGGGTGGATATACCCGGTGAAAGTTTGTCGCACGTTATTATTGCCAAACTGCCGTTTACCGTTCCGTCAAATCCCGTTTTTGCTGCGAGAAGCGAAGATATCGACAAAAGAGGCGGTTCGTCTTTTATGGAATTAAGCGTACCGGAAGCGGTCATACGCTTCCGGCAAGGGTTCGGACGTTTACTTAGACGGTGTGCGGATCGAGGTGCCGTTACCGTTTTAGACCGCCGTTTAATTGAAAAACGCTACGGAGCTTTGTTTTTACAAAGCGTACCCGAAACAAAACGGATGTTCGACACCGCACAAAATGTATGTGCTTCCGTTCAGCGTTTTTTGGATAGTTAAAAACTTATTTAAAATCTTTGGGGCGGCGTTCAACACGCTTGCACTTTGTGCATTCGGCAATATTTTTTACTTTTCCGTTTTCGCACATGGTTTTCATAACGACTTCTCCGCCGCATGTGCAAAAGAATTTATGTGTTGAAACCGTTGTACGGGAGTTTTTACTTGCACCAGCCATACTAACCTCCGGAGTGTGAATATTTTACAAATATAGTATTTTTTGTCCGGTTAGTCAATCCGCAATATAAATATATTTTTTTTTCTTGACAAAATGTTACTATATTTAGAAGAAAAGTATGTTGAGTCATTTGTGTAAATGTTTGCACAACCGGGCTTTTCCATTTTTGCGCCCTATGATATACTTAAAACATGGGTGTAAAAAAATGCCGTTTCGGAGTGCTTTCCGACGGAACAAAAGTTAAATTATATACAATAGATAACGATGCTATGTCGTTTTCGGTAATGGACTATGGCTGTATCGTTACTTCAATTAAAGTGCCCGATAAAAACGGCGTACTCGAAGATGTTGCGCTCGGATATTCCACCCTCGAAGGGTATATAAACGATCGGCAAACTTATTTCGGCTCTTTGGTAGGACGTTTTGCAAACAGAATTGCAAATGCACGCTTTAGCTTAAACGGCACTGAATACTGTTTGGATGCAAACAATGGTCCGTCTTGCTTGCACGGCGGTTTTAACGGCTATAACCGCATGGTATGGAAAGCAAAAATCCTGCGCAGGGCTAACGAAACAGGAATACGCTTTTCCCGTGTTAGTCCAGACGGAGAACAGGGTTTTCCCGGAAAACTGAAAATACACGCAGAGTACGTTTTAACCACGCACAATGAATTGATTTTCCGCTACCGCGCTTTGTCAAATACAGATACGATTGTCAATTTAACCAATCATTCATATTTTAATTTAACGGGAAAAAGCGGCAGCGATATTTTATCGCATGAACTGCGCCTGAACGCTGAATGCTATCTTCCCGTTGATGAAAATTTAATTCCGCAGGGACAACCGTCGACGGTTGATAAAACGCCGTTTGATTTTAGAAAAGCAAAGCCGATAGGGAAGGATATTGAAAAAGTCGGCGGCTACGACCATTGCTTTTGTATAAAGGACGGCATTTATGCCGATAAGGACGGCTGTGATAAAATGGGCGGCAGCGCTAATGCCGGCATTCCCAAAGACGGCAATTGTTCGTCCTTGCCGTTGTGTGCTGAAGTGTACGAAAAGCAAAGCGGCCGTAAGATGAGCGTGTACACGGATAGACCGGGTGTGCAGTTTTATACGGGAAACTTTTTGGATGTTGCACACGGAAAAGACGGTGTGCCGTATAAAAAACACGCGGGTTTTTGTTTGGAAACCGAAGATTATCCGGATGCTCCCAATCGACCGGACTTTCCTTCAGCTGTTTTAAAAGCAGGGCACACATATACGGCGGTAACGGTGTACGCATTCGACACGGATAGCGGCGGCAATTGATGTACCGGCGGAAAATTTAACGATTTTAGTGATTTTTTTACCCTGATAGTTTTACCGGTGATAGTTGATTTATTTTTTCTAAAACGTTATTCTATGTGAAGTTATTTTTGCGAGGGGTGTTATGGACGTCCAGTTACAAGAGTTAATCGACAAAATTAAAAAAGACGGTGTTGCTTCCGCCGAAACGGCTGCGGCGGAGATAATTGCCGAAGCTGAAAAAAAAGCTGCAGCGCTTGTTGAAGAAGCACACACAAAAGCTGCCGACATTATAAAATCGGCAAAAGCGGAAACCGAGCGGCTCGAAAAAGCCAGTATCGATGCCGTAAGTCAAGCAGGCAGAAACCTGCTTATTTCTTTTAGAGACGGAATTAACGCTCAACTTGCGGCTTTTATAAAAACGGAAACGGAAAAAGCGTATTCTGCCGAATTGTTAAAATCGCTGGTTCCGGAAACGGTTAAACTGCTTGCTTCCAACCCGGATGCTCAAAATCTGTCAGTGCTGTTGAACGAAAAAGATTTAAAAGCGCTTGAACAAAATTTTCATGCCGCTCTTAAACAGCACATTGCCGGCGGTATTGAAATTAAAGCGGATAAAAATTTGTCTGCAGGTTTCCGTATCGGAACGGAAAACGGAGCCGCATACTACGACTTTTCAGCTGAAGCGGTTGCACAAATGTTTGCTTCGTATCTTAATCCGCGTACTGCACAAATCCTTAAAAGTGCTGCAGCGTCTTTGCGGGAGGAAAACCGATAGTGAGCTCGTATTACTATCTGGTGTCGCAGCTTCCGTCTTTTTCGCTTAAGGGCAATACTCCGCTGCCGATTACGGAAGCTCATTTTACCGATTTATGTACCCGTTTTTTGGACACAAAAGAGGCAAATCTTGCGCGCACCTTTTCTCTTGAGCCGCCTAAAGAACAAGTGCAAACGGTGTGCGCTTTTGTAAACGCATGGTACGATTGGGAACGTATGCTCCGCTTTGCACTGGCGCAAATCAGGGCGGCAAAACTAAAAAAAGAATTTATTTTGCATACCTACAGTCTTTCTGCGGATATTGTACAAATTGCCCGCACTGCAGTCGGTATGAATACGCCGCTTGAAGCCGAAGATTTTTTAAATGAACAGCGCTGTGCGGCGCTTGAAGCTATGCGCCCCATCGATGCGTTTTCGCTCGATGCGGTTTTTTATTATGCACTTAAATTAAAACTTGCATTGCGTATGAGAAAATTCAATACGGAAACCGGTATGGAATCGTACCGGACAATTTACGACAGAATACTTGGAGAATCAACATGACGGATACGAAAGGAAAAGTTGTCGGCGTCAACGGAAACATGATAAACGTTCAGTTTGACGGCGTCGTATCGTTAAACGAAGTGGGCTACGTAAAAGTTGCCGGAAAAAGCCTTAAAAGCGAAGTTATCCGCATACGCGGCGATCAAGCGCAAATGCAGGTTTTTGAAATGACTAAAGGCATTCAAACCGGCGACGAAGTGAATTTTACCGGTGATATGCTTTCCGTCGAGTTGGGGCCGGGACTTTTAGGGCAAGTATTCGACGGTTTGCAAAACCCGCTGCCGCAGCTTGCAGAACAAGCCGGATACTTTTTGGAACGCGGCGTATACATCGACGCGTTAAACGACAATTCACAATGGGATTTTACACCCATAGCAAAAACCGGCTCTCAAGTAAAAAAAGGCGATGTGCTCGGTTCCGTGCCCGAAGGACCGTTTACCCATAAAATTATGGTTCCCTTTTATTTTAACGACACGTATACGGTAAAATCGATAAGCGATGCAGGTCATAAAAAACTTAAAGACACAATCGCTGTGCTGAGCGACAGCAAGGGAAAAGAACATAACGTTACTATGAGTTTTAATTGGCCGGTAAAACGCGCTATCGACTGTTATGCAGAGCGCTTAAAGCCCGAAGAAACAATGGTAACAAAAATCCGCCTTATAGACACCTTTTTTCCCGTTGCCAAGGGCGGAACCTACTGTATCCCCGGTCCGTTCGGAGCGGGGAAAACGGTATTGCAGCACACAACCAGCCGCAACGCCGACGTTGATGTCGTTATTGTAGCCGCATGCGGCGAGCGTGCAGGTGAAGTTGTGGAAATCCTTAAAGAATTTCCCGAATTAACCGATCCGAGAACGGGACGTTCTCTTATGGAACGTACAATCATCATTTGCAATACGTCTTCCATGCCGGTTGCCGCCCGCGAAGCGTCGGTGTATACCGGGGTTACTTTAGCCGAATATTATCGTCAAATGGGGCTTCACGTTTTGCTTTTAGCAGACTCTACCAGCCGCTGGGCTCAAGCGCTGCGCGAAATGTCCGGCCGTTTGGAAGAAATCCCCGGAGAAGAAGCATTTCCTGCATATTTGGAATCGTATATCGCAGCTTTTTATGAGCGCGCAGGCATTGTGCGCTTGAGCGACGGTTCTTTAGGTTCGGTTACCATCGGCGGTACGGTTTCTCCTGCGGGCGGCAACTTTGAAGAGCCGGTAACCCAAGCTACGCTAAAAGTAGTCGGTGCTTTTCACGGGCTTTCGCGTGAACGATCCGATGCGCGAAAATACCCCGCAATCAATCCTTTGGATTCGTGGTCGAAGTATAAAAGCGTTATTCGTGAGGATTGGGTAAACTATGCGCGCGCTTTATTCCGCCATGCAACTGATGTTGAATCCATGATGAAAGTTGTCGGAGAAGAAGGTACCAGTCTTGCCGACTTTATCGTATACTTAAAAGGCGAATTCCTCGATGCTGTGTACTTTCAGCAAAACTCATTCGACGAAGTCGATTCTTCTCCGGAAGTTGAGCGCCAAACCTATGTGTTTAAACGGCTTTTGCAAGTACTCGGCTCGGATTTTGAACTTCCCGGAAAAGATGAAGCGCGTTCGTTTTTTAACCGTATGCGCCAAAAGTTTATAGACTGGAATTATACCGTGCGCACAAGCGAAGAGTTTAAACAAAAAGAAAGAGATATAGATGGATTGTACATAGCTATGTCGGGAACATTGAACGCACAAGCAGCCGATTTACTGAAGGACGGTGAATAATGAAAAAGGTATACAGTAAAATAGAATCGATAAACGGAAGCGTTATTACCGTCCGTGCCGAAAACGTTAAAAACGGCGAATTGGCAGAAATCGAAACCGTTTTTGGCACATCGCTTGCCGAAGTTACCCGTATAACGGGCGATACCGTTTCTTTGCAAGTATTTGCAGGAGGTCGCGGCGTTTCTACGGGAGATCAAATACGGTTTTTGGGACACGAAATGCAAATCAGTTTTTCCGAAAACCTTTTGGGACGCATTTTTAACGGTTCCGGCGAGCCGCGGGATAAAGGTCCTGCGCTGCACGAAAACCTTGTGGAAATCGGAGGACCTTCGGTAAACCCGTCAAAACGCATTATGGCGCGCCGCATGATCCGCACCGGTATTCCCATGATCGATGTATTCAATTCGCTGGTTGTTTCGCAAAAACTGCCGATATTCAGTATTTCCGGCGAGCCGTACAATCAGCTTTTGGCGCGCATAGCTATGCAAGCCGAAGTAGACGTTATTGTTTTGGGCGGCATGGGCTTAAAGTATGACGATTATCTGTACTTTAAGAGTGAACTTGAAAACGGCGGCGCTTTAAGCCGCACGGTAATGTTTGTTCATACCGCAGCCGACCCGACTGTCGAATGTCTTAAAATTCCGGATATGTCGCTTGCCGTTGCAGAGCAATTTGCTTTGCAGGGTAAAGACGTACTCGTATTGCTTACCGATATGACAAACTTTGCCGATTCAATGAAAGAAATTGCCATTACGCAAGAACAAGTTCCGTCGAACCGCGGTTATCCGGGAGATTTGTACAGCCAGCTTGCCGCACGCTACGAAAAAGCCGTAGACTTCGACGATGCCGGTTCGGTAACCGTTTTGGCGGTTACCACTATGCCCGGAGACGACGTAACGCACCCCGTTCCCGACAATACAGGCTACATTACCGAAGGTCAGTATTACTTAAAGGGCGGGCGCATTGAACCGTTCGGAAGTTTGTCGCGCTTAAAGCAAAACGTAAACAACAAAACGCGCGATGATCACCGTACCCTCATGGACAGTATGATCCGCTTGTACGCTTCGTACAAAGATACCCTCGAAAAAAAGGCAATGGGTTTTATGATGTCCGAGTGGGATGAAAAATTACTTAAATACGGTGCAATGTTCGAAAAAGAAATGATGGACTTATCCATAAACATTCCGCTGGAAAGTGCTTTGGATATGGGATGGAAAATTCTTGCTTCTTGCTTTAATAAAGAAGAAACGGGTATAAAGTCCGAATTGACGACAAAATATTGGCGCGAGGCGTAAGCGATGGCTGCCGTTAAGCTGACAAAAAACGAATTAAAAGCTCAAAAAGACGCGCTTAAAATGTACCGGCGCTATTTGCCTACATTGACGCTAAAAAAACAACAGCTGCAAACGGAAATCCGTACCATAGACGAGCGGGCAAAGGAAGTGAGGGCAAAGCGAAAGGCGCTCGACACGGAATTTAAAGCGTGGATTGCCGTTTTTGGGGAAGCTGATGTATTTACCGACGATATGGTACAAGTTCACAATATCCGTAAAGGAACGGGAAATATTGCCGGTGTGGTTATTCCCGTATATGAAGGTGCGGACTTTACGCGCGGCGATTACGATTTGTACAAACTGCCGTTGTGGGTTGACTTAGCGGCAGTTAAATTGGAACAAGCTTTGTCTTTGGATTTGGAAGCCGAAGTTTTGGAAGAACAAGTGCGTCTTTTAACCAGAGAATTGCGTACGACAACCCAACGCGTTAATTTGTTTGAAAAAGTAAAGATTCCTGAAACAAAAATGAACATAAAATCGATCAGTGTATATTTGGGCGACCAGCAAGTCGCTGCCGTTGTGCGCGGAAAAATTTCTAAAAAAAACTTGGAAAAAGTTGCCGAAAAAAACAGGGAGAATGAACTATGATTGTACCTATGAAAAAAATATCCCTTGTGCTTTTGGACAGCGAGCGTAAAACGGCGCTTAAAAAACTGCGTACTTTAGGTTTGGTACACGTCGAACATATTGAAGGCAAAAGCGAAGCGCTCAGCCGCTGCAAAAGCGATTGCGAAAAACTGCACAGCGCTTATGCACTGACAGCCGATGTAAAGCAAGCTAAAAAAAAGCAAAAAGACATCGGCACAGAACAAGCGCTTGCAAAAGCCAATGAAATCGTCGAGCGTTATGCTTTGCTTAAAGACGCCGATGACAAAGCAGCTGCAGCAAAAGCGGAACTTGAGCGTTTAAGAGGCTGGGGTGCGGTAAACACTGACGATCTTGCTTTTCTTGCCGGTAAGGGAATCGGACTTTGTTTGTACGAAATACCCAATGATAAATATGACGAACTGGGTGAAGATGTTGAAACGGTTTTTCTAAACCGCGATAAAAATACTACCCGTTTTTTGCTTATAGAAAGAGAAGGCGGCGTTCGTATCGGAAAAACTTCGCTTAAAGAAACACTGCCGCCGGAAGCGTATGCAGTGCCACTTCCCGAAATGCCGACCGTGCAGCTTGAACAAAAAATAAAGGAATATGCCGAATTGCGTGCGCGCTTAAGCGGACAAATAACCGCTGACGCCGTATATGCGCAAAGTATTAAAAAAGCTGCATGCGAAGCGGAAAAAGCTGCCGAATTCGAAAACTTATATTCGGGAATGGGGCACGAAGAAGAAGGAAAGCACGCTTTGGCATGGCTTTCGGGCTTTGTGCCTGCTACAGACTTACCGCGCCTTGCAGAGTGTGCAAAAAAAGAAAATTGGGCTTTGCTTTCCGCAGAACCTGCGCCGGATGAAGAAGTACCAACTAAACTTAAAAACAATAAACTGATCAGCTTAATTTATCCGCTTTCCGACTTTTTGGATACGGTTCCCGGCTACCGTGAACACGATATATCCGGTTGGTTTTTGCTATTTTTTGCGATCTTTTTTGGTATGATTTTCGGCGATGCTGGCTACGGTTCTTTAATGCTTATACTGGCTTTGTGTGCAGCTTTATTTTCGATACTTAAGCGCAAAAAGGTAAAGCCTGAAATAGGCTTGTTGTTTATTTTGGGCTTGTCTACCGTAGTATGGGGCAGTGTAACGTGTAGCTGGTTCGGTATTCCCGTCGATAAATTACCCGCTTTTTTAGTGTCGCTTTCGTTTGAACCTTTATCGAGCGCATACGCCGCCCAATCGCCGGAAAACAACCGCCGAGTTGTACAAAATTTGCAAATCTTTTGCTTTTGCCTCGCATTGTTGCAGTTGAGTATCGCTCACTTTAAAAGCATTGTGCGCAGCATTGCAGAGCGTTCGCTTAAAGCTTTGGGAGATACAGGTTCTCTTTTTATGCTGTGGGGAATGTTTTACGTTGTATTGAATATGGTGGTGGACAAAGTGCGCTTTCCCTTTGATGCAAGCATTCCGCTCGATATTTTTTCAGCCTATCCTATAGCATATCCGGTCGGTGCTTTTGTGGCAGGCGGTTTTATACTCAGCTTTGTGTTTTCCAATTACGAAGGAAGCGTAAAAGAGTCGGTTTTAGCAAGCTTAAAAAATATTATTTCCGTTTTACTCGGAGTAGTAAACGTATTTTCGGATATCGTTTCTTACATACGTTTGTGGGCGGTAGGTTTGGCAGGAGCGGCTATTTCGTCTACGGTAAACAGTATGGCAGGACCGTTTTTAGGCGGTTTTTTAATGTTTGCCGCAGTATTGATTTTAGCATTCGGGCACGGTTTGAATATCATATTAAATATGCTTTCGGTTATCGTGCACGGCGTGCGTTTAAATACATTGGAATTTTCCGGACACTTGGGAATGTCGTGGTCGGGGTTCAAATATAAACCGTTCAGCGAATAAGCTGAAGCTATTTTGATTTTACCGTCGAAACGGACGGACAACAGGAGATGTGTATGATTGGAATGTTCGGAGCAGCATGTGTTCTCGGTCTTGCAGCAACCGGTTCTGCAATAGGTATCGGTATAGCCGGTCAAGCGGCGGTAGGTGCATGGAAGCGCTGTTATGTAAACAATAAACCTGCCCCCTTTATTTTAGTTGCTTTTGCCGGTGCTCCGCTGACACAAACCATTTACGGCTTTTTGCTTATGCAGTCTATGATTAACTCTACAAAAGACGGTATGTTTCTTTTGGCGCTCGGTCTTTTTTCGGGTCTTGCTATGGCAGCTTCCGCAGTATATCAGGGAAAAGCCGGTGCTGCCGGTTCCGACGCGTTGGGTGAAACGGGCAAAGGCTTTGTACAGTACCTTACGGTTGTAGGTCTTGCAGAAAGTGTTGCGCTTTTTGCAATGGTATTTTCTTTTATCGTACTGTAATTTTAAGTATTATATGAAAAAAGCTCAAACCCGTACCGTCTGCATCGGCGGTTCGGGTAAAACGGAGCGCACGGAAATCGGAGGAAATGCTCCGATAAGCATTCAAACTATGTGGAAAGAAGGCATTGTTCCGGTTTTAACCGACAACAGTGCCCTTTTTTCTTTAGCCGATAAAATAGAACAGCTTGGTGCTCTCGGCTGCCGCATATTGCGCTTTGCCGTACCCGATATGCAAAGTGCCGATGCATTGTGCCGTCTTGCAGAGCACGTCCGTATGCCCTTGGTAGCCGATATCCACTTTGATTGGCGTCTTGCTCTGCGTTGTTTAAAAGGCAATGTTGCTAAAATACGCATAAACCCCGGCAACATAGGATCTGCCGAACGCGTTAGCGAAGTGGTAAATGCATGCAAAGACAAAGGCGTTGCCGTGAGGATAGGAGTAAACGCCGGAAGTTTTCCATCAGATATAGCTAGTGCCGTTGAAAAAGGAAAAATGAGCCGCTTTCAAGGGCTTTGCGAAACTGCAGTGCGCGAAGCTGCAGTGTTCGAAAAACTTAACTTCGACCAATACGTTGTTTCGCTTAAAGCCTCTTCAATAGAAGAAACAATACAGGCAAACGAAGCTTTTGCAAAACAATGCCCAGCAGTACCGCTGCATATCGGAGTTACCGAAGCAGGTCCTTTAATCGGCGGCATCGTAAAAAGTACCGTAGCGTTTACCCATCTTTTAAAAGAGGGTATAGGCTCTACGATACGGGTGAGCCTTTCTTCCGATGTTGAAAACGAAGTAATAGCTGCCCGAGAAATACTTGCCGCATGCGGTTTGTATACCGGCGGGGTAAAAATTGTGTCTTGTCCCCGGTGCGGGCGCAACGGCTTTGACGTTCACGGCTTTGTAAAACGCTGGCAAAACAAATTGCTTTCGATGAACAAAAACATAACAGTTGCCGTTATGGGCTGTGTAGTAAATGGACCGGGCGAAGGAAAGCATGCGGATATAGGAATTACCGGAGCCGGAAATTCGGTTTTGATATTTAAAAAAGGAAAAGTTGTTAGAACTCTTCAAAACGATGACCTAAATATCCTCAGCAAAAATGCCGATATTGCTTTTAGTGAGGAAATAAAATCTTTGTGAAATATTTTTCCGCCGTTTGTATTGTTTGTATATTTTTTACGTTTCCGCTTTGTGCGTTTAATCGATACGGACAAGATGAATTCGACAACTCATCTTGGCGTATACTTGAGCGGGCAAACATTGCATTTGAAAAGCGGGATTACGGCAGCGCTTTTCATTTTGCCGAAAACGCAAAAGAAAAGCGAAAACAGGAAACTGCCGATTCTTCTGCAATTTTAGTCCAAGCGCTTTCGGCGCCTGCATTGCTTAAAGCTGGAAATGACATACAAACCGTTTTACAGTTATTGAAAGAACGCGGAAGTGTGGACGCAGTGCGCATAATAGAAGCTTTAATAAATCGTTTCGGTATCGAATACTTCGATTATTCCATTCAAAAACTTAGCGACTATGTAAAAAGCTCTTTTGTATATCCTGAAGCTGATTTTTTATTAGGTAAACTGTATACGCTTGAAGGAGAATACAATACTGCCGAAACCTTTTTTTCTTTTGCCTATCTTAACCGCAGTTACCTCGACGTTCCCGAAATGCAGTCCGATATTTTGTACGGTATGGCGGAATTGTATAAATTACAAGGAAATAACGAAAAGTATGAAAGCGCTTTGCTTTTACTCGGTTCACAAGACGATGTATACGGAGTGCAAAACAGCAAAGACGGTCAAAGTCAAAGTTCTTTTGGTTCAGCCGTTTATGCAGCCCTTACAAAGGGCATGAGCGCGGATAAACTGTTTTTGCTGTATAGAAACGATACATACAAAACATTGCGCGTGTGGTTTTTGCTCACTGAATATTACAATTCGTATGGTTTAACGGATAGGGCTTTACAAACAGCGCTTTTATTTTGCGTAACGGCAGTCAGCCGTGCAGACGGTATAATAAAATCCAGGGATATGGATTACACTTACACTAAAGTAGCAGCGCTATTTAAAAAAATAAAAATGTATTCCGATATTACCGATTGGGCATCACAAAACAATATGTGGGAAGGCTTTTATACATTGGGCGTTTTGTGCGAAAAGCAAGGATTTGTTTCGTTTGCTTACGACATTTTTTCGGCTTTAGCTTCGGAAAGCCCCGATCGCACGTGGAAAATATTAGCGGAAAAAGAGTTACGAAAGTGACTTAGTACACTTTTATAGACAAGCTTAGGTAATTTCCAAAACGATTTATATATTCATCGCTTTGGGCTTGCTTAAAAACTCCGTTTGTAAATTCGGTGTGGTGTGTATAGCTTAACGTATAACCCAACTTTAATTTTAGCGGAATATTTTTTACAAAGCGCATATCAACTTCGGCATTTGCCCCTAGAGAATGAATCCACTCATACACACCGTCTTTAAGAAAATCTTTATAGTAATAGTCACCCGGTTTTGCCGAAGAAGCGCCTTGTCCGTATACCATTAAATCCCCAAAAGAACTGCCGTGTACAATACCGGATCCGTAATCCGCTCCGTGGTGTACCATTGAATAAAAGGCATGTGCACTTGCAAACCACGTAGGAAACGCGTACAAGCCGATTTTTATTTCGTCGGAATTCGGTTTTAATTTGTAGCCGATAGGCTCTCCGTGGTTAAGATACGAAGTATTCATTTTTCCGGTATAACCGGGAATTTCTTCAAGGGGGTGAGTGTATACATAGGGTTCCAGTTTTGTGTATTGCAGTACAAAGCTCATAAACGGCGTATCGGGTATTGCAATTTTAGCGCCCGCTTGCCATGCGCACATACTTGCCCCGGCTTGATGAAAAAAGTCGGAAGCACCCAAATCGGCTTCGTCAATAAATAAATTATAGTATATTTTAGCGTATTTGGGGACGTTAAAGCCTAACGAAAAACCGAGCTGCAAATTGTCAAAATCGCCGACCATGTTTTGGTAAAAAAACGGAATCATTCCCGGGTTCAAATAGCCCGGTTCAAAACGCTTTGCCCATACCGAAGATGAATTAAAGCCGATATAGGCTATGTCTTTAATAAAAATTTCAGCCATAAGGGCGCTGATATTATTTTGAAAGGTTGCAGCCGATTCTTTTATACCTGTGGAACGGAAAAACTCCAAAGATCCGGTAAGTACGGAAAGATTCAGCCATTCTACCGGACGCAAATACATATCGATTGCGGTAAACGGCCGAGCCGTTTTTGAAAGCATTAAATTACCGTTTCCCGTTCCCCAATCGCGCCGTACGCGCGAAAAAGAAATACCGGCTTTACCGTCCCAAAAGTGAACGCCGAATTCGGGAAGCAACCGTATGCCTGCAGCAGGATCGTTCGATAACCCGTCGAATTCCGAAAGCTTTTTTAAGCGGTATTGATAACCGTCCCAGCTTTGCGTAAATGTAAAGGGGGCGTGCGATCCCGTTTGCGCTCCTGTGGATGCAATCCCTGCAGTATCCAGTTTCATAATCCCCATGCCGGCATTTACATTGTATGAAAAATACTTTGTAATATCGCCGCGTATGTACATATCAAACCAGTGGATGGTGGAGATATTCGGTTCGTTAAAATTAAAGTTAAAGTCGGACTGCCACGAAGCTCCAATTTCCAAACGGATGGGTACTTTATTGTTGTTTTCGTATACGTACGAACCTGTTTTAAAAAGAGCTGCCGCATTTGCAATATCTGTTTTATCTTTATCGAATATTGTAGGGCTTGCGCCTTTTAAACGTTCAATCGTATCGCGCGCTATAATCTTTTCTTTTATGCCGGCATCGCTGCTGTTTACTATTTGATCTAAACTGCGTAAAACAGTATTAAGCGTATAAGGTCGTGCGTTGTGAAGCGGCGAGCAATAGCCGCGTATCAGTGCGTATTCCAATAAATTATACACCGGATCTTCAAGCGGTACGGAAATATTACCTTGTGCAAAAACTTTTTTTCCGGTATAAATGCATACGCACAACAGGCATACACATATAACTTTTTTAACCCTATCTTTTTTTATGCTTGTATACATTTGCATTCCTTTATTTAAAATTATCAATAATGCAATCCGATACCGATCGATATTTCATACCATTCTCCGGTTCTCCAATCGGTATTAAAGAATTTATTTACGACTTTATCTATTATCCCGATTCTTTTGCCTGCTTTTTCTGCAACGCGTATTACATCAAAACCTGCACTGATTCTGCCTTGAATGCTTCGCATTTTACTGGGGTAGCCGATAATTTCAAGCCCTGCGCCATACCATCCGTCTTTTAAATTATAACTTGTTCCGGCTTTTGTATTATTTCCCAAAGCTATGTCGATAAAGGGGGAAAGCTGCATTTCAAAATCAAACCAACTCATCCATTGCGGAAAATGCCATCGAGTCCAATTTGTTTGCAATACCTTTATCGGAATGTCCATATTTAGCAAAAAAGCTGAATCCGTTTTTATAAGGCTATCGCGCACACCGCGTATATAACCACCGACTTCTGTTGCTTCGCCAAAACTTTCGTATAAGCGGCAGCGGGAAGCAAAACCTACATGTTTAAATGCACGGTAATATTCGCCGTCAACACTGATAGAAGTTTTATAAGTGCGTGCAAAAAAATTATACGAAAAATTTTGAGCAGCCGATATACTGTAGCCGTTTCGGTAATTGCCTATCCAGTTAACTTGCCCCATGCCTATTCTGTGTGCGGCATTTATAACTGGACCTTTTAAATCAGCATGTTTTATACCGTCTGCAAAAGTGCTTGCTTCGGTAGGATCCCAATTAAAACTGACTGAAGTTGACGGTACCCACGAAATGTCTCCCCATTTTTCGGTTTGTGCTAAAGTTACCGGAAGACTGAGCGATGCCGTTTCTGTAAGGTAAAGCATGTCATTATCATCTTTATAGTCGGGGTCGTGTGTTATAGCTTGCGAAACGCCAAAATTCAAAGCTAAAGTTCTAAGTATCGGTAAGTTAAAACCGACACCGCTTGTAAATTTTATATTCGGCATGTGCGAGCCGATTGTATATTTTGAAGAAAAGTCGTTGTTCCAATTTGAGTTTAAAGGTCCGGCTTTAAAAGGGACATCAAACGACAGGGATGCGCCGATTTTATGTTTTGGATCTTCACCTTCTTTTTTGGTATCGTATTCATAGCTGACATCGCCGTTTAGCGTGCGCATACTGCCAAAAAAATTGTGGTCTTTTACTTTTAATTTAAAAACAAAACCGCTGTTTGAATCGTATTTTGGGTATGGAAGACCGAGAATGTTCCACGAGTCTTTTGTTTTAACGGTTATTTTTACATTGACGATATCGTTTTCATTGGGCTGTTCGTATTCCGGTATAATATGAGCTTCTTGAAAAATACGATGATTGCGCAACCGGATTAATTTATCCGCAAGATATGCTTCCAATTCAGCTTTATCTTCAAAAATTCGTTTGGTATCTATAGAAACGGCTTGGCGAAGCGGGTATTCCCTTGTTATACCCGTTCTGTCGTATGATACCGAAGCAATACGGTATTGCTCGGCATGCAAAAAAAACAACGGTATAAAAAGAAAACAAAGTGTTATAGCTGATCGGTACGGCATACGAAAATGCATAACGTTGCAATAGTAACATAGATCTAAAAAAATAACAATATGATTAATACGCACCTTTTCCGGTAACGACAACGAGCGCTGTTTGTAAAATTATCCAAATATCGAGCCAAATAGACCAGTTTTGCGTATAGTACGTATCCAGCATAATACGCTCTTCGTATCCGGTATCCGAGCGGCCGGAGATTTGCCACATTCCCGACAGCCCTGGCGTAACGGAAAAAATATAGTCGAATTTATCGCCATATTTTGCTTTTTCGGCTTCAACTATGGGACGAGGACCTACAAAGCTCATTTGTCCGGTAAGGATATTAAAAAATTGCGGCAGTTCGTCAAGGCTGGTTTTGCGTAAAAATTTACCGATAGGCGTTACACGCGGATCGTTTTCGAGTTTTTGGTTTTCATTCCACTGGCGTCGTAATTCCGGATTGTTTTCGAGCAATTCTTCCAAACGCCGGTCAGCATCAACTACCATTGAACGGAATTTCCATGTAGTGATTTGCCTGCCGTTTTTACCTATGCGTTTATGCCCGTAAAAGATTGGTCCCGGCGAAGTCCACTTTACCAGTAGCGAAAGCAATCCTACCAGCGGCAGTACAAGCGGTGCAGATAAGAGGAGTAAAGCTAAATCAATTAAACGTTTGATAACAAGGTTTATGGGGCGGGTAAGGCGGTTTGCTGCAGAAAATCCGAGAACTCCGCCAAAATCGCGTACCGAAAGCGATACGGATTTAAGTCCTTGTTGAAAAGGAATGGTTATAACATAGCGGTATGCAGATAAAAGCAAATTGTGCGGTCCTTTTTGCGTAATACTGTTACGCTCCACTACAATTGCTGTGGTAATTTTACATTCGTGTATGCGCTGTTCTATTTCTGCCGAATATGGAAATACGGGAATGCCGCAGTACTCGGAATAAAAAGCGGTGTCATCGGCGATAATTGCTGCAGGTTTGTAGCCAAGTGTAGGTTTTTTTAATAAGCGGTCTACAACTAATTGTTTGTCGCGGTTCGAACTATACACAACGACCGGAATGCCCCACCAGCGTGAAAAAGACACCGCATGGCGCACTGCTTCGCGTATAAGAGGCAGTATAAAAGTTGCAAAGGGAACAGCTAAAAGGAGGGCAACGCTGAGCGCGTTTCTGTCATCGGTTTCAACGGCAATGGAAAGTGCTATGCCTGTAAAACAAAAAAAAGAGGTGAGGGAAAAGCGCCGAACTTCTTCTGACGGTTGTAGCATAATGCCCGGGTACAACCGTGCGGCAAAAAAAGCTGCGGCAAAGGCGGGAAGGTAAACCCAATAGTGAACGAAATCGCGGAATACAATGAGTGTGCGATCTATGGCGTTAACTGTAAAAAAGCCCGCTCCTACACAAAGCATAACTCCGATACAGTCAAATATCATAAAAGTTATACCTGAGGCAAACGAACTGGTATGTGTAAAACGCGATTTAAACCACTGCGGAAAATCCTGTGCCGTCATGTGCTAGAGTATAGCACACTTTTTTTTAAAAAGCAAACGCGTTTTACGGATGCGGCCGGTTCGCATGTGTTCGCGGGAGTTTTATCTTGCAGCGCCGGCTGTAATTTGAAGCTTTTCGTACCACGTGCACAGGTTTTCTGCAGCAGAAACAATGTCGAACCCGGAATTGCGTATAAGATCGGGATAGGCTTTTTTTTGCTTATGCTCATAAGAAAGCAGTTTTTGTGCCCATTCGTTAATGCCGACGTTCAGCGGAAAAAACGAAACAAGCGGCGTAATCGCTGTGTCTTGCGGCACTGCATCGCTCATAAGGCAGGGAAGACCTACGGCTTGGGCTTCTATGCCGACAACGGGCATTCCCTCGTAACGGCTTGGTAAAAAAAACACATCGAATGCGTTTAGAAAATCGGGAATATCGCGCCGTAAACCCGCAAAAAAAACGGCATTTTCTATGCCTAGCTCTTTAACAAGCCGGCGGATATCAGCTTCAAGTTCGCCTGTGCCGACTAAAAGCAGTGCGGTGTTTTTATTTTGCCGATAGGCTTCGGCAAAAACGCGCACGATAAACTCGTGATTTTTGGGAAATACAAAGCGTCCGACGTGCCCGACAATAAAGCGGTTTTCCAAGCCGAATTCTTTTCGTATGCGCTCAGCTCCTGCAAGGTTCGGATAAAACCGCTCGGTATCCACCGCGTTTTTTATTAAACGCACTTTTTCGGCACGCACAGCTTTAGCGCCGAACAGCCAGCGACCAGGGTATTCGGCGCAGGCTGCGTAGTGCGTCGCGAATGTTTTTGAAAAAGGACGCAGCATTTGTTTTATCATATTACGTTTAAATTCGCCGCGGCTTGTCGTGCTGTGGTTGTGCGCTATACGTACCGGAACTTTTGCGCGGTATGCCGCATACAACGGAAAAACGCTCAGCGTATTCAAATGCGAATGAACTATCGAATACCCGTTTTTTTCGAACACGGCACGGCACTGTTTTATATTTGTGAGCATGGATTTTTCGTAGGGTTCAAGTTTTATGATGCGGCCGCCCAAATCGAGAATTTCTTCGTCGATAAGTGTTTTATCGTAGCCGTCCATAAAAAAATCGAACTGAACGCGGCTGCGGTCGATATGCCGGTAATAATTCATGACGACCGAGTCAACGCCGCTGATAACGGCTTTGCCGATAATTTGAGCAACTCTAAAAGGAGCTTCGCTTGTGCTTGCGGTAACCTTGCCGTTTGTGTTTGCACCGTTTTTGCCGTTCGTTTTATTTTTTAATCCGTGCATTTGTTCCATAATAATCGCTCCATTGCAAACTGCTTTTGTGCGGTTTCGGACCTGCGTCGGTTATGTGGATGCCTTGAATATTGTGGCTGTGCCTTTTGCTCACAGGAGGCAGCTTCCTCCAGTTGCCAAAATAAATTGTTAAATAACGCTCAGTATCGGCGGGAGATGAAAACTCATACCCTTCAAATTGAATCTTCGATACGGGAAAAACAACATTTTCCGGAAAAAACTGAAACCACGGCAGCTTCGGATTATAACAAAACCCTTGTATGCCGCCGCGCCCCCCCCATTTTTGCAAAGTTTTTGCTATAGGCGGAATACGCACAAGGGGGCGCAAAAAAAACTGAATAAAACCCCACACGGCAAAGTATGCATTGCGTTTCCACGAATTGCGCTTTGAAGGTTTTAGCGGCGCATTGTTAAACGGCGGTAAAAGGCCGAAAAGATTTCGGTGCTTAAATTGACGCTCCGTTTGCAGATAGCCGGGAAAAATATCTATCGGAATGCCCTGATTGTAATTGTATGGTCCTCCCGGATCGTCCATATAGCTAAAGCGGTCGCGGATTTTTGCCCAGCAAATGTCGTGTTCCGGATCGGTTTGCGCAGTTTGAAAAAACATATCAAAAGGAAGTTCTTTTTCCGCAAGAGCACAAAATTTTTCGTAATCGGCAAGTGGCATCATAACGTCGATGTCGTCATCCCACGGAATAAAGCCTGAGTGCCGTGCCGCGCCTAAAAGTGTTCCCGCATCAAGCCAATAGGTAAGCGAATGTTTTGTGCATATTGCATCGAATACACGCAGTATGCGAAGCATTACCAGCTGTGCTTGGCGCAATACGGTGTCGCCTTTTAAACGTTCATCGGGTATATGTAAAAAATCGTTCATTTTAATCTATCGGTATGCGTATCCAGCTTTCAGGAACTATGTCGGAATAATCATAGCCGTAATACCGGTCTACATATTCAAGCTGTCTGCGGTTCCAAATCGCAGGTGCTAAAACGGTTTTGTCGGAAGCGTTGTTTAGCCATGCAGCCCACCAGCTGAATGAACTGTTAGCAATGATATTGCAGCGGCACATGCTCATCAATGCCATATCCTGCCAGCTGTCGTTTCCCGTGTTCCAATCGATAAAAACGGCATGGGCGTTGCAAAAGCATAAGTGTTCACGACACCAGGGTATGTCATCCGAAAAAATGTAAAATCGTGATACCGCATGCTTTTTTACCGCATATTTGATTGCATTGTTGTAGTATGTTTCCGTGCATACGTTCAGCGTTTTTGTGTTTAAAAAGTCTCCGCGGCGCACGTGAATCGACGCGGATAAAACAGCCGCCTGTTGCGCTTGCAGTGCGCTTTGTACGGCTGCGGATTTTTCGCTCAATGTCGGACGGAAGGTAAAAAGACGCCGTATATCTTTTTCTATTGGTAAAAAATATTTTTCCGTTTGCCAATAGCCTTCAAGGTAGCAATCGTTTTTGTCGGATAAAAGTTCCGGTGTATATTTAAAGACGGTATCGATGTAGTGCGTTTTTTTTGTAAAGTACTTGCGCCGTATGCGGTTCAACAAACCTTCCGCGCTCGTAGATAAACGGCGCACATCAGCTGTATCCGCTTCGTCAAACTTTATGCCGAACAAACGCTCTGTTTCCAAACCGTTGTGGCAAAAGTCTATGCCCGAGTGCACCGTAGCTTTGCGGTATAGTGAAGTGTCGACGTATACTTTGTGTCCGCATTTTTGCAATGCGCAGGCAAATGCATAGCAAAACATTTGGTTTCCCAGCCCGCCCGATATTTTTACAATTTTAATAGCCATGCTCCGTTACTAAATGCTTCGTTATGATTTTACTGCATATTGAATGCGACGCATATAGGCAATAAAACGTATGCAAGGGTCAAACTTATGCTTTAAACAAAACAATGCAATTTTCCGTGCGTGTGAAAAATCGCAATAGCGGGCTTGTTCTATCGCCCGTGCAAAAACAGCGCGCTGCCGTATTTTTTTGAAGTCGTTCAATTTTTCTTTTGCACTGCGCGGATTGTCGCGGTGAAAACAAAAATGCAGCGCTATGCCCAATATACTGTGAATGATTCTCGCGTTTGTAAGCGCAACCGATACCGCTTGTTCACTCGGTGTTGATGCAACGGCATCGGCATACAGTTTTTGTGCAAAACGTTCGGCTTTATCGGCAAACTGCGGATTAAAGGCATTGCTGACCGTTATACCGTCGTAGCGATAATGATAGTTAAATTTATGAATGTATACTACAGACTTTAAATGCTTAAACAAACGAAAATTAAATTCGATATCTTCGCCGAATGAAAGAGCAGTGTCAAAAAGGACACCACTGTTTTTTATAAAATCTGTGCGGTACATTTTAGCCCATACGGAACCGAGCGTGCTTTCCAAATACAACACTTGCTTGTGCAGCTTATTGCATGCTTGATCGGTAACGGCGACAAAATCATTTTGGAAATAACTTACGTTTTCGTTGCGCTTCCCGTATTCTTTTTGGTAGGGGAAAAAAATCAAATCGGCTTGAAAGCCGTTTTGCGAATAAAAATCTTCGGCAGCAGTTAAAGCATCGCAGCACAACGTATGTTCTATCCAATCATCCGCATCGATAAACAAACACCAATCTCCGCTTGCTTTTTTTAATCCGTCATTGCGCGCCGCGCTTACCCCGCCGTTTTGCCGTCGGATAAAACTGATACGATTGTCGCTTTGGGCAATTTTTTGGTAGTCATTTTGGTAAGGCGCAGGCGAACCGTCGTCAACTAAGAGCATTTCAAAAGAAGAATATGTTTGATTTGTAATACTTTGTATACATTTTGATAAGAATTCTACGGGTGTTTTATAGACGGGAACAATAATCGAAATAAGAGGGGTGTTGTTTGCTTTACCGGTTGTGTTAACTTGACGGTTTTGTTGCACTGTTTGGCTCCCGTTATTTTTGAATGTCGCGTTGTTTATTTATTAAAAATTCGGCAACACGTTTTCCGCCTTCTCCTTGATACATCCATGCCGTTTCTTTGGCTTTTTTTTGTCCCGCCTTATAATCGGCGTTATTTACACAGTCCGAAATAACCGTGCCCATATCGGTAAAATCTGCTTCACTTAGTTTTTTCCCGATTGTCGGCAGCACCGAAAACTGCCACGCTTCGATCGGAGGCTCCGTTTCGGCTAAATCACCGGCATCGTAGGGGCGGATATCGATATCTTCATTTATGTATAAAAAAGGTTTTTCTCGCAAAAACGCATAGTCGAAAATAATGCCGGAAAAGTCGGAAATCATTATATCGGCGCGCGACAGGGCGTTAATGTTATCGCTTTGGTAATTCCATTCAAGATTTGCCGTATTCTTGTAGCGTTTTTCCAAACCTTCCAGCAGGACAGCTTCGGACTTTTTAGACTGCGGATGCGGTCGCACTATGATATGAAAACCGGTTTTAACGAGCGGATCCAACAGTTTTTCTCCGTAACGGCTTAATAGCGCGCTTTTTCCCCAACTGGGTGATACGAGGACGGTAAGGTTTTGCGCTTTGTTTTTGGTCTCATGCGCAACGGCTTTGTGCTGCTTAAGCGCTTCAATCTTTTGCTGCAGTACGTCCAAATACGGACAACCGACAGTTACTAACTCTTTTTCCGGTATGCGGCGAAGCTGTTCGAGTAAGCGTATATCTTTTTTTTGATAGTCTCCTGTTAGCAGTACCGAATCGAAGTAATCAAGGCCGAACATTCGATACATAGTAGCATCGCTGGGGGCATGTAAAATATGCGAATAGTGCTTTACGCCTTTTGACCGTTTAAGCTGGTACACATCCAATCCCGGAGTACTCATAAGACAAACGTCGGCTTGCAAAAAGTTTAAGCGCGCAATAGCCGTATTCCCTTGACCGATATATTCGCTTTTTACATACGTGTACGGCGTTTGCAATGCCGGATCATGCTCGGCTCCGGTGTAATATGTTATCGGAATTTTTTGTTTTTCGCATGCTTCAAGCACGGGCAAAAACAAGTTTATGTACTGAGGACCTTCACAAAAAAGAACTATGCCTGCGTTTGAATTTGTAACTTGTGCACCGTTTTTTTTACCGCCGATTAAAAATTTGAGTTTGATAAGGGCCGCTTTGCCGACAAAGTATAAAGTTGCAGAAAGTCCCAACAATACCGAAAAAAGCATGCTGCCCGTTCCCGGATCTATGTAAAGGGGTGATATACACTGTATATTCACTTATATGTGTCTCCTATGCACTGTACATCATTTTGATGCAGTTTTATAATCTTTTAATTTTATATATAAAGGATGAAGTATTTTATATATTATGCGTCCTATAAAAGTATAAGTAAAAAAGCCATGCTTTATGTAAGTGCATATACCATTTGAAGTGAAATTCCGCTTTCCATTATTCATTAAAGTCGAGCTTTTAAAATCAGTGTTTTGCCGTATACATGTTTGTGAAGGAATAAGACCGAAAAAGAACACATACTTTTTGTAATATCCCCAATTATCTGCCGGAAAGTATACGGGACAATTTATATGTTGAATAGCTGCGGCAGCTTCGCCAGTTATCAGGTAGCCTGCCGCTTGCGCAATAGACCCCTCTTTTATAAACCGCGGGCTGACCAGCGAATAACCTTTTACCAAAGGAATAGCACTCGACTTTTTATATATATCGCAGCGTTCAAGTGTTATAATATTTTTGCCGCATAAATGGGGGATAAGCGCTTGCAATAGAACAGGTAAGTCGGACGAAATAATTGCATCGTCTTCCAATATCAATGCATAGGGAAGAGAGCGCTCAACAATTAAACGGTATACCGCATTGTGGCTTAAAGCGCATCCGATTTCGCCGGCAGTCAGTTTTCTTCCTTCAGCTTTTAGCGCTTTTTTTTCGTTATAATAAGCAGGATTATCGGTATACTCTTTTCCGATAAAGGCATCGATAAATTCAAAGTGTAAATGTAAATTCTCAAGCTGCCTTTTCATAAACGAACGGCGTTCTTTTGCTTGCGGTAAACTGATAACAAAAATCGAAATATCTCTATTTACCTGTGCATTCATTTTATGTGACTCCAGTTTTCAGGTTTAAAAATATCTTTTTTTACATGCCACAGTTCATCGTCTAAAATAAAAGTATTTTTATTATGGGCTTCGGGAACATACCGGTGAGTTACATAAAAATCAAAGCCGTCTTTTTTACCGCCGTCAGTTATTGGCTGTTGCGTAAACGGATTGATCGGATTTTGAATACTGCCTTGTGCGGCTAAAAAAGGAACATCGGCATTAGTCATAAAAGTTGTGTCTGTTTTAAGCGGGAAATCGGCATTAAAATCTTTTACCATAAGGAGCGCATTTGCTTGCCCAGGATACATGTTTCCCGTTTGCGGGAAATGCTCGAATGCCGGGAAGCGCTCATTTGTTCCGTGATCCGATACAATAATTATTTTAGTATTGTCATATACGCCGTTTTGCTGTAAATACTCAAACCACTTTCCCAGCAGTTTTAATGCGGCGGCATTTACGTGGTATATTTGATGTTGCACTGTATTCGAAAACGGATTTATACCGACATTGGTAATTGTTGTTACCGGCTTGTATTCCGGATATTGCAAGTATTCGTTTTCGTGTGTCAGTTCGTTTACAATACAACAAAACGTATTTGTATCCGAAGTAAAATCGGTTAATCGGGGAAGATAATCTAAAACGGAATATAAATTGATAATATTTTCGAGTCCTGAATTTCCTGCTTCGGGGTCCCACCATTTACCGTCATCGTATACACCGCCGCGCAAAAACGGAGGGGTCATTCTAAAAAAAGAAAAAAAGATAAAATTGCGTTTTAAGATGCTGCTTTGTTTTACTAAAACAATGTCGTTTTCTTTATTCCATAAATATGTGTATACGCCGCTTAAGTTTTGTGCTGTAACATTTTGCCATTGTGAAAATATACTGTTATCCGGTACCAAACTGTAATTCGCCCATGAAGCATCTGTAACAACTGTATTAAAACCGTGTTCAGAAAAAAGGCGCGGCATAACGCACAAGGCTTCGTTGTGTTTTTTGACCAAAGGTTCGTCGGAGCGCGCGTTTATTTTTTCAGGTGTGTATTCGTAACCGCCGTATAGGGGCGGGGATCCCATCATTGTGTGACCGTTTGTTGTTACCGTATTTGGGTACCATACAAAGCCTTTAAACTGTGCAGCAGTTTTAGGAAGCTCATTAAAAATAGACGGAACAAAAGAACTGATGGCGCGGTCAATCATCAGCACAATAACATTTTGTTTTGTTTTTGAAAGATGGAATACCGGCGTAACACTATTGGAGGGAGCAATAGAACCATTTGCTTTAACTACTGCTTTTGCATATGTCGTATACGTTTTTTCGATTTTGCCGTAATTGTACATGCCTGAAAATAAAAGCGAAAAATTCACTATAGCAAAAACCGGAATAATAAATTTTAAGGGTATGTATCTAAACAGTACTAAAATCAACAAAGCACAGAGGGTAAAAATTGCGGTATCTATAAGTAATATATGTAGATGTGGCATTTTTAAAATGCCGGATGTAAAATGTAGATTTGATAAAACAGTGCCGTAGTTTCCCGTAAAAATAAAAACATTGATTAATGCCCAAGATAAAAAAACTGCTGCTGCGTATGTCAGCACGGTTTTTACCTTGTTGGAAAAAAGTGCATACAGTAAAGTTCCCCACAGTAAAAAAAATCCTGCTGCCTGTATAAGAGGGAATAACATTAATTGTAGTGGATTTGTATACTCGTCAATAAAAGAAAATTCTTGCGCTGATGTGGAAACAAGTGCAGACGGAATAAAAAAGCCGCTGAGTAAAAAGAGTGCACACATACAGATGATAAATAAAGCTGTTCTTTTTTTAGGTTTTTGTTCAATGGCTTTTAAACGCGGATAAAAAAAACGTAAAATCAAATATTTCCAAAACGGTACTAATACAATAATAATGCTAATACAACATATTATAATTTTTTTTACTATTGTTTTATTGGTAAAAGTCAGGATCCAAAAAGCAGCAGTAACTGATACTGCAGTACTTATGATATAAAAAATAAAAGACGGTTGTTTTGTTTTTTTTAAGCAATGCTTTATAAGCGAAAAAATATTGTTACACGTCCAGTACAGTACAAGTCCGGAGGGAGAATTATACAGCAAGACTAAAAAAAGCGCTGCCATTGTATACAACTGTATTTTTTCTTTAACCGGGAAACCCTTTGTATATATAGTTCCTGCAATAATATTTATAAGCGTCATTATTATCGGCAAAAGATGTATGGGGATACTTCCGATTGAAAAAAGAGTGTCATGTTTATTTAAATCCGGAATAAACAAAAAAGGGCAAATGTTTGAATTGGTTAACGGCTCTATAAAGCGATAGTGGGATAAAAAATGGTATGCGGCGATAAAAAATGGTACTTGAATTAAAAGGCTTATTGAAGAACGTAAAGCAAAGGCAGGATGATAGCGCTGTTGACGATAGTAAGTTGACAATATCATGTACCGTTCATCGCCTTTAAAAACTGATTTAATTTTATTGATTTTGGGCTGCATGGCAAGTTGCGTATCCCGTTCAATTTTTTGCCATCTTTCAGCAATATTGTATAAGGGCAAAGTAAAAATACTGACTGCTAAGCTCACACCTATAACGGCAAAGCCGTGATTGTTAAAGTAGAGAACAAAAAAACTATAGAAACCTTGAAGTATCAGTTCTATAGGGTAAATAAACAGATGATACAGCATAAAAAAATCCATCTTAATATAAGACCTGCAATTATAAATCGCTCAATAATTTACGCGGCAATGTAAAAAGATTACAGCTATTTAGCTGTCTAAAATTTCCGCCATAAGAAAGCGCTGCGGTTTTAAAACCGCATTTTTTTGCCAAAGCGTATTCGCGCTGTGATACTTCGGCGGGCGAACCATACGGATATGCCATATGTAAAACAGGTTTGCCTATTTTGTTTTCCAATTCAGTTTTTCCCTGCATAATTTCATCAAGAGCCGTCTTTTCATCAAGTTGAGCCAATGCCGAATGATTTTTTGTATGAGCTGCAATGGTACATAAAGGCGAATCTGACATCTTGCGGATATCGCTCCACGAAAGTAGATACTTATCCAAATCGATATGGATATCAGCTGTATAATTTGACAAAAGTGAATAAAAATCTTTTTTAAATTCTTTTTGTGAATTGCTTAATAGAAATGCTCTAATGTCTAAAAAAGCCTCTTCTTTTTGCTCTTTATTTTTAGCGGAAAACACTGTGCCATTTGAAAGTTTTATTGAAGAATTTTTTATTATAATATCTTCCAGTATAAACCACCATAAAAATGCGGTTTTATCGGGAAAACAAGTTGTAACGTAAATTGCATAGGGCACCTTATAGTTTTCAAAAATAGGGGCTGCGTATTCAAGGTTATCTTTATAACCGTCATCGAGCGTAAAACAAATAAAGGGGCGTTCGGGTTTTATACCAGAGTGAATGATTTCGGCAAGACAATCAAGACTTATAAAATCATATTTTTTTTGTTTTTTTATAATAAATTTTTCAAGAAATTCAGGACTTATTTTTAGGATTTCATTCGGATGCAGGGCTTTAGGATTGTGCGGACAAACCCTGTGCAGCATATATACGGTTCCAAATCCCGGTTTTTCATAGAGTAAAAGATAGCGTAAGTGCAAGAGCCGTTTTACGCCGGGAATTTTTTTTATAAGTTTTTTGATTTTTTGTACGGTATTCATTAGAATTGTTTATATCCTTATCCAATTATCGGCACAGATATTAATTGTGTCCTCATCACCATTGTTTGTCCAGTTTTTAGGGGCAACAACAATTTTGTCCGTTTTGTTATTCAAAAAAGCGCCCCACCAGCTGAACGTCGAATTTGCTATAATATGATGTTTACAACTTTTCATTAAAAAAAGGTCAAAGCCCGGATCACCGTCAAAAACGCTGTTAAAAATAAAGCGTACAGATTTTAAATCGGTTTTTAGTAAGCACTGAAGAGTGTTTTGTGCATATTGCTTGTCGTTTGTAAAAATAAAAAAAACTGTATCCGGAATATGCCGTTTTATATAGCGCACGGCATTTTTATAATATTCTGCTGTGCAAACTCCTGCGTAAGATGGTTCTTGCAAATAGTCTCCCCCTCTGATATGGAGGGACACGGCGGTACAGGAGTGTATATCTTTATATTCAGGGGTATGCATATACTCTGCTTCGTGCAAAAAAGAAAGACCCAGTTTGCCTAAGGGTTCTTCTTTAAAACAATCGCTGTAAAAAGCTTGTTGATAAAAACCTGTACGGTAATCCCTTATTACAAATTTTGCTATCAGTTTTTTTATAAAAAGCAGCGCTTTTTTTGAAGCACCTCGCGGGGCACATATAAGTGAGCGGCGTGAATCATCTACACAAAAAACGGAAAGTAAATCGGACGGACTCCTATTTAAAATATAGCGAACAGCATATCCTTGTTGCACTAAATATTGTCCGTATGCATATTGAAAAAGCTGATTGCCTAAACCCGCAAACAGCTTTATATACACTGTTTTTTTCATACCTTGCGTTTTAATCCCAGTCTACGCATGAGGCGCAGTATTTTGCGTTCAAGCCATGCTCCAAAAGAATCATCAAACCAGCTGATTTCCCAATAGTGTATACCGTATGTACAATCTTTAATATATTTTTTTTTAAGCTCTTTTAAATAGATTCTTTCTTCTCTGCAAAAGTTAGGAAAAGGATAAAAATAATGCGTCGGGAAAACCACATCCGTTTCCAGTACCTTGCCTTTATTTTTTAATATAGTTCGTGTCAAAAAAGCAGGCCCTGTTACACTGAGTATTGTATCGGTATCTTTGGATAAAACCGGTTTTTTGAGCTCTTCAAGTATGACTGACAGGAAGGGATGAGCGGGAGTTGTTCCTATGATTCCGTTTGCAATTTCCGGTTTTTCTGAAAAAATAATTCCCGCAAACATTGTACATGTTTCGGTAATTTTCTCCAAAGGCTTTATACATTCAAAGTCAGTATCGCAGTACACGCCTCCCTCTTTTTGTAAGA
This sequence comes from Treponema lecithinolyticum ATCC 700332, assembly GCA_000468055.1. Classification (GTDB taxonomy): domain Bacteria; phylum Spirochaetota; class Spirochaetia; order Treponematales; family Treponemataceae; genus Treponema_C; species Treponema_C lecithinolyticum. The sequence goes on along the minus strand of KI260552.1, from coordinate 14,899 downwards.
TTACATATCGTGCGATATCGCTTTTTGCACCGAAATTTTTTGACTTTAAAAATATCGACTTTATCGGTCCATCCAGTAAGTCAAGAATATCCTGCTCCTGCCAAAGTTTATACTCCCATTCTGGATTCAATTTTTTCCAGCTGTTGCACCAGTCATAATATTTTTCGGGTAAATCGCTGCCTATCCATATTTGATGAATTTTATGAGGAATAGCGTGTTCAATCTTTGTGTTTTCATATTTTGTGCGCCATACGTCAAAGCGTTTTGCAAGATAGTTCCAGTTTTCAGGTTCTGTCATTTTTTGTTCAAAATTGGGAATAAAATCGCAATGTTTAAAAAAATCTGTTTGAGAAAATTCATCGTAAGTCATATATATTTTCCTCAGTTATAAGCCGGTTAGTAATTTACATGGTAATGTAAAAAGATTACAGCCGTTCAGCCTGTATTTTATCCTTCCACCAAGCGCTGTATAAAGCAGAAAAGTCCGCCTTTTGCATAATGCGTTTGTATGTGTCTTTAAGAAAATCTTCGGTCCAATCTTTACATTCATTCCAATCTTTTATGCATAAAAGCGGCAGCCCGAGAGAAGCAAAAAAGCGGTTCATATAATTATCTTCAACAATGGGAATTGTTTGTAAATACAAAGCTTCCCATGTACGGTGGCAGTCCAACCCGTTGCCTGCAGGGGAGGCAACAAACAGTGAGCGCTGTAACATCTTACGGTATAAGTGCGCATTGAGGGCATTGTATATTTCATGCACAAAGGGTTTACCCCATAAAGCGCGGTAGCATTTAAAACGGCTGTCGGGATTTGTTCCCAATGAAAAACCTAAGAGAATTTCAGCTTTTCGCTCGCCGGTATTGTCTGCCGTACAGGAGCGCTGAGCGTTCTTTTTTTTATTTTTTATAAACTTTTTAAAATCAGTAAGAGCTCCGGCATTATGGCACCATCTATCTTCCAGTCCGATAGGAAGCGGTGTAACTTTATGATGTTCCAGCATACAGTTTTGTGCGAACCAATGTATAATTTTTGTGTCATTGGCAATACGGCGGTGAAAATCGGAATCCGTAATATTCGGATCTCCTTGATGAGTAATCAGAATAAATGAATGTTTTACTACAGGTAAAATTTTTTGTACAAAATCATCTAAAAGCCAGGAACTGACAAAAACTTTTGCTTTTTCAAAAATATCATCTGCCGTGCACAGGCACGTATCATCATACAAGACATCGCACCATGCGCGATATGTGTCACCGCTTAAAAATGGAGCACTTGAAGGTCTGCGCTTGAAAAGTTTGTTCCATCTAAAAAAGAACTCATGTTCGATTTCAAACGGAATATTTTGAATATGAAATTTTAAAGACATTTTTTTACCGTTTTATGTAAATTTAACTCCACAATAAATATGCATATGACAAATCATTTGCAATGTAATAGTCAAGTAATCCGTTGTCCAAAAGTAAAGGCAACATTTCGTATAAAATATCGAAGTTGCCGTTTATATTTGAAATAACCGTATTTCCGGTTAACGCGGTAAAGGGCTTTAACATTACTTTCATAGGGTTTCTAAGACAATCAAGAGGCCGTTTTTTTAAACGCGGACCGAGTACAATTTTTACCAATCCTTTATGGCGTGTATTTAATACAATATCTGCGGCTTGCCAATCATTAAGTATGCTTACCGCTAAATTCATACAGCACGCTGTATCAGTATTTGTAGAAGTTATTTTTTTTAATTCGGCAAGGATGGGTCTATCTTTTTCGGTAAGTGTTTTACCCCAGTCTTGGTTTATGACGGGGTTTAATTGATTTTTCCATGCACATTTCAATGTGTTGATTGTAGCTGTTTGGGGTCTTTTGCAGTTCGCTTCGCTTACCGGATGCCATTGGTGATACAGTTTAAAAGTATCGGGAAGCCACAGCTGTGTGTAGCCGATTTTTTTTAATCGGTCGGGAAAATCAAGATCTTCAAGTCCCCAATACAGCATTCGCTCATCGTACCCGCCAATTTCGTCAAAAGCTCTGCGATCTATAAACTGAAAGCCACCGGAATTCCCGTGACCTGCATAAATGCTTTTCCTTTTATCGCCGTTTTTAGGAAGCCAATAGGTTTCCATGTGGTACATTGCTTTGTCTTGATAATTGTCGAGGCAGTATTGAAAAGGATTGCTTTCATAAAGCATATCGGCATCGGTTGTTACAATAAAAGGTGTTTTTGCGATTTTTGCACCGTAATTTAACGCCCTGCACTTATTCCATGGTAAACCTTCAGCATAGATATGTGTATATTGCAAATTATGTTTTGTGCAAAGGTCGGAATATTGTTTTGTGTAAAACTCATCTGAACCGTAATCTACAATATGGAAAACGGGTGTTGCACCTGCACTGCGTATCGAGTTAATTTGTTTTTCTATACGCAGGGTATCTCTGTTGCGGATAGTTATAATAACCGTTATTTTATCGTGCATAGGTTACCAGCGAAGAATTTTTTTTATTAAATTAACAGTTTTTTGTTTGAATGTCGGACATACATAAAAACCATATTTTTTTTGTATTTGTGCCGTTTCATAGCGCACAAGTGAATCTGTTTGGCTGATTCCTTCCAAATTAAAATTGCATATTATTTTATCAATGAATTGAAAATCAACATTTTGAGTATAAAATCTTAAAAACGCGTCATAGTCCCCTGCAATTTTATACGACTCATCATAGTAACCGTATTTTTCATAGATATTTTTCGGAACAAAGGTTGATAGATGAGGAATCATTTCTTTCGGTAAAAAGTCGGCACTCGTTCCCCAAACGGATTGGAACTTTCCATTTTCATAAGCTTTTAAGGCGCCATATAAAATAGAATCGGGATTATTTTTATGCAACTCGTATATCATCGAAAGGGCATTCGGTAAATACCAATCACCAGAGTTTACTAAAGCGGTAAGACTGCCACGAGCTTTGCGTAAACCTTTGTTCATGGCATTATAAATGCCCGTATCAGGTTCACTTATCCAGTAGCTAATTTTTTTTCCGTAAATAGGATGTTCCGCATATTCTTTTATAACGGCGACGCTTTCATCTGTTGATGCGCCGTCTATGATAATATACTCAAAATCGGCAGCAGTTTGAGTTACAACGCTTTTAATTGTTTTGCGCAAACCTGTTGCATTATTGCGGTTTATTGTTACAATGGAAAGAAGCGGTGTATCTTTATTTTGTTTGTTTTGAATCGCCATAAAACTTTTATACAAATTTCCTAAAATAGTCTATCGTCAGCTTTAAACCCTCATCCAGTTGTGTCAGTGGCTGCCAGTTGAGCTCAGTTTTTGCCTTTGTTATATCTGGTCGTCGCTGTTTGGGATCGTCTTGCGGAAGAGGGCGAAATACAATACGCGATGTACTTTTTGTTTGGGCTATCACTTTTTCAGCTAATTCCAGCATAGTAAATTCTCCCGGATTTCCCAAATTAACGGGACCGGTAAAATTGTCAGGACTGTTCATTACCGACATAATACCCATTACCAAATCGCCGACGTAACAAAAAGAGCGCGTTTGCTTGCCGTCACCATAAACGGTAATATCTTCGCCGCGCAATGCTTGCATAATAAAATTACTGACCACACGGCCGTCTTCAGGATTCATATTCGGTCCATAGGTGTTAAATATGCGTATAACCTTTATCCGTGTGTTATACCGGCGAAAATAATCAAAAAAAAGCGTTTCTGCCCCGCGCTTACTTTCGTCATAACAGCTGCGAATTCCGCAGGGATTTACGTTTCCCCAGTATGCTTCGTTTTGCGGGTGCACAAGCGCATCGCCGTATACTTCAGAGGTAGAAGCTTGCAGTACTTTTGCATTCCACTTTGTTGCCAAGTCCAAAGCGTTTAACGCACCGAAAATTCCGGTTTTAAATGTTGCAACGGGATCCCTCTGATAATGCGGCGGAGAAGCAGGGCAAGCAAGGTTGTAGATTTCATCCACGTAAAAGCTATAGGGCAGGGTAACATCATGCGTTATGATCGAAAACTTGGGATTTGCCAGCAAGTTTTTTACGTTATCGATTGAACCGGTAAAAAAGTTGTCCATACAAATAACGCGGTGGTTTTGTTCAAGCAAACGCGCGCATAAGTGTGAACCGATAAATCCTGCACCGCCGGTAACAAGTATTGTTTTTGAATCAGAGGAATAAGTCATATAAATTTAACTCCATTTATTATACCGATATATATCTATTAAATAATTCTTTGAGTTTTTTATTCGTACTATAAATATAATCTACCGCAGAATCCAATAACGGTTTTTCTTTTTTAAATTCCGAATATGCGTGCGGATCGGTATATAGCCGTTTCACGGTGCATATTATATCGGAGGTACCGTCGTAAAGTATATACGATTTAGGATTGATGACTTCACTTTCCGGCACACAGTCCCCTCCCCAATAAATGGGAATACAGCCTGCATCAAAAGCTTGAAATAATTTTTCAGTAACATAACCCTTTGTGGAAGTGTTTTCGGGACAAATATTGAATTTAAAACCTTTAAGATATTCAACTTTTTGATCATGATAATTTTCGATTAGTTCATTATCATTGTGATATGCCGCGCCCGGACAAGAAACCGTATCGACTACAGAAAGCACATCTATAATTTGTTTTCGTATACCATTTCTGTCATGCCGGGCAATCATTGCACAAAATTTATTTTTTTTATCATCAAAGGCGCTATTACGTCTATTGAATGATGTAACTTGTTCCGCTATTTTATCTTTATCTAAAGAAAAACCAAAATAGTATAAAAGCCACAGCGGATAGCGCAGATAGTTATGACTGTCATCAAAATCAAAGCCGAGTGAAATAGTACAGTCGTTTACGCAATTATCGCGGTATTCCGGAAAATTACATTGAGTATCTTCTCCTGTCCAAAATACCTTACAAGGGGCTTTTGAACGCAGCATTTTCTTTCTAATGCCAAAAACCGAATAATATTCCAAATGTGGATTAAATTGTGAAAGTCTCCAATTTTCTGGATCCGGTAGACATTTATTAAATAAAAATGATTCATACCACTTTTTATCTTCATGCATAAAATTTACAAAATTATAACGTTTACGTCTATCAAAGATGGAAACGCATGCTTCTTTAAAATAACAAAGACATGATAAAAAAAAATTGCACAGCCTTTTAAGCATATTATACATTTCTTCCGATACAGTGATATTCTATTCCAAGTTCTTTCATCATCGTTATGCTGTACTGATTGCGTCCGTCAAAAATAACGGGAGCTTTAAGAGATTGCTTGATTTTGCCAAAATCGGGCTGACGGAATTGTTTCCATTCGGTAACTAAAATAAGCGCATCGGAGTTATCAAGCGGCGTCCACATGTCCTTTTCGTAAAAAAGAGATGAGGAGGCAATATGATTTAAATAATGTTGTGCCGTTTGATACGCTTCAGGGTCGTAAGCGCGTATGTGTGCGCCGCGCTTAACCAACTCGTTTATAATAATGATTGACGGTGCCTCCCGCATATCATCCGTTTGCGGTTTAAAGGTAAGACCCCATAAGGCAAACGTTTTTCCACTTAAATCTTCTCCATATTTTTTGATAATCTGTTGTACAAGAATATATTTTTGCGCTTCGTTTACTTCTTCAACTGCTTGGGCGATTTTCATGTCGATACTGTTGCGCCTGCCTACGGCAATTAATTCTTTTACATCTTTGGGAAAACACGAGCCGCCGTAGCCGCATCCTGCATATAAAAAACTCATACCGATTCTACTGTCGGCTCCGATTCCCTGCCTAACAGCTTTTACGTCTCCTCCGAGCGTGTCGCACAGTTTTGCTATTTCGTTCATAAAACTGATACGTGTTGCAAGCATTGCATTTGCCGCATATTTTGTAATTTCTGCCGATTTTATATCCATAACTAAAAGCGGATGTCCATTCGACACAAAAGGCTCATACAGTTCTTGCATAATGCTGCGCGCTTGTTCATTATCCGTTCCGATTACCACTCTATCCGGGCGCAAAAAGTCTTCGACGGCAACGCCCTCTTTTAAGAATTCGGGGTTAGACACAACATCAAAGTTAATTTTAACATTGCGCTCGTCAAGTACCTTTTGTATTGCATTCCGAACTTTTTCGGAGGTACCGACCGGAACAGTCGATTTATCTACTATGATCGTGTATTCTTTTATGTGTTGTGCAATACTGCGCGCAGCAGCAAGCACATAGCTGACATCTGCCGAACCGTCTTCGCCCGGAGGGGTACCGACCGCGATAAAGCATATTTTTGACTGAGGTACCGCTTGATCATAGTCAGTAGTGAAGTGCAGGCGTCCTTCGTTATAATTTTTGACAACCATTTCTTCCAATCCCGGCTCGTAAATAGGAAGAATGCCCATTTTTAAGTTTTCGATTTTTGTTTTGTCTATATCTATACAATAGACTGTATTGCCCATTTCGGCAAAACAAGTTCCGGTAACCAAGCCGACATAACCGGTTCCGATAATTGAGATAGTCATATAGTTACTCCTTGCATAATGTCTTTTTATATACTTCAATATGTTTTTGAACGGTATTTTTTATGTCAAAATCATTTTCAACTTTTTTTATGCAGTTTTTCGATAAGTTCTTTAAATTATAAAATGCATACATTATTCCGCTATGTAAATCATCTGTGCTAAAAGGTGTCGCTAAATAGCCGTTATACTTGTGCTCGACTATATCGGGAATGCCGCCCGTATTAAAAGCTACAACAGGGACTCCACAACAAATAGATTCAAGGCATGTGTATCCGAAACTTTCAATCACCGAAGGGCATACAAAAGTATCACAGCAATTATAAATAGTTGCAAGTATTACGGGAGAAGCAATGTAGCCGGTGTAAAAAGCAGGTATTTTAACTTCAGTTGTAAAAGTTTGATTTGCAGGACCGAAAATAACAAGATAATAATCTTTAGGGTTCTGTATTTTTTTTAAGGCTTTAATAAGATACTGTCCCCCTTTTAATGACAAAGGATTATCGACATCGTATGCAGCTCCAAACCCGATTATTTTTTTATCAAGTGGAATATTAAAGACTTTTCTTATAATATTTTTATCATCTCTAGGATAAAAAATCTCCCTATCTATGATATTAGGAATGACTGTACACTTATGATGTTTAAATAATGCACTCTTTTTTAGACAAACGCCTTCCCATTGACTGGGTGCAATAAAATGTATTGGAAGTTTTTGCAAATATCTTTTTTTTCTGTTATATACCATTTTGCACAGATCAAAACCATGCGTCGTCTTCGGTTTGTTTTTGGTCGTATATCCTACCATAAAACGATCATCGCCTTCTAAAATATTCGGATGGTGTTCAGCTCCGCAAAACGGCCACGAATCATGCATTGTCCATACGAGTGGTTTGCTAATGCGTGCAATATCTTTTATGGATATCATATTATCATTAATCCAATGCAAATGTACGATATCATAATCGCTTTTATTTATATCGTCGATTTTTATTTTTGAACAATAATTCAGTGAATGTTGTATTTTATTTGAGCTTTTAAACTGCTTAGTTAAAAGATATTCATATTTTGAACAGAGTTTTTTTTGCACTTTTTGAAAAAAACTTTTTGCAAAAGATAAATCTTTTATGATAAAAGAATCTGTTCTTTTATCTACTACACCGAGGGTAACTTGATGCCCCGCATCGTGAAGCGCATGGGCAAGACGATATGCGGCAATAGCAGCACCACCGCCTGCGTCCATATAGTTAAGGAGAAGGATGTTCATAGCTGTTTCGTTTGTTTTTGCTTTTGTTCAATAGAATAGTTTTTGTGATGATTTTTTTTATTATATCAGTCAACAAATTTTTAATTCTTTTTTTTATACTTTGATTAAGAAGTTGCGAGTATGTTTCTTCTAGATCAAAGTATTGTATTGCAAGACGGTGAACAACTTCTTCATATGTGATGTTTTTGGCAAAACCGACACATTCAGTATATTTATGAGTAAGTGCAGTTAAAACAAGTGGTTTATCCATAAACCTCACATATAACATTTTGCACAAAGCAGTATAATCTGTAAAGGTTTCTACAAGGTTTTTAATAGAAACCGATTCAATCATATATTTCCAAAGCTGTGATTCTTCATTGTAGACCAGTTGGCTTTCCATTTTTCCTGTTTGATTTTTATGAATCCGAGAAAGCGTTAAACAGTGTGCGTCATATTGTATTTTATTTTGATTTAGAATTTTGAACCACAGGTCATAATCTTGCGTTGTCTTTAGTTTTTTATCAAATAAACCTATTTTTTGAAAATGTATTCGATTAATTAAAAGTGTACAACCCGATATTTTATGTAAAAACAATGCAAATAAAGGTTTATTTAAGTCGTCTAAAGAAAACTCATTTTCAAGACATACTTTGTCTAAAGATTTTCCTTTTTCATCAATATATTTATAGCCACCGTAAATAATTGTTTTTTTATCTTCTAAGGTCTTCAGTATATTGATTTGACTTTCAATTTTTTTTGGCAAATACATATCATCGTGCGAAAGCCATGAAAAATATTCGCCATTCATATTTTCTATGGCAAGATTCAGCGCTGTTGAAACGCCACCGTTTTCTTTTGAAAAATATCGTATCTTATCCCCGTATGATTTTGCAATTTCATCAGTGTTGTCGGTAGAGCCGTCATTGACGACTATGATTTCGATATTCTTATAAGTTTGCGCCAATGCAGAATCTATAGCATCCCGCATATAATTACTGCCATTATATACGGGTATTACTATAGAAACGAGAGGTTGAAAATCCTGTAACATTTATCTCTCCTTATTTTGTAAATAAAAAGCAGGATATTTTTTGATAAACTCGGAAATAGATTCAGGTCCCTCACGTTCTTTATCGTAATCAATATATTGATATTCAGTATTGGGATCCCACAAGCATTTCCCGCCCTTAATCTTTTTTGTAATTTCTTCTTCGCTGCCGATTTTACTATACACGGTATGAATATCGCTAAGATTTTTTAATTTTGCATTTATTGCTTTTAAGCCGCCTTGATACGTGTAGTGCCATCCGCCGTTTTTTATAATGTGGTTGTTAGCGATTGGGGCAAATCGTGCAAAATTACGCATATCTTGCATTGTTTTAAATAGACCGTAAGGCGCATAACAGCTACCCCTCCATTTTATATAGCTTTTTAAATTAACATAATAGTAGTATAAATTTTGTTCAAAGACTTTCGGGTAAAAATCCACGAGCAAATCGGACAGCTTATTTTTATTCCAGAATTCATCTATATCCGATAATAAAACAATATCACCAATTTTAGCTTTGTTTTGCAATCCTTGTAAAATTGCATTTCTTTGAAAGCTTTCAGCTATCCAAATATTATCAGGAGTGTTTTCGGGCAGTGTATCCAGTAGTACATATATAACCTTATCCAAATATTTTTTAAAACGCTCTTTATTCTTCTCAAAGACAGGTTCATGTGGGTTACCGGTAAAAGTTTTTTTTGCTTCAACAATGACAAAATAGTCAACGCAATCATAGTATTCCGAAAATCTTAGATCAAGTAACTCTAGTTCTTGGAAAAAAGTAAAGCAATCAAATATTTGACGTTTTCTACAAAAGCTCCGTAGTTTTATATTAAGTGTTCTTATATATATATATATATAAGCTAGAGATTTTACCTTATACATTATACGTTTTAAAACCTGTTTCAGTTTTCGTATATTTATTCGTATTCTTTCCATACTGTTCGCTTTACATAATCGGTATAGCTTAAAATAATCCGTACGACCTTATCTGACACATTTTGTGCCGTGTAATCTTTGACGGTATTAAATACAAATCCGTTATTTTTTTCATATTCAAGCTGTTGTAAACATTGTAAAACCCGTTCAGGATTAAGCCCTGTCATCATAACGGAGGCTTCTTCCATTGCCTCCGGTCGCTCGTGAGCTTCTCTGATATTTAGCGCCGGAAATCCTAAAATTGATGCCTCTTCTGAAATAGTACCGCTGTCAGATAAAACGGCTTTCGCGTTAAGCTGCAAATGTAAATAATCGCTCAACGCAAAGGGTTTTTCCAAGCGAACAAGGGGATTAAAACATGTATTTTTACTTTCAATCATTTTGCGTGTACGCGGGTGAGTTGAAACAATAACGGGAACGTTAAATGTTTCGGCAATAAGATTTAAAATGGTGCATAGATTATTAAAACGAATTTTGGATGAAATATTTTCTTCCCTGTGTGCCGATACAATAAAATAATTATTTTTTTTTAATTGAAGTTTTGATAATATATCCGATTTTTGTATTTTAGGTTTATACGTTTGCAATACTTCATACATCGGACTTCCCGTTTTGATTATTCTATCGGATGGAATACCTTCCGCCAATAGTGATTCACGGGCTATATCACTGTAGGGCATATTAATATCGCTAATATGATCTATAATTTTTCGGTTCACCTCTTCAGGAACTCTTTGATCAAAACTTCTGTTTCCTGCTTCCATATGAAAAATAGGAATATGCCTCTTTTTCGCAGGAATTGCACATAGAGCACTGTTTGTATCGCCGAGCAATAAAAAAGCATCAGGATTTTCTTTATCTAAAATGTCATCAATGTTTGCAATAACAAGTCCTATGGTTTTTGCCGCATTTGTACTTGCCGCATTTAGAAAATAATCGGGCTTTCGTACATCAAGATCCGTAAAAAATATTTCATTTAATTCATAATCATAGTTTTGCCCCGTATGCACCAATATGTGCTGAATACTTTTTGAGTTATCTAATTTTTTTATTATAACTGATAAGCGTATTATTTCGGGCCGTGTACCGACGACAGTGATAACTTTAAGTTTTTTTGTATTCATAATGTTTCCTTATATTGTGTGTACAATTTTTTATTTTTACTCATAAAACTGTACAAATCTTGTATCATTATAGAATAGGGTGGAACGGTATAATCCGATATTGAAGAAATAATCGATTTATCGGAAATGACTCCGTCTATGGGGTTTATTTTTACTTGTAAATTAAAGGTATCGGTTATTACCTTTAAAAGCTCGTATTTTGTAATTTTTGTATTATTTGAAAGCTGTTGTAAACCTCGTAAATCCGTTGTGATTGCAAAATCGATCGCTTTGGCAAGCTCAAGCGTTGTAACTCCGCTCCAAACTGATTTTGTATAACCGGTGAGTTCTTTTGATTTTTTATTGGAAAAAAGCCAATGAAAAAGTCCCTCGCCGTTTTTTTTCAATTCTGGACCTATAATTGATGTTCTGATTGTTAGATCTTTTTTATTAATAATTTCCCCTAAGTTTTTTGTTATGCCGTAAATGTCTAAAGCGTCTTTTTTATCATTGATCGTATAATCTCCTTTATTACCAGAGAATACACAATCGGTACTGATATGAATTAATTTTGCAGATTGTAAATTTTTGTTGATAATATCGGATAATAAATGCGGATAATACGCATTTATATATATGGCATTTTTTGTTGAGTCTTTTGCCCCTTTTATTAACACACCGATACAGTTTACAATTATATCCGGTTGTATATCAACTAATAAGGTGGTTAGTTTGTTTGTATTGTAAACATCAAGTATATAACTGTGTTCAGTTAAAGATGTTTTATGACAAACTGTGTATAAGCGGTATTTTTGTAAAGAATCAAGGTAATAATAAACCATGTGACCGGCCATACCGCCGGCACCTAAAATAAGCACTTTTTTCATGTATTACCTGATAAGTCCTTTTTTATGCAATCCAGTTTTAATAATAATTTTTTCATTTCTTCATAAGATAATCTATATGTATTATGAGAATGATAATCTTCAGCTTTAGACATATCAAGTTGTCCTTCAACAAAGTATTTATCATAGTTTAAGTTCCGCTCATCACATGGAATCCTGTAATAATTACCCATATCAATAGCCTTTGCCATTTCTTCACGGGTAACTAACGATTCATAGAGTTTTTCACCGTGACGGGTTCCTATAACTTTTACTGGAACATCTGATTTATATAAGTCTTTTAAAGATTGTGCCAATACGTCCAAAGTAGTTGCAGGAGCCTTTTGCACAAAGAGATCGCCATTTTCTCCATTTTTAAATGCATATAGCACCAAGTCAACAGCGTCGTCGAGAGTCATCATAAAGCGGGTCATTGCAGGGTCTGTTATTGTTATTTGTTTATTACTTTTTATTTGTTCGATCCACAGCGGAATAACAGAGCCTCTGCTTGCCATAACATTGCCATATCGAGTACAACAAATTCTTGTTACAGCATTTTTTCCGAGAGAACGTCCTTTTGCGATTGCAACCTTTTCCATAAGTGCCTTACTCATACCCATTGCATTAATAGGGTAGCAAGCTTTATCTGTTGATAATACAACTACATTTTTTACACCGTAAAAAATTGCTGATTCCAAAACATTGTTTGTTCCCTCAATATTGGTGTAGACAGCTTGCATAGGGAAAAACTCACACGAAGGCACTTGCTTTAATGCTGCCGCAGAAAAAACAAAGTCAACTCCTTGCATTGCAGAATCAACAGAATTCCTATCTCTTACATCTCCTATATAAAATTTTAATTTTTCATTTTGTAATTTATGCCGCATGTCATCCTGTTTTTTTTCATCGCGGCTGAATATTCTTATTTCTTTAATATCAGAATTTAAAAAACGATTAAGTACGGCATGACCGAATGAGCCGGTGCCACCTGTAATCAATAGGGTTTTGTTTGTAAGGACTGTCATAGCTTTTCCTCTTAATAATTATGAAAATTTCCACTGCCACTCGGGTGAAATAATGTTTGAACGGCGGGGGATAATTGTTCTTGTTGCAGACTCAATATTTTCGACGGAAAATCGTAATGTAGGAGTATCGGTAGTTATATTTTTAATACTCCTAATTGCAAAATCATATTTTACAAGATATTCACCTTGTGCAAATAAAGTTGAATCAAGAGAAACTGTTAACTTGTGCACTCCTGTGCTACAGATATCATCTAGGTTATCTGCAAGAGCCTCTACTGCGGAACTCTCAAGTAATAATGTTCCTGAGGCATTGTGGAATGCAAGGCAAAAAACATAATCAAGTCTTTTTTTGTATACTTCATATATGATTTCTAAAGTGTAATGTTTTCCTCTGTGTAATATCTGTGCAACTTGCCCGGATTTATCCAGTATCTTTGTTTCCAAAATAGCTAAATGTTCATCTCCGCTTTTTCCCTTCCAACATGCCGTTGCTGATTCCGAATTAAGGCCTAAATATTGTTTTATACATGAATCAATATCAGCTTTATAACTTATAATTCCTTGGTTTAAAACGATGCCTTGGCTACATAAGCCTTTTACTGCTGCCATGTTATGGCTAACAAACAAAACGGTTCTTCCTTCACTTCTACTCAATTCGTTCATTTTACCGAGGGCTTTTTTTTGAAAAGCTGCATCTCCTACGGCAAGTACTTCGTCTGCAATAAGGATCTCTGAATCCAAATATGCGGCAACTGCAAATGCAAGGCGAACATACATACCGCTTGAATATCGCTTTACGGGAGTGTCGATATGTTTTTCGATTCCGCTGAAATTTATAATTTCATCTATCTTGCGGTCTACTTCCTTTTTCTTCATACCGAGGATTGCGCCGTTAAGATAGATGTTTTCGCGGCCTGTAAGTTCACCGTGAAATCCGGTTCCGACCTCTAGTAAACTTGCCACTCTGCCTTTTACCTTAACTTTGCCTTCGGTAGGAGCGGTTATTCTGCTCAATATTTTAAGCAGTGTCGATTTTCCGGCACCGTTTGCACCGATTATACCGACTCTGTCACCTTGCTTAATTTCAAAGTTTAAATCTTTTAGAGCCCAAAATCCGTCAGCGGTACCGCTATATTTATTTTCATCGATTCTCGAATGAGGATCTGCTTTACCGCGCTTTAAGGCAAGCCATGTTTGAATATCGCGGAAGAGGGTACCATTATTTATAACACCCAGCCGGTAATATTTTGAAAGATGTTCGGCCTTTATTATCGTTTTTGGCATAGTAGTTCCTTTAGTTATTTAGATATAATCCTAATGTTTTTTTTATTAAAAAAAGGCGCAACACACATATCGATAGTTTGAGGAACCATTGTATATTTTTCGACAGACCAAAAATTATCTACAACTAAGGTTTCGGGAATATTTTCAATACTTGTTAATGTTACATCTTTTTCAGATGATTGTGAAAGCTTGTTATATATATCCAAAACATCAATATTGTATCTTGCAGCGGTTCCTTTTACGACATCTTTCCATGCGTGCCTTGTAGGTAGCCCCTGGTTATATATACCTATAAAACCAATATAAAGCATAATGACTGCAGGAACAATTATATACAGTTTTGTGCTATAGGTATGCAATTCATGAATAGACGCATCTGTTATTTTTTTTATATTTTCAGTTAAATTATATTTTTCAGTAAAACGGGAAAACAAAACGAAAAGTCTTTGAAAAATGTAAGTAAAGATAAAAAGCATGTTTATTGCCAATATCAAATTGAATATCATAATACTGCTTATCTTTCCGGTTATATGTACAACACCTGCAAAAAAGAGGGAAAAACTCATTACCGTGACTATAAAATATGGAAGCACAAGATAAAAAGCATGTATGGTATACTTTTGTTTGTTTAACTTAATTGCCGCAATAAGTGATACTGTAATAATAAACGGTAAGCGTTTAAAAGAAAAATAATCAAAAAAATTCCATATAAAATAAAAAAAAGTATCATAAAGCCAACTGGAAAATCTTTGTACAGTGTAAGGTTTACTTACACCGGGGGAATATGCTGCAACCTTATTACCTACAGATGGAGAATAAACATAGCTTAAAGTTGTAAAAAAACATAACAAAAA
>KI260551.1 GCA_000468055.1 Treponema lecithinolyticum ATCC 700332 | reverse complement strand
TATGCATACAAGGCATTTTGTATTGAGCGGTTCATCGGTTCACTATCCGTTTGATTGAGAAAGTACCTTCATTTATTCCTTGTCCTTACGAAAAAAACTTTTCTTCCGCTTTGTAACTTCAGGTTTCTTTTCTTTTACAACATCCGCGGTTGCGTGCAGTTCACTTATGCAAGTATCATCATATTTTTCTCCGGGGTAGACTTCTAAAATGGTAAGTTTGAGAAAAAGATAAAGACTTCCTTCCTTGTATGGAGCTTTTGGATTGAAAATAAAATTGAACTTCTGCTCGTCCATTCTATCCTCTAATTCAATTTCCGTTTCATAGGATATCCATGGTTCTCCTATAGCTTGAGTTCCCCTGAAATCTTCATAAGCACATAAAGGTACTTCGTATATTGTTATTTTTGCTTTTTTTACACGATTATTATTCTTAAAAACGATTTCATTTTTGCAGAAACCGTTATTAATTCTAAGAGTAATGTTTATTCTCTTTTTTAATATATCATGTTCATACCCTAAATATTGATAATCACCATTTATAGGAATAATTATCCATGCACCTATACCGGCATTATTATCACCTTCAACCCATGCAGTTGCTAAATTTTTATCCCGTATTTTTTCCCATTCATATTCTCTAGCAGAATATCCTTTTTCTATTAGAACCGAACTTCTTCCTGCTTGCCAATAAACATCTTTCTGTAACCATTCCCAAAATCCGGAAGCGGACTCTTTTGTAAAACTATAAGCAAATAGGGATAAAATTAATATATTATATACAAGAACTATTAGCTTTTTCATTATTTATCTTCCTTTTCGCTTAAATATCGTATCCAGTTTTTCCCAATTCTATATTTATTCTTGGGATATTCAACATAAGCACCGTTTTTATCCGATCCATATTGGTTATTTTTACCCTTTTCTAGATTTCCATAAGGATCATGAAAAATTAAAGTCTTCGCTGTATAACCGACACAAACAACAACATGTCCACCGGAATTAAATTTTATATCTACTATAACAGGATTTCCAATATCAATTTGTTCAGTTATTTTTGATAAATCTTCATCTTCAGATTTAAAACCGGTTGAAGCATCATAAATATCAGTAATTTTGGGAATGACTTTTTCGTATGTAGCTTTTACAGGCGTCCACAACTTTTCGCCGCTACGCCCTTCTTTCTTAGCAATCTCGTACAGTTCATCTTCCAACTGTTTTGTAGGATCTGTAGGCTTTATACCTTTAGAGGCTAATACCATTGCAAGAGATGTCAATTGACACATTACATCCCCGTATACTCTGTTCTTTCCGGTTCCTTCATCGGTTGTATTATCCCTTTGATGAAAATACGGTACGTTCCCAAGAACTTTGCCTGTTCCGTCATCCAGCTCGATTATAGTTCCGTTCATTCCGCTGATTCTGCTTCCAAAGACTGCATATATTTCCGGAAACTTATTAAAGGCTTCTTCCTTAATTTTATCCCCTTTATGTTCCGGGGTAATGTCTATTTTTAATTCATTTCCATATATATTAAAATCCGTAAAAGTGCGTCTTTTTTTGTCTTTTGTTGGAATGTTCATTCCTGCAGTACTGTCATAATCATAGCCGGCAACTTGCAGCATCATATCTGCTCTTTTTTGTCCTATACCGAGTTTTTCTCCAAAAAACTTTGACCTACTGCTTTTTTCACTATTAGTTGATGAAAAATTCGTTCTGTACATATCACTACAACTATTATACATCCGCCGCTCTTTATATTCCCTGATAATTACAAGTTACGGCAACAACATAATAGTCACCGTCTATTGCCTGCAGAATTATACAGACTGAAAACCAGTCCATTTCTCCATACGTGCCGCTAGGGGAAGCATAATATTCTACAAATTTGCATTTTGGATAAATTTCATAAAAATTGTTATACCTTCTTGAATCATCATATCCTGTAGAAGTAATAAACTTATTAATGGAGTCCTTGGAGAATCTTTCTGCTTCACATCTATAATTTCTCTGTATAAAATCTTTTATAGTTAATTCATCAGGATTGTCAGGATCATCTGTAAACCAATTATACAGTGCGGTATCACTTTCACAATTTGCTATTTCATTCTTTACAAACTTCCTTTGAAAGTCAGGATAGATAAATGGAATTGGGGATAATCTAATGCCTTCTTTATCTTTTATAAAAGACGCCATTTTTACATAATCTCCTGAAATCATTGCGTGTAAAAACGTATCGGCTGTTTTTTTTACATCGTCACTTGCCTTGCAGCAAAAACAGATACATAAAATAAAAATACTTAAGCAATACATTTTTTTCTTCATCATTCAGTTACCTATTTCTGCTGTTGCATGCAGTTCACTGATACAGGTATCATTATATTTTTCTCCAGGATATATCTCTAAAATTGTCAAGCGAAGAAAAAGATCTACGCTTCCTTCAACGTCAGTGAAAGATTGTATTTCGGTATCAAAGTTGAAAACTTGAAGTTTGTTTGTATCGTCTATATGTATTTCAAATTCTTTTAATATCATTGGCCCGGGTTTCAATGCAAAAGTTCCTGTCTGAGCAACTCTAAGAGGAACAGCATAAATAGTTATCAAAGCCCTTTTTACTCTGTTGTTATCTTTAAACAGTTTTTCACTTCTACAAAACCCATTATTTATTTGCAATTTTCCTTCTATCTTGATATTCGATAAAATATCTTCAAAGAATAAGCTCGGAAGAAATCGAACTTCTATGGTTACGTATTCACCAATTCCTGCTCCGGCTGCTCCTTCAGCCCATGTAGTTGAAATGCTTCTATCCCATATTTTATTTAATTCATATTCAGTCTCTGGTTTATTCCTTTCGATAAGCACGGAGCTTCTACCTTCTTGCCAAAGTCCATTATTTTTAAAACGTTCAATATAAGCTGTTACATCTTCTATAGAAAAAAAAGAGCTTTGACCGGTTAACTTGCTTATAGTATAGATTGCTAAGACTAGTGCTATAATAATTTGTTTCTTCATATTATTTTCTTTTGCTTAAATATCTTATCCATTTTTCGCCAATTGACCATTTGTTATATGGATATTCAACATAGGCACCGTCACTATCAAATCCATAGCTGTCGTCTCGTCCCTTGTTCAAATTGCCATAAGGATCGTGTACTATAAAACCGCACTGCGTATATCCTACTACAACTATTATATGTCCGCCGCTCTTAAAATTTATTGACATAATCACAGGATTTCCCTTGTCAATTTCCTGTTTTACATCTTCTGTTTCATAACCATTGTCTATTCCTGCTACCGTATAGTCAGATGAAACCTCTTTTATAACTACATCATATAACTTTGCAGTTTTTTCCCAGAGATTATCCCCTCCATAGCCTTTTTCTTTTGCTATTTTGTATAATTCATCCTCAAACTGCATCTGAGGATATTTTTGTTTTATACCTTTAGTCTTTAGCACCATTGCAAGAGATGTAATTTGACACATATAGCCCGCTCTAACAGGTGGATCTTCCGTTGCATTGTCTCTTTGACTGTAATAAGGAACTGTTGTAATGATTTTACCCTTCCCGTTGTCAAGTTCAATAATGTTTCCATTTATTCCTGTTATCAGCTTGCTCCATTTCTTGTAAATCGTGTAATATTTTTCATATATTTCTTTTTTGATTTCGTCTTTCGGTTCTGGAATCTTTTCTATTTTATTTCCATAACAGTCAAATTCCGCTTCCGCATTTTTTTCTGCAATCCATTTTTTTGCATCTATATCATACTTATACCCTGCATTACAAAGTACATTCTCCATCTCTGTGCTTGTACCGTCTGCAAGAACCGGTAGTCCTGCATACCTTGCTAAAAATCCGGCTCTACTACCATTTCCCGGATATTTATGATATTCTTCTTTGCCGTCCGGAAAGATTTCAAGAACATCATTTCCGTTTTTATATTCAATTGATTCGACTTGCCCATTAGATGATAATCTAACAATCCAACCTTGAAAATCATTTGGTGTATCAGTATCAATTTGGCAATCTTTGACAGAAGTAAAACTTTCCAAGTCATAATACAATGCAAGCAGTTTAGCCTCATTGAACAGTTCTTTAATTCCTTCAAGATTGAGCCTGTTGTATACTTTCTGTTGTAAGTTGTTTGAGTTTATAAAACCTGCAAACTCATCCATGCCCTCAAAAAGAATGTTGGCTTCAGGAAGCAGTTTCTTTTTATTCCGTTTTGCTTCTTTTAATGCACCAAGATACTCTTTGAATATCTTGGTTACATATTGTTCGGCCTTATATCTGCTTATTGCAGCCATTTTATTTCACCTCGTTTTAATCTTGTTTCCAGGTTTATTAAATAATCCAATTTCTTTTTTTCATTTGAAATCATCGCATATTCATTTTGTATCTTTTCAACTTCCATTTCTGCAAGTGCGCTTATTTCTCGTTTGATCTTGGATTTTCTTATTCTTTTGTATTTTCCTTTTATTTTGATTACAATTTCCGGGTCAGGGTTATATTCTTGTTGTACTTCTTTTGCTTCCGCTTCCGCCTCTTTTTCTTCTACAGTTGAGTTCCGATACGCTTCTGTGTTTTTGTTTTGGGCAATATGAGTTAATTCATGTGCAAGTAACTTTCTTCCTTCTTCCGTTTCCGGTTTATATGCTCCGTTTCTAAAATATATAGTGTTTGCAACAACAAGGGCAAGTGCATGGTTTTGCCTAGCGTATTCGTCCGCTGCAGGTCCGTAACTGATTTTCACTTGTTCAATATCAGTATCGTTTGTGCGGTTAAATTCGTTTAGTATTACCGTATCAAGGCTGTGTTCTCTGTTATACTCCCAGCTTTTGTATACTATCTGATCAGGTGTTTGATATTCCATAAACTCGGCTTCTTTTTTGGGGCTTTCCGAATCTATCTGTAATTTTAGATAATTCTTTCGGTTGTGCGATTTTGCAAAATTTATGGCTTTTCCGATAAAGTTGTCGATTTTCTTTATAAAAGAATCAGCGGCTTTCAAGAGTTCTGTATACGTATACTGCTTATCCATATTGTCTTTACCACTCATCCATGCACTCCGAGTCTATTTTTTATCTCATCGTTTAAGCTGTTTTCGAACCATGCGGTATCTTTTTTGACTTGCTCTTCATCAAGTTTTTCTCCATCCTCTTCCGCATGTCCTACGTCCCAAAACTGGTTTTTTGCAAAAAGCGGATCACTTTTTGCAAGGGCGGCTTTATCATGCTCGTAGTTGGCGTTTATGCGTGCCATACGCAACTTTTCTTTGTCGGCAGCAGACAGGGTAGGCGAGTGCTCTGCCGGGGAGCGGGCTTCGG